>NZ_JBLZOM010000005.1:0-324551 GCF_049199125.1 Pseudomonas sp. QD4
GCTGTCAAGTGATTATTTTCAGAAGTTTTCGAAGATTTCTTCAACAACTTCAACCACTTGCGCTTCCGATCTCTCGTTAGCGGGAGGCGAATTCTACAGCGTTACTCGCTGTTGTCAACACCTTCTTCTCACCGCTTTCGACCGAGAAGATCGAACCGTTAATAGAGCCAAACAACACCGCTCTATCAACTCCTTCTGGGCTTCGATGACCTGAAGCAGCTCACTGTCGAAAACCGCGTAACTCTTTGTTTACCAAGGAGTTTTCCGTTTCGACTGCGCCGGAAGTGGGGCGAATTATAGACTTCCAGAATCTGCCGTCAACCCCTAATTTCACAATTCTGTCATATCGATCAAAAAAGCCCTTAAAAGCAAAGGCCGGCCCCTGTGGGGCCGGCCTTTACCTTTCTACCTACAAGCTAGGGAAGGCGAATTGCGAGGCTTCGTGGCTCGCGCGTTGCGGCCAGCGCTGGGTAATGGCCTTGCGACGGGTATAGAAGCGCACACCATCCGGGCCATAGGCATGCAGGTCACCGAACAGCGAACGCTTCCAGCCGCCAAAGCTGTGGTAAGCCACCGGCACCGGCAGCGGCACGTTGACACCCACCATGCCCACTTCAATCTCATCGCAGAACAGGCGCGCCGCTTCACCGTCGCGGGTGAAGATGCACGTGCCGTTGCCATACTCGTGATCGTTGATCAGTTGCATGGCGTCTTCCAGGCTGTTGACCCGGACCACGCACAGCACCGGGCCGAAGATCTCTTCTTTATAGATGCGCATCTGCGGGGTTACCCGATCAAACAGGCAGCCACCCAGGAAGAACCCGTCTTCGTTACCCGCCACACTCAGGCCACGACCATCGACCACCAGTTTGGCGCCCGACGATACGCCGTCTTCTATATAGCCACTGACCTTGTCCCGCGCCTGGGCGGAGACCAGCGGCCCCATGTCCAGGCCACACGAAGTGCCGGCACCGATTTTCAGCGCCTTGATCTGCGGCACCAGCTTGGTAATCAGGGCGTCCGCCACCTGGTCGCCGACACACACGGCCACGGAGATCGCCATGCAGCGCTCGCCGCAGGAGCCATAGGCCGCGCCCATCAGCGCACTTACTGCGTTATCCAGGTCGGCATCCGGCATCAGCACCGCATGGTTCTTTGCCCCACCCAGCGCCTGAACGCGTTTGCCGCGCTTGGTGGCTTCGGAATAGATGTACTCGGCAATCGGCGTCGAACCCACGAAGCTCAACGCTTTGACTTCCGGCGCCTCGATCAGCGCATCCACTGCACCCTTGTCGCCGTGCACCACACTCAGCACACCTTTAGGCAAGCCGGCTTCCAGCAGCAGCTGGGCGATCAGCAGCGTCGAGCTTGGATCACGTTCCGAGGGTTTGAGGATGAAGCAGTTGCCGCAGACGATCGCCAGCGGGTACATCCACAGCGGCACCATGGCTGGGAAGTTGAACGGGGTGATACCGGCCACCACGCCCAGAGGCTGGAAGTCGGACCAGGCATCGATGTTCGGGCCGACGTTGCGGCTGTACTCGCCCTTGAGAATTTCCGGAGCCGAGCACGCGTACTCGACGTTCTCGATACCGCGCTTCAGTTCACCGGCAGCGTCTTCCAGGGTCTTGCCGTGCTCTTCGCTGATCAGTTGCGAGATCCGCGCCTCGTTCTGCTCCAGCAGTTGCTTGAAACGGAACATCACCTGAGCGCGTTTGGCCGGTGGCGTGTTGCGCCAGGCCGGAAACGCAGCCTTGGCCGAGTCGATGGCGACTTGCATGGTTTCACGGCTGGCCAGCGGCACCTGGTGGATCACTTGGCCGGTGGACGGGTTGAAGACATCAGCGCTGCGACCGTTGTCGGTCACCAGTTCGCCGTTGATCAAATGCTGGATAAGGCTCATGCAGGGCTCCTGAAAGTTGTCCACAGGCGCCCATCGCTGCGCGCCTGATCAGTGTTCTATATAGAAGGGCGAATCAGTCGATCTTGTTCAGCACTTCGCCGACCGCGTCGAACAGGCGATCCAGGTCCTGCGGCTTGCTGTTGAAGGTTGGGCCGAACTGCAGGGTGTCGCCGCCAAAGCGCACGTAGAACCCGGCCTTCCACAGGGCCATGCCGGCTTCGAATGGACGGACAATCGCATCGCCATCGCGCGGGGCGATCTGGATCGCGCCGGCCAGGCCGTAGTTGCGAATGTCGATCACGTTTTTCGAGCCCTTGATGCCGTGCAGGGCATTCTCGAAATGCGGCGCAACCTCGGCCACGCTCTGCACCAGGTTTTCCTTCTGCAGCAGATCGAGTGCCGCCAGGCCGGCCGCGCAGGCCACCGGGTGAGCCGAATAGGTATAGCCGTGGGGGAATTCCACCGCGTACTCGGGCGTCGCCTGGTTCATGAAGGTCTGGTAGATCTCGGAGCTGGCAATCACTGCCCCCATCGGGATCGCGCCGTTGGTGACTTGCTTGGCGATGCACATCAGGTCCGGGGTCACGCCGAAGCTGTCGGCGCCGAACATCGAGCCGGTACGACCGAAGCCGGTGATCACTTCGTCGAACACCAGCAGGATGCTGTGCTGATCGCAGATTTCACGCAGGCGCTTGAGGTAACCCTGTGGCGGCACCAGGACACCGGCGGAACCGGCCATCGGCTCGACGAACACCGCCGCGATATTCGAGGCGTCGTGCAGTTCGATCAATTTCAGCAGCTCATCGGCCAGGGCGATGCCGCCCTGCTCCGGCATGCCACGGGAAAACGCGTTGCTGGCTAACAGGGTGTGCGGCAGGTGGTCGACGTCCATCATCGACTGGCCGAACAGCTTGCGGTTGCCGTTGACCCCACCGAGGCTGGTACCGGCGATGTTCACCCCGTGATAGCCACGGGCGCGGCCGATCATCTTGGTCTTGGTCGACTGGCCTTTCAGGCGCCAGTAGGCACGCACCATCTTCACTGCGGTATCGGCACATTCCGAGCCCGAGTCGGTGAAGAACACGTGGTTCAGGTTGCCCGGAGTCAGGTCGGTGATTTTTTCGGCCAACTGGAACGACAGCGGGTGGCCGTACTGGAAGCCCGGCGAGTAGTCGAGGGTGCCCAGTTGCTTGGAAACGGCTTCCTGGATTTCCTTGCGCGTGTGACCAGCGCCGCAGGTCCACAGACCGGACAGGGAGTCGTAAACCTTGCGCCCCTTGTCGTCGATCAGGTAGCTGCCTTCTGCAGCAACGATCAGCCGTGGGTCGCGCTGGAAGTTGCGGTTGGCGGTGTACGGCATCCAGTGAGCATCGAGCTTGAGCTGGCTGGCCAGGGAAGCTGGAGCGTTTTCAGGCATGTTCATGAGCAAAACCTCGCGGGGCAATAAGCGGCGTAGGAAGCCAAAAGCGTTGTTGCAGCTAAGTTGCCACGGCTATAAAGTCTGTGAAATCCAACTTTTATAACCTTCAGTCAGGCCTTTACTAAACTATGAGCAGCCGTCGAGCCGATCCGCTGGCCCAAGTCAGCGACTTTGATATCCGCCTGCTGCGGATCTTTCGCAGCGTGGTCGAATGTGGCGGATTCTCTGCGGCAGAGACCGTACTCGGGATCGGGCGCTCGGCCATCAGCCAGCAGATGAGCGATCTGGAACAACGCCTCGGCCTGCGCCTTTGCCAACGCGGGCGCGCGGGGTTCTCGCTGACCGAAGAGGGCCGCGAGGTCTATCAGTCGGCCTTGCAACTGTTGAGTGCCCTGGAAAGTTTCCGCACCGAAGTCAACGGCCTGCACCGCCACCTGCGCGGTGAATTGATCATCGGCCTGACCGATAACCTGGTGACCCTGCCCCACATGCGTATCACCCACGCCCTGGCGCAGTTGAAGGAGCGCGGGCCCGACGTGCAAATCCAGATCCGCATGATCGCCCCCAACGAAGTCGAGCAGGGCGTACTCGACGGCCGCCTGCACGTCGGCGTGGTGCCCCAGGCCAGCGCCTTGTCCGGTCTCGAATACCAGCCGCTGTACAGCGAGCGTTCGCTGCTCTACTGCGCGGTCGGCCATCCGCTGTTTTATGTCGACGATAAAAAGCTCGAGGATGCGCGCCTCAACGATCAGGACGCCATCGCCCCGACCTTCCGCCTGCCGGGGGAGATCCAGGCCCATTACCAGGCACTCAATTGCACCGCCAGCGCGTCGGACCGCGAAGGCATGGCGTTCCTGATTCTCACCGGGCGTTACATTGGCTACCTGCCGGACCACTACGCCCAACTCTGGGTGCAACAGGGGCGGCTGCGTGCGCTCAAGCCCGCTTCGCGCTTCTATGACCTGAGCCTGGCATCGGTCACGCGCAAGGGCCGACGCCCCCATCTGGTGCTTGAAAGCTTTCTCGAGAGCCTGGCGGCCACTCGCTGAAGATTATTAGCCCCCACGGAAAACCCGTATCCATTGGGCACCGGCAGCCATACGGGAAAATAACCTGAGCACCTGGACAGCTTTTTGCAGGGCATGGAGACCTTGAACCGTCAGCCCAGAGTTCCACGCCCATGCAAGAACAATCGTCCACCCCCAACGATCTGATCTACGGCCTCGATGATCGCCCCAAACCCCTGGCGGCCCTACTTGCCGCGTTGCAGCATGTGCTGGCGAGTTTTGTCGGCATCATCACTCCGCCGCTGGTGATCGGCTCGGCCCTGGGCCTGACGGCCCACCTGCCCTACCTGATCAGCATGGCGCTGATGGTGTCCGGGGTCGGGACCTTTATCCAGGCGCGCCGTCCGTTCGGCATCGGTGCCGGGATGATCTGCCTGCAAGGCACCAGCTTCGCCTTCCTTGGCGCCGTGCTTTCGGCCGGGTTTCTGGTCAAACAGCGCGGTGGCAGCCCGGAAGACATCCTGGCGATGATCTTCGGCGTGTGCTTTTTCGGCGCACTGGTGCAGATCGTGCTCAGCCGTTTTATCGGCCAGCTGCGCCGGGTGATCACCCCGCTGGTGACCGGCATCGTCATCACCCTGATCGGCATCAGCCTGATCAAGGTCGGCATCACTGACCTGGGAGGTGGCTTCAATGCCGCGGACTTCGGCGCGCCGGGCAACCTGGCAATGGGCCTGTTCGTGCTGCTGACCATCATCCTGCTCAACCGCTCCAATACCCCGTGGATCCGCCTTTCAGCCATCATCATCGGCCTGGCCCTGGGCTGCGTGGCGGCCTGGTTCAGCGGCAAGCTGGTGCCCCAGCCCCTGCCCGACCTGCCGCTGGTAAGCCTGCCGATCCCGTTCAAGTTCGGGTTCAATTTCGACTGGAGCGCCTTTCTGCCGGTGGCCCTGATCTACCTCATCAGCACCATCGAAACCGTGGGCGACCTCACGGCCAACTGCATGCTCGCCCGCCAGCCCATCAGCGGCCCTTCTTATATAAGCAGGCTCAAGGGCGGGGTCCTGGGGGATGGCGTCAGTTGCATGATCGCCGCCACCTTCAGTGCCTTTCCCAACACCACCTTTGCCCAGAACAACGGGGTGATCCAGTTGACCGGCGTGGCCAGCCGCTACGTCGGCCTGTACATCGGCCTGGTGCTGTTCTGCCTGGGGTTGTTCCCGCTGATTGGCGCGGTGTTGCAGCAGATTCCCAAGCCGGTGCTGGGCGGCGCAACCCTGGTGATGTTCGGCAGCGTGGCCGCCGCTGGTGTGCGCATCCTGGCCCAGGCGCCGCTGGACCGGCGCAGCATGCTGATCATCGCCACCTCGTTTGGCGTGGGCCTGGGCATCGCCGCGCAGCCCAACCTGCTGCACCTGCTGCCCAAGCTGGTGCAAAACCTGTTCGACTCGGCGATCACCAGCGGCGGCCTGACTGCGCTGATCATGTGCCTGCTGCTGCCGGAAACCTCCCGCGATGCCCGTGACACAAAACCGGCCCTGGAAAGCGATACCCTGGAACCGCTTTAAGGCTTTTATGGCCATAAGGCTTGTCTGATGCCTGTGGGTGCGCTATCAACGCACTGGTTGCACCCACATACCCGCTCGGAAATGCCTATGACCCTTGAAGTCCCTGCCCACGCCGGTGCTCATTCCGGAAAACCCGCCAGCCGCATTCGTCAAAAGAACGAAGAGGCGATCATCAAGGCCGCCGAAGACGAGTTCGCCCGTCATGGTTTCAAAGGCACCAGCATGAACACCATTGCCCAGAATGCCGGGCTGCCCAAGGCGAATCTGCATTACTACTTCACCAACAAGCTTGGCCTGTACATCGCCGTGCTGAGCAACATCATCGAGTTGTGGGACAGCACCTTCAACGCCCTGAACGCCGATGACGATCCCACCGAAGCCCTGACCCGCTACATCCGCGCCAAGATGGAATTCTCGCGTCGCCAACCCCAGGCCTCGCGGATCTTCGCCATGGAAATCATCAGCGGCGGCGAATGCCTGAGCGAATATTTCAGCCAGGACTATCGCGCCTGGTTCCAGGGCCGTGCCGCGGTGTTCCAGGCCTGGATCGACGCCGGCAAGATGGACCCGGTGGACCCGGTGCACCTGATTTTCCTGCTGTGGGGCAGCACCCAGCACTACGCCGACTTCGCCACCCAGATCTGCCGCGTCACCGGACGCAGCAAGCTGACCAAGCAAGACATGGAAGACGCCGGCAACAACCTGATCCGCATCATCCTCAAAGGCTGCGGCCTCAAGCCCGTCATCTAAGAAACCTGCGCATGCCCTTTACCCTTGCCGGCCTTTGCGAGTACCGCGAAGAGATTCGCAAAAGCCGCTTTATCGCCCTCGCCGCGCCTATCACTAGCGCGGCCCAGGCCCAGGCCTTTATCGAGCAACACAGCGACCTCAATGCCTCCCATAATTGCTGGGCCTGGAAGCTGGCCGACCAGTACCGCAGCAGTGACGACGGCGAACCCGGCGGCACCGCGGGGCGGCCGATCCTGGCGGCCATCGAGGCTCAGGATTGTGATCAGGTGGCGGTGCTGGTGATCCGCTGGTACGGCGGTATCCAGCTCGGCACCGGCGGCCTGGCCCGGGCCTACGGCGGGGGCGCCAACAAGTGCCTGCAAGGCGCCGAACGCATCGAGCTGATCAAGCGCGTGCCGGTGCACTGCGCCTGCGCGTTCAGCGAGTTGGCACTGGTCAAGCTGCGGGTTGCGGAACTGGGTGATCTGGTGGTCGCCGAAAACTTCACCGCCAATGGCGTGGAGTTGCAACTGGCACTGGGCGAGGCGCAACTCGACACCCTGCAAAACCAACTGGCGGATTTGAGCCGCGGACGCATCCTCTTGCAGCGCTGATTGCACCAAGACGGCCCGGCACCGCCTCGCCCACCTGTGCACAACCTTTTGCGCCGCTCCGAACTTGCCCACATCTGCTGTGCACCCGGCTGTGGATAAACTGGGCACATCCGGCTGTAACCCTTCTGTAACGTGGCTTTGCGGCGGTTGTTCAGTTTTTGTCCAATCCGCGACTGATACGCTTTTTTCCACAGCAAAACAGCGGCTTAGGCCGGTTTATCGCCTTTGGAACAAAGCCCCTCGACGCTTATGCCCGCGCGCAGCGCTTGCACACAAATACTGTGGAGCAAGCTGTGGATAACCCGTGCAACGCTGCGCCAACTCCATATCCTTCCTGGCTCGCAGACGCCTGACTGTTTTTTGATCAGGAAAATTTTCGCACCTCGCCGCTTTTTTCAGCCACTTGCCCCGAAGTGGTGCCGCCGCGGCCTGCAATAAATCCCCCCAAGGTGCACGCAGCCGCAGCCCGCTGCGCTTTTTGGCGGTTTCCTGACTCACTGGCCAGGAAATTGCTTTATCCACAGGCATAACGCCAAGCGACCCGAGTCCGTCATGCCAAACCCCGTGCCCGTCCCTGATCCAACGCCTCGCCTGCAACTGCGCCGAATCAGCAAGCGCTACCCCGGTTGCCTGGCCAACGACGCCATCGACCTGAGCATCCAGCCCGGTGAAATCCACGCCCTGCTGGGTGAAAACGGCGCCGGTAAAAGCACCCTGATGAAGATTATCTACGGCGTGACCCAGGCCGACTCCGGAGAACTGCTGTGGCAAGGACAACGCCAGCTCATGCGCAACCCGGCCCAGGCACGGAGCCTGGGGATCGGCATGGTGTTCCAGCATTTCTCGCTGTTCGAAACCCTCAGCGTGGCGCAGAACATTGCCCTGGCCATGGGTGCCAAGGCGGGTACGCCGAAAGCGCTGGAACCGAAGATCCGCGAAGTCTCGCAGCGCTATGGCATGGCCCTGGAACCGGACCGTCTGGTGCACAGCCTGTCGATGGGTGAACGTCAGCGGGTGGAGATCATTCGTTGCCTGATGCAGGACATCCGCCTATTGATTCTCGACGAGCCGACCTCGGTCCTGACCCCGCAGGAGGCCGACGAGTTGTTCGTGACCTTGCGCCGCCTGGCCAGCGAAGGCTGCAGCATTTTGTTTATCAGCCACAAACTCGGCGAGGTCCGTGCCCTGTGCCACAGCGCCACGGTGCTGCGCGGCGGACGGGTGGCCGGGCATTGCGTGCCGGCCGACTGCTCGGACCAGAAACTGGCGCAGTTGATGGTCGGCGAGGCCGCGGGATTGCTCGCCCACTACCCGAAAGTCAGCGGTGGCCCGGCCTTCCTGCGGGTGCAGAACCTTGCGTGGCACAACCCCGACCCGTTCGGCTGCTCGTTGCAAGGCCTGGACCTGGAGGTGCGCAGCGGTGAAATCGTCGGCATTGCCGGGGTCGCGGGCAATGGCCAGGACGAACTGCTAGCGTTGCTCAGCGGCGAACAGACATTGCCCCGCGCGGACAGCCAGCGCATCTGCTTTGCCGAGCACGCCGTGGCCCACTTGCGGCCCGATGCGCGCCGCGCCCTGGGCCTGGCATTCGTCCCCGCCGAGCGCCTGGGCCATGGTGCGGTGCCGGAATTGAGCCTGGCGGACAACGCCCTGCTGACCGCCTTCCAGCAAGGCCTGGTCAGCCATGGCCTGATCCAGCGCGACAAGGTGCAAGCCCTGGCCCAGCAGATCATCCAGCGTTTCGGGGTCAAAACACCCGACGCCCAGACCCCGGCGCGCAGCCTGTCGGGGGGCAATCTGCAGAAATTCATCCTGGGCCGGGAAATTCTCCAGCAACCCCGGCTGCTGATTGCCGCGCACCCGACCTGGGGCGTCGACGTCGGCGCCGCCGCCACCATCCACCGCGCGCTGATTGCCCTGCGCGATGCGGGGGCGGCGATCCTGGTGATCTCCGAAGACCTCGATGAACTGTTCCAGATCAGCGACCGCCTCGGCGCCCTGTGCAGCGGCCGCCTGTCGGCGCTCAAAGCCACCGGCGACACCACCTTGGTGGAAGTGGGCGGCTGGATGGCCGGCCAGTTCGACGCACCCTGCCACCCAACCGCCCCGGCGCTTTGACGGAGTTTCCCATGCTGCTTTCTCTCGAACCCCGTGGCCAGCAATCGCGCCTGATGCTCTGGTGCTCGCCGCTGCTGGCGGCGGCCTTGACCCTGAGCTGCGGCTCGCTGCTATTTATTGCCCTGGGCCATGACCCGCTGCTGACCCTGCACACGCTGTTGATCGCCCCCATCAGCGACCTCTACGGCGTCTCGGAATTGCTGGTCAAGGCCTTGCCGATTCTGCTCTGCGCCCTGGGCCTGGCCGTGGCCTACCGGGCGCGGATCTGGAACATCGGCGCCGAAGGCCAACTGCTGCTCGGCGCCCTGGCCGGCAGTGCCCTGGCGGTGAACATCATCGATATGCAAAGCCGCTGGGCGCTGGTGCTGATCCTGCTCACCGGGACCCTGGCCGGCGCCGCCTGGGCCGGGCTCACGGCCTGGCTGCGCACGCGCTTCAACGCCAATGAAATCCTCACCAGCATCATGCTCAACTACATCGCCCTCAACCTTTTGCTGTACTTCGTCCACGGCCCGCTCAAGGACCCGGAAGGGTTCAACTTCCCGCAATCGGCGATGTTCGGCGACGCCAGCCGCCTGCCGCTGCTGCTCGACGATGGCCGGGTCCACGCCGGGGTGTATTTCGCCCTGCTGGCCCTGGTGGCGGTCTGGGTGCTGCTGCAAAAGAGCTTTGTCGGATTTCAGATCAAGGTGCTCGGCCTGGACCCGCGCGCTGCCGGCTTTGTCGGCTTTCGCGAGAAGCGCCTGATCTGGCTCGCGCTGTTGATCAGCGGCGGGCTTGCGGGGCTGGCCGGGGTCTGCGAGGTCACCGGGCCGATCGGCCAACTGGTGCCGCAGGTATCCCCGGGTTACGGCTATGCGGCGATCACCGTGGCCTTTCTCGGGCGCTTGAACCCGATCGGCATTCTGTTCTCCAGCCTGCTGATGGCCCTGCTGTACATCGGCGGCGAAAGCGCGCAAATGAGCCTCAACCTGCCCCAGGCCATCACCCAATTGTTCCAGGGCATGATGCTGTTCTTTCTGCTGGCCAGTGATGTGCTGATTCTCTATCGGCCACGCCTGAACCTGCGCTGGGCCCGCCGCGCCGCCACCTCTTCCGTGCACGCAGGAGCCCTGTGATGGATATCGATCTGCTGAGCAATATTTTCTACGCCATGGTCCGTTGCGGCACGCCGTTGCTGCTGGTGGCCCTGGGCGAACTGATCTGCGAGAAAAGCGGCGTCCTCAACCTGGGCCAGGAAGGCATGATGCTGTTCGGCGCGGTGATCGGTTTTATCGTCGCCCTGAGCAGCGGCAACCTGTGGCTCGGGGTGCTGCTGGCGATGCTCGCCGGGATGCTGCTGTCGGCGCTGTTTGCCCTGGTGGCGCTGGTGTTCAATGCCAACCAGGTGGCCACCGGCCTGGCCCTGACCATCTTTGGCGTGGGCCTGTCGAGCTTTGTCGGCGCGGCCTGGGTCGGCAAGCCCCTGGCCGGTTTCGAGCCCCTGGCGATCCCGCTGCTCAGCGAGATCCCGTTGATCGGGCGCATGCTGTTCGCCCAGGACCTGTTGGTCTACCTGTCATTCGCCCTGTTTGCCCTGGTGGCCTGGGTCATTCTCAAAAGCCGGATCGGTCTGATCATCCAGGCGGTGGGCGAAAACCCCGATGCCGCCAGTGCCATGGGCCTGCCGGTGCTGTGGGTGCGTACCCTGGCGGTGCTGTTTGGCGGGGCCATGGCCGGGCTGGCCGGGGCCTATCTGTCGTTGGCCTATACACCGATGTGGGCCGAGAACATGAGCGCCGGGCGTGGCTGGATCGCCCTGGCCCTGGTGGTGTTCGCCAGTTGGCGGGTGTGGCGCCTGCTACTCGGCGCCTACCTGTTCGGTCTCGCCAGCATCCTGCACCTGGTGGCCCAGGGGCTGGGGCTGGCGATCCCGTCGAACCTGCTGGCGATGCTGCCGTATGTGGCGACCATCGTGGTCCTGGTGCTGTTGTCGCGGGATGCATTGCGCACCCGGCTGTATGCCCCGGTGTCACTGGGGCAGCCGTGGCAGGCGGGGCATTGAAGCCGGGCCCGGCGTTCAGCTCAGGAGCCTGGGGGTTCAGGGTTTACGCCTGCTGCGCAGGCGAGCGGAAGCCCGTTCCCTCGCTAGATTGCACCGGCAGCAGTTGCGCGATGCACCAGGCCAGTTCGAAAAACACGATGCCCCACAACAGCGCCGTGGCGCCGTGGGCGATGGCGTAGATCTGCCAGGTGGCGAACAGGATGCGCCCCACCGCGTCATAACGGCCGAACGCTTGCTGCGGATCGCGGATACGCAGCACTGACCACACGCAGACAATCGAACCCATCAGGTTGGCCATCAACAGATGAGCGGGTTCGAACGCCGGTAATTCACCGGGCAGGTTCAAGCTCTGGGCCAGCCCTTGCAGCAGCCCGTGCAGGGCCAGGAAACTCCAGGGGGTGACAAACGCCACGGTCACCAGCAGGTCGTACCAACCGCTGGCGCGGACCAGTGTCCGGTAATGCTGTGCAGTCCACATAAAACTCGCTCCGAATATTCAAGGAGCGCGCAGGCTAAAGCCTGGAGTATGCTCCAGGGTCAAGCCCTCTTGAGCGATCCCCATGCGCATCGGCGAACTCGCCCAGGCCTGCGACGTCAGCCGCGACACCCTGCGTTTCTATGAAGAACGCGGGCTGATCGCCGCACAACGTAGCGCCAACGGTTACCGGCACTACCCGGCGGAAATGGTGCAACTGGTGCTCTACATCAAGACCGCCCAGCGCCTGGGCTTTAGCTTGGGCGAGATCGGCAGCAGCGTCGGCGCACTGTGGCAAGCGGCCGACCCCGACAGCGCCGTCAGCCAACTGCTGCGAGACAAACTGACCCTGATCGAAACCCGCATCAATGAACTGGGCGAGCTGCGCCAGGAGCTGCAACAAAGGCTCGGGCAAAGCTGTCCATTGAATCCGTGACATTCATTTATCAAGGAAGCCACTCATGTCTACGCCTAAACACGCCCTGATCATCGGCGCCTCCCGCGGCCTCGGCCTGGGCCTGGTCCAGCGCCTGCTGGAAGATGGCTGGCAGGTCACCGCCACCGTGCGCAACCCGAACAAGGCTGAGGCCTTGCAGGCGCTGGGCGCGGTGCGCATCGAACAGTTGGACATGGATGACCAGCAGGCCGTGATCGCCCTGAACCAGAAGCTCAAGGACCAGGTGTTCGACCTGCTGTTCGTCAACGCCGGGGTCAAGGGCCCGGATGACCAGACGCCGGGCAAGGCGACCCTGGCCGAAGTCGGCCAATTGTTCTTCACCAATGCCGTGGCCCCGATCAACCTCGCCCAGCGCTTTGCCGGGCAGATTCGCGATGGCAGCGGCGTACTGGCGTTCATGAGTTCGGTACTGGGCAGCGTGACCATGCCCGACGCGCCGGACCTGGCGTTGTACAAGGCGAGCAAGGCGGCGCTCAATTCCATGACCAACAGTTTCGTCAGCCAGCTTGGCTCGCAGAAGCTCACCGTGCTGTCGTTGCACCCGGGTTGGGTGAAAACCGATATGGGCGGCGAAGGCGCCGACATCGACGTGGAAACCAGCACCCGAGGCCTGATCGCCCAGGTCAATGCCTACACCGGCAAGGGTGGGCACCACTTCGTGAACTACAAGGGCGAAACCATTCCCTGGTAAGCCGAGAGCCGCTGTAGCCGTGGCCCCTGGCTGCGGCTGCAAGGCGCCGCCGAGAAGTTTTGTCGAGCGCCCGATCTTTCGCTAGACTGCGCACCTCGTCCCCGCGACGAACCTGGATCAGCAGACAGGAAAACACTGAGCTGGCTAACCTGAACCCACTTTCAGAGGAGCCGGCCACCATGCCTGCGACCCGTACCTGGTTAAAAAACCCCCTCGCCATTTTCACCGGCAATGCCCTCGACGCCCGTGGCGGCCTGGTGCTGCAAGACGGCCTGATCGTCGAAGTGCTCGGCGCCGGACAGCAACCGTCCGTGCCCTGCGCGCAGGTCTTCGACGCCCGCGAGCATGTGCTGCTGCCCGGGCTGATCAACACCCACCATCACTTCTATCAAACCCTGACCCGCGCCTGGGCGCCGGTGGTCAACCAGCCGTTGTTTCCCTGGTTGAAAACCCTGTACCCGGTCTGGGCCCGACTGACTCCGCAGAAGCTGGCCCTGGCCACCAAGGTCGCCCTGGCCGAGCTGCTGCTGTCGGGCTGCACGACGGCGGCGGACCACCATTACCTGTTTCCCGAGGGTCTGGAAAACGCCATCGACGTGCAGGTCGAAAGCGTCCGTGAGTTGGGCATGCGCGCCATGCTGACACGCGGCTCCATGAGCCTGGGCGAAGCCGATGGTGGCCTGCCGCCACAGCAGACGGTGCAACAGGGGCAGGTGATTCTCGATGACAGCCAGCGCCTGATCGCGCAGTACCACGAGCGCGGAGCCGGGGCGCAGGTGCAGATCGCCCTCGCGCCCTGCTCGCCGTTCTCGGTGACGCCGGAAATCATGAGCGCCAGCGCCAAATTGGCTGAACAGTTGGATGTGCGCCTGCACACGCACCTGGCGGAAACCCTGGATGAAGAAGACTTCTGCCTGCAACGCTTCGGCCTGCGTACCGTGGACTACCTGGACAGCGTCGGCTGGCTCGGCCCCCGCACCTGGCTGGCCCATGGCATCCATTTCAACCCCGATGAAATCGCCCGCCTCGGGGCCGCCGGTACCGGCATCTGCCATTGCCCGAGTTCCAACATGCGCCTGGCTTCGGGCATCGCCCCAACCCTGGACCTGATCGCCGCCGGCGCCCCCGTGGGCCTGGGGGTGGATGGCTCGGCGTCCAACGACGCCTCGAACATGATCCTCGAAACCCGCCAGGCCCTGTACCTGCAACGCTTGCGTTATGGCGCCGAGAAGATCACCCCCGAATTGGTCCTGGGCTGGGCTACCCGTGGCTCGGCGCAACTGCTTGGGCGCAGTGATATCGGGGAACTGGCGGTGGGCAAACAGGCTGACCTGGCCCTGTTCAAGCTCGATGAACTGCGCTTTTCCGGCAGCCACGATCCGTTGTCGGCGCTGCTGTTGTGCGGCGCTGATCGGGCGGATCGGGTAATGGTCGGCGGTCAGTGGCGGGTGGTCGATGGCCAGGTCGAGGGCCTCGACCTGAAAGGCCTGATCGCCGATCACAGCCAGGCGGCCCGGCAGTTGATTGCCGGCAGCTGATCGCCGGCTTTCGTCGACCCGCTGCAAGCGGCGGGTCGGCGAAAGGGCTACAGCCCCAGCAGCGACAACATGATGAAAGTGGCAAACAGCACGAAGTGAGTCATGCCTTCGATGGCATTGGTTTCACCGTCATTGAGGTTGATCGCGCTGACGATCAGGGTGATGAAAATCATCACGGTCTGCACCGGGGTCATGGCCATCTGGAACGGCTGGCCGGTGTACAGCGCCATGGCTTCCATCACCGGCACCGTGAGGATCACCGTCGACAGCGAGGCTCCCAGGGCGATGTTGACCACCGACTGCATGCGGTTGGCCAACGCGGCGCGCAATGCGGTGAGGATCTCCGGCGCAGCGGAAATCGCCGCCACCAGGATCGCCGTGATCACCGGCGGCGCCCCCGTGCCTTCCAGCCCCAGGTCGAGAGGCTTGGACATCACCTCGGCCAACGCGCCGATCACCACCACACCAAAGACCAGGATGCCGATGCTCAGCCCGAGGTTGATCGCCGGCGCCTGCTCGGACGGGTCCTTGGCCCGGCGCTTCTGCGGGTAGCTGTAGCTGAAGAAGTAACTGTGGGGCCCGACCTGCATCCGCAGGAACAACGTGTAGAGCACCACCATCGCGCCGATGGTGAAGGCCGAGTAGACCTTCCAGTCAGACTCGGGAATGAACTCCGGCACCACCATCGACACGCCCATGGCGGTGAGGATCATCACGCTGTAGGTGCGCGCCGAATCATCGTTGTACGACTGCTCGCCGTGCTTGATCCCGCCCATCAGCGCGGCCAGGCCGAGAATGCCGTTGATGTCGAGCATCACCGCCGAGTAGATGGTGTCGCGCACCAGGGTCGGCGAGGCCTCGTTGCTCATCATGATCGCCAGGATCACCACTTCCACCAGCACCGCAGCCAGGGTCAGGATCATGGTGCCATAGGGGTCGCCGACTTTTTCCGCCAGCAGCTCGGCATGGTGCGCCACGCGCATCGAGGCGGCGACGATAAAGCCGATCAGCACCAACCCGGACCCCAGCGCCACGCCCTGGCCACTGTTGAGCAATACATGCTCCAGGGGATAGGCCACCAGCGCGGCGACCAGCGCCAGCAACAGGAAGGTTTCTTGCTTGAGTGACGTGAGCATTGCAGTCCTTTACACAATTCGAAACAAAGACAGGAGATGAGCTACAGACTGCTGCGAGTCACTAACGTTTCGTTACACCTTAGTGCACCAGGGGTTGGCATGCCGGGCGGCCAGCGCACCGGGTTGGCTCCCGGGGCTGTTCGGGCCACCTTCACGCCCCTCATCTTCCACCCGCCGAACCGCCGTGCCAGGGCCTTCAGCCCAGGTAAAACCTGCCCCGGGCGTTTTGTTGTCTTGTTGGTCAGCTATTTGCATTGGGCTGTCAGAGCCTGAAAGCCCAGCCCTCCCCACAACAAAATGGAGTTCGAATTCATGCATAAACGTCCGTTGAAAAAGCTGCTGTGCGCCCTGACCGCGGCCATCGGCCTGAGTACCGGCCTGAGTGCCAGCGCGGCCGATCCGTTGAAAGTCGGATTCGTCTACATCGGCCCGATCGGCGACCACGGCTGGACCTATCAGCATGAACAGGGCCGCAAGGCGTTGGTGGAAAAGTTCGGCGACCAGATCAAGACCAACTACGTGGAAAACGTCGCCGAGGGCGCTGATGCCGAGCGGGTGATCCGCAATATGGCCAAGGACAAGTACGACCTGATCTTCACTACGTCCTTCGGCTATATGAACCCGACGCTGAAGGTTGCCAAGCAGTTCCCCAAGGTCACCTTCGAACACGCCACCGGCTACAAGCAGGACAAGAACCTGGGCACCTACCTGGCGCGCACCTATGAGGGGCGCTACGTCGGTGGCTTCCTGGCGGCGAAGATGACCAAGACCAAGAAGATTGGCTACGTCGCCTCCTTCCCGATTCCGGAGGTGATTCGCGACATCAACGCCATCCAGTTGGCCCTGAACAAATACAACCCGGGTACCGAGATCAAGGTGGTGTGGGTCAACTCCTGGTTCGACCCGGGCAAGGAAGCCGACGCCGCCAATGCCCTGATCGACCAGGGCGCCGACGTGATCTTCCAACACACCGACAGCCCGGCACCGATCCAGGCCGCCGAACGTCGTGGTGTGTACGCCGTGGGTTATGCCTCGGACATGGCGCACTTCGGGCCCAAGGCCGTGCTGACCTCCATCGTCAACAACTGGGGCCCGCATTACATCCAGGCCACCCAGGGCGTGCTCGACCACAGCTGGAAACCGCAGGACTACTGGGGCGGCCTGAAGGAAGGCACGGTTGAACTGCCCATCAGCGACCTGGTGCCGGCCCCGGTCAAAACCGAAGCCGAACAGATCATCGCCGACATCAAGAGCGGCGCCTTCCACCCCTTCACCGGCCCGATCAAGGACCAGGCCGGCGTCGAAAAACTGGGCCCTGGCGTCAGCGCCAGCAACGCCGAACTGGCCTCGATGAACTACTACGTCGAAGGCATGAAAGCCGATATCCCGAAATAACCCCTCTGAACCTGTAGCCGCTGCCGCAGGCTCTTGCAGCGTTTGGACGCTGGCCTCACCTCAAGGCACTGCGGATGTTCCCGACAGTGCAGGCGTACGGGAGGGCCAGCGCAGCCTCGGCAGCGGCTACAGTTATCGCGAACAACAAGGAGAAGATCCTCTTATGAACCAACTGCCCGTCATCGATATCAGCCCGCTCTACCAGGATCATCCCCAAGGCTGGCACAGCGTTGCGCAACAGATCGACCAGGCCTGCCGCGAGTGGGGCTTCTTCTACATCAAGGGCCACCCGATCAGCGCCCAGCGCATCGAACACCTGCTGGACAGCGCCCGGCAATTCTTCGCCTTGCCCACCGCCGAAAAGCTCAAGATCGACATCACCCAGACCCGCCATCACCGCGGCTACGGCGCCATCGCCACCGAGCAACTGGACCCGAGCAAACCCAGCGACTTGAAGGAAACCTTCGACATGGGCCTGCACCTGCCGGCCGATCACCCGGAGGTATTGGCGGACAAACCCCTGCGCGGGCCCAACCGTCACCCGGACCTGCCTGGTTGGGAAACCCTGATGGAACGCCACTACCAGGACATGCAGGCCCTGGCCCAGACCCTGCTGCGGGCCATGACCCTGGCCCTGGGCATCGACCGCGACTTCTTCGACAGCCGCTTCGAACAGCCGGTGAGTGTGCTGCGGATGATCCACTACCCGCCGCGTCACACCGCCAGCTCCGAGGAGCAGCAAGGCGCCGGCGCACACACCGACTACGGTTGCATCACCCTGCTCTACCAGGACACCGCCGGTGGCCTGCAAGTGCGCAATGTCCGGGGCCAGTGGATCGATGCACCGCCGATCGAGGGCACGTTCGTGGTCAACCTGGGGGACATGATGGCGCGCTGGAGCAACGACCGTTACCTGTCGACGCCGCACCGGGTCATCAGCCCGCTGGGAGTCGATCGCTATTCGATGCCGTTCTTCGCCGAGCCCCATCCCGACACCCGCATCGAGTGCCTGCCCGGCTGCCAGAGCGCCGAACAGCCAGCAAAATACCCGGCCACCAGTTGCGCCGAATTCCTGCTCTCGCGCTTTGCCGACACCTATGCTTACCGGCGTGAGCTGGAAGACGCCTGAGCAACCGCTTGGTCAGGTTTTACCGAATATTTCAGCGGGCGCCTGTAGAATGGCGAGCTTTTCGCAGCACCCGACTGCACCTGATGAGACTGAACCATGTACGACTGGCTAAACGCCCTGCCCAAGGCCGAGCTGCATTTGCACCTTGAAGGTTCGCTGGAGCCCGAGCTGCTGTTCGCCCTGGCCGAACGCAACAAGATCGCCCTGCCGTGGAGCGACGTCGAAACCTTGCGCAAGGCCTACGCCTTCAACAACCTGCAAGAGTTTCTCGACCTGTATTACCAGGGCGCGGACGTGCTGCGCACCTCCCAGGATTTCTACGACCTGACCTGGGCCTACCTGCTGCGCTGCAAGGCACAGAACGTGATTCACACCGAGCCCTTCTTCGACCCGCAGACCCACACCGACCGTGGCGTGCCGTTTGAAGTGGTGCTCAACGGCATCGCCGCTGCGTTGAAAGATGGTGAACAGCAACTGGGTATCACCAGCGGCCTGATCCTGAGCTTCCTGCGCCATTTGAGCGAAGACGAAGCGCAGAAAACCCTGGACCAGGCGCTGCCGTTCCGTGACGCCTTTGTCGCCGTGGGCCTGGACAGTTCGGAAATGGGTCACCCGCCGAGCAAGTTCCAGCGCGTGTTCGACCGAGCGCGTCACGAAGGCTTTCTGACCGTGGCCCACGCCGGCGAAGAAGGGCCACCCGAATACATCTGGGAAGCCATCGACCTGCTGAAAATCCAGCGCATCGACCATGGCGTGCGCGCCATCGAAGACGAGCGTTTGATGCAGCGGATCATCGACGAGCAGATCCCGCTGACCGTGTGCCCGCTGTCCAACACCAAGCTCTGCGTGTTCGACCACATGTCCCAGCACAACATCCTCGACATGCTCGAGCGTGGGGTGAAGGTCACGGTGAACTCGGACGACCCGGCCTACTTCGGCGGCTACGTCACCGAAAACTTCCACGCCCTGCACACCCACCTCGGCATGACCCAGGACCAAGCCAAACGCCTGGCCCAGAACAGCCTCGACGCGCGCCTGGTCAAACCGTAAGTCTGTCGCCGCTGCCGAGCCCGCGAGGCTGCGCGGGCCCGGGAGATCGCCCAGAGGTGTCAGGTGAGTGGGCGGTGTCTGGTGTGGCCAGCGCAGCCTGCCGGCAGCGGCTACACCGTGGCTTCGCTCAACTCCTCGAGGGTTTTGCCGCGGGTTTCCGTGCCGAACAGCCAGACCACCGCCGCGGCAATCGCGAAGCACAGTGCACCCAGGGCGAACACCCCGCCCTGTCCGGTGATCGGGAACACCAGCCCGGTCACCAACGGCCCGAGCAACGAGCCCACCCGCCCGATCGCCGAAGCAAACCCGGAGCCGGTGGCCCGCGCCGATGTCGGGTACAGCTCAGGGGTGTAGGTGTAGAGCACCGCCCACATGCCGAACAGGAAAAACTGCATCAACAGCCCGGAGCCGATCAGCAGGCTGACGTTGCCGCCAAACACCGCGCTCTGCCCGTAGAGAAATGCCATCACCCCGCCGCCCAACAGGGTGACGATGCACACCGGCTTGCGCCCCCAGCGCTCCACCAGCCAGGCCGCCATCAAGAATCCGGGAATCCCGCCCAGGGAAATCAGCACCGTGTAATACACCGACTGCGTGACCGCAAACCCCGACTGTTGCAGCAACGCGCTAAGCCAGGACGTGAGCCCGTAAAACCCGAGCAGGGCGAAGAACCACACACTCCAGATCATCATCGTGCGCTGGCGATAGAGCGGCGACCAGATCTCGCGCAACGCCGAAAAGAACGTGCCCGGCGTACTTGCAACCCGTGGCAAGGCAATCGGCTCGGGCAAGTCGACACGCTGCAACGACGCGCGGACTTTGTCCTCGATGGCGCACAGCACCCGGTCCGCATCGGCGTGTCGCCCGGCCTGCTCCAGCCAGCGCGGCGACTCGGGAATAAAAAAGCGGATCACCAGCACAAACACCGCCGGTATCGCCAGCACCAGGAAGATATCGCGCCAGCCAATCAACGGCAGCAGGAAGTACGACAGCACCCCGGCGGCAACAAACCCCAGGGGCCAGAACCCGTCCATCAACGCGATGTAACGCCCGCGGCGCTTGGCCGGAATCATCTCCGACAGCATCGATTGAGCGATTGGAAATTCCATGCCCATGCCGATCCCCAGCAGGATGCGAAACAGCGTCAGGCCCTCGACGGTCTGCGCCGTGGAGCACAGGTAGCTGGCGATCCCCCAGAGCACGATGCTCCACTGGAACACCGGCTTGCGGCCGAAGCGGTCGGCGAGCATTCCCGACAGGGACGCCCCGACCACCATGCCGAAAAAGCTCGAACTGGCGAGCAACCCGGCCTGGGCCGAACTCAGGCCGAACTCGGTTTTGATCGAGCCCAGGAGGAACGTCATCATCGCCAGGTCCATGGAGTCGAAGAAAAACGCCAGGGCAATGATGATGAAAATAACCCGGTGATAGCCACTGATGGGCAACCGTTCCAGTCGCTCTGCGGCGCTGTACCCCTGAATATTCATAGCCTGCCCCCGATTGATGGTCTGCAATCGAGTGTGCGCGATCGAGGCTGGCGGCTATTGCTGGATGCGACTCGGCTGCGTCCGAGAACGACGCGCGGGCCCCGTAATCATTGATCCAAAGCGCTGCCGACGGGGTAGTGGGCGGAAATCGCGGCGCAGCGCGACTGGAGCATCTCGCGCAGCAGATTGACCGGTTTGCTCAACTGCGCGCGGTGAGCGCACAACAGGTTCAGCGGCGCACGCTCGCAGAGCAGTTCCGGCATCAGCACTTTCAGGCGCCCGGCCAGCACGTCGGCGGCCACATCGAGCCAGGATTTGTAGGCAATCCCCGCCCCGGCCACCGCCCACAGGCGCACCACATCGGCATCGTCACTGAAGCGGTCGCCGTTGACGGTCAGGCCCACTTCGCGCTTGCCGTCATGGAAACTCCAGTGGTCGTGGACTCGGCTGCCGAGCATATAAAGCAGGCAGTTGTGCTGCGCCAGTTGCTCCAGCTGGCGCGGCTCGCCATGCCTGGCCAGGTAGCCGGGGGCGGCGCACAGCACCCGGCGATTCTGCGGAGCGACCGGCAGCGCCACCAGGCTTGAGTCTTCGGGCTCGCCGTAGC
Organism: Pseudomonas sp. QD4; assembly: GCF_049199125.1. Classification (NCBI taxonomy): domain Bacteria; kingdom Pseudomonadati; phylum Pseudomonadota; class Gammaproteobacteria; order Pseudomonadales; family Pseudomonadaceae; genus Pseudomonas; species Pseudomonas sp. QD4. The sequence goes on from NZ_JBLZOM010000005.1 coordinate 21,369, forward strand.
GCAGAGCGATGTCCACCGGCTGGCGAAAAAGATCAGCGATGCGGTCACCCAGCAGCAGGCGCAGGGTCAACCTGGGGTGCTCGCGCTGGAATTCGTCGAGCCAGGGCAGCAGCAGATTGCGCCCGAAATCCGAGGGTGCGGACAACTGCAGAATCCCGCTGACCTGATCCTGGCCGCTGGCCAGCAGGCGCCGGCCTTCGTCGAGGTTGCTCAGGGCCGCACGGGCATATTCGAGAAACCCCTCGCCCTCGGCCGTCAGGCGCAGGCTGCGAGTCGAGCGCGCCAGCAAACGCGCCCCCAACTGCTGTTCGATCCGCTTGAGGGCGGCGCTGGCCACGGCCGCCGACATGTCCATGACCCGCGCCGCGGCCGACAGGCTGCCCAGGTCGGCCGCGCGCACAAACAATTGCAGGTCGTCGAATCGCAGCATCTTGCACCCGGCATTATCAAAAAAAAATTGAAAGAGCCTGCTCTTTTAGCCGGTTTTATCTTCAAGAGAAATAGCCAATCATCTGTCCATCGCCTAGCTACCTACTTCAGGAACACCACATGTCCCAGTCCTTCACCGCCATTGCCACCCTGATTGCCAAGCCCGAACAACAGGCCAGGCTGCAGCGCGAGCTCAGCGCCCTGGTCCCACCGAGCCGCGACGAAGCCGGCTGCCAGTACTACGAACTGCACCAGGACGCCGCGCAGCCCGATACCTTCTACGTGCTGGAGCGCTGGGACGATGAGGCGGCCCTGGAGTTTCACAACAACACCGCGCACTTCCAGCATTTCATTGCCCAGACCCGCGAGGCGATCGAGCACTTCGAGCTCAAGCGCCTGCAGTTGATTATCTGACCCTCTTCGCCCCCTTCATCAGGAACCCAGCATGAAAGCCATCGCTTATTACAACGCCCTGCCGATCAACGACCCCAAGTCCCTGCAGGACATCGAACTCCCCGAGCCCGTCGCCGGCCCCCGTGATCTGCTGGTGGAAGTCAAAGCCATCTCGGTCAACCCGGTGGATACCAAGGTGCGCCAGAACGCCCAGCTTGAAGGTGGCGCGGCCAAGGTCCTGGGCTGGGACGTGGCCGGTGTGGTCAAGGCCGTGGGCAGCGAAGTCAGCCTGTTCAAGGCCGGCGACAAGGTGTTCTACGCCGGCTCCATCGCCCGTGCCGGCGGCAACAGCGAGTTGCACGTGGTCGATGAACGGATTGTCGGCCATATGCCCAAGACCCTGGGCTTTGCTGAAGCGGCGGCCCTGCCCCTGACCGCGATCACCGCCTGGGAGCTGCTGTTTGAACGCCTGCAGATCCGCGAAGGCCGCGAAGACGTGGGCCAGAGCCTGCTGATCGTCGGCGCCGCCGGTGGCGTGGGTTCGATCCTGACGCAGTTGGCCAGCCAGCTCACGGGGCTCAAGGTCATCGGCACCGCATCACGGGAGCAGACCCAACGTTGGGTCCAGGACCTGGGGGCCGACCTGGTGATCGATCACAGCCAGCCGCTGAGCGAAGAACTCAAGCGTGCCGGCCAGGCCAGCGTGACCCACGTCGCCAGCCTGACCCAGACCGACCTGCACCTGGACCAACTGGTGGAAGCCCTGGCCCCCCAAGGCAAGCTGGCGCTGATCGACGACCCGAAAAGCCTCGACGTGACCAAGCTCAAGCGCAAGAGCCTGTCGCTGCATTGGGAGTTCATGTACACCCGTTCGTTGTTCGAAACCCCAGACATGCAAGAACAGCATGTCTTGCTCAACCGCATCGCCGAGCTGATCGACGCCGGCACCTTGAAAACTACGGTCGGCGAGCACTTCGGCACCATCAATGCGGCCAACCTGCGGCGGGCCCATGCGCTGCTGGAAAGCGGCACGGCCAAGGGCAAGATTGTCCTCGAAGGCTTCTAAGAAACTGCTCACGATCTGCTGCGCTTAGCTCATGCGGCGTTAAAAACGGCTTCGAAATGCTCATTTAGGACCCTAAACTGCGCTTTCTCAGCCATTTTTGCCTTGCCTGAGCGTCGCTCGCTAGATCGTGAACAGGTTCTGAAGGCCGGGGCAGACGGCATTGCCGGAGGGGCAATGCCGTCAGTCCGAGAGTTGACGCTTGTCATATTCATGACCGTATTCGGGTCTACACTGGAGGCCTTTGCAACGCAGTCTTTTACCCGAGGAGGTCAGCAATGAAGATCCTGATAAAAGAATTGGCGAAACCCCAAGGCTCCCAATGGCAGGTCCGCCTGGACCAGCATGCGGTCACCTTTCGCAGCGAAGCCGAAGCCCGCGCCTTCGCTCAAACCCTGGAAGCCCGTCTGCAAGCCCCCCACCGATTCCCCGAAAGCCAGCAGCGCGCTGCCGGCTGAGTCAGAGCTTCGCCGCCTCAACTGCCCTGGCGTTTTGCAAACGCCGGGTGAGCACGGCCATCGTCACCGCGAGGATGCCGCACAGGCTGATCACCATGGCCATCGGCATGGCGCTGCCATCGTGCAGGAACCCCACCAGCCAGGCTGCCCCGGCCGCCACACTGAACTGCAGGCAACCGAGCAAGGCCGAGGCACTGCCGGCGCGTGCGCCCTGCCCGTTCATGGCGCATGCCGAGGCATTGGGAATAATGCAGCCAAGGCTGGCAATACACACAAACAGCGGCAGCAACAGCGGCCACAGCTTTTGCGTGTGCATTGAACTGATGCCCAGCAGGACCAGGGCCGCTGCCAGGTAAATCCACACCGTGCGCGCCAGCAGGAAGGTCGGGCCACGCTTGGCCAACAGCCGCGCATTGATCTGCGCCACCAGGATAAAACCGCCAGCGTTGATCCCGAAGAACCAGCCAAAATGCTCGGCCGGCACCTCATACAGCTTGATGAAGATAAAGGGCGAACCGGCAATGTAGGCAAACATCCCGGCGATCGCGATGCCGCCGGTCAGGGCGTGGCCGAGGAATATCCGGTCGGCCAGCAGGCGCCCGTACTGGCGCAACGAACCGGACAGCGGCTGGCGTGGCAGGCCGGCCGGCAGGCTTTCCGGCAAGCCCAGGGCCACCGCCAGACCGGACAGGGCACTGAACGCCGTGAGCATGATGAAGATCGACTGCCAGCCATAGAGGTTCACCAGCAGGCCGCCGAGCATCGGCGCCAGGATCGGCGCCAGGCCCATCACCAGCATCAGTTGGGAAAACACCTTGGCCGAACCCACGGCATCACATTTATCGCTGACCACCGCCCGGGAAATCACCATCCCTGCGCAACCGCCCAGGGCCTGGACGAAGCGTGCCGCAATCAACCACTCAAGGTTCGGCGCATAGGCACAGGCCAGCGACGCCAGGGTGAACAAACTGACGCCGACCAGCAACGGCATGCGCCGCCCGAAGCGGTCCGCCACCGGGCCATAGGCCAGTTGGCCGATGGACAGCCCCAGGAAGTAGGCCGCCAGGGTCAGTTGAACGTGTTTTTCATCGGTGCCAAACGCCAGCGCCATCGCCGGAAAAGCCGGCAGATAGAAGTCGATCGCCAGCGGGCCAAAGGCGCTCAAGGCGCCCAGAATCAGGATCGTGCGTAAATTCATCAGGCATCCAAGTCGAGCATCAGTCAGCAACCCGACAGTCTAGCCGCGCTTGGATGCCTTGAACATTCCGATAGGTCGCTACCTATCAAAAAGACTCAGGCCAATTGCACCTTGTAGCCTTCGCCGCTGATCAGGCCGATGACCTCGTCGTCGGTCAGCCGGCTTTGCACACCGACCTCCTTCGCGCCCAGGTCGACCTTGACCTCGGCCGCCGGGTCCTTGGCCTGAAGCACCTGGGTGATGGCCTTGACGCAGTGGCCGCACGACATACCTTGAACATTGAATACTTGCATGAGGTTGCTCCTGTTGTGAGGGTTGGACGCAGTCTCTTCCTTGCCACCATGGCAAGGTCAAGTTCTGCTTTGCGCTGCCGGGCTGGCAATCAGCGCCGCGCTCGGCCAAGCTTGACCCTCTATGACACGACAGTAGGAGATTCAGCCATGCGCTGGTCAGCTTTCAGCCTATTCAGCCTGCTTGGTTTATTGGCAGCCGCGCCTGCGGCCAGCGCCGCCGGGGAAGACTACGGGGTTCTGATCATTTCCAGGGAACGCCTGGAAGTCGCCACCTCCTGCGAAATCGGCCTGTACATCCAGGATCAGTTGGCAGGCCGACTGTTTCAGGAGCAGTCCGCCTCGTTCAACCTGCCGCCAGGCAAGGTTTCGCTGCGCCTGAAACTGCTGCCGGGCCAGGCCCCGGGTTGCAGCCCGGGCCTGCTTGCACCGGGTTCCCAGGACATTTCCCTGAGGGCCGGTGACGTCGTCAAATACCGCATCGCCATGAGCGAGTCCGGTATTTACCTCAAACCCGCCGCCCTGGGTTATTGAACGCGGGCCTCACACGGGGCCGGCGAGACAAATTGAAGCACCCCGCGTCATGGCGCTTGACCTTGCCCGCATGGCAAGGTTGATCCTGTAGGCAACTTTTACAGGGAGTGTCAGCGATGCCTGAATCAACCACCTTCGACCTGCCCATTGCCGGCATGACCTGCGCCAGTTGCGCCGGGCGCGTGGAGCGCGCCCTGAGCAAGGTCGTCGGCGCTCGCGCGGTCAGCGTCAACCTGGCCACCGAACAGGCCCGGGTCGAGGCGCCCACGGACAGCTTGCCGGCATTGCTGGAGGCGGTGCACAGCGCCGGCTACAGCGTACCGGCCCAGAGCCTGGAACTGAGCATCGGCGGCATGACCTGCGCCTCCTGCGCCGGCCGTGTCGAGCGGGCCTTGAACAAGGTGACGGGGGTCAGCCGCGTCAGCGTCAACCTGGCCAACGAACGGGCACATGTGGAGTTGCTGGGCCAGGTCGAGCCTGCGGTGTTGATAGACGCGGTGACCAAGGCCGGTTACAGCGCCAGCCTGTGGCAGGCCGACCAGAAAGCGCCCGATGACCAACAGCAACGCCTGCGCCGCGAACGCTGGACCCTGGTGCTGGCCATCCTCCTCGCACTGCCTCTGGTCCTGCCGATGCTGGTGGAACCCTTTGGCCTGCACTGGATGCTGCCGGCCTGGGCCCAGTTCGCCCTGGCCACTCCGGTGCAATTCATCTTTGGCGCGCGTTTTTACGTGGCTGCCTGGAAAGCCGTACGCGCCGGTGCCGGCAACATGGACCTGCTGGTGGCCCTGGGCACCAGCGCCGGTTATGGGCTGAGCATCTACGAATGGGCCACGGCGATGCATGGCCACACCCCGCACCTGTACTTCGAAGCCTCGGCCGTGGTGATCGCCCTGGTCCTGCTGGGCAAATACCTGGAGAGCCGGGCCAAGCGCCAGACCGCCAGCGCCATCCGCGCCCTGGAAGCCCTGCGTCCGGAACGAGCCATACAAGTGATCGACGGTCGCGAACAGGACGTCGCCATCAGTGCCCTGCGCCTGGGCGACCTGGTCATGGTCAAGCCGGGCGAGCGCTTCCCGGTGGACGGCGAAGTGATCGAAGGCCAGAGCCACGCCGATGAAGCCTTGATCAGCGGCGAAAGCCTGCCCGTGCCGAAACAGCCGGGCGACAAAGTCACCGGCGGTGCCATCAACGGTGAAGGCCGGCTGCTGGTACGGACCCTGGCCCTCGGTGCGGAAACCGTGCTGGCACGCATCATCCGCTTGGTGGAAGACGCCCAGGCCGGCAAGGCACCGATCCAGAAGCTGGTGGATCGGGTCAGCCAGGTGTTCGTCCCGGTTGTGATCCTGCTGGCAGCGGTGACCCTGATCGGCTGGTGGCTATACGGCGCACCGCTGGAAACCGCCGTGATCAACGCCGTCGCGGTACTGGTCATCGCCTGCCCCTGTGCCCTGGGCCTGGCCACGCCGACCGCCATCATGGCCGGCACCGGGGTCGCCGCCCGCCACGGCATTCTGATCAAGGATGCCGAAGCCCTGGAACGCGCCCATGAAGTCAGCGCCGTGGTATTCGACAAGACCGGCACCCTGACCTCCGGCACACCGCGCATCGCCCACCTGCGCGCGGTGGATACCGATGAAAGCACCCTGCTGCAATTGGCCGGCGCCCTGCAACGTGGCAGCGAACACCCGCTGGCCAAGGCGGTGCTTGACCTGTGCGCCGAACGTCAATTGCCGGTGGCCGACGTCACCTCCAGCCAGTCGCTGACCGGACGCGGCATCGCCGGCAGCCTCGACGGCCGACAACTGGCCCTGGGCAACAAGCGCATGCTCGAAGAAAGCGGCCTGAGCGCCGGCGACCTGGCCGAGTCGGCCCAGGCCTGGGAGACCGAGGGCCGGACCTTGTCCTGGCTGATCGAGCAAAGTCCGCAACTGCGGGTCCTGGGCCTGTTCGCCTTTGGCGACACCCTCAAGCCGGGCGCCCTGCAAGCGGTGCAACAACTCAACGCACGCCATATCAGCAGCCACCTGCTGACGGGCGACAACCGTGGCAGCGCCAAAGTCGTGGCCGAGGCCCTGGGCATCACCGATGTGCATGCCGAAGTGCTGCCGGCGGATAAAGCCGCCACCGTCGCCGAACTGAAGAAAACCGGGGTGGTGGCCATGGTCGGCGACGGCATCAACGACGCCCCGGCCCTGGCGGCCGCCGACATCGGTATTGCCATGGGGGGCGGCACCGACGTGGCGATGCATGCGGCCGGGATCACCCTGATGCGTGGCGATCCGCGCCTGGTGCCTGCGGCCCTGGAGATCAGCCGCAAGACCTATGCGAAAATCCGCCAGAACCTGTTCTGGGCCTTCGTCTATAACTTGATCGGCATCCCGCTGGCGGCCTTCGGCCTGTTGAATCCGGTGCTGGCGGGCGCGGCGATGGCGCTGTCCAGCGTCAGCGTGGTCAGTAACGCCCTGCTCTTGAAGACCTGGAAACCCAAAGACCTGGAGAAGCTGGAATGAACATCGGCCAAGCAGCCAGCCACAGCGGCCTGAGCGCGAAGATGATCCGTTATTACGAATCCATCGGCTTGCTCAAGCCGGCCCATCGCAGCGACAGCGGCTACCGCCTGTATGGCGAGGATGACCTGCACACCCTGGCCTTTATCAAGCGTTCGCGGGATTTGGGGTTTTCCCTGGAGGAAGTCGGCAAGCTGCTGACCCTGTGGCAGGACCGCCAGCGGGCCAGCGCCGATGTCAAAGCCCTGGCTCGGCAGCATATCGACGAGTTGAACCAGAAGATCCGCGAACTGGCCGCGCTGCGCGACACCTTGCAGGACCTGGTGGAGCATTGTCAGGGCGATCATCGACCGGACTGTCCGATTCTCAAGGAATTGGCGTCGGGTAGCTGCTGCGAGCCTGTTCCGGCCTGAGGCACAGCTGTAGCCGCTGCCGAAGGCTGCGCTGGCCCCCTGCAACGCTCTTCATACCGCTGACCTTCCATAGCGGCCCGTCCAACCACCGTCCGAACGCCGCCCAAGCCTTCGGCAGCGACTACAGAACCAGGGGCAAAAAAAATCCGGCTAAGGCCGGATTTTTTTGAGGCTTACTGCATCCAGGGCGGAGGCGGCGGCTCTTCGGACTTGCCGGGAGGCGCATCGTCAGCCGCACGGACCGCTTGCCGGCGTTCTTCGTCGAGACGCGCTGCTTCGATCTCGCGCATGATCCCGCCGACATCTGCCAGCTCTTCCGGTTCGTCGAACTCACCGGTCAGGACGCTGGCCGGGTGCAAGGTCCCGGCTTCGTACAGGGCCCACATTTCCTTGGCGTACTTGGTGCGCTTGAGCTCCGGGGCAAAGCGCCCGAAGTAGGACGCCATGTTGCCGACGTCACGCTCCAGCATGCTGAACGCGTGGTTGTTGCCCGCCGCATCCACCGCCTGTGGCAGGTCGATGATCACCGGACCGTCCGGCGTCAGCAGCACGTTGAACTCGGAAAGGTCACCGTGCACCAGGCCGGTACACAACATCAGCACAATCTGCGAGATCAGGAACGCGTGATATTCACGGGCCTGGTCCGGCTCCAGCACCACGTCATTGAGGCGCGGGGCGGCGTCGCCGTATTCGTCGGCCACCAGTTCCATCAACAACACGCCTTCGAGGAAATCGAACGGCTTGGGCACTCGCACGCCGGCACTCGCCAAACGGAACAAAGCCGCCACTTCAGCGTTCTGCCAGGCATCCTCGGTTTCTTTACGACCGAACTTGGAGCCCTTGGCCATGGCTCGCGCCTGCCGGCTGTTACGCACCTTGCGGCCTTCCTGATACTCGGCCGCCTGACGAAAACTTCGTTTATTCGCCTCCTTGTAAACCTTGGCGCAACGTAACTCGTTGCCGCAGCGCACCACATAAACAGCTGCTTCTTTACCACTCATGAGTGGGCGCAGCACCTCGTCGACCAGACCGTCCTCGATCAGGGGTTCAATGCGTTTTGGAGTCTTCATCAGCTTTTATTGTGGGTCCTTTATTACCGAACACGCGAATGTCACTCGTTATACGGCAATCCTCGCATGGCGGGGAGAGGTTGCCGACCTATGAACCGCAGATAGCAACGGTAAAGATGCACTCAATGTGCCAGATAAATCGAACACATCAGCCGACGCCTATCGACCGACGCAGATCATAGCCCAGTGGCAGCCAGGCCGTGGGGATGCAAGTCGCAGACATTTCCAATAGAGGCCGAGATATTTTTCCTTGTTTAGCGGAGGAATTTTCTCGAAGCACCTCAATTTTCCCTTTATGCAGCCGAAGTCATCAGGGACAAAAGGAGTTTGTTCGACAATCCGATAGAGACGTCAGCACCCGGCATTGGTTCGCCCTGCCTCGCTCGATGCCCGCCCAACGGACGCAAATCACCGCATTGTTTAAAGCTGCCGTTAATCCGCGAGTCATGTGCACGTCGTGGGCCCACAAGAAAAAACTCTGGAGCGCGGATGAACATCAAACAGAAACTGACCTGGGCGTTTGCAATCATCGCCTGCTTGCCGGTGGTGCTGGTCGCCACGCTCGTGGTGCTGAACCTGCGCAGCGAGGCCAAGGACAATTTCGTCGACGGCAGCGCCCGGGAGATCCGCCAGGTCAGCAACGCCATGCAGCTGTTTTTCGAGGGCATCAGCCAGAACGTCGATTACCTGGCCAGCCAACCCTTGGTCAAATCGGCCGACGCCAGCGTGAAAAGCCGTGTCGGCGCCGATGCCGCGCAACTCCCCGACGGCGAGCTGGACAAGCAGTTGTTTGATCTGTTCGCCAGCCTGGCCGCCAGCCATCCCGCGTACTCCTATGTGTCCTACGGCCTGTCCAGTGGCGGTTACGCCTTCTGGCCCGGGGACCCGAAAATGTCCAACTATGACCCGCGCATCCGCCCCTGGTACAAGACCGCCATGGCCAACCCGGGCAAGACCGTACGGACCGCCGCCTATTACTGGGCCGGTGACGACGCCGTGCTGGTCAGCACCGTGCGCGCCGTGGCCAACCAGCTGGGCGCCCAAGGCGGCGTGGTCAACATCGACGTGTCGCTCAAGCAGCTCACCGAGATCGTCAAGCAGATCAAACTGGGCGAGTCCGGCTACCTGATGCTCCTGGAAAACACCGGCACCGTGCTGGTGGACCCGAAACTGCCGGAACACAACTTCAAGGCCCTCGACAGCCTCGGCGCGGGTTATGCCCAACTGGCCAAGGCCGGCAAGGGCCTGGTGGAGGTCGAACTCAATGGCGAACGCTACATGGCCAACGTCTGGCCGTCGGAGCAATTGGGCTGGACCTTTATCGGCCTGATCAAGCAGAACGAAGTGATGGGCGCAGCGACCCAACTGACCTGGTTGATCGCAATCATTGCCGGCGTGCTGGCGGTGCTGTTCGCGGTGGTGGGCGCCAGTTTCGCCAGCGTGATCGTGCGCCCGATCCGCAGTGTGGCCAGCGGCCTCGAAGGCATTGCCCAGGGTGAAGGCGATTTGACGCAGAACCTCAACATCCGGGGCAGCGATGAAACCGCGCAACTGGCCAACTGGTTCAACCAGTTCCTGACCGCGATCCGCAACCTGATCCAGAGCATCGGCCAGGCGGCGAACAAGATTCTCGCCACCTCCCGCAGTTCGACCCAGGTCTCCAGCGACATGGCCGAAGCCGCCGGACGCCAGCGCGAAGCCGTGGACATGGTCTCCACCGCGTTCCACGAAATGGTCGCCACCGCCAACGAAGTCGCACGCTCCTGCAGCCAGGCCGCCGAGTCGGCCGACAGCGGCCAGCGCCAGGCCCGGGAAGGCCAGCAGCAGATCGACGCCGCCGTGCACAGCGTCGATCAGTTGAGCCAGGAAATCGAACAGTCGGCGCAGTCGATGCAACAACTGGAACGCGACAGCAATGACATCCAGTCGATCCTCGGCACCATCCGCTCAATTGCCGAACAGACCAACCTCCTGGCCCTGAACGCGGCCATTGAAGCGGCCCGTGCCGGTGAACAGGGCCGCGGCTTTGCCGTGGTGGCCGACGAAGTGCGCGCCCTGGCCAAACGCACTGCCGATTCCACCGCGGAAATCGACGGCCTGCTGGGCAACCTGGCCAAGCGCACCAGTGCGGTGACCCAGCAGATGCACGCCAGCCTGGAAGTGTCGCAGCAGTCGGTGAGCCGTATCGGTCTGGCGCGCAGCAGCTTCGGGCAGATCCGCGAGTCGGTGGACGTGATCCGCGACATGAACACCCAGATCGCCACCGCCGCCGAAGAACAGCATCAGGTGGCGGAAGACATCAACCGCCACATCAGCCAGATCCATGGCGATGCGCAGTTGGTGGCGGAACTGGCCAACTCGGCGCGCCTGGACTCCCAGAGCCTCGCCGGCTTGTCCGATGAACTGGACAGCCTGGTCCGCCGCTTCAAGACCTGATGCAAGCGGCGCCTGCACCTATCCTGCAGGCGCCCCCCCTTCAGCGCTCGACAATCGCCGTCACGCCCTGGCCACCGGCGGCGCAGATCGAGATCAGCCCGCGCCCCTGCCCTGCCACCTCCAGCAACTTGGCCAGATTGGCCACGATGCGCCCGCCCGTGGCCGCAAACGGGTGCCCCGCCGCCAGCGAACTGCCCTTGACGTTGAGGCGACTGCGGTCGATAGCCCCCAACGGTGCCTCAAGTCCGAGGCGGTTTTTGCAGTAGTCCGCGTCTTCCCAGGCCTTGAGGGTGCACAGCACCTGGGCTGCGAACGCCTCATGGATTTCGTAGTAATCAAAGTCCTGCAGCGTCAGCCCATTGCGCGCCAGCAAGCGCGGCACGGCATACACCGGTGCCATCAGCAGGCCTTCGGCGCCGTTGACGAAATCCACCGCCGCCGCCTCGCCATCACGCAGGTAGGCCAGCACCGGCAAGCCGCGTTCTTTGGCCCATGCTTCGCTGCCTAGCAGCACCAGAGAAGCACCATCGGTCAGCGGTGTGGAGTTGCCGGCGGTCAGGGTGCCCTTGGCGCTGCGCTCGAACGCCGGCTTGAGGCTGGCGAGTTTTTCCAGGGTCAGGTCCGGGCGCAGGTTGTTGTCGCGGGTCAGGCCAAGAAAGGGCGTGATCAGATCGTTGTGCCAGCCTTCGGCGTAGGCCGCGGCCATTTTTTGATGGCTTTCCAGGGCCAGTTGGTCCTGCTCGGCGCGGGGGATGTTCCAGGTCTGCGCCATCAGTTCGCAATGCTCGCCCATGGACAGCCCGGTGCGGGGCTCGCCATTGCGCGGCAGCTCGGGCTTGAGGTGATGGGGACGCAACTGGAGAAAGGTCTTGAGCTTGTCGCCCAGGCTCTTTTCCCGATTCGCCTGCAGCAGAATTTTGCGCAAGCCCTCATTGACCCCGATCGGCGCGTCGGAGGTGGTGTCCACACCGCCGGCAATCCCGCACTCGATCTGCCCCAGGGCAATTTTATTGGCCACCAGCAACGCGGCTTCCAGGCCGGTGCCGCACGCTTGCTGAATGTCATAGGCCGGCGTGGTCGGCGCCAGGCGCGAGCCGAGCACGCATTCGCGGGTCAGGTTGAAATCCCGCGAGTGCTTGAGCACCGCCCCCGCAGCGACCTCCCCCAGGCGCAGGCCGTGCAGGTTGTAGCGTTCGATCAGTCCCTCGAGCGCTGCGGTCAACATCGCCTGGTTGCTCGCGGTGGCGTACGGGCCGTTGGAGCGGGCAAAGGGGATGCGGTTACCGCCGATAATCGCGACGCGGCGCAGCTGAGTCATGGAAAGCTCCCTATTCTGTGAGTGCGACAACCCACAAGCGTAGGTTGTATCTCGTGGATCGAACGACTGAAGGCCCGAGGTGGTCCACAGTCTTAACCCCCCAGCAACCAGGCTGAGAGTGGACCGGGCGCCGAACGCGTTCAGCACGCAGTAGTTTTCAGACAGCCTGAATCGGAGAGCATTCCATGTCTGACCGTTATATCGACTTCGCCAATTCGGCCTTCGGCCATCGTCTGGTCTCGGCCATTGGCCTGCCGTCACCGGTACGTCTGGAGCGCTGGCAGGCCGGTCGCCTGCGGCCCATCGACGGCGCCCTGCTGATCGGCGGCGGGCCGCTGGCGCAGCAGGTGGGCGAGTTAGCCAAGCGCCTGACCGATGCCACCTATCACTACGGCAACGACCCCAGCCTGGGCACCCCATGGATTCCCGGCCACGGGCCCAAGCTCAAGGCGGTGGTGTTCGATGCCAGTGACCTGGTCCACACCGACCAGCTCAAACAGTTGCGCGAGTTCTTCCAGCCGCTGATGAAAAACCTCGATCACAGCCCCCATCTGGTGATTCTCGGCCGCGCCCCGGAAACCATTGACCAGCCCTTTGCCGCCAGCGCCCAGCGAGCACTGGAAGGCTTCAGCCGTTCCCTGGCCAAGGAGCTGCGCGATGGCGGCACCCTGCAGTTGTTGTACGTGGGGGCCGGTGCCGAAGAACAGCTGGAAGGGGCGCTGCGGTTTTTCCTGTCGCCCAAGAGCGCGTTCGTCTCCGGCCAGGTCGTGCGCCTGCAGGCCTGCGCGGCCCAGGTGCAGGATTGGAGTCGCCCCCTGGCCGGGCGCAAGGCCCTGGTCACCGGGGCCGCCCGGGGCATTGGCGCCTCGATTGCCGAAACCCTGGCCCGGGATGGCGCCGACGTGGTGCTGCTGGACGTGCCCCCGGCCAAGGCCGATCTTGAAGCCCTGGCCGCACGCCTGGGCGGGCGCAGCATTACCCTGGACATCTGTGCCGCCGACGCTGCCGAGCAATTGATCGAACAGTTGCCCGATGGCATCGACATCGTGGTGCACAACGCCGGCATCACCCGCGACAAGACCCTGGCCAACATGACGCCCGAATTCTGGGATGCGGTGCTGGCGGTCAACCTCAATGCGCCGCAGGTCCTGACCCAGGCCCTGCTCGACAGCGGAACCCTGCATGACGAGGGCCGGGTGATTCTGCTGGCCTCCATCAGCGGCATCGCCGGCAATCGCGGGCAGACCAACTACGCCGCGAGCAAGGCCGGTCTGATCGGCCTGGCCCAGGCCTGGGCGCCGCTGTTGCAGCAACGCACCATCAGTATCAACGCGGTGGCACCGGGCTTTATCGAAACCCAGATGACTGCACATATTCCCTTCGCCCTGCGCGAAGCCGGGCGTCGCATGAGCTCCCTGGGCCAGGGCGGCCTGCCTCAGGACGTCGCCGAAGCCGTGGCCTGGCTGGCCCAGCCCGGCAGCGGCGCGGTCACCGGACAAGCCCTGCGCGTCTGCGGGCAAAGCGTATTGGGAGCATGACTATGGCTGAGCATTGGCACCAACTCGACGCCCCACCCAAGCTGCCCGAGCTGTACCTGCGGGCCGCCCTGCGCCGCAAGATCACCGGCACCGAGCTCCCCGAATCCGGCCTGCAGTTGTGGCTGGATGTCGAGCCCAGCAACCTTGCGGCCTATCGCAAGGTCTGCGGCTTTGCCGAGAACGGCCTGCTGCCGCCCACTTATCCACACGTGCTGGCGTTCGCCCTGCAGATGCAATTGCTGACCGCCAGGGACTTTCCGTTTCCGTTGCTGGGGCTGATTCACCTGGCCAACCGGATCCGTGTCATCCGCCCCTTGGGGGGTATCGGCCGGCTGCAGGTCGGGGTGCGGGTGCGCAATCTGCAAGCCCATGCCAAGGGCGCGGTGTTCGATGTCATCACCCAGGTCGACGACCAGCTTGGCCCATTGTGGGAAGCCGAGAGTCGGATGCTGTGCAAAGGTGTGGAGCTGCCCGGTACGCCGCCGGCCGATAGCCTGCAGGCATCCGCCGCCCTTGAAGAGTTGACGCGCTGGCCAGCCCCGGCGGACATCGGTCGGCGCTATGCCAAGGTGTCCGGGGACTACAACCCGATCCACCTCAGTGCTGCGAGTGCCAAACTGTTCGGCTTCCCCCAGGCCATCGCCCATGGCCTGTGGAACAAGGCACGTACCCTGGCCGCGCTGGCCGAGCATCTGCCGGCGGCGAACATCGAGATTGCAGTGGAGTTCAGGAAACCGGTGCGCCTGCCCAGCGAGGTCACGCTCCTGAGCAGCGCGCCGGGCTCAAGCGGCGATCTGCAACTGATGGGTGCAGGCGAGTTGCAGCACATGTTGGGCACTTGGCGCCCGATTGCCTGAGGGGCGTCTCAACCGCGACGAATCAGGAACACCCCCGCCAGGATCAACACCAGCCCGGCGGCCTTGCCGACACTGATCGGAGCCTCGCGAAAACCGGCCCAGCCGAAGTGGTCCAGGGCCAGCGCCATGCCCAGCTGGCCCGCCAGGACCAGGGACATAAACAGCATGGCGCCGATCCGCGGGCCGGCGAAGGCCGCCGTGGTGATGAAAAAAGCCCCCAGCAGGCCACCGCACCAATGCCACCAGGTCAGGCCCTTGAGCGCCCCCAGGCTCGGCACTTCACGCTGCATCATCACCAGCACCAACAGGGCCAGGGTCCCGACAAAAAAGGAAATCAGGGCGGCGGCCAGCACACTGCTGACCTGTTTGGCCAACTGGCCATTGATTCCGGCTTGCAGGGGCAAAAAGGCGCCGGCAATAAAAGGCAGGCACAACAGCCACCAGACTGGGGCGGGCATAGGGAACTCCGGCAGGATTTTTGGCTGCGCAGTATAGGTTAATCCGCCCGGCGATAAAGATGGGTGTAACGGGCCAACACTTTAACCCCCCTCACCCAGCGCCTTGAGCGCTGAATCCAATGATTAATTGTATATATATAACTTAAGTTTTAAGCCGCCCCACACCCGCCGGCAGAAAACTGACAGCCTTTGATTTATAAGGATTTTATCGCGAAACAATACCGTCACCCCTACCCTTGGT
Organism: Pseudomonas sp. QD4; assembly: GCF_049199125.1. Lineage (NCBI taxonomy): Bacteria > Pseudomonadati > Pseudomonadota > Gammaproteobacteria > Pseudomonadales > Pseudomonadaceae > Pseudomonas > Pseudomonas sp. QD4. The sequence continues at coordinate 36,575 of NZ_JBLZOM010000005.1, forward strand.
ATTAGTCACTACGCAAGGTCTGAGAGCGAATATATAAGTTGTTAATACCAAGTTGAGAATGGTGGGAAACAGCCCCTGAGCCTTTTATGTAGACAACGGACGAAGGCATCCCCAGCGACAGAACTGGAGAGCTATCGAAAACAACGAACGTTGTACAGGTGCAAGGAATTTCTCTCATGAACACTCAAGTTTGGTTGAAAGCAAGCACAGCAGTAGCCCTTATCCTCTCTCTCAGCCTGGCAGGCTGCAGCAGCGGCGGTGGCGGCCACAAAAGCAGTTCCAGCAGCTCCGCCCCTGACAGCACCACCGGTACCGGCGGCGGCACTGGCGGTGGCACCGGTGGAGGCACAGGCGGCGGTACAGGCGGTGGCACTACCACCCCACTGGTCACCAGCAGCCTGGTGTCCACCGTTGGTAGCACCGTCAGCGGCGTAGGCAATGGCGTCAGCGACTTGGGCGACTCCCTGGCCGCGGTTCCAGTGGTCGGCGGCGTGGTCCAGAGCGCTGTCAATACCACCGGCAATGTGGTCGACACCGTGGGTTCGAGCTTGACCAACGGCCTCGGCAAACTGGGTACCGACCCTAAAGCCGTGAGTAAAACCACAGCCGTGGTGGGCAATGTAGTGAGCGATGTCGGCAACGGTGTTTCCGACCTCAGCGGCAAACTCGCCACCACGACCCAAAGCGTTCCCGTGGTAGGTGGCATCGTCACCAAAGTCGCTCCGGTCCTGGACGGCGTGGGGGACAAGGTGACCATGCTCGGCAACACCCTGAATACCGTTACCAGCAGCGGCCCGGTCGGCAACTTGACCGATGGCGTGGGCAACAATGTCCTGGTGCCCGTGGTCACCCTGGCTGAAGGCCTGACCGGCAAAGTCGGCAGCGCAACCGGTCTCGGCGCTCCGGTCAAAGGGGTACTCAACGGGGTCGCCCAGGCTGTGGACGGTGTCGGCGATAAGGTCACCGATGCCGGCGATGGCAACCCGCTCACCGATACCCTCGGTGGCGCCCTGAGCAACGTCGGCACCGCGGTCGGCAAAGTCGGCGGCTATGTCAGCCCCAACGGCACTGGCACAGGTACTGGAGGCACCGGCAACAACAACGGCCTGCTGGAAACCGTGGGCGGCGCAGTGGCCAATCTGAGCAATGGCCTGAACGCCGGCAGCAACAATGGCGTGGTCAGCGCTGGCGGCGTGGCCGGTGCCTCGATCGGCGGCCTGATCGCTTCGGTCGGTGGCGCCCTCGGCGGCAGCGGCAGCCCGAACCTGGTGGTCAGTGCTCCTCTGGCCAGTGTCGGCGGCAACTTCGGCTCGGCGCTCAACCCGGTCACCAGCAGCGTCACCGGCCTGACTCAACAAGTCGGTGCAGCCACCGGCCTCGGCGGCCCGGTCAGCGGCCTGCTGGGCCAAGTGGGCGGCGCAGTCAGCGGCGTCGGCACCACCCTCAGCGCCGGCAACGGCAATCCAGTGGCCGGTGCCCTGGGCCAAACCGTCACCAGCCTGGGCGGTGCCGTGGCCTCGGTCGGTGGCCTGGTCAACGGCGGCACAGGCGGTGCCGGTCTGGGTGGTCTGGGTGGCTTGACCGGTAGCCTGGGTGGCAGCGCCAGTGTCGGTGCGGGAGCCGGGGTCGGCGTCAGCGGTGGCCTGGGTGGCGTATTGGGTGGCTTGACCGGCGCACTGGGCGGCGGCAAAAAATAAATTGCACCTGGCCGATTCGACGGCCTTACCTACAGCGCCTACGCTTGGTTGGGACGAGAGATTCAGATGAGTCTCTCGTCTTTTTCTTTTTGGAGCAGGACAGTTTTGCGTTTCCCATCTCGACCAAGATCCTGACGGACGACTCGACTGAAGATTTTTCGCGATGCTGCGGTTTGACCATGGAGTGTCCTATGCGCGCTTTGGCTTCCTTGCTGTTACTGGGCTTTTGCTCTTACGTTCACGCTGACTCCCTCCCGCGTTTTCTCAATGGCAACGACACCATCCGCAATCTGCCCCAGCCCAACCTGCCGGCCGATGCCTATCGCCCGGCCACCCCGCAATTGCAGTTGCCGGAGCCGAGTGCCGCTCAGGGGCAGCCCCTGATGACGGGGACCAAGGTCACCATCCGCAAGCTGCAGATCGAAGGCGGCACCGTCTACCCCCTCGAAGAACTGGCGGCGATCTACCAACCGCTGATCGGGCACGAAAGCAACCTTGGCGCGCTGATCGAGGCCACGCGCAATATCACTCGCCGCTACCAGCAGGACGGTTACCTGCTGTCCTACGCCTTCCTGCCCCAGCAGAATTTCGACCAGGGCCTGGTACGCGTGGTACTGGTGGAGGGCTATATCAAGGACTACCAGTTGCAGGGCGATATCGGCCCGGTCTCGGCCTACCTGGACAAACTGGTGGCCAAGCTCAAGGCCGAACGGCCACTGACGCGCAAGACCTTCGAGCGCTACACCACCCTGATGAGCCGGGTGCCAGGGGTGACCCTGCAAGCACAGGTTCCGCCTCCCGGCACCACCGATGGCGCGACTTACCTGATTGCCCAGGCCAGCCGCAAACCGTTCACCAGCACCCTGGGCACCACCGAGGACAACCGCAACGGCCTGCAGGCGTTGCTGGGAGTGAGCAGCAACTCGCAGACCTCCATGGGCGAGCAATTGGGCATCAGCGGGCTGTTTCCGCCAGGCAAGGACCACGAAAAGTACTACCGCGTGGACTACAACCAGTTCATCAACGCCGAAGGCACCCAACTGGTGCTCTACGGCACCCGCTACCGTGCCGACCCACGCGCCAGCCTGCAATTGGGCAACGGCCTGGAGCTGGACCCGCACCGCGAGAACGATCGTTTTTCCATCGGCCTCACCCACCCCTTCATTGCCTCGCCCAACGAAATGCTCAGCGCCGGCGCACGCTTGTATGCGATCAACGACAAGACCCGCTACAAGGTAAACGGCACATCGCTGACCCTGGATGAAAAAACCAACACCCGCGCCGTAGCCTTTGAAGGCGACTGGAGCAAATCCGACCCGCGCCAACTGCGCATCCTCAGCGCCGGGGTGTACCAGGGCATCGATGGCATGGGGGCCAAGACCGACAACAAGCTGGACCTGGACTTCTTCCGCCTGCGCCTGGCCGGGGTGCAGAGTGACAAGTTTCTCGACAATTGGCAGGGGGTGATGTCGGCCGCGCTGTACTGGACCGACGACACCGTGCCAGACAGCGAACGCGCGACTTTCGGCGGGCAGAACTTCGGCCGTGGCTACCCGGACGACCAGGGCCTGGGCGACAAGGGTTGGGGCGTGGCCTATGAAGTGAACTACAGCTTCTATCGCGAAGGCGCCTGGGTCAGGGTGCTGCAACCCTACGTGGTGCTGGACCGGGCGAAGACCTGGTTCAACGAACTGCAGATCAAGGGCAGCGATATGTCTTCGGCCGCGGCAGGCCTGCGCTTCGGTGACGCCAAGTACTACAACATCGCCCTTGAGGTCGCCAAGCCGATGTCCGATGAAGCCCTGGACACTTACAACCGGCGCCCACGCTACACCTTGAGCTTCAGTTACCAGCTTTAGTTGAACACCCCCACAAAAACAACCCGCGCCAGGCGGGTTGTCTTGTTGTTATTCATTCATATGTTGCAGACGGTTTTCCCAGGAACCTGAGTAGCCTGTTGCTACTTGAAAGTATCGACAGGCTTACAAACTTTTCCGCTCGTCCTCAACTAGCCGACACCCAGCCATTGGATCACCTGCATCTAGTGAGGCCCCACCAAGTGCAACTTAGGCTGGGGAAACAAGTTGTCGAGGGTTTCCAGCAGGCGCACGTGATAGATGGGTTTGCGAAACAGATCCAGTACCTGGAGTCGTAACAGGTCGCTGACATCATCCATGTCGGCGTGCCCGGACGTGACAATCACCGGCAGGTGCTGGCGCGAGGTGTGCTCGCGCAGGCGCCTGATCAACGACAGGCCGCTTTCCTCCGGCATGCGCAGGTCGGTGATGACCAATGCGATATCCGGATGGCGCGTGAGGTGGGCCAGGGCGAGTTTTACCGAGGTTGCGGTGAAGCAGCAAAAGCCTTCGCCTTCCAGCAGCTCGGCCAGTTCAAGCACTGCATCCTCCTCGTCGTCCACGAGGAGAAGCTGCTGGCGTGGAGACGATGAAGCAGTCATGAGCAACACCTTGGCGCTGAATATTGGGAAACCTTGATCGCAGGCAACAATCGACCTCAAGGCACCGTTGGTCGTGTCACCGCCGTGCCTTGCAGAGCCACCAGCAGGTTGTTGAATATCGCTACAACGCGGTCGCCCACGGGGGTCACGAAGACCAATACCACCACAGCGACCATGGCGATCACGATTGCATACTCAATCGCAGAGGCGCCTTCGGTGCAGAGCAGCCAAAGGCGCATGCGCAGTACAAGATAGTCAAGAATCATGGACAGACCCCGTAGCGACCAACCAGCCGGCAACCCGATGCTCCCGGCTGATTACATCATCAAGATCAACGAGCGGCTGTCATGGGGTTGGACGAGTGACCGCGGTACCTCCCAGGGCGACCAGAACGTTGTTGAAAATGGCCAGGACCCGTGCGCCCATTGGGGTCACGAAAGCCACCACGACAACCGCCACCATCGCTACCACAATCGCATATTCGATCGCTGAGGCACCTTCGGTTCGGTCGAAGAAAAGACGTGCTCTGAGTATCAGATATTGAAGAATCATCTTACTTCTCCTTGCGCCAAGGGCGCCGATATAACACTACTGCGCTGCAACATTGACCTTCTTTGCAACCAGAGCATTGTCAACAATCGGCCGACCTACAACTGTAAGAACTGATTAATCACTAAGTATTAATTGGAAGGTTGACGCCAGAAAACCTTGATTCAATGGCGCCCATCATACTTTCGTTAGTTATTTTCAGAGGAGTAATGGCGTTTCGTCCTAGCTGGGCTACCTTCAAATAGCGAAATAGTTGCATGTTCATAGCTGCCTTATTTGCGATGTTGAGTCATTTGCAAGCGCAGGCTTAGTAGTGCAGCAGGAAAGGGAGAACCTAATATGAACAGTCGCGTCACCATGATTCTGGCTGGGCTGCTGCTGTTGGGTGCGGTGTTCGTCGGTTACTGGGGCTTGGTTGTCAGCCGCCAGCCCCCGCCGCCGGCTCCGGTCGCCCAGCCCGCCACCCCTGGTACCGTGGAAAAAACCGTCGCCACGGCCGAGGACCAGACCCGCCAACCGGTGGTGGTCCTGGCCCATGATGTGCCGCCGTTTGTCGCCCTCAGCGCTGCCGACCTGACCCTGGAGCGGCTGCGCACAGTGCCGCCCGGCAGCCTTACCAGCATCGACCAGGCCGTCGGGCGCACGCCCTGGCGCCAGTTGGCCGGCGGCACCTGGCTCAGCGACGAAAGCTTCACCACCGGCGGTGCCCTGGCCCGCATGATCCACCCCGATGAACGGGCCCTGGCAGTCGCGGTAGACGAGGTGATAGGCGCCGCCGGCCAACTGAGCCCGGGGGATTACGTCGATGTGCTGCTGTTCCTGCGCCAGGACGCCACCAACCTCCAGCAATCGGCCCAGATTGCCGTCCCGGCGATGCGGGTACTGGCCGTCGGCGACCAGCTGGGCCTGACCAACGACGGCAAACCGGCATCCCCGGCGCTGAGCGTCGATGAACGAATCAAGCAGGACCAACGGCGGCTGGCCGCACGCACGGTGGTGCTGGCAGTGCCGGAACAACTGCTGAGTCGGATGATGCTCGCCACCCAGGTCGGCACCCTGCGCCTGGCCGTGCGCAGCAGCGAGGAGCAGCGCCTGGCGCGCTACTGGGCCGGGGATCAGGACTCCCTGGCCAATATCGATGCCGCCAACAGCAACCTGTTCCAGTTCACCCAACTGGCCCTTGGCAGCGGCCCCGCGAGCCCGGCGACGCATGGCGGCGGAACCCGCCGTGCGGTCGAGGTGATTCGCGGTAACCAGGTCACCCAACAAACTCCCTGATTGAGCAAGGATGCACACATGCGCAGTCGTTCCATGCTGATGTCCCAAGCCGCACTCCTGACCCTGATGCTGGCCAGCCAGCCTATGGGTCAAGTGCTGGCCGCCAGTACCGCAGGCTGCGGCGGCCTGGCGCCGTTACCCGCCGTACTGCAAATCGGCGAAGGCCTGCAGCAGGAGCTGCAGTCACCGGTAGCCATTACCCGGCTGGCGGTGGGCGACCCGAAAATCGCCGACGTCCACCCCAACGGCGACAAGGCGTTCCTGCTGACCGGCATGGCGCCGGGCGCCACCACCCTGATGGTCTGGACCGCCTGCGCCAGCACCCCGCGCCAGAGCATGGTGTTCGTCCAGGGCCGGGCGACGACCGACATGACCGGGCGCGTGGCCCTGGCCTCGCAAGACCCTCTGCTGCCGAGCCAGGTCCAGACCGATATCCGCTTTGTCGAGGTCAGCCGCACCAAGCTCAAGGAAGCCAGCACCTCGATCTTCGGCCGTGGTAGCAACTTCCTGTTCGGCGCCCCGGGAACCGCGCCCAATACCGGCGGCACCACTCCCACTTTCGGTGGCGCGCGGACCAACATTCCTCTGGACAACGGCAGCTTCAACCTCGGTTTCGGCAACGGCCGGGTACTGACCCTGATCAACGCCCTTGAGGGCAGCGGCTTTGCCTACACCCTGGCGCGCCCCAGCCTGGTGGCCCTCAGCGGACAGAGTGCAAGCTTCCTGGCCGGGGGCGAGATTCCGATTCCGGTACCCAGTGCCGGCAGCGACAGCGTCACCATCGAATACAAGGAATTCGGCATCCGCCTGACCCTGACCCCGACCATCGTCGACAACCAGCGCATCAGCCTGAAAGTGGCCCCGGAAGTCAGCGAGCTTGACTACAGCAACGCCGTGACCATCGCCGGCACCCAGGTTCCGGCGCTGACCATACGCCGCACCGACACCAGTATTTCCCTGGCCGACGGCGAGAGCTTCGTCATCAGCGGCCTGATCAGCACCCGCAACAGCTCCCAGGTCAACAAATTCCCGGGCCTGGGCGATATCCCGGTACTGGGTGCGTTCTTTCGCGACACCAACATCAGCCGCGAAGAACGCGAGCTGCTGATGATCGTCACCCCGCACTTGGTGCAGCCGCTGGCGGCCGATGCCCGGCTGCCATCCCTGCCCGGCGAACGCCTGCGCAACTACGACCCTAACTTCTACCGCATGTTCTTCCTGGAAAACGGTAACTTCGATAAACGCAGTGGGTTATCGCAATGAGCCAAAGCCTGAGCCAGACCTTTCTTGCCATCACCCGCAACGACACCGACCTGGAGTGGCTGCAAGGCGCCCTCGCGCCCCTGGGCCAGGTGGTGAGTGCCGGCGGCGGCAGCCTCGACGAGTTGCTGGCCCTGGTCGACGTCACGTTCGCCAACCTGGTGTTCATCGGCCTCGACCGCGAGCACGTCGTGGCCCAGTCGGCCTTGATCGAGGGCGCCCTGGAGGCGAAGCCGATGCTGGCCATCGTCGCGCTGGGCGACGGCATGGACAATCAACTGGTGCTCAATGCGATGCGCGCCGGCGCACGGGATTTCGTCGCCTATGGCTCGCGCTCCAGCGAAGTCGCCGGCCTGGTCAGGCGCCTGAGCAAACGCTTGCCCCCGGTGGCGCCGAGCACTCTGCTCGGCGGCCTGACCGTGCTCTACGGCACCAAGAGCGATACCGACGGCGCCCTGATCTCCAGCCATCTGGCGCTGGTGGTGCAAAAAAGCGGACAGCAGACCCTGCTGCTGGACCTGGGCCTGCCTCCGGGTGACAGCCTGGCGCTGTTGGGCCTGGAAAGTTCGTTCCACTTCGGCGATGCCCTGCGCCATCTGCGCCGCCTGGATTCGACCTTGATCGACAGCGCCTTTACCACCGCCGAGGCCGGCCTGCGGATTCTCGCCTATGCGGCCAATGACGAGCCCCTCGATCGCACCAGCGCCGCCGAGCTCTACATGCTGCTAAGCGCTCTGCGCCAGCACTTCCAGCACATTGTGGTGAACCTCACCGGGCAGCCCGACAGCGAGGCCCTGCGCACGTTTGTCAGCCATTGCGACAAATTGCTGTGGTCTACCGACCAGAGCGTTCTGGACTGCCGGCGCAATCTGGCGGTGCTCAATCTGTGGCGCGAAAAAGGCATGAAACTGGACCATGCACGGCTGCTGGTGGACCGCTACCTGCGCAATGTCGCCCCGGACTCCGACACCCTGGGCAAGACCTTCGGCCTGGAAGTGATCGCAGCCCTGGCCCATAGCCCGGAGGTGCGCCTGAACGCCAAGAACCAGGGAGTCACCCTGTTTGAAATGGCCCCCCGGGAAAACCTCACCCAATCCCTGCGCGTTCTTGGCGAACGCCTGGCCAAGCGCTCCGAAGGCCTGGCCAAACCCAAGTCCAACTGGTTCAACCGCATGCGAGGAACCAAATGAACGGAGAAAAACTGTTCGGCGCACAATCGCGCGGCCCGGTCGGCAACACCGACCATGAAGGGCTGAAACTGGTCCTGCATCGCTACATCATCGACGCCATCGAAGAGTCCGGAAAAAACCTGCTGGAAGGCTCGCGGCAGAACCTTTCACAGTTCGTCACCGACAAGGTGGCGGAGTACATCGCCCGCATGCACTTAGCCATCTCCCGCTATGAAATGGAGCGCCTGGCCGAAGAGATAGTCGATGAGCTGACCGGCTTCGGCCCGCTGGAAGTGTTGCTTCGGGACCCGGCCGTCACCGAGATCCTGGTCAACGGCCCGCACCGGGTGTTCGTCGAACGCGACGGCGTGCTGCACCAGAGCGACCTGCGGTTCATCGACGCGCACCATGTCGAACGGGTGATGCAACGAATCCTCGCGCCCCTCGGCCGACGCCTGGATGAGTCCTCGCCGATGGTGGATGCGCGCATGCCCGATGGCAGCCGGGTCAACGCCATCATCCCGCCGATCGCCCTCGACGGGCCCTGCCTGTCGATTCGGAAGTTTCGCAAGGACATGCTCAAGAGCGCCGATCTGGTGGCCATGCAGACCATCGACCAGGCGATCTTCGAGTTTTTCCAGGAGGCCGTGAGCAAGCGCTGCAACATCCTCATCAGCGGCGGGACCGGGACCGGCAAGACCACTTTGCTCAACATCCTCAGCCAGCTGATCAACCCGCACCAACGCCTGGTCACCATCGAGGACGTGGCCGAACTGCAACTGGGCCACCCCCATGTGGTGCGCCTGGAAACCCGTCCGCCCAATGCTGAAGGCCATGGCGAAGTGAAAGCCAGCGACCTGATCCGCAACGCCCTGCGGATGCGCCCGGACCGGATCATCCTCGGCGAGATCCGCGGCGTCGAAGTGCTCGACGTACTGACCGCGATGAACACCGGGCACGACGGCTCCATGAGTACGGTGCACGCCAACACCGCCCAGGACGCCTTGCTGCGCCTGGAAACCCTGGTGGGCCTGACCGGGCGCCAGATCGCCGAACGTACCCTGCGCCAGATGATCTGCGCCGCGCTGGATGTGGTGATTCAGCTGACGCGCATGCCCGATGGCCGGCGCTGTGTCAGTGAAGTGGTGGAGGTGGTGGGTGTGCGCGATGACATTTACGTCACCAACACCCTGTTTCGACTCGATCGACGCAACGGCTTCGGTTTCCTGCGCGAGGCGATCAACCCGGCGGGCGACAAGCTGCGTCGCGAACATGACCTGAGCCTTAACTGAGGCGGAGCGAGCCCATGATCGGTCCCTTGCTGGCCCTGATTTGCCTGGTGCTCCTGGGCCTCTCGCTGTGGCTGTTCTACAACGGCATCCGCAAGACCAACACCGAAAAGGTGCTCAATCGCCTGGCCGAAGGACAGCCGGAACTGGTGCCGGAGAAAACCACCTGGACTGGCCTCGAACGGGCCTTCCTGCGGGCCGGCCTGGGACGGCCCACCGAACGCCTGGGGCTGTGGCTGGCCCTGTGGGCGCTCTCGGTGCTGCTGGCCCTGGCAGCGGCGGGCTGGGTCGGCGCACTGTGCCTGGTGCTGTTGCCGCCCCTGGCATTGCGCACCTACGTCGCCTGGCTGTACAAGCGCCGGATCAAACGCATGATCGAGCAGTTGCCGCAGTTGCTCGACCACACCGTGCGCAGCCTGAAATCCGGACGCACCCTTGCCGACGCGGTACTGGGCAGCATCGACGCCAGCAGCCCGCCGCTAAAAACCGCCATGGGCCGGGTCGAGCGCAACGTGCAACTGGGGGTCAACCTGCCGGAGGCGCTGCATGATTTTGCCGAGCTGTACGATCAGGACGAACTGCGCATGTTCGCCCTCGGGCTCAAGGTCAATCACCGTTATGGCGGCAACGCCAGCGAGCTGCTGGAAAACCTGATCAAGCTGATTCGCGAGCGCGACCAGGGCGCACGGCAACTGCGCGCACTGACCGGTGAAACCCGCATGACCGCCTGGGTCCTGGGCGCCTTGCCGTTGCTGCTGGTGGCGTACTTCATGGCCACCAACCCGGGCTACATGCTCGGCATGTGGAACGACCCGAGCGGCAGGACCATGCTGATCACCGCCATTCTCCTGCAAGCCTTCGGCTGCCTGGCGCTGTGGCGCATGTTGCGGAGTATCTGAGATGGCCCTCCTGGCAAGTGCCCTGCTGTTTCTCGGCGCCCTGTTACTGGTCGCCAACAGCCTGCTGGAACAACGCCGGCGCGAACGCCAGGTGACCCAGCGCCTGCAAGGCCATATGGTGCGCGACAACCGCCTGAGCAGTTGGCTGCGGATACTGGGGGACAGCCGCTTCGGCCAGCGCTCGGTGAGCATCGACAGCGAGACCCTGACCCTGCTCAACCGCATGGGCTGGCGCCGCGCCAGCCAGCGCTCGTTGTTCGCCGCCTGCCAGGTCGGCGTGCCGCTGCTGGTGCTGGGCGTGGCGCTGTTTGTCCAGGAGCTGCTGTTTCCCCAAGCCGACAACAAATGGCTGGCACCGCTGCTGGCGGCGGGTGCCGGCTACCTGATTCCAAAGCGGGCCCTGGCCTACCTGGCCAAGCGCCGGCAGAAACTGATCGCGGTCGAGGTCTCCACCTTTATCCCGCTGCTGCGCATCCTCTTCGAGTCGGGCATGGCGGTGGAGCAGGCGTTGCGCGTACTGGCCAGCGAAGGGCAAAAACTTCTGCCGCAATTGACCCACGAGTTGCGCCTGATCCTGACCCGGGTCGACTCCGGGCTGGAGCTGGGCCACGAATTGAACCAGACCGCCGTGCTGCTGGCGGTCGATGAATTCACCGACACCTGCGTGATCCTCCAGCAATTGATCCAGCAGGGCGGCGGCGCGATGAAATCGCTGCAGTCGCTCAAGCAGTTGCTCGACGATCGGCGCCTGACGCGCCTGCAGGAATACATCTCGAAAATGTCGGCCAAGATGTCGGTGGTGATGATGCTGTTTCTATTCCCGGCCTTGCTGATCGTATTGGCAGGGCCTGGATTCACCGCCATCGCCCGGGCTTTTGCTTCCTAGAGGGAACCTGATGAAAGTCATACTCGCCATGATTAGCCTGGTGCTGCTCAGCGGTTGTGCCACCAATGGACAAACGCCTTGGGCCGCCCTGACGTCCTCAACCAGTTGCGCCAAGCCCAGCCCCGATCAGGAGCTGTCCCTGAGCCTGGCCGACGACATGGCCAATGAAGGCAAGCTGCACGCCAGCCTGGCCAACCTGCAGAGCCTGCCGGAAAATCTCGGTGAAGTGCGCCTGCGCAAGGCCAAGGTCTACCGGCTGCTGGGCCGCAGCGAAGCCGAGCCGCTGTATCGCAGCCTGCTTGGCACTTGCCTGGCGGCCGACGCCGAGCACGGCCTCGGGCAGATTGCCGCCGGCCGGGGCGATAACGGTCAGGCCCAGGCCCATCTGCAACGCGCCGCGCTGCTGGCACCGACCAATGAAAAAATCCGCAACGACCTGGGCGTGGTCTACCTCAATCAACTGCGGATTGAAGACGCCCGTTTCGAGTTCCTCACCGCCATCGAACTCAAGCAGAACGATCCACTGGCAGCGGTCAACCTGGTGACCCTGCTGATCTATCAGGACAACTGGAAACAGGCGGCCGAGGTGGTCAGCCGCGCCGGCCTGAGCCCGGAGCAATTCAACCAGGCCCAGGAGCGCGCGCAGAAACTCAAGGCGCCGGTCGGCAGTTCGGCAGCCAAGGGCCAGGTCGCTGTGGTCGACGATCCGTTGTCACCGAGTATCAAGTAAGCCAAAGGAGTGCTCATGATGAAGCCGCAGACTCTTTGCTGCATCGCCCTGCTGATGCTGCCCGTAGCCGCCCAGGCCATAGAGCCGGGGCCGGCCTCGGCCCAGCAACAGGAAACCGAAGGCTGGTTGCTGCTGCAGAATCGCAACAAGGTCGCTTCACAGATCCCACAGACCGCCACACCCACCGAACGCGAGTTGGCACTGCAGCGCTGGCTGAAAAAATACAGCTACGAGATTCCAGACTTCTACGATCCGGATGCAGGCGGCAAGGTTTCTACCAAATAAGCGGCGGGCAGGTAACGGTCAATTAGCCACTGCCCGGCTTGGGCAGTGGTCCGGCCTAGTGGGCGGTCACCCCGCGCTGGCGCAACCCCGAATTGCTCGGAGACAGCGCCAGGGCCAATTGGGTGCGGTTATGCATATGGGTCAGGCGCAGCACCTGGGACACATACAGCTTCACGGTGTTTTCAGTAATGCCCAGCTCACAGGCAATCTGATAGTTGGTCTGGCCCTTGCCCACCAGTCGCGCCACATCCAGCTGACGCGGTGACAGTTGGTGGAAAATGGCCGGCATCTCGATGGCCTCGGCATCGCTGAGCGCCTCTGTGTCCTCGCCGCGCACGGTTTGCGGCGCGCGGCGCACCTTGTCGAGGTCCTGGTAGAGGTCGTCGATGGATTCGGAAAGAAATTGCAGCTTCTGGTTCAAGTGCCCCAGGTGCAGGTTTTTTTGCCGTTCCTGCAGGGCCACTTCCTGGCGTTGCAGGCCTTCGAGCAATTCGTCCAGATTGATTGGCTTCTGGTAATAGTCGGCGATCCCGGCGCGCAGGGCCTTGATTACGTCCTGCTTCTCGGCGCGGCCGGTCAGCATGATGGCCTCGAACACCCGTTGTTTGCCGGCAATGCGTTGCAGCTCCTGCACCAACTGGATGCCATCCAGGCCCGGCATATGTAAATCGCAGAGCACCAGGGAGATCTCAGCGTCTTCGCTGAAACGCTCGATGGCCTCGCGGCTTGATTCACAGGGGACACATCGGTAACCACTGCTCTCGAGAAACTCGCAGAGCTCTTCGACGATCAACGGTTGGTCGTCGACGACCAGCACCTTCATCTGCAATCTAGGCTTGTTCACATGTAACTCCATGCCTGGTCAGCCAGAGCCTGACCGCTCCTGTTCCGCCCGCAATAAGGGCCGATACACAAATTAAACCTAGACGTACTTTCCGACTATGTACATAGCGCTAGAGGGCACGGCGACTAGTGGATCCAGAGGACAGTCAAGACCATTCCCACCAGGACGAAAGGCGCGAAGGCGTATTTTTTTGACTGTTTTGGATCAAGATATTGCAGGCGCAACCTAAGTTTCTGACTTATATGGGGCCAGACTTTTGGCGCGAGCAACACCCAGAGCAGGCTGCTGACCCCGGCACCGATAAAGGTGCCTAAAAGATACAGATGATCGGTCGCCAGCCCCAACGCCGCCAGCAGCTTCACATCCCCCGCGCCCATGCGCGACATGGCGTAACCGGGCAAGGTGAACGCCAGGGCCAGCAGCAACGCCCAGCCGCCCTGCGCCGCATTGGCCCCCAGCCAGGTGCTGCCGGTCCATAACAGGTAAACCAGGGCCAACGCCGCCGCCCCCAGGGTCAGGCTGTTGGCGATATGGCGCTGATGGATGTCCTGCGCCGCGCAGAGCGCCAGCCAGATAAACAGTACGAAATACGGCATCCGGTAAAAAACGTCCCTTTTGGCGGAATGGTCCTATGCTCAATATCAGGCAGCCATTGTCAGGGTAGACGCAGTCATGAAATCGAGCCTCCCCCGCAAGCAAAAAGGCGCCGTGGCGATAGAGTTCGCCGCGGTGTTCGTGATCTTTTTTGCCGTGTTTTATGGTCTGGTCAGCTATAGCCTGCCGCTGCTGATGATGCAGTCATTCAATGAGGCCACTGCCGAAGCCGTGCGGCGCGCGGTGGCGGTCGACCCCAATACCGCCAACTACGGCACCACGGTGCAGAACCTCGCCAACTCGGTGATCGCCACCCAACTGGCGTGGATTCCATCGGCCTTCAACTTCGCCGCCACCGATTACAGCTCGGTGTACAGCGGCGGCGTGCTGACCGTGAGCGTGAACTACCCCACCAGCAAACTGAACCAGGTGGTGCCGTTTCTGGTACTGCCCGGGATAGGCACCGTTCCCAGCCTGCCAACCACCCTGACCGCCTCGTCGAGCCTGCAATTTTGAGTTCAGGAGACACCCTGTTCGACCGCATCCTGGGTCGCCAGGCGGCCCCTGCCCCTCTCGTTGTCCCTCAGGCTATCGGCTTGCAGTTGCAACTCGATGCCCAGGGCCGGGTGCTGCATATGGCCGGCCCGTTGCGCCATGCCCTGGGGCAACAGGCGCCCAGCGAGCAGCCGCTACTGAGCGAATTTCTATTGCCCCACAGCCGCACCAGTGTCGAAGGCCGCCCGGCCGACTGGACCGGGCAGACCCTGGACCTGGACTTCGAGCGCCTGGGGGGCCAGGCCCTGCATTTGCGTGGCTGGGTCCAACCCTTGGCCGAGGGCTGGATCCTGCAATTGCTGGATATCGGCGACTTGCTTGAAGAGCGCGAGCAGGCGCGAATCCGCGAACACTGCCAGCAGTTGGCGGCGCACATCGGCGAACAGTTGCGCCTGTGCAGCATGGCGCGCCTGCCCGAGGTGCTGAACGAGCAACTGCAGAGCCTGGCCCAGCGCTGGCGCGTTCCCTGTATCGCCCTGGCCCTGCTCGACGAGCAGGACCAGCGTTGGCAGATCCACGGCTATTACGCCGCCCATGATGCCCCCGAGCTCTGGCACGTCGGCCAGGTACTGGGCACCAGCCTGGACAGTTTGAGCGGCAATGCCCCGCTGCACCTGAACCCGATCCATGGCCTCAGCGAGCACCCACGGCTGATCAGCGCCTTCGGCCATCACGAGGGTTTCCTGGTGCCCTACCGTGACGACCACGGCCTGGCCGCCTGGCTGCTGTGCGCGCCGTATCCGGTGCAGCATCTGGCACCGCAGTTGAGTGATCGCGACTGGCTGATGCTGGCTGCAGCCCTGGCCGGCCCCTTGCTCGGGCGCCTGCGGGAACAACGCCACCATCAGCACCTGGAGCGACTCGAAGCCTTGCAGGATCTGCTCGGCACCGGCTGGTGGGAGCTGTACCCACATAGCGCCGAAGTGCAGTTGGCGCCGCAACTGACGGCCAGCCTGCAACTGGACACCGACACCACGCGCCTGCCTTTGGAAGACTGGCTGCAACAGGTGCACCCGGCCGATCGCCAGGAGCTGGGCAGCCGCTTGCGCGACCTCGAACAGGGCAAGCCGCTGCTGGTGTGCGTGCGCCTGCTGCGCCCGGATCCGAGCCTGCCGGCGATCTGGTACCGGGTCCAGGGCCAGGCCCTGGGGGTGGGTGAAAACCAGCGACTGGTGGGGTTCATGCTCGACATCAGCGATATCAAGAACCAGGAGCAGCAGGCCGCGGCTGCCTGCGCCCGCTTGAACAACCTGATCGCCAGTTCGCCAGCGGTGATTTATGTACAGCGCTATGTCGAAGGCGCCCTGCAACCCAGTTTTTTCAGCGACAGCCTGCAGCCGCTGCTGGGCTGGACTCTGGCTGACTGCCAGAACGACTCGCTGCCGGAGCGCCTGCACCCGGATGATCGCGAGCTGTATTTCCAGCGCACCCGACAACTGCTGCGTGAAGGCGCGGTGCGCAGCCGCTATCGCCTGCGCGACAGCCAGGGCCACTACCACTGGCTGCTGGACGAAGCCAAATTGCTGCGCGACGACCTGGGCCTGCCGACCGAAGCGGTCGGGCTGTGGCTGGACGTCACCGAGGCGACCCAGAGCGCCGAGTTGGTCAGGCAGAGCGAGGAGCGCTACCGAATCCTGGTGGAAGATTCGCCAGCGATGATCTGCCGCTACCAGCCCGACCTGACCCTGACCTTCGGCAACCGGCCCCTGGCGGCGTACCTGGAGTGCGCGCCCGCAGAACTGCCCGGCAGCAACCTCGGACAGTGGCTGTCGGACGAGCAACGAGAGGCCTTTGTGCAGCGTATCGGCCGGCTCAGCCCCGACGTACCGGTGAGCACCGCGGAAATCAGCCTGCAATTGCCGGGTCGCGAACATGCCTGGTGGGTCTGGTCGGACCGCGGCGTGTTCGATGCCCAGGGCCGGCTGCTGGAGGTCCAGGCCGTGGGCCGCGACAACACCGAAGTGCGCCGCTCCCAACTGCAACTGATGCAGAGCGCGAAGATGGCCACCCTCGGTGAAATGGCCACCGGCCTCGCCCACGAGATCAACCAGCCGCTGAACGTGATGAGCATGGCCATCGTCAATGTCCTCAAGCGCCTGGGTAACGGTGATGTCCAGGTCGACTACCTGCAGGACAAGCTCAAGCGCATCGACGCCCAGGTCCAACGGGCCGCGCGGGTGGTGGACCATATGCGGGTGTTCGGCCGGCGCTCGGAGATCGAACAGCAGCCCTTCAACCCGGCACAGGCGGTGGACGGCACGCTGTCGTTGCTGGCCGAAGCGATGCGCGGCAAAGGTGTGGAACTGCGCATCAGCGACTTCGGTTTCGAGGTGCAGGTCCAGGGCTATGCCGATCAGCTGGAGCAGGTACTGATCAACCTGATGGTCAACGCCCGGGATGCGTTGCTGGGCAAGCGCGAGAAACAGCCGGACTTCCAGCCCTGGATCGCCCTGCACGCCGAGCGTGATACGCACAAGGTACGGCTGTGGGTCGAGGACAATGGCGGCGGTATCGACCCACGCCTGCTGGAGCGGATCTTCGAACCGTTTTTCACCACCAAGCCGGTGGGCGTGGGCACGGGGCTCGGGCTATCGGTGAGCTATGGCATCGTGGAAAACATGGGCGGCTACCTCAGCGTCGAGAACGGTACTGAAGGCGCGCGATTCTGCATCGAACTGCCAATAATCCAGGCCGATCAGATCACCAGGTAAGCCTTGCCGGTCTGGCCACAGGTCAGGTTGGCGCCGACGTCGACCCCCAGCAGGCTGATCCCCAGGGACGACAACAAGTTGTTGAGCAAGGGGTCGAGCACGGGGCTGATTACAGCGCTGATCAATGGCATCAGCAGGTTGGTGACACCACTGACCAGCCCACCCACACCCGCGACTATCGAGCCCAGGGGGTTGGCACCCACCGGCTGGTAGGTCACCAGGTTGATTCCGGCCAGGGTACTGGCCAGGCTGCCGACGATATTGGTACTTGGCGCCGCAGTCTGGTAAGTCGGCGGCAGCTTGACGTTGGGCGGAGTCGCGAACGGCGTGCCGCTGGAGTACACCAGATCCTGGCTGGTCTTCACCACCGGGCTGTCGACCATAAGGCCGATCCCGCCGGCGGCAAACGCCGTGCGTGCGGGACCACAACTGCCGAGGCCAAGGATTTTGTGACAGGTCCAGATCCCCAGGTCGATCACCGGCAACGGCGTTACCGTGGGCTCGGCCGATGAGGAGAAAGCATTGGTCGGGTCAATCTTGCCGACCTTCAGATCAGCCAGCGAGGTGATGGTGTGCGCGGTCAGGCTCTTGGTTCCGACCGCGCCCGTCGGGCAGCTGTAGTCAGTGACGTAGGTCACGCCGCCACCGGCATCCAGGGCGATGCTCAGTTGCGGCGATGGCAATAGCCTGGGGTCGATCTGATCGCAGCCCGCGCCCAGCAGGCAGCCCAGGGAATCGATGGTCGCCGCCAGGTTCAGGCTCAACAGGCTATTGAGGGTCGGGGTCAGGTTGCCCACCAGCCCCAACAGGGCATTTGCAATCCCGGTGACCCCGGCCAGCCCTGTGAGGTTGGCCGTGATCAGGGTGCGTACCTGGGCAGTACGCACATAGATCCGGTTGGCCCCCAGGGGGTTGGCCTTGGCCAGTTTCGGATCGCCGAGGGCGGACAATTGCGGCGGCTCGATCACCTTGACCTGCACCGTGATGTTGGCCAACCCCAGCACGTTGACCGGCAGGGTCGCCGCCACCGCGCTTTTGCTGTTGGACAACTGCACCACCGCCTGTACCAGTTGGAACAGTTGCAGACTGGCATCCAGCGCGGTCGTGGGCAGGCCGGTCTGCAGATTGAGCAGATCACCGAGCTTGACCGGCGTGGCATTGGCCGCCGCCAGTTGCAGGTTGCCCAGGGCGGTCATCACATCGGCTGTCGCGCCATTTGCCTGAACCACAGTGGCCGCCGCCTGGATCAATTGGGTGATGCTCACCGTGGTGTTGAGCAACTGGGTGTAGTTGCCGGCGGCCACATTGAGGTTGATCGCCAGTTGGTTGAGGTAACTGAGCAGGTTGATGTTGGTGTTGAGCAAGCCGGTCCAGCCCGCAGCCGTGACACTCACACTGCCGCCCAACAGCCCGCCGACAATTGGATTGAGCAGATTCGACTTGGTGCTATCGATCGTCGCCAGCGTGCTGCGAATGGTCAACTGCGCCACGGACGGGGTGGGTACGGCTGCCACAGCGGTGGCGGTGAGCCGGGTATTGAAGCTGGCCGGACCGCCGGAAAACAGCGCGCCGATGCCGGCGGCGACACTGGTGGAAACCGCGTCGCTGGCAATCACTCGGACCGCCGAAGACTGAGTGGCATCCACCGTGTAGGTACGCAGGTTGTTGGCACCGGTCACCAGCGAGCCACAGGTGGTCACCAAGGTGGTATCGGCGTCGACGACAAAGCCGTTGCGTACCGCGCTTTGCCCGGCGTAGGCGGCAGCCGTCAGCCCAGACAGGCAGGTGCCGCCACGGCTCACGGCTTCCAGCGCGGCGTTGTCGGCGACCCGTTGCAGCTTGCGCTGCTCCATGTACAGCCGACCGCTGTCGATCACCAGCAACATGAACAGCAGCGCCAGACCCAAGGTCACCGCCGCTATCAGACCGATGGCGCCACGTTGGTGGCCCGGCCCGGAAAACTGCACACACCGATACACGGAGCACTCCTTTACCGGCGCGATGCCGGGTGCCATCTCCCTGAATGTTCAGCAGTGTAGTCAAGCCCGCGACAGCGCGCAGGCAAGGGGCCGACGCAGGCGACTGGCGGTGCCTGCGGGCGGGTGGGAAGGCTTAGCGGGGTGGGTAGTTGCTCAGGATGCGGGCCACGGTGGCACGCACTGCGGCGCTGCGGTCAGCCGGGTTCGGCGTGCTGCTGAGCATCTGCTCGTCGCTGCCGCGCCATACCAGCTTGCCGTCCTTGTCATCGAGCAGGTCAATCTGGATGGTCGCCACCTTGTAGGTGATATTGCGCGTCTCGTTGTACATCGGCCCGCCCCAGTAGCCATTCCAGGGCCCACCCCAACCGCCGCCATAATTGGTGGTGACTTGCTGCTGGCGGTCTTCGACGATCAGGTAGGCCTGCACATTCAGGTCAGGTCGGGTGCCCGCTGCGGCCGGACGCAGGCCACGCTGGTCCAGTTGATCGGCCACCGCCTGGCGGATGCGCTGCTCGGTGAGGTCACTCTTGATTCGCGGGTCATCGGGACGGTACTGCAGGCCGGGCTCTTTCCAGCTCCAGTTGCGGTAGGCGCCAAAGTCGCGACTGGCGTCGAAGTCATGGTTGATCTGGTTGGCGGCGCAAGCACTGAGCAGCACGGCAGCGACCAGTAAAGCGAGACGACGGAACATGATTTTTCTCCGGCTCAAGACAGGAACCTGAACAGTTGCCACTAGCTGGGAGGATACGCCTGCATGGCCTTTTCCACAGCCTTGCGCAACGCATCGGCGCGTTCGCTCAAGCTGCCGCGGCTACTGGTCTCGGCGCTGGCGCTCCACACCGGCTGCCCGCTGCCGCCGTCGAACAGGTTGACCCGCACCACGACCACTTCCACCTCGTAGGTGCGCACCACCGGCACGCTGCCGTACATCCCGTAACCGTTGCCGTACCGGTTATAACCGCCATAGCCGCCGTAACCGTAGTCGTCCCGCTCCTGGCGCAGGCGCTTCTCCAGATGCAGGTCGGCACTCACCCACAGGTCGGCCGGCCGGTTGTCATGCACGGGGCGCAAGCCGCGCTGATCCAGGGCATTGCTGACCGCTTCGGCCACCTGCGCCGAGTCGGCCCAGGCCGAACCGCTGGGCTGGCGCCCGTTGAGCCAGGCCCAATTGCGGTAGCGTCCGTAGTCACGCTGCGGCGCCGGGTAGGCGCTGCGGTCGAAGGTGGTGGCCGCTTGCGGCGGCGCCGGCGGTATCGGCGTGGAGCTGGCGACGTAAGGATTGCTGCCCTGGCAGGCGGCAAGCCCGGTGCACAACAGGATCAGAGCAAGACGGCGGTTCATTTTGCGCTCCGTTAAACCGGACGACACATCCAGTGCAGATAACGCCCAAGCCCGGCAAAGCCTGGGTGACGACGGTGAGCCAGTTCCATTTCCAGTAAATCCACCAGCTCGGCACGGGCCTGGAACTCCACCGGCATGTAATCGTGGAACACCCGGACCCCGCTCTGGGTTTCGACCGTCCACAGGCCCTCAAGTTGCGCCGCCAGTTCGCGCGGATCAAGGGGCCGCTGCGGGGTCAGGCTCTGCTTCTCGCCGGCCATGTCGTTGCTGCGCATCTTGCGGAAGTGGCCCTTGAGCAGGTTGCGGTAAATCAAGGCATCGCGGTTATAGAAGGCCAGCGACAACCAGCCATCGCGGGCCGTCAGCTGATGCAGCACCGGCAGAATCGCGTGAGGCTCGGCCAGCCATTCGAGCACGGCATGGCACAGCACCAGGTCGTAGGGTTCGGTGAGCTGGCCCAGCAGCTCCTGCCACGGCGCCTGGATAAAGGTCGCCACCTGCCCGGCATCGGCGAAACGTTGGCGCGCCCCTTCAAGCATCGGTGCTGCGGGTTCGGCCAGGGTTACCTGGTGCCCACGCTCGGCCAGCCACAGTGACATATGCCCCAGCCCGGCGCCGATATCCAGCACCCGCAATGGGCGATCCGGCAGCACCTCGGCGAGATCCGCCTGCAACACCGCAAGGCGAATCGCGCCCTTGGCACCGCCGTAGATTTTTTCGGCGAAACGGGTCGCCAACTGATCGAAATGACGGTCGCTCATCAGCTGAACCGCCGTTCGCTGTCCGCCAGCTTGCTGCGCACCACCTGTTCCATGTCCAACCCCAGCTCGCTGCACAGCAGCAATAGATACAGCACGATGTCGCCGACTTCCTGGCCGGCATGGGCCAGCTTGTCGGCAGGCAGTTGGCGGGACTGGTCTTCGCTCAGCCATTGGAAGATTTCCACCAGCTCGGCCATCTCCACGCTGGCGGCCATGGCCAGGTTCTTCGGGCTGTGAAATTGCCGCCAGTCATTGCGGTCGCGAATGGCATGCAGGCGTTGGGTCAGTTCGTCTAGGTTCATCGGGGTCTCCTGAAGGCGTATAGCTTCCGGGGGATGGCCATGGGACGCAAGCACCGCGCACTATCGCCGGGCCGGCGCCTGCTACAGAATGCCCGGCAGCTGTCGCGCGCCAGCGGTTCTATGCTTGAAGGGAACTCGGCAGACGATCCAACGGCCCAAGGCACAGACCCGGCAAGTACGCCGCTCACTGATCAGGACACCCCCATGCAGGTAGAAAGCTTTTTCGAATGGCTCGGCCAGGCCCTGGGCTCGGTCATCCGTTTTATCGTCGATGGCCTCAGCGGATTGTTCAACGCCCTGACCCACGCCGGCGGCAACTTCGTCGACGGGCTGTCGCGGACCCTGGGCATGGACACCTCGATCATCAGCATCGCCGCGCTGATCATCGGCCTGATGCTGTTGTACTCGGCCGTGCGGGCCTTTATGCGAGCCTCGATCATCATGGGCATCATCTGGCTGATGCTCGGCCTGTGGCTGTTGAGCTGGGTCGTCCACTGAGCCACGGCCTGAGCCGCGCCTACCGGTAAAATGCCCTCCGGCCGCCGCGACGAGGTGCGCTGCGGCTACAATGCCCGCTCTCGCAAGGAGCCTGCATGCCCCCCCTGATTAACGACTGGCGCCACCGCCCGACCCACCGGCGGGTCTGGGCGCTGGCTGCGCCGATGATTCTCTCGAATATCTCCGTGCCCCTGGTGGCCCTGGTCGACAGCACCGTGATCGGCCACCTGCCCCACGCCCACCAGTTGGGCGCGGTGGCCGTCGGCGCCAGCCTCTATACCTTCCTCGCCTGGGCCATGGGCTTTTTGCGCATGGGGGCCACCGGCTTTGCCGCCCAGGCCGCCGGGCGTGGCGACGGCGCCGCGCTGCGGCAGATTCTGCTGCAAGGCCTGTTGCTGGCCATGGGTCTGGCGCTGCTTTTGGGGATGATCGGTGTTCCCCTGAGCGGCATGGCCCTGCAGCTGATGCAGCCCTCGGCGGAACTCGACCAGATGACCCGCGCCTTTTTCCACACCCGGCTACTCGGGTTGCCAGCGGCCCTGGCCAGCTTCGCCCTGGTGGGCTGGTTCCTCGGGACCCAGAATGCCCGGGCGCCGCTGGCGATTCTGCTGAGCACCAACCTGGTGAACATCGCCCTCAACCTGTGGTTCGTGCTGGGCCTGGATTGGGGGGTGGTCGGCTCGGCGCGGGCTTCGGTGATCGCCGAGTGGACCGGGGCGCTGATCGGCCTGGCCATGACCCGCCCGGCCCTGCGCGCCTACCCGGGGCAGATCGCCTGGCAGGCGCTGCGCCGCTGGCAGAGCTGGCGCCCGCTGCTGGCGGTCAATCGCGATATCTTCATTCGCAGCCTGGCCCTGCAATCGGTGTTTTTCCTGATCACGGTCCAGGGTGCACGCCTTGGGGATGCCACGGTGGCGGCCAATGCCCTGCTGCTAAACGGGCTGCTGCTCACCGCCCATGCCCTGGATGGCCTGGCCCATGCGGTGGAAGCCCTGTGCGGCCACGCCATCGGTGCCCATGATCGACGCGCCCTGCGCCGCTCACTGGTGGTCGCCTGCGGCTGGTCGCTGCTGGCCAGCCTGGGGTTTGCCGCGCTGTTCATGCTGGCCGGCCATCTGTTTGTCGAGATGCAGACCAACATCCCCGAGGTGCGCCAGACCGCCTTTATCTACCTGCCCTACCTCGCTGCCCTGCCGCTGATCGCGGTCTGGAGCTACCTGCTCGACGGCCTGTTCATCGGTGCCACCCGCGCCCGTGAGATGCGCAATGGCATGCTGCTCAGCGTGTTGATGCTGCTGCCCTTCGCCTGGGCCCTGAGCGGTTTCGGCAACCACGGCCTGTGGCTGACCTTTTTGCTGTTCATGGCCCTGCGCAGCCTGACCCTGGCGGCCTTTGCCTGGCACTTGGAGAAAACCGACGGCTGGTTCGCCAAGGCTCACTGAGCGGGCGTGGCGCCGACGAACTCGGTCACTCGGTCGAGCACCGGCGCCAGGCCGCGCAAGGGCCGCGACAGCGCCGCCACCAGGGTGCCGTGATTGGTTCTGGAGAAGTAGAACTCCTGCACCGGCACCCCAGCCCGGCGCAACATATTGGCCAGGCCACCAGTGTTGCGTTGCGGGTTGACCAGGGAGTCCTTGCTGGACGCCATCAACAGCGCCGGCGGCGCCCCACGGCTGACATGGTTGATGGGCTGCGAGTCGGGCGGTGAATCCGGGTAGAAGAACACCGGGCGCACGTCCTGGTTGGCGATCGGCAAAAAGTCATAGGGGCCCGCGAGGCCGATCCAGCCCTTGATCAGCGCCGGGCTCAGGCCCTGCGCCGCCAACAGGCTCGGGTCCAGGGCCAGCATCGCCGCGTTGTAGGCACCGGAGCTGTGGCCCATCAGATACAGGCGCGCCGGGTCGGCGCCGTAGTCGGCAATATGCCGGTAGGTCCAGGCCACCGCTTGCGCCCCGTCCTGCAAAAATGCCGGGTAACGCACTTGCGGGTACAGGCGATAGTCGGCCAGCACCACCACCATGCCGCGTGAGGCCAGGGCCTCGCCGACAAAACCGTAGTCTTCGCGCGAGCCGCTGTTCCAGCTGCCCCCGTAGAAAAACACCACCACCGGGGCATTCGGCACTGCTGATTTGGGCTGATAGATGTCGAGCTTCTGCCGCGGATCGCTGCCATAGGCAATCCCACTGACTTTGCTGAACGAACTGCTGGGGGTCAGGGCATTGAGCACCTTGAGCGGCGAGCACCCACTGAGTATCGCCATCAGCACCCCACTGACCGCCAGCACCCACACCCGCATCCGTTTATTCGACATCGCGCTACCCCAGGTCGGTGGTTCGGGCGCCAGGCCCTATGCAGCAGGCTAGCTGGCGTGCAGGGATGCACAGGCAAAAAAAATCGCGGTCTGCGCCGGCACCTACAAGGTAGGAACCGGCAAAGACCGCGATCGTTCAGCCGTGTAAGGGCTTTATCAGCTCGACAGATACGACGAGCGGGTCAGGCCCAGACGCAGGGCGTCGAGGAACTGGGTGCGCTCCGAGGCGCTGATCTTGGCGCTGGCGCATTTGTCCCGGTAGTGGGTCATCAGCTCTTCGGGCGACAAGTGCACGTAGCGCAGCATGTCTTCGATGGTGTCGTGGGTTTCGATACCCGCGCTGTACACCGAGCCGTCGGCCTTCTGATAGATGTTCACCGAGTCGGTGTCGCCGAACAGGTTGTGCATGTCGCCAAGAATTTCCTGATAGGCGCCCACCAGGAAAATCCCCAGCAGGTAATCCTCGCCTTCTTTCAGGGCGTGCACCGGCAGGCTGGTCTCGATGCTCTGCTCGTCGACGTACTGCTTGATCTTGCCGTCGGAGTCGCAGGTCAGGTCTTGCAGCACCGCACGGCGCAGCGGCTCTTCGTCGAGGCGGTGCAGCGGCAGGATCGGCAGCACCTGGCCGATGGCCCAGGTGTCGGGCAGGCTCTGGAACACCGAGAAGTTGCAGATGTACTTGTCGGCCAGCTTGTCGTTGAGCTCGTCCAGCACCTGACGGTGGGAACGCTGGCGGGCTTTCAGCGAGTTGTGCAGGCGGCGGCACACGGCGAAATAGCACTGCTCGGCCAGGGCTTTTTCCGCCAGGGTCAGCTTGCCGTCGGCGTACTGGGCCGCAACGTCACTCATGTAGTGGGTCGCGCGCCAGTAGGTCTCGGTGACCATCTCGATATCGGTCGGGCCCAGCAGGTCCACCAGCCATTGCACGGTTTCCGGCAGGCTTTCCTTGTTTTCGATCAGCGGTACGTCGTCGTTGTGTTTCTCGACGTCGGTCACCTGCACCACCAGCATGGCGTGGTGCGCGGTCAGCGAGCGGCCGCTTTCGGAGAAGATGTTCGGGTGCGGCAGGTTCTGCGCATCGCAGAATTCCTTGAGCATGCCCACCACCACGCCAGCGTAGTCGTCCATGTCGTAGTTGATCGAGCTGGCGTTGCGCGAGTGAGTGCCGTCGTAGTCCACGCCCAGGCCGCCGCCGACGTC
Source organism: Pseudomonas sp. QD4 (assembly GCF_049199125.1). Classification (NCBI taxonomy): domain Bacteria; kingdom Pseudomonadati; phylum Pseudomonadota; class Gammaproteobacteria; order Pseudomonadales; family Pseudomonadaceae; genus Pseudomonas; species Pseudomonas sp. QD4. The sequence goes on from NZ_JBLZOM010000005.1 coordinate 62,171, forward strand.
GATGTGATCAACCGGCAGGCCGAGGTTGCGCAACTCGCCGTAGTAGCGGATCGCTTCCTTGAAGCCGTGCTGGTAGTCCGCCAGGTTGGCGATCTGCGAACCCATGTGGAAGTGCAGCAAACGGATGCCCTGGTCCAGGCCGGCCGCGCGGAAGCGCTCGACCACCGACAGCAGCTGCGCCGCCGACAAACCGAACTTGGACTTCTCGCCACCGGTGTCGGCCCATTTGCTCGATGCCAGGGACGACAGGCGCACTCGCAGGCCAACCTGCGGCTTGACCTTGAGGTTGGCGGCTTCTTCGATCACCAGGCCGACTTCGGATTCTTTCTCGATCACGATAAATACGTTGTGGCCCAGCTTCTGGCCCATCAGCGCGAGGCGGATGAACTCACGGTCCTTGTAACCGTTGCAGACGATGGTGCCGCCCTTCGGTGCCAGGGCCAGGACCGCCAGCAGCTCGGGCTTGGAACCGGCTTCCAGGCCGATCGAGACGTCCTGGGTGGCAATGATGTTTTCGATCACCGCTTCCTGCTGGTTGACCTTGATCGGGTACAACGCGGTGTATTTGCTCTGGTATTCCAGGCGCTCGATGTTCGAGTCGAAGGCACCGGTCAGCTGGCGCACGCGGTCCTGCAGGATATCCGGGAAGCGCACCAGCAGCGGCAAGGACAGGCCGCTTTTGCGCAGCTCGTCGACTTGCTCGTAGAGGTCGATGGGCGAGCTGTTCGGACCGTTCGGACGAACTTCGACGCGACCGGCGTCATTGATCGCGAAATACCCGGCCCCCCAATGGCGAATCCCATAAACACTGCGGCTGTCCGCAACTGTCCATTGGCTGCCATCGTCTTTGCGTGTGCGTCGTACGGACATCGAAGTCCCCTATAAAGAAGTCATAGAGCGCCACCCCTATCGAAGGCTGGCGCAGTCTAAAGAATGAAAATGACGATTAGCCTGCAACGAGGGGGTAGACCTCAGTTGCCGTGCCGAGTTTAGAAACCGGTCATGAACAGGCTCTGTGAAAACCATGGAGACGACGCACGAGCCGCTATGAACCGGCTGCATCAAGTCGAGGGGGTGGTTTTCACAGAGGCTGCTAGCCGCCGGACTTCTTCGCTTTGAAACCGTGTTTGATCAGCTCGGCCAAGAGTAGCTCGACATGATCACCCTGGATCTCGATCACGCCGTCTTTCAACGCGCCACCGGTGCCGCAACGCTTCTTCAAGCTCGTTGCCAGATCCTTGAGCGCGTCTTCGGCCAGGGGCACGCCGGTGATGGTGGTCACCGTCTTGCCGCCACGGCCCTTGCTTTCGCGACGCACGCGAGCAATGCCGTCGCCGGCCGGGATAGCGGTTTGTTTGCAGATGCAGGCTGCCACCGGCTGGCTACAGTCCGGGCAATGTCGACCTGCGTCGGTGGAAAATACCAGGCCACCAAGGGCGGCGAAGGATGCGGCTTTTTTGGCCACCGGCAATCCTCTTGGGAGGACAAAGACTGGTCGAAGCACAAGGCCGTGCCATCGACCGCGAAGCCCCACTCAGGCAGGGGCAGCGCTACTGGACCGGGGCGCCGATAAAAGCACCGCCGGTTCAGCTTGAAAAGTCGCGCAGTGTAACGGCAAAAAGCCCCGTTGCTAAGAGCCAATCAGCGTCAATTTATGCAACTTTAACGACGTTGGGCCAGATAGCGTTGCAGGGCCGCCAGAGAGTCCGGGCAATAGGGCTTTTCCTGGATTTCCTGCAGCACCACATCGATCGGCAGAAATCGCGCTTCCAGCACCTCTTCGGGCTGCAGGCGCAGGGGACCGTCCCACACCGCGGAGAACGCCGAGCACCAGAGGCGGTTGCCGGTGTCCTCGAAGTAAAAGTGGTCATGGGCGGTCAGCTCGACGCCACCCACCCCCAGCTCTTCTTCCAGTTCACGGGCCGCCGACTCGGCGTAGGTTTCGGTGGCGAGCACCATGCCCCCTGCCGCCACGTCCCAGTAACCCGGGTAGATGGCCTTGCTCAGGGTACGGCGGTGCACGCACAGCTCACCGGCAGAGTTGAACAGCAGGATATAGGTGCCACGGCCGATCAGCCCGCGCTCGCGCAACTGCGAGCGGACCATGGCCCCGAGCAATTGGTCTTCACCGTCGACCCAGGCGATATGTTCTGCATCCGAGGCCGCACGGTGCGCGGCCTCGTCGTGGGAGGCGGACATGAATCAGCCCTGGTTCAGCAGTTGACGCAGGTCGATGACTGCGGCGTTGGCGCGGGAAATATAGTTGGCCATGACCAGCGAGTGGTTGGCCAATACCCCGAAACCGCTGCCGTTGAGGATCATCGGGCTCCATACGGGCTCCTGCGAAGCCTCCAGTTCACGAATGATCTGACGCACGCTGACGGTGGCGTTCTTCTTCGCCAGCACGTCGGCGAAATCGACTTCAATGGCGCGCAGCAGGTGCGACAGCGCCCAGGCCTGGCCACGGGCTTCGTAGAACACGTTGTCGATCTGCATCCACGGGGTCTCGACCACTTCTTCATCGACCTGCGGCACCTGGCCCACGGCCGGCGCTTCGGTTTTCAGCGACGTATTGAGCTTGACCCGGCCAACGCTGGCCGACAGACGCTGGGACAGCGAACCCAGGCGGGTGCCGACGTCGCCCAGCCAGTTGTTGAGGTTATCGGCGCGGGCATAGAACAGCGCGCCCTTCTGGTTCGGATCGGACAACCGAGCCTGATAGCGGCTCAGGGAATTGATGCCATCCTGATATTCCGATTCGCTGGACGGCAGCACCCAGCTCTTGTTGTCGAAGTTGAAGCGCGGCTCGGCCTTGGCCAGGTCGGCATCTTCAGCGGACTGCGACTGCGAGCGGGCGAAATCCTTGCGCAGGGCGCGGGTCAGGTCGCGGACCTGGACCAGCACGCCGTACTCCCAGCTCGGCATGTTGTCCATCCACAGGCCCGGCGGAAAACGGTCGTTGGAAATATAGCCACCCGGTTTGTCCAGCAGGGTCCCGGCCACGGTCTTCAGGGTTTCCACCGTGGTATAGCCGATGACCATCTGCTTGCCTTCTTTCTCGGCGGCGATCTGGGCATTCTGCTGCACCGGAAACAGTGCCGGCTCCTGGCTCCAATACCAGCCCAGGGCAATGGTCACCAGCAGGTAGAGCCCCACCAGGGTGGCCAGGGCGCGGCTGAACAGCAGGCCACCGAAATAGCTGCGTGTCGCCGACTTGGGTTCGGCAGCACGATCCGGCGCGCTGCCTGCGCGATTCTTCCAGTCCAGCATGGCTATATCCTTTCAATCACTTGAGTTCATCGGTTCGACCACAACCCTACTCCATCGTGCCGGGCACCGAGCGGATTAATCGCCCGTGACCCGGAGCACCGCCGCAGATCGACGCGCCACTATAAATGAAGCACAGCCCACAGCCTATGCGACCAGTCGGTCGCGAAATGAATCAGGTCGCATTGCAGATTATTGACGTACGACACTCATAGGATTGAAAAGAGGTGCTAGCATAGAGCCACCAGTCGACCTCAGCATGCAGCCTAACTAGTAGTCAGGATATGACCGAGCCAGAAGACCCCAGCCGTGAGCGCCTCAAGCACCACTTTGCCCAGCGGGTAATTCATCAGGCACGTCAGATTCTTGAGATATGGCAACGCCTGCAACGCAGCGAATGGTCCACCGCCGACATGTCCGAACTCAGTGAGGCCAACCTGCGCCTGCTGCGTTTCGCCGAACGTTTCGAACAACCCGAACACAGCCAATTGGCCCGCAGCATCAGCGATTCGCTGAGCGCCGTGGATGCCAATCGCGGACGCCTGAGCAGTGGCCTGATCACTGACCTCAACCGCTTGATGCAACGCCTGTCGCGCACCGGCCTGCGCCATGGCGACCAACTGGAACAAACCTTCCTGCCGCCCCTGCGCAAACCGATCTACGTGATGCTGCAAGACCACGATCGCGCCGAACGCCTGGCCAAGCAGTTGGAGTTCTTCGGTCTCAGTGCCCAGTCCCTGGACAGCGTCGATGCGTTTCGTGCCTCCATGGTCGAGCGCCTGCCGGCGGCGATCGTCATCGACGTCGACTTCAGCGGCGCCGGCCAAGGCCTGAAACTGGCGGCCGAAGCCCAGGAAGGCCTGGAACACAAACTGCCGCTGCTGTTTTTCAGCCTCCACGAAACCGACACCCCGACCCGCCTCGCGGCGGTGCGTGCCGGTGGCCAGGAGTTCCTCACCGGAACCCTGGAAGCCTCGAGCCTGCTGGAGAAAATCGAAGTCCTGACCTGCGTCGCCCAGTACGAGCCCTATAAGGTGCTGATCATCGACGACTCGCGGGCCCAGGCCATGCACACCGAGCGCCTGCTCAACAGCGCCGGGATTGTCACCCGCACCCTGATCGAACCGATCCAGGCCATGGCCGAGCTGGCGGATTTCCAGCCGGACCTGATCATCCTCGACATGTACATGCCGGCCTGCACCGGCACCGAGCTGGCCAAGGTGATCCGCCATAACGACCGTTATGTCAGCGTGCCGATCATCTACCTGTCGGCCGAAGACGACCTGGACAAGCAACTCGACGCCATGAGCGAAGGCGGCGACGACTTCCTGACCAAGCCGATCAAGCCGCGCCACCTGATCACTACCGTGCGCAACCGCGCGGCACGGGCACGCAACCTCAAGGCGCGGATGGTCCGCGACAGCCTGACCGGGCTGTACAACCACACCCATATCCTGCAACTGCTCGAAGACTGCAGCTTCCGCGCCCGCCGCGAAAGCAAGCCGCTGAGCTTTGCCATGCTCGATATCGACCACTTCAAGCGGGTCAATGACAGCCACGGCCACCCCATGGGCGACCGGGTGATCAAGAGCCTGGCGCTGTTTCTCAAGCAACGCCTGCGCAAGACCGACTTTATCGGCCGTTACGGCGGTGAAGAATTCGCCATCGTCATGCCCGACACCGACGTCGAATCGGCCTGCAAGGTGCTGGACGAAATCCGCCAGCGCTTCGCCGAAATCCACTACCCCGCGCAGCCCCAGGACCTGTGGTGCACCTTCAGCGCCGGGGTGGTGGAACTGCGCGAAGATTCCGACAGCCTGATGATGGCCAGCCAGGCCGATGAAGCGCTCTACCGCGCCAAGAACAGCGGCCGCAACCGGGTCCAGGCAGCGCGACATCAAAGTGCTATCTTTTCCACCGAATCGGCCGATTCGGTCATAACCCTGTAACACAAACGCAATAAATTCAGGCGCTTACCATTCAAGTCGTTGGTAGAGCCCCGATGCGCCTGAAGCTGCTGACCAATCTCAATACCCTGTTACTCGTTGCCGTGTGCCTGGCCCTGGGCGCGACCCTGTGGTGGTCGCAGCGGGCCCTGGAGCGCCCCTATCTGCTGATGGAGCATTACCTGGGCCTGTCCCAGCAGTTCCAGAGCGACGTGGCGCGCAATATCGAGGACTACCTGGCCAGCGGCGACGCCCTGCGCCTGAGCAGCGCCAGCCAGGCCATCGAAACCCTGCAGAACGAGCTCGGCCAATTGCCCCCGGAACTGGCGCAAAGCCTGCGCCCGAGCCTGGCCAGCCTCGACCAGTTCAGCAAAAGTGATCTGCTGGCCGCCGGCAAGCTGGCCGGCGACCCGCAGGCCCTGTTGCTGCAGGCCGAACGCGAGCTGGGGGCCAACCTTGAACAGCTCAGCCAATACGCCAGCAGCACCGACAGCGCCAACGCCCGTGCCTACCTGCCGCTGCTGCTGAGCGCCGCGCAGCACCTGGGCAAGCTGTCCCTGGCCCGGGACAAACTGGTGAGCAGCGGACGCAGCGAGCTGGCCGCCGATGTCGAGCGCGAGGTGAACAACATCCGCAGCCAGGCCGAGCGCCTGGAGGCCCTGCCGTTGCTGGGCGTGACCAGCAGCAGTGAATCCAACACCGATGACTTCGCCGCCCTGATGGGCCTGGACAACAGCGTGAAAGCCGTCGCCGAAGACACCGGCGTCGGCCTCAAGCGGGAACTCAACAGCCTGCTCACCCGCTACCCGGCCGAGCTGAACCGCACCCGCGAACAGATCCAGAAACGCGCCGACCTCAGCGCCGCCACCCACCTGAAAATCGCCACCGTGCAACAGGCCATCGCCGGGCTGGAGCCGGCGGTGCGCGCCCAGCACGGGCAGATCCAGGGCGAAGTGCGGCTGATGCAAGGCCTGATGATCGGCCTGATCCTATTGATCGCATTGGTGATCGACACCCTGCAACGCAAGCTCGCGCGGGTCCTGACCAACCTGGCCCCGGCGCTGTCGACCTGGGCCGAGGGCGACTTCAGCCAGGGCATCCACCTGGGCAAGACCAACCGCGAGTTGCATGCGATCGAGGAGTCATTGAATCGCCTGCGGGCCTATCTGGTGGACCTGGTGGGCACCATTCGCCAGAACGCCGAGCAGGTCGCCGGCAGCAGCCGAGCCCTGGCCGAGTTGAGCAGCGGCTTGCACAGCGGCGCGCAACGCCAGGCGGGTGATACCGCGCAGATCCGCGATGCCCTGGGCGAACTGGAAGCTACCATTCAGCAGGTAGCCGGCGATGCCAGCCAGGCCGCCGACGCCAGCCGCAGCGCCGGGCTCGCCGTGGAGCACGGGCAGAAAGTGATTGGCCTGAGCCTGACCGGGCTCCACGCACTGGTGGATGAAGTACAAGGCAACGCACAGATGATCGAGCACCTGGCTGAAGAGTCGGCGACCATCGGCGGCGTACTGACGGTGATCCGCTCGATCGCCGACCAGACCAACCTGCTGGCCCTTAACGCGGCCATCGAAGCGGCTCGGGCCGGGGAAATGGGCCGTGGTTTTGCCGTGGTGGCCGAGGAAGTGCGCTCCCTGGCGCAACGTACCGCCGGCGCCACCGCCGAGATCCAGACCCTGATCGCCGCCCTGCAGACCGCCGCCCGGCAATCGGTGGAAGGCATGCGCGCCCAGGTCGAACACGCCGAAGCCACGGCCAATCAGGCCCAGGCCGCCGATGGCGCGCTGGACAAGATCGTCGGCGCGATCCAGACCATCTCCGATACCGCCGTGCGCATCGCCGACGTCACTGCCCAGCAAAGCGGCGCCGTCAGCGAGATCCGCGATCACAGCGAACGCATCCACCAACTGGGCGGCGACAACCTGCTGCGCATCGGCGAAGGCCGCGAACAAGGCGCCACCCTGCTGACCCTGGGCGGTCAGTTGCACACCGCCGTGCAGGCCTTTCGCGTGTGACCCACCCCGTAGCCGCTGCCACCAGGCTGCGGCTACAGGCACGCCACAGCGGCCATGAAGGCCGGCGTCCGTTATCATGCGCACACTTTCGATTCGCGAGATCGCCATGCGCCGCCTGCTCTGCCTGATGCTGCTAATGCTCGCCCTGCCGGCAACCGCCGCCGGGCTTCTGGATTCACGCCCCAGCTCGACCCTGGGCGCGGTCAATAACAGCGCCGACTTCCTGCCGGTGCGCCAAGCCTTCCAATTGAGCCTGGTGCAGAGCACGCCCGAGTCGATCAAGCTGCGCTTCGTCGCCACCGAAGGTTATTACCTCTACCGCCACCGCTTTCAGTTCCGCAGCGAGCCGGCCGATATCGGCCTCGGCGCGGCGCAGTTGCCCGCAGGCGAGCAGAAACACGATGAGTACTTCGGCGATGTCGAGGTCTATCACGGCATTCTCGACGTCGAGCTGCCACGCACGGCCAACGACCCACGGGCCTTTACCCTGGCCGTCACCTACCAGGGCTGCGCCGACAAGGGCCTGTGTTATCCACCGGAAACCGAACGCCTGCAGATCGACCCGACGGGCAGCCCTGCAACACACTGGAGCTGGCGCGAACTGGCGGTGTTCCTGCTCGCCGGCATCGGGCTGACCTTTACCCCCTGTGTCCTGCCGATGCTGCCGATTCTGTCCGGGGTGGTGTTGCGTGGCCAGGTGGGTGGCTGGCGCGGTTTCACCCTCTCGGTGGCCTACGTGCTGCCGATGGCGGCCTGCTTTGCCCTGCTCGGCGCTCTGATGGGGATGTTCGGCGCACAACTGAACCTGCAGGCGCGCCTGCAATCGGCCTGGGTGCTGGGGCCTTTCGCTCTGTTCTTCGCGCTGTTCGCCCTGGCGATGTTCGACGTGTTCGAACTCAAGCTGCCGCGCTTTATCAGCAACCGACTGGAACACATTGCCGGGCGTACCCAAGGCGGGTCGCTGTGGGGCGCAGCGGTTCTGGGAGTGGTTTCCAGCCTGCTGGTATCGCCCTGCGTATCCGCGCCACTGGCCGGCGCCCTGCTGTATATAAGCGCCAGCGGCGATGCCCTGGGCGGGGCCTTGAAACTGTTCGCCCTGGGCCTGGGCATGGGCCTGCCGCTGGTAGTGGTGGCCACGGGTGGCGCGGCCTGGCTGCCGAAAAGCGGCTCATGGCTGATCTACGTGAAAAACGCGATTGGCGTGCTCCTGCTGGGCCTGGCCATCGGCCTGCTGAGCCGGGTATTGCCGGGGCAAATCACCTTGCTGCTGGTGGGCGCGCTGGCGGCGGGCGTCGGGCTGTTTCTCGGCGCGCTGGAGTTTATCTACAAGGCGCCCCGCCAGCGCCTGGCGCAATTGCTGGGTCTGTTCCTGCTGTTTTATGCACTGGCCTGCTGGTATGGCGCGCTCAGCGGTCAAACCGACCCGCTGCGCCCTCTTCCCGGCGGCACGCCTGCGGTGGCCACCCAGGCGTCGAACGGCGCCTGGCAAACCATCGATACGCCGGCCGCGCTGGAGCAGGCACTGGCCGAGGCCAAGGCGGCGCGCCAGCCGCTGCTGCTCGACTGGTACGCCGACTGGTGCATCAGCTGCAAAGTCATCGAGCACCAGGTGCTGAACGACAGCCAGGTGGTCGACCGGCTCAAGGGCTATCGCCTGATCCGCTTCGACATGACCGCCAGCAATGCCGAGCAACGCGCCCTGCTCGATCGCTACCAATTGTTCGGGCCACCGGCCTTGCTGTTTTTTGGCAAAGATGGCGCCGAACGTGCAGAAGTCAGGGTGATTGGTGAAATCAACGCGGCGGACTTCGCCGAACGTGTCGCCAAAGCGAATGACCGGATTTAAACACCCAGTCACATATTTTGCGCAAACATCGGTCATCGTGCTGGCTATTGCAGAGAACTGGACAGTCATAAACGCTTTGCGGCATAGTCGCGCAGTTCTGGGCACTGCTCACTCTAATAACGGCGCGATAACAAGGAACAGCAGATGGCGACCCTACTGGTTCTGCACGGACCCAACCTGAACCTGCTCGGCACCCGTGAACCGGGCGTCTACGGTGCAGTGACCCTGGCCCAGATCAATCAAGACCTGGAACAGCGGGCCCGTGATGCCGGGCACCATTTGCTCTACCTGCAAAGCAACGCCGAGTATGAATTGATCGACCGGATCCATGCTGCCCGTGGCGAAGGCGTGGACTTCATTTTGATCAATCCAGCAGCTTTTACGCATACAAGCGTCGCATTACGTGACGCGCTGCTGGCGGTGAGCATCCCATTCATCGAAGTGCATTTGTCCAACGTGCACAAACGCGATCCATTCCGCCATCACTCCTACTTCTCCGACGTTGCGGTGGGAGTGATCTGCGGCCTTGGCGCCAGCGGTTACCGACTGGCCCTGGAGGCCGCACTAGAGCAGCTTGAACAACAAGCTAAACGCCCCTGACCGACCCTTGGGAGTTGATGATTCATGGATATCCGTAAAGTTAAGAAACTGATCGAACTGCTGGAAGAGTCCGGCATCGACGAGCTGGAGATCAAGGAAGGCGAAGAGTCCGTACGCATCAGCCGCCACAGCAAGACTCCAGCCCAGCAATACTACGCACCGGCTCCAATGGCTGCTCCGGTTGCCGCTCCAGCCGCTGCTCCGGCCGCCGCTGCTGCGCCAGCCGCACCCGCAGCCCCAGCGCTGAACGGCACCGTTGCCCGTTCGCCAATGGTTGGCACTTTCTATCGCAAGTCTTCCCCGTCCTCGCCGTCCTTCGTTGAAGTTGGCCAGAGCGTGAAGAAAGGCGACACCCTGTGCATCGTTGAAGCCATGAAGATGATGAACCACATCGAAGCTGAAACCAGCGGTGTGATCGAGTCCATCCTCGTCGAAGACGGCCAGCCGGTTGAGTACGACCAACCGCTGTTCACCATCGTTTGAGCCGCGGAGTGCCTTTGATGCCGACCCCTGCGAAGTTGGAAAAAGTCCTGATTGCCAACCGCGGTGAAATTGCACTGCGGATCCTGCGCGCTTGCAAGGAAATGGGAATCAAGACCGTCGCCGTTTACTCCAAGGCGGACAAAGAGCTGATGCACCTGGGCCTGGCAGACGAATCCGTCTGCATCGGTCCGGCGCAAGCTGCACAGTCTTACCTGCACATCCCGGCCATCATCGCGGCAGCAGAAGTCACCGGCGCCACGGCGATTCACCCAGGCTACGGTTTCCTCGCGGAAAACGCCGACTTCGCCGAACAGGTGGAAAACTCCGGCTTCGCCTTCATCGGCCCGAAAGCTGAAACCATCCGCCTGATGGGCGACAAGGTTTCGGCCAAGCACGCCATGATCGCTGCCGGCGTACCGACCGTTCCAGGCTCCGACGGCCCACTGCCCGAAGACGAAGAAACCGCGTTGCGCATCGGCCGTGAAGTCGGCTATCCGGTGATCATCAAGGCCGCCGGCGGCGGTGGTGGTCGCGGCATGCGTGTGGTGCACAAAGAAGAAGACCTGATCTCCTCGGCCAAGCTGACCCGCTCCGAAGCGGGCGCAGCGTTCGGCAACCCGATGGTCTATCTGGAAAAATTCCTGACCAACCCACGTCACGTGGAAGTCCAGGTGCTTTCCGATGGCCAGGGCCACGCCATCCACCTGGGCGACCGCGATTGCTCGCTGCAACGTCGTCACCAGAAGGTTCTCGAAGAAGCACCGGCACCGGGCATCGACGAGAAAGCGCGTCAGGAAGTCTTCGCCCGCTGCGTCAAGGCGTGCATCGACATCGGCTACCGTGGCGCCGGCACGTTCGAGTTCCTCTACGAGAACGGCAGCTTCTACTTCATCGAGATGAACACTCGTGTCCAGGTAGAGCACCCGGTATCGGAAATGGTCACCGGCATCGACATCGTCAAGGAGATGCTCAGCATCGCCGCCGGCAACAAGTTGTCGTTCACCCAGGATGACGTGGTCATCCGCGGTCACGCGCTGGAATGCCGGATCAACGCCGAAGACCCGAAAACCTTTATGCCAAGCCCAGGCACGGTCAAGCATTTCCATGCTCCGGGCGGCAATGGCGTACGTGTCGATTCGCACCTGTACAGCGGTTATGCGGTTCCACCGAACTACGATTCGTTGATCGGCAAGCTGATCACTTACGGGGCGACCCGTGACGAAGCCATGGCGCGCATGCGCAATGCGCTGGACGAAATCGTCGTCGACGGGATCAAGACCAACATCCCGCTGCACCGCGACCTGACCCGTGACGAAGGCTTCTGCAAAGGGGGAGTGAACATTCACTACCTGGAGCACAAGCTGGCCGAGCAACACTGATCGGCACACGCCACACCGACAAAGCCGCTTTCGAGCGGCTTTGTTGTTTCTGAAACACAGACATGACCTCCGCCGCCGCGGCGAAGGGCACGCTCCGTCGCCACCGGGATATCCTGTGCAACCCGGTCCTGGCTCGCGTAAACTTGCGCGCTTCTCGCGGCCCGCTAGGCTGCACAACACATATTTTCAAAGGTGCCCGCCATGCCTTGGCTGCAAGTCCGTCTCGCCATCAGCCCAGAACAAGCCGAAACCTATGAAGACGCTTTTCTTGAAGTTGGTGCCGTCTCGGTTACCTTCATGGACGCCGAGGATCAGCCGATCTTCGAACCGGAACTCAACACCACTCCGCTGTGGTCCCACACCCACCTGCTGGCCCTGTTCGAAGACGGCGCCGATCCTGCCAGCGTACTGGCCCACCTCGAGCTGCTGACCGGCAGCCCGCTGCCCGAGCACCACAGCGAAGTGATCGAGGACCAGGATTGGGAGCGCAGCTGGATGGACAATTTCCAGCCCATGCGTTTCGGCCAGCGCCTGTGGATCGTCCCGAGCTGGCACGCCGCGCCGGAGCCGGACGCGGTCAACCTGTTGCTGGACCCGGGCCTGGCATTCGGCACCGGCACCCACCCGACCACCGCACTGTGCCTGGAATGGCTGGATGGCCAGGACCTCAAGGACTGCAACGTGCTCGACTTCGGCTGCGGCTCGGGGATCCTGGCCATCGCCGCCCTGCTGCTGGGCGCCAAGGAAGCCGTCGGCACCGACATCGACGTCCAGGCCCTGGAAGCCTCCCGCGATAACGCCGGGCGCAACAATATCGCCGAAGCGCTGTTCCCGCTGTACTTGCCGCAGGATCTGCCCCAGGTCCAGGCCGATGTACTGGTGGCCAATATCCTCGCCGGCCCCCTGGTCTCCCTGGCCCCGCAGCTGTCGAGCCTGGTCAGGCCCGGCGGTCGCCTGGCACTGTCGGGGATCCTGGCGGAACAGGGCGAAGAAGTCGCCGCGGCCTATGCCCAGGACTTCGACCTGGACCCCATCGCCAATCGCGATGGCTGGGTGCGCATCAGCGGCCGTCGGCGCTAGAATGGCCGCCTGCATAATCCGGATGGCCGCATGACCGACAGTTTTGTCACCCAGTGCCCGCATTGCCAGACCAGCTTCCGCGTCAGCCACGCCCAGTTGAGCGTGGCCCGTGGCGTGGTGCGCTGCGGCTCGTGCCTGCAGGTGTTCAACGCGGCGCGCCAACTGCTGGAACAACGCGCCAACCGGGACGCCGCGGCCACTCCGGCACCGGCGGCGCCCGTCGCCCCTCCCGCGCAGCGCGCCATCAGCCAGAAGCAATGGTCGGCCAGCGAACTCGACCTGGATCACCTGGACCTCGATGAGGAACTGGCCAAACTCGAACAACGGGAAATCCAGCCCGCCAAGGCCTTCGGCCAGGACCGCGGCCACCGCGAAGAGTCGCTGAGCGCCCGCCGCGATCAACCGGACGCCGAAGACGAACACTGGCCCGACAGCCTGTTCAGCGCCACCGCCGGCGAGCGCGACGAGCTCGATACCAGCAGCAAGGCGCAAGAGCCCCCGGCCCCGACCGCCGAGCCGCAGAAGCCCGGACGCACCGAGCCTTCGCTGTCATTCAACCTGGCCGACCTCGAAGACGAACCCAACACACGCCACATCGAGCACGACAACGACCTCGAACCAGCTGCGCATCCAACCGCGCCGATCGCCGCCGAGCGCGACGAGGACGACGTCGAGGTGCCCGTCAACGGCAAGCAAAAGCGCGGCCGCAGCGAACCCGGCGTCCAGGACGACGTGCTGCTGGACCTGGTCGACGACCCGATTCACCTCGACTGGCAAAAGCGTCGCTCGCCCTGGGGCCGGCGCCTGCTGTGGAGCCTGTTGATCCTGCTGGCCGCCGCGGCCCTGGCCGGGCAGTACATTGCCTATCACTTCGACGAACTGGCGCGCCAGGACCAGTACCGCCCCTGGTTCCAGCAACTGTGCCCGGAAATGGGCTGCACCGTGCCGTCCAAGGTCGATATCGCCCGAATCAAGAGCAGCAACCTGGTGGTCCGCAGCCATCCGGATTTCAGCGGCGCGCTGGTGGTGGACGCCATCATCTATAACCGCGCGCCGTTCTCCCAGCCGTTCCCCCTGCTGGAACTGCGCTTCGCCGACCTCAATGGGCAACTGATCGCCAGTCGACGCTTCAAGCCCGGCGAGTACCTCAATGGCGAGCTCGAAGGCCTGTCGGAAATGCCACCGCAGACGCCCATCCACATCGCCCTGGACATTCTTGATCCGGGCCCCAAGGCCGTGAACTACAGTCTGAGCTTCCACTCTCCCGAGTGATCCGGTCACTGGCCGCACAGGCGGCACACTTTTGACGGCAGTTTTCCGATAGCCCCGGCCGACCAAACCGCTGGCGATAAAGGAATAACTGTTCAGATTTTATCCAATTCAGCCTTTAACCAGTCATCGAGAGCGGGTATCATGCCAACCCTTTTTCGAACTCTCATGATCCGGCCCCACAACAGGGAAGTCCTATGTCGGCGGTACGCATCGGCCCATATACATTGCACAACGGCTTGATTCTCGCCCCCATGGCGGGTGTCACCGACCAGCCCTTTCGTCAGCTTTGCAAGCGTTTGGGCGCAGGGCTTGTAGTCTCGGAAATGGTCACCAGCGACATGAGTTTGTGGAACACCCGCAAATCGCGGATGCGCATGATTCACGAAGGTGATCCCGAGCCGCGCTCGGTACAGATCGCCGGCGGTGATGCACAGATGCTGGCGGATGCAGCCCGGGCCAACGTCGAGCTGGGCGCACAGATTATTGATATCAACATGGGCTGTCCGGCCAAGAAGGTCTGCAACAAGGCCGCCGGTTCCGCACTGTTGAAAGATGAAGAGCTGGTGACCGAGATCCTGCAGGCCGTGGTGGCTGCGGTCGATGTGCCGGTCACCCTGAAGATCCGCACCGGCTGGGACCGGGCGAACAAGAACGGCCTGACGGTGGCGAAGATCGCCGAACAGGCAGGCATTACGGCTTTGGCGGTCCATGGGCGGACCCGCGCCGACCTGTACACCGGTGAAGCCGAGTACGACACCATTGCCGCGATCAAGCAGGCGGTGTCGATTCCGGTCTTCGCCAACGGCGATATCGACTCACCCGAAAAGGCCCGGCAGGTGTTGCATGCCACCGGAGCCGACGGGCTGTTGATCGGCCGGGCCGCCCAGGGGCGGCCATGGATTTTTCGTGAAATCGAGCACTTTCTGCGTACCGGCGAAATTCTTCCGGCACCGGAGCTGTTTGAAGTGGAACGTATTCTGCTAGAGCACCTGGCCGCGCTGCATGCCTTCTATGGAGATGTCATGGGCGTACGCATTGCTCGAAAGCATGTCGGCTGGTATCTCGCAACCCTGCCGGGCGCCAGGGAGTTTCGCGCCCACTTCAATCGTTTGGAAGATACGGAAGCACAGTGCGCCAACGTTCGTGAGTTCTTTGCCGAGCGTTACAAGAGCCTGGTGACAGGGGACGGAGAAGGGGTGGCCGCATGACGATGATGACCGAGACTTTAGTGAGTGGAACAACACCCGTGAGCGACAACGTGAATTTGAAACAGCACCTCAATACGCCGAGCGAAGAAGGCCAGACCCTTCGCGGGAGTGTCGAAAAGGCGCTGCACAATTATTTCGCCCACCTTGAGGGCGCTGCCGTCACGGACGTGTACAACCTGGTGCTCTCCGAAGTCGAGGCCCCGTTGCTCGAAAGCGTGATGAACTACGTCAAGGGCAATCAGACCAAGGCCAGCGAGCTGCTGGGCTTGAACCGCGGCACCCTGCGCAAGAAGCTCAAACAATACGATTTGCTGTAAGCATTCAATCAAACCAGAAAGGCGCCCGCGTAAAACCGGTCGCCTTTTTTGCTGACTCCTTTGCTTTTGATGGAAATTGAGATGACCGACCAGACCACCCGCCTGCCGATCCGCCGCGCCTTGATCAGTGTTTCCGACAAGACCGGGATCCTCGAATTCGCCAAGGAGCTGGAAGCCCTGGGCGTCGAGATCCTCTCCACCGGCGGGACCTTCAAGCTGCTGCGCGACAACGGCGTGGCCGCAGTGGAAGTCGCGGATTACACCGGCTTCGCGGAAATGATGGACGGTCGGGTCAAGACCCTGCACCCGAAAATCCACGGCGGCATCCTCGGCCGTCGCGGCATCGACGACGCCATCATGAGCGAACACGGGATCAAGCCGATCGACCTGGTCGCGGTCAACCTCTACCCGTTCGAAGCCACCATCAACAAGCCAGGCTGCGACCTGCCGACGGCCATCGAGAACATCGATATCGGCGGCCCGACCATGGTTCGCTCGGCGGCCAAGAACCACAAAGACGTGGCCATCGTGGTCAACGCCAGCGATTACGCCAGTGTCCTGGAAGGCCTGAAAGCCGGTGGCCTGACCTACGCCCAGCGTTTCGACCTGATGCTCAAGGCCTTCGAACACACCGCCGCCTACGACGGCATGATTGCCAACTACATGGGCACCGTGAACCAGGCGGCTGAAACCCTGTCGACTTCCGGCCGCAGCCAGTTCCCGCGGACCTTCAACAGCCAGTTCATCAAGGCCCAGGAAATGCGCTACGGCGAGAACCCGCACCAGAGCGCGGCGTTCTACGTGGAAGCCAAGCCTGCCGAAGTCGGCATCGCCACCGCGACCCAGCTGCAAGGCAAAGAGCTGTCGTACAACAACGTGGCCGACACCGACGCGGCGCTGGAATGCGTGAAGAGCTTCGTCAAGCCGGCCTGCGTGATCGTCAAGCACGCCAACCCGTGCGGCGTGGCCGTGAGCCCGGACGCCGAAGGCGGCATTCGCCAGGCCTACGAACTGGCCTATGCCACCGATACCGAATCGGCCTTCGGCGGCATCATTGCCTTCAACCGCGAGTTGGACGCCGAGACCGCCAAGGCCATCGTCGAGCGTCAGTTCGTCGAAGTGATCATCGCCCCGAGCGTCAGCGAAGAAGCCCGCGCCATCGTCGCTGCCAAAGCCAACGTGCGCCTGCTGGCCTGCGGCGAATGGTCGGCTGA
The DNA here is from genome assembly GCF_049199125.1 of Pseudomonas sp. QD4. Classification (NCBI taxonomy): domain Bacteria; kingdom Pseudomonadati; phylum Pseudomonadota; class Gammaproteobacteria; order Pseudomonadales; family Pseudomonadaceae; genus Pseudomonas; species Pseudomonas sp. QD4. The sequence continues at coordinate 78,801 of NZ_JBLZOM010000005.1, forward strand.
ACGTGCCGCTGCCTGGGACTACAAGCGCGTCAATGGCGGCCTGCTGGTCCAGAGCCGCGACATCGGCATGATCGGCAGCCAGGACCTGAAGGTGGTGACCAAGCGCGCCCCGACCGAACAGGAAATCAACGACCTGATCTTCGCCTGGAAAGTGGCCAAGTACGTTAAATCCAACGCCATCGTCTACGCCAAGAACCGCCAGACCATCGGTGTCGGCGCCGGCCAGATGAGCCGCGTGAACTCGGCGCGCATCGCCGCGATCAAGGCTGAGCACGCCGGTTTGCAGGTCGCGGGTTCGGTGATGGCTTCCGACGCGTTCTTCCCGTTCCGCGACGGCCTGGACAACGCAGCCAAGGTCGGCATCACCGCCGTGATCCAGCCAGGCGGCTCGATGCGCGACAGCGAAGTGATTGCCGCAGCCGACGAAGCCGGCATTGCCATGGTATTCACCGGCATGCGCCACTTCCGTCACTGATACGACAACGGTCGCACTGACACCGGCATCTGCTGCGTTGGAGCCCACCCCGATGATGCTCATTGCCAACAGGCAACTGCGCTCATCGAGGTGGGCTCCGCCTTGCATCTAGCGGTGTCATTGCAGCCTCCTACGGCGTGAAGCGCTTTAGGTTCTAAAACAGAATTAGCGTCATCCGAGGTTTTTGAAATGAATGTACTGATCATCGGTAGCGGCGGTCGTGAACACGCCCTGGCCTGGAAAGTCGCTCAGGACCCACGCGTCCAGAAAGTATTCGTGGCACCGGGCAACGCCGGCACCGCCATTGAAGCCAAGTGCGAGAACGTCGCCATCGACGTGCTGGCCCTGGAGCAGTTGGCCGATTTCGCTGAGAAGAATGTCTCCCTGACCATTGTTGGCCCGGAAGTGCCGCTGGTGGCCGGTGTGGTCGACCTGTTCCGCAGCCGTGGCCTGGATTGCTTCGGCCCGACCGCCGGTGCCGCGCAGCTCGAAGGTTCGAAAGCCTTCACCAAGGACTTCCTGGCCCGCCACAAGATCCCGACTGCCGACTACCAGAACTTCACCGAGATCGAGCCGGCCCTGGCTTATCTGCGTGAAAAAGGCGCACCGATCGTGATCAAGGCCGACGGCCTGGCCGCCGGTAAAGGCGTGATCGTTGCCATGACCCTGGGCGAAGCCGAAGACGCGGTACGCGACATGCTGGCCGGCAATGCCTTCGGCGAAGCCGGTTCGCGGGTGGTGATCGAAGAGTTCCTCGACGGCGAGGAAGCCAGCTTCATCGTCATGGTCGACGGCAAGAACGTGCTACCCATGGCCACCAGCCAGGACCACAAGCGCGTCGGCGACGCCGACACCGGGCCGAACACCGGCGGCATGGGTGCCTACTCCCCGGCGCCAGTGGTCACAGCCCAAGTGCACCAGCGGGTGATGGACCTGGTGATCTGGCCGACCGTGCGCGGCATGGCCGACGAAGGCAACGTCTACACCGGCTTCCTGTACGCCGGTTTGATGATCGACAAGGCCGGCAATCCGAAAGTCATCGAGTTCAACTGCCGCTTCGGCGACCCGGAAACCCAACCGGTGATGCTGCGTCTGCAGTCGAGCCTGGTGTTGCTGGTGGAAGCCGCCCTGGCCCAGGCCCTGGACAAGGTCGAAGCTCAATGGGATCCACGTCCGAGCGTGGGCATCGTGCTCGCGGCCGGTGGCTACCCGGGTGACTACGCCAAAGGCGCAGCCATCACCGGCCTGGACGCCGCCGCCAGCCTGGAAGGCAAAGTGTTCCACGCCGGCACTGCGCTCAAGGACGGCCAGGTGGTGACCGCCGGCGGTCGCGTGCTGTGCGCCACGGCCCTGGGCAACAGTGTCGACGCCGCCCAGCAACAAGCGTACAAACTGGCCGCCAAGATCGACTGGCCAGGCTGCTTCTACCGCAAGGACATCGGCTACCGTGCCATTGCCCGCGAGCGTGGCGAAGAACAGCAATAAGGCGGCCCTATCGCTCGGCAAGGGTCCCTGCCCTTGCCGTAGCGGCATGCCCCCGCGCATAGTTACAACCTGGCATCAACCTACGAAGGGATTTCGCCGTGCGCTGGCTCAGGATTGCCACAGGCTTCATCGCTACACTGCTGACCCTGCTCTGCTTGAACACGGCCCTGGCCGCTCAAGGCAGTGGCTGGGCGGTATTGCTCGATGAACAGGCCAGCTTGCAGCTCAGTGACATCCGCTCCCAACGCTACGCCACGCAATTCAGCCCGATCGAACTCGACAAGCTGACCGCTGCCGAACCCGACGGCGCGCTCTGGGTACGCTTCAAACTGCATCCCGATCAGCACGAACAACTGCTGCGCATCTTCGCTCCCGACCTGTCGCAGCTGAATCTGTATGTGTTCGACGGCGACCGCCTGATCGAGCAAGTGAACACCGGCACCCATCAGCCCCAGACCGAAAAAAACCTGCCCAGCAACGACTTCATGTTGCCGTTGCCGCAGAACGAGAAAACCCTCGACGTCTACCTGCGCCTGGTTTCCGACCATCAATTGCGCCCCTACATCACCCTGCAAACGGCAGTCATGGCCGCGGCCAACCAGAGCCAGACCCTGATCTACGGCGTCCTGTTCGGCTGCATGGCGATGCTGATCCTGCATAACCTCACCCGTTATGCCTACACCCGCTCCCGCAGCAGCCTGTGGCTCGCCGCCTGTGAGGTACTGCTGTCCCTGAGCCTGCTGATGCTGCTGAACCTGGCCGGCCCCTGGCTGCCGAACTGGCAGGCGCTGCAAACCCCGGGGGCTTACCTGGCGCTGCTGCTGACCGCCCCTTGCGGGTTGATGTTCGCCTACCGCTACTTCGCCCCGCTGGGCCCGCACCCGCTGAACAAGCTGCTGCTGGGCGACATCCTGCTGATCATCCTCTGCGGGCTGCTGCTGTTGTTCGTCAACACCCTGCCGCTGAACATCATCACCTACGCCCTGGTGGCGCTGGCCGGCCTGAGCATGCTGCTGGTGGGCGGTTATCACTGGCACAAGGGCTACCGCCCGGCGCGGCTGTTCGTCGCGGCCATGGTGATCTTCAACCTCGGCACCCTGGTGATTCTCCCGGCCCTGCTCGGCCTGACCCTGGTGGCGCCACAGGGTTTGATCATCACCCTGCTCAGTGTGATCTGCATCAGCGGCCTGTTGATGAGCGTCGCCCTCGGCGAGCGCCAGCGCAGCATCACCGAGAACCGCTTCAGCGTCAGCCGCGACCTGGCCGCGAGCAATGCCGAGGTCAACGCCAAGGCCGAGTTCCTGGCCAAGATCAGCCATGAAATCCGCACCCCCATGAACGGTGTGCTGGGCATGACCGAGCTGCTGCTGGGCACGCCGTTGTCGGTCAAGCAGCGCGACTACGTGCAGACCATCCACAGCGCCGGCAACGAGCTGCTGACCCTGATCAACGAGATCCTCGACATCACCAAGCTGGAGTCCGGGCAGATCGAGCTGGACGACGTGCAGTTCGACCTCAATGCGCTGATCGAAGACTGCCTGAGCATCTTCCGCGCCAAGGCCGAACAGCAGAATGTCGAGCTGATCAGTTTTATCCAGCCGCAAGTGCCACGGGTGATCAGCGGTGACCCGACCCGCCTGCGCCAGGCCCTGCTCAGCCTGCTGGAAAACGCCCTGAAGAAAACCGACGAAGGCGAAGTGCTGATCGTGGTCGCCCTCGATGAGCGCAGCAGCAAGCCGCGCCTGCGCATCGCCGTGCAGGACAGCGGCCAGCCGATGGACGCCGAAGAGCGCGACGCCCTGCTGCACTCGGAACTGCACAGCAAGAACTTCCTCGCCGCGACCCGCCTGGGGGGCAATCTGGGGCTGGTGATCGCGCGGCAACTGGTGCTGCTGATGCACGGCGAATTCGGCATCAAGAGCAGCGCCAACCAGGGCAGCACCCTGTGGCTGACCCTGCCCCTGGACCCGGAACGCCTGGAACACCCGACCTCGGACCTCGACGGCCCGCTGCAAGGCGCGCGGGTGCTGGTGGTGGACGACAACGACACCTGCCGCAAAGTCCTGGTGCAGCAATGCAGCGCCTGGGGCCTGAACGTGAGTGCCGTGCCGTCGGGCAAGGAAGCCCTGGCCCTGCTGCGGACCAAGGCCCACCTGCGCGATTACTTCGATGTGGTCCTGCTCGACCAGAACATGCCCGGCATGACCGGCATGCAATTGGCGGCCAAGATCAAGGAAGACCCGAGCCTGAACCACGACATCCTGCTGATCATGCTCACCGGCATCAGCAACGCGCCGAGCAAGGTCATCGCACGCAATGCCGGGATCAAGCGCATCCTCGCCAAACCGGTGGCCGGCTACACCCTCAAGACCACCCTGGCCGACGAGCTGACCCAGCGCAACAAAGGCCTGGTTACCCCGCACTACCTGCCGGGCAACACCACGGCGCCAGCCGCGACGCCCATCACCGTGCCCAGCGATTTCCGCATCCTGGTGGCCGAAGACAACAGCATCTCGACCAAGGTCATCCGCGGCATGCTGGGCAAGCTCAACCTGCAGCCGGACACCGCCAGCAATGGCGAAGAAGCCCTGCAGGCGATGAAAGCCCAGCGCTACGACCTGGTGTTGATGGATTGCGAGATGCCGGTGCTCGACGGTTTCTCTGCCACCCAGCAACTGCGTGCCTGGGAAGTCGGCAACCAACGGGTACGCACCCCGGTGGTGGCCCTCACGGCGCACATCCTTGCCGAACACAAGGAACGCGCGCGCCAGGCCGGCATGGATGGGCACATGGCCAAGCCGGTGGAGCTCTCGCAATTGCGCGAACTGATCGAGCACTGGGTCGCCCAGCGCGACCAGCACAATCGCAGCGCCGAGCCTGCCAGCTGAGCCGACAGACTGCGCGGCGCCTGTTAAACTCGCGCTCGCCCTCCTTCGCTGCGAGCTTCCACCATGCTCCACGTGCTGTTCAGCGTTTACCTGAAGATGCTGGTGCTCTATAGCCCCTTCTTCGTCCTGTCCTGCTTTATCAGCCTGACCCGTGGTTACTCCAGCAAGGAGCGGCGGCGCCTGGCCTGGAAGGTGGCCCTGGCGACCCTGGTCTCCAGCGTGCTGCTGTACCTGTTCGGACGCGTGATCTTCAGTGTGTTCGGGATTACCGTCGACGCCTTTCGCATCGGCGCCGGCAGCGTGCTGTTCATCTCGGCGCTGGGCATGGCCCAGGGCAAGTCCGCGGTGCAGACCGACAACGTGCAACAGGACGTGACCATCGTCCCGCTGACCATCCCCCTCACCGTAGGCCCCGGCACCATCGGTGCGCTGCTGGTGATGGGGGTCAGCCAGCCGCACTGGGACGACAAACTCACCGCCATCCTCAGCATCGCCCTGGCCAGCTTTACCGTCGGCGTGGTGCTCTACCTGTCAAACCGCATCGAACGCATTCTCGGCGAGCAAGGCTTGCAGATCGTCAGCCGGCTGATGGGGCTGTTCGTGTGCGCCCTGGCGGCGCAGATCATCTTCACCGGGGTTCGCGGTTACCTGGTGCCATAGCGCCCTCATGCAATCACAGGCAATGGAATGCACATGTTTCAGAGACCTCGCAGCAAGGACTCCACCTCGACACGCCAGCACTTTGTAGCGCTGCCACGACCGCTGCTGGCGGCCTGCCTGCTGATGCTGATGGCAGCGCCGGGCTTCGCCGCCGACCCGGCACAACCCGCCGCCAAGGCCAAGCTCGACTACCTCAGCGGCTACAGCGAGCAGTTTGGCGACTTCCAGGTGTTTCGCGGCAAGTCGTCCATCAGCACCCTGGAAATCACCTACAAGGGCCGGCCCTATCGGCCGCTGAACGCCTGGCAGATCACCGATGTGCGCCCCACCGGCGCGATCCAGAATGGCCAGCCGGTGCTGCTGGCGACCACCATTGAATGGATGGGCGTCGGCACGGTGGTGATCGCGGTGCAGAACGACACGCCCCTGGCACGCATCCTCAGCCCGGTGAAAAGCCGCGACGAACCCGACTGGGGCCAGGCCCAAGCCGGGCGCAGCGACCTGTTGCTGTTTCCCGAGGGCGCACGGGCCTTTGTGCCCTCGACCGGACAGGTCCTGTGGTTTGACGAGCGTCTGCCGGGCTGGGGTTTTTCCCACTACGGGATGCTGGTCTCGGTGGCGCCGGATAACCGCAGCGCGGCGTTCCTGGCCAAGGAGGGCTTGCTGCTCAGCTCGACGGAGAAAGGCGTCTACGCCCAACTGCCGATCAGCAAGGAGCTGAACCTGAGCCAACTCTGGCCGCTGTACGAAGAAGCCCGCGCCCGCGCCCGCAAAGCCCTGGACGAAGGCCGGCGCATCGACCAGAGGCGCCTGCAACGCGCCCTCGAAGTGGAGTGGGTGGGCCGGCAATTCAGCTGGCAGCAGGTACAAGGGACCTGGCAACTCAAGGGCCTGGGCCTGACCTCCAGCCCTCTCAAGACGGAGCACTGAGTGATGCCGACTTGCCTATTGCAACGCCTGCTGCACCTCACCTGCTGCGTATTGCTGGCCGGCTGCGTCAGCCACAGCAGCGAGCAGCCCAGCGATATTCGCAGCGAAGACGCCAAGGCCGCCGACGCGGTGCTGGAGCTTGAGGTGACCTTTGCCCAGGCGCCGGACTACAAGCCCGAAACCTCGGGGCCTTACGCGCCCAGCCGCTACGTGAAGATCGAGGGTTACCCGAACATCGAAATTCCGTTCTACCAGAAGGGCATCGGCTTCGAGTTGGGTGTGCTCGGCGACCCTCGGGCGCTGCTGGCCTTGCCCTACCCGTCGCCCAAGACCGATTCCTCGACCCGTTCGCTGCGGGTCATGGGCCAGCGCCTGGACAGCACCCGTTATCGCTTTGTGGTGCTGCCACTGTCCGGCTGGAAAAGCCTCAACAGCTTCGAGGTGGCCTTTGCCCACAACGGCCGGCGCGAGGCCATGACCTTCACCTACACCACCAAGGCCGCGTGCGATAACAGCTTTGCGGTGACCACCCCGACCTACGGCTTTGCCATGTCGGTGGCGGCGCGCTTCCCCGGCGGCGCCCAGGGTTGCCTCAAGCCCTGCGATGCACGCCCCGGCTACCCCGGGCACTGCGCCTACTACTCCGGCTTCTTGCTGGTGCCGAGCCTATAGAGCAGCCCATGCCTCTCCTGATGGATCAAGGAACCTCAATGCCTTACAGCGCCGACATGGCTTTTATCCAGGAACAGTGGCGGGATGAAGCCTACCCTCGGGAAAACAGCCTGACCCTGGGCAATGGCTTTTACTGCCTGTTCGACCTGCCTGATCAACACCCGCACCTGACCAACAAGGTGTGGCTGCCGGCCCTGGATTACCGTGCCCAGGAAACCTGCGATTGCCTGGCGACCCTGGGCACCGCAGCCGACGGCCCGCAGCCGTTTCAGGCCAGGGGCGGTGAATGCGCCGCCTATGGTGGCGATGGTTTTGTGGCGTTGCAGGACAAGGAATCGGGTCGACTGATCTGGTTGCTGGTCTTGCGCGACACCAACCCCTTCAGCCGGATTGAAATCCGCGAGGGCTCGGTGCATGCCCACTCCACCTGCGGCGTCATCGCCCGGATCCCTGTCGACCGCCCCGACCAATTGACCCTGGCCTGGCCCAGCGACTGAAAGCGCGGCCGGCTCACGCTCCAGGCAATAAACACACCGTCCCATGGAAGAACCGCGTTTGATCAAGTTTCTGACAAGCACCCTGCTGCTGACCCTCGCCCTGTCCGGGCCGGCCCTGGCCCAACTGACTCCCGCGCAGCAAAACGCCCGCGACAAGGGCATTGCCCTGTACAAGCAAAGTGACTGGTACGACTCGCAGCCGCTGCTCCAAACCGCCGCCGAAGCCGGTGATGCGCAAGCCCAGTACTACCTGGGCGAGGCCCTGCGCCTGAGCAACCGCTACAGCACGCCAGGCGCCCGCAAATGGTATGAAGCGGCGGCGCGCCAAGGCCATCTGTACGCCATGCTGCGCCTGGGCAACGCCGATGACTTTTGCAAATACCTGGGCGACTGCGACGGCGAAAACGACATGCAATGGCGCAAGGTCGCCACCGAGCAGGCCTATGCCCGTGCACAACAGGGCGATACCGAGGCCATGACCGTGCTGTTTATCACGCGCCATGACCTGGGCTGGCTGCAAATGGCCGCCGAGGCCGGGGACAGCCGCGCGCAGGAGTGGCTGGCGGGGATCTACAAGGATGGCGGTGGCTGGTACGTGATTCCCGCCCTGGGCGAAATGGCTGCCCGCAAGTGGTACAAGGCCTCGGCCGAGGGCGGCAACCCCAAGGGCATGTTCCTGTATGCCAGCCTGCTGTACGACAACAACGGCGACACCCGGGAAATCGGCCACTGGCTCGAACAGGCCGCCGAGGGTGGACACATCGACTCGGTGGCCACCTATGCCAGCGAATTGTCCGACCAGCCCAACCGCTTCGGCCATCCCCATGACCTGGTCAAGGCCTACGGCCTGACGTACCTGGTGGCCCACCTGGAAGGCGGCGGCAACTCGCCCCGGGAAGCCAAGCTGACCCTGGATGAAATCGCTGCGAAGATGACCCCGGCGCAAATCGAGCAAGGCCTGACATTTGCCAAGGGCTGGGAAAAAACCCACCCGCCACTGTCCTACTACGACCCGATTTATGGCTACTGAACCCCGGCCCGGAGCACCCGCCGCCATGTCCACCCTGACCCGCCCCGTCGCCATCGACCGTCTGAGCCGGCAGCGCCTGCTGACCCTCGACCCGTGCGCTCGCGCCGAGCTGCTGCTGGACTGGTGGGGCCTGGGTGACGAGCATCCCGAGTTTGCCGGGCTGCCGCCCACACTGCGCCAGCTGATGTTCGACCACCCCGAGCCACCCGCAGATGCGCAGGACCGGTGCTACGACCCATTACTGCTGCTCGCCCTGCGCGCGCAATACCACGGCGTCACCAACGGCTACCTGAGCCGCTGCCTGGCAGAAGCCGGGGGCGCAGAGCATCGGGTCGAGGGGTCCGTCGAGCCGTTGCTGGCCTGCCCCTGCTGCGGTTACCTGACCCTGGGCGCACGGGCCGAGTATGAAATCTGCGACCTGTGCCATTGGGAAGATGACGGCAGCCAGGCACCGGATGTGTACAGCGGCCCGAACCACATGACCCTGGCCCAGGCCCGGGACCACTTCGCCCGCCACCAGGGAGAGCTGACCCTGGACAAATGGCCGCGAGCCCTTGAGGCCCACCCATGATCCCTGCGCAACTGGCTGCCCTGATCGAAGCCCAACCCGACCACCGCCCCCGCACCGATATCGCCAGGGCGACCCAGGCGCTGAACCGACTGGGCATCGCCCTCGACAGCGAATTTGCCCAGATCTACCTGGCCTGCCACCCCGGCGACTTCGAAAGCCGGGCCAGCTACGAAATGATTTCCGACATCGCCGAGCCCACCGAACAAATCCTCATGGGCACCGAGTTCATTCACGAGGTGTGGGAGCTGCCGCAGAACTTCATCGCCTTCACCTCGCTGCAAGGCGAAGGCGGCTACCTGCTGGACAAAGACAGCGGCGGCGTCTGGAACTTCGACCTGGCCCACTGGGAAGACTTCACCGCCGGCCGTATCCCGGCCAGATGGAGCGGTTTCTTTGAATTCATCACCTGGCTGCTGACGGCCGAAGCAGAGGAAGACTAAAACCGCCGCCCTGGGATGAGCGGCCGGTTCTACTCAGGGTCCGTCAGCTTGCGATACGCCACTGCAAATGGGCCACGCTGACGAAGTGAACCAAATCCTGATCGCCCCTACCCCGGCCACTGGGCAATCAAGACGTTGGCCGGGCATCTCTCTGTGGCGAGGGAGCTTGCTCCCGCTAGGCCGGGCTGGCGCTCCAGCGCGAAGCGGCCCCAAAGCAGGCACCGCGTGCTTCAGGCAGAACCGGCCGGCAGGGTTTACGGCTGCTGCGCAGCCGAGCGGGAGCAAGCTCCCTCGCCACGGGGGTCACCTGTAGCCGCTTTTAGCGTGTAGCTTTCAGCTGCTTTTATACCAACGCGGCGTATAGACCCACTCGCCGCCCCCTGCCTTGGGGAAGGTGCAGGTCGTCGACGATCCCACCAACACCATGGTCCGCATATCCACCTGCTCCGGCGTCAATTCGCCCAGGGTGATGACGCGCAGGGTCTGGCCCGGCCGGCCAATATCGCGCCCCAGCACCACCGGCGTTTGCGGGGTCCGGTGCTCGCGCACGATCTCCAGCGCTCGCCCCAATTGCCAGGGTCGCGAACGGGAGATCGGGTTGTAGAAGGCCAATGCCAGATCGGCCTCACACGCCAGGTCCAGGCGTTTCTCGATGATCGCCCACGGCTTGAGGTTGTCCGACAGCGACAGCACGCAGAAGTCATGCCCCAACGGCGCCCCCGCCTGAGCGGCGGTGGCCAGGGAGGCTGAAACCCCCGGCAGCATTTCCAGCTCGACGTTATGCCAGGCCGGGTCCGCAGACTCGTGCAGCGCCTCCAGCACCGCCGCCGCCATGGCAAACACACCTGGGTCGCCGGACGACACCACCACCACTGAGCGGCCCTGGGCTGCCAGTTCGAAAGCGTGGCGGGCGCGCTGCATTTCTTCGCGGTTGTCGGTGCAGTGCATGACCTGATCGGCACGGAACGGCCCGGCCATGCGCACATAGGTTTCGTAGCCGAGAATGTCATTGGCTCGCGCCAGTTCGGCCTTCACCGCCGGCACCATCAACTCGGCCGCACCCGGGCCCAGGCCGATCACCGCCAGCCGCCCGCGAGGACGGCCGATCTGCTCGGGGTCCAGCGGCTGGTTGGCGACGGCGATGGCAATCCCAGCGCCAACGGCCAGCGGCGGCAACAGTTGCGGCACCGCATTTTGTGCCAGCGCACTGACACTCTCTGCCGCCGGGGCAAAACGCAGGGGCACGCCCAGTTCAAGGGCCGCCTCGCGCAAGGACGGGCAGGCCATGTCGCTGTCCGCGGCCAGCAGGCAGGCCACGGACTGCACGGCGATTCGGGCCTGGTGCAGCGCCTGGCGAATCTGCAGCGCCAGGTCTTCATGCCCCTGGCTGCTGCACGCCACCAGCACACAGCGCGGGTAGATCAGCAGTTCATTGGCCGCCGGCTCGCGCTCGGCAGAGCCCACATGAATGCTCAGACGCGCTTGCTGATCTTCGGGCAACCGGGCCTCGGCGAGCCACGGCGCGGCACCTTCGATGCGCACGCTTTCACCGCCCAGCAGGTCGGAAACAAAGCGTTTGCCCAGCTCCAGGTCCCCCAGGGCATAGCCGCTGGGCGGGTTCAGCAGGCAGGTGCCAAAACGCAGTTCGCCGCTGGTAGTGATGGCCGCTGCCACGCCCAGTCCGGCGGCGATTTCCCGCGCCAGCACATTGACCCCGCCCAGGCCACCGAGCAGCGGCACCACGGCGCTGCCGTCTTCGGCGACGGCCAGCACCGGCGGCTCGGCGCCTTTTTCCAGCAGCAGCGGGGCCAGGGTGCGGATTACGATACCGGCCGCACACAGGGCAATGATCGGCGTGTCCTGTTGATACAACTGACGCAGGGTCGCGCCGAAATCCTGGTACGGACGGTCCGCGCCTTCAACCCGTTCGGCCAGGCCGTGGATCAGCGCGTCCGGGTACAGCTGCTGGATTCTGCGGGCGGTCGCGAGGCTGCCCTGGCCGAGGATGACGATGGCCGGTGTTGAACGGGCCATCAACCTTGCCACCTTTCGCCGGGAACGATGATCAGCGAGAAGTACGGCGACGACATCGGCACCACCTCATCCAGGGGCACGATTTTCTGGTTGGCCATGGTCGCGCGCTCGACGTACAGCGCACGCTCCGCCAGACCCAGTTCTTCCAGGACCTGGCGCACCTTGGGGAAGTTGCGTCCCAGTTTCATCACCACCGCCGCATCGGCATCGGCCAGGCGCCGCTTGAGCTCGTCATGGGGCAGCACGCCGGAAAGCACCGACAGGCTCTGGTTGCGGTACACCAGCGGCGCCCCCAGTACCGAGGCCCCACCCAGCATCGAGCACACGCCCGGCACCACTTCGGCCTGGTAGCGCTCGGCCAGACGGTCGTGCAGGTACATGTAGGAGCCGTAAAAGAACGGGTCGCCCTCGCAGATCACCGCCACGTCGCGCCCGGCATCCAGGTGCAGGGCCAGGTCCTGGGCGGCGCTGTCGTAGAAGTCGCTGATCACCTGCTCGTAGGACAGCGGCGCCTCCAGTACTTCGGTGGTCACCGGGTACACCAGGGGCATCAGGGTCTGGGCCGATTGCAGGTGGGCTTCGATGATGCCGAAGGCGTTGCCCTTTTTGCCCTTGGCCACGAAATATGCCACCACCGGTGCTTCACGCAGCAGGCGCAGGGCTTTGACGGTAATCAGTTCCGGGTCACCGGGGCCCACGCCAAGGCCGATCAAACGTCCAGGTTGCTGCATTATTCGACCTCCGTGGCCAGGGCATTGACCGCTGCGGCGGCCATGGCGCTACCGCCCAGGCGGCCCTGCATGATGACAAAGGGCACGCCCCGGCTGTCGGCAGCGAGCATCGCCTTGGACTCGGCAGCGCCGACAAAACCCACCGGGAAGCCGAGGATCAGCGCCGGTTTCGGGGCCCCGGCGTCGAGCATTTCCAACAGGTAGAACAAAGCGGTGGGGGCATTGCCGATCACCACCACACTGCCCTCGAGGTGCGGGCGCCACAGCTCCAGGGCTGCCGCCGAACGGGTGTTGCCCAGCTCGCGCGCCAGCTCCGGCACGCTGTCGTCGCGCAGGGTGCAGATCACCTGGTTGTTGGCCGGCAGCCGAGCGCGGGTCACGCCCTCGGAAACCATCCGCGCATCACACAGAATCGGCGCGCCAGCGGCCAGGGCATCACGCCCGGCCTTGCCGGCGCCCTCGGAAAACTCCAGGCCGTCGATGGCGTCGACCATGCCGCAGGCGTGGATCACCCGCACCGCGAGTTTTTCCAGGTCGGCCGGAATTCGGTCGAGCCGAGCCTCCGCGCGAATAATGGCGAAGGAGTTGCGATAGATCTCCTGACCGTCGCGGATGTAATCAAGCATCAAGGTTGCTCCGTGGGCGGGCGTCGAGCAATGCGCCTGCCGCTTCAATAGAAAGGTTGCGTGCGTGCAGGGCGCCGAAACCCGGCTGCCCTGCATCGCGTAAATAGAGGTCGTAGCGGCCGGGGCCGACGGCCAGCAAAGTGGCCGGCGCAACATGGGCGCAGGCGCAGGAACGAGGGCAGCCGGACAGGTGCACCTCCAGGGTCCGGGCATGGCGTTGCAGCAGTGCGGCCAGTTGCAGGGCGTCGCCCTTGGTATCGGCCAGGCCCTTGCCGCAGCCGCTGGAACCGGTGCAGGCCACCAGGTGTGCCAGGGCTCGGTCCGCCGAACACAGCAGCCCCAGTTGCTCCAGGCGCCGACAGACCTCGGGCCCATCTTCGGCCCGGACATTGGGCAGCAACAGGCTCTGCCAGGGGCTGAAACGCAGATTGCCATCCCCCCATTCACTGGCCAGTCGGGCGGCGCCCCGCAACAGAGTGGGGTCGAGCCGGCCCAGTGGGGTCACCGCGCCGACATACACCCGTCCGCCGCCGACCTGGGGGTGGCTGCCGATGTGCAAACCGGTTGGGGTCGTCGGGCGAGCCCAGGCCTCGATTTCGAGCAGCGGCAGGTCCAGGCGCGCCAGTAACTCGGCCGCCGAATAGTCGGCCAGCAGATGGCGCATGCGCGTCTGCTCCGGACGCGCCAGGTCAAGAAACAGCTCCAGCACCGCCACCAGCAATCGGTGCCCATGCTCCAGGGCCACCGCGCCCAGGGGCGGGTCCACCGGGCAGCCGGCCAGGCCGAACGCCAGGCACGGGCCATCGACCCCGGCGAACGCCGAGAGCCACAGGTCGTGGTGATGGTCGAGCATGGCCAGGGCTTCGCCGCCGTCCAGCTGCACGGCGAACTTGGCCGACAGTTGGTGGAAGCGCGGGTGGTTTTGCAAGGTGGCGAGTATCTGCGCGGCCAGCGGACGGGTGTCGATCAGCATCTGCGGGTCGATACCGGCCGTCGGGCTGAGCATCAGGTTGCGTACATCGTCGCCGGCGGCGGTGCTGGGACCGAGGCCGGCGGCCAGCAGTTCGGCGATCAGCGCCGACTGTTGCTCGCCAATGCCGCGGATTTGCAGGTTGGCGCGGTTGGTGGCCTCGATCACCCCGCCGGCATAGCGCTCGGCCGCCTGGGCCACGGCCACGGCCTGGGCCGCGCTGATGGCGCCGCCGGCCAGCTTGATGCGGCAGATCCCGCCATCCAGCGCCGGGACAATACGCAGCAACCCCGGGCAGGCCGAGGGGCGTAAGGCAGTGGACATCGGGCGTTGATTCAAAGGGGCAACCGGCTGGTGGGAAAGGCGCTTAGCGGGCGAAGGCGCGGTATTATGCCTGCTTTGTCCGAAGGCATGAAAAGCCTGCCCGTCGGATCTTCCAGTTTCAAGCGCTTTGCTTTTGAGGAATATAGATGTCGCCCTGGCTGACGGTAGTGGGAATCGGTGAAGACGGCTTCAAGGGACTGGGCAAAAACGCCCGTCGGGCCCTGATGGGTGCTTCGCGGATTGTGGGCGGCCAGCGGCAACTGGATTTATTGCCGGTGTGCATCCGTGGCGAACGCCAGCTGTGGCCCAGCCCGTTTTCCCTGGAGCCGGTGCTCGGCCGGCGCGGCGACGCAGTGTGCGTGCTGGCCAGCGGCGACCCGATGCTGTTCGGCGTCGGCGCCAGCCTGGCGCGCCAGGTGGCCGAGGGCGAAATGCAGGTGCTGCCCGCGCCCTCTTCCTACTCCCTGGCCGCTGCCCGCTTGGGCTGGCCGTTGCAAGAGCTGGTGACCCTGTCGGTGGTGGCACGCCCGGTGGCCGCCCTCAGTGCCCAGCTGTTCAGCGGCGTGCGCCTGCTGGTGTTGAGCAACGACGGCCAGAGCCCGGCGGCGGTTGCTCGCTTATTGCGCGAACGGGGCTTTGGCCCCAGCCGCGTCAGCGTCTTCGAGCACCTGGGAGGCGAGGCCGAACGGCGGATCGACGGCATCGCCAACCAGTGGAACGATACGCCCCACGCCGACCTCAATCTGCTGGCCATTGAATGCCTCGCCGAACCCGGCACGCCGCGCCTGTCACGCCTGGCCGGGCTGCCCGACGACGCCTTTGCCCATGACGGGCAACTGACCAAACGCGATGTCCGCGCCATCACCCTCGCCCGCCTGGCACCGGTGCCCGGGGAACTGCTGTGGGACGTGGGCGCCGGCAGCGGCTCGATCGGTATCGAGTGGATGCGCGCCCACCCCAGCTGCCGGGCCCTGGCCATCGAGGCCGATGCCGGGCGCCAGCAACTGATCGAACACAACCGTGACGCCCTGGGCGTGCCCGGCCTGCAACTGATTCGCGGCAGCGCGCCCCAGGCCCTGGCCGGGCTGGAGCGCCCGGATGCGATTTTCATCGGCGGCGGCGTTACCCGCGAGGGTGTGCTGCAAACCTGCTGGGAGCAGCTCAAGCCCGGCGGCCGGCTGATCGCCAATGCCGTGACCCTGCAAAGCGAAATGACCCTGATGGCCTGGCGCGAACGCCATGGCGGCGAGTTGACCCGCATCCACATCGCCCAGGCCCAACCCCTGGGCGACTTCGACACCTGGCGCCAGGCACTGCCGATCACCCTGCTCGACCTCGGCAAACCGCTATGAGCCAGCATTCCCCACGCGCAACAGCCCGCGTCCGGCCACAGCCGGGAGCGCTCGATGCGTGACGAAACCGCCGAACAGCCCGCGCCCCTGCGCAGTGGCCTGACCACCGGCAGCTGCGCCACGGCCACCAGCCTCGCGGCTGCGCGCCTGCTGCTCAGTGGCGTGGACGCCGATGCGGTGCAGATCACCCTGCCCAAGGGCAAGCAGGTGCAGATGCGCCTGGAGTTCTGCCGCCTCAATGCCGACGGCGCCGAGGCCGGCACCATCAAGGACGCCGGCGACGACCCCGACGTGACCCACGGTGCCCTGCTCTACTCCCGGGTGCGCCTGGCCCCGGAGCCGGGGATCCGCTTTATCGCCGGCAACGGCGTGGGCACCGTGACTCGCCCGGGGCTGGTGCTAGGGGTCGGCGAACCGGCGATCAACCCGGTGCCGCGCAAGATGATCAGCGATCACCTGAGCCAGTTGGCGCTGGAACAACGCTACGGCGGCGGCTTCGAGGTCACGGTGAATGTCGAGGGCGGCGAGGCCCTGGCCCTGAAGACCATGAACCCACGCCTGGGCATTCTCGGGGGGCTGTCGATCCTCGGCACCAGCGGCATCGTGCGGCCGTTCTCCTGCGCGGCCTATATCGCCTCGATCCACCAGGGCATCGATGTCGCCACCCATAACGGCTACCAGCACATCGCCGCCTGCACCGGCAACGCCAGTGAAGACACTATGCGCCGGGTCTACGACCTGCCGGAAATCGCCCTGATCGAGATGGGCGATTTTGTCGGCGCGGTGCTCAAGCACCTGCGCAAAGTGCCTGTGGATAAACTCAGCCTGTGCGGCGGCTTCGGCAAGATCAGCAAACTGGCCGCCGGGCACATGGACCTGCACAGCCGCCATTCAAGCATCGACCTGCCGCAACTGGCGGCCTGGGCGGCGGCCATTGGCGCCGACGGGGCCTTGCAACAGGCCATCATCGAGGCCAACACCAGCCAGCAGGCCTTGGCCCTGGCCAGCGCCGCCGGTATCGCCCTGGGTGACGCGGTGTGCCAGCACGCCCTGGCGTTTGCCCGCAGCGTGGTGCCGGCCCAGGTGCAGGTCGAGGTGTTTGCCATTGATCGCCAGGGCGGCATTGTCGGCCGGGCCGGAGCCTTCCAATGAAACGTATTTTGCTGTTGGGCGGCGTGACCGAAGCCCTGGCCATCGCCCGCACCCTGGGCCCGGCGCACATCTACAGCCTGGCCGGAGTCGGCCGGGTGCCCACCGACCTCGACTGCCAGGTGCGGGTCGGCGGCTACGGTGGCGCCGAAGGGCTGGCACGGTTTATCCAGGAACAAGGCATCGACCTGCTGCTGGACGCCACTCACCCCTACGCCGCGCAAATCAGCCACAACGCGGTCCAGGCCGCGCGCCACAGCGCCATTCCATGCTGGGCCCTGCGCCGTCCGGCCTGGCAACCGCAGCCTGCAGACGACTGGCGGGAAGTCACTGACTGGGACGAATTGGTCGAGGCCCTGCGCCCGTTCCAGCGCCCGCTGTTCACCCTGGGGCGCGAACCCTTGCAGCATCTGGATGAGATCCCCGAAGGGCAGTTCTGGACCCTGCGCGCCCTCGACGCCTACCCCGGCAACTCGCGCTGCGAGGTCATAGGCGCCCGTGGACCGTTCCACCTGGACGCCGAGCGCGAGCTGTTCGAGCAGCGCCGAATCGATGTGCTGATCAGCAAAAACAGCGGCAGCAGCGCCACCGAGCCCAAGCTGGAAGTGGCCCGCGAACGCCGGATACCGGTGCTGGTGCTCAAGCGCCCGGCGCTGCCCGAGGCCGATCGCTGCTTTACCTCCGTGGCCGAGCTACTGCTGGCGTTGAGCGATCAGCCTCACGCCTGACAAACAATAAAGCTCCGGCCCACAGCCCCTTGGGATTCCCCTGACAGCTTTAAAAAAGCCGACGCTTTAATGTTCCTTGCACAGCCAGATCGATGGCCATGGTCACAGCCCCGAAGGGCCGGTCGTCGCCTCGCGAGCTGGTCACCTGGCAAATGACTTGCCATGTCGTATCCCAAGGAATACAGTCGCCATGCTTATCTTTGAACAGACCCCAGTGTTTGTCCGCTGGCTCCAGGCCTTGAGAGATTCCACTGTCAGGGCTCGGGTACTGGCCAGGGTAAGGGCCGCGCAGCTTGGTTATTTCGGAGCTGCGAAGCCGTCGGTGGGGGCGTCTACGAAATGCGCATCCATCGCGGGCCCGGGTACCGGGTGTACTTCTCCCGGCGCGGCAAGGTGATCTACCTGTTGCTGGCAGGTGGCGACAAAACCACCCAGCCGCGCGATATCCAACGTGCCAGGCAGTTGGCACATGACCTCAAGAGCGAGGACTGAACCATGAACCACCCACTGATCCCTTTCGACGCCGCCGAGCACCTCAAAACACCCGAAGACATGGTGGCCTACCTCGACGCCTGCTTCGAGGAAGACAGCGGCGACGGCGTGCTGATTCGCGCGGCCCTGAACGACATCGCCCGCGCCCGGGGCATGACCCAGATCGCCCGCGACACCGGCCTGGGCCGTGAAAGCCTGTACAAGGCGCTGGGCAGCCAGGGCAATCCCGAGTTCGCGACTATCATCAAGGTGATGAAGGCCCTGGGCCTCAAGCTGCACGCCAGCACTGCCTGAGCCGCGCTGCGACACCACACCGCACACGGCTTTTTTACTTATGCCCGGCGATCAGGCTAAATACCCGCCTGATCGCTCAACCCGACGGATCGTCCATCATGTCCCGACAACGGCTCGCATTTGCCTGGATCGCCTGCTTCGCAGTGCTGTTCAACATGCTTGCCATGCCGCTTTCCGGGGCCATGCCGCGGGATGACCAGGGCGCTACCGAGCAACTGCTGTGGGGCAGCTTCTGTTCTTCGACCGGCACCAAGCTGGTGGCGATCTCCCTGGGCAAGCTCGAGCAAAAAGCCCCGCAGAACGACGATCACTCCAACATGCAGCATTGCTGGTGCTGCTCGGGCTCAGCGCCCCTGATGGCCATGCCCGGGCATGTGCCGCAGCCGTATTTCGCACGCTACGCCACCCACGGCAGCCTGCCGCCCACCCTGATCGACACCCCCACGCCGCGCCAGCAATGGCCGAGCCTGAACCCCGGTGCACCGCCCCTGGCGTGATTCCTTTCGCAAGTGACCTGCGTTTTTGAATCACCCTGGAGAATTGCCATGTTCAAACCATCCCTGGTCAAGCAAGCTCTGCTGCTGGCCGCTGTACTGCTACCTGCCTGTTTCGCCAATGCCCATGAATACAAGGCCGGCGAGATTCAGATTGCCCACCCCTGGTCCCAGGAGCTGCCGCCGAACGCGCCGACCGTTGCGGCGTACTTCGTGCTGCACAACACCGGCAGCACGGCCGACACCCTGCTCAGCGTCGACACACCGATTGCCGGCAAAGCCGAGCTGCATGAACACGTGATGCAGGGCGACCTGATGAAAATGCAGCAAGTGCCGAAGGTGGCCGTTGCCCCGGGTGCCGAGGTCAGCTTCGCGCCCATGGCCTACCACGTGATGCTGCTGGAGCTTAAAGACCGCAGCCTGCTGAGCGACGGCAAGCGCTTCCCGCTGACCCTGCACTTCGAGAAGGCCGGTGACGTAACGGTCGAGGTCGCGGTGCAGAAGCAGGCGCCCGACAACATGGCCGAGCACAAGCACGCCCAATAATCACTGACCCGCGCTGTTCGTGAACGCCCTGCGCCCGCCCGGCGCCAGGCGATCCGTGCCGCCTCGCCACTCGATAAAAGTGCGCCGCGGTAGCTGGATCAGCCTGTTCGCCATGCTGATGATCTTTATCGGTCCGCTGATTTCCCAAGCGATGCCGATGGATCAGGCCATGCCGATGAACATGTCCATGTCGATGGACATGCACAGCGGCGAACCCGGCTGCCACGGCGAAACCCAACCCAGCGCGCAACCAGGCAAGACCCAGAGCGAGCACCATGGGCTCTGGGAAAAATGCGGCTATTGCAGCCTGTTGTTCAACTGCCCGGCGCTGCCCGGCGGTTTGTCGTTCAGCATCGCGGCGACGCCCCCCAACACCCCCTTTGTCAGCCCCTCCCCGCGCCTGGGTCACGCCCGGCAGACCGTGTTCCCCGGCGCCCTGACCCGCGCCCCGCCCGCCATCCGCTAGGCCCCTTGCTTCTCTCCCACGGCCGACTGTCGCCCCCAGTCGCAGGCGCTCGGCCGTGTCGTTTGTGCCTATTGATGGAACATTTATGTTTTCTGCCAACACTCGCCTGGGCGCCGCCCAGGCATGCAACACCTTTGCCCTGAAACCGTCCCGTGTGCGGTTCAACTGCGCCATCAGCGTCATGTGCGGGGCGTTGCTCGCCCCCCTGGTCATGGCCGCCGAGCCTGCCGAGGACCTGCACCAGCACCCGCATCCGCAAGAGCTCACGCCCACGGTGATTACCGCCATTGCCCCCAGCTCGCCGCTGACCGTGGTCACCAACCCCAAGGACCCGCGTCAGCCAGTGCCGGCCAGCGATGGTGGCGACTACCTGAAGACCATTCCCGGCTTTGCCCTGGTGCGCAACGGCGGCACCAATGGCGACCCGGTGCTGCGCGGGATGTTTGGTTCGCGGCTGAACATCCTGACCAATGGCGGCATGATGCTCGGCGCCTGCCCCGGGCGCATGGACGCTCCGACCTCCTACATTTCCCCCGAGACCTACGACAAGCTGACCGTGATCAAAGGCCCGCAAACCGTGCTCTGGGGCCCGGGCGCATCGGCCGGGACCGTGTTGTTCGAGCGTGAGCCCGAGCATTTCGGCGAACTGGGCACCCGGGTCAATGCCAGCCTGCTGGCCGGCTCCAACGGTCGTTTCGACAAGGTGCTGGATGCCGCTGCCGGTGGCCCGCTGGGCTATGTCAGGGTGATCGGCAACACCGCCCACGCCGACGATTACAAAGACGGCAACAACGACACCGTGGCCTCGCGCTACGACAAGTGGAACGGCGATGTGGCCCTGGGCTGGACCCCGGACGCCGACACCCTGCTGGAGCTGACCGCCGGCAAGGGCGACGGCGAGGCTCGCTACGCCGGACGCGGCATGGACGGTTCGCAGTTCAAGCGCGAAAGCCTGGGGCTGCGCTTCGAGAAGTCCAACCTCGGCGAAGTGCTGGACAAGGTCGAGGCCCAGGTCTACTACAACTACGCCGACCACGTGATGGACAACTACAGCCTGCGCACGCCGTCGGGCACCGGGATGATGGCCGGGCCCATGGCGTCCAACGTCGATCGCCGGACCCTCGGTGCGCGGATCAAGGCCACCTGGCGCTGGGCCGATGTGCAGCTGATCAGCGGCCTGGATGCACAGACCAACGAACACCGCCAACGCGCCAGCAGCGGCGTCGACACCTACAAGCAACTGCCCCGCGAGAAGGATGCCGACTTCCACAACTATGGAGTCTTCAGTGAGCTGACCTGGTACGCCGCCGACCATGATCGCCTGATCAGCGGCGCGCGCCTGGACCGCGCCTCGGCCAAGGACTATCGCCAGCGCCTCACCAGCAACATGATGAGCCGCCCCAACCCCACCGCCGACAACACCCGCGCCGACACCCTGCCCAGCGGCTTTGTGCGCTACGAGCATGATCTGGCCGACAGCCCCACCACCCTATACGCCGGCCTTGGCCATACCCAGCGTTTCCCGGATTACTGGGAGCTGTTTTCGCCCAATACCGGCCCTGCCGGTTCGGTCAACGCCTTCGATTCGATCAAGCCGGAAAAAACCACCCAGCTTGATTTCGGCCTGCAATACAAAAGCGAAGACCTGGAGGCCTGGGCCTCGGGCTATGTCGGTCAAATCCGCGACTACATCCTGTTCAACTACCGCCCGGGGATGATGGGCACCACCTCCCAGGCCGAGAACATCGACGCCCGGATCATGGGCGGCGAACTGGGGGCGGCCTACAAGCTGACCTCCAACTGGAAGGCCGACGCCACCCTGGCCTACGCCTGGGGCAAGAACAGCAGCGATGGCAAGGCCCTGCCGCAAATGCCACCGCTCGACGCCCGCATGGGCCTGACCTACAGCCAGGATCAGTGGAGCGCCGGCGCCTTGTGGCGGGTGGTCGCGGCGCAGAACCGCATCGACCAGAACAAGGGCAACGTGGTCGGCAAGGACTTCGACAAGAGCGGCGGCTTCGGCGTGTTCTCGCTCAACGGCGCCTACCGCATCAACAAGAACCTGAAACTCAGCAGCGGCGTCGACAACCTGTTCGGCAAAGCCTACGCCGAGCACTTGAACCTGGCCGGCAATGCCGGGTTCGGCTATCCGGCCAATGACCCGCAAGCCATCAACGAACCGGGACGCACGCTCTGGACCAAGGTCGACCTGAGCTTCTGACCCCATAGCCGCTGCCGCCAGGCTGCGGTGGGGATGAGCGAGTGACTCCGCTCAGACCAGCGCAGCCTCGTGCCTCGGCAGCGGCTACAGAGCATGACTGGCAGCAA
Source organism: Pseudomonas sp. QD4 (assembly GCF_049199125.1). Lineage (NCBI taxonomy): Bacteria > Pseudomonadati > Pseudomonadota > Gammaproteobacteria > Pseudomonadales > Pseudomonadaceae > Pseudomonas > Pseudomonas sp. QD4. The sequence continues at coordinate 100,983 of NZ_JBLZOM010000005.1, forward strand.
CAGCTGCCCCTACAACAACAGATCCACTGCCGTGCGGAGCCTTATTCGATGACTCAACCCAAGGTGTCTTTCTACAACCTGGCCTGGCGCTGGCATTTCTACGCCGGGCTGCTGGTCGCGCCCTTTATGGTGATGCTGGCCCTGACCGGCATCATTTATCTGTTCAAGCCCCAGCTCGACCCGCTGATGTACGGCGAGCTGCTCAACGTCCCCGCCGGGCACCACAGCCTCAGCGCCGACGAGCTGCTCAAGCGGGTGCAGGCGGTTTATCCACAGGCCCAGGTCAAACAGTACCTGCCGCCGATCAATGCCGAGCGCAGCGCACAGTTCGTGGTGCAAAATGCCGGCGTCGAGTTGAACGTGTTCGTCGATCCCTACCACGGCGACATCCTCGGCGAGCAGCACGCCAAGCGCACGCTGCAAGCCGTGGCCCGGGCCATTCACGGCGAGCTGATGATCGGCACCCTGGGCGACCGCCTGGTGGAACTGGCCGCTGGCTGGGGCGTGATGCTGGTGGTGTCCGGCCTGTACCTGTGGTGGCCGCGCGGCAAGTCCACGGCCGGGGTCCTGTGGCCACGCCTGAGCAGCCGCGGCCGCCTGTTCTGGCGCGATCTGCACAGCGTGGTGGGCTTTTGGGGCGCCGCATTCCTGCTGGTGATGCTGTTGAGCGGCATGACCTGGACCGGCTTCTGGGGCAAGCAATACGCCGACCTCTGGAACCGCTTCCCGGCGGCCATGTGGAACAACGTGCCGCAGTCCGACCAGCAGGCCGGCGCCCTGAATAACGCCACGCGCCAGACCGTGCCCTGGGCCCTGGAAAACACGCCGATGCCGATGTCCGGCGACCATGCCGAGCACATGGCCCACGGTGGTGCCGACCACGCGCCGGCAGCGCCAGCCATCGGCTTGCAGCAGGTGCAGGACATCGCTCGCCAGCGCCAGGTCGAGCCCGGCTACAGCATCACTCTGCCCACTACCGCCAGCGGCGTGTTCACCGTCGCGGTGTTCGCCGACGACCCGCGCGACGACGCCACCCTGCACATCGACCAGTACACCGGCCAGGTCCTGGCCGATGTGCGCTGGCAGGACTACAGCCCCGTGGCCCGAGCCACCGAGGTCGGGGTCATGCTCCACGAAGGCAAGATGTTCGGGCCGCTGAATCAGTTGGCGGTGCTGTTGATCTGCCTGATGATTCTGCTCAGCGCCGTCAGCGGCCTGGTGATCTGGTGGAAGCGCCGCCCCACTGGCCGACTCGGCGTGCCGCCGCTGCGCCATGACCTGCCGAAGTGGAAAACCGCGATGTGGGTGATGCTGGCCCTGGCGTTGGCGTTTCCCCTGGTGGGCGCGTCGCTGATTGCGGTGTGGCTGCTCGATCGCCTGCTGTTATCACGCTGGAACCGTGCATCTGAGTCCGCCTCATCTTCAACATGAACCCGGCGAGATGCGCAGCGTTTGCGCTTCTGTAGACTGTGCGCGGCCCGGTTCGACCCGAGCCAATGTTACTTTGTAACCTACAAGTGTAAGCTTGCTGCCCGGCGCCCCATCGCGGCGCCAGGCAATCAATACGGATCGCGCATGACCTCGCTGAACCTCACCAACCTGGCCTGGACACCCCTGGGCCAGGGCCATTGTCATCACCAGTTCCAGCTGCGTGAGGCCAGCCTGCATGTGGCACCGGGGGAGTTCGTCGGCCTGATCGGGCCCAATGGCAGCGGCAAGACCAGCCTGCTGCGCTGCGCCTATCGCTTCAGCAAACCGCAGCAGGGCGAAGTGCGCCTGGAGCATTACGACCTGTGGCGGCAATCGCCACGCTGGTGCGCGCAGCGCATTGCCGTGGTGCTGCAGGAGTTCCCCGACGCCTTCGGTCTGACCGTTGAAGAAGTGGTCGCCATGGGCCGGACCCCGCACAAGGGCTTGTTCGATGGCGACACCGCCCATGACCGCGAACTGGCCCGCCAGGCCCTGCAGTCAGTAGGCCTGCTGGGCTTTGAAACGCATGCCTTCGCCACCCTCTCCGGCGGTGAAAAGCAGCGGGTGATTCTGGCCCGCGCCCTGGCCCAGCAGCCGCAATTGCTGATCCTCGACGAGCCGACCAACCACCTCGACCCACGCTACCAATTGCAGTTGCTGCAATGGGTGAAACGCCTGGGGGTAGGTACCCTGGCCAGCATCCACGACTTGAACCTGGCCGCGGCTTTCTGCGACCGGCTGTACGTGCTCGATCACGGGCGCATCGTCGCCAGCGGCACGCCGACCGAGGTCCTGACCGCCGAACTGCTGCGGGAAGTGTTCGGGGTCGAGGCCCTGATCGATCGCCATCCGCTGGCCGACCATCCACGCATTACCTGGATAACCCAACCATGACCCTGCGCGTCCTGCTGTGCCTCGCCCTGTCCCTGGCGGCCGGCCAAGCCCTGGCCGAGGCCACCCACTACCCGCTGACCGTCCACAGTTGCAACCGCGAAGTGACCTTCAACCAGGCCCCCCGGCACGCCCTGAGCCATGACATCAACATGACCCAGATGATGCTCGCCCTCGGCCTCAAGCCGCGCATGGTCGGCTACAGCGGCATCAGCGGCTGGAAGGCCATGACTCCCGAGATGCAGGCCAGCCTCGCCGGGCTGCCGGAACTCGCGGCCAAATACCCATCGGTGGAAACCCTGCTCAACGCCAACGTCGATTTCTTTTTTGCCGGCTGGGACTACGGCATGCGCGTCGGCGGCGACCTCACGCCCCAGACCCTGGCGCCACTGGGCATCAACGTCTATGAGCTGACCGAGTCCTGCGCTTTTGTCATGAAGCGCCCGGCCGCCAGCCTCGACGACACCTACAACGACCTGCGCAACCTGGGGCGCATTTTCGATGTGCAGGACCGCGCCAATCAGTTGATCAGCCAGATGCAGCAGCAGGTGGCCGAGGTCAAACAACAGCTGCCCGCCGACCGGCCACGGGTATTCCTCTACGACAGCGGTGAAGACCGCGCCATGACCTCGGGTCGCCTGGGCATGCCCCAGGCGCTGATCGATGCTGCTGGCGGGCGCAACATTCTTGCTGACCTGGACACCAGCTGGACCCGGGTCAACTGGGAGACCGTGGTCGAGCGCAATCCGCAGGTGATTGTGATCGTCGACTACAGCGAAATCAGCGCCGAGCAGAAGCAGCAGTTCTTGCTGGACAACCCGGCGTTGCAGTCGGTGGACGCCATCAGGAACCGGCGTTTTATCGTGATCCCCTACGTCCAGGCCACCCCGGGCATCGACAACGTGCTGGCGGTGCAGACCCTGGCCAAGGGTTTCCACGGCCCATGATCAACCGTCGTTATGCCGGGCTGCTGATGCTCCTGGGCGCGCTGTTGCTGGTGTCCTGCGTGGTCTCCCTCGGCTTCGGCCCGGCGCCGGTGCCACTGGACGTGGTGTGGCGCATCCTGCTGCACAAGGCCCTGGGTATCGGTGAGGTGAGTTGGAGTGCCGGGCAGGAACATATCGTCTGGCTGATCCGCGTGCCGCGCATGGTGCTCGGGGCGTTGGTGGGCGCCGGGTTGGCGCTGATCGGCGCGGTACTGCAAGCGGTGACGCGCAACCCGCTGGCCGACCCGCACCTGCTGGGGGTGACGTCCGGCGCGACCCTGGGCGCCGTGATCGTGGTGCTGCATGTGGGGCAAGTGATCGGTCTCTTGACCCTGCCCCTGGCGGCCTTTATCGGCGCCTTGCTGAGCATGCTGCTGGTGCTCGGCATCGCCGCGCGCCACGGCCGTCTCGACAGCGATCGCCTGCTGCTGTGTGGGGTCGCGGTGTCCTTTGTGATGATGGCGATCGCCAATCTGCTGTTGTTTCTGGGCGACCACCGCGCCAGCTCGGCAGTGATGTTCTGGATGCTGGGCGGCCTAGGCCTGGCGCGCTGGGAATTGTTGACGATCCCCGCCATCAGCGTGTTGCTCGGCCTGGTGTTGCTGCTGGGCATGGCCCGCCCACTGAACGCGCTGATGGCCGGCGAGCAGACCGCCGTGACCCTGGGCCTGAACGCCCGCAACGTGCGCCTGCGGGTGTTTTTGATCGCCTCCCTGATGACCGGCGTGCTGGTGTCCATCAGCGGCTCCATCGGTTTTGTCGGGCTGATGGTGCCGCACATCGCCCGCCGCCTGGTGGGCGCCGAACACCGGCGTCTGCTGCCGGTGTGCGTGCTGCTGGGCAGCCTGTTCCTGGTCTGGGTCGACGTCGCGGCACGCACCTTGATCGCCCCCGAAGACCTGCCGATCGGCGTGGCCACGGCGGCTATCGGCGGGTTGTTCTTTATCGGGCTGATGCGCCGGCGCTGAAGGCCTTCGGCATACAGATAGGCGGCGATAGGACGATTTCCCACAACGGCTCGGCGCGCCCTAGAATGCGCGCCTCACACTGCTCAGGATGAGTCTCATGTTGAAAAATCTTTGCCTGTCGCTGCTGGTGTTCGGCTCCAGTTGCGCAATGGCCGACACCACGGTCGACGTCTCGAAAATCTACGGCAACATCCAGTTCGTCAACAGCTTCCCGGACTACAAAGTCAAAGTGGTGCACTCCTTTCCCGACCTGAAGGTGAAGCAGGTCAGCGCCTTCCCCGACTCGGCAGGCAAGTGGAAAATCGTCAACAGCTTCCCGGATTACAAGGTCCAGATTGTCGACTCCTTTCCCGATTTCACCATCGAGTATGTGGATTCCTTCCCCGGCGTGAATTGAGGCTCCTTCGCGACCTCGGCTGCCGCCCTGCGGCAGCACCACAATGAAGCACCCCGACGCACCACCCCCTGCCCAATGCCTCGTCTTGGGGCATCGCCTGCCCTGCCTGCGCGCGCAAGGCGACGTTTTCATGCCTTGCAGCGACTCGGCACACCCCTTGCAAAACAGCTTTTCAGTAGCTCGCATCTGCCACCTGAAAAACTCAAATAGTCATGGGGATCGCACAATGAAGCGTCGCAGCTTGATCAAGGCTTTCACACTCACGGCAAGCATTGCCGCGATGGGCTTGACCTGGACCGTCCAGGCCGCCGAGACCATCAAGGTCGGTATCCTGCATTCGCTGTCGGGGACCATGGCGATCTCCGAAACCTCGCTCAAAGACATGGCGCTGATGACCATCGACGAGATCAACGCCAAGGGCGGGGTCAACGGCAAGATGCTGGAGCCGGTGGTGGTCGACCCCGCCTCCAACTGGCCGCTGTTCGCCGAGAAGGGCCGTCAGTTGCTGACCCAGGACAAGGTCGCGGTGGTGTTCGGTTGCTGGACCTCGGTGTCGCGCAAGTCGGTGTTGCCGGTGTTCGAAGAGCTCAATGGCCTGCTGTTCTATCCGGTGCAGTACGAAGGCGAAGAGATGTCGCCCAACGTCTTCTACACCGGTGCCGCGCCCAACCAGCAGGCGATCCCGGCCGTGGAGTACCTGATGAGCGAAGACGGCGGCGGCGCCAAGCGCTTCTTCCTCCTGGGCACCGACTACGTGTACCCGCGCACCACCAATAAAATCCTGCGCTCGTTCCTGCACTCCAAGGGCGTGGCCGACAAGGACATCGAAGAGGTCTATACCCCGTTCGGCCATGCCGACTACCAGACCATCGTGTCCAACATCAAGAAATTCTCCGCCGGGGGCAAGACCGCCGTTATCTCCACCGTCAACGGCGACTCCAATGTGCCGTTCTACAAAGAGCTGGCCAACCAGGGCCTGAAAGCCACCGACGTGCCGGTGGTGGCCTTCTCCGTGGGCGAGGAAGAACTGCGCGGTATCGACACCAAACCCCTGGTGGGCAACCTCGCGGCGTGGAACTACTTCGAGTCGGTGGATAACCCCACCAACAAAAAATTCGTCGCCGACTGGAAGGCCTACGCCAAGGCCAAGAACCTGCCGGGGGCGGACAAGGCCGTGACCAACGACCCGATGGAAGCCACCTATGTCGGCATCCACATGTGGGCCCAGGCGGTGGAGAAAGCCAAATCCACCGACGTCGACAAGGTCCGCGAAGCCCTGGCCGGCCAGACCTTTGCCGCGCCGTCCGGCTACACCCTGACCATGGACAAGACCAACCACCACCTGCACAAGCCAGTGATGATCGGCGAGATCCAGCCCGACGGTCAGTTCAACGTGGTGTGGCAGACCGAAGGCCCGATCCGCGCCCAGCCGTGGAGCCCGTTCATTCCGGGTAACGACAAGAAGCCGGACTACGCGGTCAAGAGCAACTAAGCAAGGGATGGAAGCCGGACGCCGTCTGCGGTCCGGCACAACCTCTGTCGCCGCTGCCGAAAGCTGTGACCAGCCCGGGCCAACCGGGTCAGCGCAGCCTTCGGCAACGGCGACAGGATCACGCACAGGCCCCGGCCTGTCCGCGCAAGGCCAACGATATGCCCACTGCCCTCTACCGTTTTATCCTCGCCTGCCTGCTGCTGTTGCCGCTGGCAGCCAGGGCCGTTGACGCCGAAGACTTCGTCGCGGCCAACCCGTCTCAGCAGGCTCAACTGCTGGAAGCCTGGGCTGCGCAGCCCGACCCGGCGCGCGTCGAACTGATCAACGCCTTGCAGCAAGGCCAGTTGACGGTCGATGGCCAAGCCAAGACCCTGCGCCTGAACAACCGCTTGCGGGGGCTGATCGACACCGCCCTGGCCAGCCACCAATTGCTTGCCGCCGACAGCAAGATCCGCCTCGCGGCAGCCCAGCAATTGCAAAAGAGCGCCAAGCCGGCGCAACTCACATTCCTTGATCGGCAATTGGCCGCGGAACCGGACGCAAGCGTACATGCCGCCCTGAGCCTGGCCCTGGCCAACCTGCAACTGGTGGACAGCGACCCGGCGGTACGCCTGGCCGCCGTGCGCCTGCTCGGCGAAACCGGCGACCCGCTGGCCCGCACCCGCCTCGAAGGCCTGCTCGAACCCGGGGTCGAAGCCGACGCTGCGGTGCGCACCGCCGCCGAAACCAGCCTGGCCCAGGTCAAGCGCAAGCTGCTGGTGGGCGAGGTGCTGGGCCAGGCCTTCAGCGGTATGTCCCTGGGCTCGATCCTGCTGCTGGCGGCCTTGGGGCTGGCGATCACCTTCGGTTTGCTGGGGGTGATCAACATGGCCCACGGCGAGATGCTGATGCTCGGCGCCTACTCGACCTACGTGGTGCAGTTGCTGTTCCAGCGCTTCGCCCCGCAGGCCATCGAGTTCTACCCGTTGATTGCCCTGCCAGTGGCGTTTTTCGTCACCGCGGCGATCGGCATGGCCCTGGAGCGCACGGTGATTCGTCACCTCTACGGCCGCCCGCTGGAAACCCTGCTGGCGACCTGGGGCATCAGCCTGATGCTGATCCAACTGGTGCGCCTGGTGTTCGGCGCGCAGAACGTCGAGGTGGCCAACCCGGCCTGGCTCTCGGGCGGGATCCAGGTGCTGCCCAACCTGGTGCTGCCGTACAACCGCATCGTGATCATCGGCTTCGCGCTGTTTGTCGTGGTGCTCACTTGGCTGCTGCTGAACCGGACACGCCTGGGCCTGAACGTGCGCGCCGTGACCCAGAACCGCAACATGGCTGCCTGCTGCGGCGTGCCCACCGGGCGCGTCGACATGCTTGCCTTCGGCCTCGGTTCGGGGATCGCCGGGCTCGGCGGCGTGGCCCTGAGCCAGATCGGCAACGTCGGTCCGGACCTGGGCCAGAGCTACATCATCGACTCGTTCCTGGTGGTGGTGCTGGGCGGGGTCGGCCAGTTGGCCGGTAGCGTGCTGGCGGCCTTTGGCCTGGGCATCGCGAACAAGATTCTCGAACCGCAGATCGGCGCCGTGCTCGGCAAGATCCTGATCCTCGCGCTGATCATTCTGTTTATCCAGAAACGTCCGCAAGGCCTCTTTGCTCTGAAAGGACGGGTGATCGACTGATGAATCAACCACTGCTCGTTACCGCCAGCCAGAAAGCCGGGCCCAGGGTCACGCTCACCGTCGGTGCGCTGCTGCTCCTGGTGCTGCTGGCCTTGCCGCTGTTGTCGCTGCTGGCAGCGGACAACCCGCTGCACGTCTCGGCCTACACCCTGACCCTGGTGGGCAAGATCCTCTGCTACGCCATCGTCGCCCTGGCCCTGGACCTGGTCTGGGGCTATGCCGGGCTGCTGTCCCTGGGCCACGGGCTGTTCTTTGCCCTGGGCGGCTATGCCATGGGCATGTACCTGATGCGCCAGGCCTCGGGCGATGGCTTGCCGGCGTTCATGACCTTCCTCTCGTGGACCGAGCTGCCGTGGTACTGGGTCGGCACCAGCCATTTTCTCTGGGCTCTGTGCCTGGTGGTGCTGGCCCCGGGATTGCTGGCCCTGGTGTTCGGTTTCTTCGCCTTCCGCTCGCGGATCAAGGGCGTGTATTTCTCGATCATGACCCAGGCCCTGACCTTCGCCGGGATGCTGCTGTTCTTCCGCAACGAAACCGGGTTTGGCGGCAATAACGGCTTCACCAACTTCCGCACCATTCTCGGCTTCGGCATTACCGAACCCGGGACCCGCGCGGTGCTGTTTTTCGCCACCGTGCTGTTGCTGGTGGCCAGCCTGTGGATTGGCTGGCGCCTGGCGCAGAGCAAGTTCGGCCGGGTCCTGACCGCCCTGCGCGACGCCGAGAACCGCCTGATGTTCTGCGGCTACGACCCGCGCGGCTTCAAGCTCTTCGTGTGGGTACTGAGCGCGGTGCTGTGCGGCCTGGCCGGGGCCTTGTATGTGCCCCAGGTGGGCATCATCAACCCCAGCGAAATGTCGCCGACCAACTCCATCGAGGCTGCCGTGTGGGTGGCCCTGGGCGGGCGTGGCACGCTGATCGGGCCGCTGCTGGGGGCCGGCGTGGTCAACGGCATGAAGAGCTGGTTCACCGTGGCCTTCCCTGAGTACTGGCTGTTCTTCCTCGGGGCGCTGTTTATCGTGGTGACCCTGTACCTGCCCAAGGGCGTGATCGGCCTGCTGAAAAAACGAGGTGAGCAATGAGAGTCACGGCGACGGCGGAGTTCATGCTCGAACCTATCCTGGAACCCAACAAGGACCAGGGCAGCAGCCGCGATGCCATCGGCCTCGGCCAGGCCGCTGGCAAGGGCCTGAACACGCGCCACGGGACGATCCTGACCCTGGAAGACATCAGCGTCAGCTTCGATGGCTTCAAGGCCCTCAACGACCTGAACCTGTACATCGGCGTGGGCGAACTGCGCTGCATCATCGGCCCCAACGGCGCGGGCAAGACCACCCTGATGGACGTGATCACCGGCAAGACCCGGCCCAGCCACGGCAAGGCCTGGTTCGGCGAGACCCTGGACCTGGCGGCGATGAGCGAAGTGCAGATCGCCCAGGCCGGGATCGGCCGCAAGTTCCAGAAACCCACGGTGTTCGAAGCCCTGAGTGTGTTCGAGAACCTGGAGCTGGCGCAAAAGACCGACAAATCGGTGTGGGCCAGCCTGCGGGCCCGACTCAGCGGTGAACAGCGCGACCGTATCGACGAGGTACTGCAGACCATTCGCCTGACCGCCTCGGTCCAGCGCCCGGCGGGCCTGCTGTCCCATGGCCAGAAGCAGTTCCTGGAAATCGGCATGCTGCTGGTGCAGGACCCGCAGTTGCTGCTGCTCGATGAACCGGTGGCCGGCATGACCGACGCCGAAACCGAGTTCACCGCCGAACTGTTCAAGAGCCTGGCGGGCAAGCATTCGCTGATGGTGGTGGAGCACGACATGGGCTTCGTCGGCGCCATCGCCGACCACGTCACCGTGCTGCACCAGGGCAGCGTACTGGCCGAGGGCTCCCTGGAGCAGGTGCAGGCCGATGAACGCGTCATCGAGGTTTATTTGGGCCGATGAATCGGCCAGCTGAAAGCTTCAAGCGGCAAGTTGAAAGCAAAACCGTACACCCGCTCTTTCTTGCAGCTTGCAGCTTGAAGCTTGCCGCTCTCCTATCTGAGGTTCTTCCATGCTCCAGATCCAACACCTTCATCAGTACTACGGCGGCAGCCACATCCTGCGTGGCCTGAGCTTTGACGTGACGGTGGGTGAAGTCACCTGCCTGCTCGGGCGCAACGGCGTGGGCAAGACCACCCTGCTCAAGTGCCTGATGGGCCTGCTGCCGACCAAGGAAGGCACGGTCACTTGGGAAGGCCAGGCCATCACCGGCTACAAACCGCACCAGCGGGTGCACGCCGGTATTGCCTATGTGCCCCAGGGCCGGGAGATTTTTCCGCGCCTGACGGTGGAGGAGAACCTGCTGATGGGGCTGTCACGTTTCGGCGCGAAGGAAGCCAAGGAGGTGCCGGCCTTTATCTACGAACTGTTCCCGGTGCTGCTGCAAATGAAGCAGCGTCGTGGCGGCGATCTGTCGGGCGGTCAGCAGCAACAACTGGCCATCGGCCGCGCCCTGGCCAGCCGCCCGCGCTTGCTGATCCTCGACGAGCCCACCGAAGGTATCCAGCCTTCGGTGATCAAGGAGATCGGCGCGGTGATCAAAAAACTCGCGGCACGAGGCGACATGGCGATCCTGCTGGTGGAACAGTTCTACGACTTTGCCGCTGAACTGGCCGACCAGTACCTGGTGATGTCCCGGGGTGAAATCGTCCAGCAAGGGCGGGGCGAAAATATGGAAACCGAAGGTGTACGCGGCCTGGTTACGATCTAACCTGTAGCCTCCTGACGATAAGCGCGAACCATGAATCTTCCTGCCCACACCGCGTTGTTCACCCCTAGCTGGCATGCCGAGCTGGAGCTGGGCTACGCCCGTTTCGGCGACACCACGCGTCCGGTGCAGCGCCGTCACCTGGGCCCGCTGCGGGTGCAGAAGCACCTGTATGCCGAAGGCCCCGAGGTCTGCCAGCACATCATCGTCCACCCCCCTGGCGGGATTGCCGGTGGCGACCGCCTGGACATCCGCGCCAGCGTCGGCACCGATGCCTGGGCGCAACTGACCAGCCCTGGCGCCGCCAAGTGGTACCGCGCCGCTGGGCCGGCGTACCAAAACCTTGAGCTGCACGTCGCCGCCGGTGCCACCCTGGAATGGCTGCCCCAGGAAAGCATCGTGTTCAGCGCCGCCCAGGCGGAACTGGCGACCGTGATCGAGCTTGAGGGCGACGCCCGACTGTTCTACTGGGACATCGTGGCCCTGGGCCGCCCGGCCAGCGGTGAACGCTTTGACCTCGGGCATTTTCAATCGCACCTGGATATCCGCCGTGACGGCCAGTTGCTCTGGCACGAACGCCAGCGCATTGTCGGGGGCGACGGCCTGCTGGACTCGCCCATCGGCCTGGACGGCCAGCCGGTGTTCGCGACCCTGCTGGTCACCGGCGAAATCGACACGCAACTGCTGGAGACCTGCCGCTCCCTGCCCCACGAGGTACGCGGCGACCTGACGCAACTGCCCGGGCTGCTGGTGGCCCGCTGCCTGGCCAGCGAAGCGCTGCTGGCCCGGGCCTGGCTGATCGACCTGTGGCGCCTGCTGCGCCCCGCCCTGCTCGGGCGCGAGGCCGTGCCGCCGAGGATCTGGAATACATGAAGCGCCTGTCACGCGGGACCGCCGCCCTGACGCGCTGAACCTTTTAACTGCCCAAACGGATTGAACACGATGGACCTGACCCCACGCGAAAAAGACAAGATGCTGATCTTCACCGCCGGCCTGGTGGCCGAGCGACGACTGGCCCGTGGCGTGAAACTCAATTACCCGGAGGCCATGGCCTATATTTCCGCGGCGCTGCTCGAAGGCGCCCGTGACGGCCAGACCGTGGCCCAACTGATGCACTACGGCACCACCCTGCTCAGCCGTGAACAAGTGATGGAGGGCATCCCGGAAATGATCCCGGAGATCCAGGTCGAGGCGACCTTTCCCGACGGCACCAAGCTGGTCACCGTCCACCAACCCATCGCCTGAGGCCGCGCCATGACTTACCGCATCCGCGATGCACTGCATGCCGACCTGCCGGCGATCCGTGACATCTACAACGACGCCGTGCGCACTACCACGGCGATCTGGAACGAGCAGCCCGTGGACCTGGGCAACCGCCAGGCCTGGTTCAGCGCCCGGCAGGCCCAGGGCTATCCGATCCTGGTGATCATCAACGCCGACGAGGTGGTGCTCGGCTACGCTTCGTTCGGCGACTGGCGACCGTTCGACGGCTTTCGCCACAGCGTCGAACACTCCGTGTACGTGCGCGACGACCAGCGCGGCAACGGCCTTGGCCCACGCCTGATGGAAACACTGATCGAACGCGCCCGGGGCTGTGACAAGCACGTGATGGTCGCAGCCATCGAAAGCGGCAACGAGGCTTCGATCCGCCTGCACCAGCGTCTGGGTTTCATCACCACCGGACAGATGCCCCAAGTAGGCACCAAGTTCGGACGCTGGCTGGACCTGACCTTCATGCAACTGATCCTCAACCCCGGGGCGCTGCCGCCCGCCATCGACAAGGAGTGATACCCGATGAACGCTGCCCAACTGCGCCGAGTACATGGGGAAAGTTTTGCCCATTACCGCCAGGGACTGAGTGATCTGCTGTTCGACGCGGTGCAGCACGGGGCCTCGATCGGCTTCATGGCCGACCTCGACCAGGCCCAGGCCGATGCCTACTTGCGCAACCTGCAGGCCGGGGTGGAAGACGCCAGCCTGCTGCTGTGGGTAGTGGTGGATAACGAAAAGGTCCTGGCCAGCGTGCAACTGGCGCTGTGCCAGAAACCCAACGGACGCAATCGCGCCGAGGTCCAGAAACTCCAGGTGCGCCACGACGCCCGTCGCCGCGGCCTGGGCCAGCAACTGATGACGGCCCTGGAGCAGGCAGCCCGCCAGAACAAGCGCGGCCTGCTGTACCTGGACACCGAAGCCGGTTCCCCCGCCGAGGACTTCTACCGCTCCCTGGGCTACATCCGGGTCGGTGAACTGCCCAACTACTGCCAGAGCCCGGACGGCACCTACACCCCGACCGCCATTTACTTCAAGACTTTGGGACTGCCCGCATGATTCCAGGCCAATACCAGATCCAGCCCGGCGACATCGAACTCAATGTCGGCCGCCGCACCTTGAGCCTGAAAGTGGCCAACAGCGGCGACCGGCCGATCCAGGTCGGCTCGCACTACCACTTCTTCGAGACCAATGACGCCCTGACCTTCGACCGCGCCGCCAGCCGGGGCATGCGCCTGAACATCCCGGCCGGCACCGCCGCGCGCTTCGAGCCGGGGCAGACCCGGGAAGTGGAACTGGTGGACCTGGCCGGGCATCGCCGGGTATTCGGCTTTGCCGGGCGAGTGATGGGCGCTCTTTGAGCGCAGCTTCAAGCTACAAGCGGCAAGTAACAGCCATTTGCGGCGCTATCGATTGCTTTTGATTTTTCTTGCAGCGGGCAGCTTAAAGCTTGCCGCTTATTTCCGAGGACCGAGGAATGCGCATTTCCCGCGAGGCCTACGCCGACATGTTCGGCCCCACCGTCGGCGACAAGGTGCGGCTGGCCGATACCGAACTGTGGATTGAAGTGGAGAAGGACTTCACCACCTACGGCGAAGAAGTGAAGTTCGGCGGTGGCAAGGTGATCCGTGACGGCATGGGCCAGGGCCAGTTGCTGGCGGCCGAGGTGGTCGACACCCTGATCACCAACGCCCTGATCATCGACCACTGGGGCATCGTCAAGGCCGATGTCGGCCTCAAGGACGGGCGCATCGCCGCCATCGGCAAGGCCGGCAACCCGGACATCCAACCCAACGTGACCATCGCCATCGGCGCCAGCACCGAAGTCATCGCCGGCGAAGGCATGATCCTCACCGCCGGCGGCATCGACACCCATATCCACTTCATCTGCCCGCAGCAGATCGAAGAAGCGCTGATGAGCGGCGTCACCACCATGATCGGCGGCGGCACCGGGCCAGCCACCGGAACCAACGCCACCACCTGCACCTCGGGACCCTGGCACATGGCGCGCATGCTCCAGGCCGCCGACGCCTTCGCGATGAACATCGGCTTTACCGGCAAGGGCAACGCCAGCCTGCCGGAGCCCTTGATCGAGCAGGTCAAGGCCGGGGCCATCGGCCTCAAGCTCCATGAAGACTGGGGCACCACCCCCGCGGCCATCGACAACTGCCTGAGCGTCGCCGACCAGTACGACGTCCAGGTGGCGATCCACACCGACACCCTCAACGAGTCGGGCTTCGTCGAAACCACCCTGGCCGCCTTCAAAGGCCGCACCATTCACACCTACCACACCGAAGGTGCCGGTGGCGGCCATGCGCCGGACATCATCAAGGCCTGCGGTTTTGCCAACGTGTTGCCGAGCTCGACCAACCCGACCCGGCCCTTCACCCGCAACACCATCGACGAGCACCTGGACATGCTGATGGTCTGCCATCACCTGGACCCAAGCATCGCCGAAGACGTGGCCTTTGCCGAAAGCCGCATTCGCCGCGAGACCATCGCCGCCGAAGACATCCTCCACGACCTGGGCGCGTTCTCCATGATCAGCTCCGACAGCCAGGCCATGGGCCGGGTCGGCGAAGTCATCACCCGCACCTGGCAGACCGCCGACAAGATGCACAAGCAGCGCGGTCCGCTGCCGGGCGACGGCGAGGGCAACAGCAACTTCCGGGTCAAGCGCTACATCGCCAAATACACCATCAACCCGGCGATCACCCATGGCATCAGCCACGAAGTGGGCTCGATCGAAGTCGGCAAATGGGCGGACCTGGTGCTGTGGCGCCCGGCGTTTTTCGGGGTCAAGCCGACCCTGATCCTCAAGGGCGGGGCGATTGCCGCCAGCCTGATGGGCGACGCCAACGCTTCGATCCCGACCCCGCAGCCGGTGCATTACCGCCCGATGTTCGCCAGCTTTGGCGGCAGCCGACATGCCACCAGCCTGACCTTTATCAGCCAGGCGGCCCTGGACGCCGGCGTGCCCGAGACCCTGGGCCTGAAAAAACGCATCGCGGTGGTCAAGGGCTGTCGCCAGGTGCAAAAGACCGACCTGATCCACAACGACTACCTGCCACAGATCGATGTCGACCCGCAGACCTATCAGGTCAAGGCCGATGGCGTGCTGCTGTGGTGTGAACCGGCGGAGGTGCTACCCATGGCACAACGTTATTTTCTCTTCTAGAACCCGGCACTGATCAGCCCGGAACCCTGTTTGGCAGCGCGAGTTTTGAAAACCCCGGTTTGGCGCTAAGATGCCACTCGATTTCTCACAATTGCCTGCAGGGTTCCCGGCTATGCGCCTGTCCGATTTCATCGTGCAACACGTTGATCGAATCGTTGATGAATGGGAGCAGTTTGCGAAATCCATCGCCCCTGCCGCCGACTCCATGACCCGCCTGCAATTGCGCGATCACGCAAAATCGATCCTGCTGGCCGCCGCGCGCGACATGCGCACCGCCCAGACCGCCCATGAACAACAGGCCAAGGCCAAGGGCGAAGGGCCGGAAAAAACCCCCAGCCTGGATGAAGCCGCCGCCAGCCATGGCGAACTGCGGCACACCGTGGGCTTTGACCTGGTGCAGATGACCTCCGAATTCCGCCACCTGCGCGCCTGCGTGATCCGCCTGTGGGTGGGCAGCCTGGAATCACCGGACCTGATGTACTTCCAGGACATGATCCGCTTCAACGAAGCCATCGACGAAGCGCTGGCCGAGTCCACCGCGGCCTATGCCGAACAGGTCGATCGTTCGCGGGATATCTTCCTGGCGATTCTCGGCCATGACCTGCGCGCGCCCTTGCAGGCTGTGAGCATGTCCACCGAGATGCTGGCGCGGCGTGTCGCGCTGGACACCGAGGGCCTGGCCTACGTGGCGCGGATCAAGAGCGGCGCGCGACACATGGGGGCGATGGTCAGTGACTTGCTGGAGTTTGTGCGCAGCCGGCTAGGCAGCGGCTTGCCGATCGAGCCGGCACCGATGGACCTGGCCAGCGCCGCCAAAGCGGCCATGGATGAAGCCTGCGCCGGGCAGCCCGATTGCTCCCCCTCGCTGAATTTCCACGGTGATGGCCACGGCATCTGGGATCGCGGGCGCATCGAACAGATGCTACAGAACCTGATCGGCAATGCGTTGCAGCACGGAAACAACAGCCGCACCGTGACCGTGACCATCACCGGCGGCGCCGAACAGGTGTTGCTGACGGTGCACAACTACGGCACGCCCATCCCCAAGGACGCCCTGAGCACTTTGTTCGACCCCCTGGTGCGCAGCGCCAGTGAAGAACTCGGCACTCCCTCCACCAGCCTTGGCCTGGGGTTGTTTATCGTCAAGGAAGTGGTCAGCGCGCACCAGGGCAGCATCGAAGTCAGCTCCAACGAAAGCGACGGCACCACCTTCACCGTCACCCTGCCCCGGGTTTCCCGGGCACAGCCCTGAAAACACAACTGGGCGCCCAAACGCCGACGTTTTCCTGAAACATCCGCGGTGTTTATCAGGGCCAGCGTCCGAACGCGGCCCGAGGCTTCGGCAGCGGCTACAGGTCAGTCGAGGACCAGGCGCCCCAGGCGTTGTTTGAGCATGCGATTTTCCGCGCGCAGTTCGCGCACTTCATCCAGCAGGTCCAGGGCCAGGGCGACGCCTTGCCACTCCAGTTCCAGGTCGCGGTGCAGGATGGCCGCGCGCTTGGCCAGGGCCAGCTGGTAATCGTTGAAACGCCAATCCTTGGGCGCCTGGCCCTGAGGTTCGAGGATCCCGTGTTCGACGATTTCGATCACGTAAGCGGCCGACAGGTCGGTCACCTCACAGAATTCTTCCATGTCCAGCTGAACGATCAGGGTACTCATACTCAGCTACTCCATTCTCGAATCAAAAATGTTCCCGTGGGTCGAACGCCGCCTTTTTCGCCAGCTCCTGCCACAACGCCTTGACGTCATCGTCAGCCTGTTTCGGCATCACCGCCTTGAGCTGGACGAACAGCGAACCACGCTCGCCGGCCTTGTTCAGCAAGCCATGGCCCTTGGCGCGCATGCGCTGGCCGTTCTGGCTGCCGGCCGGCACCTTGAGGTTGATCTTGCCGGTCAGGGTCGGCACCGCGACCTCGGTACCCAGCGCCAGCTCCCACGGAGCCAGGGGCAAGGTGATGATCAGGTTCTCGCCTTCGACGTCGAATTTCGGGTGCGGGGCGAAGCGAATGGTCAGGTACAGGTCGCCATTGGCCCCACCGCCCACGCCCGGCGCGCCCTG
The DNA here is from genome assembly GCF_049199125.1 of Pseudomonas sp. QD4. Classification (NCBI taxonomy): domain Bacteria; kingdom Pseudomonadati; phylum Pseudomonadota; class Gammaproteobacteria; order Pseudomonadales; family Pseudomonadaceae; genus Pseudomonas; species Pseudomonas sp. QD4. The sequence continues at coordinate 118,095 of NZ_JBLZOM010000005.1, forward strand.
GCCCTTGAGGCGGATACGCTCGCCATCGCTGACCCCTGCCGGGATCTTCACGTTCAGGCTCTTGCTGGTGTTGCTCACATGCTGGCCGGCGGCGTTGTACTGCGGCACCTGGAAGCTGATCTTCTTCGACTCTGCAGAGAGGGTTTCTTCAAGAAAGATCGGCAGTTCCATTTCCACATCCTGTCCACGACGTCCGGCGCTGCGCCGCGATTGTTCACCACCACCAAAGCCCGGGCCACGGTTACCGAAGATCGAACTGAAGAAGTCCGAAAAGTCGCCGGTATCCTGGCCACCGCCAAAACCGCCACGGCCCTGCCAGCCCGGCGGCCCCTGGAACGGTTGGCCGTGCTGGCCGTATTTGCGCATTTCGTCGTATTCGGCGCGTTTGTCGGCACTTTTCAGCGCTTCATACGCTTCCGAGGCGTCCTTAAACTTTGCCTCGGCGTCCTTTTCCTTGCTGACGTCAGGGTGGTACTTGCGCGCCAGCTTGCGATAGGCCGCCTTGATCGCCTTGTCGTCCGCCGTCGGTTCCACACCGAGAATCTTGTAATAGTCTTTGAAGTCCATCGAGGGAATCACCATCCGTTATCAATATCGCGCGGCATACAGTGCAGCATGCTCTCATTGGCAGCATAAGGATTGATCAATCTCAACCCGTTGACTGGTGCGGCGCATCAAAAGTTTATCGGCAATCGCCGGCGGTTCTTGCGAGCGCCCGGTGATTGCCCGGCTCATGCCTGCAAGTTTGGGGTGAAGAATAGTCTTTCAAGGCAGGAAAAGGTTTCGATTTAGCGGATAGTCGGCCTTCGAATCTGCCAGCGACTGACATACACTGCGCGGCCGTTTTTTAACCGGAACTTGAAAGACATGAAAAACGCATCTCCGGCCCGTGCCTGCGGTATCGACTTTGGCACGTCCAACTCCACTGTCGGCTGGCTGCGCCCCGGCATGGAAACGCTTATCGCGCTGGAGGATGACAAGATCACCCTGCCCTCGGTGGTGTTCTTCAATATCGAAGAACGTCGCCCGGTGTACGGTCGCCTGGCGTTGCACGAGTACCTGGAAGGCTATGAAGGCCGCCTGATGCGCTCGCTGAAAAGCCTGCTGGGCTCCAAGCTGATCAAGCACGACACCAGCGTGCTGGGCACGGCGATGCCCTTCAAGGACCTGCTGGGCCTGTTTATCGGCCAACTCAAGGCCCGCGCGGAAACCGCCGCCGGTCGGGAATTCGAGGAAGTGGTCCTGGGTCGCCCGGTGTTCTTCGTCGATGACGATGCCGCCGCCGACCAGGAAGCTGAAAACACCCTGGTGGAGGTGGCGCGCAAGCTGGGCTTCAAGGAAGTGTCCTTCCAGTACGAGCCCATCGCCGCAGCCTTCGACTACGAGTCGACCATCGAACGCGAAGAACTGGTGCTGATCGTCGACATCGGCGGTGGTACGTCCGACTTCTCCCTGGTACGCCTGGCCCCCGAGCGCCGCGACCTGGACAACCGCCACGACGACATCCTGGCCACCGGTGGCGTGCACATCGGCGGTACCGATTTCGACAAGCAATTGAGCCTGCAAGGCCTGATGCCGCTGTTCGGCTACGGCAGCCGGATGAAAAGCGGCGCCTACATGCCCACCAGCCACCACATGAACCTGGCGACCTGGCACACCATCAACTCGGTGTACTCGCAAAAATCCCAGCTGGCCCTGGGCAGCATGCGCTACGACATCGAAGACACCGGTGGCATCGACCGCCTGTTCAAGCTGATCGAGCAGCGTGCCGGCCACTGGCTGGCGATGGAAGTCGAGGAAACCAAGATCCAGCTGACCCACACCGACAGCCGCCACGTGCCCCTGGACCGTATCGAGCCGGGGTTGAGCGTGGAGCTGAGCCGGGCGCTGTTCGAGTCGGCCATCGACAACCTGCTGGAGCGCATCCGCAACAGCGTGACCCAGTTGCTGGACGATGCCAGCGTCGATGTGGCCCAGGTCGACACGGTGTTCTTCACCGGCGGTTCCAGCGGCATCCCGGCCCTGCGCCAGAGCATCTCGGCCATGCTGCCCAATGCCCGCCACGTCGAAGGCAACATCTTCGGCAGCATCGGCAGCGGTCTGGCGATTGAAGCCAGGAAGCGCTACGGCTAGAAACCCGCTCGACCGGCGTGCCCCAGGGCTGGGGAAAATTTTCGCAAGGAACCGAAACGATGAACCTGTACAAACTGTTGCCCCTGCTCGCCGCCCTGCTGCTGACCGGCTGCAAGGAAGACTTCATGTCCCTGCACTTCGAGCAGCCGGTTGGGTACCAGGGCCAGCAGGTCAATGGCAGTGTCAGCGCCTTGTTGGTGGAGGCGATTCGCGCCCGCGGCATCGATCCTGAAAAGGTTGAGCTGGCGCTGGATGAGCAAGACAGCCGAGTGGTTCATCTGTCCCTCAAGGACAGCCTGAGCCCCGAGCAGCGCGAGGCATTGCGCGCACTGTTCGATGACATTCTCAAAGCGCGAACGGCCAGCAGCATGGCTATCGACATGACACTCGAACCGCAGCCGGGGGACGCGCCCCCGCAGCCGACCACCCTGACCCTGTCCATCAACTCCGAGGTCAGGCTTTCGGCACGCTACCTGCTGCTCGACCGGGCACTGGGCTATTACAACAAGAGTGGGGTTCCGGTCGAAATCGTCTGCAACATCCAGGGCCAACTGGACGGCGACCTGCCCTTCAACGCGGTGAGCGTGCAACAAGTTCCCGGGCAATCACCGGAGCATGTGCGCATCAACTACCGCAGCCAGGGGTATAGAAAAAAGACCGTGACCGGCCAAATGATCGCCAAGGACGCCCAATTGCGCGAAAGCGTGCGCAAAGGCGAGATTCGCCTGTGGAGCGAAGACATGGTTCAGGACGACCTGCTGCGGACCAAGCTGCAACTGTCGATTGAAGTCGCCAACCTGGGTGAACAGTTGCTAACCGCCGACTTCAGCCCCGATAACCGTAACGACGATTGGAACGCTCAATGCGCCGAGAAGATCCAGCAACTGGGCCGGCCGTTCTCGTTCCATATCGGCTCAGGTCTTGATCGCCTCCAGTCGGTCACCTATGAGGGCGACAAGCGCAATTGAAGCAAGCGGCGGCCTAGACCAGCCCCGCCAGCTTCAACTCGCTTTTCAGGTAGGCGTAGTAAATCGGCCCTGCCACCACCCCCGGCAGGCCGAACGCGGCCTCGAACACCAGCATCGCCAGGAGCAACTCCCAGGACTTGGCACTGATCTGCCCGCCGACGATTCGCGCGTTGAGGAAGTATTCCAGCTTGTGGATAAAGATCAGGTAGCCCAGCGCCGCCACCGCCACCCAGATCGACAGTGACAGCCCGACTATGGTGATCAGGGTGTTGGAGATCAGGTTGCCGATTACCGGCAGCAGGCCCAGGAGGAAGGTCAGCACGATCAGGGTCTTGGTCAGCGGCAGCTTGACCCCGAACATCGGCAGTACCACCGCGAGGAAGATCCCGGTGAAGAAGGTGTTGAGCAGGGAAATCTTGATCTGGGCAAACACGATGTTGCGAAACGCCTGGACCAACAGGTGCAGGCGATCGAACAGGGCAGCGGCCAACGGTTTGCGCTTGGTCAGGTCGGGCACCCGCTGCAAGGCGATGATCGCCCCCAACACCATGCCGATCAGCAAGGTCACGAACATATGGGCCGCGTCCTTGCCCACCAGTTGCAACTCACTCAAATGCTTGCTGGCCCAGGCGCCAATCGCGGCCTGGAATTCTGCGGCACTGGCCGGCAGGTAGGAGTCGAGAAACGGCGGCAGCTGGCCACGCGCCTTGTCGACCACGGCCATGAATTTATCCAGGGAAGCGCCTGGATTTTCCGCCTCGTGCAGCAGAAAACTGATGGCACCGGCAAACAGCAGCGTCAGCAGGCTGACCACCAGGGTGCCGAGCAACGCCACTGCCAGCCAACGCGCGCGTCGTCCTTCGATCAGCCGTTGCAGCTGCGGGGTGAGCATATTGACCAGTTCGAAAACCAGCAGCCCGGCCAGCAGGCTTGGCAATAGTCGCAGCGGCAGAACCAGAAGCAACCCGCCGAAAATGATGACCCAACTGAACAACAACAGATGACGCTGAGAAAACGTTGGCATATAGCCTCAAAACGAACGGCTTGAAAAGATTGGCAGTCTGCCAGCGTTCTCCGGGCACGAATAGGGGCAGGCGCCGTAAGGAAAGCGGCTCAATTATTTACAAGAGTGTCGCGACAGCCGTTGGTTCGAATCAATGGTGCCATCAGAGCGCTGGCGCGGCCGAGTCAGGCAGCGGCACGTCGTAGCCGCAGTAATGCAGAAAGGTCAGGTTCAGGCGCTTGTCGGGGTAGTCATCGCCCCAGGGCAGGTTCTTGTCCAGACGCGACTTGACGTGGCTACAGAAGGCTTGCAGATCCGCCTGCGCCTTGGCCAGCACCGGTGCGGGCAATCGATTGATTTTCAGGCTCTGGAAGAACGGTTCGATAAAGACCTGATCCAGGTCGTAGCCCTTGGTTCCCAAAGGCAGGCGCTGGCCCGCATGCACGTAGAAAGGCTGCTTCAAGCCGCTCTCCTGCTCCCAGCACCAGTACTTGACCTCATCCTCGAAAATGCCAACCGCCTTCCCTTCCCAGCGCTCGTAGGTACGCAGGCATTGAAAACCCTGGCGTGTCACCCAATCGAAACTGCTGGGTTTGACCCCGTGATAGGAAGGCAACGCCTGCCTGGCCACAAGATCGTCCTTAAACGCCTGCTTGGGATAGAGCAGCCCGTCCGACCTGCCACTGAGAAAGCTGTTGACCCGCATATAGAGCCCGGACGCCGTCACCTGGATATCGCCATAGGAAAAGGTTCCGGACGTCCCTACGGAGAGAGCATCAAGTCCCTTCTCATAATAAAACCCGCTGGTGATCGTCCCGCAGGGCGCATGACGAAAAGGCCCCGGCAGGTCGAAGGAATAACGCTGCATCAACGTGACCCGCTTGGCGCCTTCGGTGCAGAGCATGCGGTTATCGAAGCGAGCATTCTCGTAGACCAGGGGCGGGTTGCTGCACCCGCTGCCCAGGATCAGCAACCCGCCTGCCACGACTGCTCTGAGAATCTTCATAGCTTGTTGGTCTTGTTGGCCGGATCGGGCAAGCGCGTGTGGGTGCCGTTGGCATCGATCACCGTCGGCGTGATGTAGCGCGAATTGCCTTTGAACTGCTCTTGCAGGGCGTTGGGTTGATCACCGCACATGGCTTTGGACACGCACAAGTAGTTGGAGTGAGGGCTGGCCGCACCCAGCAACGACGTGCTGGTGGTCAGGGAACCAAAGAAGCGCGCCACCGGGTCGGACGAATGGAGGAAGTTGCCGCCCAACAAGTCAGACACGGTATCGGTGACGGGCAACATGCCGAAGAAGTTTTTCGACCCGGGACGGTTCACCTGGAAGTACGCGCCGTCCTCAATGTTGAACCCGGCCTCCTTGGCCGCCTGGAAGAAACTCGTCGAGCCCACAGGCGCACCGGACAATTGAATGCTGCCCACCTTGCCATTGAGGTTGAAGTCCAGCCCCGAGATCCCGCGGTAGGTCAGGAGACCACCCTGGCTGTGGCCGGCGATGTCCAGTTTGTAATTGTCGTCGATGCCAGCCTGATAGAAGTCATGCAGTTCGCGCGCGTTACCGGAGCGCACTACACCCCCCAGCGCCACATCCCACAATGACTCGACCAGGTCGCCCAATATGCCGTGCTCCGGGTTGTAGGCCTGCATGAAGGTATCCGAGCCCGTCTGCATAGCGCCATTGACCAGGGCCGAGAGCAGCGAGTTCTGAATGCCGTTGGTGAAAATCGCACCATCGCCATCCGGCCGGCTGATCTCAACCAGGCTCTGATCTTTTTTGAGCACCGGTTTGCCACCGTCATCCACTTTGATGGTCTTGCCGTCTGACTCGTATTCGAAGCCGGTTTTGACTCGATAAAAACGCATGTCCCCGGTCAACAGAGTCGGCACCTGGGTAATCAGGCCACCATGACTTTCAACACCCGGCATGACCCCGAGGGTGTAGGTGGACGCCTTGTCCATGACGGTTTCCAGCAGCCCCGGAATCCATGCCAATGGCCACAGCGACGGGTTCTCTTCAAGCGCCGCGCTGGCGGCACCGCTCAAGGCGGCGTACTGGCTAAAAATCCCCGCCGCGTTCTTGCCATAGTCCTTCACACCCTGGCGCCAGTTGTTCACGGTATCCACCGGATGCGACACGCCGTCCAGGGAGGACTGGCTGACATACAGGTCAGTGCGTTTTTCCTTGTCCTTGGTGATCTCGAAGGCCTTGGTCAGATCGCGGTTCAGGCCTGTCGTGGAGTCCACGCCAGTCTTGGCGTCGTTGCGCACGATGATGCTGCCGGCGCCCACGGTGGCGCGAACTTCCTGCTCCTTCTCCTTGCGGTAGTCATAACCGCTGACGCTCCAGCCGGAGGCGCCAGTCTTGCCTTTGCCGGCCAGGCTCTTGTCGGTGGTAAACGCCACTTCCTTGCCAGTCATCTGATCGGCGCCTTCACCACCGCCTCCCCAGCCGAAGGTGCCACCCACGTTGACGTAGTAGCTGTGCTCCTTGTCCTGGCCGGAGATATCGCGGAAGCCCAGGGTGTTGGTGTCCAGCTTCAGCTTGCCGTTGTCGGCGGCGATCACCGCACCGTCGATCTGGGTATGGTTTTCGGTGCGGATATCCACGCCGTTCTTGCCGGTGATACTGGTCTGTTCCTGTACCCAATCGGTCTTGCCGGTGGTCTTGCCCACCCCCAGCGAACCGCTGACACTGCCACCGCCGCCCAGGCCGATGCTCACCGTCACACTGGCATCCAGTTGCTTGCCGCTGACTTTGCCGGTATCGGGCACCGAGGACACGGTCAGGTCACCGCCCACCCGGCCGATGACTTCATCGCCACGCAAGGTCGCACCGGAAATAGTGCTGTCCTTGCCGCTGGTGAAGCGCAACTGGTCACCGGCAACGAGGTTGGCGTTCTGCTGCCGTTCGTTCTCGCGATCAAGCTTGCCCTTGCCCATATCGACACTGGCATACACAGAGATGAAGTCCTTGCCGCCCACTGCCAGGCCGACTTCACCGCCGCCACTGCTGCGATCGGACTCACTGCTGGAGTCATTCTGCGCCGCGCGAATGGTCAGGTCCTTGCCGGCACTGAGGTCGATATCCCGCCCGGCATGGACCTGGGTCCCAATCAGCGTCAGGTTGTCACGGGCTTCAAGGCTGACGTCACGCCCGGCCAGAAACACCGAAGGCGTACTGGTGCCATCGCTGAGCTGCTCGGTAGCCGAGCCGACACTGCCGCCGATCCCGGCCCGGGCACTGCCACCGCCGCTCTGGCCGTTGATGCCACCCTGGCTGCGGGTGGTCTTGCTCTCTTCCGAGACCACACCACGCGCCACATCCACGGTGATGTTGCGCCCGGCCAGGGTGATATCGCGCCCGGCGTCAAACTGGCTGCCACGGACACTGATGTCATTGCCGGCCACGGCACTGATGTCTCGACCCGCGCCCACATTCGACGGACTGTTGCTCCGGACTTCCTGGCGTGAGCTGGTGGCCTGGCTAGCCGAGCCGAAGTGGGTTGCGCTGGTCGGCCCGGAGGTGAACTGGTTGATCGAATCCACGGTGCTCAGCACACTCGAGGCCTTGCTCACGCCGTCGTCACCCTTGCCGGTGCCTGCGAGGGCGTCCTTGGTGTTGCCATAGTTGTGGCTGATATTGACCGTCAGGCCGTTGCGGTCGCGGCTCTTGCTGTTTTCCTGAATCGAGGTTTCCTTGCCGGCATCGACATTGATGTCGCGTCCGGCCTGCAGGTTGACGTCGCGATTGGCGTCGATCCGCGAACCTTCCACAGTCAGGTCGCGACCGGTCTTGATGTTGACGTCCTGCCCGGCCAGCAACTGGCTCTCGGCGACCGTCTGCTGGGCATTGCGCGATTTCTCCTTGAGGGCCTCACGCCCCAGGAAGGCGGTGACGCCGTTCCGGTCGCTTTCCAGGGACAAGCCGGTGTGCTTCTCGCTTTTCCAATTGCTCTGGTCCTGGCTGTTGCTGCCGGCCAGGACATTGACGTCGCGCCCCGCACCGACGTTGAGGTCGCGCACCGCCGCAGCGGTACTGCCGATCATGTTCACATCACGGGCCGCTTGCAGCGTGGTATCACGCCCGGCACTGACCACACTGCCGACGCTCTGGGTCTGCAGGTTTTCCTGCCCCGACTTCTTGGACGAGGCAATCGAGATAAAACTGCCGGAACTGGATAAACCGACCTTGCTCCGGTACTTCTCGCTTTGGCTGGTGGACTCGTTCGCCGCATCGATCAGGTTGATGTCGCCGTTCTTGTCGATCAGCCCTGCTCGCAGCTCCGCATCACGCTTGGCCTCAACGGTGCTGGCCGACAGGTTGACGTTGGTGCCGGCGATGATCACGGCGTCATTGCCGGCGCTCAGCTCGCTGCCCACCTGGGTGGTGGTGCTGGAACTGCGGCTGTTGCCACTTTTATTGAGGCCGAAGCTGCCTTTTTTCTTCTGGCTGTAGGCGCTGTCCTGCTGCTCTTGCGCCGAGACCAGGCTCACATCGCCACCGGCGCCGAGCAACAGGTCATTGCCGGCTTTCAACTGGCTGCCGACCACGGTGACATCGCGCCCGCCATTGAGGCTGATGCGGCCGTCCTTGTCCTGGCTGACATTGACCATCAGGTCATGCCCGGCGCTGATTTCAGAACCGACGTTGGTGGTGGCTGAATCCGCGCTGCGGGTGGTCTTGCTGCTGCCCCAGGAGCCTTTTTTCTTCTGGGAGAAGGTCGACGCCTCTGCGTCCTGGGCCGAAGCGATGACCATATCGCGCTCGGCATTGAGCGTCAGGTCCTTGCCCGCAGCGACCTTGCTCGCCACCACCGCCAAATCACGCCCGGTATTGAGTTCGAGATTGCTCTGGGTGGTCACGCTGGAACCCAGGTTCTGCAGCGTGTCCTTGGTGACCAGGCCACGGCTGATGGCGCTCTGGGTGAAGGTATGGTCCTGCACCGCGAGCAGATCGATATCCCGGCCGGCACTGAGCTTGGCATCGCCGGCGCTGCTGATCTGGCCTGCGTTGGTCAGGTCGCGTCCGGCACTGAGGTCCAGCTGCTGCCGCGCGCTGATCTGGCTGCCCTGATCCAGCACCGTGCGCGAACCCGAGCCATAACCCACTGCAACGGCGGTGCGGTCGTTGATCAGGTCGCCTTTGATCGCGGTGACGCTCACCTGGTTACCGCGGATTTCACCGCCCAAGGCATTACGCACGCTGTCCTGGGCCATCAGGCTGACCCGCTGGTTGGCCTCCACCAGGCCACCCTGATACAGGTTGCCGCCGGCATTGACGCTCAGGTCATTGCTGGCGCGCAGGGTGCCGACGTTGGTCAGGTCATTGCCTGCCAGCACGGTCATATCCCGCCCTTGCACCAGGCTGCCGCCGCGCAGATTGCGCGAGTCGGCCTGGGCCAGGTACAGCACCGGCACCAATACCTGTTCGCCCTGCACCTGGCGGGTTTCCATCCACACGATGTCGTGGGTCAAGGCCGCCACTTGCTGCGCGTTGAGGGAGACCCCGACGCTCAGTTGCAACTGGTCCTTGGACGCAATGGCGTTATCCATCAGGTAGCGATACTGGTCGTAATCGCTGGTCAGGCTGGCCGCCAGGAAGCGTTGCCCGGTTTGCGCCAACACGGCCTCGCGAATCAGCCGAGTCTCATACAGCCCGTCGCCCAGGCGGCGCCAGGTCTGGTCGGTGTTGTAGTTGAGATGGCCGAGCATGTAGTCGGAGCTCATGAAACGCGACAGATCGGTAAAGGCCGGGTTGGTCTCGATCAGGTAACGACCGCTGGGGTTCTGGCTCTTGACGAACATGCCGTACTCGCCCTGGGGCAGGTGGTAGCTCGCAAGCGAAGTCGGATCGACCGCAACGAACGGCGTGCCGCTGAAGTCCACTGGCACGAAACCGACCTGGGTGCTGCCATCGGCGGCTACGCGCTCGACGCGCTGCACATCCTTGGCTTCCTGATTGCTGGCGGCAGAGCTTTGCGCATTGACCGTGATCACCTGGCCACCGGCCTGGGACAAGTTGTTCTGCAACTGCTGGCCCGTCAGTTGGGCGCGGGTCTGCTCGGTCAGGGTGCCGTTTTCAAGATTGCCGCTGACTTGCAGGTTCAGCCGCTGACCGGCTTGCAAGATCGAGGCGTAGCCTGTTTGTGTGCCCGGCAGTACGGTGCTGTGGGAGGACAAGAGCGGGTACAGCAGAATCACCCCCGGCACCGCCTCTTGCTGATCGGGGGCGACATTCGCGTTGCGGGCGTTCCAGGCGAGGGTTTCTTGCTTGGCATAGCGGTACGCGCTTTTGGGAACACCATGCAGCCAGTAGGTCATGCTCTCGAGCCGCTGGTTCAGGGTCGAGCCACGGTTGTAGAAATTATTGGCGGTGACAAAGGCATCGCGGTTGGCAGCGATCAGACTTTGGCTGTTTTCCACGGTGTCGGCATGAAGGGTCAGGTCACGATTGGAGACCAGCCGTGCAGCCGGCGATTGCTCCAGGACCTTGTCCTGGTAGGTGGTGTTGACGATGTAAGTGGCGGTGTGGTGATCGCCCGAGCAGTCGGTGCAATTGATGTCGATACGGCGACTGACGATGCTTTCGCCGATCTTGAATTTGTCCATGGCGTTTTCCAGCAACCCCACGTCGATGTACATGTCGCCTTCGCTTTCGATGGTGCCGGAACGGTTGCTGAGCAACGCCGCTCGCCCGCCATCCAAGGCGGTGAAACTGAGGTTGCCGGCGCTGTAGATATCGCCGTAGCTGTTGGCCAGGCCGTTGCCGCGCAGGATCATGTCGGCGCCGCTGTAGATCAGCGTGTCGGCCGAGGTGGTGATGCCATTGGCCGAGCGCAGTTCCAATTGCCCCAGGGCGCCCAGGGTGCCGCGGTTGTTGATCTGCGCTGCGGACACCGACAGGTTCTGGCTGGCGATCAGGCGCCCCAGGTTGTCCAGGGTGCCGCGCAGGTTCAGTTGGGTATCACCGCCACTGGCGATACGTCCGCCGAGCTGGTTCAAGTCGGTGGCGCCGACCGTGAGTTTTTTCTGCGCCGAGAGCAGGCCGCTGTTGTTCAGGTTGCCACCCAGCTCCAGGGCCAGGTCGCCATCGCTGACCAGCTCGCCCCCGTTGTTCAGGTTCACCGCGCCCAGGCGCAGGCCGCTGGCACTGGCAATGCGGTCGCCGGCATTGAGGCTGAGATCACCCGAGGTGCTCAAGTCCAGTGCGCCATTGAGCTGCAACAGCCCGGCGCCATTGACCGCGCCGATATCCCAATCGCCGTGGCCGAGACCGGTGACACGGCCCTGGCTGCCCGCAAGCCCGGCCAGGTCCAGCTTGAACTGGCCGCCCCCGGCATGCTCGATGCTCCCCAGGGAGTTGCTCAACAGCCCGGCGTTGAGGGCAAATGCAGCCGTACCGATGGCCAGCGATCCGCCCTGGTTATTCAGGTTGCCGGTCAGCGCAACAGTGCCCAACTGCCCCGCCAGCGCCCGCACTCGACCGCCGCTGCTGTTGTCCAGGTTGCCGCCGGTAAGCAGCAGGCCGTCAGCCGATTCGATCAGGCCACCCTGGTTCAACAGGTCGCCACGGGCCGCCAGTTCCAGTTGCCGGGCGCTGACTTCGCCACCCCGATTGTCCAGCAGTTGCCCGGAGGAGCTGAGCAAGCCGTTCGCATACAGCTTGCCTGCCTGGTTGGTCAGGCGGTCGACTGTCAATTTCAGCGCGCCGGATTGGCTGCTGATCAGGCCGGCCTTGCCATCCAGGGCACTGTTATCCACAGAGCCGGCAGTCAGCGCGACGCTGGCGCCTTGCAAGGTCCCACCACGGTTATCCATGGCGCCCTGGGCCAGGGTCACTTCGGCATGGCTGTCCTTGGCCAGGATCATGCCCCCGCGGTTATCCAGGTTGCCCGTGATCAGCTCCAGGCCCGCACCGCCCGCGAGCAATTGGCCCTGACGGTTATCCACAGCCCCGCCCTGGATTTCCAGGCGCTTGCCCTTCAAGGTGCCACCCAGGTTGTCGAGCTGAATGAACTGGCTGACCCGCAGTTTCTGCTCGCCGGCATCGATCAGTCCGGCGTTGTTGTTCAAGGCGCCACTGAGGGTCAGGGCGACATTGCCGGCCTGGGCGACCAGTGCGCCCTGGTTGCTGTTGTCCAGGCTGTCGGCATTGATCACCAGGCTATTGCCGAGCATCACGCCCGCGCTGTTGCTCAACTGGCCACCGTCGATCTGCAAGGCGCCATCGCTCTGGATCCGCCCCTGGCTGTTGCTCACCTGACCCGGTGCGGTGCCGTTGGGGTTGATGGTCAACGTCAAGCCATCGGTTCCGGCCGCGAGCAGCCCCTTGGCCTGGTTGTCCAGGCCGCTGGCGGTGACCGTCAGGCGGTCACCCACCAGGCGCCCGCCACGGTTGTCGAGCATCCCGCTGCTGGTCAGCACCAGTTGGTTACCGACCACGACCCCTTGCTGGTTGCCGACGCTGCCGGCTTCGACCTGCACATTGCCCTGTTTGGCTTGCAGATGGCCCAGGGCGTTATTCAGGTGCTGCTTGACGATCAGCGTCAGCGGACCGTTCTCGGCGCTGAGCACGCCGTTGGCGTTGTCGCTGAGCCCGTCGAGGTGGGCCGTCAGTTCGTTGCCGAGGACACGACCCTGATTGTTCGCCAGGTCACCGGCTTGCAGATTCAGTGTTTGCCGGCCTTGTAGCAGGCCGCCGCTGTTATCCACATCCCCGGCCTTGAGCTTGAGCACATCACCGTTGATGGTGCCGCCCTGGTTGGCCAGGCTGCCGCGACTGTCCAGAGTCAGTTGCGGCGCAATCAAAGTGCCGCCACGGTTGTCCAGGCTCGCCATCTTGAGGTCGAGCGCGGTAGTGGCCTGGATCTGCCCACCGGCATTGATCAGGTCCTGGTCGAGGGTGATTGCGGTCGCCCCGTTCTCTGCGCTGATCATGCCTTTCTGGCTGTTGTCCAGGCGTTGCGCGGTCAGGGTGATCTGGTCGCCCAGCAAGCTGCCGCCACGGTTCAGGGCTTCACCCGCTTGCACTTCAAGCAGGCTCTTGGCCTGGAGGTGGCCGCCGTCGTTATCGAGCTGGCCGCTGATCTTGAAAATCGCACTGCCCTGGCTCGCACCGATCAGGCCTTGCTGGTTGTTGAGGCGATCAACCGTGACCAGTACCTGGTCGGCAATCACCTTGCCTTTCTGGTTGATAAAATCGCTGGTACGCAGGTTCAGACCGGCACCGGCAACCTCGATCCGCCCGCCAGTGTTGTCCAGGCTGGCAAGGTTGAGGTCGACCGCCTGGCCGTCACCAAAGCGGATCAGCCCGCCGAGGTTGACGATGGCCGGGGTGTCGAGGGTGAGGGTGTGCTGCGCAAGCAGCCGCGCCTGCTCGCCCTGGCTGACCAGGCGCGCGGTGCTCACTTGCACCTTGGCGCCCTGTATCACGCCGTTGTTGTTTTCGACGGCCTGCTGCGCCTTCACGTTGAGCGTGCGGCTGGCCAGCACATTGCCCTGGTTACTCAGGGTCTGGCTGACGAGGGTCACATCGCCCGTGGCAGTGCGCGTGTTATCCGGGTTGACCCCCGCCTCGATGATGCCGTTGTTGCGTATCTGGCTGCCGCTGGTGACCTGTACTTTGTCCCGCGCGGCGAGGCTCTTGCTGACGGTCACGGCGCCGCGGCTGTCGATCCGCGCCTCGGTGCCCGCATAGGCCGGGCCCTGAAGCTCGACGCTCTGGGCCTTGATGGCGATGGCCTGGTTGGCGCCCATGCTGGCTACGGTCACCTTGCCGCTGGCATCGATCTGGATGTCGCCGGTGCTGGCGGCCATTTCGCCGGAGATGTTCACCCCCACGCCCTTTTCCGTGCCCACCAGACGGATCGCCCCGGCGTACATACCGCCCAGGGCCGAGCTGTCGATGGCCATTTCCGGCTTGGCACTGCCGTCGTCTGCACGCGCGGTGACGCTCAGGTCATCGGCGCCGACATCGTTGCGGCCGGTGATGACATTGAGCTTCTTCGCGTACAGGTCGGCATTGAGTTTGGTGCTGCGGGTGATGAGGTCGAACTGGTCGATATTGCTGGCGTTGAGCCCCGCGCCCTCAATGGAGATATCCCCGCCATCGACCTGGAAGTGATCAAGTTTCTGGCCATTGATCACCGGTTTGCCGGTGGTCAGGGTGGCGCGCGGCGTATTGATGAAGCCGCAGCCGTTGCAGGTGATGCCATGGGGGTTGGCGACTATCACCCGCGCCGCCTGGCCCGCGACTTCGGTGTAGCCCTTGAGGGTGCTGCGGTTACTGCCGGTGACTTCGTTGAGGATGACTTGCGCGGCCTGGCCCTTGAGGTTCGCGTTGCCCGGGATGTAACCGCCAAGCTGGGTGTTCTGCACCGAATTGACGCTGTTGTTGAGGATCAGGCCGTTACTGCCGACGTTGTATTCGCTGAATTTGTTGTGGGACAGCCCGCTGCCGTTGGTCCCATTGATATTGACCACCGGCACGCCATTGCCTGCCTGGCCGATGGTGGCATTGCCACCCGCCTGGGGATCGAGCGTCAGCCCGGCGGCGACGCTGACAATCGGGTTCAGGAAAATGATGCCCGACAGTGATAGGGCAATGCATTGAGCAAAGGGCTTGCGAACGTCCATGTGGCAATCATCCATTCACTGAAAGTGAGTCAAATCAAAAGAACATGTCGAGGCGGAAATACACCGGATGTTCTCGTTTCTCGATCAGGCCGGGTCGCTCCAGGGATCGAGCAAAACTGACCGAAGCCGCCAGGTACTGGCCGCGGGCGTTGAACTCCAGGGCATTGCCGGTCATGCGCCCCTTGGCATCCGGGTTGTAGCGCCCGCCCTTTATCACGCCAACGTCATAGGCCAGGGCCGCCCCGTACTCATGCACGAAAGGCAGCAGCGGCTGCCAGGTCACGGCGCGCCGCCAGCGCAACTGGTTGCGCCAGTAGCCACCGCTGTCGCCGGACAGGCTCTGGTCTTGAAAGCCCCGTACCGAACTGACCCCGCCCAGGCTGATTCGTTGCGGGCTGAACAACACGTCTTCGCTGCGCTGACCAGTGGCCAGGCTGTCGAAGCTGAAGTTCTCGTCCCACAGGCGAAACGGCTGCAGGTAGCTCAGGGTCAGGGTGTATTTGTTGTAGCGGGCCACGGGCTCGCTGCCGCGCGGGTGGCCGCTGCCCTGGGCATCCAGGGCACCGATGCCCTGTTGCCAGCCGATATCGGCGTTGACAAAGGCGCTGCCGATACGCCGGCCGTGGTTGAAGCCCAACTGGGTTTCGGTGATGCGGTTGCTGGACACATCGATAAAGTTGTCATCGATGTAATTGCGCGTATGCAACTGGCTCAGGCCAAGGCTCATGCCGGTCTTGCTCAGGTTGTCGCGGTGCAGCACACGCTCGGCGCGCAGTTGCTGGCTCTTGCTCACGCCATCGAATTCGAAAGCAAACCCGGCGTCGTCATTGCGGGTCCGGTAGTAGCTCTGGCTGTAGGAATAACTGAGGGTCCACCAGCCCCAGGGCAGGCTGTAGTAAAGGCTCTGGTTGTCGGAGTGGCGCCAGCGATCACTGACCGCATCCTGATTGGCGCGCAAACTCAGCTGGTCGGCCAGCCCCAGCGGGCTGTCCCAATCGAGACCGACGCCCATCTGCTGCTCGCCGGTGGTTTTATCGCCATCGTTGTTACGGGTCGCCGAGACGCGCCAGGGCTTGAGTCGTTCACCCTTGAGCCCGACCCGGCTGCCGCCGACCTCGTCGCCGGGGGCCAGCTCAAGCTCGGCCTGGCGCGAAGGCAGGCGCGTCAACTGATCGACCAGTTGCTCCAGTTCCCGCAGGTTCAACACGTCCCCCACCTGCCCCGGAAAGGTCATCGCCAACTCCCGGGAACTGGCCAGCGCCGAGCTGTCCAGGGACTCGAGGCGGCCTTCGACCACCACGATCTTCAGTTCACCGGTCGACAGGTCCTGGGCCGGCAGATAGGCACGGGTGGTCACATACCCGCGTTCCAGGTAGTGATGGGTAATGGCTTTGAGCAGGGTGTTGATCTGGCCGACCGACAGGCACTGGTTGCGATAGGGCGCCAACAAGCGGTCGCGATCGCCGGAGCTCAGGTGTTCGGCACCGTCCAGCACCACGGTCTTGATGGTGAAGCAGCGCTGTTCATCGGCTTTTTCGGTGGGTGCAGGCGGCAGGGACTTACCCGGCAACTGCTGGAGTTCTTCGAGACGTTTTTGCTGCTCTTGCAGCAACTGCTGCTGGCGATCACGAATCAGGTCGCGATCGCCCGGGGTCTGCACCGGGGCAGCCTGGAGCATGGAAGTGAACAGAGCACAAAACGCTACTACAGGCGTGATGCCAAAACGTGACATTCATTCAATTCCCTTGAATAACCGACGCAGAAAACCGCAGCGCCTATCAGGTGTAATCCAAGCACCTGCTTTTGAAGGGGAAAGATATTAAGGCGTTAAATCCGTTACATGACAGAAAAACGACGAGCGGCTACAAGGCTTATTGCCACTAGTGCGCCGGCAAAAAAAACCGCTGGGAGCACGCCGGACGAGGTGTTTTGTATCTAAACAGACACACCGGATTTTCCCCTCCCCATTGCGCCCTGCCGCTCCCGCTGTTGGGCTTTTCATAGCCGGGCCTATTGAAAAACCTCCTGCTTCGGCGCCCGTTCTAAGGCGAATGAAACGCCTGCATGCTCGAACCGGGCATGTCATCGATCAGCACCACCGGGATGCGTTGATTGGGCTGGGTGATGTCATAGACATGCTGCTGGCAAGCCGTGTCGTTATCGACCCTGGCGAACTCCACCAGGTAGACCTTTTGCTTCTCCGGCACAAAGGTGCTGCCCAACGGCCCGCAATGGCTTGAGGTCGGCACGGTGGGAATGGACACCGGCTTGTCTTCCCACTTGTTCTTCTGCGGGTCGTACACCTTCTGCACCGTGCTCTGATACTCATAACCCGGCGCCGGCTGAGTGCCCGAGGTTTCCCAATAGCCCAGTACCTGCAACTTCTGGCCCGGCTGCGCCGGTATTTCAAGCTGGGGGAAGTTCTTGTGCACGGCGCTCTCGAAGGTGGCGAGCCAGGCCCCCACCTTGCCGCCCAGAGGCTTGGACGCGGTGCCCAGTTTTTCGGAACGCGGGTCCGGATCGTTTTCGCGCCTGACCGAAAACTCCACTGCGCTGACACTCGTCGACTGCATGATCACTTTTGCGTGCTGTTCGTCCACCGCCACCTTTTTCTGCTCCAGCATGATGCCGTCGCTCCAGAGGGTCGGTGCGGAACTGCGGGCGTGAAAATCACATCCCAGCAGCGACAGGGGCACCATCATCCATACGATTTTCTTCACCGCGTATTCCTGGGTAGAGCAATGAGCGAGCAGGATCCGCACGCCTCATCGCAGACAATGACAAAGCGCCACTACGGCGCCGAATCATAACCAAAGGGATAGGTCGGGATGCAGGGATTTGGCGAAGGGACTTGAACCTCGGCCAAGGCCTCCGACTGCGGCAACAGCAGAGGCCTGAACCGGGGGGATTTACTTGTTCTTGAGGCAGGTGCTCATGAAGGTTTTGCGCTCATCACCCTTGAGGGCCTTGGTGGTGGCGTCGGCGTTGCAGGTTTTCATCTTGTCTTGCTGAGTGGGCTTGGCGGCTTTCAGGCAGGTGCTCATGAAGGCCTTGCGCTCATCACCCTTGAGGGCCTTGGTGGTGGCGTCGGCATTGCAGGACTTCATCTTGTCCTGCTGGGCCTGTTGGGCAGCCGTTGCGGCAAACCCCTGGGAACACAGCAACAGGCCCACCATCAACAACGGAATACGCAGCATCTTCATGGAGTTTTCTCCTGGTTACCGCGCCGATCGGCACGGCCTCCAGCGCAGTGTAGACAAACCCGGTTACACCTTCACCTGTTCTGCAAACTGGTCCGCCGGTATTCCTCGGGAGTGCAGCCGGCCTGGCGCTGGAACATCGCGATAAAAGCTGAAGCGCTGCTGTAGCCCATGTCGAATGCCACTTCCTGGACGCTGCGGGCACTGTCCAGGGCCTCGATCGACGCCAAAAAGCGCAGGCGCTGGCGCCACTCGCCAAAACTCATCCCCAGTTCCCGGACAAACTGCCGGGCCAAGGTGCGTTCGCTGACATGGATCTGCCCGGCCCAGTCGGCCAGCGGGCGGTTGTCCCCCGGCGCGGCCTGCAAGGCTTCCAGCACCCCGAGCAAGGCCGGGCTGCTGGCGTAGGGCAGATAGCAGTCATGCACCGGCGCCTGTTGCAGTTGATCCAGCACCACCTCGGCCAGGCGCTGGTCAGCCGCGCCTTCGGGTATCTGCACGTCGCGCACGGCAAAGTCCTTGAGGATGGCCTTGAGAATATCGCTGATGGCCAGGGTACAGCCCTGCTGCGGCAGCGCCTCGCACAACTCGGGCACCAGGCACACGGCACGGTAGGTGATCGGCTGCGGGCTGTAGAAGCTGTGCTCGGTGTGGGGTGGCACCCAGATGGCGAACTGCGGCGGCGACATGAAGCGGCTGCCTGCGATCTCCATGTGCAGCACGCCATGGGCCGAATACTCCAGGCAACCCCAGGGATGCCGATGCTCCAGGGCATGGCTGTGGGCATGAAAGTGCGCATGGCGAAAGTACAGCGGTGCCGGCAGACCGCTGAAAGGCAGCAGCTCGATATGTTTTTTGCTCATGCTGTCCGGATTCAAGGGCGGGTTGTCTGTTTCGAAGTATAAGCATTTATCCAGACAAACGGATAATCCCTCCTCATCAACGTTATGGCTGTTCTCATGCAATACGCTTATCCCTTGCTGGCGATTCTGATCTGGGCCGGCAACACCGTGGTCACCAAACTGGCGGCCGACGCCATCTTCCCGGCGGAGATCGGTTTTTACCGCTGGCTGCTGGCCGGGCTGCTGTTCACCCCGTTCATGCTCAAGCCGGTAAAGCAGCATTGGCCGCTGATCCGCCCGAACCTCGGCCGGATTTTCATCCTTGGCGTGCTGGGCATGGCGGTTTACCAGAGCCTGGCGTACTTCGCCGCGAGCCGCACGTCGGCCACCAATATGGGGATCATCCTGTCGCTGATGCCGCTGATGTCGCTGGCCATGGCCATTATCAGCCTCGGCCAGCGCCTGACCGCCGGCGCGCTGGTCGGCGCCTTGCTGTCATTTGCCGGGGTGCTGGTGGTGGTGTCCGCCGGCAGCCTGGAGACCCTGCTGCAACATGGGGTGAACCTGGGTGACGCGATGATGCTGATTGCCACCCTGGCCTACGCGATCTACAGCACCCTGCTGAAAAAATGGCAGCTGCGCATCCCGCCCCTGGTGCTGCTGTACCTACAGGTGCTGGTGGCGGTGTTGGTGCTGTTGCCGTTGTTTCTGCTGTCCGAGAAAGTCGGCCCGACCCTGCGCAACATTCCCCTGGTGCTCTATGCCTGCCTGCTGGCCTCGATGCTGGCGCCCCTGGCCTGGATGCAGGCCGTGTCGCGCCTGGGGCCGAGCCGCACCACGCAGTTTTTCAACCTGCTGCCGCTGGTCACCGCACTGATCGCGGCCGTGGTGCTGCACGAACAATTGGCCCTGTACCACCTGGTGGGCGGCGTTCTGACCCTGGGCGGGGTGATTGTCTGCGAGCGCTGGACCACCGTCATCGGCCGTTCGCCGCAACCGGCCTGACCCGGCCGCGCCACACTGACAGCCCCTAGACGCCCGCCGCCTTGAGGCGCCGGGCATGCTCGACAAACAGCCGCACCGGCTCGGCGCCCTTGCCCACCAGTCCCAGGGATTGGTTGACGATATCGAAATGGTCCAGCGGGTATTCGTCGCCGATCACCGTGCCCAGGTGCGAGCTGTAGCGCCCGACCATGCCATCGCAGTGCCCGGCTTCCCGCACGAAGGTCCTGGCGAACAGCCGGCAACTGCGGTTGGTGCCGTCCAGCAGGTTGCGCCCACGGTCGGTCTTGCCGGGCTGCAAGGTCCCGGACCAGGAGTAATAGCGCACGCCGTCGACCTCTTCCGCCCCCTGGCCGCCCCAGGTATCAGGCAAGCCCTGGGGGTACTGGCGGTTGAACAGGGCCACGCCCTCGCTGGTCAACGATTGGTGCGCCGCCGGCACATCCACCGGCATCCGCGGCCCGCGATAGCCGGTCTCCAGCAGGCTCATCAGCGCTGCAATCAGGCGCAGGGCAACACTCAGCAGACGCCCTTTGGCGGTGGTCGCCGGGTAGTGTTTCTCCAGGTAGTCGGCCAGTTCCGAACCGTGATTGGGCCCGGCCACCGAAGTCACCGACGCCACCCAGTCCGGTCGCTTGGCCGCGGCATAACGCGCGGTCAGCGAGCCTTGGCTGTGGCCGATCAGGTTGACCCTGGCCGCTCCGGTTTCCTGGCGGATGGCTTCAATCCGCGCCAGCAACTGCTCGCCGCGCACCTCACTGGAGTTGAGCGGCGAAACCTGCACCGCAATCACGGTCGCACCACCCCGGCGCAAGGCTGCGACTATCCCGTACCAATAGGGGTACAGCAGCAGGCGGACAAACCCCAGCATGCCGGGCACCAGGACCAGCGGGTAACGCGTGGCGAGCTCTTGAGACATGCGGCGACATCCTTGTGCGAAGGCAGCGGGGCTGGCTGAAAGCTAAACCATAACCAGGGACATCGTCAGCCCCCATGACGCTTTGGCGACACGCTGATGACAGCCCTGTCGCTCACCCGGCTGCTTAAGCCTGACCACCCCGCCCCCATCAGCCCCACCAACCGCAGCAACGTCCTGGCCAACACTGCCTTCTCAGAAGGTTTGCGCCAGGGCCAGCAAGCGCTGCTGCGCCTCTGCGCAGGAACGCTGAAAACCCTCGCTCTCCGACTCCTCACCCTCCGCGGCAACCACCGTGACGTTTTCGATACCGATAAAACCCAGGGCGGTACGCAACCATCGATCCGCGTGGTTCATCGCTTCATACTCGCCTCCCGGACCAAAGCCGCCCCCGCCACGACTGGTGACGATCAACACTTTCTTGCCCTGAACCAACGGCTGGTACTGAGCCACGCCGTTGTCCTGCAGGGTGTTGAACGTCAGCCCCAGGCGCACGATGTGATCGACCCAGGCCTTGATCCCGCTGGGCACGCTGAAGTTGTGCATCGGCGCCGCGATCACCAGGCGCGAGTGGCCGAGCAGCTCCGCCACCAGCTCATCGCTCAAAGCCAGGTCCGCCTGCATCGACAACGGCCGCGCCTCGGGCTGTGGATAAAACGCCGCGGCGATAAAAGCCTCGCTGACGTGGGGCAAATGCCCGCGTCCGACCTCGCGCCGAGTGAGATGCCCCTGGGGGTTGGCCGTTTGCCAGGCCTGGAGGAAAACCTCGGCCAAGCGCCGGGTATGGGAGCGCTCGCCCCGTGGGCTACCGTGAACCGCAAGAACTGTATTCATCTCATCTGCCTCATGCAGGTTGCTGATTGCGGCCTTGAAACCAGGGCCTGTCCGCGCTAAATCTATTAGCCAAACCCTGCTTCAACAAATGAGCAGAAATCCTTTCAGATGAATTTAAATCAATCATGGAGCCTTGGATGTTTGCTCACCTGCCTCTCACCGCCCTGCGCACTTTCGAGTCCGCCGCGCGCCTGCTGAGTTTCAAGGCCGCCGCCGAAGACCTGTCGGTGACGCCCACCGCGGTGTCACACCAGATCCGTAGCCTGGAACACTGGCTGGGGGTGGCGCTGTTCGAACGGTTGCCGCGCCAGGTGCGCTTGACCGAGCCCGGCCAGCGCTTGTTCCACAGCCTGCATAGCGCCCTGCTGGAGGTGACCCAGAGCGTCGACACCCTGCGCCCAAAACCCAGCAACACCCAACTGACGGTCTCCACCACCGCGGCCTTTGCCGCCTTGTGGCTGGTGCCGCGGCTGGGGCGTTTCTATGCCCGGTATCCCAACATCAGCGTGCGCCTGGATAGCCAATCCGAGGTGGTCGACCTGCAACAGGATGCAAGCATCGATGTGGCGATCCGCTACAGCCAGGAGGGCTACCTGAACCTGCACGGCCTGTGCCTGTTCGACGAGCGTTTCGCGGTCTATGGCGCCCCGCAGCAAGTGGCCCAGGCCCACCAGCAGCAACCGACCCTGATCAGCGTGCACTGGCGCAACTCCCGGCTCTATGCCGACGGCTGGCAGGCCTGGTGCGCCCTGGCCGGGGAAAGCTGGTTCGAGCACCAGCCTATGATCCGCTCCTACGATGAGGAACAGTACGCCCTGCAAGCCGCGATTGCCGGTCAGGGCCTGGTCCTGGCCAGCAACATCCTGGTGTCGCAGAGCGTGGCCGGCGGCCTGCTGCAGCCCTACCGGCCCGAGGTCCAGGTGGACGGTGCCGGCTACAGCGCACTGTGTGTGCCGGGGCGCGAGCGCCATCCGCCGGTGCGCGCCTTTCTCCAATGGCTGCAGCAGGAATCGCTGCTGGCCGGGCATCCACCCCTGGCGCGCAGTTGACCGCCGGACACATCCGATAAAACTTTTTGCAGCTCCCGAGACTCACACCCAAGGTAGCGATCAGGCCGACAGAGCCTGGCGTCAATCGGATTAGCCTCCAGGAGATCGAGATGAGCGACATGCATTTATCTGATGTAAACACCCTTCGCGAACGCGCCCGCCAGCATGTGGAGAACGGCGCCGTGACCGAAGGCTACAGTGCCGACCGGGAAGAGATCCTGCGCCTGCTCAACGAGTCGCTGGCCACTGAATTGGTCTGCGTCCTGCGCTACAAACGGCACTACTTCATGGCCAACGGGATCAAGGCCAGTGTCGCCGCCGACGAATTTCTCGAACACGCGAACCAGGAAGCCGAGCACGCCGACAAGCTGGCCGAACGCATCGTGCAACTGGGTGGCGAACCGGAGTTCAACCCCGACCTGCTGTCCAAGAACTCCCATGCCCAGTACGTGGCCGGCAATACCTTGAAAGAGATGGTCTACGAAGACCTGGTGGCAGAGCGGATCGCCGTCGACAGCTACCGCGAGATCATCCAGTACATCGGCGACAAGGACCCGACCACGCGTCGTATCTTTGAAGACATCCTGGCCCAGGAAGAGGAACACGCCGACGACATGGCGGATATCCTGGCCGACCTGTAAGACCTTGCCTGTAAGCCACTTCTCGTAATACCGCAGCCAGCTCTCCGGAGCTGGCTGTTTTCGTTTGGGCGGGTTACTTGGTCGGCTTGACCGTGACCGGTGCCTTGCCCGAGCGCATCTGGTCCAGCAGCGGCGCGCACTGGTTCGGCTCGCCCCCGCTCGGCGCCACCAGCGCCAACAGACCCGCCGCCGGCCCGGCAATCACCCCCAGGGCGACCATGCCGGCACCGCGCAGCATCAGCGGCACCGCCTTGACCCCGGCGCTCGGCTTGATGAACGGGCCCTGCACATACAGCGGCGAGCGCAGGGAGAACAGACGCAGGCCCTTGGATTCCGGGGTGATGGTCAGGTCGAGCTGCTCGCGGGTCATGTTTGCCGTGCCATCGATGTAAATGATGGCGTTCTCGGTGTCGAAGACGAACAGGCGCGAGGTGGCCAGCCCGCTCTTGATCCCGAAGTCGGCGGCAGCGCAATTGATCTTCACTTCCTTGTCGCCGAACATTTTCCCCACCACATAGTTACCGACGTTGAGCCCGGCGATTTCCATCAGGCTGCGGCTGATGGCGCCATCGTTGATCAGCATCTTCAGGTCACCATTGGCGGTCCCCAGCAACGCGGCCACCGAATTGCCGGTGCCAGAGATATCGGCATCGCCATTGAGTTCGCCGAAACTGGTTTTCATCGGTTCAAAGGTCGGGAACAACTGCTTGAGCTTGAAGTTGCGCGCCGTCAGCTTGGCCTGGCCCTGCAAGGGCGTGGCCTGGCCATTGAGGCGGATCTGCGCATCGAGCTTGCCGCCGGCCACGCCAAAACGCAGCGGCTCCAGGCTCAGGCGCCCGTCATTGAGCACCAGGTGGGTATAGAGGTCGGTGAACGGCAGGTCGGCACTGTGGACGATGCGCTTGCCGGTGAATTCGACATCGGCGTCCATATCGCGCCAGCGTTCGGTGCGGAACTCCTCCACCGGCAGCACTTTGTCCGCCGGCTGTTTGCTTTCGCCGCCCCGGGCCTTCTGCTTGGCATTGGAGTCGGCACCGATCAGCGGCGCGAGGTCGGCAAACAGCAACTGGTTGGACACCAGCGCCCCGGTGAGCTTGGGCCGCGGCTGGCTGGCGACATAGGCCAGGTTGCCATGGATGTCGCTGTCGCCGATCTTGCCGTTGAAGTCCTGGTACTGAAAACTCGCGCCGGCCGGGTCATGCAGCTTGGCAATCAGGTGGCCGTCGGTGGCATAGGGCGGCGAATCCGGCAGCGTGACGCCGGTCAGCGGGTACAGGTTGCCCAGGCTGCTGCCGGCCAGTTTCAGGCGCAGATCAAGCGCCCCCAGGTTCAGCGGATCGGTCAGGGTGCCCTGCAACTCAACGCTGGTGTCGGCGATCTTGACCTTGGCTTGCAACGGGAACGGCTTGGCCGCGTCCTGCAGGGCCAGCAGCCCGCCGATCTTGCCGGTGCCGGTCAGTTTCTGCTGATGGTATTGACCTTTGACCTTCAACGCGAAGGCATAGGCCTGAGGCTCGGCGCCTTTTTCCTGGACCTTTTTCGCGGCCTTGTCGCCGACGATATCGCTGAATGGAATTGGCTGGCCCAAAGGGTCGATCAGCAGGTCGAGCTGGGTTTTCAGGCTCTGGTCGTCGAGGGTCACGTGGCCCTTGTCGAAACCGATGGCGCCGATGTCCACCACCCAATTGGAGGGCTCGGCGTTGGGGTCCTTGGGGTCGAACTTGAAGGTCCAGTTGGCGCGCCCATCGCCCAGCCGTTGCAGCGCGGCATTGGGTTCGGTCAGGTCGATACGCGGGATGTGCACGCGCTGCGCCAACAGTGCCAGGGGCGAAATACGCAACTCGACACGCTTGAGAGTGACCATCTGCGGGGCCTTGGACCAGTCCGGATTGCCCAGGGTCAGGTCTTGCGCCACCACATGCGGCCACGGCACCCAGGCCCGCCAGCCACCTTCGTCGGGCTCGCGCTGCCAGATCACCGCCAGGTCACCATTGATTGCGAATGGCCGATGCAGCTCCTCGGACACCTTGGCGTTGATCTGCGGCTTGATCCGGTTCCAATCGAAGAAGGCAATCAACAGCACCAACACGGCCAATAGCAGCACCAGGATGGCGGTGGTCCAGGCGATAATTTTACGAGTGCGCGTCATTGCACAGGGCTCCTGAATACGACGAGGCGCGCGTAGGACGGCGCCTTGGATGAAATGCCGGACAAAAATGATCGGCCATGAAAACTACGACTGATAAAGCGCTCTCAGGTTTAACCCGAATGCCGATTTAGACGAAATAACCCGGGGTTTTCTGACCAGGCCGCCAGCTTCGCGTTACCGCGCCCGCCCGAATGTGAAGCGCAAGTGAGTCGGAAATACCCACTCCGGTGCAAAACACCTCGCCGCAAAGGCCCGAGATAGAGCCTTTGGGCCGAACAATCAATTCTGTTGATTATTACCATTGTCTTTATGAACTTTTCTATCGATTTAGCGCGCGTAACATTGGCTCCGTACCCACTTTATCGCCCTCCCGAGGAGCACCCCATCATGAAACGCCAATTACTGCTCAGCCTGACCCTCTCGATCCTGGCCGCCAACGCTTATGCCCTGCCAGCCGCCGAACAGGCCACTCCACAAGTCAAAGCCAGCCACACCGTGTTCAGCCAGACCCTCGCTGAAGGTGGTTCGGACCGCCTGATCGAACGCAACAAAGTCGCTGCCGATGGCTCGGACCGTACCCCACAAGGCCAGAGCGTTGCCGAAGGTGGCCGTGATCGCCTGGAACAGAAAGGCCTGGTTGAAGACGGCTACGATCGCACGCCACAAGGTCAGACCGTTGCCGAAGATGGCTACGACCGCACCCCACAAGGCCAGACCGTTGCCGAAGATGGCTTCGATCGCACCCCACAAGGTCAGACTGTTGCCGCAGACGGTGCTGATCGTCTGGAACAACGTCATCAAGCTGTGAGCTGAGCCCATGCTGGCCCAGAAAAAAGCCCGGTCCCTGGATCGGGCTTTGACTTTGTAAAGCCCTCACCTCGTTCCAACACTCCTCCCCGTCAATCCAGCCCGGGTTCGACGCCGACAAAGTTGATTTGCTAGAGTGCCCCGCTCTTCCTGAGTAGAAAGTCAGCCCGCCAATGCTGCCCCGTGCCGAACAGAAGCAACAAACCCGCAATGCCCTGATGGACGCAGCCCGTCACTTGATGGAGTGTGGCCGAGGGTTTGGCAGCCTGAGCCTGCGCGAAGTGGCGAAGACCGCCGGTATCGTCCCCACCGGTTTCTACCGGCACTTTGCCGATATGGACCAACTGGGCCTGGTATTGGTCAGCGAAGTCGGCCAGACCTTCCGCGAAACCATTCGCCTGGTCCGCCATAACGAGTTCGTCATGGGCGGGATCATCGACGCATCGGTTCGGATCTTCCTCGACGTGGTGGCGGCCAATCGTTCGCAGTTCCTGTTTCTCGCGCGTGAGCAGTACGGGGGCTCGCTGCCGGTGCGCCAGGCGATTGCCAACCTGCGGGAAAACATCAGCACCGACCTCGCCACCGACCTGAGCCTGATGCCCAAATTGCAGCACCTGGCGACGGCGGACCTCGGCGTGATCGCCGACCTGATCGTCAAAAGTGTGTTCGCCACCCTGCCGGACATCATCGACCCGCCCGCTGCGGCCCTGCCCGAACACCTGACGCCTCAGGCCAAGATCACCCAGCAACTGCGCTTTATCTTCATTGGCCTCAAGCACTGGCAAGGCCTGGGCAGCACCGAGTAACCCCGTACCTTCCCCACCGAGCACCACCCCCCTCTCGCCCGATCAAGCCGAACGCTTAGCACCCGACGCGGCGCCCCGCCTTGCAGCAAAAAATCCGACGGCGCACCAAGCCGGTGCTATAAATCAGTGCACCTCGCCAACTTGTAACAAAATAAAACACGAGCGTGCCCCATTTTCAGGCGTGCACATAGGGGGTCGCCGGGTTTTTCGAGCGTATCCGGTGATTGGCAAGGCCCTTGCTCTAGCACCTGCATCGCTCTTAGCTGGAAGCCCTCACATGCTGGTGATTCATCGCCGAATCGAACCTCAAGCCCAATGGTCCGCCGAGCTGCACCTGAACTTCGAGGCCCGCAGCAAAAGCCGTCTGCGCTGTTTTAGTGCCGAGGGTGAAGACGTCGGTCTGTTTCTGGAGCGCGGCCAGCCGCCGCTGCACGATGGTGAATGCCTGGCTGCCGAAGACGGACGCGTCGTGCGCGTTCGCGCTCGCCCGGAAGCGCTGCTGCACGTCACCTGCCGCAATGCCTTCGAGTTGACCCGCGCCGCCTATCACCTGGGCAACCGCCATGTCGCGCTGCAAATCGGTGATGGCTGGCTGCGCCTGCTCGATGACTACGTGCTCAAGGCCATGCTCGAACAACTGGGAGCCTCGGCCGAAGCCATTGAAGCGCCATTCCAACCGGAACACGGCGCCTACGGCGGCGGCCACCATCACTCGCGGCACGGTGACGAGGACTTCAACTACCCGCCGCGCCTGCACCAGTTTGGCGTGCGCCCATGAACCCAGCCTGGGCCCTGCTGCGCCTGGCCAGTCCGCAGTTGCCGATTGGCGGCTACAGCTATTCCCAGGGCCTGGAAATGGCCGTGGAGCAGCAGCGCGTGATGGACTCGGCCAGCGCCCGGCGCTGGATCAGCGATCAATTGCTGTTGAACCTGGCGCGGTTCGAAGCGCCGCTGTTGCTCGCCCATTGCCAGGCCGCAGCGGATGAAGACTGGGCGCAGTTGCTGCAACTGTGCGACGAGCATCGCGCCAGCCGGGAAACCCGCGAGCTGTATCAGGAAAGCCGGCAGATGGGCTATTCCCTGCAGCAACTGCTCAACGGCCTGCCTGAGCTGGATCAGGCCGCCCGGGATTTTCTCCAGCAACGCGGCGAGCCGCACCTGGCCCTGGGCTGGGCCCTGGCGGCGCGCGCCTGGCAGATCAGCCCCCAGGACGCCCTGGCCGCCTGGCTCTGGAGCTGGCTGGAAAACCAACTGGCAGTGCTGATGAAAACCCTGCCCCTGGGCCAGCAAGCTGCCCAGCGCCTGACCAGTGAACTGCTGCCGCTGCTGCAACAGGCGCAGCATGACGCCACCCACATCGACCCCATTTATTACGGCAGCGCCGCGTTTGGCCTGTCCCTGGCGTGCATGGCCCATGAGCGCCAGTACAGCCGTCTATTCCGTTCCTAGGGCCCCTCTGACATGGCGCCTTTTATTGTGGAGAAGCACATGAACTCACAACCCCTGCGCGTCGGCATCGGCGGCCCGGTCGGCTCCGGCAAGACCGCCCTGACCCTCGCCCTGTGCCTGGCCCTGCGCGAGCGCTACAACCTGGCGGTGGTCACCAACGATATCTACACCCGCGAAGACGCCGACTTCCTGGTGCGCAACCAGGCCCTGGCGCCGGAGCGGATCATCGGCGTGGAAACCGGCGGCTGTCCGCACACCGCCATTCGCGAAGATGCGTCGATCAACCTCGAAGCGGTGGATCAACTGAACCGGCGTTTTCCCGGGCTGGACCTGATTCTGGTGGAATCCGGCGGCGACAACCTGTCGGCGACCTTCAGCCCGGAGCTGTCGGACCTGACCATCTACGTGATCGACGTTTCCGCGGGCGACAAGCTGCCGCGCAAGGGCGGCCCGGGGATCTGCAAGTCCGATCTGCTGGTGATCAACAAGGTCGACCTCGCGCCACTGGTGGGCGCCTCCCTGGAACTGATGAACAGCGACACCCAGCGCATGCGCGCGGGCAAGCCGTTCGTCTTCAGCAACCAGAAAACCGGCCTCGGCCTGGACCAGATCATCGAATTCATCGAACGCCAGGGCCTGCTTGGCGCCGCCTGATTCCCCTTGATAAACGACTCAACAAGGAAGCCACCCTATGACACTCAAGCGTATTTTCGGGGCCCTGGCCCTGCTGCTGACCCCGGCCCTGGCCTTCGCCCACCCGGGGCATGGCGACAACGGTCTGATGGCCGGCATCAGCCACCCCATCGGCGGCCTCGACCACTTGCTGGCGATGCTGGCGGTCGGTTTATGGGCGGCCCAGCAACAAGGCGCCGCTCGCTGGGCCCTGCCCTGCACCTTCGTCGGCACCATGCTGATCGGCGGCCTGCTGGGTTTTGAAGGCCTGAACCTGCCGGCCCTGGAAAGCGGGATCGCCGCCTCGGTGCTGGCCCTGGGCCTGGCCGTGGCCCTGGCGGTACGCCCACCGCTGAGCCTGGCCCTGGCTGCCACCGCGCTGTTTGCCTTGTTCCACGGTGTAGCCCACGGCCTGGAACTGCCGGACATGTCCAGCCCCTGGGCCTATGCCGCAGGCTTCGTGGCCGCGACCGCCGCCCTGCACGCCGCGGGTTACGCCGTGGTACGGGTCCTGCCCCAGGCTGCGGCGCCGCTGGTACGGGTCGCCGGTGCGGCATCGGCGGCCACCGGCGTGTGGTTGCTGGCCGGCTGAGGCCAATAGCGACGACCGAACAGACGGGCCGGCGCTTTCGCGAGCGCCCGCCCCGCTCGCCCTGCTACCATGTCGCGCACTCAACCCTGCCGTGACGACGCCAGCCAATGCCCGATGTTTCCAGCTCCGCCTCCCAGCCTGAATTGACCGCTCTGTTCGCGGCCGTGCAGCAGCACTTCCAGGGGGTCATCGTGCCTCTGTGGCAAGGCCCTGGCTGGAACCCGGCGCTGGCGCTGCCTTTCGAAGCCCTGGACGCCAGGCATCAGCCATTGCCGGTGCAGCGCTATCGCGCCATGGCCTGCGCCCGGCAGCTGTATCTGTTCTCCAGCCTGATCGGCCAGGTGCCCGCGGCTGAACAACGCGCCGCCGCACTGTTCCGCTCCCTGCAGCAGCACTTTCACGATGCCGAACACGGCGGCTGGTTCTACAGCATCGACGCCCAGGGCGCGCCGCTGGACAAGCGCAAGGACCTCTACACCCACGCGTTCATCATTTTCGCCTGCGCTCATTACTGGGCCAAGGCGCGCGAGCCCCTGGTGGAATCGGTACTCAATGCGGCGCTGAGCGTGGTGGCCGAACGTTTCGCCAGCGGCGACGGCCTGTACCAGGCCAGCCTTGATCAGGACTGGTCGTCCCTGGGCTCCGGGCCGCTGCAGAATCCGCTGATGCACCTGGCCGAAGCCTTCCTGGCAACCCTGGCGGTGCGCGAAGACAGTCGCGTGCAAGGCGCTCTCACCGCGTTATGCGAGGCCATGCAGCGGCGCTTCATCGACCCGCAAACCGGGGTGATGCTGGAGAAGCCGCTGGGGGCTGTGGATAACTGGTTTGAGCCGGGGCATCAGTTCGAGTGGTTTTTCCTCCTGGAATCTTCGCCCCTGCTGCGAGGCACGGCGCTACACGGCTCACTGGATCGGGCTTTTGCCTTCACCGAAGACTGCGGAGTCGACCCGGAGACCGGCGCAGTGGCGGCCATGCTCGACCTGCAAGCCACAGCACAGCCAAGGGATGCCACCCAGCGCATCTGGGCCCAGGCCGAATACCTGCGCGCCCTGACCTTGCGCCCTCACAGCCAGGCATCGCTGCGTCGCCAATTGCTGGCGTTGCAGCAACACTTCCTGCACCCCGCCGGCTGGAACGAATGCCTGGACGCAGCCGGCAAGGTCAGCCGGCAAGACATGCCGTCGACCACGCCTTATCACCTGGCCACCTGCTATCGCGGCCTGACTGAATACTTCACCTGACTGGGCCGCCGGGATCGTACAGACTCCGGCCGGCCCCCAGGTTTCAGGTCAGGCAATCCACTTGCGATCCCCGGTGAAGCTGATGGTCAGCCAACGCGCCGTGTCCGCCTGGCCGAGTTGGCTGGAGATCTCTTCGCGCAACTGATCCAGGGTCGCCACGCTGTGCAGCGGATAGCCGTCCGGCAGCACGATATGGATCTCGATAAAGCGCGCCCGGCCGTGTTTCTGCACGTAAGACACATAGTCGGCGAAACCGTGCTCGGCCTTGGCCGCTTCCATCACGTTACGCACCTTGTCGTCCAACTGATCCGGGGCAATCCCCAGCACGTCCCGCAGCGCCGGCCGCAGGATCTTGAACGCCGCGGGCAGCATGCTCAGCGCCAGCAGGATCAGGATCAGCGGGTCAACGTACATCGCCCAGTCGTGGTAGCCCTGGCTCTTGAGCAGCAAAGCGGCGAGAAAGCTCACCAACAGGCCGACGGACAGCATGGCGTCCACCAGCCAACTGATGTTGTCGAACTGGATCAGGGTGGACTTGAGCGTGCGGTTGCGATGGCGGATGTAGAAGAAATAAGCGAACTCGACCACGGTGAATACCGCGGCGTAGATGATCACCAGCCCCAACTCGATCTCACGCCCGCCATTGATGATGCCGAACACACCGTTGAGAAAGGCGTAGATCGCGATTAACAGCAGGAAGCTGCCTTCGATCAACAGCACCATGGGTTCCAGGTGCCAGAAGCCGAACTGGAAACGCTGGTTGCTTTCCTTGGCGATCAGCTTGGCGGTGATCAGCATCAGGACTTTGATAAAGGTCGCGATCAGGGAAAAAAAGCCATCGAACAGGATGGATTGGGCACCAGAAACAAAACCCGTGACGATACCGGCGATCGCCACGGCGAACATCAGTACGGTCGATTGCTTGAGCAGAACCTGCTCACCTCGGTTACTCACAACGCCTCCTATCGAACCTCAAACCCACCGCCTCGAAGGAGACGGTAGCGAAGTGTCTGGCGGGGATTCTACCTGGGCTGGGCTGACCTCAAGCTGAAACGAATCAGCTTATGTGTTTCCAGGCACAACAACTGTAGCTGGCGAGCGTCTTGGAGGTAGGCCGATAGGTGGGGGTGTTGCCGCTGACCAGTGTCCGAACGCGGACCGAGCCTGCGGCAGCGACTACAGGGAGTTGTGCCGCCAGGCTGCGCGCGCCCCACGTACATGCCTCAGGGCTTGGCGTTGCGCTCAATCGAGAAGCCGGCCCAGGTCTGGCTGACCGGCATCAGCTCCAGGCTGTTGATATTGATGTGGGCCGGGGTGTTGAGCACCCAGAAAATCGTCTCGGCGATGTCCTGCGGCTGGATCGGCTCGGCACCGGCGTAGGTCGCGTCGTAGCGCGCCTGGTCACCGGCAAAGCGCACCAGGGAGAACTCGCTCTCGCACAGGCCCGGCTCGATATTGGTCACCCGTACGCCGGTGCCCTGCAGGTCGCAGCGCAGGTTCAGGGAGAACTGTTTGACGAAGGCCTTGCTCGCGCCATAGACATGGCTGCCCGGATACGGGTAGTTGCCGGCGATGGACCCCAGGTTGATGATCCCGGCGCCGCGACCGTGGGCGATCAGCCGGGGCAGCAACAGGCGGGTGCTGTACATCAGGCCCTTGATGTTGGTGTCGACCATGGTGTCCCAGTCATCCAGGTCGCACTTGGGCGCCGGATCGACGCCCAGGGCCAGGCCGGCGTTGTTGATCAGGCCGCGCAGCGTGCTGAAGGACGGCGGCAGGTTGGCGATCGCCTCCTCCATCGCCTTGCGGTCACGCACATCGAGCACCAGGCCATGCACCTGTGTCTGTTTGGAAAGCTCGGCGCACAACGCGTTCAGGCGCTCTTCACGACGACCGGTGAGCACCAGCGACCAGCCGGCCTCGGCGAAACGCCGGGCACAGGCTTCGCCAAAACCGGAAGTGGCCCCGGTGATAAACAGGGTGGAAGTCATGGTGTTCTCCTTGCTGGGTGGCGCGCAGCCATTGGAATGGAAAATCGCTTCGCAGCATGCCCGGCCTCGCTCCGAGCGGCAACCAGACGTTGCACCCATAGCCGCTGCCGAGCCGCGAGGCGGCGCTGGCCCGGATGGGCGATAGAGGGGTGTCAGGTACTTCACGGCGAAATTGAGGGCCCGCGTCCGAACGCGGCCCGAGCCTTCGGCAGCGGCTACAGGATTTGCGTGATAAATGATGGATCGCTGTACGAAAAACGATCAGCGGGCGCAAGGCGTTGATTTACATGGCCTGCAGCCATCTGCGCGCATCTTATCCACAGGCCGGTCCACAGTCTTTGGGGGCAAGTGCAAAAGTCTGGAAGCCGCTGTCCACAGGGCTTGCAGCCCGGCTTTGCAAGTTTTTTGCTTGACCCGCCCATGGCCATCATGCAGCCCCTAGGGGTTTTACCACTAAACAGCGGTTTAAGGAGATGGCTTGAAGCCAGTAACTACGGCGCTTAGCCGAGTCTTTCCAGAGTTTAGTCACAGACTTATCCACAGGCTGAGGGACACCTTCAAGAGCGTCTGGCTGCGACAATAAAGGGGTTGACAATCGCGCCGCCCGCTTCATCAAAAACCCTTGATCAAAAAACAACCACCCGCCTGCAGGCCACGCCAATCAAGGCCTCCAGCCAGCTACTCCCACGTTACCCACAGCCAGTTCCACAGCAAACGGGGACAAGTCAAAACCGTGACAAAACAACTAATTGCAGCGGCTTTATGCCGCGCTTTGATAGCTTGCGAATAATGTTTTCCACAATTTCCAGTGCCCGCTGTGGACATCCGATAAAACGCCCTCCGTTTCAGCTTTTTCAGGCGCCTGTGGACAAAAAAAGGCCCCGATGGCCAAGGCACATCGGGGCGGGTTTTATCCACAGTGCAGGGCGTCAGTGGCCGCCCAGATACGCGTTGCGCACCTCCTCATTGACCAGCAGTTCCTGCCCGGTGCCGCTCAGCCGGATCTCGCCGTTGACCATCACATAAGCCCGGTCCGACAACTTCAGCGCATGGTTGGCGTTCTGCTCCACCAGGAAGATGGTCATGCCGCTGCCCGCCAGCTCACGCAGGGTGGAGAAGATCTGTTTCACCACAATCGGCGCCAGGCCCAGACTCGGCTCATCCAGCAACAGCAGCTTGGGCCGGCTCATCAGCGCCCGGGCAATGGCCAGCATCTGCTGTTCACCGCCCGACATGGTCATGGCCCGCTGAGTACGCCGCTCCTTGAGCCGGGGGAACAGGTCGAACATGCGCTGCATGTCTTCGGTGGCGTGCTTGTCGCCGATGGGGATGGTGCCCATCAGCAGGTTTTCCTCCACCGTCATATCCGGGAACACCCGTCGCCCTTCCGGCGACTGGGCGATACCGTTGGAGGCGATGTAGTGCGACGACTTGTGGGTGATGTCCACGCCACGGTAGAGGATCTGCCCGGACTCGGCCCGGGGCTGGCCGAAAATCGACATCAGCAACGTCGACTTGCCGGCACCGTTGGAGCCGATCAGGCTCACGGTCTCGCCTTCATTGATGTGCAGCGAGACCTTCTTCAGGGCCTGGATCGGGCCGTAGTAAACGTCCAAGTCCTTGAGTTCGAGGATAGGTTGAGTCATACCAGCTCCTCTTCGTCGGCACCCAGGTAGGCGGCAATCACTTTCGGATCGTTGCGGATCGCCTCCGGCCCGCCTTCGGCGATCACGTTGCCGTGGTCGAGCACCACGATGTGGTCGGAAATACTCATCACCATGCCCATGTCGTGTTCAATCAGCACCACGGTCAGATCGTGCTCGTCACGCAGCAGACGGATCATCGCGCTCAGCGCTTCGGTTTCCTGAGGGTTGAGGCCGGCGGCCGGTTCGTCGAGGCAGATGATCTGCGGACGGGTGCACATGGCCCGGGCAATTTCCAGGCGCCGCTGCTGGCCGTAGGACAATTCACCGGCCAGGCGGTTGGCGCAGTCCACCAGGTCCACCACTTCCAGCCAGTAGAAAGCGTGGTCCAGCGCGTCACTCTCGGCCTTCTGGTAGCCCTTGGTGTTGAGAATGCCGGCCAGCATATTGCGGTTAACCCACATGTGCTGGGCCACCAGCAGGTTCTCCAGCACCGACATTTCCTTGAACAGGCGAATGTTCTGGAAGGTCCGCGCCAGGCCCGCCCGGTTCACCAGGTGGGTGCCGCCGAACATCTTGTAATACAGGCGGCTGGCAAAGCTTTTGGGCGACACAAAGTCAGTGGCGCGAAAAGGCTCGCCGAGCAGTTTGATGACGTTGGTGCTCTGGCCCCGGGTATTGAGTTCGATACGCCCACCGGAGGCCTTGTAGAACCCGGTCAGGCAGTTGAACACCGTGGTCTTGCCTGCACCGTTGGGGCCGATCAGGGCGAAGATCGAGTTGCGGCGCACCTTGAGGCTGACGTCGCTCAGGGCCTTGATCCCGCCGAAGTGCATCATCAGGTTCTCTACCGAGAGAATCACTTCATCACTCATGATGCGCTCCTCTGGGTCAGGACACCTTTACGCGGGGTCACACCGGTACGGCTGATGCGAATCAGGCCACGGGGTCGCCAGATCATCATCAACACCATCAACACCCCGAACAGCAGCACCCGGTACTCGGAGAAGCTGCGCAGCAGTTCCGGGGCCACGGTGAGCACGAACGCGGCAATCACCACGCCCACCGTCGAACCCATGCCACCCAGCACCACGATGGCCAGGATCAGCGCCGACTCGAAAAAGGTGAAGGACGACGGGTTGACGAAGCCCTGGTAGCTGGCGAAGAACACCCCGGCCAGACCCGCGGTCGAGGCGCCGATGGTGAACGCCGAGAGCTTGACCAGCACGTGGTTCAGGCCCATGGCCCGGCAGGCGATTTCGTCTTCGCGCAAGGCT
The DNA here is from genome assembly GCF_049199125.1 of Pseudomonas sp. QD4. Lineage (NCBI taxonomy): Bacteria > Pseudomonadati > Pseudomonadota > Gammaproteobacteria > Pseudomonadales > Pseudomonadaceae > Pseudomonas > Pseudomonas sp. QD4. The sequence continues at coordinate 153,951 of NZ_JBLZOM010000005.1, forward strand.
TCCCAGGCCCGGCCGACCGGCATGCGGGTCAGGCGATGCTTGACGTAGAGCACCAGCAGCACCACCAGGAACAGCACGATGTAGATAAACAGGAATTTCAGATTGGGGTTGTAGTCCATGCCGAAAAACTCATGGAACGGCACACCGCCATCCTTGGCCTTGCGGCCGAACTCCAGGCCGAAGAAGGTCGGCGATGGCACCGGCATGCCGTTGGGCCCGCCGGTGAAGGACAGCCAGTTGTTGAGCACCAGGCGGATGATCTCGCCAAAACCCAGGGTCACGATGGCCAGGTAGTCACCGTGCATTCGCAAGACCGGGAAGCCGAGTATGCAGCCGGCCAGCGCCGCCGCAATCGCCGCCAGCGGCAGCACCGACCAGAAACCCAGGCCCAGGTACTGGTAACCCAATGCCAGGCCGTAGGCGCCGATGGCATAAAAGGCCACGTAACCCAGGTCGAGCAGGCCAGCCAGGCCGACCACGATGTTCAGGCCCAGGCCCAGCAACACATAGATCAGGCCGAGGATCACCACGGTCAGCAGGTACTTGTTGGCGAAGATCGGGAACACGATGGCAATCACGATCAGCACCGGAATGATCCAGCGCAGCCGCGACTTGTAGTCCGGCGGGCGCACATGCACGCCGGAGCCGGTGCTCTCGAAGCCCTGGAGAATCTTCAGGCCCTTGGGGGTCTGCAGGAACAGGCTCATGGCCAGGCGGCCGATCATCACGATCGCCACCAGCCAGCCGACGCGCGCCGGCTGCAGGTTGAAGCTGTAGCCATCCAGGACCACGCCGACAATCGGCCCGAACACGATCAACGAGATCAGCCCGGCCAGCACGGCGTCGATAACGCTCTTTTTGATATCAATCGGTTTATTGGCAGCAGACATACTTATACCTTCGCCACGAGTGGGCGACCCAGCAGGCCTTGGGGACGGAAGATCAGAATCAGCACCAGCAGCGAGAAACTGAACACATCTTTGTAGTCGGAGTTGATCAACCCGGAGAACAGCGACTCGGAGATCCCGAGGATGATCCCGCCCAGCATCGCGCCCGGCAGCGAGCCAATGCCGCCGAGAACCGCGGCGGTAAACGCCTTGATCCCGATGACAAAGCCGGCATAGAAGTCGAACGTGCCGTAGTTCATGGTGATCAGCACGCCCGCCAGCGCAGCCATGGCGGCGCCGATGACGAACACATAGGAGATCACGCGGTCGGTGTTGATCCCGAGGATCGAGGCCATCTTGCGGTCTTGCTGGGTAGCACGGCACATGCGGCCAAGCTTGGTGTACTTGATGATGTAGGTCAGCAACGCCATGCCGGCGAATGCCGCAACCAGGATGAAGATCTTGGTGTAGGTGAGCTGGACGAAACCGCTGCCGATATCGACCTTCCAGGCACCGGCCAACAGCGTTGGCACACCCTGTTGCTTGGCGCCCTGGCTGATCTGCGCATAGTTCTGCAGGATCAGCGAGATACCGATGGCGCTGATCAGCGGCGCCAGGCGGGTGGAGTTGCGCAGGGGTTTGTAGGCGACGCGCTCGATGACCCAGCCGTAGACCCCCGTCACGACGACGGTAAAGACCAGGGTGCCGAGAATGAGTAGCGGGAAGGATTCGATGCCAAAGTAGGCCAGCAGAGCCAGACTGATTGCCGCGAGGTAAGCGGAAATCATGTAAACCTCGCCATGGGCGAAGTTGATCATGCCAATGATGCCGTAGACCATTGTGTAGCCTATGGCGATCAGACCATAGACAGACCCGAGGGTCAGTCCATTGATCAGTTGCTGCAGGAAAATACCATCCATAACGCAATCTCACGCATTTGAGAGACTGCACACAGCGGAGACGACGGACTGGTGTTCAGCCACCGGCGCAACACGGCCATTGTGCAGCTCTACGAGAAAAGACAAGTACTGCACGGGCAACCGGCCGACACCGGGGGGCGGTGCCGGACGGCTCAGAACCGGTGTACGGTCAGTTGCACCAGGCTCAGGCGACGTTGAAAGTGCCTGAACCTTGCTCGCCGGACCGTAAACCGGTTCTCAGACGCTCATGTCACTTCTGTTTTTCGAGCTGGTGGTATTTGCCGTCCTTGTCCCACTGGTAGACCACGTAGTCGGAGATCTTCAGGTCGCCTTTGGCGTCCCAGGTCTTCTCGCCCATCACGGTTTTCACCGGATTGGCTTTCAGCCATTTGGCCGCGTCTTCACCCTTGTTCGACTTGGCGCCGCCAAAGCCGGCAGCCAGGGCCTGGACCGACGCGTAGGCGTACAGGGTGTAGCCTTCAGGCTCGGTGCCGGCCTTGCGGAAAGCGTCGACCACGGTCTTGCTGTCTGGCAGCAGGCGCGGGTCGGCACCGAAGGTCATGTACACGCCGTCGACGTATTGCGGGCCGCCAGCAGTGGTGACCAGTTCGTCGGTGACGATGCCGTCATCGGACATGAATTTCACGTCCTTGAGGCCCTGCTCGCGCAGTTGGCGTACCAGTGGACCGGCTTCCGGATGCAGACCACCGAAGTACACGACATCGGCCCCCACGGAGCGGATCTTGGTCACGACGGCGCTGAAGTCTTTCTCGCCACGGGTCAGGCCTTCGTACAGCACCGGGGTCACGCCGCGCTTGGTCAGCTGTGCCTTGGTGGCATCCGCCAGGCCCTGGCCGTAGGTGTCCTTGTCGTGCAGCACCGCGACTTTCTTGCCCTTGAGCACATCGACGATGTAGTCGCCGGCAACGATGCCCTGCTGGTCGTCACGCCCGCACATGCGGAACATGGCGCTCAGGCCGCGCTCGGTAACCTGCGGGTTGGTCGAGCCCGGGGTAATGGCGATCACGCCCGCATCGCTGTACACCTCGGACGCCGGAATGGTCGAGGACGAGCAGAAGTGCCCGACCACGCCTGCGACCTTGTCCTGATCCACCAGGCGGTTGGCCACGGCCACCGCTTGCTTGGGCTCGCAAGCGTCATCGCCCTTGACCAGGACGATCTTTTCGCCGTTGACGCCGCCCTTGGCGTTGATTTCGTCAGCCGCTGCCTGTGCACCCTTCATGTACTGCTCGCCAAATGCCGCGTTGGCGCCAGTCATGGGACCCGCTACGCCGATCTTCAGGTCGGCCTGAGCAAACGCAGAAACACCCAGCGCAGTTGCCACTGCGAGGGCCAGAAAGCCTTTCTTGTAAAACGTCTGGGACATGGGGTGGTGCTCCAAGGTTTTTTTAGTTGGCAATGCGACTTCACTGAATGCTCAGAGCAAGGGCCGTGCCATTGGTTTTTTATTCTGAAAAAAGTCGTTCTGATGTTGTTATTTCGACTGTTTCGAGCCCTTTTTTATTGGGCGTGCAACCGTCTAAACCGCGGAAGGTGAAACCGTAAAAAATGAAAGGCGCAACCCGCACGCGCCATCATTGCAACCACGGCGCAAATCAACGTGCAACCAGCCTGTAACAGCCTGCGTCACCGAAGTGCACACTGCTGGTGCGGCACTGCTACGAGCCGCACCATTACAGGCTAGTCGCTGCGCCGAAAAGCGCCGCCCCAGGGGTTGAATTTCGCCGATCAGATGACGATCCGCAGGCACTGGCCCGCGTGATACAGAGAGAACCCGGCCTCGTACAGGCAACTGCGCAGGCCCACCCCGGCCAGCGGCTGCATGGGCGCGAAGGGAATCGGCAGGGCTTGAGGGTTTCCGTTACACAGGTAATCGGCAAAGGCTTTGCCGACCACGGTCCCGGTGGTGACGCCACGCCCGTTGTAACCGGTGACTGCCACTAAACCGGGCGCAGGTTCGAACAGACGCATCAGGTGATCGGGGGTGAAGGCGATGCAGCCGGTCCAGGTGCACTCCCACTCCACCGGCTTGAGATACGGGAAGTAATGCTGCTGCACCCGATCGGCCCAGGCCTTGAGGAACCAGGCGGGTTTCTGGTTGCCGTTGCCCAGGCTGCCGAGCAGCAGGCGGCCTTCGGCATCGCGGCGGATGCTGCTCAGCACCTGGCGCGTGTCCCAGGAGCCCTGGCCACCCGGCAGGATTTGCTGCGCGGCGTCTTCCGTCAGAGGCCGGGAGGCAACCTGGTAGTAGTAACCGGGGAAGAAATTGCGCCGCAGTTCGGTCCAGTCGCCTTCGGTGTAAGCATTGGAGGCAATCACCACCTGCTCGGCCAGCACCGAGCCCTGAGCCGTTTGCACCGACCAGCGCTGGCCCTGGCGTTCCAGGCGAGTAACCGGCGAGTGGTCGAACAATAGCCCGCCCAGGTCCACCGCTGCCTTGGCAAGGCCCGAGGTATAGGCCATGGGGTTGATGGTGCCGGCGCGTCGATCCAGGAGCGCGGCGGCAATCTTCTGGGTGCCGGTGGCGGCTTCGCATGCGGCACCGGTCAGCAACTCCACCGGCGCGCCACGGCGCTTCCATTGTTGTTCGCGACTGCGCAGGTCGGCCTCGCCCCGGGCGTTATGGGCCATGTGCAAGGTGCCTTCACGGCGCAACTGGCAATCAATGCGGTATTTGTCCACCAGGCTGAACACCAGGGACGGCGCCGCGCCCAGCATGCGGTTGAGCTGGCTGCCGACCTGCTCGCCGAAGCCGGCCTCGATATCGTCGGGCGCGATCCACATCCCGGCGTTGACCAGGCCGACGTTGCGCCCCGAGCCGCCATGCCCCGCGCGGTGAGCCTCCAGCACGCAGACCCGCTTGCCCTGCTCCAGCAAATGCACCGCCGCCGACAAACCGGTAAAGCCTGCGCCAATCACACAGACATCCACCGCGACCTCGCCGTTGAGCGCGGCGTTGTCAGGCCTTTGCGGCGTCAGTTTTTCCCATAGACACTCTTCGCGTAACGCCATTGCCAGACTCCGAAATCAACCACATACAGGTTTGCATTCGCCGCTGTAACCGCTGCCGCAGGCTCGGCCCGCCGTTCGGACGCTGCTTCTCGCAAACAACGCCCTCCCCGGACACCCGCTTCAGTTGTAGCCGCTGCCGAAGACTACGCTGGCCCTGAAAAACAACGCCCCGTTCCCGGATGCACTCCAGCGTCCAACGCAGCCTCACCAAACTCGGCAGCGGCTACAGGTTTGCCGCCCTCATTCAATCGAAGGTAATGCCCTGGGCCAGTGGCAGTTCCAGGGAGTAGTTGACGGTGTTGGTCTGGCGGCGCATGTAACCGCGCCACGCATCGGAGCCGGACTCACGACCGCCACCGGTTTCTTTCTCGCCACCGAAGGCGCCGCCGATTTCCGCGCCGCTCGGGCCGATGTTGACGTTGGCGATGCCGCAGTCGCTGCCCACCGCCGACATGAACTGCTCGGCTTCGCGCACATCGGTGGTGAAGATGCACGACGACAGGCCCTGAGGCACAGCGTTGTTCAGGCGCAGCGCTTCGGCAAACTCGGTGTAGCCGACCACGTAGAGGATCGGGGCAAAGGTTTCATCGCGCACCACGTCGCTCTGCTCAGGCATCTCGACGATGGCCGGCGACACGTAATAGGCATTCGGGAACTGCTCTTCCAACTGCCGCTTGCCGCCAAACACCCGGCCGCCTTCGCTCAAGGCCTGCTCCAGGGCGTCCTGCATATTGTCGAAGCTGTGTTTGTCGATCAGCGGGCCGACCAGGTTGCCTTCCAGCGGATGACCGATCCGCACCTTGGAGTAGGCCGCCTTGAGCCGGGTGACAATTTCTTCCTTGACCGACTCATGGGCAATCAGTCGACGTAGGGACGTGCAACGCTGGCCGGCGGTGCCGACGGCGCTGAACAGAATGGCGCGCACCGCCATGTCCAGGTCGGCGCTTGGGCCGAGGATCATCGCGTTGTTGCCGCCCAGCTCGAGGATGCTGCGGGCAAAGCGCGCGGCGACTTTGGGCGCCACTTCACGGCCCATGCGGGTGCTGCCGGTGGCGCTGATCAGGGCCACACGCGGATCGTCCACCAGCGCGGCGCCGGCTTCACGCCCGCCGATGATCACCTGGCTGAGGTAGGGCGGAGCGTCGCTGAAGTTTTTCAGCACGCGCTCGAACAACGCCTGGCAGGCCAGGGCGGTCAGCGGGGTTTTCTCCGACGGTTTCCAGATCACCGGGTTGCCGCAGACCAGCGCCAGGGTGGTGTTCCAGGCCCAGACCGCCACCGGGAAGTTGAACGCGCTGATCACCCCGACCACGCCCAGTGGGTGCCAGGTTTCACGCATGTGGTGGCCAGGACGCTCGGAGGCGATGGTCAAACCGTAGAGCTGGCGCGACAGGCCGACGGCGAAGTCGCAGATGTCGATCATCTCTTGCACTTCACCCAGGCCTTCCTGGGTGATCTTGCCGGCTTCCCAGGACACCAGCTCGCCAAGGTCGGCCTTGTACTCGCGCAACACTTCGCCGAACTGGCGGACCAGCTCGCCGCGACGGGGCGCCGGCACCTTGCGCCAGAGTTCGAATGCATGCTCTGCGCGACTGACCTGTTGCTCGACTTCGGCTGCACCTTCCCAGTTCACGGCGGCGATGCGGCTGCCGTCGATCGGCGAGTGCACGGGCTGGCTGCCCGACTGATACAGGGCCGGGTTCACACCGAGACGATCAAGCAATGCGGCAACCATGGGTCACTCCTTACAGATGAAAAAACAAAAAGTCGTAGCCGATAAACCAGCTATTGAGGCCTGTAGTTGTAGCTGGCCTGAGACTTGCCAACAAACGACGATTAGGCGAGATATCATTCCGTTTATTCATGCTGCGTCGGCCAAGCAGCGCTGAGACAAGAACCAGGGACCTTGCGCCATGCTGAACAAACGCCACCTGCCCTCGATCACCGCCTTGCAGTGTTTCGAAGCGGTCACCCGCCACCTGAGCTTCACCCGTGCCGCCGAAGAGCTGAACCTGACCCAAAGCGCGGTCAGCAAGCAGGTGGCGCAACTCGAAGAGCTGCTGCAACACCTGTTGTTCCGCCGCGTGCGCCGACGCTTGCAGATGACCCCGGCCGGCGACCTGTACCTGGTGGAAGTGCGCAAGATCCTGACCCAGGTCGAGATGTCGACCCACTACCTGCGTTCCTACGGCGGTGAAACCGAAGTGCTGCGGGTGTCCACGCCCTCGACCTTCGGCGCGCGCTGGCTGGTGCCACGCCTCAAGGGCTGGCGCCTGCGTCATCCGCATATCCATCTGGACCTGTGCAACGAGCAGGAGGCCGATGATTTGCTGCAGGGCCGCAGCGACCTGGCGTTCTACTTCGGCCAGGGTTCGCGCCCCGGTACCGAGTGCCTGAAGCTGTTCAGCGAAGAGCTGGTGGCGGTCTGCGCCCCGGGCAGTCTGCCGGACCAGCCGTTCACCGACCCGACGCAACTGGCCGATCTGGTGCTGCTGCAGAATGCCTCCCGGCCTCAGGCCTGGCACGACTGGTTCGACAGCCAGGGCTACCACACCGAACACAGCTATCACGGCCCACGCTTCGAAACCTTCTACATGTGCATCCGCGCCGCCCAGGTCGGTTGCGGCGTGGCCCTGCTACCGCGCTTTCTGGTGGAGGAAGAGTTGAACGACGGCAAGCTGGTGATCGCCTGGCAGTACGCGATGCCCAGTAACGATGCGTACTTCATCGCCTACCCCGAGCATTCCGCCGAAGTGCCCAAGGTCCGCGACTTTGTGCGCTGGATGCTGGAGCAGGTCGACAGCCCGACCCCCTAGCGGCTCGGCCGCGCCCGCTAAAAAAACGCTGGCAAAACAGACTGCGGATATGCGCCACTACCGCCTTCATTGAAAAAAGCTGCAAAGCCGCGCATTTCTACGCGGCCCGCCTGGAGATTCCCGTTATGAGCGAGAGTGTGTTTGCCGATCGCATCGTGCAGAACCTGCTCGACACCGACTTCTACAAATTGACCATGATGCAGGCGGTGCTGCACAACTACCCCAACGTGGAAGTCGAATGGGAGTTCCGTTGCCGTAACAGCGAGGACCTGCGGCCGTACCTGGCAGAAATCCGCTACCAGTTCGAACGCCTGGCCGAACTCAGCCTGAGCGCCGACCAACTGAGCTCCCTGGAGCGCATCAGCTTCCTCAAGCCCGACTTCCTGCGTTTTCTCGGTCTGTTCCGCTTCAACCTGCGCTATGTCTACACCGGCATCGAGGACGGCGAGCTGTTTATCCGCCTGCGCGGGCCCTGGCTGCACGTGATCCTGTTTGAAGTGCCGATGCTGGCCATCGTCAGCGAAGTGCGTAACCGCTATCGCTACCGCGAAGTGGTGCTGGAGCAGGCGCGCGAGCAGCTGTACCGCAAGTTCGACTGGCTCAGCGCCAACGCCAGCAGCGAAGAGCTTTCGGAGCTGCAGGTCGCCGACTTCGGCACCCGCCGGCGCTTCTCCTACCGCGTGCAGGAGGAAGTGGTGAACGTGCTCAAGCACGACTTCCCCGGGCGCTTCGTCGGCACCAGCAACGTGCACCTGTCGCGGGTGCTGGACATGAAGCCCCTGGGCACCATGGCCCACGAATGGATCATGGCCCACCAGCAGCTCGGCCCACGGCTGATCGACAGCCAGATCGCCGCCCTGGACTGCTGGGTCCGCGAGTACCGCGGCCTGCTGGGTATCGCCCTGACCGACTGCATCACCACCGACGCCTTTCTCGGCGACTTCGACCTGTACTTCGCCAAGCTCTTCGACGGTTTGCGCCACGATTCCGGCGATCCGATCCTGTGGGCCGAAAAAGCCATCGCCCATTACCACAAGCTGGGCATCGAGCCGATGAGCAAGACCCTGGTGTTCTCCGACAGCCTGACACTGCCCCGCTCCCTGGAGATTTTCCGGGCGCTGCGTGGTCGGATCAATGTCAGCTTCGGCATCGGCACCAACCTGACCTGCGATATTCCCGGTGTCGAGCCGATGAGCATCGTGCTTAAAATGGCCGCCTGCAATGGCCAGCCGGTCGCCAAGATCTCCGACGAAGCGGGCAAGACCCATTGCCGGGATCCGAACTTCGTAGGTTACCTGCGCCACGTTTTCCAAGTACCTGCCGCCCTTTCAGGCACATCAAGCAAGGAGTGAATCATGCAAGCCGTACAGCGTGAGATTGCGCAGCAGCTCAAGGTCCAGGCACCGTTCCAGGACCAGGCCGCCCTGGAGGCGGAAGTCGCCCGGCGCGTGACCTTTATCCAGGACTGCCTGCTCAACTCGGGGCTCAAATCCCTGGTGCTGGGCATCAGCGGCGGTGTCGACTCCCTCACCGCAGGCCTCTTGGCACAACGGGCCATGCGCGAACTGCGCGCACGCACGGGTGACGACAAGTACCGTTTCATCGCCGTGCGCCTGCCCTACGAAACCCAGTTCGACGAGCACGATGCCCAGGCCTCGGTGGACTTCATCGCCCCCGATGAGCGGCACACGGTCAATATCGGCCCTGCGGTCAAGGCCCTGGCCAATGAAGTCGCCGCCTTTGAAGGGCAGCACGCGGTGTCGGTGGATTTCGTTCTCGGCAACACCAAGGCGCGGATGCGCATGGTGGCCCAGTACACCATCGCCGGCGCCGCCCATGGCCTGGTGATCGGCACCGACCATGCCGCCGAGGCGGTGATGGGTTTCTTCACCAAGTTCGGTGACGGGGCCTGCGACCTGGCCCCCTTGAGCGGCCTGGTGAAGAACCAGGTACGGGCCATCGCCCGGCATTTCGGCGCGCCGGAGTCCCTGGTGGAAAAAGTCCCCACCGCCGACCTTGAAGACCTGTCGCCGGGCAAACCGGATGAAGCCTCCCACGGCGTCACCTACACCGAGATCGACGCCTTCCTGCACGGCCAGCCGGTGCGCGAAGAAGCGTTCAAGATCATTTGCGACACCTACCGCAAAACCCACCACAAACGCGAAATGCCCTTCGCGCCGTGAGCCCCTGCGGGCCCTGGTCCCGCTAACACCTATGGCCAGGGAGCGGGCTCCCTCAATAAAAAAAGCCGCTTTCCCTTATCAGGAAAGCGGCTTTTTTGTTGCTGCCGGGTCAACCGATCACTTCAGGACCACAGCGCCTTTCATCATCGAGTTGTGGCCTGGGAACGAGCAGAAGAACTGGTAGCTTTCGCCAGCAGTCAGCTTCGACACGTCGAAGGTCACCGAGTCTTTTTCGCCAGCACCGATGATTTTGGTGTGGGCAATAACGCGGGTGTCGCCATCTTTCAGGTAGCTCTTGTCGATGCCGGCGGCCATGCCGTCGGTGGCAATACCGGCCATGTCGGCGGTTTTGCTCAGGACCCAGTTATGGCCCATGACGTTCTTCGGCAAGCTGCCGGAGTGGGTCAGGTTGACGGTGAACGTCTTGCAGCTCTTGTCGATGGTGATCTCCTTCGTGTTGAAGGACATCTGGTCGGTGGAATCAACATCGACCTTGCATTCGGCGGCCATCAATTGGCTGCTAGCCAGTGTCAACAGGGATACCGCAACAAGTTTGGCAAACATGGTGAATCTCCAAGGCAGGGTTTAACAAAATCCATCTGAATCCATGGGGGTGAAGACTGCCTGAAAACTTCGCAAGTTCCTATGATTTGCATCAAGAAATTGTATACAACTTTCGACCTATAGCCCCGATTAAGACAATTGACCGGCCCGGGGCCGACTCGGCCTTTATGATCCGCTCATTCCCCCAGCCGGAGCACCGTCATGCCTCTCAACAGCCTGTTTCGCAGCTTGCTCGCCGCCTATGCCTGTGGGGCCAGCGGCACCCATGAAACCCCGCAACACGAGGTTTAACGTTTGGCGCATCACCCTCAAGCCATTACTCTTGGGCCCTCAATGACCTGGGAGTAAGGCATGCCATTAACGTCTGTCTGTGTGTTCTGCGGTGCCAGCACCGGCACCAACCCCGTTTACCGTGAAGCGGCCGCTGCCCTCGGGCGGGCCCTGGCCGAGCGCAAGCTGACCCTGGTCTACGGCGGCGGCGCCGTCGGGCTGATGGGGATTGTTGCCGATGCGGCCCTGGCGGCCGGCGGCGAAGTGATCGGGATCATCCCGCAAAGCCTGAAGGACTCGGAGATCGGCCACACCGGTCTGACCCGCCTGGAAGTGGTCGATGGCATGCACGCACGCAAGGCGCGCATGGCCCAATTGAGCGACGCCTTTATCGCTCTGCCAGGCGGTCTCGGCACCCTGGAAGAGCTGTTCGAAGTCTGGACCTGGGGTCAGCTGGGCTACCACGGCAAGCCGCTGGGTCTGCTGGAAGTGAACGGTTTTTATGAAAAGCTCAGTGGTTTTCTCGATCATATCGTCGGCGAAGGCTTCGTTCGGGCTCCGCACCGTGCCATGCTGCAAATGAGCGAATCGCCCGCAGAACTGCTGGATGTACTGGACGCCTGGCAACCTTCGGCCCCGGCAAAATGGGCCGAACAAAAACCCAGCTAACCGCCCAGGCCCGATACAAGGCAGAATACGCGCCGCTCAACCTCACCTTCGACCCCAAGAGGATCGCCCATGGCTAAACCTAATTACTCCTTCGCCAAACGTCAGAGAGACCTGGCAAAGGAGCAGAAGAAAGAGGAAAAGTTGCAACGCAAGAAAGCGACCGCTGAAGAAGAAGCCAGCGCACTGAACCCGGAAGCAGAAGGTGAAGTGGCAGCCGATGATAGTGACGCCGTAGACAATCAGGCTCCCCAGGCCTGATACCCGCCGGGCCCGATGTTCCGATCAGGCCCCGGGATCTGTGCCCAGGATCGGCAGCCACGCTGCCGGTCCTCACAGACCCACCCCTTGACCCACGGGTCTCGCCCCCTCAAAAAATCCCGTTCGCCAGCCCCGCCGTTGGTACAACCACGCCTGGGTGAAAGCCCGGCAAACCGCAGTCACTCCAGGGGCATCACCGTGACCTGCACTTCCGGATCGTGGTTGCCGCCGCCCAGAATCACCCCGCGCAGCGGCGAGACATCGGAAAAATCCCGACCCCAGGCCAGGGTGATGTGCTCCAGCGCCGGCTGGACGTTGTTGGTCGGGTCGAAATCCACCCAACCCAGCACCGGACAAAACACCGAAACCCAGGCGTGGGACGCATCGGCGCCAATCAGCCTGGGTTGCCCGGGCGGTGGCTGGGTCAACAGGTAGCCGCTGACATAACGCGCCGCCAGCCCGCGGGAACGCACGCAGGCGAGCATCAAGTGGGCAAAGTCCTGGCACACGCCGCGCCGCCGTTCCAGCACTTCCACCAAGGGCGTAGCGACCTGGGTAGCCTCGGCGTCGAAGGTGAACTCGCTGAAGATCTTCTCCATCAGCGCCTGCACCCCGAGCAACAGCGGGCGCCCGCTCGGGAAACAGCTCGCGGAAAACTCGACGAAGCTTTTCTTCAGGTGCACATAGGGCGATTCAAACCGATAACGGCAGGCGTCCAGCAACGCTGCCGACAAGGGCTGGCCGCTATAGGTCAGCGCGCTGCGGGTTTCATCCCAGTCCGGGGATTGGCTGAAATCCAGCAGCGGCCGGGCCAGCACCTCGACCGTCAGCTGGGCATTGACCAGCAACTCATCATGGGGCCGCTCGAACGCCAGGCGGGTCAGCGGGTTGCCGAACACATCCAGCTCATCGCGGCGCACCGTCGGCTCCGGGCTGATCAGCAACTGCTGTTCGGTGCAACGCTGCCAGGCGCAGGCTCGCGGCCACAAGTGAGCCAGTTGCTGAGCCAGGGACACAGGACTGTCGTAGTGATAATGAGTGTCGTGAAAGATCTGGTACCGGGCGCTCATCAGACAGACACCGTTTGTTGGCTGACATCGTCGACATGGGCGAAATGGCGCAAGGCCAGGCGATCGGACACCTGGCTGCTGGCATCGGCGATCTCCTGCAACAGGTCGGCCAGGCCATCGATGGCGGCGTGCACGCTGGCTTCGCCAAACAGGGAGTTTTCCAGGCAGCCCAGGTCAAAACGCGACAGGCGCTCCACCAATTTGGGCAGGCCGGCTTCGCGGGGGGCACCGAAGTCATCGTTCAAGCGCTTCAGGGTGCGGGTCACCAGTTTCAACTGGAACAGCACGGCGTGCGGGTTCTGCTCATCCAGCAGCAGCAAGTCGAGCACCGGGATCAACTGCGCCACCGCCAGGTAGCGCGAGCGGTAGGTGATGCTGCTGTTGCCCAGCTCCAGCAGCCACTCCAGCCCGGCCTGATCGAACGCGCCAGTGCCACGCAGGAATGCGGCAAGGCTGGCGCTGAGAAACTGCAGGCGCTCGATGCGCCGGCCGATCATCAGGAAGCGCCAGCCCTCGTCGCGGGTCATGTCGTCCAGGGCAAACCCGGACAGCGCCGCCAGGGACATCACCAAGCGGTTGAGGAAGTCCAGCAGCTCGCCAAAGTCTGGCTCCTCGGTGTCCAGCTCCAGGGCTTCGCGCTGCAACTCCACCAGGGCCTGCCAGTTTTCCCGGGACAGCTTGCCGCGCACCTGGGACGCCGCCCACTGCAAACGTTGCAGGTTGGACCGCAGGCTGAATGACCAGTCGTCACCCAGCAGCGCCGCCAGCAAGCGCTCCGGCAGCTCACCTTCATCCGGTAGCAGCATCAGGCTTTCGCCCAGGTCGACGGCGGCCTGCAAGGCCTGTGGGTCATCGCCGTCAACGTAGCGCGCGAGCATGATCCGCAACAGCCGCGCGCTGTCATCGCAACGCTCGCAATAACGGCCAAACCAGAACAGGTTCTCCACCACCCGCGACGGCAGGTACGGATCGCGCCGCACCAGGTCGTACACGCCAATGGTGCGCTGGCCCTTCCACTGCTCGCCGCTGGGCGCCCGTTCGCCAAGCACCCAGGTGTCCTTGCTCGCGCCACCGCGCTGCATCGACACCACTTCGGCATCCGCCTCGGCGGCGACCCGGGTCAAGCCCCCGGGCAACACCCGATAGCCATCGGCACTGGCCACGGCGTAGACCCGCATGCCGATCGCACGGGGCTGCAACTGGCCGTCGTCGGCCTGCCAGATCGGCGCCTGGGACAGCTGCGCCAACTCCTGGGCGACATAGGCATAGGGCCGCGCCCGCATCCGCTCGGCCAACGCCACGCGCTGCTCCGGGGTCAGGTCGCGGCCGAACAGCGGCGCGAAGCTTTGCGAGGGAAACGCCGGCTTGATCAGCAGCTCCGGCATTTTCTCCAGGGCCTGGGCCAGCACCGGCGCCTCGCCGCACCACCAGGTGGCCACCGACGGCAATATCAGCTCTTCGCCGAACAGGTATTGGTTGATCTTCGGCAGGAAGCCGAGCAGCCCCGGAGACTCCAGCACCCCGCTGCCCAGGGCATTGGCCACCAGCACCCGGCCCTGACGCACCACCTCCAGCAGCCCGGGCACGCCGAGCGCCGAGTCGGTGCGCAGCTCCAGCGGGTCGCAGAAGTCATCGTCCAGGCGGCGCATGATGGCGTGCACCCGGCGCAGCCCGCTGAGGGTTTTCAGGTAGACCGTGGCATCGCGCACGGTCAGGTCGCCGCCCTCGACCAGGGGGTAGCCCAGCTGCCGCGCCAGGTACAGGTGTTCGAAATAGCTTTCATTGAAACGCCCCGGCGTCAGCAGCACGATCAGTGGCGCTTCCTCGTCTCGCGGAGCCTGGCGGGCCAGGGTTTCCTGCAAGGTGCGGAAGAACCCGGCCAGGTGCTGCACTTGCAGGTCCCGGTACAGATCGGGAAAGGCCCGGGACACGATCATCCGGTTTTCCAGGGCATAACCGGCGCCGGAGGGCGCCTGGGTGCGGTCGGCGGTGACCCACCAGCGGCCATCGGGGGTGCGCGCCAGGTCCACCGCGTACAGGTGCAGGAAGGCGCCGTCAGGTGGCTGGATACCCTGGCACGGCCACAGGAAATTGTTATGGCCAAACACCAGCTCAGCCGGCAGCAGGCCTTCGCTGATCAGGCGCTGCGGCCCGTAGAGGTCGGCCAGCACGGCGTTGAGCAGGCGCGCGCGCTGGGCGATCCCGGCCGACAAATGCTGCCACTCGTCCGCGGGAATCACATGGGGCAGCAAGTCCAGCTCCCAGGGCCGGTCGGCGCCCTTGGGATCGGCGTAGACGTTATAGGTGACGCCGTTCTCGTGAATTTGCCGGGTCAGCAGCGCCTGGCGCTGGGCCAACTGCGTCGGCGTGCTGCGTTGCAATTGCTCGAGCAGGCGCTGCCAGTGCGGCCGGACCGCACCGCTGTCGTCCAGCAGTTCATGGTAAGTACCCGCCGTCAGCGGGTAGCGGGCAAGCAGGTCGGGCATGGAAAACTCGGCAGACAGCAAGGACCGTCAGATTAACGCAGACACATGACGCCCGGATATTCGAATCCTCCGGACGTCGCGTCTGCTTTAGAAGCGTCGTAAATCGAGCGTCATCGGCAACTCGTCGTTGATGCTCAAGCTCGGCACGGGCAAGGTTCCCGGGGTGTGGCCCAGGCGGAAAAAGCGCGCCATGCGCCGGCTTTCCGCCTCATTGGCGTTGACCGGCAGGCTGTCGTAGTTCCGCCCGCCCGGGTGCGCGACGTGGTACTGGCAACCGCCCAGGGAGCGCTGCATCCAGGTGTCGAGCAGGTCGAACACCAGCGGCGCATGCACCGGGATGGTCGGTTGCAGACAGTTGGCCGGCTGCCAGGCGCGATAGCGCACGCCAGCGACAAACTCACCGACCCGGCCGGTTGGCTGCAACGGCACCGCCACCCCGTTGCAGGTCAGGATGTAGCGTTGCGGTGCCAGCCCACTGAGCTTGACCTGCAGGCGCTCCAGCGAGGAGTCGACGTAACGCACCGTGCCGCCGGCCGTGCCCTCTTCCCCCAGCACATGCCAGGGTTCCAGGGCCTGGCGCAGTTCCAGCTCGATACCGCTGACCGCGTATTCCCCCACCTTCGGGAATCGAAACTCCAGGTGCGCGGCAAACCATTCGGCGCGCAGCCCGTAGCCGGCCGCATTGAGCTCGACAATGACGTCGGCGAAGTCCTGCTCGATAAAGTGCGGCAGCATAAAACGGTCATGCAGCTCGGTGCCCCAGCGCGCCAGCTTGGCCGGCGCATAAGGTTCGCGCCAGAAGCGCGCCACCAGGGCCCGCAACAGCAGTTGCTGGGCCAGGCTCATGCGCGCATGGGGCGGCATCTCGAAGGCCCGCAGCTCCAGCAGCCCCAGGCGTCCGGTGGCACCGTCCGGCGAATACAGTTTGTCGATGCAGAACTCGGCCCGGTGGGTATTGCCGGTGACGTCGATCAGCAGGTTGCGCAGCAGCCGGTCCACCAGCCACGGCGCGCACTCCTGGCCTGGTTCGGGCATTTGCGCGAAGGCGATTTCCAGCTCGTACAAGGCATCGTTGCGCGCCTCGTCGACCCGGGGCGCCTGGGAGGTCGGCCCGATAAACAACCCGGAAAACAGGTAGGACAACGAGGGGTGGTTGTGCCAGTAACTGATGAGGCTGCGCAGCAGGTCCGGGCGCCGCAGGAAGGGCGAGTCCGCTGGGGTCGCGCCGCCGAGGACGAAGTGGTTGCCGCCACCGGTACCGGTGTGGCGCCCGTCGATCATGAATTTCTCGGTGGTCAGGCGGTTCTGCCGCGCCTCTTCATAGAGAAACTCGGTGCGCTCCACCAACTCGTCCCAACTGGCCGAAGGCTGCACGTTGACCTCGATCACACCCGGGTCCGGGGTGACCCTGAAGTTGCTCAGGCGCGGATCGCTGGGCGGCTCGTACCCTTCCAGCAACACCGGGCTGTGCAACTCCTCGGCGGTGGCTTCGATGGCGCTCACCAGCTCCAGGTAATCCTCCACTCGCTCCAGCGGCGGCATAAACAGATAAAGACGCCCCTCACGCGCCTCGGCGCAGAGCGCAGTGCGCGTCAGCCAGTCGGCGGACTCATCGATGGCCGGTACCCGCTCATCCACCGGAGACGGTTCGCCATGGCTGTGCAGTTGCTGGCTGCCGGGCAGCTCGGCGAACTCCTGATTGGGGTCGGTCGGGTGAATGAACGGGTACTCCGCTGCCTTGACCCAGGGTTGGGAACCCAGGGGCAGGCGATAACCCAGGGGCGAATCCCCGGGAATCAGCCGGCAGTGACTGTCGCGCAGGTACCAGCGGCCGCTCTGCCACTGGTCGCCCTTGGCCGTGCGCGCCAGGGGCAAGACCTGGCCGATGACCTTGTCCAGGCCCTGGCTGAACACCTTATGCAGCCGCACGCGTTCCAGGGCATCGTCCAGGCGCGAATCTTCGGCGGTGACGTTGGACGGCAAGGCGCCCTCGCGCCACAGGTAGTAGAAATTGTCTTCGTAAGCCGCAAACACGAAGCGCGCCGGCAGCTTCAGGCGCTCGGCGACACTCGCCAGAAAACGTCCAGCCAGCAGGCCATCGGCGCCGTAGTCCTGATGCTCATCGGCGATCAAGGCGCTGTTGTGCCAGATCGGCACACCGTCCCGCCGCCAGTAGCAGTTCAACGACCAGCGCGGCAGTTGCTCGCCGGGGTACCACTTGCCCTGGCCGAAATGCACCAGGCCCTTGGGCGCGTAGTGATTGCGCATGCGCTGGAACAACTCGGCGGACAACCGGCGCTTGTCGGCACCCAGGGCTGCGGTGTTCCACTCGGCACCGTCCGGGTCGTCGATCGAGACAAAGGTCGGCTCGCCGCCCATGGTCAGGCGCACATCGCCTTGCAGCAGGTCGGCGTCAATCTGCCGCCCCAGGGTCTGGATCGCCAGCCACTGCTCTTCGGTGTAGGGCTTGGTGACCCGAGGGGCTTCCCAGATCCGCTCAACCGACATTTCGTGGGTGAATTCGCACCCGCAAGGCTCCACCAGGCCGCTGATAGGCGCCGCAGAGGACGGATCGGGGCTGCACGCCAACGGAATGTGCCCTTCGCCGGCAAACAGCCCGGAGGTGGCATCCAGGCCGACCCAGCCCGCACCCGGCAAATAGACTTCGCACCAGGCATGCAGGTCGGTGAAGTCGACCTCGGTGCCGGAGGGGCCATCGAGGGCCTTTACATCCGCGGTCAGTTGAATCAGGTAGCCCGAGACGAATCGCGCCGCCAGCCCCAGGTTGCGCAGCAACTGGACCAGCAGCCAGGCCGAGTCGCGGCAGGAGCCCGAGGCGTTGTCCAGGGTCTGCTCCGGGGTCTGGACCCCGGGTTCCATGCGGATCAGGTAGCCGATGTCTTCGCTCAGGCGCTGGTTGAGGGCCACCAGGAAATCCACTGCCGGCAGTGGCGTTCGGTCGATGCCGTCCAGGTAGGCCTGGAATTTCGGGGTCAGCGGCAAGGTTTCCAGATACGGCGCCAGCTCGCGCTGTTCGTCGGCGGCGTAGACAAAGGGGATTTGCTCGGCGTAGGGCTCAAGGAAAAAGTCGAACGGGTTGAACACCGCCATCTCGGCCAGCAGATCGACCTCGATCCGCAGCTCGCTGGTTTTTTCCGGGAACACCAGGCGTGCCAGGTAGTTGCCCTGGGGGTCCTGCTGCCAGTTGATAAAGTGCTGCTCAGGCAAAACCTTCAGCGCATAGGAGAGAATCCGCGTCCGGCTGTGGGCGGCCGGGCGCAGGCGCACGATCTGCGGGCCGAGTTCGACCGCGCGGTCGTAGCGGTAATGCGTGACATGGTGCAATGCGACATGGATCGACACGGCGTGCCTCCTGCGAGCCTGGGCGGTGAAAGAAAGCGCGCAAGACTTATGCCATCCCGCCCCGCCAACGCTTTCCACTGTGACTCAACGCAGTACAGCACCAAAACCGCGCAGTGCCTGCATTGCCGTGCAAGGGTTGCACACAAATGCGGCAGGCACGGTGCGATACCTCACCCGCGCTTGCCCGGCCCCTTGGCCTCACGCTTGATGCGCTGGCGTTCGTGGCGAATCTGCACAAGCTGCTTGCGCATCTCCCGATGGCGTCGGCTGTTGAGTAACAACAGGCCGAGCAATGGCAGCAACAGCGCAAAGCCATACAGGCCCGGGTGCGGCCCATACCGGTACATCGGCACCAGCGCCGCCAGGCACAGCAGGAAATACCCCGCCACCAGCCACGCCGCCCATTCCCGCCCACGCACAATCATCAGGTTGCCGAACACCAGCAGCGTCACCAGCACCAACATGCCGAGCCCGACATTATCGGTACTGCGCGAAGGCTCCAGCATGCGCCAATAGGTGGTGCCGGCCAGAGACAGCAGGATCGAGCCACTGAAGCAGCCGAGCAGGATCGTGAGCATGAAGGTCGGAAAATAACGCGCAAGGAAATCCACCGTCCGGCCACCGCCAATCATTCGTCGAACTCCTCGTAGAGGCCCAGCGCGATGGCTTTTTGCACCACGTATTCTTTCGCCGCTTTGATGTTGCCGGATCTAAGGCTGCCGCCGGTACTCAGCGTGGCGCCGAGGGCATCCTGCATCTGGGTCAGGGTCGCGTGACTGATCTGCGTTGTCGAATAGCGCTTGGGCAAGACACCGGCACGCTGGCGCAGCTTCAACAGTTTGGCGGTCAGGCTCGGGTCCCGCAGGCTCAACAGCTCGTTGGTCAACTTGGCCCGTTCCTGGCGGTTGAGGCCCTTGAGCAACTGCGTCCAGCTTCTGCCGGCGTTGGCCGCTTTGCTGGCCTTGAGCAGCCTGTAGGTGGTCAGCGCTGATCCACCGACCCCCACCAGGGAAATGCCATCGAGAATCGGCGAGACGACGTTGTACCACTCGGCATCGTCCATGCGGTCGTTGGCCGCCGGGTCCTGGATCTCGTTGGCCACCCGCACACCCCCGATCACGCATTGAGCGGTGCCGGCCATCGCTGCCGAAGCCCCCAGCACCACCAGCCAGGCACTGGCGCCGGCGGTGAAAGGCACGGCAATGCTGCCACTGAACACCACCACCCAGCCGATCACCGCGGCCGTGCAGGCCAGGGTGGTGTTGAAGGACTCACTGGCCAGCCGCGACTCCCGCGGGTTGTTCTTCACCTGGTCGACAAACTGCTGGGGCGCGATGTAGCGCTTGGCCTCCCGCAGAATCAGCCGTTTGGGCCGAATGCTGCAGATCGGCCGGAATTCGCGCAGGGTGATCACATTGAAGTCGGCATCGATGTACACCACTCCGGCGCCGGCAATCGAGGGGTCGGTATCGATGGCGGCAAACAGCCGCGGCAGGTTGATCTGGCTTTCGATCCGCTGGCGGGCAAGAACCTGCGTCAGGCGCAGGTCTCCGATCACTTCGTCTAAAGCGCTGGTCACGGGATTCGTCCTTGATCTCATGGGTGAAAAGTCGGCCTGCCATGCGTCAGCTGGCAGCTGCCTCGGGCACGTCGGCGGTGCAGGCTGGCGCCACCTTAACAAAGCCGGCAGGACTTTTAAGACCGGCAGCGCGGCAAAATGTTTCGCCGGAATGCAAAACGCCAGCCCTGAGGCTGGCGTTGCGCTTAACGCGGTACGACCGGTTTACGCGCGGGCTTGGGCCCCTTGCCCTTGGCCGCATCCTTGCGTTCCTTGGCCGCCTGCTGGTTGCGGGCGAAAGCCGCCGCCTTGGCCTGCTCGCGTTTGTCCCACGAGTTGCCGCCATCGCTGGCCCGTGGTGGCAGGCCGGTGTGCTGGGTCAGGATCCTGGTGGTCTTCTCGCCGGCCACTTTGTGGCTGCCAGCCGGCGTCGAGTTCTTGCGACGGGCGCTCTGGTAGCTGTCGGTGGCCGGCTGGTGCAACGGGATCAACTGGTTCTTGCCCGGCCCGATCAGGTCGGCGCGGCCCATGCGGGTCAAGGCTTCACGCAGCATCGGCCAGCCTTTCGGGTCGTGATAACGCAAGAACGCCTTGTGCAGGCGACGCTGCTCCTCGCTCTTGACGATGGTCACCGCGTCGCTCTTGTAGGTCACCTTGCGCAGCGGGTTCTTGCCCGAGTGGTACATGGCGGTGGCAGTGGCCATCGGCGACGGGTAGAACGCCTGCACCTGGTCGGCACGGAAGCCGTTGCCCTTGAGCCACAGGGCCAGGTTCATCATGTCTTCGTCGGTGGTGCCAGGGTGCGCAGCGATGAAGTATGGAATCAGGTACTGCTCTTTCCCGGCTTCCTTGGTGTACTTCTCGAACATGCGCTTGAACTTGTCATAGCTGCCGATGCCCGGCTTCATCATCTGGTTGAGCGGACCTTCCTCGGTGTGTTCCGGGGCGATCTTCAGGTAGCCGCCAACGTGGTGGGTCACCAGCTCTTTGACATATTCCGGCGACTCGACCGCCAGGTCGTAGCGCAGGCCGGAAGCGATCAGGATCTTCTTCACACCCGGCAAGGCACGGGCACTGCGATACAGCTGGATCAGCGACGAGTGGTCGGTATTCAGGTTCGGGCAGATACCCGGGAACACGCAGGACGGCTTGCGGCACGCGGATTCGATTTCCGGGCTCTTGCAGGCAATGCGGTACATGTTCGCGGTCGGGCCGCCGAGGTCGGAGATCACGCCGGTAAAGCCCGGGACCTTGTCGCGAATCTCTTCGATCTCGCGAATGATCGACTCTTCGGAACGGTTCTGGATGATCCGCCCCTCGTGCTCGGTGATCGAGCAGAAGGTACAGCCGCCGAAGCAGCCACGCATGATGTTCACCGAGAAGCGGATCATGTCGTAGGCCGGAATTTTTTCCTTGCCGTACGCCGGGTGCGGGACGCGCGCATAGGGCATGCCGAACACGTAGTCCATTTCTTCGGTGGTCATGGGAATGGGCGGCGGGTTGAACCAGACGTCCACTTCACCATGCTTCTGCACCAGCGCGCGGGCGTTGCCCGGGTTGGTTTCCAGGTGCAGCACGCGGTTGGCGTGGGCATACAGCACCGCGTCGCCACGGACCTTTTCCACCGACGGCAGGCGAATCACTGTCTTGTCCCGGGTCATCCGCGGGCTGGCCAGGATCTGCACCACCTTGGCTTCGTTGGGGTCTTCAACCGGCCCTTTCTCTTGCTCGATGGCGCAAGCCTGGGTGTCCTGCGTATTCACGTAGGGGTTGATGATCTTGTCGACCTTGCCCGGACGGTCGATGCGCGTGGAGTCGACTTCGTACCAGTCTTTCGGTGTATCGCGACGGATGAACGCGGTGCCACGGACATCGGTGATGTCTTCGATCTTGTGACCGTAGGACAGGCGCTGGGCAACTTCGACAATCGCCCGCTCGGCGTTGCCGTACAGCAGGATATCGGCGCAGGCGTCGATCAGGATCGAGTTGCGTACGCGGTCTTGCCAATAGTCGTAGTGAGCGATACGGCGCAGGGACGCTTCGATGCCGCCGAGGACGATCGGCACATTCTTGTAGGCTTCCTTGCAGCGCTGGCTGTAGACCAGGCTGGCGCGATCCGGACGTTTGCCAGCCATGCCACCTGGGGTGTAGGCGTCATCGGAACGGATCTTTTTATCGGCGGTGTAGCGGTTGATCATCGAATCCATGTTGCCGGCCGCGACGCCGAAGAACAGATTCGGCTCGCCGAGCTTCATGAAATCGTCTTTGGACTGCCAGTTCGGCTGGGCAATGATCCCGACGCGAAAACCCTGGGACTCCAGCAGCCGGCCGATGATCGCCATGCCGAACGACGGGTGATCGACATAGGCATCACCGGTCACGATGATGATGTCGCATGAATCCCAGCCGAGCTGATCCATCTCCTCCCTGCTCATCGGCAGGAACGGCGCTGGCCCGAAACATTCGGCCCAGTACTTGGGATAGTCAAAGAGAGGCTTGGCTGCTTGCATCATGTCGATAACCGGTGTTGGCTTTCATTGAATTTCGCGGGCGCGGAATATAGCACAAAAAATGACCAATTCCGACTGCAACGGTCGGAAATATCAGCGCCGGGCTTGGGACCTGCCGCCGGGAGCCTGAAGCTCCGGCGGGCTTACTCGTCGTCGAAGTTGTAGCTGCCTGGGGCCAGGTTTTCGAAGCGGGTGTACTTGCCGATAAACGCCAGTCGCGAGGTACCGATCGGACCGTTCCGCTGCTTGCCGATAATGATCTCGGCGATGCCCTTGTGCTCGGTTTCCGGGTGGTACACCTCGTCCCGGTACACGAACATGATGACGTCGGCATCCTGCTCGATGGCTCCGGATTCCCGCAAGTCGGAGTTGATCGGGCGCTTGTTCGGGCGTTGCTCCAGGGAGCGGTTGAGCTGCGACAGCGCCACCACCGGGCAGTTGAACTCTTTGGCCAGGGCTTTCAGGGAGCGAGAGATTTCCGAAATCTCGTTGGTCCGGTTATCGCCGCCCGAACCCGGGATCTGCATCAACTGCAGGTAGTCGATCATGATCAGCGCGACTTCGCCGTGCTCACGCACCAGGCGTCGGGTCCGCGCACGCATTTCCGAGGGGCTGATACCGGCCGTATCGTCGATGAACAACTTGCGATCGTTGAGCAGGTTGACCGCCGAAGTCAGGCGCGGCCAATCGTCGTCGTCCAGGCGACCGGCCCGGACCTTGGTTTGATCGATCCGCCCCAGGGACGACAACATACGCATGATCAGCGATTCGCCTGGCATCTCCAGGGAGTAGACCAGTACACACTTGTCACTGCGCAGTACGGCGTTTTCCACCAGGTTCATCGCAAAGGTGGTTTTACCCATGGATGGACGGCCGGCGACGATGATCAAGTCGGACGGTTGCAGGCCGCTGGTCTTCTCGTCGAGGTCGGTGTAGCCGGTGGACAGGCCGGTAATCGCGTTGTCGGTGTTGAACAGGGTGTCGATGCGGTCGATGGCCTTGGTCAGCAGGTCATTGACGCTGACCGGGCCGCCGGTTTTCGGCCGGGCCTCGGCGATCTGGAAGATCTGCCGCTCGGCCTCGTCGAGGATCTCGGCGGCGGTGCGCCCTTCGGGGTTGAAGGCGCTGTCGGCGATTTCGGTGCTGATGCCGATCAGTTGGCGCAGGGTCGCACGCTCGCGCACGATCGCCGCATAGGCCTTGATGTTGGCCACCGACGGGGTATTTTTCGCCAGCTCGCCCAGATAGCCGAGGCCACCCACTTGCGAGGTCTGGCCTTCCTTGTCCAATTGCTCGGACAGGGTCACCACGTCGATCGGCATGTTCTGATCGGCCAGCTTGGCGATCGCACGGAAGATCAGGCGGTGGTCATGTCGATAGAAATCGCCATCCGATACTTGATCGAGCACGCGTTCCCAGGCGTTGTTGTCCAGCATCAGACCACCGAGCACGGCCTGCTCGGCCTCGATGGAATGCGGCGGCACCTTCAGGGCAGCGGTTTGCAGATCGTATTGCTCGGGAGCGGAGATATCGTTCATGGCC
Organism: Pseudomonas sp. QD4; assembly: GCF_049199125.1. Taxonomy (NCBI): domain Bacteria; kingdom Pseudomonadati; phylum Pseudomonadota; class Gammaproteobacteria; order Pseudomonadales; family Pseudomonadaceae; genus Pseudomonas; species Pseudomonas sp. QD4. Next base: position 178,080 of record NZ_JBLZOM010000005.1, read on the forward strand.
ACTTGGAATCAGGGGAGTAAAAAACACAGGGTGCAGAAAGACAAAGGGCACGACCTGTAAACAGGATCGTGCCCGATGTTACCGACAAGCACCCGGGGGTGCCAGCCGACAAGTGCTGCTTAAGCTGCTACCACGACAACGCGTACGGTGGCTTCAACTTCGGCGTGCAGGTGCACGGCTACGTCGAATTCGCCTACGTTGCGGATGGTGCCGTTCGGCAGACGAACTTCGCTTTTTGCAACTTCAACGCCAGAGGCGGTCAGTGCATCAGCGATGTCGTGAGTACCGATCGAACCGAACAGCTTGCCTTCGTCACCGGCGGTGGCAGTGATAGTCACTTCCAGCTCAGCCAGTTGGGCAGCGCGGCTTTCAGCCGATGCTTTACGGTCTGCAGCCAGTTTTTCCAGCTCAGCACGACGCTCTTCGAACGCAGCCAGGTTGGCAGCGGTCGCAGCGGTAGCTTTGCCGTAAGGCAGCAGGTAGTTACGGCCGTAACCAGCCTTAACGTTCACTTTGTCGCCCAGGTTGCCCAGGTTGGCGACTTTTTCCAGAAGGATCAGTTGCATGTGAAAATCCTCTTAACTTTTAACCTTCACCGTTCGCGTTATCGGCGTCTTTCGGCGCCAAACGACCGCGAAAATCAATCAGGCTGTCGACGATGGCCAAGACCACCAGCAACGGATAGATCAGTTGCATGAACAGCAGCAGCGTTACGTACAACCCCACCAGCCAGAATCTGGCCAGCCGCTTCTCAGCCACCAGCCCATGAATCAGGGCCAGCCCGGCGAACACCAGCGGTACGCTGCACAACGGCGTCAACATCGCCATCTGGGGGCCGAAATTCGGTCCCAGAAGCATGCACGCCAGCAGCAACATCGCCGGCCCCAGCGGGATTCTGATAGCGCGAAACTCGCGACCAAAACCACCAGGGTTGTACAACAACGCCTGCCAGTAGCGCCCAACAATCAGGCTCAGCACACTGACGATCTGCAACAAGGCCGCAATCAGGCCGGTCAGGACCGGTGCTATCAGCGAGGCGAGACGAGCTCGCTCTTCAACCGACAATTGCTGGTAGAGATCACCGAGGGCCAGCGGCAGGATTTTTACCAACTCCTGCGAGAGCATCTCGATCTGGGGGCGGAAAGTCACACCCAGCACTCCAGCAAACACCAGGCCCAGCGCTATGCTGACCAGCAGCACGCGGTTCCAGGACTCGCTTGCGCGCAAAACCAACGCAAGGCCCGAAGACCCCAGCATCACTAAAAGCGCGCGGGGATCAGCGGAATAAAACCACCAGATCAACGCTGGCAGCAGTCCCAGGGCGAGGACACCAACGGCGTCCTTCAATCCGCGCCGCAGGAGCACAAGGCTTCCCGCAGCAGCACCCAACCAATACAACAACGGCAATGCCGCACATCCAGCCACTACCAGAGTGGCCTGCACACGACCGCGCATGATGAACTCAGCTAAGGCGCGCATGCATTCAATCCCTTACTACTTGTCGACTGCCCGGTCTCAGCGGCCGTGGCTGTCGGTGTAGGCCAGCAGGGCCAGGAAGCGGGCGCGCTTGATAGCGGTGGCCAGCTGACGCTGATAACGAGCTTTGGTACCGGTGATGCGGCTTGGAACGATTTTGCCGGTCTCGGATACGTAGGCTTTCAGAGTGTTGAGATCTTTGTAATCGATCTCTTTCACGTCTTCAGCGGTGAAGCGGCAGAATTTACGACGACGGAAGAAACGTGCCATGTAATTGGCTCCTCAAAAGGTCCGTGGATTACTCGTCAGCGTTATCGCTGGCGTCGCTGTTATCGCTGTCATCGCCATCGGCGCTGTCAGAATGCTCAGGACGGTCACGACGCTCACGGCGCTCACTGCGGTTTTCTTCAGCCTTGAGCATCTCGGATTGGCCGGTAACGGCTTCTTCGCGACGGATGACCAGGTTACGGATCACTGCATCGTTGTAGCGGAAGTTGTCTTCCAGCTCGGCCAGGGCCTTGCCAGTGCACTCAACGTTCAGCATCACGTAGTGAGCCTTGTGAACATTGTTGATTGCGTAGGCCAGTTGACGACGGCCCCAATCTTCCAGACGGTGGATTTTGCCGCCGTCTTCTTCGATCAGCTTGGTGTAACGCTCAACCATGCCGCCGACTTGCTCGCTTTGATCCGGGTGGACCAAAAAGATGATTTCGTAATGACGCATGAATGCTCCTTACGGGTTGTAGCCTGCCGCTCAAAAACGGTCAGACAAGGAGTGAATGACACTTATGGATCTTGCCGCAGGGAGGCACATGCGTGCCTGCCAGGAAGGCAAGGGGCGCAATTGTAGAGAAGGGGGAGAAAGGGCGCAAGGTGATTGGTGATTATTTGAACAATCCCCCATACACCACAAAAACAAATGTGGGAGGGGGCGCACTTCCGAAAGCGGTATGCCAGTTAACCAATGCACTGGCTGACACACCGTATCCGGGAGCAAGCCCCCTCCCACACTTTGACCTGCGCCAAACTTGGTTACTTCTTGGCTTTGGCCTTGGCGCCACGCTGGCGCTGGGCTTCGAACAGGCAGACACCCGTTGCGACTGAAACGTTGAGGCTGCTGACGCTACCGGCCATCGGCAGGTGCACCAGGTAGTCGCAATGCTCGCGAGTCAGGCGACGCATGCCCTTGCCTTCAGCCCCCATGATCAGGATGGTTGGGCCGGTCAGGTCCTGGTCATAAATGCTGACCTCGGCCTCCCCCGCCGTGCCCACGATCCACAGGCCACGCTGCTGGAGCTTCTCCAGGGTGCGCGCCAGGTTGGTCACGGCCACCAGCGGAATCACTTCCGCCGCACCGCAGGCGACTTTACGCACCACAGGCGTCAAGGTCGCCGACTTGTCTTTAGGCACGATCACCGCCAGCGCACCGGCAGCATCGGCCGAGCGCAGGCAGGCGCCCAGGTTGTGCGGATCGGTCACGCCGTCGAGCACCAGCAACAGCGGTGCGCCTTCGGTGCGATCGAGCAGCTCATCGAGCATCGCCTCGCCCCAGACCTGGCTCGGGCTTACGTCCGCAACCACGCCCTGGTGAACGCCTTCGACCCAGACGTCCATCTCACGACGCTCGGCTTGGCCGATCGCCACTTTATTTTGGTTGGCCAGCTCGACCAGCGCTTGAACGCGCGGCTCACTGCGGCCTTCTGCCAACCACACCTGCTTGACGCGTTTCGGGTGGTGACGCAGCAATGCCTCTACGGCGTGTACGCCGTAGATTTTTTCCAGACTCATGACTTGGCCTTAGGTTTGCGCGACCCGCCGCTTTTCGCGGGGGCCGAACCCGCTTTCGGCGGGCCTTTACGGTGTTTGCTCGGTTTCTTTTCTGCGCCCTGGGACTTTCCCCCAGACGCCGCTTTACCACCGCTTTTGGCTTCGCTGAGCAACTGCTGCTTCAACTCACGACTCTTGCGTACTTCGGCGTTTTTTGCCGCGGCATCGCTTGGGCGGTAGGCTTCGGGGGCCTTGTCCTTGGCAGACGAACGACGACCCGCCTTGGCTGGCGCAGGCTCGGCGGCCGCTGCTTTCGCAGGAGCACCTTTACCTTTCGCGGCCGGTGCTGCGGTTTCGTTGCCACGTTTTTTACGGCCAGTCGGCTCAACAGGCTTGTCCGGCATGCCGAAGTCTATCTTGCGCTCGTCCAAGTCGACGCGCATGACCTGTACTTCCACGGTATCGCCCAGACGGAAGCTGCGACCGGTGCGCTCGCCCGCCAGGCGGTGATGCACAGGATCGAAGTGGTAGTAGTCACCCGGCAAGGCAGTGACATGCACCAGGCCTTCGACGTAGATGTCAGTCAGCTCGACGAACAGACCAAAGCCGGTCACCGCGGTTATCACGCCCGGGAACGACTCGCCCACGCGGTCTTTCATGAACTCGCACTTGAGCCAGTTCACAACGTCGCGGGTGGCTTCGTCGGCACGCCGCTCGCTCATGGAGCACTGCTCGCCCAGTTGCTCCAGGGCCGCTTCGTCGTACGGATAGATCCGCGCCTTCGGAATGGTCATGGCACCGGCGCGCTTGACGTGCGGGGTGTTCTGCTTGGAATGGATCACGCTGCGGATCGCCCGGTGCGTGAGCAGGTCCGGGTAACGGCGAATCGGCGAGGTGAAGTGGGTGTACGCCTCGTAATTCAGGCCGAAGTGGCCCTGATTATCGGCGCTGTACACCGCCTGACTCAGGGAGCGCAGCATCACGGTCTGGATCACGTGATAATCCGGACGGTCCTTGATGCTGGCCAACAGTGCCTGGTAGTCCTTCGGCGTCGGGCCGTCCTTGCCTTTGTGCAGGGACAGGCCGAGCTCGCCGAGGAACGCGCGCAACTTCTCCAGACGCTCCGGCGGCGGGCCGTCGTGTACTCGGTACAACGCAGGGATCTCATGCTTCTTCAGGAATTCAGCGGTGGCCACGTTGGCCGCCAGCATGCATTCCTCGATCAGCTTGTGAGCGTCGTTGCGCGTGGTCGGGGTGATCGCGGCGATCTTGCGCTCGGAACCGAAGACAATCCGGGTTTCCTGAGTTTCAAAATCGATTGCGCCGCGCACATGACGAGCGCCCAACAGTACCTTGTACAGCGCGTAGAGCTGCTTGAGGTGCGGCACCACATGGCCGTACTCACCCCGCAGGGTTTTGGCTTCGCTGGTTTTCGGCTGCTCCAGGATGGTGCTGACCTTGTTGTAGGTCAGGCGGGCCTGGGAGTGAATCACCGCTTCGTAGAACTGGTAGTCGGTCATTTCGCCAGTTTTCGAGATGGTCATCTCGCACACCATGGCCAAACGGTCGACTTTCGGGTTCAGCGAGCACAAGCCGTTGGACAGCTGCTCAGGCAGCATCGGGATCACGCGCTCGGGGAAGTACACCGAGTTGCCGCGCACCTGGGCTTCGTTGTCCAGGGCCGAACCGATCTTCACGTAGCTGGAAACGTCGGCAATCGCGACGAACAACTTCCAGCCGCCGGAGAACAGGCGCAACTTGCCAGGCTTGGCTTCGCAATACACCGCGTCATCGAAGTCCCGCGCATCTTCGCCGTCAATGGTGACGAACGGCAGATGACGCAGGTCGATGCGCTTCTCTTTGTCTTTTTCTTCGACTTCCGGCTTGAGCTTGGCGGCTTCCTTGAGGACGGCCTCCGGCCAGACGTGAGGGATGTCGTAGGTACGCAGCGCGACATCAATCTCCATGCCCGGCGCCATGTAGTTGCCCACGACTTCGACCACATCGCCCTGCGGCTGGAAGCGCGGCGTCGGCCAGTGAGTGATCTTCACCTCGACGAACTGACCGACCTTGGCGTTGGCGTTGCGACCCGGGGTCACCAGCACTTCTTGCTGGATCTTCGGATTATCGGCCACGACAAAGCCGATGCCGCCCTCTTCGAAGTAACGGCCGACGATGGTCTCGTGGGCACGGGATACCACTTCAACGATCACACCTTCACGGCGACCACGACGGTCCAGGCCGGAAACACGTGCCAAGGCGCGGTCGCCATCGAACACCAGGCGCATTTGCCCTGGGCTCATGAACAGGTCGTCACTGCCGTCGTCCGGCACCAGGAAGCCGAAGCCATCGCGGTGACCGCTGATGCGGCCCAGGATCAGGTCGAGCTTGTCCACCGGGGCATAGGTGCCACGACGGGTGTAAATCAGTTGAGCATCGCGCTCCATGGCGCGCAGGCGGCGGCGCAGGGCTTCGAGCTGGTCTTCTGTGGTCAGACCGAACTCTTCTACCAACTGCTCGCGGCTAGCAGGCGAACCCCGGTCAGCAAGGTGCTGCAGGATCAGTTCGCGGCTAGGAATAGGGTTTTCGTATTTTTCCGCTTCACGAGCGGCCTCGGGATCGAGGGACTGCCAATCGGCCATTAGATAAATTTCACCTTGTCTATATGCGGGTTAGTTTGGCATACGCGTATTGAAACGGGAAATTTCAGGCTCAGACAACGCGCGAAAGATCCGTGAAACGCCTCGGAAACCTCTTAGCAGCATGGCTTGCGCAATTTTTTTGGTATTTTTCAAAACAGGGGTTTACAGCTTAAAAAGTGGTCCGTATAGTGCGCGCCATCAACACGGCGACGTCGTTGATACTGCCCAGATGGTGAAATTGGTAGACACGCCAGCTTCAGGTGCTGGTGACCGCAAGGTCGTGGAAGTTCGAGTCTTCTTCTGGGCACCAATTTCGAGCTTGAGAGTAGATCAATCTCAAGGCTCACACAAAAACCCGCGAAAGCGGGTTTTTGCATTCTAAGTATTTGATTTATTAAAACCAAAACAGGGGTTTACAGATCAAATCACGCTCCGTATAGTGCGCTCCATCGACACGGCAACGATGTCGATACTGCCCAGATGGTGAAATTGGTAGACACGCCAGCTTCAGGTGCTGGTGACCGCAAGGTCGTGGAAGTTCGAGTCTTCTTCTGGGCACCAATTCAGATTAAACCCGCGAAAGCGGGTTTTTTCGTTTCTGGCCTCCTGTTTTTCCCCGGTCACGCGCTACACACCCCTCCCCCATCAAAAACTCTTCTCCAGCTTCAGCGCCACTTCCGTCTGGCGATATTGATAAGCCCAATCGATGGTGCTCGCATTGAGGGTGCGCTTGACGTAAAGGTTGGGCACCACGCCCGCCACTTTAAAGCGCGGCATGGCCAGGTTGGCGATATAGATCTGCTGCCGATCCTCGCGCAGCCCGCCGAGAAAGTGATCCGGCTCGTCATACCGCGTGCGCCGGTAGAGCGCCGTCGCATTGAGGTTCAGCCCCACATCGAACATTCGATACAGCCCAAGGCTCGCCATGTATTCCTTGTTACTGGCCGACTCCTGAGGCTGGGTCCGACGGGTATAGGTCAAGCCGCCGTACACCAGGGTTTGACCGCCCAACAGGTAAGACGCCGAGCCGCCCACCAGGCGCTCGTCGTAGTTCTCGAAGTAGTCCCGCTCCTCACCCTGGAAACGAAAGTGCTTCTGCTGCCCCTGGAGGCTCAGTTGCAGCCGCTCGGTCAGGGTGTGCTTCCACTCCAGGCGCAGGCCGCTGGCTTGATACTTGTTGTGCCGATCGCCGTAGTAGCTTTCGAACAGTGGCGACACCGAGACATCATTCAACGCGCTCAGGTAGTTGTAGCCGGCATAAATCACACTGGTGTTTTCGTCGTAATAGGTCTCGGGCTCGTCTTCCTTGTGCCGATGGTAGTAGTTGCCATAGCTGAGTCCGCGAACCAGCACATGATGATGCCCATCGATCTGAAAGCGCCGCTCGGCCACGGCGTCGTACACCAGGCTGGAGGACTTGATGGGCTCGGGCATCTTGCGACTGAAACGGTAGCAGCCAAAGAAATCACACACGTCCGTATGGGTCGTCATGCCGTTGGCCTGGTTGACGTTGCTGTTGTAGCCGGCACCCAGCGCAACCGACCCATGCCAGCTGCGCCGCTCCTGCAAGGCCCCCTGATAACCCTCAAGCACTGGAATGACCTGCTCAGGAACCGCACTCGCCGCCACTTCATCAAACAGCACCTTGGCTTCACGCGACTGGTTGTCCTCGAACAATGCCCGGGCCAGCTCCAGCTTGGCCCGCACAAAAGCCGGATCCATGGCCACTGCGGCTCGAAGATGGGCGATGGCCCGGCCGTAGCGCTTTTCCTGCCGGGCCAGCATACCTTCGGCCATCAGCACCACTTTCTCTTCATGCCCCGGCAGTTGCCGGTAGCGCTCGACGAACTGGCGCACCTTGGGCCATTGCTGCAAATTCAGCGTGACATAGATGGCAGGCCCCAGATCCTCCAGAGTGTTCTGCACGTTGTACGTGCGCCCCTCGATGGTAATCAGTGACGAGTCATCCGTGGCCGGATCAATATCGATCAAATGCGAGCGCTCACGCTCGTTCACCGTTCGGTCAATCTTGTTCAACAGTCGCCGGGTATCGTCTTCATCGGCCCCTGCGGCACCGGCCAATAGAGTGAATACAAGCATTAAGACAAGCCGCACAGGCAAGCACATCGACATGTGGGTCAGATCCAGCGAATAGACAATGATTAAAAAAGGGAGAGATCGACTCTCCCTTTTCTGATGCCAGGCTCAGTTATTGTTTTTTGCCACCAAAGGCAACGCTGCTGGATGAGATGCCGTTGTTGTAGATACCCGCCAATGCCTCAGCACCTGCACCATAGAACTGGCCCTTGATAAGGCCGCTGGTGTTCTGGAACGAGCCATTGGAGGCAATGTTGGTGCCCGCGAAGTTAACCGTGCCCGCACCACCGGCAATAGAACCGGCCAAGGTGCCGCTGCCACCTCCGTAGTTGGCAGTCAGAGTGCCCGTCGAAACATTCGGCGCCCCCGGATCAAACTTCTTGATCCCGACAACGTCGTACTTGGCATTGACCAGCGTCGGCATGCTGGTCGTTGGGTTTTCGCCAGCGAAGAACACCGTACGGTTGGCGTGAGTCAAATTGAGATCCGTACTGTTATCCGGCTGCACACCGGTTTTACGCGGAGCCCATTCGCCGAAATACACTTCGGCACCGGAGACCTTGGCGATCACTTCACCGCCAAACTGCGGGAAGTTTGGCAATGGGTCGGAGATCTGCCGATAGGAATAGACTTGAGTGCCATAGGCAACCGAAGACTTCCAGGTTTCCGAGATCTTGTTGCCATTCATCACAATATGCGCAGATGCCGTGCCTGGTGTTGCGATCAAGGCATTGGTCTGGGCAATCGGGCCGCTTTTGAAGCTGACAATCTTGCTGGTATCGGCAGTCCCGCCGACGGCAGTCGGCATGGCAATCCCAACTTCCCCAATGCCTTGCAAGTTAGATTGTCCGACCTGTACATAAGCGCTCGAAGAGCCACCCGTGACAGGGGCAGCAAAACTACCCGACGTCACCAATGCCAGCGCGCTAAACACAAACAGTTTTTTCATAACAACCTCCAAGTTAAAATGATAAAAACCACTGTTTTTAACTAAAAACAGCAAAAAATCAGAAACGGGCGGTCAAACCAAGTTTCAGGGTGCGCCCCGGCGCCGGCATCATGACTCGAGCCAAAGGGTCGAGGTAATAACGATTGGTCAGGTTATTAATGCCAAAATCGACATCGACATTTTTATTCACGTGATAACTGGCGTAAGTATCGAAGACCCAGATCGGGTGCCAATTAAGAGGTCGATTGAACCCGTCGACATACATCACGCCATTACGAATCCAGTCTTCTTCATCCTTATTGACTGCACTGCTGTGGTAAATCATGCGCCCGCCCAACTCCAGGCTCTCATTGAACAGGCGCAGGCCGCTGTCCAGGTTCAGCGAATAGTCGGGCTGCAGGCTGCTGCGGGCAAAGGTCGTAGGGAACCCGGCCGTGACGCAGGTAGAGATCGCGTTGTTGTAATAAGGATCCAGGGTGGCGGCATAATCCTTGTCGCAGAGCTTTTGTTGCAGGCGATAACTCGCGGAGAAGTTGGTGAAGTACTTACCCGTATCGAACCGGGTTTGCAGCTCAATACCCGAATACACTTTCTTGTCATATTGAACGATATTGAAGTTGTAATCGCGATCAACATAATCGCGAATGGTGTTGTTGTAGTAGTTGATCTTGAAGTCCGCATGCCGCCACTCTTCAAAATAACTTCTCAAGTCGTGGGCATACCCCACTTCCCAGTTATACGAGTGCTCGGGGCGCATCGCATTGTTTGACACACCGGTGCCGCCAAATCCCGAAGCGGCCTGGGTATCTTCATAAATGGAGGGGAAGCGGACGAACTCGGTGTAGCGCAGGTAGACCCGTGCATGCTCCGTCAGGAAAACGGTCGCCCCCGCCATGGGTGCCCACGCACTGTCCTTGCGTTTTTTCGGCAACGCCCATTTATCGGTGGGTTCGGCACCCGACTTGGCAACACCGGTGTAACTGCGGTTAACAAGGTACCGGGCATAGTCCCCGGAAACGCCCTGGGGGTTGTTGACCGTTTCCTGAAGGTTGATCCCGCCATTGAGAAAAGGGTTCTGCGAGCGATCCAGAGTGAATCCGTTAAAGGGAATATCCACCGACTCGGTCGTATAACGAACGCCGTTGACCTTGTCTTTGTCGAGCACGAACGGAAGGTCTTCCGCGGTTAAATTGCCGTTCACAAACTCTTCATTGACGGCATCCACGAACTGCTGGTTTTCCGCATCGCTCATCACCCTTCGATACTCAAACCCCTTGCGGTCGGTAAGCGCGTTGACCTGCCAGTTGGCGTCCTGGTTTTCGCGGTGACGCTTCAACCCCTCATCAAACGAGTTGTAATCGCTGTAGCGGGCGCCCGCGCTCAAGACCAGCCAGGAGGTGGGCGACCAGTCCCCGGTGAAGGAGAAGTTGTATTGCTGGCGGTTGCCACTGCGCGGCCCCATATGCCGGTTGCCCCAGGTCGCGGTGGTCGCGGCGCGATCTTCCGAGGCGTCTTTTTGCTCGAGTTTTTCATGGCTGAAATCACTGGCCAGGGTTACCGCCAGATCATCGGTCAACTGCAGTTTGTTGCTGACATTCACCCCCCAACGGTCATGCTTCGAGAGTTGCAGGGCCTTGGCGTAGATGGTGTATCGATCGTTGATATTGGGCAGCTTCTCCGGGGCCGTCCCGCAACTGCTGGGGTTGGCGCCTGCCTGGCAGCGCACATAGTTGTCCCAGGCCACATCCTGGCCACGGACATCGGCCGCGGTTATGCCATAGACGTCGTCGCCATTCTGATGCCGCTCGCTGTCACTGCGGGTCATCCACAGACCAGTCTTGAGGTCGATCAGCGGGTTGTCCGGGTTCCAGCTGTAGTTCAGGTTGTAGGTGTCTTGCTTGACCTGGCTGTAGGGGAACTGCAACCCGATATTGTTGCCCCCCGCCTTGTCCAGGCCCACGTAGTAAGAGACCAGGTACGGCGAACTCTCCCCGTACTCCAACTCGTTGTGCATATAGGACAGCTTCAGGCTCTGCTCATCGGGCAGGTACAGGGTGCCCTTGAGCAAGGTGGTGCGCATCTCGCTGGAGGTGTTGGCCACTTCGTGTCCGGGCAGGAACAGGTTAGCCACGTAGGACTGCACGTTCGCGTCGCCGGGGGCGTCCTTGGCTCCCGCGTCGGCCTTGGCATCGGCCAGCCAGTCGCTGGTCTGGTAGCGCTGGCTGCCGCCCTTGCCGCTGAAGTAGTTGCCTTTGTTGCGGTAGCTGTAGGCCGCGAACAGGTCGAAGTTGTCCTGGCGCGTAGCGGTGGCGATGCGAAACGCGTTGTCGTTGAAGTCGAAGTTCCCGGAATGGGAGCCGCCGCGCGGACTGAACTCGGTGCCGCCGCCCTTGCTGAAGGTCAGGTTGCCGTCGTACCCGGCGTAGGCCCCATCGATATCCCGATAGTCGCGGCCGAAAGACTTCATTCCGCTTTCATTGGGCTTGATGGAATTGGTCGCGGTTTCGGTCTTGATCTCCAGGCCAAAGCTTTCGCCAGGCCTGACGATGTCGTCGACGTCCAGGGTCTTGATCTCTACCGAGCCGCCGATGCCGCTCTTGATCCCGGAACTCATCGACGGGCCCTTCTCCACCGCGATGCTGCCGATCATGTTCGGGTCGACATAATTGCGGTTGGCGACGCCCGCCGAGCCCATCCACACCGACGTGGCCTGCTCGGTACCATCCACGGTCACCGGGATCCGCCCTTCACCCTGGATGCCCCGGATATTCGGGTCCAGCGAGCCACTGTTGCGCGCATCGCCGCTGTACACGCCGTTCAGGCCCTTGAACAGATCGGACACGCTCGCGCCCTTATAGCGCTCCAGGTCATCCTTGCCGGCGTAGACGTTGGATACATCCTTGGCGAACACATTGTTCTGGCCGATCTCGTCCTTAGTCTCCCACTCGCCCTTGACCTCAATCGCCTGCAGCACCTCCAGTCCTTTCTGCGAGGTGCCCTGGTGTTTTTCTTCCTCGACCCCGGCGGGCAGTTCGATCTCGGCCGCCCCCATCTTCAGCGGCGCCTGCGGGGCGGGGCTTTCAAGCGCTTCCTGGGCTTGGGTAGATAAAGTGGCAAGCGCCAACAGAATCGAACAGGCCAGGGGCTTCAATCTGTTCAGCGACGGCGGCGGGCTAAGCAAGGACATAGCGAGGACCTGTAGTTTTCATGCACTGCGAAACGATGTTTCCGGGCCCTCTCGGGCGACGCAGTGATACTACTCACCAATGCAAATGAATCTCACTTCGCTTTGTATGCACATCGAAGTAATTCCTATGCGCGATGGTGCCGCGGGAACTTTTCCCGGTTGCATAACGGCTGATTCGCCCTTGAATGGCCGCCCGCGGGAGTAAAAGCTGCGGCCAGAAGGGGATTGCCTAGGGAGGAATGGGCCCGGGCAGGGGCCGTAAAATGCAGGGGCGTAACGCAAAAGGCAGCGGCGAAGACCGATAGCCTGCTTATCAATTTCCCGCAAAAAGGCACTTGAGAAACAATATCGTTTATCATTATTTCAAGATATGTAGCCGCAAGCGAGGAAGTACCCGCATGACGATTCGCAATAACCCGATGCTGCGCGGCCTGGCCGTTTCGATGCTGGGCCTGATTCTGGGGGCATCACAGGCCATGGCCGCCGACCCGGTTTCGCTGACCCTCTACAACGGTCAGCACAAGGAGGTCGGCGACGCCATCGCCAAGGCGTTTGAAGCCAAGACCGGCATCCACGTCAATGTGCGCAAGGGCAGCAGCAATCAACTGGCCAGCCAGGTCGTCGAGGAAGGCGATCGCTCCCCGGCCGACGTGATCTACACCGAAGAGTCGCCACCGCTGAACAAGCTGGGTGAGCAAGGCCTGCTGGCCAAGACCGATGCCGCGACCCTGGAGGTCCTGCCCAAGGACTACGTCGCCACCAATGGCACCTGGATCGGCATCACCGCTCGGGTGCGCGTAGTGGCATTCAACCCGAAACTGATCGACGAAAAAGACCTGCCCAAGTCGGTGCTCGATTTCGCCCAGCCGCAATGGCAAGGCAAAGTCGGGTTCGTGCCCACCAGCGGCGCGTTCCAGGAACAAGCCGTGGCCATCATCAAGCTGCACGGGATGGACGCCGCGGAAGAATGGCTGACCGGCCTGCGCGCTTTCGGCAAGACTTACAGCAACAACATGGTTGCGCTCAAAGCGGTGGAAAACGGCGAAGTCGCCACCGTGCTGGTGAACAACTACTACTGGTTCGCCCTGCAACGCGAGAAAGGCCAACTGGATTCGAAACTGCACTACTTCACCGGCGGCGACGTCGGCGGCCTGATCACGGTCTCCAGCGCGGCGGTGCTCAAGTCGAGCAAACATCCGAAGGAAGCCCAGCAGTTCCTGGCCTACATGGCCAGCGAAGAAGGTCAGCGGGTCATCACCCAGACCACCGCCGAATACCCGCTATGCAAGGGGTTGGAGTCGGATCGCGGGCTCAAGCCATTCAGCGAGCTGCAGGCACCGAAAGTCACCCCGGCCGACCTGGGCAACGCCGAGGAAGCCCTGGAACTGGAACGTGAAGTTGGCCTGAACTGATGAGCCTGTCGCTGCCCGCCGGCACTGCCCGCATCGGTTATGTCCCGCGGCGCAAGCGGCCGTCGATCTGGCTGCTGCTGCCGGTGCTGCTGCTGGTCGGCCTGAGCCTGCTGCCGCTGCTCTATGTCGGGCTCAAGGCCTGGCAGGCCGGCTGGGCTGAAGCCCTGCACCTGCTGTGGCGCCCCTACGTGTTCGGGCTGCTGCGCAACACCCTGCTGCTGATGGTCGGCGTTACGCTGGCCTGTGCGGTCATCGGCTTGTCGCTGGCCTGGCTGCTGGAGCGCAGTGACTTGCCAGGGCGGCGGCTATGGGGCGTGGTGCTGTGCCTGCCCTTTGCGGTGCCGGCCTTTGTCAGCAGCTTTACCTGGGTCTCCCTCAGCGCTCATTTCGAAGGGCTGGGCGGGGCGATCCTGGTGATGACGCTGTCCAAGTACCCGCTGGTGTTCCTGCCGGTGGCGGCGACCCTGCGCAATCTCGACCCTTCCCTGGAAGAGTCCGCGCGCACCCTGGGGCAAAACCGCCTGGGAGTGTTCTTCAGAATCACTTTGCCTCTGCTCTGGCCGTCACTGCTGGCCGGCTCGTTGTTGATCGCCCTGCATATGCTGGTGGAGTTCGGCGCGCTGTCGATCATCGGCCTGCAAACCTTCACCACTGCGATCTATCAACAGTTCGAGCTGGAGTTCAGCAACGCCAACGCAGCCATGCTCTCCGCCGTGCTGCTGGCGATGTGCCTGATGCTGCTGTGGCTGGAGTTGCGGGTTCGCGGCAAGGGCCGCCATGTGCGCACCGGCCAAGGGGCGGCGCGTCACGCCGAACAGGTTCGACTGGGGTACTGGGCCTGGGGCGGGCAAGTCTATTGCCTGTTGCTGGCGGTGATCGGCAGCGGCATCCCCCTGGGCATGCTTGCCTACTGGTTGGCTGTAGGTTCTTCGGCGGCCTTTCCGGTGGCGGCCATCAGCGAGGCCCTGCTCTCGTCCCTGGCCTTGTCCCTGGGCGGCGCTGCACTGTGCCTGCTGCTGGCGGTACCGGTCGGGCTGCTGGTGGTGCGCTACAAGGGCCGCCTGGCGCTATGGGCCGAGCGCCTGCCGTATCTGCTGCATGCCTTGCCGGGCCTGGTAATCGCCCTGACGCTGGTGTTCTTCGCCCTGCACTATGTGCCGGCGCTGTATCAGACCTCGGCGTTGCTGCTGATCGCCTACGCACTGCTGTTTCTGCCGCTGGCCCAGGCCCCCATCCGCACCGCATTGAACAAGGCCGCGCCACAACTCGAAGAAGCCGCGCGCACCCTCGGCGCTTCCTCGTTCAGTGCATTCTGCCGGGTGACGCTGCCGATCATCTTTCCAGCCCTTGGCGCCGCGTTTGCCCTGGTGTTCCTGGATGCGATGAAAGAACTCACCGCCACCCTGCTGCTCAGCCCGACCGGGCTCAACACACTGGCGACTGAAGTCTGGGCACATACGGCGAATGTCGAGTTTGCGGCGGCCGCGCCCTATGCGGCGCTGCTGATTCTGGTCTCGGGCTTGCCGGTCTATCTGCTGACCACGCGGATGTACCTGAGTCGCTGAGCGTGCGCGCAACCGCTCCTGCAGTTATCCACACCCCTGCAGGAGTCGGTTGGCCGGACGGTCAGGCCCGGAATTGCCCCAGGCTGGCCTTGAGCTGCGCGGCCAGACTGTCGAGGACCTTGCCACTGGCCGTGGTCTCCACCACCGCCTGAGCCGCGCGTTCGGCCTGGGCATGAATGGTCTCAACCCGCCCGCGCACCGCCTGCGCACCTTGCGCCTGATGAGCCGCAGCCTTGGTCGCCAGTCCAATGGCGGCGTGCACCTGCTCCACCGAAGACTGCACTGACTGTTGCAGCCGTGCACTGTCGCGCAGCACCAACAACCCCTCGCTGGCCTGGCGTCCGGCTTGGCCGATGGCCGCCACGGCCTCGCGCGCGCCTTGCTGCAGGGCGCCGATATGGGCCTGGATATCGCCGGTGGAACTCTGGGTCTTGCTGGCCAGGGCCCTGACCTCATCGGCCACCACCGCGAAGCCGCGCCCGGTTTCGCCCGCGCGCGCTGCTTCGATGGCCGCGTTCAGCGCCAGCAGGTTGGTCTGCTCGGCGATACCGTGGATCACCGTCAGCACCACCTCGATCTGTTCACTCTGCTGGGCCAGGCGCTCGATGACCTTGGCCCCGGTATCGACCTGCCCCGCCAGCGCCTCGATCAGGCCGCCGACCTGGGCCGAAGTGCGGGTGTTCTCGTCGGTGGCCTGGCGAATCTCCACCACTTGCTGCAACGCTGCCTGCATCGCCTGGCTTTCGGCCTGGGCCTCATCGGCCATTTGCGACAGTGCCCGCAGACTCTCGGCCACTTCATCGCGCTGGGCTTCGGCCGCCGCATCGGCGCCGGCGTTGCGCAGGCTCATGGCACCGATCTCAACCCCGGTGCGCTGCGCCACATCCCCCGCCTCGCGCACGATGGGCTGCAACTTGTCGACAAACCGATTGACCGCCGAGGCCATGTCGCCGATTTCATCATTGCTGTTGAGCTGCACACGTTTGGTCAGATCCCCCTCGCCCGCCGCCAGATCATTCAGCGCGGCGATCAGCAGGTGCAGCTTGTTGACCACACGCCGCCCCAGCACCACCGCCAGCAACAGCAAGACACCGCAGCCCACCAGCGCCAGGCCCAGGCCGATCCGCCAGCGCAGGGTCTGCGCCGCGTCCTGCACGGTGCTAGCAGTGTTGGCCTGCATTTGCGTGGCCGTACCTTGGACCGATTGCAGGCGCGAGCGCATGGCCGCCGAGCTCTCTGCCGAGGCGCCTTTCACGCTGTCGCCCACCAATTGATCGCTGCTGGCAATCAGCGCCGCAAAACGCTTGTCCAGCGCCGCCACATCCGCCTCGACCGAGGCAGTGGACACCCCCATCAACACCTTGCCGATTTCCACGCCATTGGGGTTGATCGACGCTTCGAGGTAGTAGACCGAGGGGTCGTTCTTGGCCGCATCCAGCACCTTGTCCAGGGCTCGGTCGCCCTTGCCCTTCTCCAGCAGTGCCTTGTTGATCGGGTTTTCCCGGTTCAGGTAACGGGTCAAGTGCTCGCCCGCAGCGTCGTCGTAAACCACGAATAACACGTTGGGATTGCGTTGCGCACGCCGGGCAAATTCGGAAAGAGTCGGCACGTCGCTGTCCCACATTGCTCGCGGCGCTACCGACGCCAGCAATTGGGCCATGTCATTGGCTGAATCCTTCAGGTCTTTTTCCAGGGCGGCGCGCAATTGCGCCTGCTCTTCCTGCAGGCGCGAGGACAGGCCCGCGGTCAGGCGCTGACGGGTACTGCTGGAGAGGCTCTCCAGGCTGGATGTGACTTCACGCCCGGCCTGCTCCAGTTCCGCAGACAGCTTCTGGCTATCAACGCCCAGACGGGCGGCAAGATCAGCCTCGAGCGCAGTCACCGTGCTCCGGGTCAGGGCAACCGCCACCAGTACCTGCACCAAAAGGGCGATACCTAGGGTAACGAACACTGGCCGCAGCAAACGGCTTTGTAACAGTGAGAGAACGGCCGACACAGGAAATCCCTCTGCTTTGACGCCATAAAATTGATGGCACTCTAGAATCAGAGTTAACAGCAAGGGTCGTGCCGTTCAAGCACCAGATACGACAAAGGGCCCAATTCAGAGCCCTTTGTGATTTACATCAACGACTTATTACGCGAACGGATGACGCAGAACGATGGTTTCGTTGCGGTCCGGACCTGTCGAAATAATGTCAATCGGCGCACCGATCAGCTCTTCGACGCGTTTGATGTAAGCGCGGGCGTTGGCTGGCAGCTCTTCCAGGGTCTTGGCGCCCACGGTCGATTCAGTCCAGCCCGGCACTTCTTCGTACACAGGCTGCAGGCCTACGTAGCTGTCCGCGTCAGTCGGGGCAACGTCCTTGCCTTGCGCATCCTTGTAGCCGATGCAGATGTTGATGGTTTCCAGGCCGTCGAGTACGTCCAGCTTGGTCAGGCAGATGCCCGAGATGCTGTTCACATCGATAGCGCGACGCAGGATAACTGCATCGAACCAGCCGCAACGACGGGCACGGCCGGTGGTAGCACCGAATTCGTGACCTTGTTTGGCCAGGTGCGCACCGACATCGTCGAACAGCTCAGTCGGGAACGGGCCCGAACCTACACGCGTGGTGTACGCCTTGGTGATGCCGAGGATGTAGTCCAGGAACATCGGGCCAACGCCCGAACCAGTCGCAACGCCGCCAGCGGTGGTGTTGGAGCTGGTCACGTACGGGTAGGTGCCGTGGTCGATGTCCAGCAACGAGCCCTGGGCGCCTTCGAACATGATGTCTTTGCCGGCGCGACGCAGGTCGTGCAGCTCGGCAGTCACGTCCAGCATCAGCGGCTTGAGCAGCTCAGCGTATTCCTTGCACTCGGCCAGGGTCTTTTCAAACTCGATGGCCGGCTCTTTGTAGTAACCCACCAGCATGAAGTTGTGGTAATCCACCAGTTCACGCAGCTTGTCTTCAAAGCGCGGCATGTTGAGCAGGTCGCCCACACGCAGGCCACGACGTGCAACCTTGTCTTCGTAGGCCGGGCCGATGCCGCGACCGGTCGTACCGATCTTCAGCTCGCCACGGGCCTTTTCACGGGCCTGGTCCAGCGCAACGTGGAAGGACAGGATCAGAGGGCAGGAAGGGCTGATACGCAGGCGCTCGCGCACTGGCACGCCTTTCTCTTCCAGCTTGGTGATCTCGCGCAGCAGGGCGTCAGGTGCAACCACCACGCCGTTGCCGATCAGGCACTGCACGCCTTCGCGCAGTACACCCGACGGGATCAGGTGCAAGACGGTTTTTTCGCCATCGATCACCAGGGTGTGACCCGCGTTGTGGCCACCTTGGTAGCGCACTACGGCGGCAGCATGTTCGGTCAGCAGATCAACGATCTTGCCTTTGCCCTCATCACCCCACTGGGTGCCCAGGACTACGACATTCTTACCCATAACACTTGTCCTCATTCGCGCAAACTTGGTGCCGGCAGCCGCCGGCGGGAAAACTCAAGAAGACAGCGGCAGTACCTGCCAAAGCCCATTCTGCTGAATCAATTGTCGGTCGCAATCCGCTTCACGGGCGGCGGCCAAAGGTTGCCCAGGCAACGCCTGGACGACACGCTGACCCTCACCGCGCAACTGACAGACTTGCTGCCAGAGTGCCGCATCAGTGCTGTCAGGCATCCAGATACCGCCAGACGGTAGCTCGACTTCAGCACGCCCCAGGGTCACCAGGGTTTTCAAATCGGTGGAAAAACCGGTCGCCGGCCGCGCACGGCCAAAATCGGCGCCAATATCGTCATAACGCCCGCCCTGTGCGATGGATTGACCCACGCCAGGAACAAACACCGCGAACACCACACCGGTGTGGTAGTGGTAACCACGCAGTTCGCCCAGGTCGAAATACAGCGGCAACTCCGGGAAACGCACCGATAAACGCTCGGCGATCGCCAGCAAATCATCCAGTGCCGCCAGTACCGGCGCCGGCGCGTGGGCCAGGCGGTCACGGGCGGCGGTCAATACCTCACGGCCGCCACACAAGTCGACCAGGGCACGCAGCATGCCCGACAGGTCGGCAGGCAGGCCTTCGGTCAAGGTAATGACCTCGTCGATCGCCTTGCGTTGCAGGGCATCGAACAGCTGTTGCTCGACTTCACCGGACAAGCCGGCAGCACGGGCCAGGCCGCGGTAGATACCGACGTGACCCAGGTCCATGTGGACATCCGGTACATCAGCCAGTTGCAGCATCGCCAACATCAGGCTGATGACTTCGACGTCGCTGCTCGGGCTGGCATCGCCATACAACTCGGCGCCCAACTGGATAGGGCTGCGCGAAGACGACAGGGCTCGCGGCTGGGCATGCAGCACGCTGCCGGCGTAGCACAGGCGGCTCGGACCTTCGCGACGCAAGGTGTGCGCATCGATGCGCGCCACTTGCGGCGTGATGTCGGCCCGAAAGCCCATCTGCCGACCCGATTGCGGGTCGATGACCTTGAAGGTGCGCAGATCCAGATCCTGGCCAGCACCTGTCAGCAGGGATTCCAGGTATTCGATATGCGGGGTCACGACGAACTCGTAACCCCAGCTCTGGAACAGATCCAACACCTGACGACGCGCTACTTCGATGCGCGCCGCTTCCGGCGGCAATACTTCTTCGATGCCATCTGGCAGCAGCCAGCGGTCTACCGTTGCCATTACGCCTTTCCCCTATGATCCGGGCGGCAAGCCTTCGGCCAGCCTTGAGTGAAGCAGAAAGCGATCGCATCCGACGCGAACTCAGCCGGACAGGCAGCCAGGAATCAGCTGTACAGACCACTTTCCTCGAAAAATCTTGTCGAGCTCTTGAACGAATCGACCAATCAAACGTGCAGACGCAAAAAAGCCGGGAATTTCCCGGCTGCCGCATGATACACACGTTTTCCCAAAGGATCACCCCGCCAAGTGCGTTAGCCGCCCGGCGGGGTGATCTGGGTCAGTGTGAGATCAAGGCTTGGCTTTTTCCAGGTAACGGAAGAAGTCACTGCCCGGATCCAGAACCATCACGTCACTTTTGTTCGCGAAGCTTTCACGGTAGGCACGCAGGCTGCGATAGAACGCGTAGAACTCCTGGTCCTGGCCGTAGGCCTTGGCGTAGATCGCCGCTGCCTGGGCATCACCATCACCGCGCGCCTCTTCAGACTCGCGATAGGCTTCTGCCAGCAGCACACGGCGCTGACGATCGGCGTCGGCACGGATGCCTTCGGCCAGCTCGTTACCCTTGGCGCGGTGCTCGCGAGCTTCACGCTCACGCTCGGTGCTCATACGCTCGAACACGCTGCGGTTCACTTCCTTGGGCAGGTCGATGGCCTTGACCCGTACGTCGACAACTTCGATGCCCAGTTCTTTCTCGGCCATCTTGTTCAACGAAGCGGTGATGTCAGCCATCAAGGCGTCGCGCTCACCGGAAACCACTTCATGCAAGGTGCGCTTGCCGAACTGGTCACGCAGGCCCGACTCCAGACGACGAGACAGACGCTCGTCGGCAATCTGCTTGAGACCGGAAGTCGCGGTGTAGAAACGCTCGGCGTCCTTGACCCGCCACTTGGCGAAGGCGTCGACCATGACCGCTTTCTTTTCCAGGGTCAGGAAGCGCTGCGTCGGTGCATCCAGGGTCATCAGGCGCGCATCGAACTTACGCACCTGGTTGACGTAGGGCACTTTCACATGCAGGCCAGGCTGGACATCGGCCTGAACCACGCGACCGAACTGCAGCAACACCGCGCGCTCGGTCTGAGCCACGATGTAGAAGCTGTTCCAGGCAACTACCGCCACGACAACACCCACAATCAGGGCGATCAGCGATTTATTGCTCATCAGCGACTCTCCCTAGAACGCGTCTGCTGTTGCTGCAAGTCAGCCGCCGCACGTGCATTCACTTCATTGCCAGCCGCAGACGCCGCACCCGTTGCCGGAGCGTTGTTGCTACGACCGCTGTCGATCATCTTGTCCAGCGGCAGGTAAAGCAGGTTGTTCTGCCCCCCCTTGCCACCGGTCACCAGCACTTTGCTGGTGTTACTGAAGACTTCCTGCATGGTGTCCAGGTACAGACGCTCACGCGTGACTTCAGGAGCCTTGCGGTATTCGGCGACCAGCTTGGTGAAGCGATCAGCCTCACCCTTGGCGCGGGAAACCACTTCATCGCGGTAACCGTTGGCATCCTCGAGGATACGCTGGGCCTGACCACGGGCTTCCGGCACCACGCCATTGGCGTAGGTTTCAGCCTGGTTGCGCGAACGCTGCTCATCTTCACGAGCACGGATCACGTCATCGAAGGCTTCCTGCACTTCACGCGGTGCTGCCGCGCTCTGTACGTTGACCTGAGTGACAGTGATACCGGTGCGATAGGTATCGAGGAAGCGTTGCAGACGCTCCTTGATCTCGCTGGCCATCAATTCACGACCTTCGGTCAGCACCTGGTCCATCGCGGTGGAACCCACAACGTGGCGCAGGGCACTGTCGGTCGCGTGCTGCAGGCTGATTTCCGGCTGATCGACGTTCAGCACGAAATCCTGCAGGTTGCTGATCTTGTACTGCACGGTCAGCGGCACTTCGACGATGTTTTCGTCTTCAGTCAGCATCTGGCCCTGCTTGGTATAGGCACGCTCGCGCGTGACGTTCTCCATGTACTTGCGATCGATCGGCGGGAAGTAGATGTTCAGGCCCGGGCCTACGGTTTCGTAGTACTTGCCGAAGCGCAGCACCACGGCTTGCTCCTGCTCATCCACCACGTAAACCGCGCTGTACAGCCAAACGGCCGCCAGTACGACAAGGCCGATGCCGAGCAAGCCGAAACCACCGCCTTTACCCGATCTGCCGCCCTCGTCACCACCACGTTTCTTACCACCACCGAACAACCCATTCAGGCTTTCCTGCAGCTTTCGGAAGGCCTCGTCGAGATCCGGTGGCCCCTTGCGGTCGCCGTTATTGCGGCGCTTACCACCCCAAGGATCCTGATTATTCGAGTTGCCACCCGGCTCATTCCAAGCCATAGCGCTCTCCATCTGATAAAGCAAAGACGCACCCACGGCGCGCCGACCAATGCTACAGAATGCCTGTCACAGCGGCACAACCGCTTTCCCAGGCTTTTATTGCAAAGTGTGTTGCTCGATGAACTCCATCGGCACAACGCCTTCACGGCTGACCAGCCGATTCAGCTCCGAGCGTGGCAATCGAACGGCCAGCAAGCTGACACCTTCTTCGTCGTGTTCTTCTTTCTGTACCGCGCCCAATTCGAAGAACTGAGCACGCAACCGAGCAAAACGTTGAGGCAAGCGCAAGGTGCCGACGAACAAATCGCTGCCCAACAACTCGGCAATGGCTTGCTCAAGCAATTCCAGGCCACTGCCATCACGCGCCGATAGCCAGACCCGCTGGGGCTTGCCGTTTTCGTCGCGCTGGATTTGTGGCTCAACGCCTTCAAGCAAATCGAGTTTGTTATAGACCTCGAGGATCGGCAAGTCCTGGGCACCAATCTCGCCCAGCACCACCATGACCTGTTCAATCTGCAACATGCGATCCGGCTCGGCCGCGTCAATCACGTGCAACAGCAGGTCGGAGTTGCTCGACTCTTCGAGCGTAGACCGAAATGCCTCGACCAGCTTATGGGGCAAGTGACGAATGAAACCCACGGTATCGGCCAGGACAATCGGCCCCAGGTCGTCCAGATCCAGACGGCGCAAGGTCGGGTCGAGCGTGGCAAACAGTTGGTCGGCCGCGTACACGTCCGATTTCGTCACGTTGTTGAAGAGTGTTGATTTACCGGCGTTGGTATAGCCCACCAGGGAAACGGTAGGGATATCCGCCCGCATCCGACCACGCCGCGATTGCTCACGCTGGCTGCGCACCTTCTCCAGCCGACCCTTGATCTGTCGCAGGCGGACCCGCAGCAGGCGTCGGTCGGTTTCCAACTGGGTCTCACCCGGGCCACGCATGCCGATACCGCCGCCCTGACGCTCAAGGTGAGTCCAGCCACGAACCAGACGGGTGCTCATGTGGTCAAGCTGGGCCAGTTCAACCTGGAGCTTGCCTTCATGGGTACGGGCGCGTTGGGCGAAAATATCGAGAATCAGACCCGTGCGATCGATCACGCGACACTCGAATACACGTTCGAGGTTACGTTCCTGACTGGGCGTGAGGATGTGATTGAAAATCACCAGATCGGCCTTTTCGGCATGGACCAGGTCGCGTAATTCCTCGACCTTGCCACTGCCAATCAGGAATTTGGCGGTTGGCCGATGACGCGGCACGTTAAAAAACGCGACGGTCTCGGCGCCGGCCGAATTTGCCAACTCCTGAAACTCCTGCGGATCTTCGCGCGCCTCAGGGTCCTGTCCATCCAAGTGAACGAGGATCACTCGCTCACCACCACCGTGGCGCTCAAAGAACAAAGGAGACTCCTATCAGGCGTTACCTGGCTCAGCGTCGCCCTGTTCGGATTCGGATGCGCTAGGCAGGCGAATTGGACGAACTGGCACCACTGTCGAGATAGCGTGTTTGTAAACCATTTGGCTGACGGTGTTTTTCAGCAGGATGACGAACTGGTCGAAGGACTCGATCGTACCTTGCAGCTTGATCCCGTTAACCAGATAGATGGAAACCCCAACTTTCTCTTTACGTAAAGTATTCAAGTAAGGGTCTTGTAGCGAATGCCCTTTTGACATGTGCCGCACTCCTTTAAGGATCAATAATAAAAAATTAGAAAACAGATGGCTTATGCCGCCACACCCCCAAGGATAGACGGCAATTGCAAGGACTCAGCTCAATATGGAGACCGTTCCCAAGTATTTCAAGGCGCGTGGCAGATTGTCGCAATCCAGACTGTCCAGCCAGTGTAAATCAGCCCAACTGCGTAACCAGGTGAACTGGCGCTTCGCCAATTGGCGCGTGGCAATGATGCCCCGCTCCTGCATCTCGGCTGACGTCAGCTTGCCATCCAGATGATCCCAGACTTGGCGATAGCCCACCGCACGTATAGACGGCAACCCGGCATGCAGGTCACTTCTTGAACGCAGAGCTACGACCTCGTCGATGAATCCCTGTTCCAACATTTGTGTGAATCTTTGTGCAATCCGCTGATGCAGTACCTGGCGATTCGCCGGAGCGATGGCCAAGTTCGCGACAGTATAGGGCAATTGTCCCTGTCCCGAAGCGGCTGCTTCAGTACTTTGCGCAGATTGTCGCTGGCGGTGAGCGGTCATGCTCAGGCCACTGACCCGATAGACTTCCAGCGCCCGCGTCAGGCGTTGAGGGTCATTGGGGTGAATTCTTGCCGCCGACTCCGGATCAATTGCCGCCAACTGATCGTGCAGGGCCTGCCAGCCAAGGCGTGCGGCCTCTTCCTCAAGCTCGGCACGGACCTGCGGATCAGCCGCGGGCATATCCGCCAACCCTTCGACCAACGCTTTGTAATAAAGCATGGTGCCGCCCACCAGCAGCGGAATGTTGCCGCGCGCGGTGATCTCGGCCATGGCCGCCAGGGCGTCTTTACGAAAATCGGCAGCGGAATAGCTCTCGGCTGGGTCGAGAATATCGATCAAACGGTGTGGAAACTCGTCCAGCAGCTCCCGGGAAGGCTTTGCCGTACCGATGTCCATGCCACGATAGACCAGCGCCGAATCGACACTGATCAGCTCGCAAGGCAGGACTTTGGTGAGTTCGATGGCCAGGTCGGTCTTGCCAGCAGCAGTCGGGCCCATCAGGAAGATCGCTGGAGGAAGCTGGCTCATCAACGACCGCGCAAGAATAGTTTGTCCAGATCGTCCAGGCCCAATTGGGTCCAGGTCGGTCGGCCATGGTTGCATTGGCCGCTGCGCTCGGTGTTTTCCATGTCGCGCAGCAAACCGTTCATTTCCGGCAGGGCCAGGCGCCGATTGGCGCGGATCGCGCCGTGGCAGGCCATGGTGCCGAGCAATTCGTTGAGGTGGGCCTGGATCCGGTCGCTGGTTCCGTACTCCATCAGGTCAGCAAGTACGTCGTGTACCAGGCGATTGGCTTCAGCCTGCTTCAACAACGCCGGAATCTGCCGGATCGCCAACGACTCGGGCCCCAGGCGCTGCAGCTCGAAGCCCAGGCGCTGGAACCAACTGACGTGCTCTTCGGCGCAGTCGGCTTCGCGCTGGCTGACGGCGATCGACTCCGGCACCAGCAGCGGCTGGCCACTCAAGCCCTCGCTGGCCATGGCCACCTTCAGGCGCTCGTACATGATCCGTTCGTGGGCCGCGTGCATATCCACCAGCACCAGGCCCTGGGCGTTTTCCGCGAGGATGTAGATCCCCTTGAGCTGCGCCAAGGCATAACCCAGGGGCGGAATATCCCCTTGCCCTTCGGGCAGCGAAACGCCGCCGGCGTCGGGCAGGGGCGCGTAAAACTCGCGATAGGCACTCTGCGCCTCTGCCGCCGGCAGGACCGCCTGTGGACGCGGCGTGTACTGATACTGATAACCGGCCCCCGCCCCAGTGCCCGGCGCACTCAAGCCCGGCTGGGTTTGCGGTTGCTCCAGCGCCATATGGGCCGCCAGGCGCATTTCACCCTGGGGGCCGAATTCACCGGCGTCGATGCCTGTTGGCCGGACCATGCCCGCGACTGCGGCCGGCGCAGCCAGGTGGTCTTCGGGGCGCACATCGCCCAGGGCGCGGTGCAGGGTGCCATAGAGAAAGTCGTGAACCATGCGCCCGTCACGGAAGCGCACTTCGTGTTTGGTCGGGTGCACATTGACGTCGACCACCGACGGGTCGACCTCGAAAAACAGCACAAAGGTCGGATGCCGACCATTGAACAGCACGTCGCGGTAAGCCTGGCGCACCGCGTGGGCCACCAGTTTGTCGCGCACCGCGCGGCCATTCACATAGAAGTACTGCAGGTCCGCCTGGCTACGGGAGAAGGTCGGCAAACCGACCCAGCCCCACAGGTGCAGGCCATTGCGCTCGACCTCGATCGGCAATGCCTGCTCGAGGAAGCCCGCGCCGCAGACCGCCGCCACGCGCCGGGCACGGGCCGCGTCATCATTGGCTTCGTGCAGGCTGAGGATGCTTTTGCCGTTGTGTCGCAGGTGGAAGGCCACATCGAAACGGGCCAGCGCCAAGCGCTTGATCACTTCCTGCAGATGATCGAATTCGGTTTTTTCAGCCTTGAGAAACTTGCGCCGCGCCGGGGTATTGAAGAACAGGTCGCGGACTTCAACCGATGTCCCGGCCGGGTGTGCTGCGGGCTGGACCCGAGGCGCCATGTCCCGGCCTTCGGTTTCCACCTGCCAGGCCTGCTCGGCGTCGCGGGTGCGCGAGGTCAGGGTCAGGCGTGCCACGGAGCTGATGGACGCCAGGGCCTCGCCACGAAACCCCAGGCTCATCACCCGCTCTAGGTCTTCGAGATCGCGGATTTTACTGGTGGCGTGTCGCGCCAACGCCAGCGGCAGATCATCAGCGGAAATCCCGCGACCATCGTCACGCACTCGCAGCAGCTTGACGCCGGCCTGTTCCACATCCACGTCGATGCGCTTGGCACCCGAGTCGAGGCTGTTTTCCAGCAGCTCCTTGATCACCGAAGCCGGACGCTCGACCACCTCACCTGCGGCAATCTGGTTCGCCAGGCGCGGGCTGAGCAGCTCGATGCGCGCGTTGTTCAGGACCGTATCACTCATTGCTTGGACGCCAGTTCAGTGCCTGGGATGGTCAGGGTCTGCCCGACCTTGAGTTCATCAGTCTTCAGGTTATTGGCCGTGCGCAGGGTGGCCGCCGACACTTGGTAACGCACCGCGAGCATGGCCAGGGTTTCCCCCGGGCTGACCCGGTGATCACGCGGGCCCTGGGCGATTTTCCCGGAGTCGCGCAACCAGGCAATGTAGGTGCCCGGCGGCGGATTCTGCTGGAAGAATTGGCGAATACCGCTGCTGATGGAACGCGCCAGGGCCTGCTGGTGACTGGCGGCGGCCAGCTTGGAGGCCTCGTTGGCGTTGGAGATAAAGCCGGTTTCCACCAGGATCGACGGAATATCCGGCGACTTCAGCACCATGAACCCGGCCTGTTCCACCCGCTGCTTGTGCAACGGCGTGACCCGGCCGATGTTGCTCAGGACCTTCTGCCCGACATTCAGGCTGGAAGTGAGCGAGGCGGTCATCGACAGGTCGAGCAATACCCCGGCGAGCATGCGGTCCTTGTCGTCCAGGCTGACGTTGCCGGCCCCGCCGATCAAGTCGGAACGGTTTTCACTGTCCGCCAGCCAACGGGCTGTTTCCGAAGTGGCGCCACGGTCCGACAGGGCAAACACCGAGGCCCCGAAGGCGGCGGCCGACGGCGCGGCATCGGCGTGGATCGACACGAACAGATCGGCGCCCTTCTTGCGGGCGATTTCGGTACGGCCACGCAACGGAATGAAGTAATCGCCGGTACGGGTCAGCTCGGCGCGAAAGCCTTTCAGGCCATTGACTTGGCGCTGCAACTCGCGGGCGATGGCCAATACCACGTCTTTTTCATGCTGGCCGCGGGAGCCGGAGGCACCCGGGTCTTCACCGCCATGACCGGCATCGATCACCACAATGATGTCGCGCTTGCCGGCAGGCGCCGGTGGCAGCTTGATCGCCGGCTCGACCGGAGTGACCGGCACCGCCGGGACCGTGGCGACACTGGGCGCAGGGGTGGGCGGCGGAGCAGCGTCAGCTGGGTTGTCAAACAGGTCGACCACCAGGCGGTTACCGTATTGCGCGTTCGGCGCCAGGGTGAAGCTCTTGGGGGTGACGGCTTTTTTCAGATCGATGACCACCCGCAGATCGGTCGGCGTGCGCTGCGCGGAGCGCATGGCCGTGATGGGGGTGTTGGCCGTGGCAATGTTCAGCGGACCGCCGAGGGTCGCGCCATTGATATCGATCACCAGCCGGTCGGGGGCGCTCAGGGTAAACACGCTGTGCTGAACCGGGCCGGACAGATCGAACACCAAACGAGTGTTATCCGGTGCTCGCCACAGGCGCACGCTACGCACCTGTGTCGCGGCTACAGCCTCGACGGCCAATGCCGTAAGCAACAGTCCTACGACAGCAACCAACGCGCGAATGCGCATACCTAACCCCATAATTTATTTGAATTCCAACGCCAAAGCGGCACACCAGGACTCGCCACGCGAGCCTTGCGACAACAAATGCAGAGAACGCCCGTTGTTATGCGGGGTAATGGTAATGGTCAGGTCCGGCTTTGGCAAAAAGCCTGCACCACGTTGGGGCCACTCAAGCAGGCACAAGGCATCGCCGTCGAAGTAATCGCGAATACCGAGAAACTCCAGCTCTTCCGGATCGACCAGGCGATACAGGTCAAAGTGAAACGCTCGAATCTCACCGATCTCATAGGGCTCGACCAGGGTAAAGGTCGGGCTCTTGACCGCCCCCACATGCCCCAAACCACGAATGATCCCCCGTGACAGGGTGGTTTTACCCGCCCCCAGGTCGCCCTCCAGGAAGATCACGCCAACCCCTCGGGTGACCTGAGCGATTCGCGCACCCAATTCGACCATGGCCTGCTCATCGGCCAGATAAAGGGTTAGTTCAGACACGGTGCTTGCTCCTCCAACAACTGACGAATGGCCGGTATCAGATCACTGGCCGCCAGCCCCCGGCCCAACTTGCCTTGCTGCTCACCCGCCGTCGCATGCAACCAGACGGCCAGGCAAGCGCCATCAAATGCGCTCATGCCCTGGGCCAGCAAGGCGCCGATCACGCCCGCCAGCACATCGCCCAACCCGGCGCTGGCCATGGCCGGATGGCCTTGATCACAACGTGCCAATTGGCCATCGGGGCTGGCGATCAGGGTACCCGCCCCCTTGAGGACGGCCACCACTGCATACTTTTTACTCAAGGCCCGCGCCGCCGCCGGACGGTCGGCCTGCACGTCGGCCGTCGACAACCCGAGCAAACGCGCCGCTTCTCCCGGATGCGGGGTAATGACGCTGCCCTCGGGCAAGCTCAGCCCGCCCTTGGACAACAGATTCAGCGCATCGGCATCCCAGACCTGTGGTTGCGAGGCATTTGCCGCCGCCGACAACAGGCTGTGCCCCCATGCCGCCTGGCCCAGGCCGGGGCCGACCACCAGCACCGATGCCTGGGCGAGCAGCCCCATCAGTTGATTGGCCGAATGCACGCCCTGGGTCATCACCTCCGGCAAACGAGCCAGGGCGGCCGGCACGTGCTCGCTGCGCGTCGCCAGGGACACCAGGCCAGCGCCGCTGCGCAGGGCACTTTGCGCGCTCAGCAACACCGCGCCGCCAAAGCCGCGATCGCCGCCAATCAGCAGGACATGGCCAAACTGGCCCTTGTGAGCGTCCGGCGAACGGGCAGCCAGCCTCGGCAAATGGCCGGGCATCAGTAACTGCGCGTCGGGTAAATCGTGTTTTGTCTGCGGCATGCGTCTTCAGGCTCCGATGTCTGGCAGAATTATACGCACCTCAGCCCCGGTTTCTCTCGCCTCATGCCTGCTATTACCACCGATCTGCCCGCTCTGGCCCAATCGATCAAAGACTGGGGCCGAGAGTTGGGCTTTCAACAAGTCGGCATCAGCGGCCTGGACCTGGCCGAGCACGAGCAGCACCTGCAACGCTGGCTCGAGGCTGGCTACCACGGCGAGATGGACTACATGGGCGCCCACGGCAGCAAACGCTCCCACCCCGAGGAGCTGGTGCCCGGCACCTTGCGTGTGGTTTCGCTGCGCATGGACTACCTGCCAGGCGATACGCAAATGGCCCAGCGCCTGGCGCAGCCTGCCAAAGCCTACGTTTCACGCTATGCCCTGGGCCGCGATTACCACAAATTGATTCGTAAACGCGTGCAGCAACTGGCCGAGCGCATCCAGCAAGCCATCGGCCCCTTTGGCTATCGCGCCTTTGTCGACAGCGCCCCAGTGCTGGAAAAAGCCATCGCCGAACAGGCCGGCCTGGGCTGGATCGGCAAGAACACCCTGGTCCTCAACCGCAAGGCCGGCAGCTATTTCTTCCTCAGCGAACTGTTCGTCGACCTGCCGCTGCCCGTGGACCAGCCCCACGCCAGCGAGCACTGCGGACGCTGCACCGCCTGCCTCGATATCTGTCCGACCCAGGCGTTTGTCGGCCCCTACGTGCTGGATGCGCGGCGTTGCATTTCCTACCTGACCATCGAACTCAAAAGCGCCATCCCCGAAGAGTTGCGCGCGCTGATCGGCAATCGGGTGTTCGGCTGCGATGACTGCCAGATCGTCTGCCCCTGGAACCGCTTCGCTCGCCCGTCGGGAGAAAACGACTTCAAGCCGCGGCACAACCTGGATAACGCCGAACTGGCCGAGCTGTTCATGTGGGATGAGGAGCGTTTCCTCAGCAGCACCGAGGGCTCGCCCCTGCGGCGCGCCGGGTATGAGCGCTGGCTGCGCAACCTGGCGGTCGGCCTGGGCAATGCGCCCTCGAGCATTCCGGTGCTGGAAGCGCTCAAGGCGCGCCGGGACTATCCATCAGAACTGGTGCAGGAACACGTGGAGTGGGCGCTGGCGCAACACGCCAAGCGTCACTCGGCGTCGTTGTAGACGAACTTGGGCATTTCCCAGTGAAAGCGGATCGCCAGCAGGCGCAGTAGAAAGCCGCCGAACAGGGTGACCAGGATCGCCTGCTCGCTGGGCAGTTGCAGATAGATGCAGAGCATGTAGCACCAGGCCGCGGCGAACGAGACGCTGGCGTACAGCTCGCGGCGGAAGATCAGCGGAATATCGTTGCAGAAGATATCCCGCAAAATCCCGCCGAACACCCCGGTAATCACCCCGCTGACCGAGGCCACCAACATGCCGTGGCCCATTTCCAGGGCGGTCATGCAGCCGATCAGGGTAAACGCCACCAGGCCCACGGCGTCGAGCACCAGAAACAGCGAACGCAGGTGGCGCATCAGCGGTGCGATAAAGATCGTCACCAGGGCCGCCACCGAGGTCAGCACCAGGTATTCCGGGTGTTTGACCCAGGTCAGCGGGTAGTGGCCGAGCAATACATCACGCACCGAACCGCCACCCAGGGCCGTGACGCAGGCGATCAGCACCACGCCGAACCAGTCCATGCCGCGGCGCCCCGCGGACAGGGCGCCAGTCATGGCTTCAGCGGTAATGGCGATCAGGTAGAGCATCAGCAGCATGATGGCGGTCCTTGCAGGAAGGCGCGCAGTCTACTCAGTTGGCACGGGCACCAAAAGAGGGCGAGGCCGTGAAATAGCCCTGGACGACCAGGCCGGCCTGCCCGACATCAGAACTTGATGAAGTGTTTGCGGTAATGCTGCAGCTCGGCGATGGACTCACGAATGTCGTCCAGGGCCAGGTGGGTGCTGCCTTTCTTGAAGCTGTCGCGCACGTCCGGCGCCCAGCGCGCGGCCAGTTCCTTGAGGGTCGAGACATCGAGGTTGCGGTAGTGGAAGAAGCTTTCCAGGGATTTCATGTGGGTATAAAGGAAGCGGCGATCCTGGCAGATGCTGTTGCCACAGATCGGCGACTTGCCCCGAGGCACCCACTGCTCCAGGAAGGCGATGGTTTCGGCTTCGGCCTCGGCCATGCTGATGCGACTCTCGCGGACCCGTTGCGTCAGGCCCGAGCCACCGTGGGTGCGGGTGTTCCACTCGTCCATGCCGGCCAGGACTTCGTCACTGTGATGGATGGCGATGACCGGACCTTCGGCCAAGGTATTGAGGTTGCTGTCGGTGACGATGGTGGCCATCTCGATGATGACGTCGGTGTCAGGGTTCAGACCGGTCATTTCCAGATCGATCCAAATCAGATTCTGTGGGTTTTGCATGGGTGGGCTCCTCGGCGTAGTTGCGCAGTTTAGCCTAGAGGGCCTCCTCGGCGTGCTAAACTCGCGGCCGTTTTACCTATCCTGCTGCATTATCAACACGGAACACCCATGGCCAAACGCCAGCTCAACCGTCGCCAAAACTGGCGCATCGAAAAAATTCAAGGCGAACGCGCCGCCCGCGCCGCCAAGCGTGAATCATCCGCCGTGGAAGCGCTTGAGGGAGGCGACCTGGGCCCCGAGCAGACCGGCCTGGTGATCGCCCACTTCGGCGTTCAGGTCGAAGTCGAAGCTCGCGAAGGCGAATTGGCCGGCCAGGTATTCCGCTGCCACTTGCGCGCCAACCTGCCAGCATTGGTAACGGGCGACCAGGTGGTGTGGCGCGCCGGCAACCAGGGCATCGGCGTGATCGTCGCCCAATTGCCACGCAACACCGAGCTGTGCCGCCCGGACAGCCGCGGCCAGCTCAAGCCGGTGGCAGCCAACGTCGACATGATCGTGATTGTCTTCGCCCCGCTGCCCGAACCCCATGCCAACCTGATCGACCGCTACCTGGTCGCTGCCGAACACGCCGGCATCCGTCCGTTGCTGCTGCTGAACAAGGCCGACTTGATCGACGAGCAGAATGCTCCGGCACTCAATGCCCTGCTGGCGGTGTATCGCCAGTTGGGTTACCCGCTGCTGGAAGTCTCGGCGCACCACGGCGATGGCATGGAGCAATTGCAGGCCCAACTGGACGGGCGCATCAGCGTGTTCGTCGGCCAGTCCGGTGTCGGCAAATCCTCGCTGGTGAACAGCTTGCTGCCGGAAGTCGAAACCCGCGTCGGCCCGCTGTCCGAGCTGTCCGGCCAGGGCACTCACACCACCACCACCGCGCGACTGTTCCACTTCCCGGGTGGCGGCGAATTGATCGACTCCCCGGGCATTCGCGAATTCGGCCTGGGCCACGTCAGCCGCGCCGATGTCGAAGCCGGATTTATCGAGTTCAACGACCTGCTGGGCACCTGCCGCTTCCGCGATTGCAAGCATGATCGCGAACCCGGTTGCGCCCTGCTCAAGGCCCTTGAAGATGGCCGCGTGCAGCAGCAACGGATGAACAGCTACCGCTCGATCATCGCCAGCCTGCCGGAAACCAGCTACTGAGCTGTCGCAACCCGCACTGACAAAAAGGCCGCGATCATCGCGGCCTTTTTTGTGGGTTACTTCGGCGCTGCGGGCGCAGACGCTGGCGGTGGCGTCGCAGGTGGCGTGGCCGGTGCCGGTGCGGTCGAAGGCTGTCCAGACTTGCCGGGCTCATCCATCTTCAACACCCCATCCTCGAAGATATTCAGGCGCTGCCGCACTTCATGTGCCGGCAGCGGATCGGCGCCTGGCGGCAAGGCATTCGGATCAGCCGCAGCCCCCGGCACTTCGCCCGGCGCACCCTGCCCCTGAGTCGGCACATCGGCCGGCAGTTGCTCACCCTCGATGGCACGCTGTGCCTTCTTGGTCAGGACCACGATATCGATCCGCCGGTTGACCGGGTTGAACGGGTCCTTGCGATCGAACAGCGACGACGAGGCATACCCCACCACCCGTGCCACCTGGGAGTCGGGATAGCTGCCCGCGACCAGGGCGCGGCGTGCGGCGTTGGCACGGTTGGCCGAAAGCTCCCAGTTGCCAAAGTCACCGGCGCCCGAGTACGGCTTGGCATCGGTGTGGCCGCTGATACTGATCTTGTTCGGCACCGCTTTGATGGTGTCGGCCATGGCCAGCAGGATGTCTTCGAAATACGGTTTCAGACGCGCGCTACCCGAGTCGAACATCGGCCGGTTCTCAGCGTCCATGATCTGGATGCGCAAGCCGTCCTGGGTGATTTCGAACAGGATCTGGTCCTTGAATTTCTGCAGCTGCGGGTTCTCTTCAACCTTGTTCTGCAGCTCCTGCAACAACAGCTCGAGACGCTCGCGCTCGACCTGTTCGGCCATGCCCTCGACCTGTTCGGAATCGACTGTCACCTTGTCCGGCTGTGGCTGGGACTTCACCTCGGGGTTGAGGGTGGTGTCCGGCGCCAGCTCAGGCGAACCGCCCAAGTCGATGATGTAGGGTGTGCCGCTTTCGGAGAAGCCGATCGGGTCTTTGAAGTAACCGGCGATGGCGATCTTCTGTTCCGGGGTGGCGGTGGACAACAACCACAGCACCAGGAAGAACGCCATCATCGCCGTGGCGAAGTCGGCGAAGGCGATTTTCCAGGCGCCCCCGTGGTGTCCGCCAGCGAAGCGCTTGACGCGCTTGATGATAATCGGCTGGTTATTTTCCATGACTTAGCGACCGCGAACCGCTTGTTCCAGCTCGGCAAAGCTTGGACGGTGCGCCGGGTACAGCACCTTGCGCCCGAACTCCACAGCCAGCGATGGCGGCATGCCGGATGCGGAAGCGACCAGGGCCGCCTTGATGGCTTCGTAGACGTTCAGTTCTTCCTTGGCATCGTGGGCCAGGGAAGTGGCCAGCGGGCCGAAGAAACCGTACGCCGCGAGAATACCGAAGAAGGTACCCACCAACGCCGCACCTACGTGCAGGCCGATGGACTTCTGGTCGCCCTCACCCAGGGAAGCCATGGTCACCACGATCCCCAATACCGCGGCAACGATACCGAAGCCGGGCATGGCGTCGGCGATGCCGGTCACCGCATGGGAAGGATGCTCGAGGTCTTCCTTCATGCTGAACAGCTCCATGTCGAACAGGCCTTCAAGCTCGTGGGGAGCCATGTTGCCGGAGGACATGATGCGCAGGTAGTCACAGATATAAGCGGTCATGCGGGCGTCTTTGAGCACCGCCGGGTACTTGGCGAAAATCGGGCTGGCGGCGGCGTCCTCGATATCTCCCTCGATCGCCATCATGCCTTCGCGGCGGCTCTTGTTGAGGATCTCGTACACCAGGCCCAGCACTTCCAGATAGAACGTGTGGGTGAAGCGCGAACTGAACATCCCCAGGGATTTCTTGATGACGTGCATCGTCATATAGCCGGGGTTGGCCTGCAGGAATGCGCCAAAGGCCGCGCCGCCGATGATCAGCACTTCGAAGGGCTGGATCAGGGCTGCGATTTTGCCGTGTGAGAGCACGTATCCGCCGAGCACGCTCGCGAATACGACGATGATGCCGATAATTTTAGCCATAGGTAGGAGAGTACTTATTGAGTCGGGTTCAAGGTCATATTCGGAAGTTCTTAAAACTCTTCTTCTACTTATCGGCAAAACTGCGCCAGACTATAGCCAGTTAAGGCGAAAAGCCAGTTTGGCCCGCTCTGGGCGTGTTTACAGCAGACGATGATTGCGCCCAGCCATGTCTAATGAAACGACAGTCCCAACTCCCCGACCGACGACCCTCAGCGGCTGGATAAAGCTCCTGGACGGGGTGCCGTTGCCGGTGCCGCAAGTCAGCCACGACAAAGTCTGTCGAGCCATCGCCGACAGCCGCAGTTCGTTGCGCGATATCGCCGACCTGATGCAGAACAGCCCAGCGCTGGCCTTGAGCATCATCCGCGAGGCCAATCGGCATACCCACGGCAGCATGAGCGAGCCTGCGGAAAACCTTGAGGTCGCCCTCAACCGCCTGGGCCTCAAGCGCACCGAAGAACTGCTCGCTCGCCTGCCAGCGCTGCCGGAAGGGCAGATCCCGCCGGTCCTGCGCCAACTGCAACTGATCAGCCAGCACGCCAGCCAGCAGGCCAATGGTTTTTTCGCCAGCCGCCTGGCCCGCCTCTGGCAGGACATCCACTGGGGCAGTCTGCTGTTTCTATCGCCACTGTGGCCCCTGGCCCTGGCCCAGCCGAAGCTGCTGGAAGAGTGGGAACTGCGAGTTATCCACAAGCATGAATCGGCGCACAAGGTCGAGCTGGAGTTGTTCGGCGTCAGGTTGCTGGAGATATGCCAGGCACTGGTGGAGGTCTGGCACCTGCCGATCTGGGTCCAACAGGGCTATCGCCTGTTGATCAGCGAGCGCCGGCTGCTGGTCAAGGTCCTGCACATTGCCCGCGACAGCGAACATCCACTGCATCAGCAACAACGCCTGGATGCCGACCCCGACCTGCGTCGCTGGCTGAACCAGCCGGCCAACAGCGTGTTGCTGGCCAACGGCCTGGCACTTTCGGCGCAATACGCCTGGGACAGCACCCACTGCCTGCGCTGGCAGCACCTGACCAGCCTTTATCTGCAAATGCCCATGGACAACCTGCAACAGCAGCTGCACCAGCAGGCGGTGATCAGCGCGCGCAACGACGCGGCGCCCGGTCTCTGGCACCCTGCCGAGGCCTTGCTCTGGCCGTGGGATGCACGGCGCCTGCCCAAGGGTTTGCTGCCGGCCCCGGCACCGACTGCCGAAGCGCTGGGACACTGGCGCGAACAATGTGCACAACTGTTGGTCGAACCGAGCGCCTTTCGCAATGCGCTGCACCTCACCAGCGCCGCCTGCGATGCGCTGGTGGCCTGTGGCATGCGCCGGGTGATGCTGCTGATGGTCGATCGCGGCCTGGCCAATCTGCGGGCACAACAAATTGCCGGCCTGCCTGCGGAGTCGGCGAACCTGACCCTGCGCGTCAGCCAGAGCAACGTGCTGCAACGCCTGGTGACCAAATCGGCTCAGGTGCGCCTGAACCCGGACAACAACGCGCAATTCTCGGCCCTGCTGCCGCCGCAGTTGCGCGGCCTGTTCCGTGGCGAGCACCTGCTGCTGCGCTCGCTCTCGAGCAACGGCCGCGTGGTGATGCTGATCGCCGCCGACCAGGACGGCGGGCCGTTCTCGGAAATCAGCGTCCAGGCCTTTGGCAAAACTGCGCAATGTATTGAAAAAGCCCTTCACAGCTTTACCAACCGCAGCCAATGACGCTTGCGCTACAATCCTCCCCTTTGTGCTCTGGAGACCTCACATGTCTGACTTCTCTGGCTTGCCGCTGGTTATCGAGCCGAGCGACTTGCTCGACCGCCTCGAATCCCGCGAACTGATCCTGGTCGACCTGACCAGCGCCGCTCGTTATGCCACCGGCCATATTCCCGGCGCCCACTTTGTCGACCCCAAGCGCACCCAGCTCGGCCAGCCTCCCGCACCGGGCCTGCTGCCGACCCAAGGCGCGCTTGAAGCGCTGTTCGGCGAACTGGGGCACAACCCCAACGCGGTCTATGTGGTCTACGACGATGAAGGCGGCGGCTGGGCCGGGCGTTTCATCTGGCTGCTCGATGTCATCGGCCACACCCGGTATCACTACCTCGATGGCGGCCTGCTGTCCTGGCTGGCGCAAGGCCTGCCGGTGTCCACTTCGGTGCCGGCGGCCGCTGGCGGCCCGGTCGCCCTGACCCTGCACGACGAACCCACCGCCACTCGCGAGTACCTGCAAAGCCGCCTCGGCGCTGCCGACCTGGCGATCTGGGATGCCCGTGGACCGCTGGAGTACTCGGGCGAAAAAGTCCTGGCAGCCAAAGGCGGCCACATCCCCGGCGCTGTGAATTTCGAGTGGACCGCCGGCATGGACCAGACGCGCAACCTGCGCATCCGCTCCGACATGCCGCAGATCCTCGAAAACCTCGGCATCAGCAAAGACAAAGAAATCATCACCCACTGCCAGACCCACCACCGCTCTGGCTTCACCTACCTGGTGGCCAAGGCGCTCGGTTATCCGCGGGTCAAGGGCTATGCCGGTTCCTGGGGCGAATGGGGCAACCACCCCGACACGCCTGTAGAGATTTAAGGTTTTTAAGGACAGTTAATGAAAAAGCGTTTGTTTATCCTCAGCCAGTACCTGCTGCCTCACCACCTGCTGTCGCGCCTGGCCGGCTGCATTGCCGAGTGCCGCGTGCGCTGGTTCAAGAATGCCTTCACTGCCTGGTTCGCCAAGCGTTATCAAGTGGACATGTCCCAGGCCCTGGTGGAAGACCTGAGTGCCTACGAGCACTTCAACGCCTTCTTCACCCGCGCCCTGAAAGACGGCGCCCGCCCGCTGGACCAAACCCCGGGCGCCATCCTCAGCCCGGCCGACGGTGCCGTCAGCCAGCTCGGCCCGATTGAACATGGCCGGGTGTTCCAGGCCAAAGGCCACAGCTACAGCGTGCTCGAACTGCTGGGCGGGGATGCTGCCGTTGCCGCGCCGTTCATGGGCGGCGACTTCGCCACCATCTACCTGTCGCCCAAGGACTACCACCGCGTGCACATGCCGCTGGCCGGCACCCTGCGTGAAATGGTCTACGTGCCGGGCCGGATTTTCTCGGTTAACCAGACCACTGCCGAAAACGTCCCGGAGCTGTTTGCCCGCAACGAACGCGTGGTGTGCCTGTTCGATACCGAACGCGGCCCAATGGCCGTGGTGCTGGTGGGGGCGATGATTGTCGCTTCGATCGAAACCGTCTGGGCCGGCCTGGTAACACCACCCAAGCGCGAGCTGAAAACCGTGCGTTACGACGAAGCCGCGCGTGCGCCGATCCACCTGGAAAAAGGCGCCGAGCTGGGCCGCTTCAAACTGGGATCGACCGCCATCGTGCTGTTCGGCCCGGATCAGGTGCAGTGGGCGCAGGAGTTGGTCGCCGGCTCGCCGGTGCAGATGGGCCAGGGCCTGGGCTTGCCAAAAGCCTGAAGCCATTCCCGGACGCAAAAAAACGCCGCTGATCAGCGGCGTTTTTTATGGGGGGGTTAGCTGAGCAAAACAGCACACCTGGCCCTTAGAGCTGGCCGTCGCGATCACGGAAGCCCAGCAGGTACAGCACACCGTCCAGGCCCAGGGTGGAAATCGCCTGCTTGGCCGATTGCTTGACCAGCGGTTTGGCGCGAAACGCCACGCCCAACCCGGCAATCGCCAGCATCGGCAAATCGTTGGCGCCGTCACCCACGGCAATGGTCTGCTCCAGGCGCAAGCCTTCCTTGTGCGCCAGTTCGCGCAGCAGATCAGCCTTGCGCTGGGCATCGACAATCGGCTCGACCGCCACACCCGTCACCTTGCCATCTACCACTTCCAGCTCGTTGGCAAACACGTAGTCGATACCCAGCTTGGCCTGCAGTTGCTTGGCGAAGTAGGTGAAACCGCCCGAGAGGATCGCGGTTTTGTAGCCCAGGCGCTTGAGCTCGGCAAACAGCGTCTCGGCGCCTTCGGTCAGGCGCAGTGATGCACCTATGGAATCAAGCACGCCGACGTCCAGCCCCTTGAGCAACGCCAGGCGCTCCTTGAAGCTGGCGCGAAAATCCAGCTCGCCGGCCATGGCCCGCTCGGTGATTTCGGCAACACGGTCCCCCACGCCTGCGGCCTTGGCCAATTCGTCGATGACTTCGGCCTCGATCAGCGTCGAGTCCATGTCGAATACCGCCAGGCGGCGATTGCGGCGGAACAGCGAGTCTTCCTGAAAGGCGATATCGACGTTCAATTCCTGGGCGACGCTCAGGAACTCGGCGCGCAATGCCTGGGGATCGGCGGCTTCACCGCGCACCGAGAACTCGATGCAGCCTTTGCCTTGATCGGCCGGGGTGTCGAGGGGCATGCGCCCCGACAGACGGTCGATATGGTCGATATTCAGGCCGTATTTGGCGGTGATCGAACTCACTCGCTGCAACTGCTCGGCCGTCACCTTGCGGGTCAGCAGGGTCACAATATGGCGTTTCTTGCCCTGACCGCCGACCCACTGCTGGTAATCCTCTTCGGAAACCGGGGTGAAACGTACCTGTTGGTCCAGCTTGTAAGCGGTGAACAGAATGTCCTTGAGCACCGAGGACGCTTGTTCGGTGCTCGGGATTTCAACCAGGATGCCGAACGACAAGGTGTCGTGGATCACCGCCTGACCGATGTCGAGAATATTCACACCACCCTGGGCCAGAACGCCGGTAATGGCTGCAGTGAGACCGGGACGATCTTCACCGGTGATGTTTATCAG
Organism: Pseudomonas sp. QD4; assembly: GCF_049199125.1. Classification (NCBI taxonomy): domain Bacteria; kingdom Pseudomonadati; phylum Pseudomonadota; class Gammaproteobacteria; order Pseudomonadales; family Pseudomonadaceae; genus Pseudomonas; species Pseudomonas sp. QD4. The sequence continues at coordinate 217,832 of NZ_JBLZOM010000005.1, forward strand.
GACGATTTCGCGCAAGGCGCACCCCCGCAGGTGGAAAAAAACCGCATTCTACCCACATTCAGTGACCATCGGGCACAGCCAGCGCTTTGCCGGCCTAGGGCCTGTCGCTATACTGCGCGTCAACTTCACGGACAAAAGAGCCGAGCTCAGTGAACCGGCCCACGCCTGTTAAAACCGATAATTTCTTTCTGCTGATCTTCCGTGCACTGCGCCACCGCCGTGTACCGATTGCATTGCGCATTGCCAGCCATAACGTGATCCTGGTCGCCCTGGCCCTGGTGATCTACGCCTGCGTGATGGGCCTGCAATTCAAGCAAGCCATGCATGAACAAGCCGATGCCCTGGGCCAGAGCCTGACCACCCAGACCGCCACTTCGGCGACCGAGCTGCTGGTGTCCAACGACATCCTCAGCCTCAATGTGCTGCTCAACAACCTGACCAAAAATCCGCTGGTGGCCCACGCGGCCATCTACAGCGTCGATAACCGGATCCTCGCAGAAGCCGGCCAACGCCCGAAAAGCAGCCTGCTGGGCGAGACCGAAGGCGTCTACCAGACCAAGATCACCTTCCAGGACGTGACCGCCGGCAACCTGCGGATCAGCCTGGACATGGCGCAGTTCCAGCAGCCGATGACCATCAGCCTGCAAAGCATGGGCATCCTCAGCGCGATCCTGCTGGCCCTGGCTCTGGCCCTGAGCCTGCGCCTGGGACGTCACATCTCGACCCCCCTGATGCAATTGCGGGTCTGGCTGCGTGACATGGACGAACACACCCCGGCTACCCAGCGCCAGGATGAAATCGGCGACCTGGCGCGCCAGCTCCATGCCCGCCTGGCACCGGAGAAACCGCAGCCGGCACCCGAACCCGAGGCCGATTACGACGACGAGGATTACGACGAACCTCAGGACCGCGAGCCGGCCTTCGAGATGCGTAACTTGCGCGACCCTAGTTTTGATGAAAGCGCCCCGGTCGCCGGCCTCAAGCCTGCGCCGCGGCGGCTGGTCAGCGCCGAAGAAGACGAACTGGACGAAGAAGACCCGTTCGCCGACCTGCGCGATCACACCACACCCACCGCCCCCAAGCCGCTGGCACGGCCGGTAACGCCCGCGCAACCGCAGCACAGTGCGGTGCTGGCGGTACAACTCGGCGCCCAGGATCAGCTGCGTCGCCTGCCCCGTGCTCGACTGACGGAGCTGTTGGAACGCTATCGCGACTGCCTCGACCAGGCTGCGTCGCTCTACCAGAGCGAGCTGCATACCCTGAACGACGGCAGCACCCTGATGCTGTTCCACAGTGAAGACAGTGGTGACGACTACCTGACCAACGCCATTTGCTGCGGCGAACTGCTGCGCGCCCTGGGCCATGCCTTGCAGATCGAAGTCGCGGACAGCGGCATCACCCTGCAATTGCAACTGGGCCTGACCCTGGGTGACGAGCTGTTTGGCCTGAGCCAGATCGACCTGCTGCTGACCGAAACCGCCCAGGACGCCCTGGCGCTGTCCCAGCACAGTCGCAATCTGCTGCTGGTGGAACGCAAGATCAGTGATGACGCGCTGATCCGTCAACGCGCACGCATTCGCCCAATCGCCAGCCCGGAAGGCGCCTGCTGCGTCGAACGCCTGATGGAGCCCTACCCATCGATGCTGGAGCGCCAGCTGGCACGCATGCACGAGACACGGGCCAAGCTTTAAGCCTGGCCCCGCCCATAAAAAGCCCGCGGTGTAGCGGGCTTTTTTGTGGCTGAACAACGCGCCTGTCGAGTAACTGCGCCTTCCACCGCTATCGCGACAGCAGCCTTCAAGCGCCCGAACCTGCCAGCTCGCAGCCAACGGCTATGGGCAAAGGTTTACCCCAGAAACAACAAAGCCCGCTTCAGAGCGGGCTTTGTCTTGGGGGCCAACAACCTAGAACCTGAACACTTCCATATCCGTACGGATAGGAGTAGCCATCGGGATCTTTGGCTGCTTCTCCTGCTCGACAGGCTTGGCCGCAGGGGCCGGAGCGGCCTTGCGTGGCACCTCAGCCACCACAGGCTGGTTGGCCAGCGGCTTCAGAGCGCCCGACAGTTGCTCGGCCAGACGCTGCAGCAATACGCCCTGGGCCTGGACCTGGGAGGCCGTAGTGCCCGCGTGCTGCTCCTGCAAGTGCACGATGCGGTTATCACGCACCTGGCCACGACGGTCGATCAGGCGCCATTGCGCATCCAGTACCGCCGGCTGCGATTTACCGGAATCCAGGCGGGTGATCGACAGCAGCACCTGCACATCCGGGGTAAACCCGCTGGTCGCCGGCGCCAGTACTACGCGCTGGCTGTCCAGGTGACCTGCCACCTGGCGCAATAGCAGTTGGCCAATATCGGAGGACAGGCTACCCGCCCAACGACCATCGGTCGAAGCTTGCAAACTGCCATCATCCTGGCGTTGCAGCAGGGTTTCACGTTGCAGGTAATCGGCGATCAACACCGGACCCAGCACCACCGACATGCCGGCATTGGCCGGCTGAGCTGGACTTCCGCTGTCCAGCTGATACAGCGACACCGGTTGGTGTACGCTGCAACCCGCCAGGCCAAGAACGCCAGCGAGCAAAAAAACCAAAGGAAGGCGCAGAGCAGTCATCATCCCATCCAGGTGGCGGCCACAAGGCTAGCCACAGTGTAAATACTCAAAAAAACTCTAAATAACGCTCAGCTACGCCGGCGCTTGAAAGCGCATATCATCCGTGAATATGCGTCCTGACTCCAGCGCTGTAGCGTCGATCTACGCGTTAAATCGCAGATCGAGCGCTCTAACCCGCATTAATTGAGATTTTCTACCAGCAACGCATCCACCCGCTGGAATCCACGTGGCAATTTGTTACCACGGCGTCCACGCTCGCCCTTGTAATGCTCCAGGTCATCGGCCTTGAGCGACAAGGTACGTTTACCGGCCTGCAACACCAGGGTTGCGCCATCGGGTAGCACGGCAATATCAGTGACATATTCCTCACGGCTGGCTACGCGCTCGCCGGGAATGCCAATGATCTTATTGCCCTTGCCTTTGCCCAACTGCGGCAGATCGCTGATCTTGAAGATCAACAGGCGACCTTCGGTGGTGACCGAAGCCAGCCAGTTCTGCTCGCGGTCGGCGACCGGGCGTGGTGGCAGCACCTTGGCGTTGTTGGGCAGGCTCAACAGCGCCTTGCCCGCCTTGTTCTTGGCCTGCAGGTCTTCACCCTTGACCACGAAACCGTAACCGGCGTCAGAGGCGATGACATACAAAGCATCGTCTTCAGGGAGCAGTACACATTCAAAGTTCGCCCCGGGTGGCGGTGTCAGACGGCCGGTCAATGGCTCGCCCTGGCCCCGTGCCGACGGCAGGGTGTGCGCAGCCACCGAATAGCTGCGGCCAGTGGAATCGATAAACACCGCATATTGGTTGGAACGCCCCGGCGCCGAGGTCTTGAAGCCGTCACCGGCCTTGTAGGAAAGCCCGGTGGCGTCGATGTCATGGCCCTTGGCCGAGCGCACCCAGCCTTTTTCCGAGAGTACGACCGTCACTTTCTCGTTGGGCAGCAGATCATGCTCGGTCATGGCCTTGGCTTCGGCGCGCTCGACAATCGGCGAGCGGCGATCGTCGCCATAGGTTTCGGCGTCCTTGATCAGTTCGGTACGCACCAGCTTCTTCAGCTTGGCTTCGCTGTTGAGCAAGGCTTGCAGCTTGGCCTGTTCCTTGAGCAGTTCATCCTGCTCGGAACGCAGCTTCATCTCTTCCAGTCGCGCCAATTGACGCAAGCGGGTGTCGAGGATGTAGTCGGCCTGGATTTCACTCAGGGCAAAACGCGCGATCAGGCTGGCCTTGGGGTGCTCCTCGGTGCGGATGATGTGAATCACTTCATCCAGGTTGAGGTAGGCAATCAACAAGCCGTCCAACAGGTGCAGGCGACGCTCGACCTTGTCGAGGCGGAATTGCAGGCGGCGACGCACGGTCTGCACCCGGAATTCCAGCCATTCCACCAGCAGCGCGCGCAGGTTTTTCAGCTGCGGCTTGCCGTCCAGGCCAATGATGTTGATGTTGACCCGGTAGCTCGACTCCAGATCGGTGGTAGCAAACAGGTGCTGCATCAGCGCTTCGTGATCGACCCGGCTATTGACAGGAATAATCACGATACGGCAAGGGTTCTCGTGGTCCGACTCATCGCGCAGGTCCGCAACCTGTGGTGCTTTCGAGGGCTTGGCCTGCATCATGGCTGCGATCTGTTCCAGGACCTTGGCCCCGGAAACCTGGTGCGGCAGTGCGGTGACCACGATATCGCCGTCTTCGACGTGGTACACGGCACGCATGCGCACCGAGCCCTTGCCGGTTTCGTACATTTTCAGCAGATCGGCGCGCGGGGTAATGATCTCCGCTTCGGTCGGGTAGTCCGGACCCTGGATGTGCTCGCACAGCTGTTCGACCGTAGCCTTGGGTTCATCCAGCAGCCTGACGCAGGCAGTGGCGACTTCACGCAGGTTGTGCGGCGGCACGTCGGTGGCCATGCCCACAGCGATACCGGTGGTGCCATTGAGCAGGATATTCGGCAAACGTGCCGGCAACACCAGGGGTTCGTCCAGGGTGCCGTCGAAGTTCGGCCCCCAGTCCGCGGTGCCCTGGCCCAGTTCGCTGAGCAGCACCTCGGAGTAACGCGACAACCGCGCCTCGGTATAACGCATGGCCGCGAAGGACTTGGGATCATCCGGCGCACCCCAGTTGCCCTGCCCGTCCACCAGCGTGTAGCGATAGCTGAAGGGTTGAGCCATCAGCACCATGGCTTCATAGCAGGCCGAGTCGCCGTGGGGGTGGAACTTGCCGAGCACGTCACCGACGGTACGCGCGGACTTCTTGTGCTTGGAATCAGCGTCCAGCCCCAGCTCACTCATGGCGTAGATGATCCGCCGCTGTACGGGCTTCAGGCCGTCGCCGATATGCGGCAGGGCACGGTCCATGATCACGTACATGGAGTAGTTGAGGTAGGCATTTTCGGTGAAGTCAGCCAGTGACCGGCGCTCTACACCGTCCAGGCTGAGATCAAGGGAGTCGCTCATGCGGGCCTCATCAGTTCGTTGTCTGGCGCAGCAGCAAAGTGCCGCCACGCTGGGTAAATTCAAGTTGTTTCAAAGCGCTCATGCCCAGCAGCACTTGTTCACCGTCCAGCCCCGGCGCAACCAGCGCCCGGACATCACGTAAAACGATATCGCCCAACTGCACGCGGTCGAGGCGGGTTCGATAGCCCTCGCTGCGACCATTGGCAGTGCTCAGGGTTACCGGGGAGCCTTTCTCCAGCCCCAGGCGCTCGGCCAGGCGGGTGGGAATCGCCACATCGGTGGCCCCGGTGTCGAGCATGAAATCCACCGGCTGGCCGTTGATCTGGCCGCTGGCGACGAAATGTCCCTGGCCGTTTCCGACCAGTTTCACTTCGATGTAACCCTCGTGTTGTTGCGAAGTGACGACAGCGTTGGGGTTCTCCTGCCGCCGCTCCCACTGCGAAAAAAACTGCGTGGCCAAAAACAGACCGGCGGCCCAAGCCAGGATCAGCATGATCCGCCCTGCACGGCTGCCCGGCTGTCGGCTCATGATTTGTCGCTCCAGCCACCTTGCGGGGCGGCAAAGCGCCAGACGATCGGCCTGCTCTCGCCATCGACCCGGGCACCGTTGTTGTTGTCGAGGCCGATCCAGGCGCCATCGGCATCCACCAGCAATGCTTCGGCCAGGCCGTACGCCTGTGGATACTGGCGACTCTCTACCAGCGCCTCGGCGGCAAACGACCAGCACCGCTCGACCTTGGCCGTTTGCGCATCCCGGCGGCAGATCCGATAGGCGTTGCGCTCCAGGGTGAATAACTTACCCTCGAACAAGGCCAGATCGGCAAAGTCCCGAGACACCGCGCGGGCCTTGGGCATTTGCGCCGGCTGCATTTCCACACCCGCCTCGCTGAGCAATACGCAGGCGCCGTCGCAGTTCCAGACACTTTGTTCGCGCTTGATCAGCAACAACCCACGGCGCTCGCGCTCGGCCGCCAGCCATAAGCGGTTGCCTTCCGGGTTGACCGCCAGCCCTTCGAACAAGGCATTGAAGTGCAGCAACATGCCACTGGCCCGGGCCTCACGCACCAGGATCGGCGAGATTTTCAGCCAGTCCGGCCGCCCCGTTACCGGCACCTGCAGCACCGTGGCCTCGGACTCACTGACGATGTACTTGTTGCCCGCGCCATCGCAGGCGATGCCTTCGAAATCCAGCGCGCCACCGCGCACCAGCGAGGTCGCCCAAGTGCGCGACTTCAGGCCCCAGGGCAAGCCTGCATCCGGCACCGCAGGCACCTCGATGTGCACGGTCTCGGCCTGCCACACCGTGTCCCGGGTATCGAGACGATAGATCTGATCATCATCACGGTCGGAGACCGTCCACAGCTCATTGCCGCACAGCGCCAACCCCGACAGGTTGCCGCCGCGCATGCCTTCGACCGGGTGTTCGGCAAGCAATTTCAGCTCGGGTACAGGCTCTGCCAGCACCGACGTCACCACCAGCGCCAAGGCCAGGGCAAAGCCTCTGCGCATCAGCCCAGAACCTCCGCCAGGTTGCCTTTGGATTCCAACCAGGACTTGCGGTCGCCGGCGCGTTTTTTCGCCAGCAGCATGTCCATCATTTCCGAGGTCGCCTCGAAATCTTCGAGGGTCAACTGCACCAGGCGCCGGGTATTGGGGTCCATGGTGGTTTCGCGCAGTTGCGGCGGGTTCATTTCACCCAGACCCTTGAATCGGGTGACCTGGGGTTTGCCGCGTTTCTTCTCGGCCACCAGGCGATCGAGAATGCCATCGCGTTCGGCCTCGTCCAGGGCGTAGTAGATCTCTTTGCCCAAGTCGATGCGGTACAGCGGCGGCATGGCGACGTAGACGTGGCCGGCATCCACCAGCGGGCGGAAATGCTGGACGAACAACGCACAAAGCAGGGTGGCGATGTGCAAGCCGTCGGAGTCGGCGTCGGCGAGGATGCAGATCTTGCCGTAACGCAGCTGGCTCATGTCCGCTGCGCCCGGATCGACACCGATGGCCACAGCGATGTTGTGCACTTCCTGGCTGGCCAGCACTTCGCTGCCGTCGACTTCCCAGGTGTTGAGGATTTTCCCGCGCAGCGGCAGGATCGCCTGGAATTCCTTGTCACGCGCCTGCTTGGCCGAACCACCCGCGGAATCACCTTCCACCAGGAACAGCTCGGAACGCATCGGGTCCTGCCCGGCGCAATCGGCCAGCTTGCCCGGCAGTGCAGGGCCCTGGGTGATGCGCTTGCGCTCGACCTTTTTACTGGCCTTCAAACGACGGCCGGCGTTGTTGATCGCCAGTTCCGCCAGCTGCAGACCCAGCTCCGGATGCTCGTTGAGCCACAGGCTAAAGGCGTCCTTGACCACACCCGAAACAAAGGCCGCCGCTTCACGGGACGACAGGCGCTCTTTGGTCTGGCCAGAGAATTGCGGCTCCTGCATCTTCATCGACAGCACGAAAGCGATGCGTTCCCAGACGTCCTCCGGAGCCAGCTTTACCCCGCGCGGCAGCAGGCTGCGGAATTCGCAGAACTCGCGCATCGCATCCAGCAGGCCCTGGCGCAGGCCGTTGACGTGGGTCCCGCCCTGCGCCGTAGGGATCAGGTTGACGTAGCTTTCCTGCACACTGTCGCCACCCTCGGGCAGCCACAGCAGGGCCCAGTCCACCGCCTCCTTGTTACCGGCCAGGCTGCCGCAGAAAGGCTCGTTGGGCAGGCGTTCGAATTCGCTGACCGCGTCTTCCAGGTAGGAGCGCAGGCCATCTTCGTAGTGCCACTCGACCTTCTCGCCGGTGGACTTGTCCTCAAAGCTGACCAGCAGCCCCGGGCACAGTACGGCCTTGGCCTTGAGCACGTGCTTGAGGCGGCTGACGGAAAACTTCGGTGAATCGAAATACTTCGGGTCCGGTGCGAAATACACGCTGGTCCCGGTGTTGCGCTTGCCAACGGTACCGATCACTTCCAGGTCGGTGGCTTTATAGCCGTCAGCGAAGGTCATCTGGTATTCGTTGCCGTCGCGCTTGACCTTGACCCGGACCAGGGTCGACAGGGCGTTGACCACCGAGATGCCCACGCCGTGCAAACCACCGGAAAACTGGTAGTTCTTGTTCGAGAACTTGCCGCCGGCGTGCAGCTTGGTGAGGATCAGCTCGACACCGGGAACCCCTTCTTCGGGGTGGATATCCACCGGCATGCCGCGACCATCGTCGGACACTTCAAGGGAGTGATCGGCATGCAGGATGACCTGCACCGACTTCGCATGCCCGGCCAAGGCCTCGTCGACACTGTTGTCGATGACTTCCTGGGCAAGGTGGTTCGGCCGACTGGTGTCGGTGTACATGCCCGGGCGTTTGCGCACCGGGTCGAGGCCCGAGAGGACTTCGATGGCGTCTGCGTTATAAGAGCTAGCGCTGGGAGTGGCCATGGGGTCTCGTCGTTAGTCGTTCAATGAAAATAGAGGCGCGGCTTCACAGTGCAGTGAAATCGATCGCCTGGTACTGATCTGTGCCAATGCCGGCAAAACTCAACAACGCCGGTAATTGTCCGGCAAAACCCTGGAAACCGTGGTCGCCGCCGGCTTGAATGCGCAAGGCACAGGCACGGTAATACAGCTGAGCGCTGCGATAGTCCAGAGTCTCGTCACCCGTCTGCAACCACACCTGATAGCGCTGGGGATCCTGGGGCGCCGGTACTTCCAGTTCGGCCAGGGCCGCTACATGGTCGTGGGTCAGCTCCCAGGTTTCATCGGTGTACAGGTTTTTCTGCGTGCCCAGGTAGCCGTCGAACATCCGATGCGGACTGACAGCGGGGTTGACCAACAGGGCTTTCAGGCCATGGCGCTCGGCAAGGTGAGTGGCATAGTAGCCGCCGAGCGAGCTGCCGACCAGCAATGGCCTTCCGAGCTCGGCAATCGCCTGCTCCAGCTGGACCATCGCCTCGCGCGGGTGATGATGCAGGGCCGGAACCCGCAGTTGATCGGACAGCCCCAGGGTGCTCATCACCGAACTCAACTGACTGGCCTTCTGCGACGCCGGTGCGCTGTTGAAACCGTGGATATACAGGATCGAACCGGACATGCGAGCTCCCTAGGCATCAAGCAAAGGGCGCAGTTTACAGGGAGTCTGGCGGATTGACTTGCCTTCAGGTGTATCGACTTGTCCCGCCGTGGCGACAGGCACCCCGGGCTCAGTAGCCGTCGCTGCCGTAGTCGACCTCGAAATCAAAGCCGGTCACCCGCTCGACGCCGGTTTCCAGGCCGCCATCGGGCAGCAACCGCAGCCAGCGATAACCCGGCGCCCGCTCATCGACCTTGAAATCTTCACTGCCGGGCTCGAACTGAATGCAGGTCGAGGGCGATGCCAGCAGCCGCAGGCTGCCGTGCAAGCGGTCGATCTCCTGGTGCACGTGGCCCCAGAGCACCGCCCGCGCCTGAGGGAAGCGCTCAAGGACGGCGAACAGCGCTTCGCGGTTGCGCAGGCCGATCGGTTCCATCCACGCACAGCCAATGGACACCGGGTGATGGTGCAGGCACACCAGGTGATGGCGATCAGGCGCCTCGCTCAAGGAACGGACCAGCAATTGCAGCTGCTCATCCTGCAGATAACCCGGCACCGAGCCCGGCACTGCCGAGTCGAGCAGGGTGATGCGCCAATTGCCGATGTCCACCACCGGCTCGAGCAGCGGGCTTTGGGTGACGGCCTGGGCCATGACCTGGGGCTCATCGTGATTGCCCGGGATCCAGCGCGCCGGGGCGGCAATGGACGCGCTCATCTGGCGAAAACGCTGGTAGGACTCCAGGCTGCCGTCCTGGGACAGATCACCGGTGGCCAGCAGCAAGTCGATCTTCGGTTGCTGGGCCAGCACCAGTTCGATCACCCGTTGCAGGCTGTCGCAGGTATTCATGCCCAGCAGGGTGCCGTCCGCCTCGGCAAACAGGTGGCTGTCGGAGAGTTGCACCAGCAACACGCTATCGTCGGTGGTCAGAGTGGATACGCTCGGCAAGGCGGTCTCCCAGGGCGTGTCACGGGATATAAAAGGTGGCGCAATTATGCTGGGGGAAATTCAAAAGAGGAAACTGGCGAACCGGACGCAGTTCACAACTACCGCACTGCTTCGAATTCATGGCCGCAGGCCAGGCAATGGCTCAGCCATTCACCGAGGAATACGTTGAGCTGGGCCTTCTCGTCCGGTTGGTGCATGTGTGCATTGGGATAAGGATAAATGCCGCGAAAGCGCCGGGCATGTTCGGCGCTGATCACTTCAGCCATCCGCGCATCGTGGTACACCTGCACTTCCAGCTGCGGCACCGGCAGCCACGGCAGGCTGTGTTCCTGGCGCACCTGCAAGGTGGTGGTATAGGGGCAGGCCTGCAGCACTTCGAGGGCCAGCACGCCCAGCATCTGGTCACCCTGGGTCACCGCAATGCGCCGGGCGACCGGCTGGTTGCGCATGTCGGGCAAGAGGCGCATCAAGCGCGCGTAGTTGGCCTCGCAGGAGGTTTGCAGCCCCACCAGATCGACCCGATAGCGGTCGCGTTGCTTGTTTACGACCATAGCCCCCTCACTTCAGCGCGATTCAGAGCCAGCCATTGCAAGGCAATGATGCTCGCCGCGTTGGAAATCCGCCCATCCCGTACCGCCTGCAGCGCGTCTTCAAAAGCCCAGACCGACACGCGTATGTCTTCACCCTCCTCCACCAGCCCGTGCAGGCCGCCGACGCCACGGCTGTCGCAGCGCCCGAGAAACAGATGAACGAATTCAGTGCTGCCCCCCGGCGATGGAAAATATTTGGTCATCGGCCACAGCGCACTGATGTCCAGCCCAGCTTCCTCCTGCGCCTCGCGGTGAGCAACCTGTTCCGGTTGTTCGTCCTTGTCGATCAGGCCGGCCACCAGTTCGATCAGCCATGGGTTGCCGGTCTTTCCCACGACACCGACGCGAAACTGTTCGATCAGCACCACTTCATCGCGCTGCGGGTCGTAAGGCAGCATGCACACGGCATCATGGCGCACGAATACTTCACGGCTGATCTCGTTGCCCATGCCACCGGCAAACAGCTCATGGCGCAGGTGCAGCCGATCGAGCTGATAGAAGCCCTGGTAGCATTTCTCGCGGCGGACAATATCGACCGCGCTCGGCGTGGCGTTGGCAAAGTCAGTCATAGCAATCCTCGTCTACTGCCTGTTCTTGCGAGGATCCCCCTCGACTTCGCGCCATCCTAACGCGCCCGTGACCCCGGATGCAGCCCCTTTCCTGTCAGCGGGATAGACGGCGAGGGGGCAAACCTAATCTAATTGGCTGTATTGAGCTTAGTGGCGAACTGACTGCCTCGCCGACAGTCGAAGCCGGTAACTTTCGCTCCCCCCTGGTTTATGAAGGACGCCCATGTCGCTTGCCAAAATCGCCTCCGTGGCCTGTATCGCCCTGACCCTGGGCGCCTGCCAAAGCCTGTTCCAGCCCAGCTACAAGACTCCGCTGAGCACCACCAGCGACAAGTCGGAGCAGATCAAGCCCGGGTGCAATGCCCCGGATTGCCCGCTGGTCAATATCGACACCGTGCATTTCCCGGACGAGCCGCAACTGGACGCCGTCATCGAAAAGCGCCTGTTGCAGATGACGCGTACCAGCCCGCAAGACTCGGTTCCGGCCACACTCAGCGCCTATCGGCAGACGTTTTTACGCGACGCCCCCAGCCGCAACAGCATGTACCTGCAAGCCAAGGTACGTGAGCAGCATGACGGCTTGGTGATCATCGAGCTGGCCAGTTATCTGGATACCGGCGCCGCCCATGGCACGCCGGGCCGCGGCTTCATCAACTATTCACGGGCGCAGCACAAGGCGCTGAACCTCGCCGACATGCTGTTGCCGGGGCAGGAAGACAACTTCTGGAAGGCCGCACAAGTGGCACACAACAGCTGGCTGATCAGCACCAAGCTGGATCAGGAGCCGGAGTACATCAAGAGCTGGCCCTTCCAGAAAACCCCGAATGTGGCGCTGACCTCCGGCGGCGTGATCCTCAAGTACAACGTGTCGGTGATCGCGCCTTACGCCCTCGGCCACGTTGAACTGAAGATCCCCTACAACCGCCTGAACGGCATCCTCAAACCCGAGCTGTTTCCCGCCCGTAACTGAAGGCACGGCCCAGCAGCCATTGCAGCAGCCCTGCCAGAATCAGCGACGGCAGGGTTGCGCCGACATCCGGGTAGAAGTTGGCCAACAGGTGATAGGTGCTGACCCCACCCAGCCAGGCCAGCAGCGCCGGCCAGCGCAAGCTCGCAGCCGAAACCTGGGCGCTGCGTTTGCGCAGGATGAAGTGATCCACCAGCACCACGCCGAACAGCGGCGCGAATACCGAGCCGATCAGCAGCAGGAAGTTCTGGTACTGCGCCAACGGTGCCAGGCAGGCGATCACGGTGCAGAGCACGCCGATGGCCAGGGCCAGGTGCTCGACCTTGAGGCGCAACAGAATCCCGCTGGAAACCGCCGCCGAGTGAATGTCGGCGAAGGCGTTTTCCGACTCATCCAGCAGAATCAGCAACAGTGGAATCCCCAGGCCGGCCCCCGCCAACGCCAGCAGCAGCGCATTGACCTCGCCGCTCGGAGCAAAGGCCAGGGTGTAGGCCACGCCCAGGCTCATCAGCCACAAGTTACCGATAAAGAAACCCAGCGCGGTGCCGCCGAACACGCTCCTGGCGCGCTTGCCGAAGCGTGAGTAATCGGCAATCAATGGCAGCCAGGACAGCGGCATGGCGATCGCAATGTCAAAACCCACGGCAAACTGCATCGAACCGTCACCGGCCTGAGCCCACAGGGCCGCCAGATCGACCTTGGCCAGCAGGTTCCAGGTCAGCCACAGGCAGGCCGCCAGCAGCAGCCAGATGCCCCATTTGCGCAGGATCTGGCGGACAAAGGTCAGCGGACCACTGACCGCGAGCAGGGTCGCCAGGGCACCGAAAAACAGGGTCCAGAGCACGGAATTGCTCCACAGGCTGCCTTCGCTGAAGGCGCGGGCGCCGAGCAGGCTGGCCGCATCGCGCATGACGATGATTTCAAACGACCCCCAACCCACCAGTTGCAACAGGTTGAGCAACGCCGGCAGGCTGGCGCCACGGTTGCCGAGGCTGAGCTTGAGCGCCGCCATCGACGACAGGCCGGTGTCACTGCCGATCACACCGACCGCCGCCAGCAGCAACACGCCCACCGCCGTGCCAAAAAAAATCGCCAGCAACGAGCCGGACATGCCCAGGCCAGGCGCCAGCAAGGCACCGGTCTGCAACACCATCAGGCCGATGCCGAGGGAAAACCACAGGGAAAACAGATCGCGGCCGCCAAACACACGCTTGTCGGTGGGCACCGCTATATCCGGGGAATAGGTGCTGGGTTGAATGCTCAAGGGGAGAGACTCAGAGAGGGACAGAGAAACGCAACGGCAAGCTTCAAGCTGCAAGAAAAGGCGCGGCGCCCTCGCTTGCAACGTGCAGCCTGCCGCTTGCGGCTTAAACCTTCTTGTACAGCTGGCTGCCTTCCTGCTTGAAGCGCTCGGCCTGTTCCGCCAGGCCTTGGGCGACGTCCACGTCGATGGCTTCGATCCGCTGGTTGGCCGCGTACTCACGGACTTCCTGGGTGATTTTCATCGAGCAGAACTTCGGCCCGCACATCGAGCAGAAATGCGCGACCTTGGCCGAATCCTTCGGCAGGGTTTCATCGTGATACGAGCGCGCGGTGTCCGGGTCCAGGCCGAGGTTGAACTGGTCTTCCCAGCGGAACTCGAAGCGCGCCTTGGACAGGGCGTTGTCGCGGATCTGCGCGCCGGGATGACCTTTGGCAAGGTCGGCCGCGTGGGCGGCGATCTTGTAGGTGATGATCCCGGTCTTCACGTCATCCTTGTTCGGCAGGCCCAGGTGTTCCTTGGGTGTGACGTAGCAGAGCATGGCGCAACCGAACCAGCCGATCATCGCCGCGCCGATGCCGGAGGTGATGTGGTCGTAGCCCGGAGCGATGTCGGTGGTCAGCGGGCCAAGGGTGTAGAACGGCGCCTCGTCACAGCACTCCAGCTGCTTGTCCATGTTCTCCTTGATCAACTGCATCGGCACGTGGCCCGGGCCTTCGATCATGCACTGCACGTCGTGCTTCCAGGCGATCTTCGTCAGTTCGCCGAGGGTTTCCAGCTCACCGAATTGCGCGGCGTCGTTGGCGTCGGCAATCGAGCCCGGACGCAGGCCATCGCCCAGCGAGAAGCTGACGTCGTAGGCCTTCATGATTTCGCAGATGTCTTCGAAATGGGTGTAGAGGAAGTTCTCTTTGTGGTGCGCCAGGCACCACTTGGCCATGATCGAGCCGCCCCGGGAGACGATGCCGGTCACGCGCTTGGCGGTCAGCGGCACATAGCGCAGCAACACGCCGGCGTGGATGGTGAAGTAGTCCACGCCCTGCTCGGCCTGTTCGATCAGGGTGTCGCGGAACAGCTCCCAGGTCAGGTCTTCGGCGGCGCCGCCGACTTTTTCCAGGGCCTGGTAGATCGGTACGGTGCCGATCGGCACCGGCGAGTTGCGGATGATCCACTCGCGAGTTTCGTGGATGTGCTTGCCGGTAGACAGGTCCATGACCGTGTCCGAACCCCAGCGGATACCCCAGGTCAGCTTCGCCACTTCTTCTTCGATGGACGAACCCAGGGCGCTGTTGCCGATGTTGCCGTTGATCTTCACCAGGAAGTTACGGCCGATGATCATCGGTTCCAGTTCGGTGTGGTTGATGTTGGCTGGAATGATCGCGCGACCGCGGGCGATTTCTTCACGGACAAATTCGGGGGTGATGATTTTCGGCACGCTGGCGCCAAAACTGTGGCCGGCATGTTGCTGATCGAGCAGGCCGGCAGCCCGGGCCACTTCGAGCTTCATGTTTTCGCGGATGGCGACGTATTCCATCTCGGCGGTGATGATGCCCTGGCGCGCGTAGTGCATCTGGCTGACGTTGGCCCCGGCCTTGGCCCGGCGCGGGTTGTTCACATGGGCGAAGCGCAGCTTGGTCAGCTCGGCATCGGCCAGGCGCTCCTGACCGAAGTTGGAGCTCAGGCCGGGCAGGCGCTCGGTGTCGCCACGGGCTTCGATCCACGGCGAACGCACATCGGCCAGGCCTTTGCGCACGTCGATGATGACGTTGGGGTCGGTGTACGGGCCCGAGGTGTCGTAGACCACGACCGGCGCGTTGATCTCGCCGCCAAAGTCGGTCGGGGTCACATCGAGGCTGATTTCGCGCATTGGCACGAGGATGTCCGGGCGCGAGCCCTGGACGTAGATTTTTTGCGAGCGAGTAAAGGGCTGAACCGATTGCTGATCGACCTTGGCCGAGTCACTCAGGTTGGTTGCGCTTTTTAGTTTTGTAGTCATCACGGGCTCTCCAGACAGCATCCAGGCAGTGGATTTTTGTCGGAGCGAACCTGTAACGAATGGACGCACGCGTCACTGAAAAAACCAGTGGGTGCTGTGCTCAGTGCTCGAGGGGTGTTCGATTGTCGAACAACATCCCGGACGAAGCACAAGAGGACTCGCCGGGTGACGAGAAATCTTGTTCCCTACGCAGGCGCTAACCTGATCAGGTTCAACGGGATCCGGATTATCCGATCTCAGCCTCATAGCAAGGCACCCCGACAAGAACTCGCGCAGTCTAGACCAAAGTCCGCGCCCAATGCCAATGCCCGTGCAATCAGCATGATGAATGGCGTAATTGCAGGATTGTTGCGACAGGTCAGCACATCTACACTCGCTGGGCTGTGCAGCGCCTTGACGCTCCACGGGCCGCGCCGTAGCCTTGGCGCTTGAATTATCGCCGTAATATCAACTCTAGGGATCGTCTCATGCTGCGCAAACTCTCACTGGCCCTTGCCGTGTCTTGTGCGTCCAATGGATTGGCCTGGGCAGCAGAAGCGCCCTTAACCACCAAGACCGATCTGGTCAGCGTCTACCAGGAAGCCGTGGACAACAACGCCGACCTGGCCGCCGCCCGCGCCCAATACGGCGCACAGAAAGAAGTCGTGCCTCAGGCACGTGCCGGCCTGCTACCCAATCTTTCGGCCGGCGCCGACATGAACAACACCCGAACCAAGTTCGACGAACCTTCGATGACCGCCACCCGCAGCGGCACCGTGTACCAGGCGACCCTGGCTCAACCGTTGTTCCGCGCCGACCGCTGGTTCCAGTTGCAAGCCGCCAAAGACATCAATGAACAGGCCGCCCTGCAACTGTCGGCCACCGAGCAGAACCTGATCCTGCAGTCCGCCGAAAACTACTTCGCAGTGCTGCGTGCCCAGGACAACCTGGCCTCGACCAAGGCCGAGGAATCGGCCTTCAAGCGCCAGCTGGACCAGTCCAACGAGCGCTTCGATGTCGGCCTCTCGGACAAGACCGACGTCCTGCAATCCCAGGCCAGCTACGACACGGCGCGGGCCAACCGGATCCTCGCCCAGCGCCAGGTGGACGATGCCTTCGAAGCACTGATCACCCTGACCAACCGCGAGTACAACTCGATCCAGGGCATTGTCCACACCTTGCCGGTATTGGCGCCGACGCCGAATGACGCCAAGTCCTGGGTCGACACCGCCGCCCGCCAGAACCTCAACCTGCTGGCCAGCAACTACGCGGTCAGCGCCGCCGAAGAAACCCTCAAGCAGCGCAAGGCCGGCCACGCACCGACCCTGGACGCAGTAGCGCAGTACAAGAAAGGCGATAACGACGCCCTCGGCTTCAGCAACCCCAACCCCCTGGGCCAGCGCTATGGCAGCGACGTCGAGCAGCGCACCGTCGGCCTGCAGCTGAATATCCCGATCTTCAGCGGCGGCCTGACCAGTTCCCAGGTGCGCGAGTCCTATTCGCGCCTGAGCCAGACCGAACAGCAACGCGAAGGCCTGCGCCGGCAGGTGGTGGAAAACACCCGCAACCTGCACCGCGCGGTGAATACCGATGTCGAGCAGGTGCAAGCCCGGCGCCAGTCGATCATCTCCAACCAGAGCGCGGTGGAAGCCACCGAAATCGGCTACCAGGTGGGCACGCGCAATATCGTCGATGTACTCGACGCCCAGCGCCAGCTGTACACCTCGGTGCGCAACTACAACAACAGCCGCTACGACTACATCCTCGACAACCTGCGCCTGAAGCAGGCTGCGGGCACCCTGAGTCCGGGCGACCTGCAGGACCTGTCGCGCTACCTCAAGGCCGATTACAACCCGGACCGCGACTTCCTCCCGCCGGATTTGGCCAAAGCCGCGCAAGAGCAGCTTAAAGCCCGCCCTTGAACCCACCGACAGAAAAAAAGGCCACCCAAGCGGGTGGCCTTTTTTATTGCCGCCTGCGGCTACAGTGGCTCATCTGTGGCCGAGGCACGAGGCTGCGCTGGCCATAGGGAACGCCGGAGGTACCTCAGGAGTATCCCCAGCGTCGATTCGGGCCAGCGCAGCCTGCGGCAGCGGCTCCAGGTCAGCGGGGGTTGAGGAGGCGGTCGAGGCCGTCGAGCAAGCGTTGCAGGGCACCCTGGTTGGCCGCCATGACCTTAAGGCCCGCGTCGGCCATTTTCTGCGCATCCCGTGGCAGCTCGAACAAACGCTGCACCGCCACCGCCAACCCCTCGGCATCGTCGACCTCTTGCAAGGCCCCCGCCTCGCGCAACATTGCGGCGATTTCCAGGAAGTTGAACAGGTGCGGCCCGCTCAGCACCGGCTTGGCCAGCGCCGCCGGCTCCAGCAGGTTATGCCCGCCGTTGCTGACCAGGCTGCCTCCGACAAAGGCGCTGTCGGCCAGGGCGTAGAGAAACAGCAACTCGCCCATGGTGTCGCCCAGCAGCACCGACGTGCTGCGGGTGACCGGCTCACCGGTGGAACGGCGAATGGTCTCGAACCCTTGCTCGCGACACAGTTCGAACACCGAGTTGAAGCGCTCCGGATGACGCGGCACCACAATCAGCAAGGCATCCGGATGGCTCGCCAATAACTGACGATGGGCATTGAGCACCACCTCGTCTTCACCCTCGTGGGTGCTGGCAGCGATCCATACCGGACGCTCCACCGCTCGCCACTGCTGGCGCAGCTCACTGGCCCGCACCAGCAATTGCGGGTCGATCGTCAGGTCGAACTTGATCGAACCCGTGACCTGCACCGCCTCCGGGCGCGCGCCCAGGCTCAGGAAGCGCTCAGCCTCGGCAGCGGTCTGCACCGCCAGCAAGCTCATTTCCTCGAGCATCGGCCGGGTCAATCGGGCAAACCGTGCGTAGCCCCTGGCCGAACGCTCGGACAAGCGCGCATTGGCCAGCGCCACCGGGATGCCGCGCTTGGCGCATTGGTGGATGTGATTGGGCCAGAGCTCGGTCTCCATGATCACCGCCAGCCTCGGCTTTGCCCGGTCGAGAAAGCGCGCGGCGGCACAGGGCAGGTCATAAGGCAGATAGCAGTGCTGGATTCGTGGCTCATTGGCGAACATCGCCTGGATCCGCTCCGAGCCGGTAGGGGTCATGCAGGTCACGGTGATCGGCAGTTGCGGGTAGCGCGCCAGCAATGCGCGGATCATCGGCGCCGCCGCAATGCTTTCGCCCACCGACACCGCGTGCACCCAGATCCCGCCCGGCTGCAACGGCGGCAGACCATAGGAAAAGCGCTCGCCAATGCGTTTGGCGTAGGCCGGCGCCTTGCGCGCACGCAGCCATAGCCGAATCGCCACCAATGGCAGCCCCAGGTAAAACAGCGCGGTATACAGAGTTCTATTCATGGCGGCGGAGTTTATCGGCTTTTGCCGCCGATAGCCTGCAAGTGCACGGCAAAACGTTCCGCTAGCCAACGCGCCGCAGGTCCCAGCGGCTCATCGCGACGCCACACCAGCTCGACCACCAGCGCCGGGGGCGTCCACTCACTACTGAGCTCGACCATCTGGTCCTGATACGCCGGGTACTGCACCACATGCCGTGGCAACCAGGCCCACCCCAGGCCGCGCACCAGCCACTCGGCCATTACATAGAAACTGTCGGCGCGCCAGACCTGGGGGCTGGCAGCCTCGCTGCCGGGGTAGACGCTGGATTGAGTCGACATCAACAGCTGGCGATGCTGCGCCAACTGCTGGCAATCCACCCGCGCCTGCCGGGCCAGTGGGTGCGCCACGCCACACACGGTGACCATTTCCACACTGCCCAATACCCGACGCTCCAGGGCCTCGGGAATCTGCTCGTGATAAAACAGCAACCCGAGATCGGCCCGGCGCTCCACCAATTTGCGCGCCACGTCACCCTGGGCGGCACTGGTCAATTGCACTTCGATACTGGGGAACTGCAAGGCCAGGGCCTCGAAACTGTCGACCACCGCCTGATAGGGCATCGCCTCGTCCTGCGCCACCCGCAGCCGCGGCTCCTGGCCGCGCATCATGGCCAGCGCCCGACCGTTGAGGCGCTCGCACTGGCGCAACACTTCCCGCGCATCTTCGAGCAACGCCTCGCCGGCCTCGGTCAAGCGTGGCTGACGCCCGCTGCTACGCTCGAACAGACTCAATCCCAGGTCCGCCTCAAGCAAAGCAATCGCACTGCTGACCGCCGATTGCGCCTTGCGCTGATCCCGCGCAGCAGCGGAAAAGGAGCGCAGTTCGGCGACGCTGATAAACAGCTGCAGATGTTCCAGATTCCACTGCACACTCATGGCGCAACCTATCTTCAATTCAGATAGGTAATGACTTTACCGCATCTGGGCGCACTCTAAAATGCCGACCTCATCCAGCACGCACCACCACGAGGAAGTCCCCATGAACGCTTACACCTACCTGGCCATCGCCATCTGCGCCGAAGTGATCGCCACCGTTTCGATGAAAGCGGTCAAAGGCTTGAGCACCCCGTTGCCACTGCTGCTGGTCATCGTCGGCTACGGCATTGCGTTCTGGATGCTGACCCTGGTGGTGCGTACCGTCCCCGTGGGCGTGGCCTACGCGGTATGGGCCGGCATGGGCATCGTCATGGTCAGCGTCGCGGCGCTGTTCATTTATGGCCAGAAACTCGACCTGCCGGCCATGCTCGGCATGGGCCTGATCGTCCTTGGGGTGGTGGTGATCCAGCTGTTTTCGAAAACCGCCGGGCACTAGGAAAACAGCGGCAAGCGACAGGCTTTGCGCGGCAAGAAAGGCGACACGCTTGCAGCTTGCGGCTTGAAGCTTGAAACTTGCGCCTCCGTTTTGTTTCCCGAGGTCGCCGCATGCCATCCGTTATTTCCACCGACGTGCTGATTGTCGGCGCTGGCGTCGCCGGCCTCTGGCTCAACGCGCGCCTGCGTCGCCAGGGCTTCTCGACGGTATTGGTGGAAAGCGCCAGCCTCGGCGGCGGGCAGAGCGTGAAGTCCCAGGGCATCATCCACGGCGGCGCCAAGTACGCCCTGCACGGTGCCCTGACCGGCGCCTCCGAAGCCATTGCCGATATGCCACGCCGCTGGCGCGAAGCCCTGGCCGGCACCGGCGAGCTGGACCTGTCGGGGGTACGCCTGCTGTCCGAGGCCCACTACCTGTGGTCCCCCGGCACCCTGGCCGGCAACCTCACCAGCTTCTTCGCCAGCAAGGCGGTGCGCGGCCGGGTCGACCAGGTCAAAGGCGAGCAGTTGCCGCCGGCACTGCAGGACCGGCGGTTCAAGGGCAAGGTCTATCGCCTGGCCGAGCTGGTGGTGGACGTGCCCAGCCTGATCGAACGCCTCGCGGCGCTGGCCGGCGACGGTTTGCTGGCTGGGCAGAAAATCGAGCCCCTGGTGGAACACAACGCCCTGGTCGGCCTGCGGGTCGATGACCGCGAGATTCGCGCGCAACGCATCGTGCTCAGCGCCGGTGCCGGCAACGCCGCGCTGTTGGCCAACCTCGACCTGAGCCAGCCGGCCATGCAGAAACGCCCTCTGCACATGGTGCTGGTCAAGGGCCCGAGCCTGAAGCCGCTGTACGCCCACTGCCTCGGTGGCGGCCCCAAACCGCGAATCACCGTCACTACCCACCCGGCCGCCGATGGGCAATGGGTGTGGTACCTGGGGGGCGATATCGCCGAAGCCGAAGGCGTGGCCCGGGAGCCGGCGGCGCAGATCGCGGCGGCGCAAAAAGAGCTGGGCAACCTGCTGCCCTGGGTCGACCTCAGTCAAGCGCGCTGGGCCACCCTGCGGGTCGATCGAGCCGAGCCGGCGCAATCGGGGCTGACCCGCCCGGACAACGCCTTCCTCGCCGAAGAGGGCCGGTTGCTGGTGGGCTGGCCGACCAAACTGGCCCTGGCCCCGGACTTCGCCGACCGGGTACTGGCTGCCCTGGAGCGCGATGGCATTCGTCCGGGCCCCGCCACCGACCTGCCTGACCTGCCCAAACCGCCCCTGGCCCAACCCGCCTGGGAGCAACTGCTGCCATGAGCCTCGCGACCCTGCACCCGTTCCACCGCCCTCTGGGCGACACCGGCCTGGTGGTCTCGCCCCTGGGCCTGGGCACCGTCAAGCTCGGTCGTGACCAGGGGGTGAAGTACCCCAATGGCTTCCAGATTCCCGATGACGACGAAGCGCGCATGCTGCTGAAAATGAGCCGCGACCTGGGGATCAACCTGATCGATACCGCGCCGGCCTATGGCCGCAGCGAAGAGCGCCTGGGCCCGTTGCTGCGCGGGCAACGCCAGGACTGGGTGATCGTCAGCAAGGTCGGCGAGGAATTCAGCGATGGCCAGTCCCGGCACGACTTCAGCGCCGAGCACACACGTCGCTCGGTGGAGCGCAGCCTGCAACGGCTGGAAACAGACTTCATCGACCTGGTGCTGGTGCACTCCGACGGCAACGACCTGATGATTCTCGAACAGTGCGAGGTCTACCAGACCCTGGCCGAGCTCAAGCGCGAGGGCAAGATCCGCGGTTTCGGCTTCTCCGGAAAAACCGTCGAAGGCGGCCTCAAGGCCCTGGAGCACGGTGACTGCGCAATGGTCACCTACAATCTGAACGAACGCGGCGAGCAGGCGGTCATTGAATATGCCGCTGCCCACGGTAAAGGCATCCTGGTAAAAAAAGCCCTGGCCAGCGGCCATGCGTGCCTGAGCCCGGGGGTCGATCCGGTGCGGGCCAGCTTTGAACTGCTGTTTGACCAGCCCGGTGTTGCCAGTGCTATTGTCGGGACCATCAATCCACTGCATCTGGCGCACAATGTGGCCACTGTGGCGCAGGTCCTGCGCAAAAACTGATGCCGCCCATGCGGCCGACCCCGACGCAAGAAGGAGCCGACATGCCGCGCACGCTCATAAGAAAGAACCCCAGCAACTTCAAGACCCTGCCCCTGTTCGTCGAAGCGACTCCCGAAGGCCTGAGCTACCAGAGCGTCGGGATGCCGCTCAATTTCTCCCAAACCCTGCAACGCCGGCGCCCGGTCACGGTGGAAGACGCCGAGCGCTTTTCCGTGGAGCTGGCCAACCTCGGGGTCTCGGTGCGCCTGACCCTGCACTGGCAAAATCGCGATTACTGGGTGCTGGTCCGGCAACGGCGCCAGGACCGTGGCGACGTGGTGCTCAAACTCATATCCGGCTACGTGCCCGCCCAGGAGCTGAACCTGCCGCTGCACACCGCGATTCAGGAGATCGCCGAGGAGTGCCTGCTGGAAACCCCGGAGGGCTGGCTCAGCGGCCGTTTCAACGACACCTGGCTGCCAGCGCCCTACGCCAACGCACTGCATTATCGCGAAGCCCTGCCCTTTCGCCTGACACCGCTGTCCGGCGCTGCCCGCCCGGTGCGCTGCGCCAACCTGCAATTGATCGAGCGCCCGCGGGCCTATGTGCACTTGCCGACCGCGTCGCTGCAACTGATTTACGACCTGCGCCTGGAGATCCCCAAGGAGGCCAAGTCCCTGAGCCTGTTCCATGTCGATGAACGCCTGGAAGGCGACCAACTGGTCGCACGCCTGGACCGCAAGCGCCCGGACCTGTACCTGATGCCCTTGCAGGACGGCCAGCCCTGCGCCGAGCTCTACACCCTGAAAAAAGACCAACTGCAACCCGCCAGCACCCGCGGTTTATACCTGGCGGAAAGCTTCGCCCAACAGGACGGTTGGCTGGTGCGTGATGAACGGATTCGCTGGAAGGATTGGCTGCGGCAGCAGGGCCTGAGCGCACCGGAAAAGGACTCGAAACTCAAACGCCTGACCGGCAGGGCGCGGCAGATACTGCGCAAGATCGTGCCGGCCAAGGCCAGCCGGCAGCGTTGAAGGCCGCCACGCCGCTCCGGCATCGGAGTCGGCATGGCGCCCAGCGGTCACTCAGGTCTTGCGGATCTTCTCGACGATCGCGGTGGTCGAGCTGTTCTCCACCAGCCCCAGCACCTTCACCGTGCCGCCATAGGCCGCCACGATATCGGCGCCGACCACTTGGTCGATACCGTAGTCTCCGCCCTTGACCAGCACATCCGGCCGCACCTGGCTCAGCAGGTTCTCCGGAGTGCCCTCAGGGAAGCTGATCACCCAGTCCACCGCGCCGAGGCCGGCCAGTACCGCCATGCGTCGGTCAACACTGTTGATCGGCCGTCCAGGCCCTTTCAGGCGGCTGACCGAAGCATCGTCGTTGACCGCGACAATCAAGCGATCACCCTGGGCCCGGGCCTGCTCGAGGTAGGTCACGTGGCCGGCATGCAGGATGTCGAAGCAACCGTTGGTGAAGACGATCTTTTCCTTGTGCGCACGGGCATCGTCGATTGCCAGCAGCAGTTGGTCGAGGCTCAGCACGCCGCGCTCGGAACCTTCCTCGCGCTGGATGGCGCGACGCAGTTCCGGCGCGCTGATGGAGGCGGTACCCAACTTGCCGACCACGATGCTCGCCGCCAGGTTGGCCAGGGCCACTGCATGGGGCAGCTCTTCACCGGCCGCGATCGCCGCCGCCAGGGTCGAGATCACAGTGTCGCCGGCACCGGTGACGTCAAACACCTCACGCGCCCGCGCTGGCAAATGCAGCGCCGCGTGATCGGGACGCAACAGGGTCATGCCGTGTTCGCCGCGCGTGACCAGTAAGGCGCCCAGTTCCAGGTCGTGCATCAACTGCGCGCCCTTGCTGACCAGCTCGTGCTCATCGGCGCAGCCGCCGACGATGGTTTCGAACTCGTTGAGATTCGGTGTGATCAGGCTCGCGCCGCGATAGACCGAGAAGTCCTTGCCTTTGGGGTCCGCCAGCACCGGGATGCCGCGGGCACGGGCGGCCTGGATCAGCGCCTGGTGATTCTTCAGGGCGCCTTTACCGTAGTCGGACAACACCAGGACCTTGATGCCTTCGAGCAGCGCGTCCACTTCCGCGCCCAGGGCCAGGGCGTCGGTGGCGAAGGGTTCTTCAAAGTCGATGCGCAGCAGCTGCTGGTGACGGCTCATGACCCGTAGCTTGACGATGGTCGGCTGATGCGCAATGCGCTGGAACAACGCCCGCACACCCGCCCCGCGCAGGCTATTGGCCAGGCTGTCGGCGGCTTCATCGTCACCGGTCACACCGACCAGGGAAGCCGGCGCGCCCAGGGCGGCGATGTTCAGGGCAACGTTGGCGGCACCGCCCGGGCGGTCCTCGATCTGCTCGACCTTGACCACCGGCACCGGCGCCTCAGGGGAAATCCGTGAGGTACCACCATGCCAGTAACGGTCGAGCATGACATCGCCGACCACCAAGACAGGGGCTTGATCGAATCGCGGCATGGACAACTTCATGGTGCAACCCACATACAAAATGAACAGGGGCGCGATATTAACACAGGGTTGGCGCCGTCAAGTTCTATGGCTTTAGCCTGGGTCTTGAAGTTTTTCAGCGGCTTACTTCTCGAGTAGAAGCTGCAACAGGCGGGCCGTGGCCTGATCGACCCCGACCCGGGCAGTATCAATTTCACAGTCCGCTTGCAGCGGCGCTTCGTAAGGGCTGTCCAAGCCGGTGAAATCCTTGATCTGCCCAGCCAACGCGGCTTTATACAGGCCTTTTGGATCACGCTCTGCACAGGTCGCAAACGCCGTGCTGATGTACACCTCAAGAAACTCGCCAGGCGCGAACAAGGCGCGGGCTGTCTCACGATCAGCGCGAAATGGCGAAATGGCCGAGACGATGACCAACAGGCCGGCATCCACCATCAAGCGCGCCACTTCGGCCATGCGCCGGATATTTTCCTTGCGCGCCTCGGCACTCATCCCCAGATCGCTGCACAAGCCATGGCGCACGTTGTCGCCATCGAGGATAAAGGTGTGCCGCCCCAGTTGGTTGAGGCGCAGTTCCAGCAGATTGGCCAGGGTCGACTTGCCCGCACCGGACAGCCCGGTCAACCAGAGGCAGCATGGCTTCTGCTGCTTCAGGGCCGCTCGGGAAGCGCACGACAATGACAGCGCATAAGGGCGGATCTGCGGTTGCTCCATGGCAGCGAGCATCGGCTTATTCATAACCCAGCATCTCGTAGTCGCGCTCATAGACCCGACGCACCAGGCGCCGGGTACGCACTGAGCACAGGTCCCGCACAGAGCCATTGGCAGGCTGGCAGGAAGCGTTCAGCAGCGGCAGCCGCGAGTGGATGCCCAAGTGTTCGCATACCAGCTCGAAATCACGGGGCAAATGCTCCTGATAGCCGATGAAGTCCAGCGACATGTGCCCCAGGGAATCGGTGAGAAAGTCACTCTGCGGGGCGAAATGGATCTGCTTGCAGATGGTGTCCGGTCGCAGCCAGCGCGCCACGAAGTCGTCGAAATCCCGATACTGGTTGACCAGGACCTGGGCCGGCTGATCCCTGGGGTTGAGCCGATTGCTTCGCAGAAAGGTATAGGCCGAGTAGGCGCGCGCCAGAGGGTCACGGACGAAGGCGAACTTGAAACTGCTGGCAAACGCGCGCGGGAACTGTTGCTCGTACCAGTACAGCGGCAGATGCCCCGGGCTCCAGCCCCCGAACAAAGCGGAGCACACGCTGCTACCGGCACATTTGGGCACATGGATGTACAAGCAGGAGTGTTTGGTGAACGCCTCGGGAAAGCGTACATCGGCAGACATGGATTTATTCACTGCCTGACGATCCACTACCGACAAGCGCCCCAACAGCAAGGTGCGCTGGGATTTGGGCAATAACTTCCACAAATAGCGTTGCAGCATTCCAGCCCCCACGCGGCGGGGATAGCCCCGTCGATCATTCGACTAATAGCGGGAAACCATAACAAGCACGGCGGGAGAAATTATTTAGGCTTGGTCAAGACAGTAAATATCCGGATACAAACCAGGCCCCATTGCCTTGCACAATGTGGGCCTGATTGGCAGTGGCCTGGCCACTGCCTTTTACCGGTCAGGCAATATCGTTATGAACGGGCTCTTCCAGCCCCATGGCGTGCAGTCGGGAGTAATAGCCGTTCTGCTCCAACAACTGCGTATGGGTGCCGCGCTCGACAATCTGCCCCTGATCCATGACCAGGATCAGGTCGGCCTTCTCGATGGTCGACAGGCGGTGTGCAATCACCAAGGTCGTACGGCCTTTCATGACCTTGTCCAGCGCAGCCTGGATATGTCGCTCAGATTCGGTATCCAGCGCAGACGTTGCCTCGTCGAGAATCAACAGCGGGGCATTTTTCAGCAGGGCCCGGGCAATGGCTAACCGCTGACGCTGACCACCAGACAGGAGCACACCGTTCTCTCCGACCTGGGTGTCCAGCCCCTGGGGCATTTGCGCGATAAAGTCCATCGCGTAGGCATCCTTGGCCGCCTTCTCGATATCCTCCCGCGGAGCTCCTGCCAGATCGCCATAGGCGATGTTGTTGGCGATGGTGTCGTTGAACAGGGTCACATGCTGGGTCACTTGGGCCACATGTCGGCGCAGGTTGCGCAGGCGGTAGCTTTCGACCTCGACACCATCCAGCAGAATCTGCCCGATATCGTGGTGATAAAAGCGCGGAATAAGTGCAGCCAATGTGGATTTGCCACTACCGGAGCGCCCAACCAGGGCAATCATCTGTCCTGGATCGGCGCTGAAGCTGATATCACGCAGCACTTCACGCTCGGTGCCCGGGTAGGTAAAGCTCAGGTTACGCACCTCCAGCCGCCCTTCGACACGCTCGAGCTCGACGGTGCCGGTGTCCGACTCAGGCTCGACATCCAGTTGCTCAAAGATGCTTTCCGCGCCAGCCACGCCCTTCTGAATGGTCGAGCTGACTTCCGACAACTGGCGGATGGGCTTGGGCAACAGGCCGGCAGCGGTGATGTAAGCCACCAGGTCACCCGCCGTGGCATCGCCACGCAGGAACAGCACCAGGAACATCAGAACCGCCATGGCCGAATAAATCACCAACTGCAGCATGGGCGTGTACACCGCGCCGGTCTTGGTCATGCGCAGCTGCTTATCGGTGTTGCTCTGGCTGGCCAAGGCGAAACGCTGCTGCTCATAGGCCTCGCCACCAAAGCTGCGAACCACGCGATAGCCCTGGATGGTTTCGGAGGCCACGTGGGTGACATCCCCCATGGCCACCTGGATTTTCTTGCTTTGCTTGCGGAATTTCTTGCTGGTGCTGCTGACCATGACCGCGATCAACGGCAGGATCGCGACCATCACCAGGGTCAACTGCCAGTTCATCCACAACAGGTAGACAAACAGGAACACCACGGTCAGGCCTTCGCGGATCACCACCTTGATGGCATCCGTTGCAGCACCGGTAACCATGGTCACGTTGAAGGTGATGCGGGAAATCAGGTGTCCGGAGTTGTGGGTGTCAAAGTACCGATTGGGCAGGACCAGCAACTTGTTGAACAGCTCGACCCGCAGATCATGCACCAGCCCTAGGGACACCTTGGCCAGGTAGAAGTTACCCAGAAACGAACCCAGCCCCTGCCATGCGGCGATCAGGACGATCAGCATCGGCACGGCCTGCAGCAGTTGCAGATCACGCAGGTAAGGAACGTTTGGAAAGAGTACGGCCTCGGGGTTGCTCAAGCCGTCGACAAAGTACTTGAGGATTCCCGCCAGCATCGGCTGCGTCGATGCGAAAATGACAAAACCCAGGATACTGAGCGCGAACATCCCCGCATAGGGACGGACGTACGACAGCAATCGCAGGTAAATTTTCAGGCTCGACGCCGCAGGCGAATCAGGGGTAGTCATGAGAAGCCGTTGAATGAGAAATGAGCCCGCAACTATAACACAGGCCATTTTAGTCGATGAGCTACGGTACCATGTACCTTGACCCCGCCTGCTGTTGTTGAACTCTGGAGTATTGATGCAAGCGCTTGACCATAATCACTACCTCACTTTGCGCGAAGCAGCTGAAGTCCTCGAAGCCGACGGTTCTGGCGATAAGGTGCTGCGGTTGACGGATGGCTCGATACTCAAACTGTTCCGGCGCAAGCGCCTCCTGACTTCGGCGGCCTGGTATCCCTATGCAAAGCGCTTCGCCGATAACTGCACGCGCTTGAAGCAACGCCAGATACCGTGCCCCAGCATCCGCCAGGTTTACCGGATCTCAAGCATTCAAAGAGATGCCGTGCATTATGATCCACTGCCGGGCCAGACCTTGCGTCAGTTGCTGGATGATGGCCTGCGCGGTGATGCACTGAGGGCGCAACTGGGCACGTTCATCGCGATACTCCACGAGCGCGGCATTTACTTTCGCTCTGCGCACCTGGGCAATATCGTGCTGACACCTGAAGGGCAGTTGGGGCTGATCGACATTGCCGACCTGAAAGTCTTTTCCCGCCCATTGCGCAAGGCCTTGCGCCTGCGCAACTTCAAACACATGTTGCGTTACAAGCAAGATCGGGAGTGGTTGCTGGATAACCACGGCGGGGTGTTTATAGAGCACTACGCCGCGGCGCAAAGCACGTGCTCGATAAACGAATTGAATACCGAACTGCATAAAAACTGAACACCACCCGCCAGCGCCTAAGCGATGGCGGGTTCAAAGCCTTACCCGCGCTGCAACTGCCGCGCTTGCGAGACACGTCCCAGGATCAATGCCGCAGGCATCAGTACCAGCGGCCACAGCTCATCCGGACTGTGGACCAAAATACTGCCATCAAAGTTGAGCATCACCAGCGCACAGGCGAGGAACATGCCCCAGGCATCGCGCAGGCGCCAGGCCGCCAGAAGGCTTGTCAGCATCAACACCACAAACAGCAACAAGGCCGGAGCCCCCGTGTAGACACCCAGGGCCACGAAGATGTTGTGTGGATGCTGGATCGGCATAAACCCGTCCAACAATTGCGCAGTGTGGAATTCGACGCCGCAGCCCAAGGTCCAGCCGCAGTTTCTCCACTCGCCGACCATGACGTTGAAGATCTCGACCCGGTAAGAGTCTCCACGGTTCCACAGCGAGATGTACCAGGCTTCGTTATGCACGCCCCAGACCACCAGGCCCAGGACCAAGGCTCCCACCAGGAGAATGCTACCGACAACCTTCGGCCGCAGATAAAGGCCATACAGCACCCAAAGCCCGAATAGAAATGCAGCCCCCACCAGAGCGGTACGGGTCTGCAGAACAAAGGTCACGGCAATCACCGACAGCAGCACTGCGGCAGCGGCCTCAATCCAACGCTTGGTCTTGACCCAGTATGGCAAGGCCAGGGCCAGGGCACAGAACAACCAGATGCTGGCGTAAATCACGTTTATCAGCCGGGCTGGCAACAGGGCCACTCGACTGCCGAAGGGGAATTGCCCTGTGCTCCAGCTGTATATCGCGCTCAGGTAAATGTAGAGAATCAGAATCCAGAACTGGGCCCGGATAAACTCTTTGCTTCTGAAAAAATCAGGGCTTACCAGGCTGGCGACGATAAAGACAAACGATAAGACGTAGACAATGGGTTTATAGAACTCCATCTCTCCAAATACCGTGGCCGAAACAGCAAACCAGAGCATAAACATCAGCCAAAGCCAGGCCAAAGGCTCTTTGAGTACCTTCAGGCCGTGGCCTTTTAGCAGGAAGAACAACCCTGGCAGGGCAATCAGCCCGTAAAACACGTTATTGGTCGATTTTGACGACCAACCAACGACGAAGCTCAACAGAAACAGACATAACATCGCACTGAAGTAAGTGGTCACTCTGCTTAACTTCACGCCATTAAATTCCATGCAGCAACCATCCTATCGCCATACCTAAAATTAAAGTTGCCATGAGCTTTACGCGGTCTCGACGCTTGCGCCGCAGCTTGTTCGAGCGTTCTTCAGGAACCACCACATGCTCACCAAACCCGGTGTGCAGAACCGCATCATTCTCCAGAATCAACGCATAACGATTTTCCTGGGCGTACAGCCGGGACAAATCCTTCTCCCCGGAAAACGCCGCATACGGAGCATGCAGCAGGTAGTCGGCACGCCGGCGCAACCCTGGGTTGAAGGAGAACCCCTGCCAATCGGCTTTATGCGAGCCCAGCACATAGAACGCAATTCCATGTGCCACCTTGCGCTCATTCAAGAAGACATAGGGGCTGTGCACCGCCAAGTCGTGATGGGCACTGCGCAGCCAGACCTGCAAGGCCTGAGGGTCGTCTTCCAGCAACTGCTGAGACTCTTCGATAAAACCTTCGCGGTAGAAGTCCCAGTCGTCTTCGCAATGGAAAATCCACGGGGTCTCAATCTGCCCATAGGCCAGATCGATCGAGCGCAACTGGCCCAACCGCGGATTGTTGACGAGAAAAACCGTGTGAGGTCTCCAGTGCTCGGGAATGCATTCTTCGACGGCCCGATCACCCGAGTCCTCAGTAATGAACACTTTGCGAATAGGCGCAGTATTGAAGCGATCAAATGTCTCGAGCGTTCGCTTGAGCAAGTCGAAACGCCCGCAACTGGTCACCATCACCGAGATATCGCTACTCTCACTGAACAGCATGTATGTGCACCGCCTTATTAAGGGTGGAGTAGCCGCCGGTTCTTAGAAACCTAACGACAGACGTAGTTTTTCTTTCCAGCTCAATGGTGCGCGCTCACGCAGCGGGGCGCTCATGGCCTCGACTACGGCGTGCCCGAGAGCCCTGAAACTGTAACGTTGTTCGACCAGCGCCTGGCCGGCCTGGGCGATTGCCAGACTCAAGGCGGCAGAGGCGCGCAGCGTTTGCAGCTTGCTCCTGAGCTCTTCCCGAGTGCGGTACAACACGATGTTCTGCATATCGACAAACCCCAGCGCACGGTTTTCTTCTTCGCCCTGGTCATAGGCCAGGAGTACACAACCACAGGCCATCGCCTCGAAGTTCTTGATCATGTACTCGCCCATGTCGACATCGGCACTGACGAAATAGCGGATACGACTCAAGGTCTCGCAGTATTCCTCACCCGACTTGGTCCGGGTGATCAGCAGGTTCTCCACCTCGGCCACCGACTCCAGCATGGCTTTGCGCCCGGCATAGGCCACGCTGTTGAGGCTGCCGACAAACCCGAGTTCGATATCCCGCTCCCGCCCGCGATTCTGCAACAGCGCCTGATCGTAGCCCTTGGGCACGAAGTGCGCGTCGAAGCCCTCCTGGCGCAAGCGTTCGCTGACCATGAACCCGGAACTGATGACCCTGGCCCAAGGCAGCTTGCGGTAATGGGCGCTGAATTTTCCGGTGTACTTGCAGGGGATATAGTTCTGATAGGCGTCATGCTCGAGAATAACCAGGTTGGGCAGGGTCTGTATGAACCTGACCTGTCTGATCTCTTTCTTGAAGCGCAGGAAAAAAACGATGCGGTCGTAACGCGAGACATCCACATGCTCGCGGAAATACTTGCGCAGATTGTCTTGCTCAGCGCTGGTCAGCTCGCGCATATCGCACTCGCAACGCTCAGCGATCCCGTCGTAGAACCGGTCGAGAATGGCACGCTGTTCTTTCTGCACCAGAAACAGGACTTTCAAGGGTTGTCTCTCTTACTGAGGTTCTCGTCGACCCAAAACAATTCGTGCTGCCGAACCGCCTTGCGAAAGAACTCGTTATCACCGAAAGCAGGCCACCGGCGCGCGGCGAGGTAGCGCTGGATAATGCGCCGCAACGTGCGTTTGAAAGGGGGCGCGGGCTGCAAGTCGTGCATCATGCCCAAGGACATAGCCTTGTGCCACTGTTGCTGGTCTGAAACGGGCAGCGCCCAAGGCCGCAACGGCCCCTGGCTGGCGAGTTGTGGCGGCAAGGCGACGCCACTGCCAGCGGCGCCCATGGGCCAGCGGTCGTTATCATGCAGGTGGTTGGCGTAGTGCAACAGTGATTGCGGCTGCCAGGAACTGCGGGTAAGGGCCTGCATCAGCGCCTGTTGGGCACAGATGTGATCGGGATGAGGATCGAAGCGCGGGTGCGGCAAGACGACCACCTGCGGCTCGATGCGCTCGATCAGCTCGACGAGATCAGCCACCAGGTTGTCCCATGACGCAATGCCATCAGCGTCACTGCCCAGGGCCAAGGCATTAAAACGCCGGAAGTACCGGGTATCGCTCAAGTCTGCCTCTCGCGAAGGCACGGCAACGCTCGGCGCTGCCTGCATCTGCGGCAACTGCAGGCAGAAATAGCCCAGTTGCACGCAACGCTCCTGGGGCACGCCCGCCCACAACGGCACGCTGATGCTGTCCCACGCCCGCAATGAGCCTTTCAATCGCGCGGCGGCGACTCGATCCAGGCCCATTGCCTGATAATGCTCAGCCTCAATTTCACCCGCCGTGAGGGTGACCACCCAGCTTTCCTCGGCGCTGCTGTACAGGCCAAAAGCCGCAAGCTCGGCGTCATCGGCATGGGGCGCTATCACCAGTAAGCGCTGCGCTCGGTAATCCGGGTGACGCACAACTGACAGCTCTACTGCCTCGGCGATTTTACAGAAACGCCCCTGGAGCTGGAGCCGACCGCCAAGCAGCGCCTCATGCTGACCTGTCAGATTGAGGTAGCGAATACCGCGGGTGCCACGCTCGAAATCCTGCTGATCGGCCGTTCCGCCCAGAATCTTTACTCCGGGGTCGAGAAACCGCCCGCACCAGGATGCGCGGATGCGCACCTTCAACATCAAGGTATCGCCAGCCCCCAGCGACAAGGTCCCGGGCAGGCTCAAGCGGCCTGCCACCAGCGTCAGCGCCAGTTGCTCATCGGCGGCGAGCTGATAGTCGTAATCATCGCTGGGGGAATAGAACAAGTGATCGGCAAACCACGCCTCATGGGCCACCCAGGCCAGGACAGCCAGCAGCAACGGCAGCCACCAGACCACAAGCACGCCAACAGCCAGCAACACCAACAGGCCGATCATCAGACCGATACGCTTGTTACGCCGATGGCGTTTGAGCAGTTGCTGTTTGCGACTCATGGGTTGGCTCATACCTGGAAGACCGGTACAGGATTGCACCAACGGTCCTTGTAT
Organism: Pseudomonas sp. QD4; assembly: GCF_049199125.1. NCBI lineage: Bacteria > Pseudomonadati > Pseudomonadota > Gammaproteobacteria > Pseudomonadales > Pseudomonadaceae > Pseudomonas > Pseudomonas sp. QD4. The sequence goes on from NZ_JBLZOM010000005.1 coordinate 251,152, forward strand.
TCACGGTCGGCGCGCCCGAATGAAAAACGCAGCGGCTTGCCGAGCGCACGCGCGTGCTCCCAGGCACTTTGCGTATTGAGAAAACTCAGCACGCTGCCCGGACTGAACTCGCGGGTTTGCGGATCGACGCCACCATTGACGTACTCGACACTGATCCACTCCGGCGCTTCCACCCGATAGACCAGTTGGATGGCAATCGGCGCATCGTTGAGAAAAATCACCGACCCCATCAATAGCTCGCCCAGCAACTCGATGACCTGCGCCATGTGCTCCGCGCCGGTGGCAACAAAGCCCCAGCGCCGCTTGAACAGATCGCAGTAGATGGCGGCCAGTTCGGCACTGGAAAACTCTCCGACCGGGCGCACCACGCCACCCGCCTCTTCCAGCAGCCGCAGCTCACGGCGCTGGTTGTAGCGAAATTTCTTCGACAGTTCTTCCGGCGTGCGCGCCATGGCCAATTGCTCGGCCTGGGGCTTGAGTGCCGTGAATCGGCCTTCGTTGAGTGCCGACAAGTAACGCCCGCGATGACGCAAGACCGCCCCGGCCTCAGGCGCGGCAGGCAGAATCAGTTCGGCATTGCCGAGGTCGAACAAGCCTTTTTTGCCGGCCCGCTTGAGCACATCCTTGGACAGCGCCAAGTCGCGCCCCCAGGTCGGGATAGCGGCTGTCAGCTCGCCGTCCTGCTCCCAGGCCAGGTAGCGCACCGGAATTTTCGCCAGGTCCGCAAGACGCTCAACCACCAGGGGATGGGTCGCGACGCTGCCACCAAAACGCTGCCAGGCCGCAGCATAGGCAGGCGCGTCGATGACTGACCAACCGCGCTCGCGCCAGCCTTGAAATCGGTTAAGCATCAGCCCCTCGCGGTCAGGTCGGTGACGGATGGCAAACGCCAGAATGCATCGCGCACGGCCTGATCCGAAAAACGCTCACGCAAGCGATCAAGCATCAGCTCGGCACATTGCAGGCGCTGCTTGGGCTCCATTGCGGCCAGATGCTTCAGGCCCTGAGCCATGTGCTCGGCATCGCCCAGTGGAAACAGAATACCCACGCCCTCGACTACTTCGCTGGCGCCACCGCAAGCCGTAGCCAACAGCGGCACGCCGGCCGCCATGGCTTCGAGCAGCACCATGCCGAAGGGCTCATGATCGGAACTCAGGGCAAACACATCGAACGCCCGGAAGTAGCGACGGCCTTGCGCCACCTGTCCGAGAAACAGCACCCGCTCGCCAATCCCCAGCTCAAGAGCCAGGGCCTTGAGGTCCGATTCCAGCCGACCGCTGCCCATGATTGCCAGCTGGCTGTTCTCGGGCAGCCCCGGCAAGGCCAGGGCAAAACCACGCAACAACGTCGCCTGGTCTTTATCCGGGTGCAGGCGACCCACGTTGCCGACGATCCAGGCATTGGCGGACAGCCCCAGCTCTTTGCGGGCTTCGACCGCGTCCAACTGAGACGCCTGCAAGGCGTCTATATCAATGCGGTTGTAGAGGGTCTGAATACGTGAGGGCGACCAATTCGGCAAGCAGCGACGAATGTCATCGCGCACGGCATCGGATACACCGAGCAGGCTCAAGCGCTGGCGAAAGATCCGCGCGAACAGCTTGCGGCTGCAGCGCTGATAGTCGCCAAACGCGTGGTGCACGCCAATCACCGGCAAGCGGCTGCCCAGCAGCGCGATGTAGATCGGCTTGAAACGATGGGCGATACAGAAACTGAAATTGCGCGAGGCGACGATTTTGCGCAAATCGGCGATCGCCCCCAGTTTCAGGCCACGGATACTCTTGGAGCTGCGCTCCATGAACAGCACTTCATCGGAAGCACAGCCAGCAGCGACTTCCGCATCCGCGGCACCGGTCAAAAAGACCGTGGTCACCCGATAGCCGCGCCCCACGAACAGACTGGCGTACTGCCGGGCGCAGTCCAGAAAAGGCCCGTCATATCCGTGACAGAACTGCAGCACATGGCGCTCAGCCGAGCGAGTCATAAGCATCCGCGCCGTCTTTGACCACCAAAATATCTTCCATGATCAGGTACTGCAGGTCGGAGCCGAAAAACATGTTCAGCGCGTCGGTCGGCGAGCAGATCATCGGTTCGCCACGACGGTTGAGCGAGGTATTCAGGGAAACGCCGTTGCCGGTCAGGACTTCCAGGGCCTTCATCATGTCGTAGTAGCGCGGGTTGTATTCGCGCTTGAGCACCTGGGCGCGGGAGGTGCCGTCTTCATGGACGACTTCCGGCACGCGGGTTTTCCACTCTTCAGCCACTTCGAAGGTGAAGGTCATGAACGGCGCCGGGTGATCGACCTTGATCATCTGTGGGGCCACGGTGTCGAGCATCGACGGGCAGAAAGGCCTCCAGCGCTCGCGGAACTTGATTTGGTGGTTGATGCGGTCGGCCACGCCGGTGGCGCTTGGGCAACCAATGATCGAGCGACCGCCCAAGGCGCGCGGGCCGAACTCCATGCGGCCCTGGAACCAGGCCACCGGGTTGCCGTCGACCATGATCTTGGCGATTTTTTCCGGCATGTCTTCGAGCTTGCGCCACACCGGCTTGCTCGGATGACGGGCGCAAGCGGCGATCACGTCTTCGTTGCTGTAGGACGGGCCGAGATAGACGTGTTCCATCTTCTCCACCGGTACGCCACGGGCGTGGGAAACGTAGGCCGCCGCGCCAACTGCGGTCCCGGCGTCGCCGGAGGCCGGCTGCACGAACAGTTCCTTGACGTCGTCGCGAGCGATGATTTTCTGGTTCAGCTTGACGTTCAACGCACAGCCGCCAGCGAAGGCCAGCTTGCCGGTTTCCTTGAGCACGTCGCCCAGGTAGTAGTCGATCATCTGCAGCGAGAGTTTCTCGAACAGCGCTTGCATGCTGGCCGCGTAGTGGATGTACGGCTCGTCGGCGATGTCGCCTTCGCGCTTGGGACCCAGCCACTCGATGAGTTTTGGCGAGAAGTAGAAGCCCTTGCCCTTCTCTTTATAGCGACGCAGGCCAATGACGTTGGCGTAGTCGGTGTTGATCACCAACTGGCCGTTTTCAAAGCTGGCCAGACGCGAGAAATCGTACTTGCTGGCATCGCCGTAAGGCGCCATGCCCATGACCTTGAACTCGCCGTCGAGCATCTCGAAACCGAGGAACTCGGTGATCGCGCCGTACAGGCCACCCAGGGAGTCCGGGTCGTAGAATTCCTTGATCTTGTGGATCTTGCCGTTTTCGCCGTAGCCGAAGAAGGTGGTGGCGTACTCACCCTTGCCGTCGATCCCGAGGATCGCGGTTTTCTCCTGGAAGCCCGAGCAGTGGTAGGCGCTGGAGGCATGGGCCAGGTGGTGCTCGACCGGCTCAATCTTGATTTTCTTCGGATCGAAACCCAGTTGCTCGAGGCACCAGACGATCTTGTTGCGATAGCGTTTGTAGCGGCGGTTGCCCATCAGGATCGCGTCGAGGGCGCGGTCCGGGGCGTACCAGTAACGCTTGGCGTAGTGCCAGCGGGCCTCGCCGAACAAGCTGATGGGGGCGAACGGAATCGCCACCACGTCAACGTCGGAAGGCTTGATCCCGGCCTGTTCCAGGCAGAACTTCGCCGATTCGTAGGGCATGCGGTTCTTTGCATGTTTGTCGCGCACGAAGCGCTCTTCTTCAGCGGCCGCAATCAGTTTGCCGTCGATGTACAGGGCTGCTGAAGGATCATGGCTAAGGGCGCCGGACAGGCCAAGAATCGTCAATGCCACAGGGGTCTAGCCTCGTTTAGTCTGCGTGCAGGCGCGATGCGCCTTGAGAAAATGTGTGCTCGCAAAAGGGCGAGAAACAACTAAAGGGCGGGATTATAACGTAAAAGCGGCGGCAAGCCTCTAGCGGCAAACGGCCGGCGATTGAGGCGACTTTTGCCGATATTCAGGCCTTGCGACAGCCTGCGAAGGCCATGACGGCCTTTTTTATGGCGCGAGCCGGACGTCTATCTGAAACAGCGCTACCATCGCCAACCCGGCCCGCCGCTTGCGACTGAATGTCGCAGACGCCTGCCAGGCGCCCCACACTGGGTAAACTCGCGCCCCTTTGCTCGCCCCGACAGGGCGACCCGCTTTCCGGAATTCGACTCACCCCATGAAAAAAGCCGCTCCTGCCCGCCTCGTCCCGCTGTTGCCGGGCCTGCTCCTTGGCCTCAGTGGTGCCAGCCTCGCCGCACCAGCGCCCCTGGAACTCGACCCCAGCGTCGTCACTGGCTCACGCAGCGCCACCCAGAGCTTCGACCTGCCCTACTCGGTGGACAGTGTCAGCCAGCAACAGATCAGTGACGGCCAGCTCGGCATCAACGCCTCCGAAGCCCTGTCACGGGTGCCCGGGCTGGTGGTGCAGAACCGCCAGAACTATGCCCAGGACCTGCAGATTTCCTCCCGCGGCTTCGGTGCGCGCTCGGCCTTCGGCGTGCGCGGCATCAAGCTGCTGGCCGACGGCATTCCGGCCAGCACTCCGGACGGCCAGGGCCAGGCGGCAACCTTCAACCTCGACACCGCCGAGCGCATCGAAGTGCTGCGCGGCCCGGCGGCGACCCTGTATGGCAGCAATGCCGGCGGGGTGATCCAGATGTTCTCCCGTGATGGCGAAGGTCCACCACGGATCGGCGCCGAAACCCTGATCGGCAGCGACGGCCTGAGCAAGAATCACCTGAGCGCCGAAGGTGCGGTCGACGGCGCAGGCTTTGTGCTGGACGCCTCGCGCATGGACACCGATGGTTACCGTGACCACAGCGCCGCGCGGCGCGACCAGACCTTCGCCAAGGTCAACTTCAAGCCCGACGACGACAGCAAGATGGCGCTGATTTTCAGCAGCCTGGAGCAGAATGGCACCCAGGACCCGTTGGGGCAGACCTGGGCGGCCTATAAGGCCGATCCACGTTCGGTGACTGCCAACGCCTTGAGCTACAACACGCGTAAAAGCATCGATCATCAGCAATTGGGGATGAATTACGAGCGCTATTTCGGCGATGCGACCTTGCAGGTCAATGCTTATACGGGACGGCGGAGTGTGATTCAGTACTTGTCGATTCCAGACAAGCTCGGTAATGGAAACCCCAATCCTGCAAACGCTCGCGGCGGCGTAGTTGCCTTTGACCGCAAATTCTACGGCGGCTCGGTTCACTGGTTGCAACCTATCACTAGCGCCCCCGGCGATCTGACTCTGATCACCGGGCTGGATTACGACCGCAGTCAGGATGATCGCCAAGGTTATTCCAATACCCTCAACGGCGAGCACGGAGTGAAAGGTGCTCTGGGTCGCGATGAAATCGACACCGCTACCAGCCTCGATCCGTTTGCCCAAGCCAACTGGCTTATAGGCGACTGGACCCTGCAAGCAGGTCTGCGCCACAGCACCATGAAAATGGAGGTCGACGATCACTTCCTGAGTGACGGAAACGACAGTGGCAGCAAGACCTATCAGAAGAACACACCATCGGCGAGCGTCATGTACGCCTTCACTCCCAACCTGCATGGCTACGTAAGCGCGGGTAAGGGCTTTGAAACACCGACACAGGCAGAGTCTGCCTACTCCAGCACCACAAGCGGCTTCAACTTTGCGCTCAAGCCGTCGATCAGCAAGCAGTATGAAGTCGGCTTGAAGGCGCGGATCGGTCAAGACACCCGTATCAATGCTGCGTTGTTTCAGATCACTACGGACGACGAGTTGGTGGTGCAGCAATCCAGTGGCGGCCGCACGACTTACCAAAACGCCGGCCGCACCCTGCGCCGCGGATTCGAGCTGGGTATCGAGAGCCAGCTCAGCGAACAATGGAGCACCAACCTCGCCTACACCCGCCTGCAAGCCACCTACGACAGCGACTTCACCAGCGGCAGCGGCGCCACGCAAAAACACATCGACAAGGGCAACTACCTGCCCGGCGTACCGCAGACCACGCTGTTCGCCGAGCTGAACTGGAAGCCGCGGGACTGGGTCAGCACCGCCCTTGAAGGCCTGTACCGCAGCAAGGTCTACGTCGAAGACAGCAACCAGGACAAGGCCGCGCCGGGCTACAGCGTGTTCAATTGGCGCACGCGCTTCGAGCAGAAGGTCGAGCACTGGACCTTCCACCAGACCCTGCGCCTGGACAACCTGCTGGATCGGCAGTACGTCGGTTCGGTGATCGTTGGCGACGGCAACGGACGCTATTACGAAGCCGCACCGGGGCGCTCGTGGTATGCCGGCGCAGGCGCCGAGTATCGGTTTTGATCTGATGGGTTCGCAGGCTGGCCGTGATGGGTCAGATACGACGCCGGCGCCCGCGAGGGACAGCGCAGCCTCGTACCTCGGCAGCGGCTACAGGGCGGTTTTGGGTAGGCGTTGATCGATGAGTTGGTACAGGGCGCTGGTTTCCGGCCAGTTGCGCATGAAGCGCGCCCGGTCGCGGGCGTAGGCCGGGGCGAAGCTGCTCAGGCTTGAGTGCTGGCACATGGAATCGAGGTCGATCAGGGCCCAGCGATCCTCCTGCCAGAACAGGTTGTGCCCCTTGAAGTCGCCATGGCTGATGCGCTCCTTGAGCAACTCGGCGAACAACGCCTCCAGCGCCACCAGCTCGGATTCCGGCGCCGCGCCGCTTTCGACGAAAGGCGCAAAACGCTCGATGATGTCCGGCCCCGGCAAATACTCGGTGATCAGGTAGGCGCGGCTGCGCAACCACAGGAAGCGTTTCTCCAACACCGCCAGCGGCTTGGGTGTGGCAATCCCCAGGAACGCCAGGCGATTGCCCTCGCGCCAGGAATGCCAGGCCCGGCTCGGGCGCCAGAAGCGCTTGAACCAGTGGGCCAGCCCTTTGATGTTGTAGCGCTTGACCACCAGGCTGCGGCCCGCAACGTCGACCCGACCGACACTGGCGGCGCCTCCGGTCTTGTACAGGTGCCCCTGGTCGAGCAGTTGATCGGCCTGCTCCAGCACCGGCAGCATCGCGACCTCCTCTTCGCGGCGGATCGCGCGCAAGGCAAAGGGCCCGCGCTGCACGCTGAACAGGCTGCACTCGCGCCCGACCTTGTTCAGGAAGTCCTTCAGGCGCCAGCTGCGCACCTTGCTCACCTGCTTCTGCAACATTTCCAGGGGCAAGGCGTGCTCGGGATTGGCCAGCAAGTAATGCACCAGCAACTCTTCGGTGAAGGGCTCCAGGCTCTTGGGCAACTGGGCGAAGAACACCCCAAGGTTTTCCAGGACCTTTTGCCGAGACAACGGCTGCCCGGCGTGCTCCACGCAGATACCCGCGCCGTCGATCAAATACAGCTTGTCGTCATGGCGCAGCAGGTTGTCCAAGTGCAGGTCTTCCTGCCACAGGCCCTTGGCATGCAGTTCGGCAATCGCAGCCAACGCCTGCCCCAGCACATCCAGCTGCGGATCCGCCAGCACCGGCAACGCCGCGACCTGCTCCCAGGCATCGCCCAGGCTGTGGGCGCCTTCGAGAAACTCGAACAACAACCAGCCGCCCTCGCCCTCTTGCAAGCCATCGGCGAGCAACAGCGGCGTGGTCAGGCCCTGCTCGGCAAGCAGGCGCACCCCTTGCAGCTCGCGCTGAAAGTGCCGGGCCGCCTTATTGCCCACCAGCAGCTTGGCCAGCACCGTGCGCCCGCGCCAGACGCCGGCGCCGACATAACGCTGCCCGGGCAGCACCCGCAGCAGGCTGAGCAATTGCAACTGGGCCGGGCCGGCGGCGTCCGCCAGTTCCAGGCTCAGGGGCAAGCGCGGGGTGCGCCCGGCGTTTTTCAATTCAGACAACCGCATCAGCGCGCCCTCTTGTGACTGCTGCGCGCGGTCAGGCGCTGAACCCAGGTTTGCACCAGCGAACTGTCCACCGGCTGGTCCAGGTACGCTGCGAGCAAGCTACGCACCTCATCCACGCTCCAGACAGAAGCCCGGCGCAACAGGGGTTCAAGGTCCTTGACCCGATCGCGCTGCCCAAACAGCAACGGCCGGGTCTTTTCCAGGTCGATCAATTGCGCCTGGTAACCGTCGCCGGTGGCGTGCAGGAAAATATGCTTGGGGTAGAAACAGCCATGCACCTGGCGCAGGCCGTGCAGTTGCCGCGCCAGCAGGCCGCACGCCCGCAGGATCGCCTGATGCTGCGCGACGCTGAGCTGCTCCCACTGCTGCAACAGCGAGTCTAGGTCATTCCAGCCGTCCAGCGCCCGGGTCAGCAGGATGGCCCGGGTCTCGCCGGCCACCTTGCGCTCACCGAAGAACGTCGCCTGCAGGGCCGGGATACCCAGTTGCCGGTAGCGGCTGATATTGCGGAACTCGCGGGCAAAGCTCGGCTCGCCAAAAGGGCGATGCAGGGTCCGGGTCAGGTAATTGCTCTGGCGCTTGAGGTAAAAACCCCGACCTTCCAGATCCAGCCGATAGACGCTGCTCCAGCCACCTCGATTGGTGTTGGGCTCATCCACCGCCTCCAGCTGCTTGGCCCACAGCGCATCAAAATCGCTCAAGCCGTGGCGCTCCAGCAGGGCACGGTCTTCAGCCGCCAGGAAGTCAGTCATTCGCGTCCCTCGAAGAATCTCACCACGTGGCGAATCCGTTGCTTGTCCGCCTCACTCAGTCGACTGCGTTCGCGGTACTGCAAGTAGAAGCGCAGGCGCTGGGTGGCCGACAGGTGATACTTGGCCACCTTATCCAGACACGCCAGGTCCTTGGTAATTCGATATTTGAGCCAGAAACCGCGCCAGAAGTCGCCGTTCGGGCAGTCGATCAGGTATAGCGTGGCCTGATCATCCACCAGCAGGTTGCGCCACTTCAGGTCGTTATGGGTGAAGCGCTGATCGTGCATGGTCCGGGTGTAGCCCGCCAACTGCCGGCTGATGCCATCGACCCAGGCCCGATCCGCCAGGCGCGGGTCCTTGCGCTCGGCCAGGGCCGACAGGTCTTCGGTTTGCGGCAACTCGCGGGTGATCATCGCCCCGCGGTCGTAGGCCAGGCCACGACGCTCCAGGCCCCAGGCCACGACTTCGGCAGTAGGGATGCCCCACTTGGCGAAGCGCTTGAGGTTCTGCCATTCGGACTTGACCCGTGGCTTGCCCAGGTAGCGCCGCAGGTTCTTGCCGGCGCCGCTGTAGCGTTTGACGTAATAGTTGACGCCCTTGAGCTCGACACGGATGACCTCGGACAGCGGGTCCCGGGTCAGGCGCTCGCCCTGCAGGGCGAACACCGCCTCAAGACTGCCAAAACTCTGCGCCAGATCCTCGTAGCCAGGTTCCAGATTCCAACCCGCCATCAGAGCGCATCTCCGTACCGCTGCTTACGTGCGTAGAGCTTGTTGGCCTTGCCTTCGAGCCAGGCCAGCAGCGCCGCTTCTTCGGCCAGGATCTGGCGCAGCGGCTGCTGGAAATAGCCCTTGAGAAAACGCAGCTTGTCGCGCCGGGTCAGGCCGATGTCCAACGCCGAAAAGTACAGCGCGGCCAGGTCCTTGTCGCGCCAGCGCCGGGTAATGGCGTCGCGGGTCTGGGCCCGGTGCAGGTCGATCACCGAGAGCTTGAAGTCATCGGCGGTCACCGGTTTGTCGGTGTGCAGCAGGAAGTGGCAGATGTAGCAGTCGCGGTGGTTGACCCCGGCGCGGTGCATCATCCCGGTCATGCGCGCCACTTCGGCGATCAGCGCGCGCTTGAGCCGGGGCTCGGGCGGCTGCTTGACCCAGTCGAGGCTGAAGTCTTCGAGGCTGACGGTGGGCGCCAGCTCCTCGGTGACGATGAACGAATGCTGATCCGCCGGGTTGCTGCCGCGCTCGCCATAGGCGACGGCGGTCATGGTCGGCACGCCGGCCTGCTGCAGACGCTGGATGGCCTGCCATTCCTGGCCGGCGCCGAGCACCGGCAGCTTGGCGGTGAGCAGGTTCTTGAAGATCTCGCCCCAACCGATACCGCGATGGATTTTTACAAAGAAACCGTGACCGGCGACTTCCGTGCGCAAGGTGCGCCGGGCTTCCAGTTCACGATAAACCTGGCCGTCCAGACGCTCGACTTCGGCGAACGCATCGCGCCCGGCCCAAAGGCTCTTGAACGGTTCGGCAAGAATCAACTTCATCAGTGTTGCTCCGCCAGAATCACATCCGCAGCGTGCTGCGGCATGCTATAGAGGTCGGCCGTCTCGGCGAACGCCAGGCCGTTACGGCTCCAGGTCGCGCGTGCAGCGTCGTCGGTCAACATGGTGTTCAGGTATTGATTGAGTTGCGCCTGCTCCAGCGGCTCATCCAGCACCAGGCCGCTGTCGGCCTCGGCGATGTAATGGGCATAACCGCAGACGGCGCTGACCAGCACCGGCAGCCCGGCCACCAGGGCCTCGAGCAATACAGTGCCGGTGTTTTCGTTGTACGCCGGGTGGATCAACAGGTCGGCGCCCAACAGGAAGCGCGGAATATCGCTGCGCCCCTTGAGGAACTGCACATGCTCGCCCAAGCCCAATGCAGCACTCTGCAATTGGAATACCTTGGGGTCGTCCTGGCCAATTACAAACAGCCGGGTGCGTTTCTTCAGGGCCGGGGGCAGCGCGGCCAGGGCCTTGAGGCTGCGGTCGACGCCCTTGGTCTTGAACCCGGAGCCGATCTGTACCAGCAGCAAGTCATCGTCGGCCAGGCCGAACTCGCGGCGGAACTCGGCACGGATTTCAGGCGCATTGGGCGGCGCCCGGCGGTCCTGGGCGATGCCCGGCGGAAGCAAGTGGAAACGCGCCAGCGGGGTGTCGTAATGCTTGATGAACAGCGGCTGCTGGACTTCGGAAATCATCAGGATTTCAGTCTTGGCATCCTTGGCGAAGACCGCGCGCTCGTACTCGGCGAAATGCCGGTAGCGGCCCCAGCGACGATAGAACGAGTTGCGCAGGTTCTGCGCCTTGTCTTCAAAACAGCCATCGGCGGCGTAGTACACGTCCAGCCCCGGCATTTTGTTGAAACCGATCAGGCGGTCCACCGGGCGCTGGGCCAGGTCGGCTTCCATCCAGGCGCTGAGCTTCTCGTTGCGCCGATGGTTGAAGAAGGCCTTGACCGGCGCTACCAGCACTTCGAAACCCGGTGGAATATCGCCTTCCCAGATCAGCGTGTAGACGCGGACCTGATGCCCACGGCTCTGGCACTCAAGGGCAATGCGCATGAAGTCGCGTTGCAGACCGCCAAAGGGGAAGTATTTGTAAAGGACAAAAGCCAGTTGCATCAGCGCAGCTCCTCAGCCAGTAACAACCTGCTCAGCCGGCTGGCGACACGCTCAGGATTCAGGCGAGTGAAGCACAGCGGCCACTCGCGTTTCAGGTCAAACCGGCGCTGGTCTTGTGGCGTCGGCTGGTAGGTGCATTTTTTCTGCAGGCAGGGTGCGCAAGGAAAGTCGCTGCCCATGTGGACCTGCACCTTGCCATAGGCCCCGGTCAGGCCAGGATTGGTCGGGCCGAACAGGGAGATGGTCGGCACATCCAGCGCCGCGGCCAGGTGGCCAAGACCGGTATCCACCGCCACGCAGGCCTGGGCCTGGACCAGCACCTTGGCCACTCCGGCCAGGTTCAGCTTCGGCAGCACCGTGACATTTTTCAGGCCGCTGGCAATGCGCTCCGCACGCTCCTTCTCGGCCACATTGCCCCACGGCAGGCGGACCTCGACCCCAAGGTTGCCCATGCGCTCGCACAGCTCGCGCCAGTAGGCTTCGGGCCAGTGCTTGGTGTCCCAGGTGGTGCCGTGCAGAAACAGCACAAACGGATTCTTGCGCGGCAGCTCCACCAGTTTTTCCTGGTTCAGGCCGTAGTCACCCAGGCCCTGGGGCAGGTCGTAGCCCAGGGCCACGGCAAACAGCTGGCGCACCCGCTCCACCGCGTGCTGCCCACGGGCCACCGCCAGGCGCCGCGAATAAAAGCGCGCCGCCAGCGGCTCACGCGCCGACTCTTTATCCAGGCCGGCGACCGGGGCGCGCACGTAACGGGTCAACCAGGCGCTTTTGAGCAGGCCCTGGGCGTCGATCACTAGGTCGTATTTGGTCGAACGCACGCTTTGCTTGAAGCGTTTCCACTCGCCGCTCTTGATGGTTTGCCAGATGTTCTTGCGCCAGCGGCGGATCGCCACCGGAATCACCTTGCCCACCGCCGGGTGCCAGGTGGGAATCTCGGCAAAACCTTCTTCCACCACCCAATCGAACGTGATCCCGGGAATCGCCCGCGCGGCATCGGTCAGCGCCGGCAACGCGTGGATCACATCACCCAGGGAGGAAGTCTTGATCAACAGTACCCGCAACTTACTGGACCTCGACCGCAGTGCCCTGCAAGCGCTGCAAGGCTTCGTTCACCGGCTGCGGCAGGAGCTGGCGCAGGCAGTTGTAATGGCCGAAACGGCACGTGCGGTCAAAGCAGGGGCTGCATTCGAGGCCCAGGCGCACGATTTCGACTTTCTCCGCCAGCGGCGGTGTAAAACCCGGCGACGTGGAACCGTACACCGCCACCAGCGGGCGATTCAGGGCGGCGGCCACGTGCATCAGGCCGGAGTCGTTGGACACCACCGAGTCGGCGCAGGACAGCAGATCGATAGCTTCGGCCAGGGAGGTGCCGCCGCTGAGGTTGTATGACTCTTCACGCAGGCCCGGAATCAGTCGGGCGCGAATCTCTTCACCCACACCATGGTCGTTCTTCGAACCGAACAGCCAGACCTGCCAGCCCTCGCGGATCTTGGTTTCGGCCACTTTGGCGTAATGCTCGGACGGCCAGCGTTTGGATTCACCAAACTCGGCACCCGGGCACAAGGCCAATACCGGGCGATCGAGGCTCAGGCCGAACTTGGCCAGGGCGGCATCGCGGCTTTGCGGTTCGATGCGCAGGCTCGGGCGCGGGTAAGGCGTCGGCAACTCGGCGCCAGGCGCGTAGGCCAGGGCCATAAAGCGCTCGATCATCAGCGGGTAGCGTTCTTTATCCAGCTTGCGCACATCGTTGAGCAGGCCATAGCGGAACTCGCCACGCCAACCGGTGCGCTGGGGGATGCCGGCGAAAAACGGCACCAGGGCCGACTTCAGGGAATTGGGCAGCAGGATCGCCTGGTCGTACTGGCCGGCCAGGGATTTGCCGATGCGCCGACGGGTGGCCAATTCCAGCGCGCCGTGGCCGAGCGGGAAGCTCAAGGCCTGGCGCACTTCGGGCATGCGCTCCAGGATCGGGCGGCTCCACTCGGGGGCCAGCACGTCGATCTCGCATTGCGGATGGCGCTGCTTCAGGCACTGAAACAGCGTCTGTGCCATCACCATGTCACCGACCCAACTGGGCCCAACGATCAGAATATTCATGTGGTTTCCAAAAACGAACCGGGGAGGCTTCCGCCTCCCCGCCTCGAGAATCCAGCACCCGCGGCCTTCACCGCCAGTTGATTTACGACCAGCCGCGAACGGCTCGCCGGGTACGTTTGTAGCAACCTCACGTTGCTGGCCAACCCTGGCTGCGCGGGTATGGGCAAAAAACCTAGCTTAGCCCCAGCTCGCGCCAAATCCGTAAAACCTCGCGCCGTTCGCTGGCGAACTGATCACCGGCAATCACCCCGGCCTCGTTCTGCAAGGCCTGGCGGTGGGCGGCGGAACGGTAGGCCTTATACACCTCGCGCAGCAGGCTGGCATCGGCTGCGGGGAGTAGCCCGACCTCCTCCAACCCTTCCAGAATGCGGATATTGTCGGTGTAGCGCAGCAATGACGGGTGCTCTTGCGACCACGCCAGGGCCGCGTATTGCACCATAAATTCAATATCGACGATACCACCGGCGTCCTGCTTGAGATCGAACGGCGCCGTGGCCTCGAAGGCGTTTGCCGCGGTTCCGGCGGCGGTCAGCTTGCTGCCCAGGTTGTCGCGCATCTTGGCCCGCATCTCGCTGACCTCCTGGCGCAGCTTGGGCAGGTCGCGGGCCTTGCCCAGCACCGCGGCGCGGACTTTCTCAAAGGCCCGGCCCACATCCTGGCTGCCGACCAGCACCCGCGCCCGCACCAGGGCCTGATGCTCCCAGGTCCAGGCTTCGTTTTCCTGATAACGCGCAAAGGCCCCCAGGGAGCTGACCAAGAGCCCCGAAGCGCCGGACGGACGCAGGCGCATATCGACCTCATAGAGCTGCCCGGAGTTGGTCTGGGTGGTCAGCAAATGAATGATCCGCTGGCCCAGCCGGGTGAAGAATTGCGCACCGTCGATCGGCTTGGCGCCATCGGTTTCGGCCTGGGGATCGCCGTCATGGATAAACACCAGGTCCAGGTCGGAGCCGTGCCCCAGCTCGATACCACCGACCTTGCCGTAGCCGACAATGATAAAGCCCGGGTCGCATAGGGTGCCGTCGCTGCGCTGGGGCGAGCCATATTTGGCCACCGTCTGGCGCCAGGCCAGGGCCAGAACCTGTTCGAGAATGGCCTCGGCCAGCCAGGTCAGGTAATCGCTGACCTTCATCAAGGGCAGGCTGCCGGCGATTTCCGAGGCGGCGACCCGCAGCCGGTGGGCCAGCTTGAAGTGGCGCAAGGCTTCCATCTGCTGCTCAAGGTCGTCCTCGGGGATGCGGGTCAGGCGCTCCCGCAGCTCGGCGGCCAGCTCCGGGGCCAAGGGCGGCTTGAACAGCCGGCCCTCGTTAAGCAATTCATCGAGCAACAGCGGAAAACGGGTGATCTGCTCGGCAATCCACGGGCTGGCGGCGCACAGGGTCAGCAAACGGCGCAGGGCCCCGGGGTTTTCGGTGAGCAGTACCAGGTAGGCCGAACGCCGCGCCACCGCCTCCACCAGCGGCAACACCCGCTCCAGCACCAGATCAGGGTTGGCATGTTCCACCGCCTGCGCGAGCAAGCGCGGGATAAAGGCGTCGAGCCGCTCCCGCCCCAGGCGTTGCATGGCCCGCAGTTGCGGGCTGCTGCGCAGGCTGGCGAGGGTTTTCAGGGCTTTGGGCGCATCGTTGAAGCCGCCCTCCTGCAACTGCCGGCAGGCTGCCTCCTCGTCCTGGGCCTCCTCCCACAGCGGCAGCCATTCGCCGCCGACCACCACTTCGCTCTCGGTACCGTCTTCCTCGTCCGGATCGGCAATCACCTGGCGGAAGTGCCACTCCACCCGGCCGCGCCAGTACATCAACTGCTCGTGGAACGCCGCCCAATCGGCAAAGCCCAGCATAAAGGCGATACGCGCCTGGTCCTGCGGGCTGTCAGGCAGCATTTGGGTCTGGCGGTCGGCAATCGCCTGGATTGCATGCTCGGTGTAACGCAGGAACTCATAACCTTCGCGCAACTCACCAATCACTGCCGGCGGCAGGTAACCCTGACCTTCCAGGGTGCTCAGCACCTTTAATAAAGGCCGCTGCTGCAAGCTGAGGTCGCGCCCGCCATGGATCAGTTGAAACGCCTGGGCAATGAACTCGACCTCGCGAATGCCACCAGAACCCAGCTTTATGTTCTCGGCCATGCCCTTGCGCCGCACTTCCTGCTGGATCAACTGCTTCATGGTGCGCAGCGCTTCGATCGCCGAAAAATCCAGGTAGCGCCGGTAGACAAAGGGCCGCAGCAGGTCCAGCAACTGGGCCCCGGCCACTTGATCACCAGCCACCACCCGCGCCTTGATCATGGCGTAGCGCTCCCAGTCCCGGCCCTGGTCCTGGTAGTACTGCTCAAGGGCATTGAAACTCAGGACCAGGGCGCCGGCTGACCCATAAGGGCGCAGGCGCATGTCGACACGGAACACAAAACCGTCGACGGTCATCGGGTCCAGGGCCTTGATCAGGCGCTGACCGAGGCGAATGAAGAATTCCTGGTTATCCAGCGAACGCTTGACCCCCACTGTCTCGCCGCCCTCGGGGTAGGCAAAGATCAGGTCGATGTCCGAAGACAGGTTCAGTTCCACCGCCCCCAGCTTGCCCATGCCGAGGATCACCATCTGTTGCGGCTCGCCGCTGCGGCGACCGGTGGGGGTGCCGAACTGCTGGCAATGGCGCAGGTACAGCCATTGATAGGCCTGGTCGATGCTGGCGTCGGCCATGTCGGACAGGTCGCGACAGGTTTGCACCAGGTCCGCCTGGCGCGTCAGGTCGCGCCAGATGATCCGGACCTGGTGCCGGGTCCGCTGGCGGCGCAGCACCCGACCCAACTCGTCCTCGGTTTCGGCCTGCTGCACCGCGGCTGCAATCTGGGCGCACAGCTCTCCCGGCGCAAAACCGCGATCCAGCTCGCCGGACTGCACCAGTTGCAGCAACATCAAAGGGTCACGCAGACTCTGCTCAATGACAAAATCGCTGGCCGCGCCGACCCGGGCAAAGTCGTCCCAGCGTTGCTCGGTCCAGGCTCCAAGCCCGTGTTCGTCATCCAGGGCTGCCACCGCGTCACGAAACGACTGCTGCGCACGAGTGACTAATGGCAGGAGAATCGCGGGGACTTGGGCAAGCACGGGCAGGCTCATGGGCTATCCTTGATCGGCGTGGAAAGTGAGGGGCTGTGGCAAATACCGCAAACACGCGTCGTGATGGACTGTCGAACAAAGGTTAGAAATAGCTGAAAATTCTGTTTTATTGGCAGTCAGCATCAAATTCCTACCCAAGGATGTTGGCCGTTGACCAACAGTAACGATTTTTCTCACAACGAAGCAGGAGGCCACAAGCCAATCTTCTGTAGTTTTACTACTCGTATATACATTCGAAAGGCTGAAATGGCCGACGATTTGTAGTAAAACTACACGCCGCCGGATCAACCCTCCGGCAATCCAAGAATTTATAATCGTCTGCCCACAAGGCCAGTCGCAAACTCAGGCAACCGATTCTGGAAGCCTTTCCGCCCTGGAGCAAGCCATGCAAGACCTCGATCCCGTCGAAACCCAGGAATGGCTGGACGCCCTGGAATCGGTTCTCGACAAAGAAGGCGAAGACCGTGCTCACTATCTGATGACCCGTATGGGCGAACTCGCGACCCGCAGCGGCTCGCAATTGCCCTACGCCATCACCACGCCCTATCGCAACACGATTCCCGTCACCCACGAAGCACGCATGCCTGGCGACCTGTTCATGGAACGCCGCATTCGCTCGTTGGTACGTTGGAACGCGATGGCGATGGTCATGCGCACCAACCTGAAGGATTCAGACCTGGGCGGTCACATCTCCAGCTTCGCCTCCAGCGCGACGCTGTATGACATTGGTTTCAACTACTTCTTCCAGGCCCCGACCGACGAACACGGCGGCGACCTGATCTACTTCCAGGGCCACACCTCCCCAGGCGTTTACGCCCGTGCGTTCATGGAAGGCCGCATCTCTGAAGAACAAATGAACAACTTCCGCCAGGAAGTCGACGGTCAGGGCCTGTCGTCCTACCCGCACCCTTGGCTGATGCCTGACTTCTGGCAGTTCCCGACCGTATCCATGGGTCTGGGTCCAATCCAGGCGATCTACCAGGCGCGCTTCATGAAGTACCTGGAAGCCCGTGGTTTCATCCCTGAAGGCAAGCAGAAAGTCTGGTGCTTCCTGGGCGACGGCGAGTGCGACGAACCGGAATCCCTGGGCGCCATCTCCCTGGCCGGCCGCGAGAAGCTGGACAACCTGATCTTCGTCATCAACTGCAACCTGCAGCGCCTCGACGGCCCGGTTCGCGGCAACGGCAAGATCATCCAGGAACTCGAAGGCGTATTCCGTGGCGCCCAGTGGAACGTGACCAAAGTCATCTGGGGCCGTTTCTGGGACCCACTGCTGGCCAAGGACGTCGACGGCATCCTGCAACGTCGCATGGACGAAGTCATCGACGGCGAGTACCAGAACTACAAGGCCAAAGACGGCGCCTTCGTTCGCGAGCACTTCTTCAACACGCCTGAACTCAAGGCCATGGTTGCCGACTTGTCCGACGACGAGATCTGGAAACTCAACCGTGGCGGCCACGACCCGTACAAGGTCTATGCGGCCTACCACGAAGCGGTCAACCACAAAGAACAACCTACCGTCATCCTGGCCAAGACCATCAAGGGTTATGGCACCGGTGCCGGCGAAGCGAAAAACACCGCGCACAACACCAAGAAAGTCGATGTCGACAGCCTGAAGTTGTTCCGCGACCGCTTCGACATCCCGGTCAAGGACGAAGAGCTGGAGAACCTGCCGTTCTTCAAGCCCGAGCCAAACAGCGCCGAAGCCCGCTACCTCAGCGAGCGCCGCACTGCCCTGGGTGGTTTCGTGCCACAGCGCCGCGCCGAGAGCTTCGCCGTCCCGACGCCAGACCTCAGCACCCTCAAGGCCATCCTCGACGGCTCGGGCGACCGTGAAATCTCCACCACCATGGCCTTCGTGCGGATCCTCGCGCAGCTGGTCAAGGACAAGGAAATCGGCCCACGCATCGTTCCGATCATCCCGGACGAAGCCCGTACCTTCGGTATGGAAGGCATGTTCCGCCAGTTGGGCATCTACTCGTCCGTCGGCCAGCTCTACGAGCCAGTCGATAAAGACCAGGTGATGTTCTACCGCGAAGACAAGAAGGGCCAGATTCTCGAAGAAGGCATCAACGAAGCGGGCGCCATGAGCTCCTTCATCGCTGCCGGTACTTCGTACTCCAGCCACAACCAGCCGATGCTGCCGTTCTACATCTTCTACTCGATGTTCGGCTTCCAGCGTATCGGCGACCTGGCCTGGGCCGCTGGCGACAGCCGCACCCGTGGCTTCCTGATCGGCGGCACCGCCGGCCGCACCACGCTGAACGGCGAAGGCCTGCAACACGAAGACGGCCACAGCCACATCCTGGCCGGCACCATCCCGAACTGCCGCACCTTTGATCCAACCTACGGCTATGAGCTGGCGGTGATCATCCAGGACGGCATGAAGAAAATGACCGAAGAGCAGCAGGACGTTTTCTACTACATCACCGTGATGAACGAGTCGTACCAGCAGCCAGCCATGCCGGCCGGTGTCGAGGACGGCATCATCAAGGGCATGTACCTGCTCGAAGAAGACACCAAGGAAGCGGCGCACCACGTCCAGCTGATGGGCTCCGGCACCATCCTGCGCGAAGTGCGTGAAGCGGCGAAGATCCTGCGTGAAGAGTTCAACATCGGCGCTGACGTCTGGAGCGTTACCAGCTTCAACGAACTGCGTCGCGATGGCCTGGCCGTCGAGCGCAGCAACCGCCTGCACCCGGGCCAGAAGCCGCAACTGAGCTACGTCGAAGAGTGCCTGAGCGGCCGTAAAGGTCCGGTCATTGCCTCTACCGACTACATGAAGCTGTTCGCTGAACAAATTCGTCAGTGGGTCCCGTCCAAGGAATTCAAAGTCCTGGGCACCGACGGTTTCGGCCGCAGCGACAGCCGCAAGAAACTGCGTCACTTCTTCGAAGTAGACCGTCATTTCGTGGTGTTGGCAGCCCTGGAAGCCTTGGCTGACCGTGGTGATATCGAACCCAAGGTGGTGGCCGAGGCTATCGTCAAGTTCGGGATCAACCCGGAAAAACGCAACCCACTGGACTGCTGAGGAGACACTCTGTGAGCGAACTCATTCGCGTACCTGACATCGGCAGCGGTGAAGGTGAAGTAATCGAACTATTTGTGAAGGTCGGCGACCGTGTCGAAGCCGACCAGAGCATCCTGACGCTTGAGTCGGACAAGGCCAGCATGGAAATTCCTGCGCCCAAGGCCGGCATCGTCAAAGCCCTGAAAGTGAAGCTGGGCGATCGCCTGAAAGAAGGCGACGAACTGCTCGAGCTGGAAGTCGAAGGTGCCGCTGCTGCGGCCCCTGCGGCTGCCCCTGCGCCGGCGGCCAAAGCTGAAGCAGCACCGGCGGCCGCACCTGCCGCCGCCGCTCCAGCCGCCGCGCCGGCTGCTGCCACCACGCAGCAAGTCCACGTGCCGGACATCGGCTCGTCGGGCAAGGCCCAGATCATCGAGATCCAGGTCAAGGTCGGCGACACCGTTGAGGCCGATCAATCCTTGATCACCCTCGAATCCGACAAGGCGAGCATGGAAATTCCATCGCCTGCCGCTGGCGTGGTCGAGAGCATCAGCGTCAAGCTCAACGACGAAGTCGGCACTGGCGACCTGATCCTGGCGTTGAAAGTGGCGGGTGCTGCGGCCCCTGCCGCCGCCGCGCCAGCCCAGGCTGCAGCGCCTGCTCCGGCAGCCGCTGCCGCTCCTGCGGCCGCGCCTGCAGCCCCGGTAGCCGACACCGTCCAGGACATCCATGTCCCGGATATCGGCTCGTCGGGCAAGGCCAAGATCATCGAAGTCCTGGTCAAGGCTGGCGACACCGTCACCGCCGACCAGTCGCTGATCACCCTCGAATCCGACAAGGCGAGCATGGAAATTCCATCGCCTGCCGCCGGCGTCGTGGAAAGCGTTTCGATCAAGCTGGACGACGAAGTCGGCACCGGCGACCTGATCCTCAAGCTCAAGGTCAAGGGCGCAGCTCCCGCAGCCGCTCCTGCTCCAGCCCCTGCTGCGGCTCCCGCGGCCAAGGCTGAAAGCGCACCTGCCGCTGCGGCTCCGGCACCTGCTGCCGCACCCGCGGCGGCCCCGGCCAAGCCAGGCGCCAAGGTTCACGCAGGTCCGGCGGTTCGCCAACTGGCTCGCGAGTTCGGCGTCGATCTGAGCGGCGTCAGCGCCAGCGGCCCACACGGCCGTGTGCTGAAAGAAGACGTGCAGGTCTACGTCAAGGCCATGCTGCAGAAAGCCAAGGAAGCACCGGCAGCTGCCGGCGCAACCGGTGGCGCTGGCATCCCGCCGATCCCGGTCGTGGACTTCAGCCGCTTCGGCGAGATCGAAGAAGTGCCGATGACCCGCCTGATGCAGGCTGGCGCCGCCAACCTGCACCGCAGCTGGCTGAACGTGCCGCACGTGACCCAATTCGACTCGGCTGATATCACCGAGCTGGAAGCGTTCCGCGTGGCCCAGAAAGCCGTCGCCGAGAAGGCTGGCGTCAAGCTGACCGTGCTGCCATTGCTGCTCAAGTCCTGCGCACACCTGCTCAAGGAACTGCCGGACTTCAACAGCTCGCTGGCCCCTAGCGGCAAGGCGATCATCCGCAAGAAGTACGTCAACATCGGCTTCGCGGTCGACACCCCTGATGGCCTGCTGGTACCGGTGATCAAGAACGTCGACCAGAAGAGCCTGTTGCAACTGGCTGCCGAAGCCGCGGCCCTGGCTGAAAAAGCCCGGACCAAGAAGCTTTCGGCCGACGACATGCAGGGCGCCTGCTTCACCATCTCCAGCCTCGGGCACATTGGCGGCACCGGCTTCACGCCGATCGTCAACGCGCCGGAAGTGGCGATCCTCGGTGTTTCCAAGGCCACCATCCAGCCTGTCTGGGACGGTAAAGCCTTCCAGCCGAAGCTGATGCTGCCCCTGTCGCTCTCCTACGATCACCGTGTGATCAACGGCGCCGCTGCGGCACGCTTCACCAAGCGCCTGAGCGACCTGCTGGCCGACATCCGCACCATCCTGCTGTAAGCCAATCGGCTCTCCTGTCATGGGAGAGCCGATACGCACTGTTTTCCGAGCGCCACGCTCGTACCTCAACCCCGCCAATTTGGCGGGGCTTTTTTTGCCTGCACATCGGCGCAGCAGCCAGGCCAGAGCCCGGCGCCAAACGGCACGCGATAAGTGTGCAGAAATCCTGAGCGCTGCCGATAGATTCTTATAGCACTTAGCCTTCATCTCTCTTGTCAGTAAGTGCCGCATGATGCAACCTTGCCGCAGACAACAGTGAAGAGGGCGCGAGCCCAGCGCGATCAGCATTTTCGAAGCGAGTTCCTCAATGAAAAGCCAACCCGATGCCGCCAGCCGTATGGTGGCCGAGGTAGTGACGCAGTTGCCCGTGCCTTCCAGGCTCGGCATGCTGCGTTTCGAACGGCTGAACGAAGCTAGCTGGGCGCTGCTGTTTCTCGACCCCAATTGCGAACGCCAATTCGGCCTGCCGGCGGTCGAACTCTGTGCCCTGGTCGGCGCCCCTTACGCCAGCCTGATGGAGCCTGAAGCGCGCTATCAGTTACATGACGCCATCCAGCAGCAACTGACCCACAGCCCGCACTATCTGGTGCGCTACACCCTGCATACAGCCGAAGGCCCGTTGAGCCTGCTGGAGCTGGGCGAAGCCTACAAACAGCACAATCGCCACCTGTTGCGCGGCTACCTGCTGGTGGTCGACGGCCTGTTCAGCGACGCCCCCACACTGCCCACCCAGGACCTGGAAACCCAGAACAGCCGCCTGCAGATCGCCCTGGAACTCAACCAGCGCGCCCAGCAGGAACAGCTGCAGCACCTGGACCGGGTACGCGCCCAGCAGGACCTGATCCTGCTCCTGACGCGCCAGCGCTACAGCTCCGGCAACTCGCTGAAGGAAGCCGCCGAGCTGATCACCCGCTGCGCCTGCGACATCTACGAGATCGACTGCGCGAGCATCTGGAACCTCGAAGACCAGCTGTTGAAGCCGATCGCCGCGTACACCCGCGCGACTCAGGAATACCGGATCCCCGAGGTCATCGACGCCAGTGGTTTTCCGGATTACCTGGAGGCCCTGCACAGCTGCCGCGCCATCGATGCGCACAACGCCATGCGCGATCCGCGCACCCGAGAGATGGCAGAAAGCCTTAGGCCCCGCGACGTGAATGCGATGCTCGATGCGAGCATCCGCATCGACGGCCAGGTGGTCGGCGTGCTGTGCCTGGAACAGACCGGCGTAACCCGGGCCTGGCAGTCCGACGAGATCGCCTTTGCCGGCGAGCTGGCCGATCAGTTCGCCCAAGTCATCAACAATCACAACCGCCGCACCGCCACCAGCGCCCTACACCTGTTCCAGCGTGCCGTGGAGCAAAGCGCCAACGCGTTTTTGCTGGTCAATTGCGATGGCGTGGTGGAGTACGTCAACCCCAGTTTCACTGCGATCACCCAGTACAGCACCGAGGAAGTCCACGGTCATCGGCTGTCGGAACTGCCGGCCCTGGAAAACCTCAGCGAGCTGCTGTTCGACGCGCCGTCCAGCCTGGCCCAGAGCAACAGCTGGCAAGGCGAGTTCAAGAGCCGCCGCAAGAACCTGGAGCCCTACTGGGGCCAGTTGTCGATCTCCAAGGTCTATGGCGACAACCGCGAGCTGACGCACTACATCGGCATCTACGAAGACATCACCCAGGCCAAGCTGGCCCAGCAGCGCATCGAGCGCCTGGCCTACACCGACAACCTGACCAACCTGGGCAACCGTCCGGCCTTTATCCGCAACCTTGACGAACGTTTCGCCCGCGACAGCAACACCCCCATCAGCCTGCTGCTGGTGGACATCGACAACTTCAAGCGGATCAACGACAGCCTCGGCCACCAGACCGGCGACAAATTGCTGATCAGCCTGGCCCGCCGCCTGCGCAACAGCCTGAGCCCGAGCGGCAGCCTGGCGCGCTTCGCCAGCAACGAGTTCGCGGTGCTGCTGGATGACACCAGCCTGGAGGCCGGCCAACTGATTGCCAGCCAGTTGCTGACGACTCTGGACAAGCCGATGTTCGTCGACAACCAGCTGATCAGCGTCACCGGCTCCGTGGGCCTGGCCTGCGCGCCGCTGCACGGGCGCGACCCGCAAACCCTGATGCGCAACGCCGGCCTGGCCCTGCACAAGGCCAAGGCCAACGGCAAGCACCAGGTGCAGGTATTCACCGAAGCACTGAACGCCGAGGCCAGCTACAAGCTGTTCGTGGAAAACAACCTGCGCCGCGCCCTGACCCAGAACGAACTCGACGTGTTCTACCAACCCAAGCTCTGCCTGCGCAGCGGCCGGTTGCTGGGGATGGAAGCCCTGCTGCGCTGGAACCACCCGGAAAAGGGCATGATCCGCCCGGACCAGTTCATCAGCGTGGCTGAAGAGACCGGCCTGATCATCCCCATCGGCAAGTGGATCGCGCGCCAGGCCTGCCGCATGAGCAAGCAACTGACCGCAGCGGGCCTGGGCAACCTGCAGGTGGCGATCAACCTGTCACCCAAGCAGTTTTCCGACCCGGACCTGGTGGCCTCGATCGCCAGCATCCTCAAGGAGGAGCAGCTACCCTCCTCGCTGCTGGAGCTGGAACTGACGGAAGGCTTGCTGCTGGAAGCAACGGAAGACACCCACCAGCAACTGGATCAGTTGAAAAAGCTCGGCCTGACCCTGGCCATGGACGACTTCGGCACCGGCTATTCGTCCCTGAGCTACCTGAAGAAATTCCCGATCGACATCATCAAGATCGATCGCAGCTTTATCCACGAAATTCCCGACAATCAGGACGATATGGAGATCACTTCAGCGGTGATCGCCATGGCCCACAACCTGAAACTCAAGGTGGTGGCCGAAGGCATCGAGACTGCCGAGCAACTGGCCTTCCTGCGCCGCCACCGTTGCGACGTCGGCCAGGGCTACCTGTTCGACCGCCCGATCCCCGGCTCCGAGCTGATCGACAAGCTCAAACGCTACCCGCGCGGCCCAATCGCCTGACAGCGCTGTAACACTCGGGCAAACTGCGTGTCTATTCTGTAACTGACTCCCCAACCTGACTGAGAGGACTGAATCATGGTTCTGCGCTCGGAAATCCTGGTGAACAAAAACGTGCTACCGACTAAAGAACAAGCTCTACCTGGCCGCGAAACCCCGATGAACCTGCCCGAAACCCATTTCGTCAATGGCAACCCGCTGCTGGGCCCATTCCTCGACGATGTGGGCTTCGCGATCTTTGGCCTGGGTTGTTTCTGGGGCGCGGAACGCCGCTTCTGGCAGCACGACGGCGTGGTCAGCACGGTGGTCGGCTATGCCGGCGGCCTGACGCCCAATCCGACCTATGAAGAAGTCTGCTCGGGCCTGACCGGCCACAGCGAAGTGGTGCTGGTGGTCTACGACCAGGCCAAGACCCGCTACGAAGACCTGCTGAAAATGTTCTGGGAACTGCACAACCCGACCCAGGGCATGCGCCAGGGCAATGACATCGGCAGCCAGTATCGCTCGGTGATCTATGCCACCACGCCAGAGCAGTTGGCGGCGGCAAAAGCCAGTGCACAGGCCTATCAGGAAGAACTGACCAAGGCCGGCCTGGGCACCATCACCACTGAAATCGAAGAAGCCCCGACCGTCTACTTTGCCGAGGCCTACCACCAGCAATACCTGGCGAAAAATCCCGCCGGCTACTGCGGCATCGGTGGCACCGGGGTCACTTGCCCCATTTAGAGCAGCCACAAGCGGCAAGTTAAGAGCAGCGACAAGCGGTTCAGTCCTGGCTTGCCGCTTGCCGCTGTTACTCCTCTATCAGCCAGTCCATCTGCCAGCCGCCCTGGGTCTGGCCGAGCTTTTTCGACAGCCACGGCAGCAGTTCCCGCAGCTCTTCCTCCAGGCCCCACGGCGGGTTGGCGATGGCCAGGCCGGAACCGTTGAGGCTGTTGGGGGTGTCCAGCGGGTGCACCAGCAACTCCACGCGCAACAGTTTGGGGGCTCCGGTGCCGGCCAGGTCCTGGTAGAAGCGGCGCAACATGCGCTGATCCTTGACCGGGTACCAGATGGCCGCCACGGTCTGGCGCATGCGGCCGATGGCTTCCTTGAGCGACGCCGCGCACCGCTGCATTTCGTCCAATTGCTCGAAGGGCGGATCGATCAGCATCAACGCGCGCTTCTCGGCCACCGGCAGCAGCGCCCGCGCCACGTGCCAGCCTTCGCCCAGGTGCACCGCCACCCGGCGATCACCTTTCATGTTGTCCTTGAGCAACTGCCCGTCTTCAGGGTGTTTCTCGTTGAGCAGCACCCGGTCCTGCGGGCGGGTCAGGCGCCGCGCCAGCTCCGGCGAGCCCGGGTAATAGCGCAATTGGCCATCCGGGTTCATCTTGCGCAGCAGGTCCATGTAATCGGCGGTCAGCGGCGGCAGATCCTGCTCGCCCCACAACCGGGCAATGCCCTCCAGGTACTCGCCGGTGCGCGACGCCTGGTCGCCCTGAAGGTCGTACAGACCAATGCCGGCGTGGCTGTCGAGGTAAGCGAATGGCTGCTCCTTGCGCGACATCAGGGCGATGAGGCGGGTCAGGGTCAGGTGTTTGAAGACGTCGGCGTGGTTGCCGGCGTGGAAGGCGTGACGATAGTTCATGGTTGCTCCTGCGCAGGGGGCGAAGTTTACCTTGTACACGCGCCGTCGTCAGGTCACGCCGCGCAGCCCCTGGCTTATGCCGCAAACCGGGGCCGGGGTGAGAAAAAATTCTAATGCCAGTTCGACCTGTGCGCTGCGAAGCGCATTACATTCAGGCCCTACAAAAAAACCAATGCAAGCCAAGGAGGTCGAGCCACTTATGAAAGACGCAACGATTGCGCTGCACCATGGATTCAAATCAGACCCGACGACCAAGGCCGTGGCCGTGCCGATCTACCAGAACGTCGCCTTCGAGTTCGATAACGCGCAGCATGGCGCGGACCTGTTCAACCTCGATGTGCCGGGCAATATCTACACCCGCATCATGAACCCCACCAACGATGTGCTGGAGCAGCGCATGGCAGCCCTGGAAGGCGGGATTGCCGGGTTGGCAGTGGCCGCGGGCAGTGCGGCGATCCACTACGCGATCCAGACCCTGACCCAGGCCGGTGACAATATTGTCTCCACCCCGCAGCTGTACGGCGGCACCTACACCCTGTTCGCCCACCTGCTGCCCAGCTTCGGCGTCGAGGTGCGGTTTGCCCGGGATGATTCGGCCGAGGCGATTGCCGAGCTGATCGACGACAAGACCAAGCTGGTGTACTGCGAAAGCATCGGCAACCCGGCCGGCAACATCGTCGACCTCGAAGGCCTGGCCCAGGCCGCTCACGCCCGTGGCGTGCCGCTGATGGTGGACAACACCGTGGCCACGCCGATCCTGTGCAAGCCGATCCAGTTCGGCGCCGATATCGTGGTGCACTCGGTGACCAAGTACGTGGGCGGCCACGGCAACTCCCTGGGTGGGGTGATTGTCGACAGCGGCACCTTCCCGTGGGCCGACCACCCGCAAAAATTCGCCAGCCTCAACACCCCGGAGCCGGCCTACCACGGTGTGGTCTACACCGAGAAGTTCGGCCCGGCGGCCTTTATCGCCCGCGCCCGTACCGTGCCACTGCGCAACACCGGCGCAGCCCTGGCGCCGATGAACGCGTTCCTGCTGCTGCAAGGCCTGGAGACCCTGGCCCTGCGCATGGAACGCCACACCGAGAACGCGCTCAAGGTCGCGCAGTTCCTGCAGCAGCATGCCCAGGTGGCCTGGGTCAGCTACGCCGGGCTGCCTGACCACCCGCACCACGAGCTGGCGCAGAAATACATGAAGGGCAAACCGTCGGCGATTCTCTCGTTCGGCCTCAAGGGCGGCTATGAAGCCGGCGTGCGTTTCTACGACGCGCTGCAGATCTTCAAGCGCCTGGTGAACATCGGCGACGCCAAGTCCCTGGCCTGTCACCCGGCCTCCACCACCCATCGCCAGATGAATGAGCAGGAGCAAGCCAAAGCCGGGGTCAAACCGGAAATGATCCGCCTCTCGGTGGGCATAGAAGCCATCGAAGACATCCTTGCCGACCTCGACCAGGCCCTGAGCCTGGCCTAAAAAAAACGGCCCGCAACCAGAAGGTGGCGGGCCGTTTCTTATCCGAGGGCAACGAGCCTTGGCTCGTGGCCGTCAGCGATTGAGTTTGAAGTCTTTTTCCGCAGCGTCAAAGCGTTGCAGCATGCCCGCCGTAGGGCGGCCTTTGCTGCTGACCAGGAGGATCGCCAGGCTGGCGAAGATAAAGCCCGGGATGATTTCGTACAGGCCCATGGTGTCGAAGTGTTTCCACAGAATCACAGTGGCCGCACCGACAATGATCCCCGCCAACGCGCCGTCACGGGTCATGCCTTTCCACAGCACCGAGATCAGCACCACAGGACCGAAGGCAGCGCCGAAGCCGGCCCAGGCGTAGCTGACCAGGCCAAGTACGCGGTTTTCCGGGTTGGCGGCCATGAGGATGGCAACCAGGGCCACCAGCAGCACCATGGCCCGACCGACCCACACCAGCTCGACCTGGGAAGCGTTTTTACGCAGGAAAGCCTTGTAGAAGTCTTCGGTCAAGGCACTGGAGCACACCAGCAACTGGCAACTCAGGGTGCTCATGACCGCCGCCAGGATGGCCGACAGCAGGACACCGGCAATCCACGGATTGAACAGCAGCTTGGCCAGCTCGATGAACACACGCTCGTGGTTCTCGGTCACAGGGCCGGCCACTTCCGGATGCGCCGAGAAGTAGGCGATGCCGAAGAAGCCCACCGCCACGGTGCCGCCCAGGCACAGGATCATCCAGGTCATGGAGATGCGACGGGCCTTGGCGATCGATTTCACCGAATCCGCGGCCATGAAGCGCGCCAGGATGTGCGGCTGGCCGAAGTAACCCAGGCCCCAGCCCAGCAGCGAGATCACGCCGACGAAGGTGGTGTTTTTCAGCATGTCGAAGTTGCTTGGGTCCTGGGCCTCGATGGCCAGGAAGGTGGTGTCGACGCCACCGGTGGCCAGCAGCACGATGATCGGCGTCAACAGCAGGGCGAAGATCATCAGCGTGGCTTGTACGGTGTCGGTCCAGCTCACCGCCAGGAAACCGCCGACGAAGGTGTAGGCGATGGTCGCGGCAGCGCCGGCCCACAGCGCGGTCTCGTAGGACATGCCGAAGGTGCTTTCGAACAGACGGGCGCCGGCCACGATGCCCGAAGCGCAGTAGATGGTGAAGAACACCAGGATCACGACCGCGGAAATGATCCGCAGCAGACCGCTTTTATCCTCGAAACGGCTGGAGAAATAATCCGGCAGGGTCAAGGCATCGCCGTTGTGCTCGGTCTGCACCCGCAGGCGACCGGCCACGAACAGCCAGTTCAGGTAGGCGCCGATGATCAGGCCGATGGCGATCCAGCTTTCCGACAGGCCCGACATATAGATGGCACCTGGCAGGCCCATCAACAACCAGCCGCTCATGTCCGAGGCACCGGCGGAAAGCGCAGTTACCACGCTGCCCAGGCTGCGGCCGCCCAGAATGTAGTCGGAAAGGTTATTGGTAGAGCGATAGGCCATGAAGCCGATCAGCACCATTGCTGCGATATAGATCACGAAGGTGATCAAGGTTGGATTGCTTGCACTCATTGAGTTACGCCCTGGCTTTGTTTTTATGGTGCTGCGGTCATTCTTCACCGCCAAACGTGTACGTCTGACAGACGATGGGGTGTTCCGCGCATTTATGACCGATGTTTCCCCAGGAAAGCCATCAGCCGGTGAACCGCCCTCGTGAGACGGTTGCACCTTGGGCGCGAATCCTATTCAACAACCCAAATAGGGTGCAACCAGTTTCTTGAGAATTAGTTGCACCTAGTCGTTTTAATCCGTAATAACCCATTTCTTGCTCCCTTTTGGAGCAAAAAGCCCGATTTTCAGAATGAAAAGCACCAACTGCGATCACACCCAAGCAACTGGAATTTTTTTCCTGATGAGCTGCGTATTTGTCCGACAAAAAAAGGGTTGCACCCGGTTGCACCTCTTTCGGCGCCCGGCTAATCTTGCGCCCAGCTGATGCCACGCAGTCGTGGCAAACATGAGGATAAAAATATGGCTACCACCACCCTTGGGGTCAAACTCGATGACCCGACCCGCGAGCGCCTGAAGGCGGCCGCGACCTCGATTGATCGCACACCGCACTGGCTGATCAAGCAGGCAATTTTCAATTACCTGGAAAAACTCGAGGGTGGTGCAACCCTGACTGAGCTCAGCGGTTCGATCCGCACCGACGGCGACGAAGCCGGCGAGGTGCAACTCGACCACGCGCACCAGTGCTTCCTCGAATTCGCCGAAAGCATCCTCCCGCAGTCGGTGCTGCGTGCATCGATCACCGCCGCCTACCGCCGTCCGGAACCGGAAGTGGTGCCGATGCTGATCGAGCAGGCCCGCCTGCCGGCGGCCATGGCCGAAGCCACCAACAAGCTGGCGTCGTCGATTGCGGAAAAACTGCGCAACCAGAAGAGCGCCGGCGGCCGTGCCGGTATCGTTCAGGGCCTGCTGCAGGAGTTCTCCCTGTCGTCCCAGGAGGGCGTGGCCCTGATGTGCCTGGCCGAAGCGCTGCTGCGCATTCCCGACAAGGGCACCCGTGACGCGCTGATCCGCGACAAGATCAGCACCGGCAACTGGCAGCCGCACCTGGGCAACAGCCCGTCGCTGTTCGTCAACGCGGCCACCTGGGGCCTGCTGCTGACCGGCAAACTGGTGGCCACCCACAACGAAGCCGGCCTGACATCGTCCCTGAGCCGCATCATCGGCAAGAGCGGCGAGCCGATGATCCGCAAGGGCGTCGACATGGCCATGCGCCTGATGGGCGAACAGTTCGTCACCGGCGAAACCATCGCCGAAGCCCTGGCCAACGCCAGCAAGTTCGAAGCCAAGGGCTTCCGCTACTCCTACGACATGCTCGGTGAAGCAGCACTCACCGAACACGATGCACAGAAGTACCTCGCCTCCTACGAGCAGGCCATCCATTCGATCGGCAAGGCTTCCCACGGCCGCGGCATTTATGAAGGCCCGGGCATCTCGATCAAGCTCTCGGCCCTGCACCCGCGTTACAGCCGCGCCCAGTACGAGCGCGTGATGGACGAGCTGTACCCGCGTCTGCTGTCGCTGACCCTCTTGGCCAAGCAATACGACATCGGCCTGAACATCGACGCCGAAGAAGCCGACCGCCTGGAGCTGTCCCTGGACCTGCTGGAGCGCCTGTGCTTCGAGCCGCAGCTGACCGGCTGGAACGGTATCGGCTTTGTGATCCAGGCCTATCAGAAACGCTGCCCGTACGTGATCGACTACGTGATCGACCTCGCGCGCCGCAGCCGCCATCGCCTGATGATCCGCCTGGTAAAAGGCGCGTACTGGGACAGCGAAATCAAGCGCGCCCAGGTCGAAGGCCTGGAGGGCTACCCGGTCTACACCCGCAAGGTCTACACCGACGTTTCCTACATCGCCTGCGCACGCAAGCTGCTGTCGGTGCCGGAAGTCATCTACCCGCAGTTCGCGACCCACAACGCCCACACCCTGTCGGCCATCTACCACATCGCCGGGCAGAACTATTACCCGGGCCAGTACGAGTTCCAGTGCCTGCACGGCATGGGCGAACCCCTGTACGAGCAAGTGGTGGGCAAGGTTGCCGAAGGCAAGTTGAACCGACCGTGCCGCGTGTACGCACCGGTGGGCACCCATGAAACCCTGCTGGCCTACCTGGTCCGTCGCCTGCTGGAAAACGGCGCCAACACCTCGTTCGTCAACCGAATTGCCGACCAGTCGATTTCGATCCAGGAGCTGGTGGCCGATCCAGTGGCCAGCATCGAGCAAATGGCGACGCTGGAAGGCGGCTTCGGCCTGCCGCACCCGCGTATTCCATTGCCGCGTGATCTGTACGGCAGCGAGCGCGCCAACTCGGCGGGCATCGACCTGGCCAACGAACACCGCCTGGCATCGCTGTCCTGCGCCCTGCTGGCCACTGCTCACAACAACTGGAAAGCCGCGCCGATGCTGGGCTGCGCGTCCAGCACCGAAGCGCCTGCCCCCGTGCTCAACCCGTCGGATCTGCGCGACGTGGTCGGTCATGTCCAGGAAGCCACGGTCGAAGACGTCGACAATGCTCTCCAGTGCGCGATCAACGCTGGCCCGATCTGGCAGGCGACCCCGCCCGCCGAACGCGCCGCGATCCTGGAACGCGCCGCCGACCTAATGGAAGGCGAGATCCAGCCGCTGATGGGCCTGCTGGCCCGCGAAGCCGGCAAGACCTTCGCCAACGCCATCGCCGAAGTGCGTGAAGCCGTGGACTTCCTGCGCTACTACGCGGTACAGGCTCGCAACGACTTCACCAACGATGCCCACCGCCCATTGGGCCCGGTGGTCTGCATCAGCCCGTGGAACTTCCCGCTGGCCATCTTCAGTGGCCAGGTCGCCGCAGCGCTGGCTGCCGGTAACCCGGTACTGGCCAAGCCTGCCGAGCAAACCCCGCTGGTGGCGGCACAAGCCGTGCGCATTCTGCTCGAAGCCGGGATTCCCGAAGGCGTGCTGCAACTGCTGCCGGGCCGCGGCGAAACCGTCGGCGCCCGCCTGGTTGGCGACGATCGGGTCAAAGGCGTGATGTTCACTGGCTCCACCGAAGTGGCGCGGCTGCTGCAACGCAACGTCGCCGGGCGCCTGGACAACCAGGGCCGGCCGATTCCGCTGATCGCCGAAACCGGCGGCCAGAACGCGATGATCGTCGACTCCTCGGCGCTGACCGAACAAGTGGTCATCGACGTGGTGTCCTCGGCCTTCGACAGCGCCGGCCAGCGTTGCTCGGCCCTGCGCGTACTGTGCCTGCAGGAAGATTCGGCAGACCGCGTGATCGAAATGCTCAAGGGCGCCATGGCTGAATGCCGTCTGGGCAACCCGGAGCGCCTGTCGGTGGACATCGGCCCGGTGATCGACGCCGAAGCCAAGGCCGGCATCGAGAAACATATCCAGGCCATGCGCGACAAAGGTCGCAACGTGTACCAGGTGGCGATTGCCGACGGCGAAGAAATCAAGCGCGGCACCTTCGTCATGCCGACCCTGATCGAACTGGAAAGCTTCGACGAGCTGCAACGGGAGATCTTCGGTCCGGTGCTGCACGTGGTGCGCTACAAGCGCAAAGAGATCGACCAGTTGATCGCCCAGATCAACGCCTCGGGCTACGGCCTGACCCTGGGCGTGCACACCCGCATCGACGAAACCATCGCCAAGGTGATCGACAACGTCCATGCCGGTAACGTCTACGTCAACCGCAACATCGTTGGCGCCGTGGTCGGTGTTCAACCGTTCGGCGGCGAAGGCCTGTCGGGCAC
This sequence comes from Pseudomonas sp. QD4, assembly GCF_049199125.1. NCBI lineage: Bacteria > Pseudomonadati > Pseudomonadota > Gammaproteobacteria > Pseudomonadales > Pseudomonadaceae > Pseudomonas > Pseudomonas sp. QD4. Next base: position 283,905 of record NZ_JBLZOM010000005.1, read on the forward strand.
TGGCCCGAAAGCCGGTGGCCCGCTGTACCTGTACCGCCTGCTGTCGACCCGCCCAGTGGACGCCATCGAGCAGTCGTTCGCTCGTGGCGACGCCCTGAATGCACCGGATGTGCGCCTGCGCGACGCCATGAGCAAACCGCTGGGCGCCCTGCAAGCCTGGGCCGAAAGCAATAAGTTGGCGGAACTGGGCGCGCTCTGCGTGCAGCTTGCGGCGCAATCGCAAAGTGGCGTCACCCGGACCCTGGCCGGCCCGACCGGTGAGCGCAACAGCTACGCGATCCTGCCCCGCGAACACGTGCTGTGCCTGGCCCAGGACGAAGGCGACCTGCTGACGCAACTGGCCGCGGTACTGGCCGTAGGCGGCAGCGCGGTATGGCCGGAAGGTGAACCGGGCAAGGCGCTGTATGCGCGCCTGCCGAAGGACGTCCAGGCCCGCATCCAGCGCGTCGCCGATTGGACCAAGGACGAGGTGCTGATCGATGCCGTACTGCATCACGGCGACTCCGACCAGTTGCGCGCAGTGTGCGAGCAAGTGGCCAAGCGTGCCGGTGCCATCGTCGGCGTGCACGGCCTGTCCCAGGGCGAAACCGGGGTGGCCCTGGAACGCCTGGTGATCGAGCGCGCACTGAGCGTCAACACTGCTGCGGCGGGCGGTAACGCCAGCCTCATGACCATCGGGTAAGAGCAGCGGCAAGCTTCTAGCGGCAAGGAAAAGCAGTCCAGTTCGGGCTGCTTTTTTCTTGCCGCTAGAAGCTTGCAACTTGCCGCTGTTACTTGCTGCTTGTGCCGCCCCATCACCCCCATCTATCTTCCTTCCCCCTTTTTATAAGCCTTCCTACACTCGCGGCATACTTTTCTACAGGTAGGCCGCCATGTCCGAGACGCTGCTCAGTTCCCGCAATCTGGCTTTCGAGCTGTATGAAGTCCTCGATGCCGAGGGCCTGACCCAGCGCGAGCGGTTTGCCGAACACAATCGCGAAACGTTCGATGCCGCCATCGGCACCGCCCGCAGCATTGCCGAGAAGTTCTTCGCCCCGCACAACCGCAAGGGTGACGAGAACGAACCGCGCTATGAGAACGGCGCCGCGATTCTGATTCCCGACGTCAAACCCGCCGTCGACGCCTTTCTCGAGGCCGGCTTTCTCAATGCTGCCCGCAGTTTCGAGGCTGGCGGCATGCAGTTGCCAACCTTGCTGTCCCAGGCCTGCTTTGCGCATTTCCAGGCGGCCAACGCGGCCTCGACTTCTTATCCGTTCCTGACCATGGGTGCGGCCAACCTGATCGAGAGCTTCGGCACCGAGGAGCAGAAGCAACGCTTCCTGCAACCGATGATCGACGGTCGTTTCTTCGGCACCATGGCCCTCACCGAACCCCACGCCGGCTCTTCGCTGTCGGATATCCGCACTCGCGCCGAACCGGCGGCCGATGGCAGCTACCGACTCAAGGGCAACAAGATCTTTATCTCCGGCGGCGATCACCCGCTGTCGGAAAACATCGTGCACATGGTCCTGGCCAAGCTGCCGGATGCACCGGCCGGAGTGAAGGGCATTTCGCTGTTTATCGTGCCCAAGTTCCTGGTCAACGATGACGGCAGCCTCGGTCCGCGCAACGACGTGCTGCTGGCCGGGCTGTTTCACAAGATGGGCTGGCGCGGCACCACCTCCACCGCACTGAACTTCGGCGACAACGGCGCCTGCGTCGGCTACCTGGTGGGCAAGCCGCACCAGGGCCTGAGCTATATGTTCCAGATGATGAACGAGGCACGGATCGGCGTCGGCATGGGCGCGGTGATGCTCGGCTATGCCGGTTACCTGTACTCCCTGGAGTACGCCCGCGAACGGCCACAGGGCCGCCTGCCGGACAGCAAGGACCCGAACACCGCACCGGTGTCGATCATCCAGCACGCCGACGTCAAGCGCATGCTGCTGACCCAGAAGGCCTATGTGGAAGGCGCGTTCGACCTTGGCCTGTATGCCGCGCGGCTGTTCGATGACACCACCACCCTGGGCAGCGAGGCCGAGCGCAGGCAGGCCCACGAACTGCTGGACCTGCTGACCCCGATCGTCAAATCCTGGCCTTCGGAGTTTTGCCTCAAGGCCAACGAGCTGGCGATCCAGATCCTCGGCGGCCACGGCTACACCCGCGAATACCCGGTGGAGCAGTACTACCGCGACAACCGCCTGAACCCGATCCACGAAGGCACCCACGGCATCCAGTCCCTCGACCTGCTGGGGCGCAAGCTGGCGCAGAACGGCGGCGCCGGCCTGAAGCAACTGATCCGCCTGATCGCCCAGACCACAGAACGGGCCCAGGCCCATGAATCACTGACGCGCCTGCGCCAGCCCCTGGAGCAACTGGTGGCACGCCTGCAAAGCGTGACCCTGGGCCTGCTCGGCGACCTGGCCCAGGGCCGGGTCAACAGCAGCCTGGCCAACTCGGCGCTGTACCTCAAAGCCTTCGGCCACACGGTGATTGGCTGGCGCTGGCTGGAACAGGCGATCCACGCCGAACAAGGGCTGGCCAGGGGCAACCCGGCGGACAGCGATTTCTACCAGGGCAAATTACAGGCGGCGCGGTACTTCCTGACCTGGGAAGTACCGAGTTGCCATCATGAACTGGCCCTGCTCGAAGCCCGGGACGACACCTGCCTGACCATGCAGGACGCCTGGTTCTGAGGCACGGGCTCTGAGGCGCGGGCTCTGAGAAACTGGGCCTGACGCACTCGATCAACCCAGTTTGAACCCGCCCACCTGCCGCGCCAGGTCATCCGCCAGGCGCTGCAGGGTCTGGCAGTCCTCGCGGCAGGCCTGCACTTCACTGGCCGTGGCCCTCGCCAGGTCGGAGATGCCCTGCACATTGCGATTGATTTCCTCGGTCACCGCCGACTGCTCCTCGGTGGCCGTCGCCACCTGATGGTTCATGTCGCTGATGCGCTCGACCTGGCCGGTAATCGCGGTCAGGGAAGCCCCGGTGCGCTGGCTCGACTCGACCCCGGTGCCGGTGGCCGCCTGCCCGGAATGCATGGAAGACACGGCGTTCTCCGCGCCCTGCTTGAGGCGCTGGATCATGTGCTGGATCTCATCAGTGGAGGCTTGGGTCCGCCGCGCCAGGGTTCGCACTTCATCGGCCACCACCGCGAAACCACGGCCCATGTCACCGGCCCGCGCCGCTTCGATGGCGGCGTTCAAGGCCAACAGGTTGGTCTGTTCGGAAATACTGCGAATCACCGCCAGCACCTGATCGATGGAAGCCACCTGGGTCGCCAGTTCGCTCACCGCCTCGGCGGCAATCCCCACCTCATCGGACAGGCTCTGGATATGCCGGATCGATCCCCCCACCACATCACGGGCCTGCAACGCCTCGTCCCGTGCCGACTGCGAGGCGAGCGCGGCGTTGCCGGCGTTCTGCGCGATGTCCTGCACCGTCAGGCCCATTTCGTGGACGGCGGTGGCCACCATGTCGGTCATTTCCTGCTGGCGGCCGGAACGCCCGGCGGTGTTGTCCACCACCTGCGCCACCTGGCCCACGGCCGCACGCAGGCGCTCGCTGGTGGCCAGGACTTCGCCGATCATGTCGCGCTGGCTTTGCAGAAAACGATTGAAGCCCCGGGCCAGATCACCCAGCTCATCGGCACGACTGGCATCCAGGCGATGGGTCAAATCGCCACCACCGCTACCAATCGCTACCAGCGCCGCTGTTACCTGGCGGATCGGCCGCACCAGCCCACGCGCCAGCAGCACCACCAATAACAGGCAGGCCAGGGCCACGGCCAAACCGATGCCGCTGGTCAGCCACAGGGCCCGCCGGGCCTCGGCGTAGATCTGCGCCCTGGGCACTTCGGCCACCAGGGTCCAGCCCAGGTCGCGCAGGGGCAGGCTGAAGGCCAGGTAGTCCTCGCCGTCGCGGATGAAGGCGCTGCTGGACAGGCCTTGATGGCCCATCACCGCCTTGGCCGCGTCGTCGCCGATCTGCTGCGCCAGCTGGCGCTTGCCGCTGAACCGGGCCTCGGGGTGGACCTGGATCAGGCCGTCGTCTCGCACCAGCAACACCTTGCCGCGCTCGCCAAAACTGAAATTGTGAATCAACTCCGACAGCTCGCGCATGCTCAGGCCCAGCCCGGCCACGCCCACCACCTTGCCGGCCTGGCGCACCTTGAGGTCGATGAACAGCGCCAGCTCGCCGGTGCTGGTGTCGTTATCGATATTGAGCAGGCGCGGCGAATCGCCGTCGATGAAGGAGTAGAACCAGGAGTCGGCGGGATTGGACCGGCTGAGGGTCCGGTCCAGGCCTTTTTCGTTGTAGTAGTGGTGGCTGGCGGTGCCCGCGATCAGAGCGGTGAAGGCCTGGTGCTCGGCGCGGATACCTTCCAGGTAACTGACGAAGCTGTCCGATTGAGCGACGTTTTCGCCCCCCGCCAGCCAATCACGCACCATTGTGTTGCCGGCGATGTCCTTCGCCGCCGTCAGCGGCTGTACCAGAATCCGTTCGATATCGTTGCGCATCGCTTCGATGCTCGACGGCAGTGCCTGCTCCAGCAGATAGCTCTGGGCCAGGCGGTTGACCACCAGGGTGTAGAGGCCAACCACGATCAGAACACTGACCAGCAGGGCAGTACCCATGCCCAGGATCAGTTGCCATTGAATACTGCGTCGCCAGAACTGCATGGAGCACCCCCAAAGAATAAGAGGCTGAAACACTGCAACAGCCGTGCCGATTGTATACAACTCAATCGACAATCTATTCCTTGGTTGTACTCAAACCCTTCAACCCTGGTTGATGGTCTTGGCGATGACTTCAACCGTGGCGCTGACTTGCTCTTGGTAACGGTTGAGTTCCTGCTGGTGGCGCTTTTGCATCTCGATCTGCTGCGAACACAGATTCATCGCTGCCAGCACCAACAACCGGTCGCCAATCAACGATGGGTATTTCTTCTTGGTGTCGGCCAACGCGGCTTTCAACATCAATGCAGCGTCCAGCAGGGTCTGCTCTTCCCCGGCCGGCGCCTTGATCGAATAGGTTTCACCGAGAATCGAGACGACTTTTACCCCTTCGGCGCCGTGCATCATGCGCTAACGGGACCAGCGCTGACGCGCTCGACCAGGGCCTGGATACGGGCGGCGGTCGCGCCTTGTTTCTCTTCCTGCTCCATCAGGCTCAGTTGCAGGCTTTCGTTTTCATCCTTGGCCTGAGCCAGTTCGCTCTTCAGGGTTTCGTTCGTGCCGAGCAGTTCCTGGTTCTGTTGCACCAGGTCGCTGACCAGCTGTTCCAATTGGCTTAGGGATGCTTCCAACATTATGATTTTCCGAGCATTTTCAAAGGGCGCGTACGATAAAGAAAAGTCACCACGGATGCCAGGGCTATCCGGCGCAACGCCTTGATAAACCTGGCTGCTGACCTCACAGATGAGTCCTAAAGACTGCCTCGGGCCCATGTGGTTCCTGACGCCTCGTCGCCTGCTCGGATTTTTCTGAAAATCCCAAGGGTCGTCGGCGCTGGCACCGACCTCGGGAAAGGGTCGGCCAGGCAACCGCGCAAGGGGAAAAACCACCCGGTGTGCACCTGGCACTCTTTTGCCAGCAGCGGTTGAACCCGTTTTAGCTCGCATCAGAGGGTGGCGAGCGATTGCTGAAAAAGCTTTTTGACATCACCGTATTTCAACAGGTTAGAATCGCTGGCACGCAGACTGCATGGTCAGTTTGTGCCCGCCTTTTCGCTCCTGGAGTACTGCCTTTGAATGCGACGACCATCAACAGCCTGTTCTTGATCGGCGCGTTGCTGGTAGGTGCGAGCATTTTAGTCAGTTCACTTTCGTCCCGCCTGGGCATCCCGATCCTGGTGATCATCCTGGCCGTGGGCATGGCTGCCGGCGTTGATGGCGGCGGGATCATTTTCGACAATTACCCAACCGCGTACCTGGTGGGCAACCTGGCCCTGGCCGTGATCCTGCTCGACGGTGGCCTGCGCACCCGGGTCTCGAGCTTTCGCGTGGCGTTGTGGCCGGCGTTGTCCCTGGCCACGGTCGGGGTGCTCATTACCACCGGGCTGACCGGCATGGCCGCCGCCTGGCTATTTGACCTCAACCTGATCCAGGGCCTGTTGATCGGCGCCATCGTCGGCTCCACGGATGCCGCGGCGGTGTTTTCCCTGCTGGGCGGCAAGGGCCTGAACGAACGGGTGACCGCGAGCCTGGAGATCGAATCCGGCAGCAACGACCCGATGGCGGTGTTCCTCACCGTGACCCTGATCGACATGCTCGCCAGCGGCCAGACCGGCCTGCACTGGAGCCTGCTCGGGCACCTGCTGCGCGAGTTCGGCATCGGTGGCGTGATCGGCCTGGGCGGTGGCTGGGTGATGCTGCAAATGGTCAACCGCATCCATCTGGCCAACGGCCTGTACCCGATCCTGGTGATCAGCGGCGGCCTGCTGGTATTCGCCCTGACCAACGCCCTGCATGGCAGCGGTTTCCTCGCGGTGTACCTGTGTGGCCTGGTGATCGGCAATCGCCCGGTGCGCAGCCGCCACGGCATCCTGCACATGCTCGACGGCATGGCCTGGCTGGCGCAGATCGGCATGTTCCTGGTGCTGGGGCTGCTGGTCACCCCCCACGACCTGCTGCCCATCGCCCTGCCGGCCCTGGGCCTGGCGCTGTGGATGATCCTGTTTGCCCGTCCACTGTCGGTGATGGTCGGCCTGCTGCCGTTCAAGGCCTTCCATGGCCGGGAAAAAGCCTTTATCTCCTGGGTCGGCCTGCGCGGCGCGGTACCGATCATTCTCGCGGTGTTCCCGCTGATGGCCGGGCTGCCCCACGCCCAGCTGTACTTCAACCTGGCGTTCTTTATCGTCCTGGTGTCGTTGCTGGTCCAGGGCACCAGCCTGCCCTGGGTCGCCAAGCTGCTGAAGGTCACGGTGCCGCCGGAGCCGGCGCCGATTTCCCGGGCCGCGCTGGAAGTCCACGTCACCAGCGAGTGGGAGCTGTTCGTTTACCGCCTGGGCGCGGAGAAATGGTGCATCGGCGCCGCCCTGCGCGAGCTGAAAATGCCCGAGGGCACGCGGATCGCGGCCCTGTTCCGCGGCCAGGAACTGCTCCATCCGTCGGGTAGTACGGTGCTCGAAGCCGATGATTTGCTGTGCGTGATCGGCCATGAACACAACCTGTCAGCCCTCGGCAAACTCTTCAGCCAGGCCCCGCAACGTGGCCTGGATCTGCGCTTCTTCGGCGACTTCGTGCTGGAAGGAGACGCCCAGCTGGGCGCGGTTTCGGCGCTGTACGGGCTTAAGCTGGACGGCCTTGATAGCGACATGCCATTGAGCCGTTTCATCACCCAGAAGGTCGGTGGCGCACCGGTGGTGGGCGACCAGGTGGAGTGGAACAGCACCATCTGGACCGTTGCAGTGATGGACGGGAACAAGATCAGCAAAGTGGGCGTCAGATTCCCCGAAGGAAGTCGCCCGGGTCCCGGTCTCTTCCTCTAAACTCCAGGGCGCGTTGCGGTTTAGTATCAACCTGATACCAGCTTTGACGCACCCGACCCTTTTTCCACTTGCTTGACCGGTCTCTATGCCAACCCTGCGCACTTTTCTCGCCATTGCCCTGCTGGGCTTGTGTTTTTCCGTAAGCGCCGCCCAGGCTGCCGAACCGCCCAGCGCCGAAGCGGTCCAGCAAAGCCTGGACAAAATCGCCGACCGCAAACTGCCCGAGGCCGACCAGAAAGCCTTGCAGACGGTGCTGCAAAACACCCTGACCCAGTTGAGCAACAAGCAGGACTACGAACAGCGGCTGAACGACCTCAAGCAGCAACTGGCCAACGCGCCGCGCCAGACCACGGAAAACCAGCGTGAACTGGCTCGCCTCAAAGCCACCAAGGTGGTGCCGGTAGCGCAACGCTATGCCAGCGCGCCGGTGTCGCAGCTGGAGCAACTGCTCACCGAACGCACCACCCAGCAGAGCGACCTGCAAAAAGCCCTGGCCGATGCCAACAGCCTGACCATTACCGCGCAAACCCGTCCGGAGCGCGCCCAGGCGGAAATCAGCAGCAGCCAGACCCGCACCCAGCAGATCAACCTGACCCTCAAGTCCGGCCGCGACAACGGCAAGCTGCTCAGCGCCGACCAGCGCAACCTGTTGAATGCCGAACTGGCGGCGATCAATGCCTTGATCCCCCTGCGGCGCCAGGAGCTGGCGGGCAATAGCCAGTTGCAGGACCTGGGCAACAGCCAGCATGACCTGCTGATGGAAAAAACCGCGCGCCTGGAACAGGAAATCCAGGACCTGCAGACCCTGATCAACCAGAAGCGCCTGGCCCAGTCGCAGCAGACCGTCACCCAGCAGTCCATCGAAGCGCAAAAGGCCGGCAGCAGCAGCCTGCTGGCCAGCGAAAGCGCGGCCAACCTCAAGCTCTCCGACTACCTGCTCAAAAGCACCGACCGTCTCAACGAACTGACCCAGCAGAACCTGGAAACCAAGCAGCAACTGGACAGCGTGACCCAGAGCGATGCAGCCCTGGACGAGCAGATCAGCGTGCTCAAGGGCAGCCTGCTGCTGTCGAAGATCCTCTATAAGCAGAAACAGGCCCTGCCGCGCCTGCGCCTGGACCGCGACCTGGCCGACCAGATCGCCGACATCCGCCTGTACCAGTTCGAAGTCAACCAGCAGCGCGAGCTGATCAGCAGCCCCAGCACCTACGTCGACAACCTGCTGGCCACCCAGCCGTCCGAGCAGGTCACGCCGCAATTGCGCCGGACCCTGCTCGACCTGGCGATCACCCGCGCCGACCTGCTGGAGCGGCTGAACCGCGAACTGAGCGCGCTGCTCAACGAATCCATCACCCTGCAACTGAACCAAAAGCAATTGCTGAGCACCTCGCAAAACCTGCGGGCGACCCTCGACGAGCAGATGTTCTGGATCCCCAGCAACAAGCCGCTGGACCTCGAATGGCTGGAAGGCGTGCCGCAGCGCCTGCAGAAGCAGATCACCACCCTGCCCTGGGCCTCGAGCCTGAGCGAGCTGACCGACGGCCTGGCCCAGCGCCCGTTGCTGTTCCTGCCGCTGCTGCTGTTGATCGGTGCCCTGCTGTGGCGACGCAAGAGCCTGTATTCGCGCCTGAACAAGGTTCACCAGGACATCGGCCACTTCAAGCGCGACAGCCAGTGGCACACACCGCTGGCGATCCTGGTCAATATCCTCCTGGCCATGCCGGTGACCCTGGCCCTGGCGCTGTGCGGCTATGCCTTGCAGATCGACGCCCGGGGGCAGAACGCCAACCTCGGTGCCGCGCTGTTGCAGACTGCACAGGCCTGGCTGGTGTTCTACACCGCCTATCGCATCCTCGCGCCGGGCGGCGTGGCCGAACTGCATTTCCGTTGGGAGAAGCCCCAGGTCGAATTCCTCCAGGGCTGGGTCCGGCGCCTGGGCCTGGTGGTGCTGGCACTGGTGGCCGTGGTGGCCGTGGCCGAGCACCAACCTGCGGCCCTGGCCGATGATGTGCTCGGGATCGCCGTGGTTCTGACCTGTTACGCACTGATGGCCTGGCTGCTCAGCCGCCTGCTGCTGAGCAGCCCGACCCACCAGAACGCCTCGCTGTTTCGCAAGGCGGTGGGGGTCCTGTTCACGGCGTTGCCGATCGCCTTGTTCATCGCGGTGTGCTTCGGCTACTACTACACCGCGCTGAAACTCAGCGACCGCCTGATCAATACCCTGTACCTGCTGATGTTCTGGCTGGTGATCGAAGCCACCTTCGTGCGCGGCCTCAGCGTCGCGGCACGGCGCCTGGCCTACCAGCGCGCCCTGAGCAAGCGCCAGGCTGCCAAGGAAGCCGGGGAAAGCGGCGATGCGATGGTCGAAGAGCCGCCCCTGGATATCGAAAAGGTCAACGAACAATCCCTGCGCCTGATCCGCCTGGCCTTGCTCGGCGGCTTCATGGCGGCGCTGTACTGGGTCTGGTCGGACCTGATCACCGTGTTCTCCTACCTGGACAACGTCACCCTCTACGAATACACCAGCGGCACCGGCGCCAACATGAGCATGGTGCCGATCAGCATCGGCGACATGCTCGGCGCGCTGATCATTATCGGCATCACCTTCGCCCTGGCGCGCAACTTGCCGGGGCTGCTGGAGGTGCTGGTGCTGTCCAAGCTGGACCTGGCCCAGGGCAGCGCCTACGCCACCACCACCCTGCTGTCCTACGCCATTGCCGGGGTCGGTTTCGTCGCCACCCTCTCGACCCTCGGGGTCAGTTGGGACAAGTTGCAGTGGCTGGTAGCGGCCTTGTCCGTGGGACTGGGTTTTGGCATGCAGGCGATCTTCGCCAACTTCATCTCCGGCATCATCATCCTGTTCGAGCGCCCGGTGCGCATTGGCGACACCATCACCATCGGCAACCTGTCGGGTACGGTGAGCAAGATCCGCATCCGCGCCACCACCATCACCGACTTCGACCGCAAGGACATCATTGTCCCCAACCAGACCTTCATCACCGGGCAACTGATCAACTGGTCGCTGACCGATACCATCACCCGGGTCACCCTCAAGCTCGGCGTCGACTACGGCTCGGACCTGGACCTGGTGAAAGAACTGCTGCTCAAGGCCGCGCGGGAGAACCCACGGGTGCTCAAGGAGCCCGAGCCCCACGTGTACTTCCTCAATTTCGGCGAGAGCACCCTGGACCACGAACTGCGCATGCACGTGCGCGAGCTGGGCGACCGCAACCCGGTGGTGGATGAGGTCAACCGCTTTATCAACCGCGAGTTCAAGAAGCAGCACATCAACATTTCGTTCCGGCAGATGGAGGTCTACCTGAAAAACCTCCACGGCCAGGAGTACAAAATGGTGCCCATCGAGCCGGAGACCAAGACCATTGTCCCGCTGCCCGAAGGCAAGCCGCTGCAAGAGCCGCCGCCGGGCAAACTCGACTAGGCGCCCTATCCCGAGCAGAATGCTCGGACATTCTGCGAGGGCCTGTTGCCGCTTGGTGACAGGCCGCGCCTTTCCTCGCACCGTTTGGCCCCGCAACGCGGCTCATCACCAAACGGCAACAGACCCCAGGAGATGGCCGTTGAAAGCCCTCGACGAACTGACCTTCGACAATCGCTTCGCCCGCCTGGGCGACGCCTTCTCAACCCACGTCCTGCCCGACCCCATCGACAACCCGCGCCTGGTGGTGGCAAGCGACGCCGCCATGGCCCTGCTGGACCTGGACCCGGCGCTAGCCGAGACCCCGGTGTTCGCCGAGCTGTTTGGCGGGCACAAGCTGTGGGCCGAGGCCGAGCCACGGGCGATGGTGTATTCCGGGCATCAGTTCGGCTCCTACAACCCGCAACTCGGCGACGGCCGTGGCCTGCTGCTGGGCGAGGTGTACAACGCCGCCGGCGAGCACTGGGACCTGCACCTCAAGGGCGCCGGCCAAACCCCTTACTCGCGCATGGGCGATGGCCGCGCGGTGCTGCGTTCGTCGATCCGCGAATTCCTCGCCTCCGAGGCGCTGCATGCCCTGGGCATCCCCAGCTCACGGGCGCTGTGCGTGATCGGCTCCGACACCCCGGTCTGGCGTGAGAAACAGGAGCGGGCGGCGATGGTGCTGCGCATGGCGCCAAGTCATATCCGCTTTGGCCACTTCGAATATTTCTACTACACGAAAAAACCCGAGCAGCAAAAACAGCTCGGCGAACACGTGCTGGCCATGCACTTCCCCGAGTGCCTTGAGCAGCCTGAGCCGTACCTGGCGATGTTTCGCGAAATCGTCGAGCGCAATGCCGAACTGATCGCCAAGTGGCAGGCCTATGGCTTCTGCCACGGGGTGATGAACACCGACAACATGTCGATCCTGGGCATCACCTTCGACTTCGGCCCCTTCGCCTTTCTCGACGATTTCGACGCCCACTTCATCTGCAACCATTCCGACGACCAGGGCCGCTATTCCTTCAGCAACCAGGTGCCGATCGGCCAGTGGAACCTCAGCGCACTGGCCCAGGCCCTGACCCCCTTCATCAGCGTCGAGGCGCTGCGCGAAACCCTCGGTCTGTTCCTGCCGCTGTACCAGGCGCAGTACCTGGACCTGATGCGCCGGCGCCTGGGCCTGACCACCGCCGAGGACGAGGACCAGAAGTTGCTGGAGCAACTGCTGCAACTGATGCAGGGCAGCAGCGTCGACTACACCCTGTTCTTCCGCCGCCTGGGGGACGAGTCCGCCGAACTGGCCGTGGCCCGCCTGCGGGACGACTTTGTCGACATCAAGGGGTTCGACGCCTGGGCCGAGCGCTACAAGGCCCGGGTCGCCCGCGAGCCGCAGGAGCCTCAGGCTCAGCGCCGGGCACGGATGCACGGGGTCAACCCGCTGTACATCCTGCGCAACTACCTGGCGCAAAAGGCCATCGATGCCGCCGAGAGCGGTGACTACAGCGAGGTACGCCGCCTGCACAGCGTCTTGAGCCAGCCGTTCGAGGAGCAGCCCGGCATGCAGGCCTATGCCGAGCGGCCCCCGGAGTGGGGCAAGCACCTGGAGATCAGTTGTTCTTCCTGAGTCGCGCCCTCAGATGAACACTTCGGCCGAGATGCCAAAGCGCTCGGCCAGCCAGCGGACCTGCCGCAGGTTGAGCTGGCGCTTGCCGCTGAGCACCTCCGACACCACCGACTGCGCGCCCACCCCGGGCAGGTCGCTTTGGGTCAGGCCGTGCTCGCGCATCAGGGACGCCAGCATACTGACCCCACTGACCTGCGGCATGGGCCGATGCTCTTCGTCGTAGGCCTCGATCCAGTCGCCGATGATATCCACCAGGCTGTTGAGCGGATGCGCCTCGTCATCCCCGGTCAGCTCCAGCAACTCATCGAGCGCCGCGACCAACCTGTCGTAATCCGCCTCGGTCCTGGGTTTGCACACCAGGGGCGCCACATACTGCCAATGCTCGGCAGCCTGCTCGACCAACACACTCATCCTCGTTCCTCCCTCCATTGGCCGCGATCATAGTCGCGGTGATCCAACACATGACGGATGTACAGCTTCTGCGTGGTATGGCGAACCACTGCAATCAACCGCACGTTGTTACCACCGATATCGAACACATGCAGCGGGCCCACTTTGTCCACCGCCGGACAAAGAGCGCGCAGGGCGGCGAAATCCACCGGTTTGCTGCCCTTGAGCAGCCGATACCACGTATCCAGGGCATTGGCCGACTGCGGCCAGCGCGCCTTGGCTTCCCAGATTCGTTTGACCGTGATGATTCGCATGCAATGTCCCTATCGCATAGTGCTATGGAGGCTAGACGCGAGCATCGGATATCTCAAGATGCTATATCCGCCGTCAGACCAACGGCGCTCGTGTACTGCCAAGCCTAGACAGCCAAGGCGCCTGCCTGCCGCGCAGTGTGTGAGCGATTGCAACAAACTCCAGGGCACTCTGGTGTCTGGTAAAGTCCGCAACACTTTTACCGAGCACGCTTGAGCCCCCATGCCGAGCGCTTGCCAAGGAACCGCAAATGCCGGAAAAAACCGTCTCGATCTGGGCGACCCACGCTGACTGGAGCGAGGACACGCTGCACCACCTGACTTGCCCCAGCTACACCGAAGACGGCGATAGCCAGGGTTCGGAGTTTTCCCGGGCCTTCGGCGTGAGCCTCGACGACGACCTGCTGGAAGTTGCGCGAGTCGAGGTGGGCTGCTCGCTGCTCGCCGCCCTTGAAGACTTTTCGTACGCCGCCAGCATCTGCGACAGCCTCACCGAGCAAGGCCTGGGGCAAACCCCGCAGCCGTTCAATCAACTGGTGCTGGCCTACGACCACCGTTTCACCGGCACCCCATCGACCGCCAGCATCCGCGGCGTGATCGTTCACTACATCGCCAGCGTCAGCTACCGCGAATGACCGGCGGAGGTGTTATGCACTACCAGCAGCACCTGGCCTTTGGCGACTTGATCGAGCGTCTGCGCCAGCAGGAAAAAACCCTGCAGTTCTGCGTCTACGGCGCGCCACAAGACACCCCTCTGACCTTGCACACGCCCTGCGTGATCGAGGCGTTTTCCCAGATCACCGATGACGACGAAGAGATCTACCCGCCGTACGTCATCCAGAACGGCCTGGAATTCTGGTTCAGCGACGAACTGCTCGAAGACGTGGTCATGAGCGCCCTGCACCACAAGCCGACGGTGAGCAACACCGAGCTACTGGCGGCCATCGAGTACTACGCCGAGCGCGACTGCTTCATGAGCTTCGATTAAGCCCTGGCCTGCCGCGCAAAAAAGTGGGCAAGCCCCGGGCTGGGCCATGGACCCACCGGCAACGGATGCGGATAATGCGCGACCCTGATTGCCAGTACCTGTAAGGATACGCATGAACCTGTTCCTCAACCTGGTCACCCTGGTTTTTGGTGTCATCAGCCTGGTGTCGGCTGTCATCTACCTGAGCCGCCGCGCCAAGTACCGCATGAACCTGCAGGACCTGCGCCTGCACGGCAAACCCCATCGCACCATCACCCAGGCCGAACTGGAGGCGCTGGCCGAGCAGACCGCCAGCCTGCAACGGATCCAGGGCAGTGGCGGCATGTCCTACGAACCTGTCAGCGACAACGTCTACCTGATTCGCGGCGGCGCCGCGAGCGACGGCATCGAGCTGCCGGCGCAAGCGCTGCAACATGTGTCGATCGGTGAAATCCCCGTGGAATTTCCCTACCCGATGCAGAACTTCCTGGCCGCCAGCAACCTGGCCGAGGTGGTCATCGCCAAAAAGTTCGCCGTGGTCATCGGCCTCAATGGTCGCCGCCTCGCGCAGTGACGCGTCGGCCGCCTGTCCGCACCTTCTCCGGTTCGCCCATGCCGCGAACCCTGCCCCCGCTGATCCTCTGCACGAGCCCACCATGAAACGTTGCTGCCTGCTGCTATTGCCACTGCTGCTCTCACTGACCGGATGCAAGGAAGACTTCGCGACCCTGCACTTCCAGGACTCGGTGCGTTCCGACCCCAAGGCCGGCCCGCAATTCTCCGACCAATTGGTGCACGAGGCGTACAAGCAGAGCATTTACACCGCGCTCAGCGTCCAGGGCCTGGACCCGGATGCCATCGCCCTGGAGCGCGACGCGGAGGATGACAAGGTGATCCACCTGCGCCTGGCGGACCGTTCCCTGAGCCCGGAACAACGAGGCAGCCTCAGGGCCATCTTCGAAGGGGTCACCAACGCGCGAAAGGCCAGCTCGATGAACCTGCGCCTGGACCTGGATAACGCCCATGCCAGCGTCACCCCGTCCGGCTCCAGCGGGCTGCCGGACAGCATCGACGCCAGCCTGGAGTTCGACCCGACGTTCGAAATGCTGCTGGCCCGCAGCTATGAGGACAGCATGAGCGCCATCGTCAGCAAGAGCGAAATCGAAGGCCCGGTCAGTTGCAAGATCAACGCCCACCTGAAAATGCCCGAGCGCTTGCAATTGATCGCCTACGAAGCCCTCCAGGACGACATCAGCGAGCCCGGCCTGATCTCATTGATGATCCGCAGCAGCATCGCCAAGGTACCGCTCAGGGTGCATTTCGATGACCCGGACCTGAACCGGCACCTGCAACAGAAAAACGTCCAGATCTGGCCATCGAGCTCGAAAATCACCCGGCCCGCGCCTGTTCCGTTCGACGAATTCGCCATCAGCATCGGCTCCATCGGCGTGCAGAAGCTCACAACCGCCCAGTCTTTCGACACCCGCAAAGATGAGCTGCAAGCGCTGTGCGATCAAAAAATGCAGGCCCTGGGCCGGCCATTTACGTTTCAGATGGGCCGGACCCTGGATCGCTTGAGCCGGGTCGATTACCTGTAACCACTTGCGCGACAAGGATCCCCATTGAACCGACGCCTCTGCGTGACCGCCCTGCTGCTGATGCTGCTGACCGGCTGCAAGCAGACCTACCTCACCCTGCATTTCCAGGAAGAGGTGGGTAACCCCAAGCAGGCCAGAATCGTGCCGTACTTTGAGGAGACCATCACCCAGATGGCCGCCGGGATCGGCATCGAGGCCGGCGACATCGGCCTGGAGATGGACCGCCAGGACGACAAGACCCTGCATATCAAACTGGACAGCAGCGTGCCCGAGGCCCAGCGCCTGCGCCTGCGAGAACTGTTCGACGAGATCGTCCAGGCCCGTGCAGCCGGCACCTTCGAAGCGGTGTTGGAGATCGCCCCGGAAACCGGGAAATACACCAGCGCCGACTACCGCAAAAAGGCCATGGACCTGCCGCGCCGCTTGCCGCTGCCCCTGGAACCGGTGAAGTTCGCCGACGTCATGTTTCAGTTCTCGGCAGAGGAATTGGCCACCGGCAAGCTCGCAGCCGCCGGCACCCCCAACGAGGCGTTTTGCCAATACCAGGCCACTGTCCGGCCACCGGGCATGCCGTTCAGCCAGATGGGCAGCAAGGCCGGGACCGGAAAAGGCGATTACAACCTGTACCTGCAGTGGAAAGAGGACAAGCACGCGCCCGCGCAGTACCTGTTCGGCAACATCACCTTCGCCAACCCCACGCTCAACCAGCAGCTGTTCGACAACCGCATCACATTGGGTGCAATCAAGACCTCCTGGGGTACGCGCCCCAATCGCCGGGCCGACCGGGTCGGGTTCAATGTCGGCTCCCTGGGCCTGCAGCACCACGAGGACGGAGAGATTTCGCCCCTGCAAAACATAGGGTTCATGGGCCGCTGCGAGCGTATGGCCATGGCCCTGGGTCGGCCCTTTACCTTTTACATCGGCCGTTCCATGGACCGCCTGGTCAGCGTCGAGCAGGCCCCGTCCGCCCCGTGAATCCGGGGCGCCACGTCGGCACCTGCCTGCCGGCGCCGACTTGATATTCACCTCGGGCGCCGCCATTTAAGGCGCTCTACCCTGCTTGCGGAGCCTAACCATGTCCGAGCCACTGCTGATCCCCTGCCCTCATTGCAACGGTCTCAACCGCATTCCCGGCGAGCGCCTGGGCGACCTGCCCAAGTGCGGGCGCTGCAAGGCCGAGGTGTTGCTGGGTAAACCCTTTGAACTGACCCAGGGCGATTACGCCAGCCAGATCAAGGGCGACCTGCCGTTGCTGGTGGATGTCTGGGCGCAGTGGTGCGGGCCGTGCACATCCTTCGCCCCGGTATTCGAACAGGCGGCGGCCCAGCTCAAGGGCAAATGCCGGCTGGCCAAACTCGACAGCGAAAGCAATCAGCAGTTGTCGGGGCAATTGGGGATTCGATCGATTCCCAGCCTGATCCTGTTCAAGAACGGCCGGGAAGTCGCCCGCCAGAGCGGCGCCCTGCCGTTGCCGCAACTGCTGGGCTGGTTGCGCAGCCAGGGCATCTGAGCCCTGCACCGGCCAATGAGGGGCTTGCCCCCTCATGGTGGAGTCAGGCGTTTTCCAGCAGATTGTGCAGCTCGACAAACTGCTGGGTCAGCTTGTGCCGTGGGTCGAGGTGGATCAGCGGCATGTTGGCCTGGTGCGATTCACGCATGCGCACCGAGCTGGCCAGGTACACCGGCAGCACTGGCAGGCCTTCGGCTATCAACTCGTCGAGGATCTGCTGCGGCAGGCTGGCCCGGGCCTGGAATTGATTGACCACGATGCCTTCCACTTGCAGGTCTTCGTTGTGGTCTTCCTTCAATTCTTCGATTTCTGCCAGCAGGCCGTATAGCGCCTGGCGTGAGAAGCTGTCGCAATCGAAGGGGATCAACACCCGATCAGCGGCAATCAATGCGGATACCGCATAAAAATTCAGGGCCGGCGGGGTGTCGAGGTAGATCCGGTCGTAATCTTCGGACAACTCGTCGAGCAATTTGCGCAGCTTGTTGATCTTGTGCTTGGCCTCGAGCTTGGGTTGCAGGTCGGCCAGCTCGGCGGTGGCGGTGACCACGTGCAGGTTGTCGAACGGAGTCTCGTAGATATCCACCTGGTTTTTCTTCGAAAACGGCCCGGACGACAGGGTCTGCTTGAAGAAATCGGCAATGCCCATGGGAATGTCGTCGCCGGTCAGGCCGGTGAGGTACTGGGTGGAGTTGGCCTGGGCATCCAGATCCACCAACAAGGTGCGATAACCTTCGCTGGCGCTGACCGCCGCCAGATTGCAGGCAATACTCGACTTGCCCACGCCACCTTTCTGATTGAACACCACACGCCGCATGTCAAAACCTCCGTGTATCAAAGATCAGCGAGTGTAGTAGCCCTGGTTGCCGCTTAGCTACCTCGTTGGCGGCCCACTCGCACACGAGCCCAGCCGGCAGTGGAAAATATCATCCTAAGCCCCCGTATTACCGATGGGCTGCATTATTTTTCGGGGTAAAAGATGTCAAAATGATATCTCCGCATAAGAAGCGTCTTATTTCTTCAAGCAAATGTAACCAATATTTGCTACAAGCCAGCCGCACCGGGATAATGCGCGCCACTCGGCCATAGGGCCACGTAGAGTCGGTTCGCTATCAACGCGACTCACCGCGTCAAGGAAGCCCGCAGGGGCGGGATGAAAACCAGTGATCAAGTTCAACATCGCTCAATGGCGCGCATGGGCCCCTGGGCTCGAAAGCGTGGACGATTGGCAGGCCTGGAGCCGCCAACCGACCGTGCTTGCCAGCAGCGATGCCGCCCCCGACGTGTCCTTCCTGCCCGCCATGCAACGCCGACGCCTGAGCCGCCTGGCACGAATGGCCTTCAGCGTTGGCTGGCCCTTGGCCGAAGGCCTGGAACACTTGCCCCTGGTGTTTGTTTCACGCCACGGCGAAACCCCACGCACCTTCGACATTCTCAGCGACCTGGCCGCCGGCCAGCCCCTGTCGCCGACCCAGTTCAGCCTGTCGGTGCATAACGCGGTGATCGGCCTGTGGTCGATCATGCGCGGCGAAACAAGCGAAATGACTGCCCTCGCCGCCGCCGGCGACGGCCTGGAACACGGCATGCTCGAAGCCGCCGCGCTGCTCGCCGAAGGCGCCCCGGCGGTGCTGCTGCTGATCACCGAAGAGCAGCCGCCACAGGCCTATGCCGAATGGATCGACGACGTGCCCTTTCCTTATGCGGTCGGCCTGCTGCTGACCCCGGGCGACGACTGGCAGCTGTCCCTCGGCAGCGCCGGCGATGGCAGCGCGTCTGAAGACTGCCCGCGAGCCCAGTGGCCCCATGCCCTGAATCTGTTGCGTACCCTGCTCACCCCGCAGGCCACCTGCCAACATGCCTGGAAGAATCGTGTATGGACCTGGCAACGCAACCGGTAAGCGCGAAACCGCGCGATGCCTACTACTGGCGCCTGATGGCCACGGCAGCGAGCTTTACGCTGTTCGGTCTAGGTAGTTTGTGCCTGCGCCTGGTGATTTTTCCGCTATTGAGCTGCCTGCCGGGCACACCCGAGGCGCACCAGCGTCGTGCCCGCGCGACCATCAGCCGGCTGTTCTGGCTGTTTATCCGGTTCATGGCCCGCTGCGGCGTGCTGACCTATGACGTCCAGGGCGCGGAGAAACTCGGCCGCCCGGGGCAGATGATCATCGCCAACCACCCGTCGCTGATCGACGTGGTGTTTCTGATCGGCCTGGTGCGCAACGCCAACTGCGTGGTCAAACAGAGCCTGTGGCAGAACCCCTTCACCCGCGGCCCGGTGCGCGAAGCCGGCTATATCAGCAATGACGGCAGCATGGACATGCTCGATGCCGCCGGCCAGGCACTGCAGGACGGCCAGACCCTGATCATTTTCCCCGAAGGCACGCGCACCGTACCGGGCCAGGCACCGGCCTTTCATCGGGGCGGGGCAGCGATTGCCCTGCGGGGTGCGAGAATCCTCACCCCGGTGGTGATAAAGGTCAGTCCGACCACCCTGACCAAGGCCGAACCCTGGTACCGCATCCCGCAACGTCGCGTGCACTTCAGTTTCCGCGTGGGTGCCGATATAGATCCACAGACCTTCGCCGCTCAAGGCCCCGCACCCCAGGCCTCGCGCAAACTCAACGACCACTTGCATCACTATTTCATTAAGGAGCTCGCCTCAGATGAGCAATCTGCACCCGGACTTAACCCTTGAGATCAAGCTGTTGATCATCGACGCCCTGGGCCTCGAAGACATCAGCGCACAGGATATCGGCAACGAGCAGACCCTTTTCGGCGACGGCCTGGGCCTGGACTCGGTAGACGCCCTGGAACTGGGCCTGGCGATCCAGAAGAAGTACGGCATCAAGATCGACGCCGACGCCAAGGACACGCGCAATCACTTCAGTAACGTGGCGAGCCTTGCGGCCTTCGTCACTGCAAAACAGGCAGCTTGAGACCGGACCATGCAAACTCGTGACGATATCTTCAACACCCTGCGCGATGCCCTGGTCGAACTCTTCGAGCTGGAACCCGAGCGCGTGAGCCTTGAGTCCAACCTGTACCAGGACCTGGAAATCGACAGCATCGACGCGGTCGACCTGATCGACCACATCAAGCGTCAGACCGGCAAGAAAATAGCCGCCGAGGAATTCAAGTCGGTGCGCACCGTCAATGATGTGGTCGAGGCGGTCTACCGTCTGGTCCAGCCGGCCGCATGAGCCGTCTGATCGGCCTGGGCCTGCTGCTGGCGGGCTTGCTGTACCCCTTTGCGGTGTATTTCGGCATGGAGCACTTCGCCCCGTGGCAGTTCGGCCTGTTGCTGGGCGGCCTGTGGCTGGCCCGCGCACTGACCGGCGAACGGCGGGCCAGCAGCCTGTGGATGGCGGCGGCGGCCATGCTGTTCTGCCTGCTGCTGGCGCTGTTCGACAGCCCGCAATTGCTGCGCTGGTACCCGGTGCTGATCAGCAGTTTCATGCTCGGTCTGTTCGGCCTGAGCCTGAAATACGGCCCGCCGGTGGCCGAGCGCCTGGCGCGCCTGCGTGAGCCTGCGCTGCCGCCCAAGGCGATTCGCTACACGCGCCAGGTCACCGTGGCCTGGAGTGTGTTTTTCCTCTGTAACGGATTGCTCGCCGCCGCCCTGACCCTCTGGGCGCCGCTGAGCTGGTGGACGTTGTACAACGGCCTGATCGCCTACGGGCTGATGGGCTTGCTGTTTGCCATTGAATGGCTATTACGACAACGCGTACGAGGCCGCGCATGAATTGGATCAAGCTTGAGCACCTGCTGCTCAAGGCTCACCCGGGGCGGACGGTGACCTTCGACCCGGTACTCGACCACAGCGCCCTGCACGACCAGGCGCTGCGCCTGGCCGCCGGGCTCCAGGCCCGGGGCGTGCAACGCATGGCCCTGCACCTGGAAGACGCCGCGCAACTGGCCATCGCCCTGCTCGGCGCCTGGCGGGCCGGGGTCAGCGTACTGCTGCCGGCCGACCTGCAGGCCCAGACCCGCCAGCGCTGGTGCGGTGAGGTCGACCTGTGGCTCACCGACCTGGAGCACGACACGCGCCTCGCTGACCTGTTGCAGGCGCCGCTGCCGGCTGCCGAGCTGGACCTGACGCAGTGCCGCTTGAGCCTGTGCACGTCCGGCTCCAGCGGCGAACCCAAGCGCATCGACAAGACCCTGGTGCAACTGGCCAACGAGGTCCAGGCCCTGGAACAGCTGTGGGGCGCGGAACTGGGCAGCGCCTGCATGATTGGCAGCGTCGCCGCGCAACACATCTACGGCCTGCTGTTTCGGGTGCTGTGGCCGCTGTGCGCCGGGCGCCCGTTCGTGCGCCGCCAGTTGCCGTTCCCCGAAGACCTGCAACGCGCCAGCCGCGAGTACCCGCCCTTTGCCTGGGTCGCCAGCCCGGCGCTGCTCAAGCGCATGGGCGACAACCTCGACTGGCCGGCCTTGAGCCAGGTCAGCCGGGTGTTTTCCTCGGGCGGCGCCTTGCCCGCCGAGGCCGCGCACAGCCTGCAACAGCGCCTGGGCCAATGGCCGACCGAGATTTTCGGCAGTTCGGAAACCGGCGGCATCGCCTGGCGCCAGGGCGCGAGCCTGTGGCAACCCTTCGCCGGCGTGCAGTTGAGCCAGGACGCGGACGGCGCGCTGCTGATTGCCTCGACCTACCTGCCAGAAGGGCATGTCGAACACAGCGCCGATGCCGCACGGATCGAGGCCGATGGCCGTTTCGAGCTGCTCGGGCGCCTGGACCGGATCGTCAAGCTGGAAGAAAAACGCATCTCCCTGCCCATGCTCGAACAGGCCCTGGCCAGCCATGCCTGGGTCAGCGAAGCGCGCCTGGGCGTGGTCCAGGAAAACCGAGCCTCCCTCGGCGCCGTGCTGGTCTTGAGCGAAGCGGGCTTGCAGGCCCTGCGCAACGGCGGCCGCCGCCACCTGACCCAGTCCCTGCGCCAGCACCTGAGCCAGCACTGCGAAGCCCTGGCCCTGCCGCGCCGCTGGCGGTTGCTGCGCCAGCTGCCGCTGAACGCCCAGGGCAAGTTGCCCCAGGCCGAGGTCGAGGCCCTGCTGCTGGCACCGCGCCCACAAGCGCCTGAAGTGCTGGAACAGCACGAACAGGACGGCGAGTGGAACCTGCAACTAAGCATTCCCCCGGACCTGGCCTATTTCAGCGGGCACTTCCCGCAGACCCCGGTATTGCCTGGGGTGGTCCAAGTCGATTGGGCCCTGGCCCTGGGCCAGCAACTGCTGGACCTGCCGGGCCGCTTTGCCGGCATGGAAGTGCTGAAATTCCAGCAACTGGTGCGCCCCGGCGACCAGGTGCAATTGCACCTGCGGTTCGACGATGAACGCGGCAAATTGTATTTCGCCTACCGCAACGACACGGCGGCCTGTTCCAGTGGGCGCATTTTGCTGGAGGCAGCCTGTGGATAAGTTTTATCGGGGAATCCGCGTGTTCCGGGCCATTGGCCGCAGCCTGCGGCAGGGGGCGGTCGATGCATAAGCCCTGTGCGGTGATTCCGGTTTATAACCACGAAGGCGCGGTGCCGGCGGTGGTCGACGCCCTGCTCGCCGGTGGCTTGCCCTGCGTGCTGGTGGACGACGCCAGCAGCCCGGCCTGCGCGGCGGTCCTGGAACAACTGGCCAAGCGCGAGCAGGTGTTCCTGATCCGCCTGGCACTGAACCAGGGCAAGGGCGGCGCGGTCATGGCCGGGCTGCGCGAGGCCTCGCGCCTGGGCTTCAGCCACGCCCTGCAGGTGGATGCCGATGGTCAGCACGACCTGCGCGATGTGGATAACTTTATCGCCAGCTCCCGCGCCCACCCCGAGGCACTGATCTGCGGTTATCCACAGTACGACAGCAGCGTGCCCAAGGGCCGCCTGTATGCCCGTTACCTGACCCATGTCTGGGTCTGGATCAACAGCCTGTCGTTGCAGATTCCCGACTCCATGTGCGGCTTCCGGGTCTACCCGCTGCCGCCAGTGCTGGCGCTGATCGATTCGGTCAAACTCGGCAAGCGCATGGATTTCGATCCCGAAGTACTGGTGCGCCTGGCCTGGCGCAATCAGCCGATGCGCTGGCTGCCGACCAAGGTCCACTACCCCACCGATGGCCTCTCGCACTTTCGCCTGCTGCACGACAACGCATTGATTTCCAGCATGCACACCCGGCTGTTTTTCGGCATGTTGCTGCGGGCGCCGCAGATCCTCTGGCGACGGTGGCGAGCATGAGCCAGCAACAGCATTGGGCCGAGCATGAAGAACGCGGCAGCTTCTGGCTGATGAAGCTCACCGCATTCGGGGTCAGGATCCTCGGGCGGCGGGTGCTGAGCCCGGTGCTGTACGCCATCGTCCTGTACTTTTTCCTGTTCGGCCGCAACGCCCGACACAGCGCCTGGCAGTATCAGCAACGGCTCGCCGACTGGAGCGGACGCAACGAACTGCGCCCGACCCAGCGTCGGGTGTTCGGCCAGTTCATGGCCTTTGCCGACGCCCTGCTGGACAAGCTCGACGTGTGGAACGGCAAGCTGCGCATCGAGCAGATCGAGATCGTCGACCCGGCGCTGCTGCGCAACGAATTGCGCGGCGAACGCGGGCAGATGCTGGTGGGCGCGCACCTGGGCAACCTCGAAGTCTGCCGCGCCCTGGCTGAACTCGGCGAGCAGGTGACCATGAACGTGCTGGTGCACACCAAGCACGCCGAACGTTTCAACCGCCTGCTGGGCGAGGCCGGGGCCACCAACCTGCGGCTGATCCAGGTCAGCGAGCTGGACCCGGCGATCATGCTGCAACTGAGCCAGCGCCTGGACCGCGGCGAGTGGCTGGCGATTGCCGGCGACCGCGTGCCGCTGCACGGCGGACGCAATGTACGGGTGGATTTCCTCGGCCATCCGGCGGCATTCCCCCAAGGCCCGTGGCTGCTGGCCGGGCTGCTCAAATGCCCGGTCAACCTGCTGCTGTGCCTCAAGCATCAGGGTCGCTACCGGGTGATCCTCGAGCCCTTCACCGACGCCGTGGCCTGGAAACGCAGCGACCGCGAGCAAGTGATCGCCCAGTGGACCGCCCGCTACGCCGAACGCCTGGGCCAGTACTGCCTCGAAGCGCCGCAACAGTGGTTCAACTTTTACCCATTCTGGAAGACCGATGACGACGCATCCGCTTGAGCCGGTAACCTTCGGCGAACTCCCCTTGCGCATCGAAGACGTGCTGGCCCTGGCCAACCGTCAGGTGCCCGTGCAACTGCAAGGTGATGCCGGGTTTCGCCAGCGCATCGCCAAGGGCGCGCAGTTTCTCGACTCCTTGCTCGACAAGGAAGGCGTGATCTATGGCGTCACCACCGGCTACGGCGACTCCTGCGTGGTCGCGGTGCCGCTGCAACACGTCGAGGCCCTGCCGCGCCACCTGTACACCTTCCACGGGTGCGGGCTGGGCAAGCTGCTGGATGCCCAGGCCACCCGCGCGGTACTGGCGGCGCGCTTGCAGTCGCTGTGCCACGGCGTGTCCGGGGTGCGGGTCGAGCTGCTGGAGCGCCTGCAGGCTTTTCTCGAACACGACATCCTGCCGCTGATCCCGGAAGAAGGCTCGGTCGGCGCCAGCGGCGACCTGACGCCGCTGTCCTACGTGGCTGCGACCCTGTCCGGCGAGCGTGAAGTCCTGTTCCGTGGCGAACGCCGTCAGGCCGCCGACTTGCACCGGGAACTGGGCTGGGACCCGCTGGTGCTGCGCCCCAAAGAAGCCCTGGCGTTGATGAACGGCACCGCGGTGATGACCGGCCTGGCCTGCCTGGCCTTCGCCCGCGCTGATTACCTGCTGCAACTGGCAACCCGCATCACCGCGCTGAACGTAGTAGCCCTGCAAGGCAACCCCGAGCACTTCGACGAGCGCCTGTTCGCCGCCAAGCCGCACCCGGGGCAGATGCAAGTGGCGGCCTGGCTGCGCCAGGATTTGGCCATCGACGCACCTACCGCGCCGCTGCATCGCCTGCAAGACCGCTACTCCCTGCGCTGCGCGCCCCATGTCCTGGGGGTGCTGGCCGACAGCCTGAACTGGCTGCGCGCGTTTATCGAGACCGAACTCAACAGCGCCAACGACAACCCGATCATCGACGCCGAAGCCGAGCGCGTGCTGCACGGCGGGCATTTCTACGGCGGGCACATTGCGTTCGCCATGGACAGCCTCAAGACCCTGGTGGCCAACGTCGCCGACCTGCTCGACCGGCAGCTCGCGCTGCTGGTGGACGTGCGTTACAACCACGGCCTGCCGAGCAACCTGTCCGGCGCCAGCGCCGAGCGCGCGATGCTCAACCACGGCTTCAAGGCAGTGCAGATCGGCACCAGTGCCTGGACCGCCGAAGCCCTGAAAAACACCATGCCGGCCAGCGTGTTCTCGCGCTCCACCGAGTGCCACAACCAGGACAAGGTGAGCATGGGCACCATCGCCGCCCGGGACGCGATTCGCGTGCTGGAGCTGACCGAACAGGTCGCCGCCGCCACCCTGCTAGCGGCCAACCAGGGTGTATGGCTGCGCGCCCAGTCCGCCGATGCGCGGCCTTTGCCTCCGGCCCTGGCTGCGATGCAAGCAGAGTTGGCAAAGGATTTCCCGCCGGTGATCGAAGACCGCGCCCTGGAAGGCGAACTGCGCCTGTGCCTGCAACGCATCGCCGAGCAACACTGGAGGCTGCATGCGCAGTAAGGGAGTGCTGCACGCCGACACCCAGATCCTGGTGCCGTTTTTCGACGTCGACACCATGCACGTCGTCTGGCACGGGCATTACGTCAAATACCTGGAAGTCGCCCGCTGCGCCTTGCTCGATCGGATCGGCCACAACTACACGGCCATGGTCGAGTCGGGCTACGCCTGGCCGGTGATCGACCTGCAACTGCGTTACGTGCGCGGCGCGGTGTTCGGCCAGACCCTGAACGTACGCGCCAGCCTGGTGGAGTGGGAAAACCGGCTGAAGATCAATTACCTGATCACCGACCTCGCCAGCGGCGAACGCCTGACCCGCGCCAGCTCGGTGCAGGTCGCGGTGGACATGGCCAGCCGCGAGATGCAACTGGCCTCGCCCCGGGTCTTTACCGACGCCGTGACCAAGGTGCTGCTATGAGCCGGTTGAATTTCCTGCCTCTGGCCAGGGTGGCCTTGTCGGGCCTGGTGCTGCTGGGGTTCAGTTCCCTGGCCCAGGCCTTCGACCTGCAACAGCTCAGCGAGCAGTTGGCCAAGCCCGAGGTCATCCACGGCAACTTCATCCAGGAAAAGCACCTGCGGGCCCTGCCCCAGCCCCTGACCAGCAAGGGCACGTTCGTCCTGGCCAAGGACCACGGCCTGCTCTGGCTGCTGAAAACGCCGTTGCAACAGGACTACCGCATCACCGGCCAGGGCATCGCCCGGCGTGACGCCAACGGCTGGCAGATGCTCCCGGGCAAAAGTGCCGGCGCCGAGCAGAACCGCCTGTTCCTCGCGGTGTTGCAAGGCGACAGCAGCGGCCTGCAGCGCGACTTCGAACTCAAGCTGGCGGGCGACGCCCAGGACTGGAAACTGACCCTGACCCCGCGCTCGCTGCTGCTCAAGCAAGTGTTCACCCAGATCAATATCGACGGCGGTGCCCTGGTGCAGCGCATCGAACTCCTGGAAACCCAGGGCGACAGCACCCTGCTGCAGATGCGCGACAGCACCAGCAGCCAACCTTTGAGCGCAGCGGAGCAACATGACTTTGCCCAGTGAGCGCTGGTTGCCCAGGCTGTTCCTGATCCTGCTGGTGGCGGTGCTGGCCCTGGCCGGCTGGCAATGGCGCCAGGGTGCGCCGTTGTCGGCCAACCTGATGGAGCTGGTGCCGGGCACTGCCCCGGACGCCCTGGAGCTCAAGGCCGAGCAGCGCATGCAAGAGCCGCTGAACCGCGAAATGCTGGTGCTGGTGGGCCATGCCGAGCGTCAGCAGGCGGTGGCCATGGCCCAGCAACTGGGTGAGCGCTGGCAGGCCAGCGGGCTGTTCGAAAAGGTCCAGTGGAACCTGCAAGCCGACCTTCCGGCACTGCGCAGCCAACTGCTGCAAGGCCGGCTGGCGATGCTCTCGGCGGCCGACCGGCAACAACTGATTGAACACCCCGCGGCCTTTATCCAGCAGCGGGTCCAAGCCTTGTTCGACCCCTTTACCGGGTTCAGCCTGGTGCCGAGCCAGGATGACTGGCTGGGCCTTACCGGGCGCATCCAGAACAGCCAACCGCAACGCGGCGCAGTGCAACTGGACATCGGCAGCGGCGCCCTGGTGGCCGACGCCGACGGCAAAAGCTGGGTCCTGCTGCGGGCGCGCACCACCGGCAACGCCTTTGATATGAGCCTGCCGTTGCAGGTGGCCGAGCTGCTCCGGCAAAGCCGCGAACAGGCGAGCCAGGCCGATGTGCAATTGCTGGCCGCCAGCGGCCTGCTGTACGCCGCCAATGGCCAGCAGCAAGCCACCCGGGAAATCACTTGGGTCGGCGGCGGTGCGACCGTGGGTATCCTGCTGCTGTTGCTCCTGGCGTTCCGCCGGCTGCGGGTGCTGCTGGCGTTTGTACCGGTGCTGGTGGGCATGTTGTTTGGCGCAGTGGCCTGCGTGGCGCTGTTCGGCCATATGCATGTGATGACCCTGGTCCTGGGCTCGAGCCTGATCGGCGTCGCGGTCGACTACCCGCTGCATTACCTGTCCAAGAGCTGGAGCCTGAAACCCTGGCACAGCTGGCCGGCGTTGCGCCTGACCCTGCCGGGCCTGAGCCTGAGCCTGGCCACCAGTTGCATCGGGTACCTGGCGCTGGCCTGGACCCCGTTCCCGGCCCTGACCCAGATCGCGGTGTTCTCCGCGGCCGGCCTGCTCGGCGCCTACCTGTCGGCGGTGTGCCTGCTGCCGGCCCTGCTCAAGGGCGCTGACCTGCGCCCGGCGCAATGGCCGCTGCGGGTTGCGCAGTGCCTGCTGCAACTGCGCGAAGCCCTGCTGCGGCGAGTGCCGAGCCCGGTGCTGTTGGCACTGTTGGCGGTGTTCTGCGCCGCCGGGCTGTGGCAGCTGACCAGCAAAAACGATATTCGCCAGTGGGTCGGTGCACCGCCGCAGTTGCTCAACGAAGCCCAGGCCATTGCCCGCATCACCGGCTATCAGCCCACCAGCCAGTTCTTCCTGGTGCGCGCCGCCGACCAGCAGCAATTGCTCGAACGCCAGCAAGCCCTGGGCGAGCGCCTGGGGCAATTGGTCAAGCAGGGCAAGTTGCAGGGTTACCTGGCGCTCAATCAACTGGTCAACCTGCCCAGCGACCAACAGCAACTGCGTGAGGCCCTGACGCGCCTGCCGCAGTTCTGGCAGCCGCTGCTGGACCTCGGCGTGCCCGCCAGTGCCCTGCAGGCCGAGCTGGCCCAGTTGCAGGGGCTGCCGGTGCAAGACATCGATGCCGCCCTCGGCGGCCCGCTGGCCGAACCCTACCGCACACTGTGGCTGGGCGCCGGCCCCGAGGGCGTGGCGGCCATGGTCAGCCTGCAAGGGCTGAACGATGCCGGCCTGCTGCGGGCCCAGGCCCAGGACCTGCCCGGGGTGCAACTGGTGGACCGGCTTGGCGAATTGAATAAAGTCTTTGCCGCAACCCAGATCAGTGCCGCCGAACTCAAGCTCGCCTCCTGCGTGCTGATCGTGTTGCTGCTGATTCTGCCGTTCGGCCTTGGCGGGGCCCTGCGCATCGTCGCCCTGCCGCTGCTGGCGGCCCTGTGCAGCCTGGCCAGCCTCGGCTGGCTGGGGCAACCGCTGACCCTGTTCAGCCTGTTCGGCCTGCTGCTGGTGACCGCCATCAGCGTCGACTACGCCATCCTCATGCGCGAGCAGATCGGCGGCGCCGCCGTCAGCCTGCTGGGCACCCTGCTGGCGGCCCTGACCACCTGGCTGTCGTTCGGTTTGCTGGCCATCTCCAGCACCCCGGCGGTGAGCAATTTCGGGCTGTCGGTCAGCCTTGGGCTGGCCTTCAGCTTTATGCTCGCGCCCTGGGCCGGGCAGCAGCAACACCACGCCAAGGTGACGGAGCCAAGCCCATGCTGATCGCCCTGTTCTGGTGCCTGGCCCTGGCGCTGTTTGCCCTGGCGACCGCCGTCGGTCGGCGCCTGGGCCTGATCCCGATCGTCAGCCAGTTGCTGCTGGCAACCTTCGGCCTGCCCCTGCTGATGCTGCTGTGGATCGAGCCGCACTGGCAGTTGAGCGGCGCCCAACTGGTGTCCCCGGTGTGGCTGAAAAACCTCTACAGCCTGAGCTTCGCCCTGCTGTTGGGGCATATCCTGAGCGACGTGATCGACCTGCGCCTGGACCGCCAGAGCCTGAAGATCGCCCTGCCGAGTTTCATCATCCCCTTCGCCTGCGGCCTGGCGATCGCCTTCTGGCTGCTGCCGCCGCAGCCGTGGCTGAGCTCCCTGGCAGTGGGCCTGCTGTTTGCGATCACCGCGATCCCGGTGCTCTACCTGTACCTGCGCCATATCAACTACCCGGCCGCCGCCACTCGGCGCCTGGTGCAGACCGCGATCCTGATCGACCTGACCTGCTGGAGCCTGTTCGCCATCGCCCAGGGCAGCCTGCACCTGGCCAGCCTGCTGCTGCCCCTGGCCGGCGCCTGCCTGCCGTTGCTCCTGCGCCTGCTCGGCCTGCGCCAGCCGCTGCTGTACAGCCTGGGCTTCTTTGCGCTGCTGGTGGTGGCCGAGCACTACAAGCTCAATGCGCTGATTTTCGGCATCGGCTACCTGCTGTGCATGGCCTCCCTCAAGGTGGCGCTGGTGCTGCCGTTACAGGCAGCCTGGATGAGCCGTTTGCAGACCTACATCGCCATCCCGCTGATCCTGACGTTCGGCATCGTGCAGATCAACGTGCACAGCGCCATGGACAGCCTGAGCTGGCTGCAACTGGGCGCCCTACTGCTGGTGCCGATTGCCAGCAAGCTGGCCGGCAACTGGCTGGGCCTGGGCTGGGCCGGTGCGTCCTTCGCCGGTGCCAGCCGCTGGCGGGAAAGCCTGCTGCTCAATATTCGCGGCCTGAGCGAGATCGTGTTTCTCAACCTGCTGCTGCAACAACAGCTGATCAGCCCGGCGCTGTACTTTGCGCTGATGCTGATGGGCCTGATCGCGACCCTGCTGCCGGCAGTAGCCGGCATGCATCGCACCCCCTTGGTCCCTCTGAATCTGAACATCGCCGAACCGGCAAGGAGCCCCAGTGCCAACAGTTGAAATGGAACGCCGCCAGGTTGTGGTCATCGGCGCCGGCCCATCGGGCGCCATTGCCGCCGCCCTGCTCAAGCGCAAGGGCCACGACGTGCTGATCATCGAGCGCCAGCATTTCCCACGGTTCTCCATCGGCGAAAGCCTGCTCTCCCATTGCCTGGATTTCGTCGAGGAAGCGGGCATGCTCGAAGCCGTGCAAGCCGCCGGCTTCCAACTGAAGAACGGCGCGGCCTTCGCCTGGGGCGAGCGCTACAGCGCCTTTGATTTCGGCGACACCTTCAGCAACGGCAAGCCCACCACCTTCCAGGTCCAGCGCGGCGACTTCGACAAGTTGCTGGCCGACCAGGCGGCGCTGCAAGGGGTTGAAGTGCGCTATGGCGAAGAAATCGTCAGCGCCGACTTCAGCCTGCCCCAGCCGCAGCTCGGAGTGCGCCGCGAAGACGGCAGCCAGTACCAGGTCGAGGCCCATTTCGTACTTGATGCCAGCGGCTATGGCCGGGTCCTGCCACGCTTGCTCGACCTGGAGGCGCCGTCGAACTTCCCGGTGCGCCAGGCGGTGTTCACCCACGTCGAAGACCACATCGACCACCCCGGTTTCGAACGGGAAAAGATCCTCGTCACCACCCACCCGACCCAGCGCGACATCTGGTTCTGGAGCATCCCCTTCAGCAACGGCCGGTGCTCGGTGGGCGTGGTCGCGGCCAAGGAACATTTTGTCGGCCGCGACCAGGACCTGGACCAGTGCCTGCGCGGCTTTATCGCCGAGACCCCGAGCCTGGCCAAGGTCCTGGCCAACGCGGTATGGGACACCCCGGCGCGGACCATCGGCGGCTACTCGGCCAACGTCAAGAGCCTGCACGGCCCGGGCTTCGCCCTGCTGGGCAATGCCGCGGAATTCCTCGACCCGGTGTTCTCTTCCGGGGTCACCATCGCCATGCGTTCGGCGAGCATGGCCGCCGCCGTGCTGCATCGTCAGCTGCAAGGTGAAAGCGTCGACTGGCAGCTCGAGTTTGCCGAGCCGCTCAAGCGCGGGGTCGACACCTTCCGCTGCTACGTCGAAGGCTGGTACGCCGGGACCTTCCAGGACGTGATCTTCCACCCCGGCAGCTCGCCGGAAATCCGCCGCATGATCAGTTCGATCCTCGCCGGCTACGCCTGGGACGAGCGCAACCCGTTTGTCAGCGAACCCAAGCGCCGCCTGCGCATGCTCTCGGAAATCTGCGCGACGGAGGTGGCATGAGCAGTCCCCAGCCACAGTACCTGAGCGATAAGTACGTCGAGGAAACCCGCTTCGGCTTCTGGTTCCTGCGCAGCCACACCTGGCAGCACCATGTATTGCGGGTGGCGATCAACGACCTGCGCTCGCTGTTCACCCGCGACCTGCCCGGCAACCCGGTGCTGCTCGACGCCGGTTGCGGCCAGGGCAAGTCGTTCCAGCACCTGCGCCAGGTGTTCGCGCCCCAGCGCCTGATCGGCCTGGATGCCGACCCCCACAGCCTGGAACTGAGCGCCCAGGAAGCGGCGCGCCAGGGCATGCAGGTGGAACTGATCGGCAGCGACTGCGCGACCCTGGACGTGCCGGACGCCAGCGTCGACCTGCTGTTCTGCCACCAGACCTTCCACCACCTGGTGGAGCAGGACAAAGCCCTGGCCGAGTTCTACCGGGTGCTCAAGCCCGGCGGCTACCTGCTGTTTGCCGAGTCCACCGAGGCCTACATCGACACCTGGGTCATTCGCTGGCTGTTCCGCCACCCGATGCACGTGCAGAAAAGCGCCGCCCAGTACCTGGACATGATCCGCAACCAGGGCTTCGAGTTCACCCCGCAGAACGTCTCCTACCCCTACTTGTGGTGGAGCCGTTCGACGGATTTCGGCCTGCTGGAACGCTTCGGCCTGCGCCGCCCGAAACCCTTTGGCCAGCGTGAAGAGACCCTGGTCAACGTGGTGGCGCGCAAGCCGTTGGACGAGCACTGCGCGCCAGGGCAGCCGGCATGATCCGCGCCCTGCTGGTGGGTTGCCTGTTGCTGCTGGCCGGTTGCGCCAGCCAGGCGCCGCTGCCCGCAAAAACCCCGAGCCTGGCCCTGCCGTTGCAGCTGCACATCGAGCGTGAGCAGGCAGCGCAACGCCAGGACTGGCTGCTGGTGATCCAGGCCGAAGGCGCCGGCCTGCGCTGGTCGCTGATGGACCCCTTGGGCATTCCCCTGGCCCGCCAGCGCCTGATCGATGGCCAGTGGCAGGCCGATGGCCTGCTGCCACCCAACCCCGAAGCGCGGGAGCTGTTCGCCGCGCTGCTGTTTGCCCTGACGCCAGCCGCCGAGCTGTCCGAGAATTACCCCGCTGCGCAGGCCCGGGGCGAGCAACGCAGCCTCGCCCCGCGCTGGCAGCTCCGTTATCGCCAACCATTGGATTTCCAGTTGAACCTGCCTCAAGGCCTGCAATACCACGTCAGCCCGTTGACCGCCGAGCGCGCGCCATGACGGCCTACCTCAACGCCCTGGGGCTGATCTGCGCCCTCGGGCGGGACAAACAACAGGTGGCCCGCAGCCTGTTTGCCGGTGACTGCTCAGGCATGCGCGACGAAGCCGGCTGGGTGCCCGAGCGCAGCCTGCCGGTGGCGGCGGTCAAGGGCCCGCTGGCGGCCCTGCCTGCGCACCTGAGCCGCCAGCACAGTCGCAATAACCAGCTGCTGCTGGAGGCGGCGCTGCAGATCCGCGACGACATCGACCAGGCGATCCAGGCCTACGGCCCGGGGCGCATTGGCGTGGTGCTGGGTACCAGTACTTCGGGCATCGACGAAGCCAGCCGTGGCATCGCCCATTACCTGCGCGACCAGCACTTCCCGGCCCACTACGACTACCAGCAGCAGGAACTCGGGGCACCGGCGAACTTTCTCGCCGACTGGCTGCAACTGAGCGGTCCGGCCTACGTGATTTCCACCGCCTGCACCTCCAGCGCCCGGGCCCTGATGAGCGCCCGGCGCCTGCTCGACCTGGGGTTGTGCGACGCGGTGCTGTGCGGCGGGGTCGACAGCCTGTGCCAACTGACCCTGAATGGTTTTTCGGCGCTGGAAGCCGTCAGTGACCAGCGCTGCAACCCGTTTTCGGTCAACCGCGACGGGATCAATATCGGCGAGGCTGCGGTGCTGTTCCTGATGAGCAGGGAATCCGGCACGCAGCAGCCCATCGCCCTGCTGGGCGGCGGCGCGAGTTCCGATGCGCACCATATTTCCGCGCCCGAGCCCAGCGGCCGGGGCGCCCTGCAAGCGATGCGCAAGGCCTTGAGCAGTGCCGGCCTGGCAGCGCAGCAGATCGGTTACCTGAACCTGCACGGCACCGCCACCCAGCACAACGACGCCATGGAAAGCCTGGCCGTGGCCGAGCTGTTTCCCGATGGCGTGCCCTGCTCGTCGACCAAGCCCATGAGCGGCCACACCCTGGGCGCCGCCGGGGCCCTGGAAGCCGCCTTCTGCTGGCTGAGCCTGGCCGCCGACAACCGGCAACAGGCCCTGCCACCCCATGTCTGGGACGCCCAGCCCGACCCGCAATTGCCCGCCCTGCGCTGGGTCGGCAGCGCCGATCGCCTGGCCACGGGCGCACCGCGCTGCCTGATGAGCAACTCCTTTGCCTTCGGCGGCAACAACGTCAGCCTGATTATCGGAGACGCCCCATGATCCCTTGGCCACTCGCCGAACTGCTGCCCCACGCGGGCGACATGATCCTGATCGATCAGGTCCTGGGGTTCGATGAAGAACAGATCCACACCCGCCTCACCGTCAAGCCCGGTGGCCTGTTCAACCGCGCCGACGGCAGCCTGCCGGCCTGGCTCGGCATCGAGCTGATGGCCCAGAGCGTGGCCGCCTATGCCGGCTGCCGCGCACGCCAGCAAGGGCAGGCCGTGGAGCTGGGCTTTTTGCTCGGCACGCGCAAATTCGAATGCAATGTGGAACACTTTCCGGCCGGCAGCGAGCTGCGCATCCACGCTCTGCGCTCCCTGGAAGACGACAACGGCATGGGCGTATTCGAGTGCCACCTCAGCGGCCCGGGCATCCAGGCCAGCGCTCGCCTCAACGTGTTCCGCCCGCCGCACGCGGCCCACTATCTCGACGAAACACAGGAACCCCGCCATGACTGAATCCGTACTGGTCACAGGCTCCAGCCGTGGTATCGGCCGCGCCATCGCCCTGCGCCTGGCCCAGGCCGGGCATGACCTGGTGCTGCACTGCCGCACCGGCCTCGCCGAGGCCCAGGCGGTGCAGGCCGAAGTCCAGGCCCTGGGGCGCAATGCGCGCATCCTGCAATTCGACGTCGCCGACCGCGCCACCTGCAAGGCCATTCTTGAAGCCGACGTCGACACCCACGGCGCCTACTACGGCGTGGTACTCAATGCCGGGCTGACCCGGGACGGCGCCTTCCCGGCCCTGACCGAGGACGACTGGGACGACGTGCTGCGCACCAACCTCGACGGTTTCTACAACGTGCTGCACCCGGTGATGATGCCGATGATACGGCGCCGCGCCGCCGGGCGCATTGTCTGCATCACCTCGGTCTCCGGGCTGATCGGCAACCGTGGCCAGGTCAACTACAGCGCCTCCAAGGCCGGTGTGATCGGTGCCGCCAAGGCCCTCGCCATCGAGCTGGGCAAGCGCAAGATCACCGTCAACTGCGTGGCCCCGGGCCTGATCGACACCGCCATGCTCGACGAGAACGTCCCGGTGGAGGAACTGATGAAAATGATCCCCGCACAACGCATGGGCACCCCGGAAGAAGTCGCCAGTGCGGTGAACTTCCTGATGTCGGCCGAAGCGTCCTACATCACGCGCCAGGTGCTGGCCGTCAACGGAGGCCTGTGCTGATGAAACGCGTGGTCGTCACCGGCATGGCCGGCATCACCTCCCTGGGCAGCGACTGGGCCACCATCGCCGGCAACTTCAGCGCCAACCGCAGCGGCATCCGGCGCATGGACGAGTGGGATCGCTTTACCGAACTCAACACCCGCCTGGCGGGGCCGATCGATGACTTCAAGGTTCCGGCCCACTGGACCCGCAAGCAATTGCGCAGCATGGGCCGGGTTTCGCGCCTGGCCGTGGGCGCCGCCGAGCAAGCGCTGGCCGACGCCGGGCTGCTGGGCGACGAGTCGATCAAGGACGGGCGCATGGGCGTGGCCTGTGGCTCGTCCACCGGCAGCACCGACGAGATCAAGGCCTTCGGCAACATGCTGCTGAACTCGGTGGCAGAAGGCCTGAACGCCAACTCCTACGTGCGCATGATGCCCCACACCACGGCGGCCAATATCAGCATCTTCTTCGGCCTCACCGGGCGCCTGATTCCCACCTCCAGCGCCTGCACCAGCGGCAGCCAGGGCATCGGCTACGCCTATGAGGCGATCAAGTTCGGACGCTTGCCGCTGATGCTCGCCGGCGGCGCCGAAGAGCTGTGCCCCACCGAAGCCATGGTGTTCGACGCGCTGTACGCCACCAGCCTGAAAAACGACGCCCCGCAAACCAGTCCTCGGCCCTACGACAGCGGCCGCGACGGCCTGGTGATCGGTGAAGGCGGCGGCATGCTGGTGCTCGAGGAACTGGAGCATGCCCTGGCGCGCGGTGCGCACATCCACGCGGAAATCGTCGGTTTTGGCAGCAACGCCGATGGCCAGCACACCACCCGGCCGGAGCAGACCACCATGCGCCGGGCCATGGAGCTGGCCCTGGAAGACGCCGGCATCCCGGCGTCCGCCATCGGCTACGTCAACGGCCACGGCACGGCCACCGAACAGGGCGACATTGCCGAAACCCTGGCCACCAGCAGCCTGTTCGGCAGCGGCATGCCCATCAGTTCGCAGAAGAGCTTCCTCGGCCACACCCTGGGTGCCTGCGGCGCGCTGGAGTCGTGGTTCAGCATCGAGATGCTCAACCGCGATCAGTACGTGCACACCTTCAACCTCGATGAAGTCGACCCCCGTTGCGGCGAACTGG
The DNA here is from genome assembly GCF_049199125.1 of Pseudomonas sp. QD4. Classification (NCBI taxonomy): domain Bacteria; kingdom Pseudomonadati; phylum Pseudomonadota; class Gammaproteobacteria; order Pseudomonadales; family Pseudomonadaceae; genus Pseudomonas; species Pseudomonas sp. QD4. The sequence continues at coordinate 320,360 of NZ_JBLZOM010000005.1, forward strand.
ACTACCTGCGCGGCGAGTTCCGGCAGATGAGCCATCAGTACGTGATGAACAACAACTTTGCCTTTGGCGGGGTCAACACGTCGTTGATTTTCCGCCGCTGGTCGTAACCGCCCCACCCCACTGGAGAAAACGGAATGTCTTCCCTGCTTCGCGCAACCTTGATCGTTCTGGCGCTGCTGACCACGGTCTCCTGCACCAGCAAACGCATGTACACCCCGAACCGCGTCATCCCGGCGACCATCACCGCCGACCAGGACCAGGTCAAACAGGCCATCCTGAAAAACCTGGTGGCCCGCAAGTGGGAGGTGCAACGCATCAGCCCCGGCCTGATCCAGGCGCAGATCACCGTGCGCCAGGAATTCCATGCCGAGATCGACATCGAGTACTCGGCCAGCTTCTACAAGATCGTCTACCGCGACAGCCGTGACCTGGACTACAAGGACGGCAAGATCCACAAGAACTACATCCGCTGGGTGCGCCTGCTGGACAAGGGCATCCTGCGCGAGCTGCGTGACAACCAGAACGAACGCACCGCGCAACAGCTGTCCGACGCGGCCCAGGCCATCCCTGCGCCGAACTGATCTGTAGCCGTCGCCCCAGGGCGGCGGCTGCACCTTTGTGCTTTGCCCCCCTTAGACGTCAAGGAGACCACCATGCAAATCAAGACCCTGGCCGCGGCCGCCACCCTGCTGCTCGCTACCTTGCCCGGCATCAGCCAGGCCCGTGACACCGCGCTGTACCTCCCATTCGACAAAGTCGTCGCCGAAGCCATCGCCACCGGCAAGATCGACGGCAGCGTCAAGTTCTACCTGGCCGGCAACAAGCCAGCGGGCAAGGTCTCGGTCATCAGCCCGGGCGCCGTGACCAACAAGAAAACCAACGCTTTCAACAAGTCTGACGAAGTGGCCTGCGAATGGGCCCTGCAGTCGGCGCTGATCACCCTGCACCAGGCGGCGAAAAAAGTCGGCGCCAATGCCGTGACCGACATCGCCAGCTTCTACAAAAGCAACGAACGCAAAGACGCCAAGACCTACGAGTGCCACGCCGGCGCCGTCATGGCCGGCGTAGCGTTGCGCGGCGACCTGGCCAAAGTGCAGTAAGCCAAGCCCCTGCTGCATCCAGGGCGCCTCAGGGCGCCCTTTCTGTTGCTGCCGCCAGCCAAAGCAACCACGGCGGCTGTGAGGGCCAGCGCAGCCTCGGGCCTCGGCAGCGGCTACGGCGCGGGGCAAATCCCGGTCTACACTCGCAACAGCGAGCTGACCCATTGCAGCCCGCGCGAACTGCGAGGTGACCGTCACGGCGTTTGTCCAAACGCATTCCGGGCCGGCGGATGATCGCGGTTCTCCTTCAACGTCAAGGAGCTGACCATGCCTATCAAAGCCCTGTTCGCCGTTGCCCTGCTCAGCCTGCTGCCCGACACCGGGCACGCCACTAACCTGCTGTACATGCCCTTCGAGAAAGTCGTGGCCGATGCGATCCGCGCCGGACGCCTGGACGGCAGCGTGCAGTTCTACCTGGCCGGCAACCAGCCGGCAGGACCGATGCGCCTACTGGTAAGCGACGTCGCCACCAACAAAAAGACCAACGGCTTCAACAAGAGCGACAACGACGCCTGCGAATGGGTGCTGCAATCGGCGTTGATCACCTTGCAGGCCGCTGCCAAGAAGGCCGGGGCCAACGCCGTGACCAACATCGTCAGTTACTACAAGCACCACGTGCGCAAAGACCTCAACACCTACGAGTGCCATGCCGGAGTGCTGATGGCCGGCGTGGCGTTGCGCGGCGATCTGGTGCGACTGCAATAACCTGCCGGCCGGCGATCAGGCCCGCCCTCCCAGGCTTTCGGTCTTGCGCGTGAGCAATTCGACAAAGGCCTTGGCCATCGGCGAAGCCTGATCGGTGCGCTGTACCAGCCATACCGCCGACACCGCTTCCGGGTCCAGCAGCCGGCGATAGACCACGCCGTCGATGCGCATGCGCTGGTACGACGCCGGCAACACCGAGACCCCAAGCCCGGCCGCCACCAGGCCGATGATGGTCATGGCCTCGCCCGCCTCCTGGGCAAAATGCGGGGTGAACCCGGCATCACGGGCCAGGCTCAGCAGTTGCGCGTACAGGCCGCTGCCATAACTGCGCGGGAAGAACACAAACGGCTCATGGGCCAGCGCCGACAACGGCAGGCCGTCCTCACTGCCCGTCACCAGCGGGTGCTTGGCACTGAGGACCGCCACCAGCGGCTCGCGCAGCAACTCCACCACGCTCAAAGAGTCAGGCAGCGGCAAGGGTCGCATCAGGCCGACCTGGATCGACTGGTCCACCAACGCATCCGCCACCTGGGTGCTGCTCATCTCCCGCAGGTTGAGGTGCACCGCCGGGAAGCGCTGGCGAAAGGCGAAGATCGCCTGGGGGATATTGGAATTGAAGGGCGCCGACGAGGTGAAACCGATCTTCAGTTCCCCCAACTCCCCCAGTTGCGCGCGACGGGCCACATCGGCGGCCTTATCCACCTGGGCCAGGACCAGCCGTGCTTCTTCGAGAAACAGGCGCCCGGCCTCGCTGAGTTCGACCCGACGGTTGGTACGCTCGAACAGCCGCGCCCCGATCTCCTGTTCCAGTGCTTGGATCTGCTGGCTCAACGGGGGTTGGGAGATCCCCAAGGCCTGCGCGGCGCGGCCGAAATGCAGCTCTTCGGCCACCGCGATGAAGTAGCGCAGATGACGCAATTCCATAAAGGCTCCATTAGGTCGTACAACCTATCAAACAGGTCGAACAATATATTGGAAAGAATCATTAGCCAGCTATATGCTTTTTTCCATTGCCTGACCGGCTGCGCATCCCCCCTGAGGTCCCCGTGAAATCTGCCGTTGCTCCACTTGCCCAAGAAACACCCGCTCCCGCCCTCGACGACGTTCTCCCTTTGCGCAGTGACATTTACATCGAACACGGCACGCCGATGTTCATGCGAACCGTGCTGGCCCTGTTTGCCGGCGGCTTCGCCACCTTTGCCCTGCTGTACTGCGTGCAACCGATGATGCCGCTGCTGTCCAAAGAGTTTTCCATCAATGCGGCCCAGAGCAGCCTGATCCTGTCCGTTGCCACCGGCATGCTGGCGGTCGGCTTGCTGATCACCGGCCCGATCTCCGACCGCGTCGGCCGCAAACCGGTGATGGTCGCGGCGCTGCTGGCCGCGGCCGCCTGCACCATGGCCAGCGCCCTGATGCCAAGCTGGCAGGGAGTGCTGGTGATGCGCGCGCTGGTGGGGCTGTCGCTGAGCGGCCTGGCGGCGGTGGCCATGACCTACCTGAGCGAAGAGATCCACCCGCAGCACATCGGCCTGGCCATGGGCCTGTACATCGGCGGCAATGCCATCGGCGGCATGAGCGGGCGGCTGATCGTCGGGGTCCTGATCGACTTCGTCAGCTGGCACACAGCGATGCTGGTGATCGGCGGGTTGTCCCTGATCGCGGCGGCGGTGTTCTGGAAGATCCTCCCCGAATCACGCAACTTCCGCGCCCGCTCGCTGCACCCGCGCAGCCTGCTGGACGGCTTCACCATGCACTTTCGCGACGCCGGCCTGCCCTGGTTGTTCCTTGAAGGTTTCCTGCTGATGGGGGCCTTTGTGACCCTGTTCAACTACATCGGCTACCGCCTGCTGGCCGAGCCCTATCACATGAGCCAGGCGCTGGTCGGCCTGCTGTCGGTGGTTTATCTGTCGGGTATCTACAGCTCGGCAAAAATCGGCGCCCTGGCCGACCGGCTCGGCCGTCGCCGCGTGCTCTGGGGCACCATCGTGCTGATGCTGGCGGGCATCGCCCTGACCTTGCTGCAACCTCTGGCGCTGGTACTGGCGGGCATGCTGCTGTTCACCTTCGGCTTCTTCGGCGCGCACTCGGTGGCTAGCAGCTGGATCGGCCGCCGCGCCCTCAAGGCCAAGGGCCAGGCCTCGTCGCTGTACCTGTTCAGCTACTACGCCGGCTCCAGCATCGCCGGCACCGCCGGCGGGGTGTTCTGGCATCTGGGGGGCTGGAATGGGATCGGGCTGTTTATCGGGGCGTTGCTGGTGGGCGCGCTGCTGATTGCCATGAAGCTGTCGAAACTGCCACCGCTGGCCACCCAGTGATCTGAAACGCCCATGCCGGGGGGGGGGGGTGGGGGCGGGGGGGGCCGGGGCCCCCCGCCGGGGGGGGGGGCG
>NZ_JBLZOM010000005.1:324561-380578 GCF_049199125.1 Pseudomonas sp. QD4
CCCCCTCCGCCCCCCCCCCTCCCCCCCCCCCCCTTTACTGGCCAGTCGGCGGCGCGGCGGGGGCGGGGCCCCCCCCCCCCCGCCCCCCCCCCCGCCCCCCCCCCCCCCCCCGCCCCCCGCGACTGCATCTGAGAAGGCCGGACGAGTTACTGGACGATTTCCACCAGGTCGACATCGATCTCGCGCTTCATCAGGCTCTTCTCGACTTCACCGGTCAGTTTGACCCGGGTCTTTTCGTTGAACGCCACGGGCGGCAGGTCCTCGTCATCGATCTCGACGGTGATGGTGCCGCTGGCATCCTTGAATTCGTACTTGTCGTCATTGTTCAACTTCTTGGTCACGTGGCCCTGCAACACCACCGGCGTGTCGTCTGCGGCGTCGTTGGCCGCGGCAACGGTGGTGACCGCGTGCGCGCCCGGGCCGGTGTAACCGACAGCCAGAGCAGCGGTGCTGAACAGCGGAGCAAGCAGCAGAACGAGGTAACGGGTTTTCATGGCAGTGATCCAGTGTGGGTTTCGATGGAGCCAGGTTAACCAGTGATGCTGAATTGAAACTTAATCCACCGATCGGTTTACCCCGCCCATAAAAAAGCCCGGCACTGGCCGGGCGTTTTTTAGCGGATGACGCTTACTCGTGGTACTGCGCCGACAGCTCATGCACCGCACGCAGGAAGGCGCCGGCGTGTTCCGGATCGACTTCCGGGGTGATGCCGTGGCCGAGGTTGAACACGTGGCCGCTGCCTTTGCCGTAGCTGGCGAGAATGCGCCCGACTTCAGTGCGGATCGCTTCCGGGTTGGCGTAGAGCACGGTCGGGTCCATGTTGCCTTGCAGGGCGACTTTGTTGCCGACGCGCTCACGGGCGTTGCCGATATCGCAGGTCCAGTCCAGGCCCAGGGCATCAGCGCCAGCGTCGGCGATGCTTTCCAGCCACAGGCCGCCGCCTTTGGTGAACAGGATCACCGGAACCTTGCGCCCCTCGTGCTCGCGGATCAGGCCGCTGACGATCTTGCGCATATAGGCCAGGGAGAACTCCTGGTAGGCCGCCGCCGAGAGGCTGCCACCCCAGCTGTCGAAGATCTGCACCGCTTGCGCGCCGGCCATGATCTGGCCGTTGAGATAGGACGTCACCGACTGCGCGAGCTTGTCCAGCAGCAAGTGCATGGCTTGAGGGTTTTCGTAAAGCATGGCTTTGGATTTGCGGAAGTCTTTCGACGAGCCGCCTTCGACCATGTAAGTCGCCAGGGTCCAAGGGCTGCCGGAGAAACCGATCAGCGGTACACGGCCATTGAGTTCGCGACGAATGGTGCTGACCGCATCCATCACATAACCCAGGTCCTTGTGCGGATCCGGAATCGGCAGGGCTTCGATATCGGCCAGGGTGCTGACGACTTTCTTGAAGCGCGGACCTTCGCCGGTTTCAAAATACAGGCCTTGGCCCATGGCGTCGGGGATGGTCAGGATGTCGGAGAACAGAATCGCCGCATCCAGCTGCGGATAGCGGTCCAGAGGCTGCATCGTGACTTCGCAAGCGAACTCCGGGTTCATGCACAGGCTCATGAAGTCACCGGCCTTGGCACGGCTGGCGCGGTATTCAGGCAGGTAGCGCCCAGCCTGACGCATCATCCACACCGGGGTGACGTCTACGGGTTGCTTGAGCAGGGCACGAAGGAAACGGTCGTTCTTCAGGGCAGTCATGTCGGCATCCGGAAAAAAAGTGGGGGCATTTTCTCAGAGCGCGACGCAAAAGGCACGGCAAGAGCCGTTTCTTTATGTCTATGGGGGCAATTTGTCACAGAGGGGAGCAGCTGCAAGCTGCAAGCGCAAGCTTCAAGAGAGAGGCTGTATCGCCTCTAACTTGCCGCTTGCAGCTTGCCGCCGGCGTCGTCAGACGCCCAGGTAATCGAGGATCCCTTCGGCCGCATTGCGCCCTTCGAAGATCGCCGTCACCACCAGGTCAGAACCGCGCACCATATCGCCACCGGCGAAGATTTTCGGGTTGCTGGTCTGGTGTTTGTACTGGGCCTGTTCCGGGGCCACGACGCGGCCCTGGCTGTCGGTCTGGATGCTGAACTGCTCGAACCAGGGTGCCGGGCTCGGGCGGAAACCGAAGGCGATGACCACGGCGTCGGCCGGGATGATCTCTTCGGAACCCGGGATCGGCTCGGGGCTGCGGCGACCACGGGCATCCGGCGCGCCGAGACGGGTCTCGACCACCTTCACGCCTTCGACCTTGTCTTCGCCAACAATGGCGATCGGCTGGCGGTTGTAGAGGAACTTCACCCCTTCTTCCTTGGCGTTTTTCACTTCCTTGCGCGAGCCCGGCATGTTCGCTTCGTCACGACGATAGGCGCAGGTCACCGACTTGGCGCCCTGACGGATCGACGTGCGGTTGCAGTCCATCGCCGTGTCGCCGCCGCCCAGGACCACCACCCTCTTGCCTTTCATGTCGACGAAATCTTCCGGCGACTTTTCAAAGCCCAGGTTGCGGTTGACGTTGGCAATCAGGAAATCGAGCGCGTCATGCACGCCTGGCAGGTCTTCACCGGCAAAACCGCCTTTCATGTAGGTGTAGGTGCCCATGCCCATGAACACGGCATCGTATTCGGCGAGCAGTTGCTCCATGGTCACGTCCTTGCCCACCTCGGTGTTGAGGCGGAACTCGATACCCATGCCAGTGAAGACTTCGCGGCGATTGCTCAGCACGGTCTTTTCCAGCTTGAACTCGGGGATGCCGAAGGTCAGCAGGCCGCCGATTTCCGGGTTCTTGTCGAACACCACCGGGGTCACGCCGCCGCGCACCAGAACGTCGGCACAGCCCAGGCCTGCCGGGCCGGCGCCGATGATCGCGACGCGCTTGCCGGTCGGCTTGACCTTGGACATGTCCGGACGCCAGCCCATGGCGAAGGCGGTGTCGGTGATGTACTTCTCCACCGAACCGATGGTCACCGCGCCAAAACCGTCGTTAAGGGTGCAGGCACCCTCGCACAGCCGGTCCTGGGGGCAAACGCGGCCGCAGACTTCCGGCAGGGTATTGGTCTGGTGCGACAGCTCGGCGGCCTGGAGGATGTTGCCCTCGGCCACCAACTTCAGCCAGTTGGGAATGAAGTTGTGCACCGGGCACTTCCATTCGCAATACGGGTTGCCGCAACCCAGGCAGCGGTGGGCCTGGTCGGCCGAATGCTGGGGTTTGAACGGTTCGTAGATTTCCACGAACTCTTTCTTGCGTTGACGCAACAGTTTCTTCTTCGGGTCTTTACGCCCGACTTCGATGAATTGGAAGTCGTTATTCAGACGTTCGGCCATTATCAAAACCTCTTAGCAGCAGCTCGAAGCTACAAGCTTCAAGCTGCAAGACAATCACGTGTGCAGGCATATCGCGCACTGCTGTTAACTTGCGGCTTGAAGCTTGCCGCTTGCAGCTGCGTCGTTATTGCGGGTTGGCACGAGTACTGGTGAGCAGAGATTTCAAGCTCGCCGCCTTGGGTTTGACCAGCCAGAAACGACGCAAGTAGTCATCGAGGTTCTCGGCGAGATTACGTCCCCACTCGCTGTCGGTTTCCGCGACGTACTCGTCCAGCACACGTTGCAGGTGGCTGCGATAGGCCTCCATCGCTTCGCCGCTGATCCGCTGGATTTCCACCAGTTCGTGGTTGACCCGGTCAACGAAGGTGTTGTCCTGGTCGAGCACGTAGGCGAACCCGCCGGTCATGCCTGAGCCGAAGTTGTAACCGGTCTTGCCCAGGACGCAGACGAAACCTCCGGTCATGTATTCGCAGCAGTGATCGCCCGTGCCTTCAACCACGGTGTGGGCACCGGAGTTGCGCACCGCGAACCGCTCGCCGGCCGTACCTGCGGCAAACAGCTTGCCGCCAGTGGCGCCGTACAGGCAGGTGTTGCCGATAATCGCGCTGTCCTGGGTCTTGTACACGCTGCCTTTGGGCGGAACGATCACCAGCTTGCCGCCGGTCATGCCCTTGCCCACGTAATCGTTGGCGTCGCCTTCCAGGTACATGTTCAAGCCACCGGCGTTCCATACGCCGAAGCTCTGGCCTGCGGTGCCCTTGAAGCGGAACGTGATCGGCGCCTTGGCCATGCCCTGGTTGCCGTGGAGCTTGGCGATTTCACCGGAGATCCGCGCACCGATCGAACGGTCGCAGTTACAGATATCCAGGGCAAAATCGGCGCCGCTGAGGTCGTTGATGGCCGACCTCGCCATGTCGACCATCTTCTCGGCCAGCAGGCCTTTGTCGAACGGCGGGTTGCGGTCCACCTGGCAGAACTGCGGTTTGTCGGCCGGGATGTGATCACTGCCCAGCAACGGCGTCAGGTCCAGGTGTTGCTGCTTGGCGGTCTGGCCTTCGAGGATTTCCAGCAGATCGGTACGCCCGATCAGCTCTTCGAGGGAGCGCACGCCGAGCTTGGCCAGCCACTCGCGGGTTTCTTCGGCGACGTAGGTGAAGAAGTTCACCACCATGTCGACGGTGCCGATGTAGTGATCCTTGCGCAGTTTCTCGTTCTGCGTCGCCACGCCGGTGGCGCAGTTGTTCAGGTGGCAGATGCGCAGGTATTTGCAGCCCAGGGCGATCATTGGCGCGGTGCCGAAGCCGAAGCTTTCGGCGCCGAGGATTGCGGCCTTGATCACGTCGAGGCCGGTTTTCAGGCCGCCGTCGGTCTGCACCCGGACCTTGCCGCGCAGGTCGTTGCCGCGCAGGGTCTGGTGGGTTTCCGCCAGGCCCAGCTCCCACGGAGCGCCCGCGTACTTGATCGACGTCAGCGGCGAAGCGCCGGTGCCGCCGTCGTAGCCGGAGATGGTGATCAGGTCGGCATAGGCCTTGGCCACGCCAGCGGCGATGGTGCCAACGCCGGCTTCCGCCACCAGCTTGACCGAGACCAGCGCCTGGGGATTGACCTGCTTCAGGTCGAAAATCAGCTGCGACAAGTCTTCGATGGAATAGATGTCGTGGTGCGGCGGTGGCGAGATCAGGGTCACGCCCGGAACCGCATAGCGCAGCTTGGCGATCAGGCCGTTGACCTTGCCGCCTGGCAGCTGGCCGCCCTCACCGGGCTTGGCACCCTGGGCCACCTTGATCTGCAGCACTTCGGCGTTGACCAGGTACTCCGGGGTGACACCAAAACGACCGGTGGCCACTTGCTTGATTTTCGAGCTCTTGATGGTGCCGTAACGCGCCGGGTCTTCGCCGCCTTCACCGGAGTTGGAGCGCGCACCCAGGCGGTTCATGGCTTCGGCCAGGGCTTCGTGGGCCTCGGGCGACAGTGCGCCGAGGGAGATCCCGGCGGAATCGAAGCGCTTGAGCACCGACTCCAGGGGCTCGACTTCGCTGAGGTCGAGCGCGGTATCCAGGACCTTGACCTTGAACAGGTCGCGGATCATCGACACCGGGCGGTTGTCCACCAGCGCCGTGTATTCCTTGAACTTGGCGTAGTCGCCCTGCTGCACAGCGGCCTGCAGGGTGTTGACCACGTCCGGGTTGTAAGCGTGGTACTCGCCACCGTGGACGAACTTCAGCAAACCGCCCTGCTGGATGGCCTTGCGCGGGCTCCAGGCTTCGGCTGCCAGGGCTTTCTGCTCGGCTTCGATGTCGACAAAGCGCGCACCCTTGATGCGGCTTGGTACGCCACGGAAGCTCAGCTCGCAGACTTCCTCAGACAGGCCGATGGCCTCGAACAACTGCGCACCGCGGTACGAAGTGATGGTCGAGATACCCATTTTCGACAGGATCTTGAGCAGGCCCTTGGTGATGCCCTTGCGGTAGTTCTTGAACACCTCGTAGAGGTCGCCCAGCACTTCACCGGTGCGGATCAGATCGCCCAGCACTTCGTAGGCCAGGAACGGGTAGACCGCCGAAGCGCCAAAACCGATCAATACCGCGAAGTGGTGCGGATCGCGGGCAGTGGCGGTCTCGACCAGGATGTTGGAGTCGCAGCGCAGGCCCTTTTCGGTCAGGCGGTGGTGCACCGCGCCAGTGGCCAGGGAGGCGTGGATCGGCAGCTTGCCCGGTGCGATATGACGATCGCTGAGGACGATCTGGGTGCGGCCGGAGCGCACGGCTTCTTCAGCCTGATCGGCCACGTTGCGGATCGCCGCTTCCAGGCCAAGGCTTTCGTCGTAGTTCAGATCGATGATCTGACGCTCGAAGCCCGGGCGGTCGAGGTTCATCAGCGAACGCCACTTGGCCGGGGAAATGACCGGCGAGCTGAGGATCACGCGCGAGGCGTGTTCCGGCGACTCCTGGAAGATATTGCGCTCGGCACCGAGGCAGATTTCCAGCGACATGACGATGGCTTCACGCAGCGGGTCGATCGGCGGGTTGGTGACCTGGGCGAACTGCTGGCGGAAATAGTCGTACGGCGTGCGCACACGCTGGGACAGCACGGCCATTGGCGTATCGTCGCCCATGGAGCCGACCGCTTCGTAGCCCTGCTCGCCCAGTGGACGCAGCACCTGGTCGCGCTCTTCGAACGTGACCTGGTACATCTTCATGTACTGCTTGAGCTGGTCGACATCGTAGAAAGCCGAACCGTGGTCGTTGTCTTCCATGGTCGCCTGGATGCGCAGGGCGTTCTTGCGCAGCCATTGCTTGTACGGATGGCGGGACTTCAAGCGGTTATCGATGGCGTCGGTGTCGAGGATCTGCCCGGTTTCGGTGTCCACGGCAAAGATCTGACCCGGGCCGACACGGCCCTTGGCGATCACGTCTTCAGGCTGGTAGTTCCAGACACCGATTTCCGAAGCCAGGGTGATGAAACCGTTCTTGGTGGTGACCCAGCGCGCCGGGCGCAGACCGTTACGGTCGAGCAGGCACACGGCATAACGGCCGTCGGTCATGACCACGCCGGCCGGACCGTCCCACGGCTCCATGTGCATCGAGTTGTACTCGTAGAACGCACGCAGGTCCGGGTCCATGGTCTCGACGTTCTGCCACGCTGGCGGAATGATCATCCGCACGCCACGGAACAGGTCGATGCCGCCGGTGACCATCAGCTCCAGCATGTTGTCCATGCTGGAAGAGTCGGAACCCACGCGGTTGACCAGCGGGCCGAGCTCTTCGAGGTCCGGGATCAGGTCGTTGGCGAACTTGGTGCGACGGGCCTGGGCCCAGTTGCGGTTGCCGGTGATGGTGTTGATCTCGCCGTTGTGGGCGAGGAAGCGGAATGGCTGGGCCAGCGGCCATTTCGGCAGGGTGTTGGTGGAGAAGCGCTGGTGGAACACGCAGATCGCGGTTTGCAGGCGCGGGTCACCCAGGTCTGGATAGAAGGCGGCCAGGTCGGCCGGCATCATCAGGCCTTTATAGATGATGGTCTTGTGGGAAAAGCTGCAGATGTAGTGGTCAGTGTCGGCGGCGTTGGCCACCGAGGAGCGACGACGGGAGCTGAACAGCTTGATCGCGAAATCCTGATCGCTCAAGGACTCGCCACCGATAAACACCTGTTCGATCTGCGGCAGGCGCTCCAGGGCCAGGCGGCCGAGCACGCTGGTATCGATTGGCACTTTGCGCCAGCCGATCAATTGCAGGCCGGCAGCCAGGATCTCGCGGTTCATGTTCTCGCGAGCAGCCTGGGCTTTTACCGGATCCTGGTTGAAGAACACCATGCCCACGGCGTACTGCTTGGGCAGGTCATTGCCGAAGTGTTCCTTGGCGATGGCGCGCAGGAACAGATCGGGCTTTTGCATCAGCAGACCGCAACCGTCGCCGGTCTTGCCGTCTGCGTTGATCCCACCGCGGTGGGTCATGCAGGTCAGGGCCTCAATGGCCGTTTGCAACAGGGTATGACTGGGTTCGCCCTGCATATGGGCTATCAGGCCGAAACCACAGTTATCCTTGAATTCATCTGGTTGGTACAGACCTGCTTTCATAGACACTTTCTCACCAGGCTGCCTCTTGTTCGAGGCAAATTTCTTTTCAATTCAACCCGTTACCATCCGCGCCGAACGTACGCCAGCTTTGCGGGGGCAAAAGGGAGGTCATTGTACACACCGACACAGACGCTCACAAATTTGGCGACGAAATGTCGCAAATCTATGTCGCATTTATGAAAGGTTTAAAGCGATACGCTGTGCTAGTCAAAATATTTTTAATGTTGACCGCTACGACTCAAAAGCCACTGTGACGCAGACACCACAAGGCACGCGGCCTGGAAGGCAGCATGCCCTTGTGATTTTTTTTGAGGTGCCGGGAGAGGCGGCCTGGGTAAGGCCGCCGAATCTTCAGCGAGTTGTTGCCAGTTCTTGTTGGACGCTGGCGACAGTGCGAGGCCAAGGTTTACCAGCCTGAACCTTCGCTGGCAAGGCTTTGATGGCGTTTACAGCTGCATCACGGCTGGAGAAGTTGCCGTAAGTGATCACGTAAAGCGGCTTGCCGTTGAGGACTTTCTTGAAATAACGGTACTCGCCACCCTGCTCCTTGACGAAGCTCTGGGCTGCGGTTTCCGAGCTGGTGCCGAGGATCTGCACCACGTAGTTGCCCGGCGCCTGGCCGGCGTACCAACTGCCACCGGTGGCCTTGGCCACCACCACTGGTTTCTCGACAGGTTTGGCAGGCGCAGCCGGTTTGGCGGCGGCGACCGGTTTCTCTGCGGGCTTGGCAGCAGGTTTGGCGGTGGCGACCTGGGTCGGTGCCGGGGTCGGACGCGCGGCCGGAGTCGGCGCCGGGCCCGCTGCCATGCCGCTAGGCGGCGCGGTGGTGGTCACGGTCGGTGGCGTGGCGCTGGAGCCTTCGACCGGCACGCCATCGTCGCCTTCGCTGATGCCACCTGCCGCCTCGGCCAGAGGGCCGCGCATGACCGGTTGCGACTGGCCTACCAGCGGCAGCGGCATTGGCTGCGAAGAGCCGGCGAATTCGACCGCCGGGCTTCCACCACTGTTAGGTGTCGGTTTCTGCCCCAGGGGCAGCTGCGCTTGTTCAGTAGCAGGTGCGCCGGTCGCCGGCGCTTTGCTGCGACCCGGCATCAACCAGGCAGCGGCCACCGCGACAACCACTACTGCGGATATCGCCAATACGTGTTTCTTCGGCATGTTGAACCCCATACTTGGACGCTTGACCGCTGAGCGGCTGGCAATCATGGCTTCGATCATTGCATCGCGAGCGACCTGGTTGATGTTGCCAGGCCAGCCATCGGAGCTTTCGTGAATATCAGTGATCTGATCCGCAGAGAAAAGTTCGATCCCCTGGCCTGCCCCCTCAAGACGCTGGGCCAGGTATTCGCGGGTTTCTTCTTCGCTGTAGGGCTGCAATTCGATGACGTGGAAGCGCTCTTCCTCGGTGCTCAATTGCTCCAGGGCGGCAATCAGCGACGACTCGCCAAACAGGAACACATGCGGCCGACCTTCCGGCGCGCCAGCGGCCAGGGCCAGCAAGGCTTCCAGGGCTGACTCGTCGAGTTGCTCGGCATCATCCACCAGCAGATAGACTTCCTGGCCAGTCAGTGCCAGTTGCACCACCTGGGACAGGATCGGCCCGACCTCGGCCTGGGCCACATTCAACGCCTGCGCCACCTGGCGCAACACGCCGGCCGCGTCGCCGGCGCCACGGGCGGAAACCACCACGCTCTGCACCGATTGCTTGTTGGTGCTGGCCACCAGGGCCTGGCGCAACAGGGTCTTGCCACTGCCTTGGGGGCCGGTAACCACCAGCAACAGCTGGCTATAACGCGCCAGGTGATGCAACTGGCCCAACACCGGTTTGCGTTGGGCAGGGAAAAATTTGAAACCAGGGACCCGCGGTGCAAAAGGGTCGTGGCTTAACTGGTAATGGCCGAGGAAAGCCTCGTCGGCGTGCAAACTAGTCATGGGGATCTTATTAACCTTTAAGCTGAGCCAGAACGCGGTAATCCGCTCCCAGCGTGGCCTGTAAAACCTCTTTCGGATAATCGTCGGTCACTACGGCTTCGCCCATGCGGCGCAATAGCACCAGACGCAAACGACCGTCGATCACTTTCTTGTCAATTGCCATATGTTCGAGAAAATCCGCTTCGGTCATCTCCTCAGGGGGGATGACCGGCAAGCCCGCGCGCTGGAACAGGCGAATGCCGCGGTCGCGTTCCTGGGCGGAAATCCAGCCCAGGCGCGCGGACATTTCGAGGGCCATGACGGTGCCCGCAGCCACCGCCTCGCCATGCAGCCATACGCCATAACCCATGTGGGTTTCGATGGCGTGGCCAAAGGTGTGGCCCAGGTTGAGCGTGGCGCGTACACCGGACTCACGTTCGTCGGCGCCGACCACGGCCGCCTTGGCCGCGCAGGAGCGTTCGATGGCGTAAGTCAGCGCTTGTTGGTCCAGAGCTCGCAGCCGGTCGACGTTTTCTTCAAGCCAGGTGAGAAAAGGCTCATCGCAGATCAGCCCGTACTTGATCACTTCCGCCAGGCCTGCCGATAGCTCGCGCGCCGGCAAGGTGTTGAGACTGGTGGTATCGATCAGCACTACATTGGGCTGATAGAACGCCCCAACCATGTTCTTGCCCAGCGGATGGTTGATTCCGGTCTTGCCGCCGACCGAGGAATCCACTTGCGACAGCAGGGTGGTGGGAATCTGGATGAAGTCGACACCGCGCTGATAGCAAGCTGCGGCAAAACCGGCCATATCGCCGATAACCCCGCCACCCAGGGCGATGACGGTGGTCCGCCGATCATGCCGCGCGGTCAGCAGGCCGTCGAAAATCAGCTGCAGGGTTTCCCAGTTCTTGAAGGCTTCGCCATCCGGAAGAATCACCGAGATCACGGAAAACTGCCCGAGGCTGCGGGTCAGACGCTCAAGGTACAGCGGCGCGACAGTTTCATTGGAAATGATCGCCACTTGCCGCCCGGCGATATGCGGTACCAGCAGCTCGGGTTGATCCAACAAACCTTCGCCAATATGAATCGGGTAGCTGCGCTCGCCCAGGTCGACCTTAAGTGTCTGCATGTGTCCCCACAGTGAAGATGGAAGCAGGCGCCGAGCCCTGTATCAACGGCTGGCATTGCCTGGTGTTCTGACGCTCTCTGATGGCTCTACGCCACGACCTCAGGCGGTCAAAGCGCGACGCCGAGGATAGCGCATTTCGCTCGGCGCATTAACGGGGAGGAAGCTGCTGCAAGCGCTCCAGTATGTCCAGAACCACCATTCGCGGCGGCCGCTCATCGGTTTCCACCACCAGATCGGCGATTTCCCGATAAAGCGGGTCGCGGATGGTCAGCAGGTCGCGAAGGGTTTTCGCCGGGTCGGCAGTGCGTAGCAGCGGACGGTTGCGGTCCCGTGCGGTACGCCCCACCTGCTGCTCCACCGAAGCATGCAGATAGACCACGCGCCCGCCTTCGTGCAGGGCTCGACGATTGGCTTCACGCATGACCGCGCCGCCGCCGGTGGCCAGCACCACGCCGTCGGATCCACAGAGTTCGGCAATCATCGCCTGCTCGCGGTCACGAAAGCCGGGCTCGCCTTCCTTATCGAAGATCCACGGGATATTGGCGCCCGTGCGCAGTTCAATTTCCTTATCGGAATCTTTGAATGGCAGGCGCAGCTCTTTGGCCAGCAAGCGACCGATGGTGCTTTTTCCAGCCCCCATCGGCCCAACAAGAATCAAATTTCGCACAGAATCAACGACTCACAGCAATCGCCTGGTTATTCATGATACGCGGAGTGAGAAATACCAGCAGCTCGGATTTTTTCTCCGACACCACGTCACGCCGGAAAAGGCGGCCAAGATACGGCACATCGCCAAGAAATGGCACTTTATCTACAACCTTGCTTTGCGTATTCGAGAAAACCCCACCGATGACGATCGTCACCCCGTCGTTGACCAGAACCTTGGCGTTGACCTCGTTTTTCCTGATGGGCGGCACATCCTGAACCCTGTTGAGGTAGTCCGGCTCATCCTTGGTGACCTTGACCTCCATGATGATGCGGTTGTCCGGGGTGATCTGCGGCGTCACCTCCAGCGATAACGAGGCCTCCTTGAATGCCACCGAGGTGGCGCCACTGGAGCTGGCCTCCTGGTAGGGAATCTCGGTGCCCTTGAGGATCTTGGCGGTTTCCTTGTCGGAAGTGACCACCTTTGGTTGCGAGACAATTTCCCCGTTGCCGGTCTTTTCCATGGCGGTCAGCTCCAGGTCGAGCAGCACGTTATCGGTGATGTAGGCGATGCCGATCCCCGAGGTGTTGGCCACCGCCCCCAGGTCGACGAAGGGCGCGTTGCTGCTGGTGCTGCCCGGCGTGCCGATGGTCGACGAACCATTGGCACCGTTCTGTACCCCGGAGGCATTCCAGTTGCCCTGGTTCTGCACCGAGCCACCCCAGCGCACGCCCAGGCTTTTGTCGTAGTCGACGTTGGCTTCGACGATGCGCGCCTCGATCATCACCTGGCGCACCGGGATATCCAGCTGCGCCACGATCCGCCGCAGCTCGTCGAGGCGCTCCTGGGTCTGGTAGGCAATGATGTTGTTGGTCCGGTCATCGACCGTGATCGAGCCTCGTTCGTCGGCCTTTTCTTCAACGCTGGTGACCGACTGGAACAGCTTGGCAATATCCGCCGCCTTGGCGTAGTTGACCTGCAACAGTTCCCGACGCAGCGGCGCCAGGTCTTCCAGCTGCTTCTGCGACTCCAGTTCCTGGCGTTCGCGGGCGGCGATTTCATCCGCCGGCGCCACCAGCAGCACGTTGCCGATCTTGCGCTGGTCCAGCCCCTTGGTCTTGAGCACCAGGTCCAGCGCCTGATCCCAGGGCACATTTTGCAGGCGCAAGGTAATGCCGCCCTGCACCGTATCGCTGGCCACCAGGTTGAGCCCGGTGAAATCGGCGATCAGTTGCAACACGGAACGCACTTCGATGTTCTGGAAATTCAGCGACAGCTTTTCACCGCTGTAGGCTGGCGTCGCGGCACGTTTTTGCCGGTCTTTATCATTCAGGGGACGAACGCTGACCGTCAGCAGGCGGTCGGTCTGATAGGTCGAAAAATCAAATTCGCCGCCGGCGTCGATGCTGATGGTCACCTGATCGGCTTTGGCCGTGGCGTTGACGAACTGCACCGGGGTGGCGAAATCCTTGACGTCGAGGCGCACACGCTGCCGCTCGGGCAATTGGACCCGGCTGAACCTGAGGACGATCTTGCCGTCCTGGCGCTGGACGTCCGCGCTGATGCCCGGGTCGGACAAGCGGATCTGCACATTGCCTTCGCCACGATCGCCACGCTGGAAATCCAGGCTGTTGATGGCGCGCCCCTGGGCGGAGGCATCCTGGGTCTTGGGGCTGGCAGCGAAGGCCATGGGCGACAGCAGCGCTATCCATAGCGCGGTGCCGAAGGCTGAAAGAATCCTGTTCATTATTCGAGTTCCACTAAGAGTGCTCTTTCAAGGGGATCGTCCGTGGTCGCTCCAGCCAGGCTCCCGCTCCATCGGGAACAATCTCGACCACCTCGATCTGTGAATCGCTGATAGCGATGACTCGGCCATCGTTGCGCCCCAGGTAGTCACCGACTTTCAGCCGGTACACACCACCCGCACCGCGCAGCAATGCAAAGGATCCGGAAGCATTGGAAAGGGTCCCGACCATCTCGAACTGTTCAATGCCGAACCCTTCGAGAAACTGCTTCACCCGGGCCGGGTCCGGCGCCACGTTGCTCGAACCCCAAAGTCGTCCCGCCGGATCGACCCTGAGTGGCGGCTGGAACGGGCTGCGCAACGACGCTGCGTCATAGGTGAATGATGGGTAAGACCGGATTGCCGGCGTTGGTTCAATCTGCGCCGGCGGCTGCAGGCGCATCTGATTCATGTAGGCGTCCAGATCATTGAAATCATCGCGGCCATCGCAGCCGCTCAAACTGCCGCCCAGCATCACCATCACGCCCCACTGCCGCACGTTCATCGCTGCGGCTCCTGGCCGTTGTAGCGATAGGTCCGGGCCTGGATGCTCATGCGCAACCGGGAGCCGTCGCCCGCCGCCAGCGGTTTGATCTCGAAATCATGCAGGGTCACGATGCGCGGCAGTCCGGAGACACCGCTGACGAAGGTTGCCAGGTCATGGTAGGCACCGATCACGGTGATCTGGATCGGCAGCTCGATATAGAACGGCCGCGTCACCTCCGGCAGCAGTTTGATCTCCTCGAATTCCAGGCCACTGCCCAGTCCGGTCCGGCTGATGTCTTCCAACAGGCCGGGCACCTCGGTATCGCTGGGCAGTTGCCGCAGCAAGAGCCCGAAGGCGTTCTGCATGACATGCAGCTGCTCGCTGTAGCGCTCAAGGTTCGCAGCCTGGCGGGCCTTGCTGGCGAACTGCTGCTTGAGCTGCACCTCCTCCCCGCGCTTGTGCTCCAGATGTTCCAGCGAACCGCTGAGATAAAGGTTGTAGCCCGTCGCCAGCACCACCAGCAGCACCAGGCCGGCCACGGCCGTCTTGACCGTGATCGGCCAGGAGCCAATGTTGTGGGTACCCAGCTCGCCCCATTCCGTCTTGCGCAACGCGGCAAACCAACGGCTGATGCTCACTGCTGGTCCTCCGGCGCGGCAGCCCGGGTCTGACGCACGCTCAGCTGGAAGCGGCTGGCCTGGTTCGCACCTTCGGCCGCCGTTCCCTTGACCTCGCCAAGCACCGGCGCGTCAAACCACTCGGAGCGGTCCAGCTGACGCATCAGCTCGGAGATCCGGTCATTGGACTCGGCGGACCCGGAGATCGCCAGCGTAGTACCCACCTGGGAGACGTCGGTGAAATACACCCCGTCAGGCAGGGTCCGCACCAACTGGTCGAACACCCGCGCGCTGATCGAGCGGTTACCTTGCAGGTCCTCGATGATCTTCATCCGCTCCATCAGTTGCTGGCGATGGGCCTTGAGTTCGTTGATCTGCACGATCCGCTGATCGAGGTGGGCGGCCTGCTGGCTCAGGTGGTTATTGCGGGCCAGTTGTCGCTCGATCGCGGCATCAATGTAGCGCTCGGCCACCAGCACCACGGCCAAGCCGCCCACCAGCACTGCGCCCAGGGTCAGGAAAAAACGCTTGCGCCGCGTCTCGCGCAACTCTTCGCGCCAGGGCAACAGATTGATCCGCGCCATCAGTCGAGCCCTCGCAACGCCAGGCCGCAGGCAATCATCAACATCGGCCCGTCACGCTGCAGGGCCAACGCATCGACCTTGTCACCGATGGCCATGCCGGCGAAGGGATCGGCCAGCCGAACCGCAACACCCAGCTCCCGGCCCAAGACCTCCGCCAAACCCGGCAACCCGGCACTACCGCCCGCCAGCAGCAGGTCATCCAGCGCCCGAGCCTGGGGCGATTCGGCAAAGAACTGCAGGGAACGTGCGACCTGTTGCACCAGCTCCTGGCAAAACGGCTGCAGGACCTGATCGGGGTAGTCGTCCGGCAAACGCCCATCATGCTTCGCCCGCTCGGCCTCATCGGCCGACAGGCCATAAAGCCGCTGGATGGCTTCACTCAACTGGCGCCCGCCAAACAATTGTTCGCGGCTATAAATGACTCGACCGTCGTGCAGCACGCTGAGGGTGGTCATGCTGGCGCCGATATCGACCAGCGCCGAAGTCCGCCCCGGCACCGCGACCTGCAACGCCAGGACGCGCTCGAGTGCGGCGACCTCGATATCAACCACCCGCGCCGTCAGTCCCGCCAGCGCCAGGACCGCTTCCCGCGCCTCGACGTGCTCCTTGCGACAAGCCACCAGCAGCACGTCCACCTGGTCCGGGTGGTGCGCAGAACAGCCCTGGACCTCAAAGTCGATGGCGACCTCGTCCAGGGGGTAGGGAATATATTGTCCGGCCTCGACCTTGAGCTGGTTTTCCAACGCTTCGTCGGAAAGTCCGGCGGGCATCTGGATAAGTTTGCTGATGACTGCCGATCCGGCCATCGCTACCGCTGCGCCCTTGCCGAGCGAATCGGCCTTGAGCACTACTCGCGAGAGGGCCTGCCCGACCACCTCAAGCTCGGCGATCCGCTTCTCGACCACCGCACTGTGAGGCAGCGCCTCCACGGCGTAGGCCTCGACCCGGTGGCGATCGCCGACGCGGCTCAATTGGACCAGCTTGACCGAGGTGGAGCTGATATCGATTCCCAGGAGGGAACTCGTCTTTTTACTGAAGAGTCCTAGCACTACCCATTCCCTATGACTTTCCGTGAGTTACGGACTCCCTAATGCCCATTGCGTTCAATCACCGCGCCTTGACAGACCGGCAAATGACGCCCTTGGCGGAAAATGCTTATAATGCCCAGCGTTTTTTTCCGCTTTGCCTGCCGCGTGGGTCGATCCCATTTACCGTGAATACTTGCCGTGAATGCCCTGACGCCTAATTCATTCCTTTCTCTGGAAATCCAAAAGCCTTGATTCGTCTGCTGAAGTTTTTCGGGTGGTCCATCGTCGCTGTGTTCTGCGGGCTGCTTTTGGCTCTGTCCGGCGCGTTTCTCTATCTTAGTCCTGGGTTACCGTCCGTAGAGGCGCTCAGAAGTATCCAGTTGCAGATTCCCCTCCGGGTCTACAGCAGCGACGGCAAGTTGATCGCAGAATTCGGCGAAATGCGCCGTACACCGATACGTTTCGCCGACATTCCCCCCAACTTCATCAATGCGTTACTAAGTGCTGAAGACGACAACTTTGCTAACCATTACGGTGTTGACCCCAGCAGCCTGATGCGTGCCGCGACCCAATTGGTCAAGAGTGGCCACATCCAGTCGGGCGGCAGCACCATCACCATGCAGGTCGCAAAAAACTTCTTCCTGACCAGCGAACGCAGCTTCTCGCGCAAGACCACGGAAATCCTCCTGGCCCTGCAGATCGAACGCCAGCTGACCAAGGACGAAATCCTTGAGCTGTACGTCAACAAGATCTATCTGGGTAACCGTGCCTACGGCATCGAGGCGGCGGCGCAGGTGTATTACGGCAAATCGATTCGTGACGTGAGCCTGGCGCAGATGGCGATGATTGCCGGCCTGCCCAAGGCGCCGTCACGCTTCAACCCGCTGGCCAACCCGGCCCGCAGCAAGGAGCGACGCGACTGGATCCTGGGCCGCATGTACAAGCTCGGCAAAATCGACGAAGCGGCGTACACCACCGCGATCAACGAGCCGCTCAACGCCAGCTACCACGTACCGACCCCTGAAGTTAACGCACCGTACATCGCCGAAATGGCCCGTGCCGAGATGGTCGGGCGCTACGGCAGCGACGCCTACACCGAAGGTTTCCGCGTCACCACCACGGTGCCGAGCAACCTGCAGGAAATGGCCAACACCGCCGTTCATGAAGGCCTGATCAGCTACGACCAGCGTCACGGTTACCGTGGCCCGGAATCGCGCCTGCCCGGCAAGACCCAGGCAGCCTGGGCCTCGGAGCTGACCAAACAACGTCCTATCAGCGGGCTTGAACCCGCCATCGTCACCCAGGTCGACAAGACCGGCGTGCAGGTCCTGACCCGCACCGGTGAAGAGCATGTGAGCTGGGACAGCATGAAATGGGCCCGCCCTTTCCTTAACACCAACAGCATGGGCCCGGCGCCCAAGCAGCCATCGGACGTGGCCCAGGTCGGCGACCTGATCCGCGTGCAACGCCAGGCTGACAACTCGCTGAAATTCAGCCAGCTCCCCGTGGCCCAGGGCGCCCTGGTGTCCCTGGACCCACAGAACGGGGCCATTCGGGCACTGGTTGGCGGCTTCGCCTTCGAGCAAAGCAACTACAACCGCGCCATGCAGGCCAAGCGCCAACCCGGCTCGAGCTTCAAGCCGTTCGTCTATAGCGCTGCCCTGGATAACGGCTACACCGCCGCCAGCCTGGTGAACGATGCGCCGATCGTGTTCGTCGACGAATACCTGGATAAGGTCTGGCGTCCGAAAAACGACACCAACACCTTCCTCGGCCCGATTCGCATGCGCGAAGCGCTGTACAAGTCGCGCAACCTGGTATCGATCCGCCTCCTGCAAAGCATGGGGGTCGACCGCACCATCGACTACATCAGCAAGTTCGGCTTCAACAAGCAGGACCTGCCACGCAACCTATCCCTGGCCCTGGGCACCGCGACGCTGACCCCGATGGAAATCGCCACCGGCTGGAGCACCTTTGCCAATGGTGGCTACAAGATCTCGCCGTACATCATCGACAAGATCGAAAGCCGCAACGGCGAGAACCTGTTCACCGCCAACCCGCCCAGCGTGCCCAACAGCGTCAGCGCCAGCAGCGGCATAGCGGCGCCAAGCGAGCAGACCTTCACCGTCAACCAGGTTGGCGGTGAAAACCCGGCTCAGCCAGTGGCCCAGACCCCGGCCGTTGCCGAGCGGATTGTCGACGGGCGCACCACCTACATCCTCAACAGCATGCTGCAGGACGTGATCAAGCTCGGCACCGGGCGCCGCGCCCTGGCCCTGGGCCGCACCGACCTGGCAGGCAAGACCGGTACCACCAACGAGTCCAAGGACGCCTGGTTCTCCGGCTACAACGCCGATTACGTGACCACCGTGTGGACCGGCTTCGACCAGCCGGAAAGCCTCGGCCGCCGCGAATTCGGCGGCACCGTGGCCCTACCGATCTGGATGAACTACATGGGCGCCGCGCTCAAGGGCCGGCCACCACACACCCAGCCCGAACCGGAAGGCATCCTCAGCCTGCGGGTCGACCCGGTCAGTGGCCGCGCCGCCACCCCAGGTACGCCAAACGCCTACTTCGAGCTGTTCAAAAGCGAAGACAGCCCACCGTCGGTCAACGAACTGGGCAACGGCAGCGTGCCGGGCAGCCCACTGCCAGCTGACGAATCAGCGCCAGCCGACTTGTTCTAAGGGGGCAGCGGCAAGCTTTTAGTTTCAAGCGGCAAGAGAGAAGCAGTACACACTGCTTCTCTCTTGCCGCTTGTAGCTCAAAACGCCCATAAAAAAACCCGGCTCAAAGGCCGGGTTTTTTATGGGCTGCTGTTAACCGTTGAACACGTCATCCACGCTTTTCAGCGGGTAGTTCTTCGGATACGGCAGGGTCGCTACGCCAGTCTCGATCGCGGCCTTGGCCACGGCATCGGAGATCACGGTGATCAGGCGGGCGTCCATTGGTTTCGGGATGATGTACTCACGACCGAATTCCAGCTTGATGCCGCCGTAGGCGTCGCAGACTTCCTGTGGCACTGGCAGTTTGGCCAGTTCACGCAGGGCGTTGGCTGCGGCGACTTTCATTTCTTCGTTGATGCGCTTGGCGCGAACGTCCAGGGCACCACGGAAGATGAACGGGAAGCCCAGTACGTTGTTGACCTGGTTCGGGTAGTCGGAACGACCGGTGGCCATGATCACGTCGTCACGAGTGGCGTGGGCCAGCTCAGGAGCGATTTCCGGATCCGGGTTCGAGCACGCGAACACGATCGGGTTGGCGGCCATCGACTTCAGGCCTTCAGCGCTCAGCAGGTTCGGGCCGGACAGGCCAACGAACACGTCAGCGCCTTGCAGGGCATCAGCCAGGCTGCGCTTGTCGGTAGCGTGGGCGAACACCGCCTTGTACTGGTTCAGGTCGTCACGGCCGGAGTGGATCACGCCGGTACGGTCAACCATGAAGATGTTTTCGATATTGGCGCCCATGCTCACCAGCAACTTCATGCAGGAGATGGCCGCAGCGCCTGCACCGAGGCAGACGATTTTCGCTTCAGGCAGGGTTTTGCCAGCGATTTCCAGGGCGTTGATCATGCCGGCCGCAGTAACGATCGCGGTGCCGTGCTGGTCATCGTGGAATACCGGAATGTCGCACTGCTCGATCAGAGCACGTTCGATCTCAAAGCACTCAGGTGCCTTGATGTCTTCCAGGTTGATGCCACCGAAGGTGATGGAGATACGCTTGACGGTGTCGATGAAGGCTTGCGGGCTTTCGGAGTCGACTTCGATGTCGAACACGTCAATGCCGGCGAAACGCTTGAACAGCACGCCCTTGCCTTCCATCACTGGCTTGGAAGCCAATGGACCGAGGTTACCCAGGCCGAGAATCGCGGTGCCATCGGAAATGACTGCAACCAGGTTGCCCTTGCCGGTGTATTTGTAGGCCAGTTCAGGATCGCGGGCGATTTCGCGTACTGGTTCGGCTACGCCGGGGCTGTAGGCCAGCGACAGGTCGCGAGCGGTAGCAGTGGCCTTGGTGAGCTCGACACTCAGCTTTCCTGGACGAGGATGGGCATGATATTCGAGAGCGGCAGTTTTCAAATCAGACATGTGGGCATTCCGCTTTTTACTGTTGGACAGACGGACCGCCGAGGATACGCGTGTCGCAAAGTCCCTACAAGACTGACCAGTCACCCCTGTCAAGGGCCCTGGCATACGACTTTGGCCCAAGAGCCACGGAACACAAGGCCTACAACTGTTCACAATCCAAATAAAAAATGTCTACAATTTTTATTTATCAGAACATTCCGAGCATCGTTGGGTCGGTCAGCGGCAACATCCAGCGAGCCTGACCAGGCTTGACCGGTGCTTTTCGCGCGCGATCCACGACCCAGCCCCGCGCCTCGATTTCCCGACCCTGGAGGCGATCCAGCAGCGAAGCATCGAAATTCGCCAGCAGTTTGGGCGCAATGTGCAATACAACCGAACCCTGCAACTCAATCCAAACCCCACCGCGATTGCGTTGCACCTTGCTCACACGCCCACTGAGCACGGCAAAGCCCGAGGCCCTGATCTGCTGCGCTTTCAGTACAGATGCCTGGCGCCACAGGCCCAACCGAGCCTGGCGCGCGCTGTCTTCGGCAGCCCGCTGGCAGGACGCCAGGGCGACGTTGGGCGCAATCGCAATCTGATAGGCCAGGCCCTCGGCCAGCAAACGCGCGGCCAGGTTACTGCCATCGGCACCGTAGACGTAGGCCAGGGTCCGGCCGTAACGGTCCCTGGTCTCGGCCCCGAGCCGCAAGCCCACTCGCCCTGCGCCTTGCTTGACCAACGCCTGCAAACGCGCACGCGCCGCCGCCGCGAAAGGCTCGGCAGGACGACCTTGGCGCGCCAGCTCGGGCGCATTGAGGCCGATCAGGCGCACGCTGCGACCGTCTTTCAGGCGCAGGGTGTCGCCATCGACCACGCGCTGCACCACGGCCGGCGTCAGGCCGCTGGGGGTTGGGCAAAATGCCTGGGCGGCTGTCAGCCAAATCGCAGACACAAAAAAGGCGCCCACCAGGGACGCCTTTTTCATCAGCGAGGAAAGGCCGTATTGGCTTTCCAGAACGATCAGCCTTAGGCTTTTTTCGTTGCGCCGAAAGCACCGAAGCGCGACTTGAACTTGTCGACACGGCCGCCAACGTCCAGAGTTTTTTGCTTACCGGTGTAGAACGGGTGGCACTCGTTGCAAACGTCCAGGCTCAGAGGCTTGGCCAGGGTGGAGCGAGTTTCGATGACGTTACCGCAGCTGCAAGTAGCGGTAATGGCTTCGTATACTGGATGGATATCGGCTTTCATGGTGTCTTCCTCAGGCTAGCGTGCCGCCACCCAACACTATTGTTGAATACCGCACGTAATTAGGCCGCGGATTCTACCAGAGCGCGTCAATCACGCAAGCTGTCCCTTACACCGGTCGTCTGCTAGGCTCCGGGCCTTCTTTACCGCCCGTTCATGAGATTTCCCCGCGTGCCCGACGCCATCTTGCGCCTCGCCCTGCCTTCGCCCCTGCGCCGCCTGTTCGACTACCGTGCCCCGGCCGGCGTCCTGCGAGCCCAGTTGCACCCGGGCATGCGCCTGCGAGTGCCCTTTGGTCGCCGGGAGATGATCGGCATCCTGGTGGAGATCGCCGACAGCAGCGAAGTCCCCGCCGAGAAACTCAAACCGGCCCTCGCCCTGCTCGACGCCACCCCGCCGCTGCCGCCCGCGCTGTTCAAGCTGTGCCTGTGGACCTCGCAGTATTACCAGCACAGCCTCGGCGACACCCTGAGCTGGGCACTGCCGGTGCTGCTGCGCCAGGGCGAGTTGGCCGAGGCGCGCCAGGAGCGCTTCTGGTCGGTCAGCCCCGGCGCCAAGCTGGACGATCCGCGTATCGCCCGCGCGCCACGCCAGCGGGAAGCCCTGGCGACCCTGGCCCAGCACCCCCACGGCGTCGCCCATCAGTTGCTGAGCAAGTTGATGCTGAGCAAGGACAGCCTCGACCTGCTGCTGGCCAAGGAGCTGGTCCAGGTCGAGATCCGCAAGCACGCCCCCGAAGCGCGCCATGAACACTGGCTGGCGCAGCCGGAACTGCCCCTCAACCATGAGCAGCGCGCCGCCTACGAGGCCATCCGCGCGGGTTTCGACAGCTACCACGCGTTTCTACTAGCAGGCGTTACCGGCAGCGGCAAGACCGAGGTCTACCTGCAACTGATCCGCGAAACCCTGGAAGCCGGCAAGCAGGCCCTGGTGCTGATCCCGGAGATCAACCTCGGGCCCCAGACCCTGGCGCGTTTCGAACAGCGCTTCAATGCACGCATCGCCCTGCTGCACTCGGCCGTCAATGACCGCGAACGCCTGGACGCCTGGCTGGCGGCGCGGGACGGCGATGCCGACATTATTATCGGCACCCGCTCGGCGCTGTTCACGCCGATGAAGAACCCCGGGCTGATCATCATCGATGAAGAACACGACGGCTCCTATAAACAGCAGGAAGGCCTGCGCTACCACGCCCGCGATCTGGCCCTGGTGCGCGCGCGCCAGGAAAACATTCCGATCGTCCTCGGCTCCGCCACGCCGTCCCTGGAAAGCCTGCACAACGCCTACACCGGCCGTTATGGCCTGCTGCGCCTGACCGAGCGCGCCGGCGGCGCCAAGCAACCGCGCTTTTTGCGCCTCGACGTCAAAAGCCGCCCTCTGGACAGCGGCATCTCCGGGCCGATGCAGCAGGCCATCGGCCAGACGCTTGCCGCCGGCCAGCAGGTGCTGGTGTTTCTCAACCGCCGCGGCTTTGCGCCGACCCTGCTGTGCCACGACTGCGGCTGGATGTCCGAATGCAACCGCTGCGATGCGCGGATGACCGTGCACCAGCGCTCCGGAGAACTGCGCTGCCACCATTGCGGCCATGTCGAGCGGGTTCCGCGGCACTGCCCGCAGTGCGGCAAGGTCGATTTGCGTCCGGTGGGCGCCGGCACCGAGCGCGCCGAGGAGCGCCTGGGGATTCTGTTTCCCGATTTCCCGGTGCTGCGGGTGGATCGCGACAGCACCTCGCGCAAGGACGCGATGAACCAGTTGTTCGCCACCATCCAGAAGGGCCACCCGTGCATCCTGGTGGGCACGCAGATGCTCGCAAAGGGCCATCACTTCCCCCGGGTGACCCTGGTGTCGATCCTGGATGCTGACGGCGGGCTGTTTTCCGGCGACTTCCGCGCCAGCGAACGCATGGCCCAGTTGATCGTCCAGGTCGCCGGCCGTGCCGGACGCGCCGAGGAGCCGGGCAAGGTGATCATCCAGACCCACCTCGCCGACCACCCATTGCTGGTGCAACTGACCGAACAGGGTTATTTCGCCTTTGCCGAACAGGCCCTGAGCGAGCGCCGCGCCGCCGGACTACCGCCCTTTGCGCACCTGGCGCTGCTGCGGGCCGAAGCCCACAAACCGGGGCAGGCCGAGGGGTTTCTCGATGAAGCCTGCAGCGAAGCCGAACGCCTGCTCGCCGAGCACAACCTGGGCGGCATCGAGCTGTTGGGCCCGGTACCGGCGCCGATGGAGCGCCGTGCCGGGCGTTATCGCGCGCAGCTGCTGCTGCAGGCCAACGCCCGCGCGCCCCTGCACCGCCTGCTGAGCAGTTGGCTGCTGGTGCTGGAGCAGATGCCCAGCGGGCGCCAGGTGCGCTGGTCGCTGGATGTGGATCCCGTCGATCTATATTGATAAGCCTGTGGCGCGGGAGCTTGCTCCCCCAGCACCGGTTAATCGTCCGTCCGGGGCGTGCGAAGGTTGGCAAGCCTGCCCCGGCAACGGATAATGCCCAGTTTTTCCACCTGCGCATCGAAGCGCCGCCGCGCCTGCGGTCGAAAGAGAAGACCATGAAAGACACCATTCGCCAGCTCATCCAGCAAGCCATCACCCAACTCGTCAACGACGGTGTGTTGCCAGAAGGCCTGACGCCGGCGATCCAGGTAGAAAACACACGCGACAAGACCCACGGCGATTTCGCCAGCAATATCGCCATGATGCTGGCCAAGCCGGCCGGCATGAAACCGCGAGACCTGGCGGAAAAAATCATCGCCGCGCTGCCGGCCGATGACAGTGTGACCAAGGCCGAAATTGCCGGCCCAGGCTTCATCAACTTCTTCCAGAACACCCAGGCCCTGGCCAGCCGGCTGGATGCGGCCCTGGCCGATGAGCAGGTTGGCGTACGCAAGGCTGGCCCGGTACAACGCACGGTGGTCGACCTCTCGGCGCCAAACCTGGCCAAGGAAATGCACGTTGGCCACCTGCGTTCGACCATCATCGGCGACGGCGTGGCGCGGGTCCTGGAGTTCCTCGGCGATACCGTGATCCGCCAGAACCACGTTGGCGACTGGGGCACCCAGTTCGGCATGCTGATGGCCTACCTGCAGGAAAACCCGATCACCAGCGAAGAGCTGTCGGACCTGGAAAACTTCTACCGCGCCGCCAAGCAGCGCTTCGACGAGTCTGCGGAGTTCGCCGACCGCGCCCGTGGGCTGGTGGTCAAGCTGCAAGCCGGCGACCCGGACTGCCTGGCGCTGTGGACCAAGTTCAAGGACATCTCGCTGTCCCACTGCCAGAAGATCTACGAACTGCTCAACGTCAAACTGACCATGGCCGACGTGATGGGCGAAAGCGCCTACAACGACGACCTGATCAACGTGGTCAATGACCTCAAGGCCAAGGGCATGCTGGTCGAGAGCAAAGGCGCCCAGTGCGTGTTCCTCGACGAGTTCAAGGACGCTGATGGCGAGCCGCTGCCGGTGATCATCGTCAAGGCCGACGGCGGCTACCTCTACGCCACCACCGACCTGGCCGCCGTGCGTTACCGCAGCGGCGTGCTCAAGGCCGACCGCGCGCTGTATTTCGTCGACCAGCGCCAGGCCCTGCACTTCCAGCAGGTGTTCGCGGTAGCACGCAAGGCCGGCTTCGTGACCCACCCGATGGAAATGGAGCACATGGGCTTCGGCACCATGAACGGCGCTGACGGCCGTCCATTCAAGACCCGTGACGGCGGCACCGTGAAGCTGATCGACCTGCTGACCGAAGCCCGCGAGCGCGCCTACACCCTGGTCAAGGAAAAGAACCCGGAACTGGCCGAGAACGAACTGCGCAACATCGCCCGCGTGGTGGGTATTGGCGCAGTCAAATACGCCGACTTGTCCAAACACCGCACCAGCGACTACAGCTTCAACTTCGACCTGATGCTCAATTTCGAAGGCAACACCGCGCCTTACCTGCTGTACGCCTACACCCGTGTCGCTGGCGTATTCCGCAAGCTGGGCAAGGACTTCAGCCAGGTCGAAGGGCAGATCGTGCTCGAAGCCGCTCACGAGCAGGAACTGGCGGCCAAGCTGGCGCAGTTCGGTGAAGTGCTCAACAGCGTTGGCGAAAAAGGCACGCCGCACATTCTCTGCACCTACCTGTACGATGTGGCCGGCCTGTTCTCCAGCTTCTACGAGAACTGCCCGATCCTGAACGCCGAAACTCCGGCTCAGATGCAGAGCCGCTTGCGCCTCGCCGCACTGACCGGCCGCACACTCAAGCAAGGCCTGGAACTGCTGGGTCTGGAAACTCTGGAGCGCATGTAAGTTGGCTGCCAAGAAAAAACCTGCACCCAAGCGTGGCGCCAGCCGTTACCAAGCTCCTGCGAAGAAACCGATCCCGGGCTGGCTGTGGCTAGCCATCGGCCTGACCGTCGGCGCGTTTATCGTGTTCCTGATGAAGCTGGAGCCAGGCAAGGGCGACAACGTCAAACGGGAAAAGCTGGAACAGCAAAAGGCCAGCAAGATCGCCGAGGCCAACAAGACCCCGCCGAGCCCGCAGCAACCAGTGAAGCCGAAATACGACTTCTACACCCTGCTGCCGGAATCGGAAGTGATAGTGCCGCCTGAGGCCGTGCCGGAGAAAACCCTGCCGACGCCGCAGACCACTCCCACCACTCCGGTCACCCCAGCCGAAGCGGCGAAGATCGACACCGCCCGCGCCCAGGCGGCGCTGGCCGGCATCACCCCGCCGCCGCCACCGCCCGTGGCCAAGGCCGCAGCGGTCACCAAGTTCTTCCTGCAGGCGGGCTCGTTCCGCAAGGAAGCCGACGCCGACAAGGTGCGCGCACAGATCATCCTGCTCGGGCAGTCGGTGGCCGTGGAGTCGGGCACGGTCAAGGACGAGACCTGGTATCGGGTGCTGGTCGGTCCGTTCAGCAACCGCGAGCAACTGACCACCGCACAGAAACAACTGGCCGGCGCCGGCTTCAGCAACCTGCTGCTGCAACAGCGCCAAAGCCGCTAAGCCAATCCGTGGCGGGGGTATGGCTCAATACCCTCACCACCGTATTCGCCCGTAGCCACTGCCGAGACACGAAGCAGCGCTGGCCATCAGGACCGCCGCTGGAGCATCAGTGAAAGCCACGCAGTCCCTCCCGCCTGCGGCAGCGGCTACAACGTGCGGCTGCGCTGTCTGGCAAGTCACACTCTGTGACATTAGACCCGTCTCACCGCTCGTCTCTATCCCCGCCCCACGGTTGAAAAACCTCTCACCACCCCCATATGAGTTTCCATCAGGGCATTTTCGCCCCGCAGCGTGGAGACTCTCCCTTGACCACCATCGTTTCAGTTCGCCGCCACGGCAAAGTCGTCATGGGCGGCGACGGCCAGGTTTCTCTGGGCAATACCGTGATGAAAGGCAACGCCAAAAAAGTGCGCCGCCTGTACCACGGTGAAGTCATTGCCGGCTTCGCCGGTGCCACCGCTGACGCCTTCACCCTGTTCGAGCGCTTCGAAGGCCAGTTGGAAAAACACCAGGGCCATCTGGTCCGCGCCGCTGTCGAGCTGGCCAAGGAGTGGCGTACCGACCGTTCCCTGAGCCGCCTGGAAGCCATGCTCGCCGTGGCCAACAAGGACGCTTCCCTGATCATCACCGGCAACGGTGACGTGGTCGAACCCGAAGACGGCCTGATCGCCATGGGTTCCGGCGGCGCCTTCGCCCAGGCCGCAGCCAGCGCCCTGCTGAAGAAAACCGACCTGTCGGCCCGGGAAATCGTTGAAACCGCCCTCGGCATCGCCGGCGATATCTGCGTATTCACCAACCACAACATCACCATTGAGGAGCAGGATCTCGCGGAATAAATCCGCTACAGGCCCAGGGCCACGGTATTTATTCTTGCTTGAGGACCGCCAACTACTATGTCCATGACTCCCCGCGAAATCGTCCACGAACTCAACCGCCATATCATCGGCCAGGACGATGCCAAGCGCGCCGTCGCCATCGCCCTGCGTAACCGCTGGCGCCGGATGCAACTGCCGGAAGAGCTGCGCGTTGAAGTAACCCCCAAGAACATCCTGATGATCGGCCCGACCGGCGTCGGCAAGACCGAAATCGCCCGCCGCCTGGCCAAGCTGGCCAATGCACCGTTCATCAAGGTCGAAGCGACCAAGTTCACCGAAGTCGGCTACGTCGGCCGCGATGTCGAGTCGATCATTCGTGACCTGGCCGATGCCGCGATCAAGCTGTTTCGCGAGCAGGAAATCATCAAGGTTCGCCATCGCGCCGAAGATGCTGCCGAAGAGCGCATTCTCGACGCCCTGCTGCCTCCGGCACGCATGGGTTTCAGCAGCGACGACGCTCCCGCCCAGGACTCCAACACCCGCCAGCTGTTCCGCAAGCGCCTGCGCGAAGGGCAACTGGATGACAAGGAGATCGAGATCGAAGTGGCGGAAAGCGCCGGCGTCGATATCTCCGCGCCACCGGGCATGGAAGAAATGACCAACCAGCTGCAAAGCCTGTTCGCCAACATGGGCAAGGGCAAGCGCAAGAACCGCAAGCTCAAGGTCAAGGAAGCGCTGAAGCTGGTGCGCGACGAAGAAGCCGGGCGCCTGGTCAATGATGAAGAATTGAAAGCCAAGGCCCTGGAAGCGGTCGAGCAGCACGGCATCGTGTTCATCGACGAAATCGACAAGGTCGCCAAGCGCGGCAACTCGGGCGGCGTCGACGTCTCCCGGGAAGGCGTACAGCGCGACCTGCTGCCGTTGATCGAAGGCTGCACGGTCAATACCAAACTGGGCATGGTCAAGACCGACCACATACTGTTCATCGCCTCCGGTGCTTTCCACTTGAGCAAACCGAGCGACCTGGTCCCCGAGTTGCAAGGCCGACTGCCGATCCGCGTCGAACTCAAGGCCCTGACCCCTGGCGACTTCGAGCGCATCCTCAGCGAGCCCCATGCTTCGTTGACCGAGCAGTATCGCGAGTTGCTGAAAACCGAAGGCCTGGCCATCGAGTTCCTGCCCGACGGCATCAAGCGCCTGGCGGAAATCGCCTGGCAGGTCAACGAGAAGACCGAGAACATCGGTGCGCGCCGCCTGCACACCCTGCTCGAGCGTCTGCTCGAAGAGGTGTCGTTCAGCGCCGGTGACCTGGCCAGCGCCCATGGCGAAGAGCCGATCCGCATCGACGCCGCCTACGTCAACAGCCACCTCGGCGAATTGGCGCAGAACGAAGACCTGTCGCGCTACATTCTTTAAGCGACCCGTGAGGAGCGCCAAGCTGCAAGTTGACCCCGGTCATCTTGTGGCTTGCAGCTCGCAGCTTTAAGCTGCCCCCCATGACCAAACTCCCGACTGCCATCAACCTGCATAAAGCCTCGAAAACCCTGACCCTGACCTATGGGCCGGACGAGGTCTATCACCTGCCCGCGGAGCTGTTGCGCGTGCACTCTCCTTCCGCCGAGGTCCAGGGCCACGGCAAACCCATCCTGCAATGGGGCAAGATCAACGTCGGCCTGACCAAGGTCGAACCGGCCGGCCAGTACGCACTGAAATTGACCTTCGACGACGGTCATGACAGCGGCCTGTTCACCTGGGACTACCTGTACCAGCTGGCTGTGCGCCAGGACACGCTGTGGAACGATTATTTGGCCGAGCTCAAAGCGGCTGGAAAATCCCGCGATCCGAGCGAGTCGATCGTCAAGCTGATGCTCTAACTCAAGCCTCCAACTGATTAGAACGCATTTTCTAATTTCATCTGTTTGAATGCTTGGCCGCAGTGCCATGCATTGGCCTGCTTGCGAAAAAAATTAAACTCGGGTAACCAATGGAGCTGGCAAGTTCCCTGCAATGCTTTGTGCAGCAACAAAGCAGCGATGTGGAATCAACGGTCACCCGAGCAGTAGTACCTGGCATCTTTGCTGTGTGACTACACAGCAGGTCTGGTACTCGTCTCAGGACAATGGAGCGTCGTAGATGAGTAACAAGAATAACGATGACCTGAAAGCCCAAGCCTCGGAAAACACCCTGGGGCTAAATCCGGTCATTGGCTTGCGTCGAAAGGATCTTCTTGGCTCTGCTCGCATGGTGCTCACCCAGGCCATCAAACAACCGCTGCACAGTGTCAAGCACGTCACCCATTTCGGTCTTGAACTGAAAAACGTACTGTTCGGCAAATCGCAATTGCAACCGGCTGGCGATGACCGCCGCTTCAATGATCCGGCCTGGAGCCAGAATCCGCTCTACAAGCGTTACCTGCAAACCTACCTGGCGTGGCGCAAGGAGCTCCACGACTGGATCGACGACAGTAACCTCTCGCCCAAAGACATCAGCCGCGGGCATTTCGTGATCAACCTGATGACCGAAGCCATGGCCCCGACCAACAGTGCGGCCAACCCGGCGGCGGTCAAGCGCTTCTTCGAAACCGGCGGCAAGAGTCTGCTCGACGGCCTGTCCCATCTGGCCAAGGACCTGGTGCACAACGGCGGCATGCCCAGCCAGGTCAACATGGACGCCTTCGAGGTCGGCAAGAACCTGGGCACCAGCGAAGGTGCGGTGGTGTTTCGCAACGACGTGCTGGAATTGATCCAATACCGCCCGATCACCGAACAGGTGCACGAGCGCCCGCTGCTGGTGGTGCCGCCGCAGATCAACAAGTTCTATGTCTTCGACCTCAGCCCGGACAAAAGCCTGGCGCGCTTCTGCCTGCGCAACAATGTGCAGACCTTTATCATCAGTTGGCGCAACCCGACCAAGGCCCAGCGCGAGTGGGGCCTGTCGACCTATATCGAGGCGCTCAAGGAAGCGGTCGATGTGGTCACCGCGATCACCGGCAGCAAAGACGTGAACATGCTCGGCGCCTGCTCCGGCGGCATTACCTGCACCGCCCTGCTCGGGCACTACGCCGCGATCGGTGAGAAGAAGGTCAACGCCCTGACCTTGCTGGTGAGCGTGCTCGACACCACCCTGGACAGCGATGTGGCGTTGTTTGTCGACGAGCAGACGCTGGAGGCGGCCAAGCGCCACTCCTACCAGGCCGGTGTCCTGGAAGGGCGCGACATGGCAAAAGTCTTCGCCTGGATGCGTCCCAACGACCTGATCTGGAATTACTGGGTCAATAACTACCTGCTGGGCAACGAGCCGCCGGTGTTCGACATCCTGTTCTGGAACAACGACACGACCCGGCTGCCGGCGGCATTCCACGGCGACCTGATCGAGATGTTCAAAAACAACCCACTGATCCGACCCAATGCACTGGAAGTGTGCGGCACGCCGATCGATCTGAAACAAGTCACCGCCGACATCTTCTCCCTGGCCGGCACCAACGATCACATCACGCCGTGGAAGTCCTGCTACAAGTCTGCCCAGCTGTTTGGCGGCAATGTCGAGTTCGTGCTGTCCAGCAGCGGCCATATCCAGAGCATTCTCAACCCACCGGGCAACCCCAAGTCGCGTTACATGACCGGCACCGGGATGACCGACAAAGCCGACGACTGGCAGGAAAACTCCACCAAGCACACTGACTCCTGGTGGCTGCACTGGCAGGCCTGGCAGGCCGAGCGCTCGGGCAAGCTGAAAGCGTCGCCGACCGCCCTGGGCAACAAGAAGTTCGCCGCCGCCGAAGCCGCACCCGGCACCTATGTCCACGAGCGGTAAACCGTCCGCCGGCAATGACCAACCCGGCACCTGGAGGTGCCGTCAGCCTTACTTTTCGACGAGGCGGATACCCACCTCGGGTCATCCGGATTCAGCCACGATGGCGGCTCCGGCGGTTTAATTCACAGGGTCCAGGCATGCCTCAACCGTTCATATTTCGTACCGTCGATCTGGATGGACAGACCATCCGCACCGCCGTACGCCCAGGCAAGCCTCACTTGACCCCGCTGCTGATTTTCAACGGCATCGGCGCCAACCTGGAGCTGGTGTTTCCGTTCGTCCAGGCCCTGGACCCGGACCTGGAAGTCATCGCGTTCGATGTGCCAGGCGTCGGCGGTTCCTCGACGCCCAGCCACCCTTACCGCTTTCCCGGCCTGGCCAAGCTCACCGCGCGCATGCTCGATTACCTCGACTATGGCCAGGTCAATGCGGTGGGCGTGTCGTGGGGCGGCGCCCTGGCCCAGCAGTTCGCCTACGACTATCCCGAGCGCTGCAAGAAGCTGGTGCTGGCCGCTACCGCCGCCGGCGCCTTCATGGTCCCGGGCAAGCCCAAGGTGCTGTGGATGATGGCCAGTCCACGGCGCTACATTCAGCCCTCCCACGTGATTCGCATCGCGCCGATGATCTATGGCGGCGCCTTTCGTCGCGATCCGTCCCTGGCCGCAGAACACGCGGCCAAGGTGCGCTCGGCGGGCAAACTGGGCTACTACTGGCAATTGTTCGCCGGCATGGGCTGGACCAGCATCCACTGGCTGCACAAGATCCATCAGCCGACCCTGGTGCTGGCCGGTGACGACGACCCGCTGATCCCGCTGATCAATATGCGCCTGCTCGCGTGGCGCATCCCCAATGCTCAGTTGCACATCATCGACGACGGCCATCTGTTTCTGATCACCCGGGCCGAAGCGGTTGCACCGATCATCATGAAGTTTCTCCAGGAGGAGCGGCAGCGGGCCGTGATGCATCCGCACCCGACGCCTTTCAGCGGTACGTGAGAAGGCGCACGTCGAACAGGACTTCGCGCGCAAGTTGGCCCGGGACCGACTATGTTGTCTGTCTTGGATTGGTGTGCTTGTTGATGGTGACGAAGGAGTGTTGACTCATGCGAGAAAAACCAGCGACAGGCTCGTTGACGACGCCCGCCGCGTTTATCAATGCTCAAAGCGCGATCACCGGCCTGCGCGGTCGAGATCTGTTGTCGACGCTGCGCAACGTGGCCGCTCACGGCCTGCGCAACCCCCTGCACAGCGCCCGGCACGCCCTGGCCCTGGGCGGCCAATGGGGTCGGGTACTGCTGGGCGAGACCCTGCACAAACCCAACCCCCAGGACAGTCGGTTCGCCGACCCGACCTGGAGCCTGAACCCCTTCTATCGGCGCAGCCTGCAGGCTTACCTGAGTTGGCAAAAGCAGACCAGGAACTGGATCGACGACAGTGGCATGAACGACGACGACCGCGCCCGCGCGCATTTCGCCTTCACCTTGCTCAATGACGCCATCGCCCCCTCCAACACCTTGCTCAACCCGCTGGCGATCAAGGAGCTGTTCAACTCCGGCGGCAACAGCGTGGTTCGCGGTCTTGGCCATCTGGTGGACGACCTGTTGCACAACAACGGCCTGCCCAGCCAGGTCACCAAACAGGCTTTCGAGATCGGCAAGACCCTGGCCACCACTCCAGGCTCGGTGGTGTTTCGCAACGAGCTGCTGGAGCTGATCCAGTACAAGCCGATGAGCGAGAAACAATACGCCAAGCCCTTGCTGATCGTGCCGCCGCAAATCAACAAGTACTACATTTTCGACCTCAGCCCGGCCAACAGCTTCGTCCAGTTCGCCCTGAAAAACGGCTTGCAGACCTTCATGATCAGTTGGCGCAACCCGGATATCCGCCACCGAGAATGGGGGCTTTCAAGCTACATCGAAGCAGCCGAAGAGGCGATGAATGTGTGCCGGGCGATCACCGGCAGCCGCGAAGTGAACCTGATGGGCGCCTGCGCCGGTGGCCTGACCATCGCTGCCCTGCAAGGCCACTTGCAGGCCAAGCGCCAATTGCGCCGGGTGTCCAGCGCCAGCTACCTGGTCAGCCTGCTCGACAGCCAGATGGACAGCCCGGCAACCCTGTTCGCCGACGAACAGACCCTGGAAGCCGCCAAGCGCCGCTCCTATCAGCAAGGGGTGCTGGACGGCCGGGACATGGCCAAAGTCTTCGCCTGGATGCGCCCCAACGACCTGATCTGGAATTACTGGGTCAACAACTACCTGCTGGGCAAAGAGCCACCGGCTTTCGACATCCTCTACTGGAATAACGACAACACCCGCCTGCCGGCCGCGCTGCACGGCGACCTGCTGGACTTCTTCAAGCACAACCCGTTGAGCCATGCCGGGGGCCTGGAGGTATGCGGCACACCGATCGACCTGCAGAAGGTCAATGTCGACAGCTTCAGCGTGGCCGGGATCAACGATCACATCACGCCCTGGGACGCGGTGTATCGCTCGACCCTGCTGCTGGGCGGCGAGCGGCGCTTCGTGCTGTCCAACAGCGGCCACGTGCAGAGCATCCTCAACCCGCCGAGCAACCCCAAGGCCAACTACGTTGAAAACCCCAAGCTCAGCAGCGACCCGCGCGCCTGGTACTACGACGCCAAGCACGTCGATGGCAGTTGGTGGACTCAGTGGCTGGGCTGGATTCAGGAGCGTTCCGGCGTCCAGCGCGAAACCCAGATGACCCTCGGCAACCAGAACTATCCACCCATGGAAGCGGCACCCGGCACTTACGTGCACGTACGCTGAACAACCCTGGCGCCACGCCCGCCAGCGGGCCGTGGCCTGACGGAACAATCAAGAAGACTGGATGAAAACCCGCGACCGGATCCTCGAATGTGCCCTGCAATTGTTCAACCAAAAGGGCGAACCCAATGTCTCGACCATGGAAGTTGCCAATGAAATGGGGATCAGCCCCGGCAACCTCTACTACCATTTCCACGGCAAGGAGCCGTTGATCCTGGGCCTGTTCGAGCGCTTCCAGAACGAGCTGACCCCCTTGCTGGACCCGCCCGCCGACGCGTTGCTGGCTCCAGAAGACTATTGGCTGTTTTTGCACCTGATCGTCGAGCGCCTGGCGCACTACCGCTTCCTGTTCCAGGACCTGTCGAACCTGGCCGGTCGCCTGCCGAAACTGGCCAGGGGCATTCGCAACCTGCTCAATGCCCTCAAACGCACCCTGGCGTCCTTGCTGGCCCGACTCAAGGCGGCCGGTCAATTGGTCAGCGACACCCAGGCCCTGGGCCAACTGGTGGAACAGATCACCATGACCTTGCTGTTTTCCCTGGACTACCAGCGAATCCTCGACCGCGAAGGCGAGGTGCGGCTGGTGGTGTACCAGATCATGATGCTGGTGGCGCCGCACTTGCTGCCGCCGGCCAAGATGGCAACCGAACAGATGGCACGCCAGTATCTGGACCAGCACGAATAAGCCACTGTCGGCAGTGCTGACCGGCAAGCAGTGCATTCAAGGATTCAAGCCCTGGCGGGCAGCAACAAAAACGCCCGACCTTTGCAGGCCGGGCGTTTTTGCAAAACTTGAAAAGATCAGGTTTGACTGGTTGGCGTCACTGGAGTTGGCGCGGCAGTCGGGGTTGCAACCGAGGTCGGAGCCGACGAGGAGTTCGCTGGGCTGACCGGGGCAGCAGGTTTCTTGGCTACCGGCTTTTTCGCCGCGGCCGGCTTGGTTGCCGGTTTGACCGCAGGCTTGGCAGCAGCTGCCGGTTTGGCGGCGGCTGTTTTAGCGGCGGGCTTCGCAGCAGGTTTAGCTGCTGGCTTGGCTGCCGGCTTGGCGGCTACTGGTTTGGCCGCGGGTTTGGCGGCAGGTTTCGCGGCGGCGGTCTTGGCGGCAGGTTTGGCTGCCGGTTTAGCCGCTGCGGTCTTGGCGGCAGGTTTTGCAGCTGGCTTGGCAGCTGGTTTAGCAGCAGCCTTGACCAGTGGCTTGGCGGCGGGTTTGGCAGCCGGCTTGGCCGCTGCAGTTTTAGCCGCAACGGGAGCCACCTTGGCACCTGTGAGTTTTTCGATTTGCTTGGTCAGGGTATCGACCTTGCTGTGCAGGGCCTTGACCTCATTGCGGCTTGGCACGCCGAGGCGCGAGATGGCACTGTTCAGACGCTTGTCGAACGCACCTTCGAGTTCGTCCCACTTGCCCAGTGCACGGTCTTTGACATCACTGATACGCGACTTGGCAGAGCTGGCGGAATCCTTGGCGGATTCAACTTTCTTGCCGACCGCACTTTTAGTCAGCTTCTCGGCTTTCTCGCCATCTTTGACCAGGGTCTCGAAGAGTTTGCTGCCGTCAGTGTCAATCTTCGAGTACACGCCTAAACCAGCAAGCCAGATTTTGCGGGAGTAGTCTTCGACTTTCCCGATCCACGAGCTGCCTTCTTTTTCAGTATTCTTTTTACCAGCCATCCCGTTCTCCTTAATGTTTACGCGCGACACGTTCGAGCAATGCCGTCAGCTCATCGAGCTTAGCAGAGAGTGTCTCAACGTCATGTTTAGACGGAATGCCGATGCGATTCAAGGCACTTGCGACGCGCGTGTCAAAAGCCTTTTCGACTTTATCCAGTTGCACTTCAACTTTGCCTTTGAGACTGGTGACATCACCCTTGACGTTGTCGATTTGACTGTTGGCAGCATCAAGTTGTTCAGTCACAACTTTTTTGCCCTTCTTTTCAACAACTTGACCTTCCTTGATGAGCTCCTGGAAGTACTCGCTGCCTTCCTGCCCGACCTTGGCGTAGGCACCCAGGCCTGCCAGCCAGATCTTGCGGGCATAGGATTTGACTTCACTCAGAGCAGTCGACGAAACATCAACTTTTTTCTTCAGAATTACTTTGGCCATGGTGCACCTCACGCGCAGAAGGTTGGAGGAACTGCCCACAGAAAATGGGGCTGAAGCACAAAGTAGTGAGAAAAATTAGAATCGGCACCCTAACCACTGCAACAAAACAGTGAAGCAACTTGATAGGGGTGCTGGCTTACCGGTGGTGTTCAATCAGCGCCATTGCAACGCCTGCGATGGCCGGCAAGCCAGTTGCTGTAACAGCCAATCAGGCCAGGGCTTTATCCAGAGCCTTTTCGATTTCCGACTTGATGGTGCCGCTCATGGCGGACATCAACAGGCCCAGTTCAACATCAATCCGGATCAACTCCTCGCCCACGTGCACCGTGCCTTTGACTCCGGAACGCTTGAGGTTCAGGGTGTCGCCCGACCACTTGGGTTCCAGGCCATATTGATCGGCCAGTTTCTGCGCCAGTTGCTCAGCCTTTTCACGGGCTGCTTCCTTGCCCAGGCCATGGGCACGTTCAACAGTAATACGGGCCATTAAATAACTCCTGATTTATCGGGACTTGCCTGAAGCATCTTGACCGTGGCTGCGTCAAAACGTCTCGGCGGCGCACTATCTTACATTCAGCCTTGCCAAGACAAAGGCCGCCACCGGGATTAGAATGTCCCGCATTCTCTTTTGGTGACAGCGATATGACTGATCAGCGCAAAGGCAGCGATGCCGAACCCACCACACACTTCGGCTTCAAGAACGTTCCAGAAAGCCAAAAGGCGGAAAAAGTCGCTGAGGTGTTCCACTCGGTAGCCGCCAAGTACGACCTGATGAACGACCTGCTGTCGGGCGGGATGCACCGTTTGTGGAAGCGCTTTGCCATCGAGCTGTCGGGCGTACGCAGCGGCAACCGCGTATTGGACATCGCCGGTGGCACTGGCGACCTGACCAAGAAGTTCTCGCACCTGGTTGGCCCGACCGGCCAGGTAGTACTGGCTGATATCAACGCATCCATGCTCAAGGTCGGTCGCGACCGTCTGCTGGACCTCGGTGTGGCCGGCAATGTCGAATTCGTCCAGGCCGATGCAGAAAAACTGCCGTTCCCGGACAACCATTTCGACTGCGTGACCATCGCCTTCGGCCTGCGCAACGTCACCCACAAGGAAGACGCCCTGCGCTCGATGCTGCGCGTACTCAAGCCCGGTGGCCGCCTGCTGGTGCTGGAGTTCTCCAAGCCGACCAACGCGCTGATGTCCAAGGCCTATGACGCGTATTCGTTCGCCTTCATGCCGTTGATGGGCAAGCTGATCACCAATGACTCGGAAAGCTACCGTTACCTGGCCGAATCGATCCGCATGCACCCGAATCAGGAAACCCTGAAATCGATGATGGTCGAGGCCGGTTTCGACCGCGTGACCTACCACAACATGACCGCGGGCATCGTCGCCCTGCATCGCGGCATCAAGCCCTGATGTTGCTCAGCGGCCTGCTCGCCAGCGTCGAACTCGGCGTCCATCGCGTGCTGCGCCTCGACAGCACGGCCCTGCCGCGTCTGCAACAACTGAGCGGCAAGGTGATCGCGGTTGACTGCCGCAACCCGGCGTTGCAGCTGTTTATCCTGCCCAGCGATGAAGGCCTGATGCTGGCCGCGCACTGGGCCACCGATGCCGACTGTACCTTGCGGGCCCCGGCCTCAAGCCTGCTAAAGCTGGCCCTGAGCAAAGACAAGACCACGATCCTGCATGGCCCCGAGGTCGAGCTGGAAGGCGACAGCGGCGTGCTCATGGAACTGGCGGCGATCCTCCAGGACCTCGACCTGGACTGGGAATACGAGCTGTCGCGCTGGCTTGGCCCGGTCGCCACCTCGCTGTTCAGCGGCCATGTGCGCAGCCGGGCCTGCTGGTATCAGCAAGGGTTCGCCAGCCTCAATCAGAACCTGGGCGAATACCTGGCCGAAGAATCACGCACCCTGGTAGGCCAGCGCGAAGCCGAAGCCCGGTTTAGCGAGCTGGACCAGATCAAACTCGACCTGGAACGTCTTGAGGCGCGCTTCGAGCGCCTTTCCCGATCCCTTGATCCAAGCGATAACGCATGAAGCTGCTCGCCGTCCGCCGTTTGTTGCGCATCCAGCGCGTCGTGATTCGTTACCGCCTCGATGACCTGCTGTTTGCCCTGCCCCTGCCCTGGTTTCTCCTGGCCCTGCGCTACGCCCTGCCCTGGCGCTGGCTGCCGCGCAAACCGCTGGAGCTGAGCCGGGGTGCGCGCTTGCGCCTGGCACTGCAGGACCTTGGGCCGATCTTTATCAAGTTCGGGCAGATCCTCTCCACCCGCCGCGACCTGCTCCCCGAAGACATCGCCGATGAACTGATGCGCCTGCAGGACCGCGTGCCGCCGTTCGACTCGCAAAAGGCCGTGGCGCTGATCGAGCAGCAGTTGGGCAAGAAGATCAGCGACGTCTTCAGTCGCTTTGATATCGAGCCCCTGGCCTCAGCTTCGGTGGCGCAGGTGCACGCCGCGCAGCTCAAAAGTGGTGAAGAGGTGGTGGTCAAGGTCATCCGCCCGGGCCTCAAGCCGATCATCGCCCAGGACCTGGCGTGGCTGTTCATCCTGGCCCGCACTGCGGAAAAACTCTCGGCCGACGCACGCCTGCTGCACCCGGTGGACGTGGTCAGCGACTACGAAAAAACCATCTACGACGAACTCGACCTGCTGCGCGAGGCGGCCAACGCCAGCCAGCTCAAGCGCAACTTCGAGGGCTCGTCGCTGCTGTATGTGCCCCAGGTCTACTGGGACTGGTGCCGCCCCAAAGTGCTGGTGATGGAGCGTATCTACGGGATCCAGGTCACCGACCTCGCGACCCTGGCCGACCAGCGCACCGACATGAAGATGCTCGCCGAGCGCGGTGTGGAGATTTTCTTCACCCAGGTGTTCCGCGACAGCTTCTTCCACGCCGACATGCACCCGGGCAACATTTTTGTCAGCACCGTCAACCCGTGGAGCCCGCAATACATAGCGATCGACTGCGGCATCGTCGGCAGCCTGACGCCCGAGGACCAGGACTACCTGGCGCGCAACCTGTTCGCCTTTTTCAAGCGCGACTACCGCCGCGTGGCCCAGTTGCACATTGACTCCGGCTGGGTGCCGGCGGAAACCAAACTCAACGAATTCGAAGCGGCGATCCGCACCGTGTGCGAACCGATCTTCGAAAAACCGTTAAAGGATATTTCCTTCGGCCAGGTGCTGATGCGCCTGTTCCAGACGGCGCGGCGCTTCAATATGGAAGTCCAGCCGCAACTGGTGCTGCTGCAAAAGACCCTGCTCAACATCGAGGGCCTGGGCCGCCAGCTGTACCCGGACCTGGACCTGTGGAACACCGCGCAGCCTTTCCTCGAACGCTGGATGCGCGAGCGGGTCAGCCCGAAAACCCTGCTGGGCAACCTCCACAGCCAGGTCGAACAACTGCCGCACCTGGCCAACATGACCCGCGACCTGCTCGAACGCATGTCCCAACCCCACGCCAAGGACCCGCCGCCGCCCTGGCATCAGCGCAAGGACGACTGGTTCCTGCGCCTGCTGGGCTGCGCCCATCTGGCCGGCGGCGCGATCCTGGCAGTCGGTGGCCCGTTGAACGAACTGGGGCACTGGCCGGCGGGAATCATGATTGCGGTCGGCCTGTATCTGGTCGTTCGCCGATAGCCAGTGACGCAGTCGGCTGGCAAACTGTTCAAATCGCCGAGGCGCAACCATCGGGTTGAACCTGGTAGTCGGAGTCGAAGATGAAAGATTGGCTGGACGAGATTAAATGGGACGCTGACGGCCTGGTGCCGGCCATCGCCCAGGATCACAAGACCGGGCGCGTGCTGATGATGGCCTGGATGAACCGCGAGGCCCTGAGCCTGACCGCCGCCGAGAACCGTGCCATTTACTGGTCACGTTCGCGCGGCAAACTGTGGCGCAAGGGCGAAGAGTCCGGGCACGTGCAGAAGCTCCACGAAATGCGCCTGGACTGCGACGCCGACGT
Organism: Pseudomonas sp. QD4; assembly: GCF_049199125.1. Classification (NCBI taxonomy): domain Bacteria; kingdom Pseudomonadati; phylum Pseudomonadota; class Gammaproteobacteria; order Pseudomonadales; family Pseudomonadaceae; genus Pseudomonas; species Pseudomonas sp. QD4. The sequence continues at coordinate 364,394 of NZ_JBLZOM010000005.1, forward strand.
GATCATCCTGATGGTCGAGCAAGTCGGCGACATCGCCTGTCACACCGGCCGCCATAGCTGCTTCTACCGCGTTCACCAGAACGGCGAGTGGAAGACCGTCGAACCGGTCCTCAAAGACCCGCATGCGATTTATTCGGCAGGACACTGAACATGAATGACACCCTGAACCGTCTGGCACAGGTGCTGGAAGAGCGCAAAGGGGCCGCGGCCGACAGTTCCTATGTCGCCAGCCTGTACCACAAGGGTCTGAACAAGATTCTGGAGAAAGTGGGCGAAGAGTCGGTCGAAACCATCCTTGCCGCCAAGGACGCCGCCATCAGTGGCGACTGCAGCGATGTGATCTACGAAACCGCCGATTTGTGGTTTCACAGTATGGTCATGCTCGCCCAACTGGGGCAGCATCCGCAGGCCGTTCTCGATGAGCTGGATCGTCGCTTCGGTTTGTCCGGGCACGCCGAGAAGGCCTCGCGCCCATCCGCCTGAACCACACTTTAGAGAGGAAAACGCAGCATGGGCATTTTTGACTGGAAACACTGGATCGTCATCCTGGTTGTCGTGGTACTGGTATTCGGCACCAAGAAACTGAAGAACCTGGGCACTGATGTCGGCGAATCGATCAAGGGCTTTCGCAAGGCCATGAACGACGATGAAAAGCCTGCCGAGCCTGTGGTACCGCCGACCGCGCAGCCCGTGCCACCGGTGCAACCACACACCACCGCGCCGCTGAGCCAACCGCACACCATTGACGTGCAGGCCCAAAAAGTCGAAGAGCCGACCCGCAAAGACTCGTGAGCACTGACTAATGTTTGGTATCAGCTTCTCTGAACTGCTGCTCGTCGGCCTCGTGGCCCTGCTGGTCCTGGGCCCTGAGCGCCTGCCGGGTGCTGCGCGGACCGCCGGTCTCTGGGTCGGGCGCCTGAAGCGCAGCTTCAATGCGATTAAACAGGAAGTTGAACGGGAAATCGGTGCCGACGAGATTCGCCGGCAACTGCACAACGAACACATTCTGTCGTTGGAGCAGGAAGCGCGGAAGATCCTGGCACCGACCCAGCTGGAAGCCACCCCGCCGCCACCGGTGGCCGAACAACCGGCCCCGGCTGCGAGCGACGCTCCGCCAGTGGCCAGCGCCCCGGCGCCAGCACCGACCGCCCCCGTCGAGCCGGCCACGCCCCAGACGCTGACTGAACCTGCACCTGCCGCGGCGGCTCCAGCCACGCCCGCGCCCCATGACCCTACTTTGCCGCCGCGAGCCCCATGAGCGATATTCCGGAAAACGACCAACACATGCCGCTGGTGTCGCACCTCACCGAGTTGCGCACCCGCCTGTTGCGCTGCGTCGCGGCGATCTTCCTGATCTTTGCCGGGCTGTTCGCCTTCACCCAGCAGATCTACACCTTCGTCTCCACGCCGCTGCGCCAGTACCTGCCGGTGGGCGCGACGATGATCGCCACCGATGTGTCCTCGCCGTTCCTGACGCCGCTGAAGCTGACCATGATGGTCTCGCTGTTTCTGGCGATCCCGGTGATCCTGCATCAGATCTGGGGCTTTATCGCACCGGGCCTGTACAAGCATGAAAAACGCATCGCCGTGCCGCTGCTGGTGTCGAGCATCATGCTGTTCTACACCGGCATGGCCTTCGCCTACTTCCTGGTGTTCCCGCTGATCTTCAAGTTCTTTGCCGCCGCCACTCCGGCCGGCGTCGAAATGATGACCGACATCACCAGCTACCTCGATTTCGTGATGACCCTGTTCTTCGCCTTTGGCGTGGCCTTCGAGATCCCGGTGGCCGTGGTGCTGCTGGTCTGGATCGGCGTCGTCGACGTCAAATACCTGAAGAAGATCCGCCCGTACGTGATCATCGGCTGCTTCGTGGTCGGCATGATCCTCACGCCGCCGGACATTTTCTCGCAGACGCTGCTGGCCGTTCCCATGTGGCTGCTGTTTGAAATCGGCATCCTGTTCGGCAGCCTGATCAGCAAGCGTGGCGACCACGTGGACGATCAACCGGCCGACGATCACAACGACCAGCCGCCAGCGACCCAGGCGTGAACCTGCTGCTCCTCGAAGAGGCCGATTTCATCGCGCCGGACCGCGTGATCCTGCGTGACCGGCGCCTGACCCACATGCAGGAAGTGCATCGCGCCGCGGTCGGTGACAGCCTGCGGGTCGGGCGCATCGACGGCGCGATGGGTTCGGCCGAACTGCTGCGCCTGGAGGCCCATGAGGCCGAACTGCGGGTCAACCTCGACCTGTCGCCGCCCGCCAAGCTGCCGCTGACCCTGGTGCTGGCCCTGCCCCGGCCGAAGATGCTGCGTCGGGTGCTGCAGACCGTTTCCGCCATGGGCGTGCCACGGCTGATCCTGGTCAACAGCTACCGGGTCGAAAAGAGCTTCTGGCAAACCCCCTTCCTCGAACCTGCGGCCATTCGCGAACAGCTGATTCTCGGCCTTGAACAGGCCCGGGACACTGTGCTGCCGCAGGTGCTGATCGAAAAACGCTTCAAACCCTTTGTCGAAGACCGCCTGCCTGGCCTGGTTGAAGGCACGCGGGGCCTGGTCGGCCACCCGGGCCCCTACCCGGCCTGCCCACGCGGGCTGGACGAACCGGTGACCCTGGCCATCGGCCCCGAAGGCGGTTGGATCCCCTACGAAATCGACTTGCTGGGCAAGGCCGGCCTGCAACCGGTACAGCTCGGCGAACGCATCCTGCGCGTCGAAACCGCCGTCACCGCCCTGCTCGCCCGCTTGTTCTGAGGCTCGAGCAGGTGCTCGCCGGCGCCCTGCATCCAGCGCTACCCCCCTCTATTGCGCCATTGTCGGCAGGCCGTTGCCTACAGGAACGCCCGTGCCCGCCGATAGCGTATGGATAAACCCAATCGGCAAAAAAGGGAGTTCACACCATGTACCGCTGGCTCGCCCAAACCCTGGGGAATGTAAGCGTCAATAAAAAACTGGGCTTTGGCTTCGGCCTGGTGCTGCTCCTGACCCTGCTGATCACCGCCACCGGCTGGATGGGCCTGGGCAGCGTGATCGAGCGTGGCGACAAGCTCGGCTACATCTCCAGCCTCAACGAATTGACCAAGGACCTGCGTGCCGCGCGCCTGGATTACGAAATGCGCCGCGGCGAACAAGGCCCGGGGGCGGTCAGCGACCTGCTCAAGCAGCTCGACAGCGGCTTGCAGACTGCACGCGGCATGCTGGAGCAATCCGACAGCCTGACCCTGATTGACCAACAGCTGGCAGCGGTCGGCGAGTACAAGGCCGCTTTCAGCGACATGAACCGTGCCACCGACAGCCGTGAGGCCGCCCGCGGCAAACTCGGGGCCACCGCGGACAACGCCGTGGCCCGGGTTGCCGAGGTCGAGAAATCCCTGCTGCAGGGCGACAGCGTCGCCCAGTTCAACAGCGTCATCGATCTTTCCAAGCTGATCCAGCAGGCGCGCTTCCAGGTGCGTGGCTACACCTACAGCGGCAAGGCCGATGCCGAGCAGCCGGCCCTGGACGCCATCGACAACGCCCTGAGCAACCTGGCCAGCCTGCCGACCCGATTGCCTGAGCAACATATCGCCAACCTGCAACAGGCCACCGACTCCCTCAAAGGCTATCGCGCCGCCGTCAGCGAGTTCCGTGACTCGCAAGTGGCCAGTGCCGCAGCGCTCAAACGCATGGCCGATCAAGGCACGCGCCTGATGGACCTGAGCAAGCAGCTCACCAGCGCCCAGACTCTCAAGCGCGACAGCGACGCGACCCAGGCCCGGAACACGCTGATCATCGTCACCGCACTGGCCCTGCTCTTTGGCCTGATCGCCGCGTGGAGCATCACCCGGCAGATCGTCATTCCCCTGCAACAGGCGCTGAAAGCCGCCGAGCGGGTCGCCTCGGGGGATCTGAGCCAGAACCTCAACGTCGAGCGCCGTGATGAGCTGGGCCAGCTACAAGGCGCCATGCAGCGCATGACCCTGAGCCTGCGCGAGCTGATCGGCGGCATCGGCGATGGCGTGACCCAGATCGCCAGCGCCGCCGAGCAGCTGTCGGCCGTCACCGAGCAGACCAGCGCCGGGGTCAATAACCAGAAAGTCGAGACCGACCAGGTCGCCACCGCCATGAATGAGATGGCGGCTACCGTGCAAGAGGTCGCGCGTAACGCCGAGGAGGCCTCCGAGGCCGCTGTGGCTGCCGATCAACAGGCCCGCGAGGGTGATCGGGTGGTCAGCGAAGCCATCGCCCAGATTGAGCGCCTGGCGACCGAGGTCGGCAACTCCACCGACGCCATGAGCCACCTCAAGCACGAGAGCGACAAGATCGGCAGCGTGCTGGATGTGATCAAGTCCGTGGCCCAGCAGACCAATCTGCTGGCGCTCAACGCCGCCATCGAAGCCGCTCGTGCCGGGGAAGCCGGCCGTGGTTTTGCGGTGGTGGCCGACGAGGTGCGCAGCCTGGCCCAGCGCACACAGAAGTCCACCGAGGAGATCGAGGAGTTGATCGTCGGCCTGCAAAGCGGCACCCAGCAGGTGGCAACCATCATGGACAACAGCCGTGGCCTGACCGAAAGCAGCGTCGAGCTGACCCGGCGTGCCGGCGGCGCCCTGGAGAACATCACCCGTACGGTGTCGGCGATCCAGGCCATGAACCAACAGATCGCCACCGCCGCCGAGCAGCAAAGCGCCGTGGCCGAAGAGATCAACCGCAGCGTGCTGAACGTGCGTGACGTTTCCGAGCAGACCTCCGCCGCCAGCGAAGAAACCGCCGCCTCCAGCGCCGAACTGGCGCGCCTGGGCATCCACCTGCAAAGCCTGGTGGGGCGCTTTCGGGTCTGACCGGTAGCCGCAATGGCCTAGCAGGTGAGCGGGTGTGTCAGGGATGGACAGCGCAGCCTCGTCCCTCGGCAGCGGCTACATTTGTAGCCGCTGCCAGCAGGTTGCGCTCGGGGCCGAGTGAATCAGGAGCGGCTACAGCACCTGGCGCAAGAAGGCCTGGGCCCGGGGGTCCTGGGGGGCGTCGAAGAACGCCGCCGGCGCGGCGTCTTCCAGCAGTTTGCCGTGGTCGAAAAACAGCACCCGGTCCGCCACTTCCCGGGCGAAGCCCATTTCGTGGGTCACGCAGACCATGGTCATGCCTTCCAGGGCCAGGGTTTTCATCACGTCCAGCACTTCGCCGACCATTTCCGGGTCCAGGGCCGAGGTCGGCTCATCGAACAGCATGACCTTGGGCTCCATCGCCAGCGCTCGGGCAATCGCCACGCGCTGCTGCTGGCCGCCGGACAGGCGTGACGGAAACTCATTGGCCTTCTGCGCAATACCGACTTTTTCCAGCAGCGCCAGGGCCTTGGCCTCGCGCTCTTTCTTGCCGCGCTTGCGCACCACTTTCTGCGCCAGGCACAGGTTTTCCAGCACCGTCATGTGCGGAAACAGGTTGAAGTGCTGGAACACCATGCCCACTTCCCGGCGGTAGGCGTTCACATCGGTCTTGGGGTCGGCCAGTTGCAGGCCGTCGATGCTCACCGAGCCGGAGTCGAATTCCTCCAGGCCATTGAGGCAACGCAGGAAGGTCGATTTGCCGGAGCCGGACGGGCCGATCACCACCAGCACTTCGCCACGGGCCACCTGGGTGGTGACGTTATCCACCGCGCGCACCACTTGGCCGCGGGTGTCGAAGACTTTTACCAGATCGCGGACTTCAATCACTTTGCGCGAGCCTCCGCTCAAGCCGGCTGGCGATTTTCGACAGCGGCAGGTTGATCAACAGATAAAGACCGGCCACGCAGAACAGGATCTCGAACGGCGAAAACGAGGTGGTGATCACCTCGCGGCCGCTCTTGAGCAGTTCGGTAATGGCGATCACCGAGACCAGCGAGGTGTCCTTGACCAGGCTGATGAACTGCCCGGCCAACGGCGGCAGCACGCGCTTGAGCGCCTGCGGCAGCACCACATGACGCATCGACTGGCCACCGCTCAGGCCCAGGGAGCGCGCGGCTTCGTTCTGCCCGCGGGCAATGGACTGCACCCCGGCGCGAATGATTTCCGCCACATAGGCGCCGGTGAACAGCGACAGCGCGGCAATCCCGGCGAACTCCCGTGACAGATTGAGCACGGTGCCGATAAAGAAGTAGAAAATGAAAATCTGCACCAGCAGCGGCGTGCCCCGTACCAACTCGACATAAATCGTCGACAGATCACGCAGGGTCGGGTTGCTCGACAGCCGGCACAGGCCCGTTGCCAGGCCGATCAGCAGCCCGAGCACGCCGGACACCACCGACAGCCACAAGGTGGTCCACAGCCCCCACAACAGCGGCCCGGCCGCCCAGTGGTAAGTCATGCCAATCACATCGCCCTCGCCCACATCGTCGCCATTGGCCACTTGCAGGCTGGTCGCATCGACCGTCAGCACCTGCTCGTTGCCGCCGTCGTTGCGCAGGGAGACCTCGAACGTATCGCCCTTGCGCACCAGCTGGCTGACAGTGGAAACCTCCGCGGCGCGCTGGGGCTCTTCAGCCTGGTAGACGAAATACTGCGGTACGCGGTTCCAGCGCCATTCGTAAGACATCAGCGAGGTGGCGTAATACAGGGCGCCGGCCAGGCCGATCAGGACCAGTACGGTCAGGATGTGCCAGGGCCACTGGGCTTTTTTCTGCTTCATGGGTCGGTGAATCCATAGCGATCAAAGGACAGCCCCCCCCAACGGTAGGGGGACGCTGCCTTGGTCAAAGAGCGGGGCGCGGCGACGGCGCTGGCGGAACCGCAAAGCGGCCCGAAGAAAACCAGCGCCTTGGCTACAGGGTGCTTATTCCATGTCCTTGAGCCACTCGGTGCTCTTGAACCACTTGTCATGGATGCGATCGTAGGTGCCGTCTTCGTGGATCTGGTGCAGGAAGTTGTTGATGAAGTTGATGCTGTCGTAATCACCCTTCTTCAGACCGAAGGCCAGAGGCTCGTAGGTGAACGGCTTATCGAGGAACGTAAGCTTGCCGTTGCCGACCTTGCCCAGCGCCACTACGTTGTACGGGGCGTCGTAGATAAAGGCGTCGGCCTTGCCGTTGACCACGTCGAGCACCGCTTCCTGCTCATTGTCGTAGCCGTGGTACTTGGCTTTGGCGATCAGCTTCTTGGCGACCATCTCACCGGTGGTGCCGAGTTTGGAGGTGATACGGTAGTCGGCGCTGTTCAGGTCTTTATAGGACTTGATAGTGCCTTCGAGTTCTTTGCGGATCAGCAGGGTCTGGCCGACCACGATGAAGGGGTCGCTGAAGTTCAGGCGCAGGTTGCGTTCCTGGGTCAGGGTCATGCCGCTGCCGATCATGTCGAACTTGTCGGTCAGCAGGGCCGGGATGATGCCGTCGTAACCGGTGGAAACCATCTCCAGCTTGACGCCCATGGACTTGGCCATGGCTTTGAGCAGGTCGACTTCAAAACCGATGATCTCGCCACGCTTGTTGGTCATTTCAAACGGCATATAGGTCGGGTCCATGCCGACTTTCAATGTGCCGCGCTTGACCGCGTCGTCGATGGCGCCCGCCTGGGCTGCGTTGACTGCCATCAAGGCGCTGACGCCGAGCAGCAGCATCGAGAGATACTTCTTCATCTTCAAGTCCCCTGAACCGATTTTATTGTGATGCCTGCGCGTACTGGCGCCGGAAGGAAAATCTCCGGATATCAAGCCGTTGTCGTTCACGCGCAAGAATTTGCGGGAGCGATGCTAACGCACTCGGCCATTTGCACAAGGTTTTTTGTCAGCACGACAACCCCGTACGCAGGCCCCAGAGAGCACCGCAGAAGCACCAGAAAAAGTATGACCTGTAGCTGCTGCCGAGCCCGCGGGGCGGCGCTGGCCCTATGGGGCGCCGGAGCGTGTCAGGAAAAGAGGTGGCGCCAGTACCGGCCGGCGCAGCCTGCGGCAGCGGCTACGGGGTTGAAGGGTGGTGGTGCAATGTAAAACGCCCTTGAGTGGGAGCTCAAGGGCGTTGGCGTCAGGCCGGTTGCGGGGCCGCGATCAGCGGTTGCAACGGTAACAGCGGGGCATGGGGGTCGGCGTCTACCGACTGGCGCCAGGCACCGAGCCATTCACCGTGGCCTTCGCTCCAGACCTGCTCATGCAGGCGGGCCAGAGCCACCGGGTCGCTCAACAGCGCCAGGCGCTCGCTGTTGTTGAGGGCCGCCGGCCCGACTTTCAGCGCATGCCGCACGCGCTCGATACGCAGCCACTCGATCGGCTCGGCCTGACCGTGACGGGAGGTCGCCAGCGCACACGCCAGGGCGTTCTGCTGCGGGTCGACCACGGCACGGATAAAGCCGTCGTTGAGGGCGTGCCAGCGGTTTTCGTGGGTGTACTGATCAGTTGCCAGCAAGGCCTGCGGCGGATTGTATTCCTCGGGGATCAGGAACAGGCTCTCGTCACGGGACTTCAGGCCCAGGCCGACACGGCTGGAGATCACCGACACCGGGATCGACAGCATCAGCGAACCGACAATCGGCACCAGCCACCACAGGAAGCTCGGGTTCAGCCACACCACCAGCAATGCCCAGAAGAAACCCAGCAAGGTCTGCGGACCGTGGCGCTTGACCGCCTCGCTCCACGGCGTGGAGTCGTCGTCACGCTGTGGCGAGTTCCAGGTCGCAGCCCAGCCGAGGAACGCGGCCAGAACGAAGCGGGTGTGGAAAATCATCCGCACCGGCGCCAGCAGCATGGAGAACAGCATCTCCAGCAGCATCGACAGGGTCACCTTGAACTTGCCGCCGAACTCTTTCGCGCCCTTGGCCCAGATCAGGATGATGCTCAGCAACTTGGGCAGGAACAGCAGCACGATGGTGGTCGAGAACAGGGCCACGGCCTTGTCCGGGTGCCATTGCGGCCACAGCGGGTACAGTTGGCGCGGCTCCATGAAGTACTGCGGCTCCATCAGCGTGTTCACTGCCAGCAGGGCGGTGGACAACACCAGGAAGAAGAACCACAAGGGCGCCGACAGGTAGGACATCACGCCAGTGAGGAACACCGCGCGGTGCACCGGATGCATGCCTTTTACCAGGAACAGGCGGAAGTTCATCAGGTTGCCGTGGCACCAGCGACGGTCACGCTTGAGTTCGTCCAGCAGGTTCGGCGGCAGTTCTTCATAGCTGCCCGGCAGGTCGTAGGCAATCCACACACCCCAGCCGGCACGGCGCATCAGCGCAGCTTCGACGAAGTCGTGGGAAAGAATCGCACCGGCGAATGCACCTTTGCCCGGCAAAGGCGCCAGGGCGCAATGCTCGATGAACGGCTGCATGCGGATGATCGCGTTGTGGCCCCAGTAGTGGGATTCACCCAACTGCCAGAAGTGCAGGCCGGCAGTGAACAGCGGGCCGTAGACCCGGGTCGCGAACTGCTGCATGCGCGCATACAGCGTGTCCATGCCCGAAGCCCGTGGCGCGGTCTGAATGATCCCGGCGTCCGGCGTGGCTTCCATCAAGCGCACCAGGCTGGTCAGGCATTCACCGCTCATCACGCTGTCGGCGTCGAGCACCACCATGTACTTGTAGTCGCCGCCCCAGCGACGGCAGAAGTCGTCGAGGTTGCCGCTCTTGCGTTTGACCCGGCGACGACGGCGGCGATAGAAGATCTTGCCGAAGCCCTTGGCTTCACGGCACACATCCAGCCACGCCTGCTGTTCGGCGATGCAGATATCGGCATCGTTACTGTCGCTGAGCACGAAGAAGTCGAAGCGGTCGAGGTCACCCGTGGCGGCAACCGACTCGAAAGTCGCTCGCAAACCGGCGAATACCCGCGGCACGTCTTCGTTGCAGATCGGCATGACCAGAGCGGTGCGCGCGTCCCGAGGGATCGGCTCGTCACCGGCACTGGCGCCGGAGATACGGTATTTGTCATGCCCGGTGAGCAACTCGAGGAAGCCCATCAGCGCGGTCCAGAAGCCCGCCGAGACCCAGCAGAACAGAATCCCGAACAGGATCAGGATGCTGGTCTGCAGCGCATACGGCAGCACCTGGGTAGCGGTCTGCATCAAGGGTTGGTGCAGGACTTCTTCCAGGTCGACGAAGGCCCAGCCCTGGTACGGCATGATGCCTTTCATGTACCAGCCGGCGACGATGGTCTGGCCGAGCATCAGCACCAGCAGGATGTAACGGCGGATCGAGCCCACGGTACGCCAGCGCGCCGCCGGGAGCACCCGCTCATCCTTGGGTGGTGCCGGCGGGTTTGTGCGCCCGGTCAGGCGCCGCCAGCCACGGACCAGAATGTTGGTGCGCCACGGCTCCGGAACCACCTTGGTGCGACGGATCGGTGGCGTGGCCTTGAGGCAAACCCGGCCACTGGCGTCGAGCGCCAGCATTTCGGCGTCCTCCAGCTCTTCGGCGGTGCTCAGGGTCAGACGCCGGCCGACCGACGCCTGGGCGGCATCGGCAGGGGCATCGAAGGTTGCAGACGACAGCCGCTGGTGCAGCTCGCTGAAAGACTGGCAACCCGCCAGTTCAGCGCGCTGCTCGTCCGTCATTGGCAGGTGCGCCAGGTACTCGGCGAGAGTCTCTGGCTGTACTTGAGAGTTACTCATCGGCAGGCAACTGATAGCTCCAGGTCTCGGTCAGGACTTGCTCAGTCGGGACAGATTCCGGTGTGGCTGGGGCGGCATCGGCAGCGACAGGCTGCTTCGCGTCTTTGTTGTCCTTGGCGTCCTTGGCGTCTTTGGCCGGCTTGGCGTCAGCTTGCTTGGCCTCGGCCAGCTTGGCTTCCTTGTCCTTCTTCTCCTGTTGCTTGGCGGCAATCTTGTCAGCCTTGGCCACGGAAGAATTGGATGCCGGCAGGGTCGACTTGGCAGGTTCGGCCGGAGCCACGTTTCTCACCAGCGCCGCACGCATCTCGGTGGACTTGCCTGCGTCCTTGATTTTCATCCGCAGGGTCAGGCGCCAGCCTTTGGTTTCAGGGTTGTAGCGCACGCTGTTTTCGACCAGCTCGGCGTTATCGCCAACGCTGACCTGGCTGCGCACTTCGGCATCTTCCGGCAGGGCCGCCAGGGATGGGCCCTGGAAGTCCACCAGGTACGCCACGCTGCCGTCCGGCTGACGGATCAGGTTCGACTGTTTGACGTCACCCGTGGAACGCAGGGTCTGCTCGACCCAGGCGCTGTCCGGCGAATGCAGGGCGGCTTCGTCGATGGTCCAGTGCAGGCGGTAGGCGAAATCAAAGGCCTGGCCCGGCTCCGGCTGTTTCTCCGGGCTCCAGAAGGCAACGATGTTGTCGTTGGTTTCATCGGCAGTCGGGATCTCCACCAGATCGACGGTGCCCTTGCCCCAATCGCCTTTTGGCTCGATCCACGCGCTTGGACGCTTGTCGTAGCGGTCATCGAGGTCTTCGTAGTGGCTGAAGTCACGGCCACGTTGCAGCAAGCCGAAACCACGCGGGTTTTCGACCGAGAAGTTGCTCACAGCCAGGTGTTTCGGGTTGTTCAGCGGGCGCCAGATCCACTCGCCATTGCCGGCATGGATCGACAGGCCGCTGGAGTCATGCAACTCGCGACGGTAGTTGAGGACCTTGGACGGCTGGTTGGCGCCGAACAGGAACATGCTGGTCAGCGGGGCGATGCCCAGCTTGCCGACCTTGTCCCGCAGGAACACTTTGGCCTTGACGTCGACGATGGTGTCGCTGCCCGGACGCAGGGTCAGGCGGTAGGCACCGGCTGCACGCGGCGAGTCCAGCAGGGCGTAGATCACCAGGTGCTTGTCGGTCGGCTTGGGTTGCTGGATCCAGAACTCGCTGAAACGCGGGAACTCTTCGCCGGAAGGCAAGGCGGTATCGATCGCCAAGCCACGGGCGGACAAGCCGTAGGTATGGCCCTTGCCCACAACGCGGAAGTAGCTCGCGCCGAGCATGGTCATGATCTCGTCTTGCTTGTCGGCCTTGTTGATCGGGTACAGCACACGGAAACCGGCATAACCCAGCTTCTCGGTGGCCTTGGGATCGAACTTGACGTCGCCGAAGTCGAAGCGACTTGGGTCGTATTTGATCTCTTCGACGGTGTTGGCCGTGATTTCGTTGATTTTCACCGGCGTATCGAAGTGCATGCCCTGGTGATAGAACGACAGCTTGAAGGGGGTTTTCTGATTGGCCCACTCAGCTTTTTCAGTGAGGAAGCGGATTTTTTGATAATCCGCGAACTTCATGTCACGAAATTCGTTCGGCAGGTTACTGCGCGGGGCCTCGTACTTCTGCCCGGCCAGCTCTTTGGCTTTGGCCGATACATCATCCAGATTGAAAGCCATGAGCGGACCGGCGCCAAGCAGGCAAAGCAGGGCAGAGCCTGTCAGCAGCGCGTTTCGTAACCGTTTGGCAGACAATTTTGGTGCATTACAGGGACTAACAATCACGAGCAACCCTCGCCGAAAACAGATCAAAAAACCAACGGCCAGCTATCTATATGCCAGGTTGGCGAGCATTGTTCCGACTCCGATGGGGCGAAATGATTCCCCAAGCGGTCACGGACAAGTCTCTACCTAAGTCAAAATGGACCAACGAACGCTGATCCCCGTAGCGCGCGATTATCTAGTAGGCCGCGTTACAACGCATCAGGGGGAACAAAGTATTTATTGGGTAAAACAGCTGTTTTCGACCTAAATCGGCGGAAAAAGATGTTTCAAGCACTTTCAGGTCTGTAACAGGAAGGTTACCGGGCCATCATTGACCAGATGCACCTGCATGTCCGCACCGAAACGTCCCGATGCCACTTTGCCATGTAACTGTTGCGCCTTTGCTAATAGATAGTCGAAAAGCTCTTGGCCCAGGGCTGGCGGCGCGGCCGTGGAAAAGCTCGGACGCAAGCCGCTTCTGGTGTCGGCGGCCAGGGTGAACTGCGACACCAGCAGCAGACCGCCATCGACCTCGGCCAGGGACAGATTCATCTTGCCCTCGGGATCACTGAACACCCGATAGTTAAGCAGCTTGTGCAGAAGTTTGTCGGCGCTGGCCCGGGTGTCGTCGGGTTCGACCGCCACCAGCACCAGCAACCCCTGGTCGATGGCGCCTACCACCTCCCCCGCCACTTCCACCCGTGCACCACGCACCCGTTGCAGCAGGCCCTTCATGCTTCTTCAAGCGGCAGGTCGAGCAGGCGCCTGGCCATCTGGTCGGCGGCGCGCACCAGGGCGTCGGTGATCCCTGGCTCGGAGGCCGCGTGGCCGGCGTCGCGGATGACTTGCAGCTCGCTGTTGGGCCAGGCCTGGTGCAGCTCCCAGGCGTTGTCCAGGGGGCAGATCACGTCGTAGCGACCGTGGACGATAACCCCCGGCAGGTGGGCGATCTTGCCCATGTCGCGAATCAGCTGGTCGGGCTCAAGGAAGGCATTGTTGGTGAAGTAGTGGCATTCGATCCGGGCAATCGACAGCGCGCGCTGCGGCTCGGAGAAGCGGTCCACCACCAACGGGTTCGGGCGCAGGGTCGCGGTGCGCCCCTCCCAGGTCGACCAGGCCTTGGCCGCATGCATCTGGGCAATCTGGTCGGTGCCGGTCAGGCGTTTGTGGAAGGCGTTGAGCAGGTCGTGGCGTTCATCCTGTGGGATGGGCGCCACGTAGTCCTGCCAGTAATCCGGGAACAGACGGCTGGCGCCGTTCTGGTAGAACCACTCGATTTCCTGCGGACGCGCCAGAAAGATCCCGCGCAGAATCAGACCGTGCACACGCTCTGGATGGCTTTGCGCGTAAGCCAGCGCCAGGGTCGACCCCCATGAACCGCCAAACACCACCCACTTTTCGATCCCCAGGTGCAGGCGAATCCGCTCCAGGTCGGCGACCAGGTCCCAGGTGGTGTTGTTTTCAAGGCTGGCGTGGGGGGTGGAGCGACCGCAACCGCGCTGATCGAAGGTGATGATGCGGTACAGGTTCGGGTCGAAGTAGCAGCGGCTCTGGGCATCGCACCCGGCTCCCGGGCCACCGTGGATAAACACCACCGGCAGGCCTTCCGGAGAACCGCTTTCATCGACGTACAGCACATGCGGTTCGTCGACAGCCAGATCGTGCCGGGCGTAGGGTTTGATCTGCGGGTACAAAGTCTGCATTGCGCGCTCCGTAAGGGTCGGGTTCATCCCTGGGGGGACTTCAATTATTCTGCCGTCCGGCATCATAAACCCGAATTACGCAATCGGCATGCCCTTGAGAAAAATGGGGTTGTCAGCCCCATTCATGCACATGAACCCTGCCCCCTCAGGGGTTTGCCGCCAGGGCGCGCACCCTCACTTGCCGTAACGCTGCCGGCCCCAGGCGAGCAACCCTTGCAGCAACTCCTTGAGCACCACCTGGGTCGGCGCCGCCAGGTCCGGGCGATAGCGGAACGGTTCGAACTCTTCCATGTAGGTGCTCTGCGCCAGCTCCAGTTGCACCGCGTGGATATGCTCGGCCGGGTTGCCGTAATGGCGGGTGATATGACCGCCCTTGAAGCGCCCGTTCAACACATGGCTGTAGTCGCCATGGCCGGCGCAGATAGCCTCCAGCTGGTTGGCCAGTTGCGGGTCGCAGCTGGCGCCGTTGAAGGTGCCGAGGTTAAAGTCCGGCAGCCTGCCCTCGAACAGATGGGGGATCAGCGAACGGATCGAGTGGGCATCGAACAGCAAGGCGTAGCCAAACTCGTCCCGCAGCCGCGCCAGTTCTTCCTGCAGGGTGCGGTGATACGGCCCCCAGACCTTTTGCAGGTAACTCACCCGTTCCTCGGCCGACGGCTCATGGCCCTCCTTGAACAACGGCACGCCGTCGAACAGGGTGGCCGGGTACAGGCCGGTGGTGGCCCCGACATATAAAGGTGTGTCGTCGGACGGGCGGTTGAGGTCGATGACAAACCGCGAGTACTCGGCAGCCAGGGTGCTGGCCCCCAGTTCCTGGGCAAACTCGTAGAGCTGCGGGATGTGCCAGTCGGTGTCCGGCAGGCTTTGCGCCTCGGCGATCAGCCCGGCCTCCACGGCGGGCGTCAGGCGCACGCCGGCATGGGGCATGCTGATCAGCAGCGGCACCCGGCCTTGTTTGAAGTTCAGCACCTTATCCACAAGCATTCTCCTAAACAGTCACTTCCACGCCGTGACGCACGACGCGTTTTTCCAGGTCGCCGCCCAGCCAGTAGGCCAGGTCGGCCGGACGATCAATCTGCCAGGCGACAAAGTCCGCGACCTTGCCGACCTCCAGCGAACCATGGGTCTGTTCCATGCCCAGCGCCTTGGCCGCGTGCAGCGTGACGCCGGCCAGGGCTTCTTCCGGGGTCATGCGAAAACAGGTGCAGGCCATGTTCAGCATCAGGCGCACCGACAACGCCGGCGAGGTGCCGGGGTTGAGGTCGCTGGCCACGGCGATCTTCACCCCATGCTTGCGCAGGGCCTCCATCGGCGGCAGTTGGGTTTCGCGCAAAAAGTAGAACGCCCCCGGCAACAACACCGCCACCGTGCCGGACTGGGCCATGGCGATGGCATCGTCTTCGGTCATGAATTCCAGGTGGTCGGCCGACAGCGCGTGGTAGCGCGCGGCCAGGCTCGAACCGTGCAGCGACGACAATTGCTCGGCGTGCAGCTTCACCGGCAAGCCAAGTGCCTGCGCGGCAATAAACACCCGTTCCACCTGGGCCGGCGAAAACGCCAGGTATTCGCAGAACGCATCCACTGCATCCACCAGCCCTTCGGCGGCCAGCGCCGGAAGCATCTCGTGGCAGATATGGTCGATATAGTCGTCAGCGCGGTCGGCGTATTCCGGTGGCAAGGCGTGGGCCGCCAGGCAGGTGCTGCGCACACTGACCGGCAACTCGGCGCCCAGGCGGCGGATAACCCGCAGGATCTTGCGCTCGCTGGCCAGGTCCAGGCCGTAGCCGGACTTGATCTCGACACTGGTGACGCCGTCGCGCAGCAGGCTTTGCAGACGCTTTTTGGCACTGGCGAACAGCTCGTCCTCACTGGCGGCGCGGGTCGCGCGCACGGTGCTGGCGATACCGCCACCGGCGGCGGCGATCTCGGCATAACTCACGCCCTGCAGGCGCTGCTCGAATTCACCGCTGCGGTTGCCGCCGAAAACCGTATGGGTATGGCAATCGATAAAGCCCGGGGTTACCCAGGCTCCAGCCAGGTCCTTGACCTGGGCGTAGTCGCGGGGGGGGGCCCCCCCCCCCCCGCGCCAACCCACGAAGATAGAGCCGACCCAAACCAACAACCCCCCCCAGAAGAAAAAGAATAAGACAGAAGCGCAAC
>NZ_JBLZOM010000006.1:0-258723 GCF_049199125.1 Pseudomonas sp. QD4
AACCACCTGATCCCATCCCGAACTCAGCAGTGAAACGATGCATCGCCGATGGTAGTGTGGGGTTTCCCCATGTGAGAGTAGGTCATCGTCAAGATTAAATTCCAGAACCCCTGATTGCTAACGCAATTAGGGGTTTTGTTTTTGCGCGCAGGAAAGCCAAGGCTTCATAAGTGGGGCTTGTCTTCAGTTACTTGCTTCAGCGACTTTGTGTGCCGCTGTTTTCTATGCAACTCCCGTGTGCATAGCTATGATGCCTGCCTCTTTGTGAGGCGAGACTTGCATGTTGATGTTGTTAGAGCTTCTTAAGGATGGGCGATTTCACTCGGGGCAGGCCCTGGGCGATGCGCTGGGTATCAGTCGTAGTGCCGTATGGAAGCAGCTGCAGCAGATGGAAGCCGAGCTGGGCCTCTCTATCCATAAGGTCAGGGGGCGCGGCTATCAGTTGGCGGCGCCTATAACGCCCCTCAGTTCCGCTGAGATTGGCCGGCAGGCAGCTGTTTGCCCCTGGAGTGTGCTGGTCTACGACTCGATAGACTCGACTAATGCGCAAGCTCTACGCTTGATTGAGCGTGGGCAGCCTTCGCCGTTCCTGGTGCTGGCCGAACGCCAGACCGCCGGGCGTGGGCGGAGAGGGCGCAAGTGGGTCAGCCCCTTTGCCGAGAACCTCTATTACAGCCTTGTCCTGCGTATTGAAGGTGGGATGCGTCAGCTGGAAGGGCTCAGTTTGGTCGTTGGCCTGGCGGTGATGCAGGCCTTGCGTGAGCTAGGAGTCAGCTCCGCTGGCTTGAAGTGGCCAAACGACGTCTTGGTCGGGCAGAAAAAAATAGCTGGAATTCTATTGGAGCTGGTCGGAGATCCCGCGGATGTCTGTCATGTGGTCCTGGGGGTTGGAATAAATGCGAACATGCGCAGTGCTGACGAGGTTGATCAGGAATGGACCTCGGTGAGGCTTGAGACCGGCAAGACCGTTGACCGTAATGAACTGGCGGCCCGACTGAGTCTCGTGCTCAAGTCCTACCTGGATCGGCATCAGCTGTCTGGATTTTCGGCTATCCAGGAAGAGTGGGAACAAAACCACTTATGGCAGGGAAGACCTGTCTCGCTCATTGCGGGTGTCAACAAGATCGACGGGGTTGTTGTAGGTATTGATCGCCAAGGTGCTTTGCGCTTGATGGTGGATGGTGTCGAGAGGGTTTACAGCGGTGGTGAGCTCAGCCTGAGGTTACGCGATGATTCTTGAGCTCGACTGTGGAAATAGCTTCATCAAATGGCGTGTGCTGCATGCAGATGCGATCTTGGTTTTTGCCGAAGGCGTGGTCGATTCTGATCATGTGCTTTCAGAGAGTCTGCATGGGCTGTCCGGTCTTGCGCTGACGCATTGCCGATTGGTTAGTGTGCGTAGTGCAGAAGAAACCGCCAAGCTGGTCGCGCTATTGGTCGACGCATTTTCTGTATCGGTATCCTGTGCCAGTTCGGCTCGGGAGATGGCCGGCGTGCGCAATGGGTATGAGGATTTCGAAAAGCTCGGTCTGGATCGTTGGCTGGCCATGTTGGGCGGTTTTCGCCTGGCTAAAGGGGCTTGTCTGGTGCTCGATTTCGGAACGGCTGTAACGGCGGATTTTATTGCCGCTGACGGTGAGCACCTGGGGGGCTTTATTTGTCCGGGGATGCCCTTGATGCGCAATCAGTTGCGAACTCATACCCGGCGAATTCGTTACGATGACCTGTCCGCTGAGCGTGCGCTGGTCAATCTGCTTCCGGGGTGCACCACAGTCGAGGCTGTAGAGCGAGGCTGCTTGTTGATGCTGAGGGGGTTTGTGCTGACCCAGTTAGAGCTGGCGCGCAGTTATTGGGGGGATGACTTCGTCGTCTTTCTCACCGGGGGTGACGCCGACCTGGTCTCGGGGATGGTGCCGCAAGGTCGGCTTGTGCCGGATCTTGTTTTTGTCGGGTTGGCCATGGCCTGCCCATTAACCTGAGGTTTCTATGCGTTGGTTGTTCCTGCTGCTCTTGGTTCTCAATGTGTTTTATTACGTCTGGCATCAGCAGGAAGTACCGTTACGCGCAAAAGAAGTGACATCGCTCAGTTTGTATAAGGGCTCGCAGCAGGATATCCGCTTGCTGAGCGAGTCGGCCGACGTTGTTGCCCGACGCGAGAAGAGCAAGGTTGGAGAGGTGGAGGCTGGTTGTCTCTATGTCGGTGGCTTTGCTCGTCGAGACCAGGCTCAGCAGCTTGAGCGGAGCTTGATTGGCTTAAATGTTGAGGCTCAATTGCAATTTGTGAATCTGCCGAACGCTAACGGTTATTGGCTGCGTGTTGTGCCCGAAAGCAGGCATTTGCTGGACGAATTGCAGTTGACGAACCTTGCCAAGGAATTCAATGAGTTAAAACATAAAATAATGCCGTGCGAAGGCATTGCAACTGTCGAATAGTTTGCATAGAATGGCGCCCGCTTCGCAGTGAAGACCTCTTGGGGTTGGAATCGCGAAGCGAGGTCAACGCAGCTAACCTCAGGTTTTTAATGAGAAAATGCTTGACAGAAGGGCAGCTTAGTATAAAATGCTGCCTCGCTTAGGAGGGGTTCCCGAGCGGCCAAAGGGATCAGACTGTAAATCTGACGTCTACGACTTCGAAGGTTCGAATCCTTCCCCCTCCACCATTTTTAGCGTGAGCTGCAAGCTTACGCGGGTATAGTTTAGTGGTAGAACCTCAGCCTTCCAAGCTGATGATGCGGGTTCGATTCCCGCTACCCGCTCCAAGTTTTCAGGTTGTGCAAAGTGTTTTGCTCTTGTAGCTCAGTTGGTAGAGCACACCCTTGGTAAGGGTGAGGTCAGCGGTTCAAATCCGCTCAAGAGCTCCATAATAACAAGGCAGATATGAAAATATCTGCCTTTGTTTTAATGGCTGGTGTGACTTGTTTAATTCTTCTCCTGAGGGTGATTTCGATGGCTAAGGAAAAGTTCGAACGTAATAAGCCGCACGTCAACGTAGGTACTATCGGTCACGTAGACCATGGTAAGACTACCCTGACTGCTGCTCTGACTCGCGTCTGCTCCGAGGTTTTCGGTTCGGCAAAGGTTGACTTCGACAAAATCGATAGCGCCCCAGAAGAAAAAGCTCGTGGCATCACCATTAATACTGCTCACGTTGAGTATGATTCGGCTGTGCGCCATTACGCGCATGTTGATTGCCCGGGTCACGCTGACTACGTAAAAAACATGATCACCGGTGCTGCGCAGATGGATGGAGCTATCCTGGTCTGCTCGGCTGCTGATGGTCCGATGCCGCAAACTCGTGAGCACATCTTGTTGTCTCGCCAGGTTGGCGTTCCGTACATCGTTGTCTTCCTGAATAAGGCTGACATGGTCGATGATGCTGAGCTGCTCGAGCTGGTTGAGATGGAAGTGCGCGACTTGCTGAGCACTTATGATTTCCCGGGTGATGATACTCCTATCATCATTGGTTCGGCTCTCATGGCTTTGAATGGCCAGGACGACAACGAGATGGGCACCACTGCCGTCAAGAAGTTGGTCGAGACGCTGGATACTTACATTCCGCAGCCTGAGCGCGCTATTGATAAGCCGTTCCTGATGCCGATCGAGGACGTCTTCTCGATCTCTGGTCGCGGTACTGTTGTAACTGGTCGTGTTGAGCGTGGCATTGTTCGCATCCAGGAAGAGGTTGAGATTGTTGGTCTTCGTGACACGGTCAAAACAACCTGCACTGGTGTTGAAATGTTCCGCAAGCTGCTCGATGAGGGTCGTGCTGGTGAGAATTGCGGCGTTCTGCTGCGTGGTACCAAGCGTGATGATGTTGAGCGTGGTCAGGTCCTAGTTAAGCCGGGTACTGTCAAGCCGCACACTAAGTTCACTGCAGAGGTTTATGTATTGAGCAAGGAGGAGGGTGGTCGTCACACTCCGTTCTTCAAGGGCTACCGTCCACAGTTCTATTTCCGGACCACTGATGTGACCGGTAATTGCGAACTGCCGGAAGGTGTTGAGATGGTGATGCCGGGTGACAACATTCAGATGACTGTTACTTTGATCAAAACCATCGCAATGGAAGATGGTTTGCGTTTCGCCATTCGTGAGGGCGGTCGTACCGTCGGCGCGGGTGTTGTGGCTAAAGTCATCGAGTAAGTTGTTGATATATCTTCATCGGGCCGGCATAATGGTCGGCCTGATTTTGTTTTTAGGTCAGTAGCTCAATTGGCAGAGCGACGGTCTCCAAAACCGTAGGTTGGGGGTTCGATTCCCTCCTGACCTGCCAGATTCACTCAGTGTGTCTGGCTTTCTTTTCACAGGATCTTCATAGATGACTCCTAAGGCTGAAGCTCAAGGCTCTCGCTTCGATCTGCTCAAGTGGCTTGTAGTAGTCGCTCTTGTGGTCGTTGGCGTTGTTGGCAATCAGTACTACTCTGCTTCGCCGATCCTGTACCGTGTACTCGCTTTGCTTGCTATTGCTGCTGTAGCTGCCTTTGTAGGCCTGCAGACTGCCAAGGGCAAGTCTTTCTTTGTACTGGTTAAGGAAGCTCGCACCGAGATTCGTAAAGTCGTGTGGCCAACCCGCCAAGAAACCACGCAGACCACATTGATTGTTGTGGCTGTTGTTCTGGTTATGGCGTTGCTGTTGTGGGGGCTTGATTCCCTGCTCGGTTGGCTTGTTTCCTTGATTGTTGGCTAAGGGTGTCCCGTGGCTAAGCGTTGGTACGTTGTGCATGCTTACTCGGGTTACGAGAAGCATGTAATGCGCTCGTTGGTAGAGCGCGTAAAGCTGGCTGGCATGGAAGATGGCTTCGGCGAAATTCTGGTTCCCACTGAAGAAGTGGTTGAAATGCGTAATGGCCAGAAGCGCAAAAGCGAGCGTAAATTCTTCCCAGGTTACGTGCTGGTACAGATGGACATGAACGAGGGTACTTGGCACTTGGTCAAGGATACTCCTCGCGTGATGGGCTTTATTGGCGGTACTGCCGACAAGCCTGCGCCTATCACCGACAAGGAAGCGGAAGCTATCCTGCGTCGCGTCGCTGATGGTAGCGACAAGCCCAAGCCTAAGACGCTGTTCGAGCCAGGTGAAGTTGTTCGCGTCACTGATGGTCCGTTCGCTGATTTTAATGGCACGGTCGAAGAGGTTAACTACGAAAAGAGTCGCATCCAAGTGGCTGTGCTCATTTTCGGTCGCTCTACCCCGGTAGAGCTAGAGTTCAGTCAGGTCGAAAAGGCATAACTGAACGAGAATCCCATACCCCGCAGCCCCAGGCTGTGGGGTTTTTTCGTCACTGGGATAAACGCGCAAGTAACCGGGGAGCCTTTTCAGGCGTCTGAACCCGTAATTGGAGTGCCTCATGGCCAAGAAGATTACCGCTTACATCAAGCTGCAAGTGAAGGCCGCTCAGGCCAACCCAAGCCCACCCGTCGGTCCAGCTCTGGGTCAGCACGGCGTGAACATCATGGAGTTCTGCAAGGCTTTCAACGCCCGTACTCAGGGTATTGAACCAGGTCTGCCGACTCCAGTGATCATCACTGTATACAGCGACCGTAGCTTCACCTTCGAAACCAAGTCGACCCCGGCTTCGGTTTTGTTGAAGAAAGCTGCTGGTCTGACTAGCGGTTCCGCTCGTCCTAACACCGTTAAGGTTGGCACCGTGACCCGTGCTCAGCTGGAAGAAATCGCGAAAACCAAAAACGCGGATCTGACTGCAGCTGATATGGATGCAGCCGTGCGTACCATCGCCGGTTCTGCTCGTAGCATGGGCCTTAACGTGGAGGGTGTGTAATGGCTAAGCTGACCAAGCGCCAAAAGGCTATCGCCGGCAAAATCGAAGCGGGCAAGTCCTACAACTTTGTAGACGCTGCTGCTCTGCTGACTGAGCTGTCGACTGTCAAGTTCAGCGAGTCCGTTGACGTTGCTGTAAACCTGGGTGTTGACCCGCGTAAATCCGACCAGGTCGTTCGTAGCGCTACTGTGCTGCCACACGGCACTGGCAAGACCGTTCGCGTTGCTGTGTTCACCCAAGGCCCAGCTGCTGAAGCAGCTCTGGCTGCCGGCGCAGATCGCGTTGGCATGGACGACCTGGCTGCCGAAATGAAAGGCGGCGACCTGAACTATGACGTCGTAATTGCTTCCCCGGATGCAATGCGCGTTGTAGGTCAGTTGGGTCAGATCCTCGGTCCACGCGGCCTGATGCCTAACCCTAAAGTCGGCACCGTAACTCCAGACGTAGCTACCGCGGTTAAAAACGCCAAGGCTGGTCAGGTTCGTTATCGCACCGACAAAAACGGCATCATCCACACTTCCGTTGGCAAGGTCGGTTTCGACGCCGTCAAGCTGAAGGAAAACGTTGAAGCACTGATCGCTGATCTGAAGCGTATCAAGCCAGCTTCTTCGAAAGGCATCTACGTCAAGCGCGTTACCCTGAGCACCACTATGGGCCCAGGTCTGGTCATCGACCAAGGCTCGCTGGACGTATAAGAACACAAGTTGGTGCAAGCGATTGCGCCAACTGAAAGATTGGGGTCCCTGCCTGGCGGGGGCTATCCAAGACCGTAGGCGACGCAAGTCTTAAACCTCAAGCCTACGCAGATGGTGCTCCCGGTTCCTTACCGAATCAGACACCAAAACGACATCCGGCCTCGGTTGGATGAAACGGTAACAAGCAGGAGTTAAACCCGTGGCAATTAAACTCGAAGACAAGAAGGCCATCGTCGCTGAAGTCAACGAGGCTGCCAAAGCTGCTCTGTCCGCTGTCGTGGCTGATGCCCGTGGTGTGACAGTAGGCGCTATGACCGGACTCCGTAAAGAGGCCCGTGAAGCTGGCGTTTACGTACGCGTTGTACGTAACACCCTGCTCAAGCGCGCTGTTGCTGGCACTCAATATGACGTGCTCAACGACGTGTTCACTGGCCCGACCTTGATCGCATTCTCCAAAGAACATCCGGGCGCTGCTGCTCGTATCTTCAAAGAGTTTGCCAAAGGTCAGGACAAGTTCGAGATCAAGGCAGCTGCGTTCGAGGGCAAGTTCCTCGCAGCTAATCAGATCGACGTACTGGCAAGCCTGCCGACCCGTGACGAAGCAATTTCTCAGCTGATGAGCGTGATTCAAGGCGCAACCAGCAAATTGGCTCGTACTCTGGCGGCTCTTCGCGACCAGAAAGAAGCTGCCGCAGCCTAAGGCTGAGCATCTCCTTTTGCGTTTATTGTTTATTTCGATGGCCGCTTAGGCCGTCACCCCAATACAGGAATTTATAGTCATGTCTCTGACTAACGACCAAATCATCGAAGCAATCGGCGAAAAATCCGTTCTGGAAATCGTTGAGCTGATCAAGGCCATGGAAGAGAAGTTCGGCGTTTCCGCTGCCGCTGCTTCCGCTGGTCCAGCTGCTGTTGCTGCCGTTGTTGAAGAACAAACTGAATTCAACGTCATGCTGCTCGAAGCTGGCGAGAAGAAAGTTAACGTGATCAAGGCTGTACGTGAACTGACCGGTCTGGGCCTGAAAGAAGCCAAGGCTGTAGTTGACGGCGCTCCTGCCCTGGTTCTGGAAGCTGTAGCTAAAGAAGCAGCTGACAAAGCCAAAGCAACTCTGGAAGAAGCAGGCGCTAAAGTCGAGCTGAAGTAAGCATCGACTTTGCGTTTCCAGCCCGAGCGTTAAGCGACAGGCTGATGGCTGGTGGCTCTTGCCACCGGCCTTTTTCCGTTATTGGCAGCCGACTGGGTCGGTGTCTCTAACGAGCTGTAACCACCCTGTGCGGTGGCGCAAACCATGGGGTTTGCACGATTTTCTGGCTGCTCCCGTCGGGAGGGGCCAAACAAGCAGGTGACCAAGCTGGGGAACGCTGATGGCTTACTCATATACTGAGAAAAAACGTATCCGCAAGGACTTTAGCAAGTTGCCGGACGTCATGGATGTGCCGTACCTCCTGGCCATCCAGCTGGATTCGTATCGTGAATTCTTGCAAGCGGGAGCGACTAAAGATCAGTTCCGCGACGTGGGCCTGCATGCGGCCTTCAAATCCGTTTTCCCGATCATCAGCTACTCCGGCAATGCTGCGTTGGAGTATGTCGGTTATCGTCTGGGCGAACCGGCGTTTGATGTCAAAGAATGCGTGTTGCGCGGTGTAACTTACGCCGTACCTTTGCGGGTAAAAGTGCGCCTGATCATTTTCGACAAAGAATCGTCGAACAAAGCGATCAAGGACATCAAAGAGCAAGAAGTCTACATGGGTGAAATCCCCCTGATGACTGAGAACGGTACCTTCGTAATTAACGGTACCGAGCGTGTAATCGTTTCCCAGCTGCACCGTTCCCCTGGCGTTTTCTTCG
Organism: Pseudomonas sp. QD4; assembly: GCF_049199125.1. Classification (NCBI taxonomy): domain Bacteria; kingdom Pseudomonadati; phylum Pseudomonadota; class Gammaproteobacteria; order Pseudomonadales; family Pseudomonadaceae; genus Pseudomonas; species Pseudomonas sp. QD4. The sequence continues at coordinate 8,322 of NZ_JBLZOM010000006.1, forward strand.
ACCACGACCGTGGCAAGACGCACAGCTCCGGTAAGCTGCTGTACTCGGCGCGGATCATTCCTTACCGTGGTTCGTGGTTGGACTTCGAGTTCGACCCGAAAGATTGCGTATTCGTACGTATCGACCGTCGTCGCAAGCTACCTGCATCGGTACTGCTGCGCGCGCTGGGCTACACCACAGAAGAAGTGCTGGACGCTTTCTATACCACCAACGTATTCCATGTGAAGGGTGAAAACCTTAGCCTGGAGCTGGTGCCTCAGCGCCTGCGTGGTGAAATTGCCGTTCTCGATATTCTGGATGACAAGGGCAAGGTTATTGTCGAGCAAGGTCGTCGTATCACCGCTCGTCACATCAACCAGCTGGAAAAAGCCGGGATCAAAGAGCTGGAAGTGCCTCTGGACTACGTCCTGGGTCGCACTACCGCCAAGGTCATCGTGCATCCGGCCACCGGCGAAATCCTGGCAGAGTGCAATACCGAGCTGAATACCGAGATCCTGGCAAAAATCGCCAAGTCTCAGGTCGTTCGTATCGAAACTCTGTACACCAACGATATCGACTGCGGTCCGTTCGTCTCCGACACGTTGAAGATCGACTCCACCAGCAACCAACTGGAAGCGCTGGTCGAGATCTATCGCATGATGCGTCCTGGCGAGCCGCCAACCAAAGACGCTGCCGAAACCCTGTTCAACAACCTGTTCTTCAGCCCTGAGCGTTATGACCTGTCTGCGGTCGGCCGGATGAAGTTCAACCGTCGTATCGGTCGTACCGAGATCGAAGGTTCGGGCGTGCTGTGCAAGGAAGACATCGTTGCGGTCCTGAAGACTCTGGTCGACATCCGTAACGGCAAGGGCATCGTCGATGACATCGATCACCTGGGTAACCGTCGTGTTCGCTGCGTAGGCGAAATGGCCGAGAACCAGTTCCGCGTTGGCCTGGTACGTGTTGAGCGTGCGGTCAAAGAGCGTCTGTCGATGGCTGAAAGCGAAGGCCTGATGCCGCAAGACTTGATCAACGCCAAGCCAGTGGCTGCGGCGGTGAAAGAGTTCTTCGGTTCCAGCCAGCTTTCCCAGTTCATGGACCAGAACAACCCGCTGTCCGAGATCACCCACAAGCGCCGTGTTTCTGCACTGGGCCCGGGCGGTCTGACGCGTGAGCGTGCTGGCTTTGAAGTTCGTGACGTACACCCGACTCACTACGGTCGTGTATGCCCGATCGAAACGCCGGAAGGTCCGAACATCGGTCTGATCAACTCCTTGGCGGCCTATGCGCGCACCAACCAGTACGGCTTCCTCGAGAGCCCGTACCGTGTGGTGAAAGACGCTCTGGTTACCGACGAGATCGTGTTCCTGTCCGCCATCGAAGAAGCTGATCACGTGATCGCTCAGGCTTCGGCCACGATGAACGACAAGAAGATGCTGATCGACGAGCTGGTAGCTGTTCGTCACTTGAACGAGTTCACCGTCAAGGCGCCGGAAGACGTCACCTTGATGGACGTATCGCCGAAGCAGGTAGTTTCGGTTGCAGCGTCGCTGATCCCGTTCCTCGAGCACGATGATGCCAACCGTGCGTTGATGGGTTCCAACATGCAGCGTCAAGCTGTACCCACCCTGCGTGCTGACAAGCCGCTGGTCGGTACCGGCATGGAGCGTAACGTAGCTCGTGACTCCGGCGTTTGCGTCGTGGCTCGTCGTGGCGGTGTTATCGATTCCGTTGATGCAAGCCGTATCGTGGTTCGTGTTGCTGATGACGAAGTTGAAACCGGTGAAGCCGGTGTCGACATCTACAACCTGACCAAATACACCCGCTCCAACCAGAACACCTGCATCAACCAGCGTCCGCTGGTGCGTAAAGGTGATCGTGTTCAGCGTAGCGACATCATGGCTGACGGCCCGTCCACCGATATGGGTGAGCTGGCCTTGGGTCAGAACATGCGCATCGCGTTCATGGCCTGGAACGGTTACAACTTCGAAGACTCCATCTGCTTGTCGGAACGAGTTGTTCAGGAAGACCGCTTTACCACGATCCACATTCAGGAACTGACCTGTGTGGCACGTGACACCAAGCTTGGGCCAGAGGAAATCACTGCAGACATCCCTAACGTGGGTGAAGCTGCACTGAACAAGCTGGACGAAGCCGGTATCGTTTACGTAGGTGCTGAAGTTGGCGCGGGCGACATCCTGGTGGGCAAGGTCACTCCGAAAGGCGAGACCCAGCTGACTCCGGAAGAGAAACTGCTGCGTGCAATCTTCGGTGAAAAAGCCAGCGACGTTAAAGACACCTCCCTGCGCGTACCTACCGGTACCAAAGGTACTGTCATCGACGTACAGGTCTTCACTCGTGACGGCGTTGAGCGTGATGCTCGTGCACTGTCGATCGAGAAGAGCCAGCTCGACGAGATCCGCAAGGATCTGAACGAAGAGTTCCGCATCGTTGAAGGCGCTACTTTCGAACGTCTGCGTTCCGCTCTGGTCGGCCATAAAGCCGAAGGCGGCGCCGGTCTGAAGAAAGGTCAGGACATCACCGACGAAGTACTCGACGGTCTTGAGCATGGTCAGTGGTTCAAACTGCGCATGGTTGAAGACGCTCTTAACGAGCAGCTCGAGAAGGCTCAGGCCTATATCGTTGATCGTCGCCGTCTGCTGGACGACAAGTTCGAAGACAAGAAGCGCAAACTGCAGCAGGGCGATGACCTGGCTCCAGGCGTGCTGAAAATCGTCAAGGTTTACCTGGCAATCCGTCGTCGCATCCAACCGGGCGACAAGATGGCCGGTCGTCACGGTAACAAAGGTGTGGTCTCCGTGATCATGCCAGTTGAAGACATGCCGCACGATGCCAATGGCACCCCGGTCGACGTCGTTCTCAACCCGTTGGGCGTACCTTCGCGTATGAACGTTGGTCAGATTCTCGAAACCCACCTGGGCCTCGCGGCTAAAGGCTTGGGCGAGAAGATCAATCGCATGATCGAAGAGCAGCGTAAAGTTGCTGAACTGCGCAAGTTCCTGGACGAGATCTACAACCAGATCGGCGGTCGTAACGAAGATCTGGATAGCTTCTCCGATCAGGAAATCCTGGATCTGGCGAAAAACCTGCGCGGCGGCGTGCCGATGGCCACTCCGGTGTTCGACGGTGCCAAGGAAATCGAAATCAAGGCCATGCTGAAACTGGCTGACCTGCCAGAAAGCGGCCAGATGCAGTTGACCGACGGCCGTACCGGCAACAAGTTCGAGCGCCCGGTTACTGTTGGCTACATGTACATGCTGAAGCTGAACCACTTGGTAGACGACAAGATGCACGCTCGTTCTACCGGTTCGTACAGCCTGGTTACCCAGCAGCCGCTGGGTGGTAAGGCGCAGTTCGGTGGTCAGCGTTTCGGGGAGATGGAGGTCTGGGCACTGGAAGCATACGGTGCTGCATACACTCTGCAAGAAATGCTCACAGTGAAGTCGGACGATGTGAACGGTCGGACCAAGATGTACAAAAACATCGTGGACGGCGATCACCGTATGGAGCCGGGCATGCCCGAGTCCTTCAACGTGTTGATCAAAGAAATTCGTTCCCTCGGCATCGATATCGATCTGGAAACCGAATAACACGTGACGCGAATCGAGAGCGGGGCTGGATTGCCCGCTCTCTGCTCCGCCAGGAGGAAAGGCCTTGAAAGACCTACTGAATTTGCTGAAAAACCAGGGTCAAGTCGAAGAGTTCGACGCCATCCGTATCGGATTGGCATCGCCTGAGATGATCCGTTCGTGGTCGTTCGGTGAAGTTAAAAAGCCGGAAACCATCAACTACCGTACGTTCAAACCCGAGCGTGACGGCCTGTTCTGCGCCAAGATCTTTGGCCCGGTTAAGGATTACGAGTGCCTGTGCGGTAAGTACAAGCGCCTGAAACACCGCGGTGTGATCTGCGAGAAGTGCGGCGTTGAAGTTGCACTGGCCAAGGTTCGTCGTGAGCGCATGGCGCACATCGAACTGGCTTCTCCAGTTGCCCATATCTGGTTCCTGAAATCGCTGCCGTCCCGTATCGGCTTGCTGATGGACATGACCCTGCGTGATATCGAACGCGTTCTCTACTTCGAGAGCTATGTCGTTATCGATCCAGGTATGACCACCCTTGAAAAGGGTCAGCTGCTGAACGACGAGCAGTACTTCGAAGCGCTGGAAGAGTTCGGTGACGATTTCGATGCCCGCATGGGTGCCGAAGCTGTTCGTGAGCTGTTGCACGCTATCGATCTGGAGCACGAGATTGGTCGTCTGCGTGAAGAGATTCCGCAAACCAACTCCGAAACCAAAATCAAGAAGCTGTCCAAGCGTCTGAAGTTGATGGAAGCCTTCCAGGGTTCCGGCAACCTGCCAGAGTGGATGGTGCTGACCGTTCTGCCGGTTCTGCCGCCAGATCTGCGTCCACTGGTCCCGCTGGATGGCGGTCGCTTCGCGACTTCCGACCTCAACGATCTGTATCGTCGAGTGATCAACCGTAACAACCGTTTGAAGCGCCTGCTTGATCTGTCCGCTCCGGACATCATCGTGCGCAACGAAAAACGTATGTTGCAGGAAGCCGTCGACGCGTTGCTCGACAACGGTCGTCGTGGCCGCGCTATCACGGGTTCCAACAAGCGTCCTCTGAAATCCTTGGCTGACATGATCAAGGGTAAGCAAGGTCGTTTCCGTCAGAACTTGCTCGGTAAGCGTGTTGACTACTCGGGTCGTTCGGTAATTACCGTAGGTCCGACCCTGCGTCTGCACCAGTGCGGTCTGCCGAAGAAGATGGCTCTCGAGCTGTTCAAGCCGTTCATTTTCGGCAAGCTGGAAATGCGTGGTCTCGCTACCACCATCAAAGCTGCCAAGAAGATGGTCGAGCGTGAGCTGCCAGAGGTTTGGGACGTACTCGCTGAAGTAATCCGCGAACACCCAGTGCTTCTCAACCGTGCACCGACCCTTCACCGTCTGGGTATCCAGGCGTTTGAACCGGTACTGATCGAAGGTAAGGCTATCCAGCTGCACCCGTTGGTCTGTGCTGCGTACAACGCCGACTTCGACGGCGACCAAATGGCCGTGCACGTACCGCTGACGCTGGAAGCCCAGTTGGAAGCGCGTGCGTTGATGATGTCGACCAACAACATTCTGTCGCCAGCCAACGGTGAGCCAATCATCGTTCCGTCGCAGGACGTTGTATTGGGTCTGTATTACATGACCCGTGAAGCGATCAATGCCAAGGGCGAAGGTCGTATCTTCGCTGACCTGCAGGAAGTCGACCGCGTATTCCGCGCCGGCGAAGCTGCGCTGCACGCCAAGATCAAGGTTCGTATCAACGAAACCGTTAACGATCGTGATGGCGGCAGCGTGAGCGGCACCCGTATTGTCGACACCACTGTCGGCCGTGCGCTGCTGTTCCAGGTTGTGCCTAAAGGTCTGTCCTTCGACGTCGTCAACCTGCCGATGAAGAAAAAGGCGATCTCCAAGCTGATCAACCAGTGCTACCGCGTGGTTGGTCTGAAAGAGACCGTGATCTTCGCTGACCAGTTGATGTACACCGGTTTTGCTTATTCAACCATTTCCGGCGTTTCCATCGGTGTTAACGACTTCGTTATCCCGGATGAAAAAGCCCGCATCATCGGTGCTGCTACCGACGAAGTGAAAGAGATCGAAAGCCAGTACGCCTCCGGCCTGGTAACCCAGGGCGAGAAGTACAACAAAGTGATCGACCTTTGGTCGAAAGCGAACGACGAAGTTTCCAAGGCGATGATGGCCAACCTCTCGAAAGAGAAAGTCATCGACCGCAATGGTGTCGAAGTCGAGCAAGAATCGTTCAACTCGATGTACATGATGGCCGACTCGGGCGCACGGGGTTCTGCTGCGCAGATCCGTCAGCTCGCCGGTATGCGTGGCCTGATGGCCAAGCCGGACGGCTCCATCATTGAAACGCCGATTACTGCGAACTTCCGTGAAGGTTTGAGCGTACTTCAGTACTTCATCTCGACTCACGGTGCTCGTAAAGGTTTGGCGGATACCGCGTTGAAAACTGCGAACTCCGGTTACCTGACTCGTCGTCTGGTAGACGTGGCGCAGGATCTGGTTGTAACCGAGATCGATTGCGGCACCGAGCACGGCCTGTTGATGACTCCGCACATTGAAGGCGGTGACGTTGTAGAGCCGCTGGGTGAGCGCGTATTGGGTCGTGTTATTGCCCGTGACGTATTCAAGCCGGGTACCGAGGAAGTTATCGTTCCTGCCGGCACCCTGGTAGATGAGAAGTGGGTCGAGTTCATCGAGCTGAACAGCATCGACGAAGTGATCGTGCGTTCGCCGATCAGCTGCGAAACCCGCTACGGCATTTGCGCCAAGTGCTACGGCCGTGACTTGGCTCGTGGTCACCAGGTGAACATCGGTGAAGCTGTCGGCGTTATCGCTGCTCAGTCGATCGGTGAGCCGGGTACCCAGCTGACAATGCGTACGTTCCACATCGGTGGTGCGGCAAGCCGGACCTCCGCAGCTGACAGCGTTCAGGTGAAGAATGGCGGTACCGTCCGTCTGCATAACCTGAAGCACGTTGAGCGAGTGGATGGTCACTTGGTTGCTGTGTCCCGTTCCGGTGAGCTGGCAATCGCTGATGACTTCGGTCGTGAGCGCGAGCGTTACAAGCTGCCGTACGGTGCTGTGATTTCGGTTAAAGAAGGTGACAAGGTCGACGCTGGCGCAATCGTGGCCAAGTGGGATCCGCACACTCACCCAATCGTTACCGAAATGAAAGGTACCGTGACCTACGTGGGCATGGAAGAAGGCATCACGATCAAGCGTCAGACTGACGAATTGACCGGTATGACCAACATTGAAGTACTCGACGCGAAAGATCGTCCAGCTGCCGGCAAGGACATTCGTCCTGCTGTGAAGATGGTCGATGACAACGGCAAGGATCTGTTGCTGCCAGGTACTGACGTTATCGCTCAGTACTTCCTGCCAGCCAACGCCCTGGTCGGTGTAGCGGATGGTGCGAAGATCGCGATCGGTGATGTTATCGCTCGTATCCCGCAAGAAACTTCGAAGACCCGTGACATCACCGGTGGTCTGCCGCGTGTTGCCGACTTGTTCGAAGCTCGTCGTCCGAAAGAAGCGTCGATTCTGGCTGAAGTCAGCGGCACCATCGCGTTCGGTAAAGAGACCAAAGGCAAGCGCCGTCTGGTTATCACCCCGAACGACGGTACCGATCCGTACGAAGAGCTGATTCCAAAGTGGCGTCACCTGAACGTCTTCGAAGGCGAGCAAGTGAACCGCGGCGAAGTTATTTCCGACGGTCCAAGCGATCCACACGACATCTTGCGTCTGCTGGGTGTGAGTGCACTGGCCAAGTACATCGTTAACGAGATCCAGGACGTTTACCGTCTGCAAGGCGTGAAGATCAACGATAAGCACATCGAGACCATTCTGCGTCAGATGCTGCGTAAGGTTGAGATCGCTGAATCTGGCGATTCCACCTTCATCAAGGGCGACCAGATGGAGTTGACTCACGTACTGGTAGAAAACGAGCGTCTGGCTGGCGACGATAAATTTGTTTCCAAATTTACTCGTGTGCTGCTGGGTATCACCAAGGCGTCGTTGTCCACCGAATCGTTCATCTCGGCGGCCTCTTTCCAAGAGACCACTCGCGTACTGACCGAAGCGGCGGTAACCGGCAAGCGCGATTACCTGCGCGGCCTGAAAGAGAACGTGGTTGTGGGTCGTCTGATCCCAGCCGGTACCGGCCTGGCGTATCACAGCGAGCGTAAGCGTCGTCGTGAAGCAGACAAGCCGCTGCGCGTAAGCGCAAGTGAAGTTGAAGCTGCACTGACCGAAGCGCTGAACTCCAGCGGCAACTGAGGTCTGCAGTAGGTTGAGATAGGGCCCTGGCCTTCATCGAGCAACCCGCCAAGGTGTTTTTACCCTGGCGAGTTGAGCGATGAGGTCGGGGCCTTGCCTTGACTGGGGACAAGATCCTCTTTAGACTCTTGTACCCCTAAATTTGGTGGAGCTTGTGCTCTGCCATTTTGTTTATGTCGAAAGACAACAGTGGAGCTAGTAGATGGCAACTATCAACCAGCTGGTACGTCAGCCGCGTAAGCGTATCGTCGAGAAATCCGACGTGCCTGCGCTGCAGAACTGCCCGCAACGTCGTGGCGTGTGCACTCGCGTGTATACCACTACGCCGAAAAAACCTAACTCGGCACTGCGTAAAGTATGCCGTGTGCGTCTGACCAACGGTTTCGAGGTTTCCTCGTACATCGGCGGTGAAGGCCACAACCTGCAAGAGCACAGCGTGGTACTGATCCGCGGCGGTCGTGTAAAAGACTTGCCAGGTGTTCGTTACCACACCGTTCGCGGCTCCCTGGATACCTCCGGCGTTAAAGGTCGTAACCAAGGTCGTTCGAAGTACGGTACCAAGAAGCCTAAGTAGTAGCGGCTTTTTGTAAAAACTGAATCATCTTATTTTCTGAGTCGATAAGAGTAAGGTCGGAGGCGTCCCGAAAGGGCAATGATTCCGAGCGAACCTGAAGACCGTTTGAGGGCTTATCCATGCCAAGAAGACGCGTAGCAGCCAAGCGCGAAGTGCTTGACGATCCAAAATACGGAAGCCAAATTCTGGCCAAGTTCATGAACCACGTAATGGAAAGCGGCAAGAAAGCCGTTGCCGAGCGTATCGTTTATGGCGCGCTGGAAAAGGTTAAAGAACGCAAGAACAGCGACCCCCTGGAAATCTTCGAGAAAGCTCTCGACGCCATCGCTCCGCTGGTCGAAGTGAAGTCGCGCCGTGTAGGCGGTGCTACTTACCAGGTTCCGGTCGAAGTTCGTCCGTCCCGTCGTAACGCCCTGGCAATGCGCTGGTTGGTAGACTTCGCCCGTAAGCGCGGCGAGAAGTCTATGGCTCTGCGTTTGGCTGGCGAACTGTTGGATGCTGCTGAAGGTAAAGGTGCTGCTGTTAAGAAGCGTGAAGACGTGCACCGTATGGCCGAAGCTAACAAAGCTTTCTCGCACTACCGCTTCTAATTTCAGCGTCACTAATTTTGCGAGGGCTTTATGGCTCGTACTACTCCGATTAACCGCTACCGTAACATTGGTATCGTTGCTCACGTGGATGCTGGTAAAACCACCACTACCGAGCGCGTCCTTTTTTACACCGGCGTAAACCACAAGATGGGCGAGGTGCATGACGGCGCCGCGACCACCGACTGGATGGTGCAGGAGCAGGAGCGTGGTATTACCATTACTTCTGCTGCAATCACCACCTTCTGGCAGGGTTCTGCCAAGCAGTTCGACAAATACCGTTTCAACGTAATCGATACCCCGGGCCACGTAGACTTCACTATTGAAGTTGAGCGTTCCCTGCGCGTACTCGACGGCGCGGTAGTTGTGTTCTGCGGTACCTCGGGTGTTGAGCCTCAGTCGGAAACCGTATGGCGTCAAGCCAACAAGTACGGCGTTCCACGTCTTGTTTACGTAAACAAGATGGACCGCGCGGGTGCTAACTTCCTGCGTGTAGTTGCTCAGATCAAACAGCGTCTGGGTCACACTCCGGTGCCTATCCAGTTGGCTATCGGTTCCGAAGACAACTTCCGTGGTCAGATCGATCTGATGAGCATGGAAGCGGTTTACTGGGACGATGCTGATAAAGGCATGGTGCCACGTCGCGAAGCTATTCCTGCAGATATGCTGGAACTGGCTGAAGAGTGGCGTAGCAACATGGTTGAGGCTGCTGCCGAAGCCAACGAAGATCTGATGAACAAGTACCTCGAGGGTGAAGAACTCACCGTCGAAGAAATCAAGGCTGCTCTGCGTCAGCGTACTATCGCTGGCGAAATCGTCTTGGCTGTTTGCGGTTCTTCCTTCAAGAACAAGGGTGTTCCCCTGGTTCTCGACGCCGTTATCGACTACCTGCCTGCACCGGTCGACATTCCTGCCATCAAGGGTACTGACCCGGATGACGAGACTATCGAACTGGAGCGTCATGCAGACGACAGCGAGCCGTTCTCGGCTCTGGCGTTCAAGATCGCTACTGACCCATTCGTGGGTACTTTGACCTTCGTTCGAGTTTACTCGGGCGTGTTGAGCTCCGGCGACGGCGTTATCAACTCGGTTAAAGGCAAGAAAGAGCGCGTGGGTCGTATGGTGCAAATGCACGCAAACGCCCGTGAAGAAATCAAGGAAGTACGCGCTGGTGACATCGCGGCCTTGATCGGCATGAAGGACGTCACCACTGGTGAAACCTTGTGCACCGCTGACAAGCCAATCATCCTGGTTCGCATGGACTTCCCGGAGCCGGTTATTTCGGTTGCCGTTGAGCCTAAGACCAAGGATGACCAGGAAAAAATGGGTATCGCTCTGGGCAAGCTTGCTCAGGAAGATCCATCTTTCCGCGTCAAAACTGATGAAGAGACTGGTCAGACGATCATCTCCGGCATGGGCGAGTTGCACCTGGACATCCTGGTTGACCGGATGCGCCGTGAGTTCAACGTCGAAGCCAACATCGGTAAGCCTCAGGTTTCCTATCGTGAGCGCATCACGAAGAGCTGTGAGATCGAAGGTAAGTTCGTTCGTCAGTCCGGCGGTCGTGGCCAGTTCGGCCATTGCTGGATTCGTTTTGCTCCTGCTGACGAAGGTCAGGAAGGTCTGCAATTCCTGAACGAAGTTGTTGGTGGTGTGGTTCCTAAGGAATACATCCCGGCAATCCAGAAGGGTATCGAAGAGCAGATGAAGAACGGTGTTGTTGCCGGCTATCCGCTGATCGGCCTGAAGGCTACCGTGTTCGATGGTTCTTACCATGACGTCGACTCCAACGAGATGGCGTTTAAGGTTGCTGCTTCCATGGCTACCAAGCAATTGGCTACCAAAGGTGGTGGTGAGCTGCTTGAGCCGATCATGGCGGTAGAGGTTGTTACGCCTGAAGACTATATGGGTGATGTGATGGGCGACCTTAACCGTCGTCGTGGCATGATCCAGGGTATGGAAGACACGGTATCCGGCAAGGTTATTCGCGCCGAGGTTCCGCTGGGTGAGATGTTCGGTTATGCGACCGACGTCCGTTCCATGTCCCAGGGTCGCGCAAGCTACTCTATGGAATTCAAAAAATACGATACAGCTCCGGCGCACATCGTCGAAACTGTCACCAAAAAACAAGGCTGATTCAGTCCTTTAGGCAAGGAGTTAATTGTCGTGGCTAAAGAAAAATTTGACCGTACCCTCCCGCACGTCAACGTTGGCACCATTGGTCACGTTGACCACGGTAAAACCACGCTGACCGCTGCTCTGACTCGCGTCTGCTCCGAAGTTTTCGGCTCGGCTGTTGTTGCTTTCGACAAGATCGACAGCGCTCCAGAAGAGAAGGCTCGTGGTATCACCATCAACACCGCGCACGTTGAATACAACTCGCTGATCCGTCACTACGCTCACGTTGACTGCCCAGGTCACGCTGACTATGTGAAGAACATGATCACCGGTGCTGCTCAGATGGACGGCGCTATTCTGGTTTGTTCGGCCGCTGATGGTCCGATGCCACAAACCCGTGAGCACATCCTGCTGTCCCGTCAGGTTGGCGTTCCGTACATCGTTGTCTTCCTGAACAAGGCTGACATGGTTGACGACGCTGAGCTGCTGGAACTGGTTGAGATGGAAGTGCGCGATCTGCTGAGCACTTACGACTTCCCAGGTGACGACACTCCGATCATCATCGGTTCCGCTCTGATGGCTCTGAACGGCCAAGACGACAACGAAATGGGCACCACTGCCGTTCGTAAACTGGTTGAGACTCTGGACAGCTACATTCCAGATCCAGTTCGTGTTATCGACAAGCCGTTCCTGATGCCAATCGAAGACGTATTCTCGATCTCCGGGCGCGGTACTGTTGTAACTGGCCGTATCGAGCGCGGTATCGTCAAGGTTCAGGATCCACTGGAAATCGTTGGTCTGCGTGACACTACTGTCACCACCTGCACCGGTGTTGAAATGTTCCGTAAGCTGCTCGACGAAGGTCGTGCTGGCGAGAACTGCGGCGTGCTGCTGCGCGGCACCAAGCGTGACGACGTAGAGCGTGGCCAGGTTCTGGTCAAGCCAGGTTCGGTTAAGCCGCACACTACCTTCGAAGCTGAAGTGTACGTGCTGAGCAAAGAAGAAGGCGGTCGTCACACTCCGTTCTTCAAAGGCTACCGTCCACAGTTCTACTTCCGGACCACTGACGTGACCGGTAACTGCGAACTGCCGGAAGGCGTTGAAATGGTAATGCCAGGCGACAACATCAAAATGGTTGTCACCCTGATCAAAACCATCGCAATGGAAGATGGTCTGCGTTTCGCTATTCGTGAAGGCGGTCGTACCGTCGGCGCTGGCGTCGTAGCCAAAATCATCGCCTAAGCGTTGATTGATTAAAAAGCCCCCGCTAGCGGTCTCCGCTGGCGGGGGTTTTTTATTGGGTTGACACTCTGTTGGCCCGTCTATAGAATTGCGCCTCCTTTTAACGGGCGTATTGCGCTCGGTGGGAATAGCAGCCGGAGTCTGAAATCCAATGCAAAATCAGCAAATCCGTATCAGGTTGAAGGCTTTTGACCATCGCCTGATCGACCAATCCACCCAGGAAATCGTGGAAACCGCGAAACGTACTGGTGCTCAAGTGCGTGGTCCAATTCCACTGCCTACCCGTAAAGAGCGGTTCACCGTTCTGGTCTCCCCGCACGTCAACAAAGACGCGCGTGACCAGTACGAGATCCGTACTCATAAGCGCGTTCTGGACATCGTCCAGCCAACGGATAAAACCGTTGATGCTCTTATGAAGCTTGATCTTGCGGCCGGTGTGGAAGTGCAGATCAGCCTCGGCTAAGACTCGGTCTTAGTCGTGTAACGCTCTGAAATGGGCGGCCATAGCGGGTGAAAGCCCCGTACACTCATGAGGTTTACAACATGACTATTGGTGTAGTCGGTCGTAAATGCGGTATGACCCGTATTTTCACCGAAGAAGGTGTCTCCATTCCGGTCACGGTCATTGAGATCGAGCCGAATCGCGTCACCCAGTTCAAAACTGAAGAGACCGATGGCTATCGTGCAGTGCAAGTCACTGTAGGCGAGCGTCGTGCTTCGCGTGTTACAGCTGCTCAAGCTGGCCACTTCGCCAAGGCGAACGTTGCCGCTGGTCGTACCGTAATGGAATTCCGTCTTGAAGAAGGCGACTACCAGGCCGGCGATCTGATCAACGCTGAGATCTTCGCTGCTGGTCAACTGGTTGATGTAACCGGTCAGTCCAAAGGTAAAGGCTTCCAGGGTACGATCAAGCGTTGGAACTTCCGCGGGCAAGATAATACCCACGGTAACTCCGTGTCCCACCGCGTTCCAGGCTCTATCGGCCAGTGCCAGACTCCTGGTCGTGTATTCAAGGGCAAGAAAATGTCCGGTCATATGGGCGCTGAGCGCGTGACCGTGCAGTCCCTTGAAGTAGTGCGCGTGGACGCTGAACGCAATCTGTTGTTGGTCAAGGGCGCTGTTCCTGGCGCTACTGGCGGCAACTTGGTTGTACGTCCAGCAGCCAAGGCTCGCGGTTAAGGGGAAGCTGACATGCAATTAAATGTAAATGACGCTCAAGCGATCGAAGTTTCCGAACTGACATTTGGCGGCGAATTCAACGAGACGCTGGTTCACCAAGCAGTCGTGGCCTACATGGCCGGCGGCCGTCAAGGTAGCAAGCAGCAAAAGACCCGTTCCGACGTTCGTGGTGGCGGTAAGCGCCCATGGCGTCAGAAAGGTACTGGCCGTGCTCGTGCCGGTACTATCCGTAGCCCAATCTGGCGTGGCGGCGGTACCACTTTCGCAGCTCGTCCACAGGATCACACTCAGAAGCTCAACAAGAAGATGTATCGCGCAGCACTGCGCTCCATCCTTGCTGAACTCGTGCGTACTGATCGTCTGGTTGTGGTTCAGGACTTCGCTGTTGATGCACCGAAGACCAAAGATCTGCTGAACAAACTGACCGGCATGGGCCTGACTGACGTCTTGATCGTGTCTGAAGTAGTTGATCAGAACCTGTACCTGGCTGCTCGTAACCTGCCACACGTTGATGTACGTGACGTGCAAGGTTCCGATCCAGTTAGTCTGATCGCATACGACAAGGTGTTGATCACCGTGTCGGCCGTGAAGAAATTCGAGGAGCTGCTGGGATGAACCAGGAACGCGTATTTAAAGTTCTGCTTGGCCCGCACGTTTCCGAGAAGGCTACGGTTCTGGCTGACAAGAAAGGCCAGTTCGTTTTCAAGGTTGCAACTGACGCAACCAAGCTGGAAATCAAGAAGGCCGTCGAAAGCCTGTTCAGCGTGAAAGTAGAGCGTGTTACTACCCTGAATGTTCTGGGTAAGAGCAAGCGCACTGCTCGCGGTCTGGGCAAGCGTAATGACTGGAAGAAGGCAGTTATCTCCCTTCAGCCAGGCCAAGATCTCGATTTCAGCAGCAGTGCTGAGTAAGGAAGGGGTGCATCATGGCAATCGTTAAATGCAAACCGACTTCCCCTGGCCGCCGTTTTGTGGTCAAGGTGGTCAACCAGGAGCTGCATAAAGGCGCTCCTCACGCACCGCTGCTCGAGAAAAAATCGAAGACTGGTGGTCGTAACAACAATGGTCGTATTACCACTCGTCACATCGGTGGTGGCCATAAGCAGCATTATCGTCTGGTCGATTTCCGTCGCAACGACAAAGATGGCATCGCTGCCACTGTCGAGCGTATCGAATACGATCCAAACCGTACTGCTCACATCGCTTTGCTGCTGTACGCAGACGGCGAGCGCCGCTACATCATCGCCCCTAAAGGCGTGAGTGCTGGCGACCAGCTGATCGCAGGTGCCTTGGCGCCGATCAAGCCGGGCAACGCTCTGCAACTGCGTAACATTCCAGTTGGTAGCACCGTACACGGCATCGAACTGAAGCCAGGTAAAGGCGCGCAAATCGCTCGTTCGGCAGGTGCTTCGGCCCAGCTGATCGCTCGTGAAGGTGTCTACGTGACCCTGCGTCTGCGCTCTGGTGAAATGCGTAAAGTCCTGGCTGAATGCCGTGCGACCCTGGGTGAAGTCTCGAACTCCGAGCACAGCCTGCGTTCGCTGGGTAAAGCTGGTGCCAAACGCTGGCGTGGCGTTCGCCCAACCGTTCGTGGTGTTGCCATGAACCCGGTTGACCACCCACACGGTGGTGGTGAAGGTCGTACCTCTGGTGGTCGTCATCCGGTATCGCCATGGGGCTTCCCGACTAAGGGCGCGAAGACTCGTGGTAATAAGCGTACCGACAAAATGATCGTCCGTCGTCGCAAGTAAATAGAGGGATACGACAGTGCCACGTTCTCTGAAAAAAGGTCCTTTTATTGATCTTCACCTACTGAAGAAGATCGAAGTGGCGGCGGAAAAGAACGATCGCAAACCAGTTAAGACCTGGTCGCGCCGTTCCATGATCCTGCCACAAATGGTCGGTCTGACCATCGCAGTACACAACGGTCGTCAACATGTTCCAGTTCTCGTGAACGAAGACATGGTCGGCCACAAACTGGGCGAGTTTGCCGGTACCCGCACTTATCGTGGGCACGTGGCAGACAAGAAAGCCAAGCGTTAAGGGGTAAGGAACGATGGAAGTAGCCGCTAAGTTGTCGGGCGCTCGAATCTCCGCCCAGAAAGCCCGCTTGGTCGCCGACCAGATCCGCGGGAAGAAGGTGGGCGAAGCGCTCAACCTGTTGGCTTTCAGCAGTAAGAAAGCCGCCGAGATCATGAAGAAAGTGCTGGAGTCGGCCGTAGCCAACGCCGAGCATAACGAAGGCGCAGACGTTGATGACCTTAAAGTCAGCACCGTTTTCGTCAACGAAGGGCGTTCGCTGAAGCGCATCATGCCACGTGCCAAAGGCCGTGCTGATCGCATCGTCAAGCGGTCTTGCCATATCACTGTCAAGGTTGCTGACAAGTAACGGAGTCGAAGAGATGGGTCAGAAAGTACATCCCATTGGCATTCGCCTGGGAATCGTCAAGGAGCACACCTCCGTCTGGTACGCAGACGGTCGGACTTATGCGGACTATTTGTTCGCTGATCTGAAGGTGCGTGAGTATCTCCAAGACAAACTAAAAAGCGCGTCCGTAAGCCGTATCGATATCCATCGTCCGGCTCAAACTGCACGTATCACCATCCACACCGCTCGTCCAGGTATCGTTATCGGGAAGAAAGGTGAAGATGTTGAGAAACTGCGTCAGGACCTGACCAAGCAAATGGGTGTGCCTGTGCACATCAATATCGAAGAGATCCGTAAGCCGGAACTCGACGGTATGCTGGTTGCGCAGAGCGTAGCTCAGCAGCTGGAGCGCCGTGTAATGTTCCGTCGCGCTATGAAGCGCGCTGTACAGAACGCCATGCGCATTGGTGCCAAAGGCATCAAAATCCAAGTGAGCGGTCGTCTCGGCGGTGCTGAAATCGCACGTACTGAATGGTATCGCGAAGGTCGTGTGCCACTGCACACCCTGCGTGCCGACATCGACTATGCCAACTACGAAGCTCACACCACTTATGGTGTGATCGGTGTAAAGGTTTGGATCTTCAAAGGCGAAGTAATTGGTGGTCGCCAAGAAGAGCTGAAGCCACAAGCACCAGCGCCTCGTAAAAAAGCTGCTAAGTAAGGGGTACGCCAAATGTTGCAACCTAAGCGTACGAAGTTCCGCAAGCAGATGACCGGCCACAACCGTGGCTTGGCATTGCGCGGTAGCAAAGTCAGCTTCGGCGAATATGCGCTGAAGTCTGTAGCTCGTGGTCGTCTCACCGCTCGTCAGATCGAGTCAGCGCGTCGTGCACTGACCCGTCACGTTAAACGTGGCGGCAAGATCTGGATCCGTGTATTCCCGGACAAGCCTATTTCCAAGAAGCCACTCGAAGTTCGGATGGGTAAAGGTAAGGGTAACGTCGAATACTGGGTTGCCCAGATTCAGCCAGGTAAAGTCCTGTATGAAATCGAGGGTGTTTCTGAAGAGCTGGCGCGTGAGGCTTTCGCCCTGGCTGCTGCAAAGCTGCCGCTCGCCACCTCCTTTGTTAAACGGACGGTGATGTGATGAAAGCGAATGAACTTCGTGAAAAATCCGCACAGCAGCTGAACGAGCAACTGCTCGGCCTGCTGCGCGACCAGTTCAATCTGCGTATGCAGAAAGCAACTGGCCAGTTGGGGCAGTCTCATCTGCTCTCGCAAGTTAAGCGTGACATCGCTCGCGTGAAGACGTGCTCAACCAGCAGGCAGGTAAGTGATCATGGCTGAAGCCGAAAAGACTGTCCGTACGCTGACTGGCCGTGTTGTCAGCGACAAGATGGACAAAACCATCACCGTTTTGATCGAGCGTCGCGTTAAGCACCCGATCTACGGTAAATACGTTAAGCGTTCGACTAAGCTGCACGCGCACGACGAAACCAATCAGTGCCACATCGGCGACAAAGTCACTATTCGTGAAACTCGTCCGCTGGCCAAGACCAAGTCTTGGGCACTGGTTGATGTTCTCGAACGCGCTGTGGAAGTCTAAGGACTAGGGGTCGGAGAAATTATATGATTCAGACTCAATCCATGCTCGATGTGGCCGATAACAGCGGCGCTCGCCGCGTTATGTGCATCAAGGTGCTGGGTGGCTCCCATCGTCGTTACGCTGGTATCGGTGACATCATCAAAGTTACCGTGAAGGAAGCAATTCCTCGCGGTAAAGTGAAAAAAGGCCAAGTGATGACTGCTGTTGTAGTCCGCACTCGTCACGGCGTTCGCCGTGCAGATGGCTCCATTATCCGCTTTGATGGCAACGCTGCTGTTCTTCTGAACAACAAGCAAGAGCCGATCGGCACCCGTATCTTTGGGCCAGTGACCCGTGAACTTCGTACTGAGAAGTTCATGAAGATCGTCTCGCTCGCCCCAGAAGTGCTGTAAGGAGATCCGACATGCAAAAGATTCGTCGTGACGACGAGATCATCGTGATCGCCGGCAAAGACAAAGGTAAGCGCGGTAAGGTGCTGAAGGTTCTTGCTGATGACCGTCTGGTCGTTGGTGGTCTGAACCTGGTCAAGCGTCATACCAAGCCTAACCCGATGTCGGGCGTACAAGGCGGTATCGTCGAGAAAGAAGCGCCACTGCACGCTTCTAACGTCGCCATCTTCAACGGCGAAACCAACAAGGCTGACCGCGTTGGTTTCAAAGTAGAAGACGGTAAGAAAATTCGTGTCTTCAAGTCGACCCAAAAAGCGGTTGATGCTTGAACACTGCTAGGTAGAAGACCATGGCACGACTAAAAGAGATTTACCGGAAGGAAATCGCACCGAAACTTAAGGAAGAACTTAAGCTTTCGAACGTGATGGAAGTTCCGCGCGTTACCAAAATCACCCTGAACATGGGTCTGGGCGAAGCGATCGGCGACAAAAAAGTCATCGAGCACGCTGTTGCTGACCTGGAAAAGATCACCGGCCAGAAAGTCGTTGTGACCTACGCTCGGAAATCCATCGCTGGCTTTAAAGTCCGTGAAGGTTGGCCGATCGGCGTCAAGGTGACCCTGCGCCGTGAGCGTATGTACGAGTTCCTGGATCGTCTGCTGTCGATCTCCCTGCCTCGGGTTCGCGACTTCCGCGGCCTGAATGCCAAGTCCTTCGATGGTCGTGGCAACTACAGCATGGGCGTTAAAGAGCAGATCATTTTCCCGGAAATCGACTACGACAAGATCGATGCTCTCCGCGGTCTGGACATCACCCTGACCACCACTGCCAAGAACGATGATGAAGGCCGCGCTCTGCTGCGTGCATTCAAATTCCCGTTCCGCAACTGATTGGAGTAGGAAAATGGCCAAGAAGAGCATGAAAAATCGCGAGCTGAAGCGTCAGCTCACGGTTGCCAAGTACGCCAAAAAGCGTGCAGCACTGAAAGCTATCATCGTTGATCTGAACGCAAGTCCAGAAGCACGTTGGGAAGCTACAGTTGCCCTGCAGAAGCAGCCACGTGACGCAAGCGCTGCGCGCATGCGTAACCGCTGCCGCCTGACCGGTCGTCCACACGGCGTTTACCGCAAGTTCGGCCTCGGCCGTAACAAACTGCGTGAAGCGGCAATGCGTGGTGACGTACCAGGTCTGGTTAAAGCCAGCTGGTAAGTACTGTCAAAGTCTCGGTGTTCAGGTTCGCAAGATCCTGACCACCGGTGGCCTTGAATCTGGATCAAGCCCCTATTGGGGCTTGTTTCATTTCTGGAATATGTCTAAGATACGCGGCTCGCCTGAGCCCGTGTTTTTTATGCCCGGAGATTCTCGGCGACACGTAGTAGCCGCAAGGCTAATTTTTTTGTATTAGGAGCGTCTAGCCCATGAGTATGCAGGACCCGTTAGCGGACATGCTAACTCGAATCCGTAATGCCCAGATGGCTGAAAAGTCCGTCGTAAGCATGCCATCTTCCACGTTGAAGGTAGCTGTTGCCAAAGTCCTGAAAGACGAAGGCTACATTGCGGGTTATCAGATCAGCAGCGAAATCAAACCACTGCTGTCCATCGAGCTGAAGTACTTCGAGGGCCGTCCGGTCATCGAGGAAGTGAAGCGCGTTAGCCGTCCAGGCCTGCGTCAGTACAAGTCCGTTGAAGATCTGCCGAAAGTTCGTGGCGGTCTCGGCGTGTCTATCGTCTCCACCAACAAAGGTGTGATGACGGATCGTGCTGCGCGCGCTGCCGGTGTCGGCGGCGAAGTTCTTTGCACTGTGTTCTAAGGGGGGATAAGCATGTCACGCGTCGCTAAGAACCCCGTTAAGCTGCCAGCCGGTGTCGAAGTCAAATTCGCAGGCCAACAGCTTTCGGTGAAGGGTGCCAAGGGTACTCTCGAACTGAACATCCATTCGTCCGTTGAGATTGTTGAAGAAGCTGGTGAGCTGCGTTTCGCTGCTCGCAATGGCGATCAACAAACTCGCGCAATGGCCGGTACCACTCGTGCGTTGGTAAACAACATGGTCCAAGGCGTAAGCCAAGGCTTCGAGCGTAAGCTCCAGCTGGTCGGTGTTGGTTACAAAGCGCAAGCAAAAGGCACGGTGCTGAACCTGGCCCTTGGCTTCTCGCACCCAGTGGATTACGAGCTGCCGGAAGGCATCACCGCTGAGACTCCTAGCCAGACCGATATCCTGATCCGGGGCATCGATAAGCAGCTGGTAGGTCAAGTGGCCGCTGAGATCCGCGACTTCCGTCCACCAGAGCCGTACAAAGGCAAAGGTGTGCGCTACGCGGACGAAGTCGTCCGTCGTAAAGAAGCCAAGAAGAAGTAGGGCATAGCAAATGACCGACAAAAAAGTTACTCGACTGCGTCGCGCTCGCAAAGCACGCCTGAAAATGCACGAAC
The DNA here is from genome assembly GCF_049199125.1 of Pseudomonas sp. QD4. NCBI lineage: Bacteria > Pseudomonadati > Pseudomonadota > Gammaproteobacteria > Pseudomonadales > Pseudomonadaceae > Pseudomonas > Pseudomonas sp. QD4. Next base: position 28,668 of record NZ_JBLZOM010000006.1, read on the forward strand.
TCGAAGTCGTGCGTCTCTGCGTGTTCCGCTCGTCGCAGCACATCTACGCCCAGGTCATCTCGGCCGACGGCAACAAAGTCCTGGCAAGCGCCTCGACTTTGGATAAAGAACTGCGTGATGGGGCCACTGGCAACATCGACGCGGCCACTAAGGTTGGCCAGCTGGTCGCTACGCGTGCAAAAGCCGCTGGCGTCTCGCAGGTGGCTTTCGACCGCTCTGGCTTCAAGTACCACGGCCGCGTCAAGGCGCTGGCTGATGCTGCTCGTGAAGCTGGGCTGGAGTTCTAAGTTATGTCAAATAACGACCAAAAGCGCGACGAAGGCTACATTGAGAAGCTGGTTCAAGTTAACCGCGTAGCCAAAACCGTTAAAGGCGGCCGTATCTTCACTTTCACCGCGTTGACCGTGGTTGGTGATGGTAAGGGCCGTGTTGGCTTCGGCCGTGGCAAGTCGCGTGAAGTGCCTGCTGCGATCCAGAAGGCAATGGAAGCTGCTCGCCGCAACATGATCCAAGTTGATCTGAACGGCACCACTCTGCAGTACGCAATGAAGTCCGCTCACGGCGCTTCGAAGGTGTACATGCAGCCTGCTTCTGAAGGTACCGGTATCATCGCTGGCGGCGCTATGCGTGCTGTCCTCGAAGTTGCTGGCGTTCAGAACGTTCTGGCCAAGTGCTACGGCTCGACTAACCCGGTAAACGTGGTTCACGCCACTTTCAAAGGTTTGAAAGCAATGCAGTCTCCTGAATCCATTGCTGCCAAGCGCGGCAAAAGTGTCAAGGAGATCTTCTGATCATGGCTACCGTAAAAGTAACGCTGATCAAAAGCATGACCGGCCGCATCCCTAACCACAAACTGTGCGTTAAGGGTTTGGGTCTGCGTCGCATCGGTCACACTGTAGAAGTCCAGGATACTCCCGAGAATCGCGGGATGATCAACAAGGCTTACTACATGCTGCGTGTAGAGGGTTAATCGATGAAACTCAATGATCTGAGTCCAGCGCCGGGTTCCCGTCGCGAAAAGCATCGTCCGGGCCGTGGTATCGGTAGTGGTTTGGGTAAGACCGGTGGCCGTGGCCACAAAGGTCAAAGCTCCCGCTCCGGTGGCACTATCGCTCCAGGCTTTGAAGGCGGCCAACAGCCGCTGCATCGTCGCCTGCCGAAATTCGGTTTCGTTTCCCTGAAAGCCATGGATCGCGCAGAAGTGCGTCTGTCCGAACTGGCTAAAGTGGATGGCGACATCGTCACCGTGCAGTCCCTGAAAGATGCCAACGTGATCAACGTCAACGTTCAGCGTGTGAAAATCATGCTGTCCGGCGAAGTTACTCGCGCTGTCACCATCGGAAAGGGAATCGGCGCCACCAAAGGTGCGCGTGCGGCTATCGAAGCAGCTGGCGGCAAGTTCGAGGAATAAATGGCTAAGCAAGGTGCTCTCTCTGCGCTCGGCAAAGGCGGTATGTCTGAACTCTGGGCTCGTCTGCGTTTTCTGTTCCTGGCGATTATCGTCTACCGAATAGGCGCACACATCCCGGTTCCAGGTATCAACCCGGACCGACTCGCGGACCTGTTTCGACAGAATGAGGGGACCATTCTTAGCTTGTTCAACATGTTTTCCGGCGGCGCGCTGGAGCGGATGAGCATCTTTGCACTGGGGATCATGCCGTACATTTCGGCATCGATCATCATGCAGCTGATGACCGCCGTCAGCCCGCAGCTGGAGCAGTTGAAGAAGGAAGGTGAAGCTGGCCGTCGCAAGATTAGCCAGTACACCCGCTACGGCACCGTCGTCCTCGCTCTGGTTCAGGCTATCGGCATGTCCGTTGGTCTGGCCGGGCAGGGCGTTGCGTTCACTGGTGACTTTGGCTTCCATTTCGTCGCGGTATCCACTTTTGTGGCTGGTGCGATGTTCATGATGTGGCTGGGTGAGCAGATTACTGAGCGTGGTGTTGGTAACGGTATCTCGATGTTGATTTTCGCAGGTATCGTTGCCGGTCTTCCGAGGGCAATTGGGCAGTCTTTCGAGTCTGCACGTCAGGGTGATATCAACATCTTCGCCCTGGTTGCTATCGGTTTGCTGGCAGTAGCGATTATCGGTTTTGTGGTGTTCATTGAGCGTGGTCAGCGTCGTATTGCTGTTCACTACGCCAAGCGTCAGCAGGGTCGCAAGGTTTTTGCTGCGCAGACTAGCCACTTGCCGCTGAAAGTGAATATGGCCGGTGTTATTCCTGCTATCTTCGCGAGCAGCATTTTGCTGTTCCCGGCTTCGTTGGGTGCCTGGTTCGGTCAGTCTGAAGGTATGGGCTGGTTGCAGGACATCTCGCAGTCGATCGCTCCTGGTCAGCCGTTGAATATTCTGCTGTTTAGTGCAGGGATTATTTTCTTCTGCTTCTTCTATACGGCGTTGATGTTCAATCCGAAAGACGTAGCGGAAAACCTGAAGAAGTCCGGTGCCTTTATTCCGGGTATCCGTCCAGGTGAGCAGTCTGCGCGCTATATTGATGGCGTTTTGACTCGCTTGACCATGTTCGGTGCTCTATATATGACGGCCGTCTGCCTGTTGCCCCAGTTCCTGGTGGTTGCAGCAAACGTTCCGTTCTACCTTGGCGGGACCTCGTTGCTGATCGTGGTCGTGGTTGTTATGGACTTCATGTCCCAAGTACAATCGCACCTCGTTTCGCACCAGTACGAATCCCTGATGAAGAAAGCCAACCTGAAGGGTTACGGCAGCGGCATGCTGCGCTGACCCATAAGGTTCGAGGAGTTGGTGATGAAAGTTCGTGCATCGGTGAAAAAGCTGTGCCGTAACTGCAAGATTATTCGCCGCGAAGGTGTTGTTCGAGTAATTTGCAGCGCGGAACCGCGTCACAAACAGCGCCAAGGCTGAGTGTGATTGTGCTTCAAGCCCAGCAGCTAGTGCGCTGCTGGGTTGATTATTTGTTATTACAGCGATATTATCTCGCGCCCTATTTCTTGGCTTCCGGGGCGTAGGTAGCTGTCAATTGGAGTCCCACTGAATGGCCCGTATTGCAGGCGTTAACATTCCAGATAACAAGCATACTGTTATCTCGCTGACCTACATCTATGGTGTTGGTCGCACTACTGCGCAGAAAATCTGTGCAGTGACTGGGGTAAACCCAGCGGCAAAGATCAAAGATCTGAGCGACGAGCAAATTGAACAGCTGCGTGGCGAAGTGTCGAAGTTCACCACTGAAGGTGACCTGCGTCGCGAAATCAACATGAAAATCAAACGCTTGATGGATCTGGGCTGCTACCGCGGTCTGCGCCATCGTCGTGGTCTTCCAGTGCGCGGTCAGCGTACCAAGACCAACGCGCGTACTCGCAAAGGTCCGCGTAAGCCGATCCGCAAGTAATCGCACCAGCGAATCGACAGGAATTTAGTCATGGCAAAACCTGCTGCTCGTCCTCGTAAAAAGATTAAAAAGACAGTGGTTGATGGCATCGCCCACATCCACGCGTCTTTCAACAACACCATCGTGACCATCACCGACCGTCAAGGTAACGCTCTTTCCTGGGCAACCTCCGGTGGTTCGGGTTTCCGCGGTTCTCGCAAGTCCACCCCGTTCGCTGCTCAAGTAGCTGCTGAACGTGCTGGTCAAGCTGCGCTGGAATACGGCCTGAAAAACCTCGACGTTAACGTCAAGGGTCCAGGTCCAGGTCGTGAATCTGCAGTCCGCGCTTTGAACGGCTGTGGCTACAAGATCGCCAGCATCACCGACGTGACGCCAATCCCGCACAACGGGTGCCGTCCGCCGAAGAAGCGCCGCGTGTAATCCAGGAGATTGTAAAGAATGGCTCGTTACATTGGTCCAAAATGCAAACTGGCTCGTCGCGAAGGCACCGATCTCTTCCTGAAGAGCGGCGTGCGCGCTATCGAATCTAAGTGCAACATCGAAGCAGCACCTGGTATCCACGGCCAACGCCGCGGTCGCCAGTCCGACTACGGCACCCAACTGCGTGAAAAGCAGAAGGTCCGTCGTATCTACGGCGTTCTCGAGCGTCAGTTCAGCGGCTACTACAAAGAAGCTGCTGGCAAGAAAGGTGCAACCGGTGAAAACCTGCTGCAACTGCTCGAATGCCGTCTGGACAACGTTGTATACCGTATGGGTTTTGGCTCTACTCGTGCCGAATCCCGTCAGCTGGTATCGCACAAATCCGTTAGCGTAAACGGCCAGACCGTTAACGTCCCGTCGTACCAGGTTCGTGCTGGTGACGTGGTCGCGATTCGCGAGAAAGCAAAGAACCAACTTCGCATTGTCCAAGCTCTCGATCTGTGTGCCCAACGTGGCCGCGTAGAATGGGTAGAAGTAGACACTGAGAAGAAGTCGGGCGTTTTCAAGAACGTTCCAGCTCGCAGTGATCTGTCCGCCGACATCAACGAAAGCCTGATTGTCGAGCTCTACTCCAAGTAAGGGCTAGAAAATAGGTGCATCCATGCAGATTTCGGTAAATGAGTTCCTGACACCCCGCCATATTGATGTGCAGGTTGTCAGTCCAACCCGCGCCAAGATCACTCTCGAGCCTCTCGAGCGTGGTTTTGGCCACACCCTGGGCAACGCGCTGCGCCGCATCCTGTTGTCCTCAATGCCCGGCTGTGCAGTAGTCGAGGCCGAGATTGACGGTGTGCTCCACGAGTACAGCGCCATCGAAGGTGTACAGGAAGACGTAATTGAAATCCTGTTGAACCTTAAAGGTCTGGCTATCAAGCTGCACGGCCGTGACGAAGTTACGCTGACCTTGTCGAAGAAGGGTTCGGGGGTGGTTACCGCTGCCGATATTCAGCTGGATCATGATGTCGAGATCGTTAACCCCGATCACGTAATCGCTAACCTGGCGTCTAACGGCGCCCTGAACATGAAGCTCACCGTAGCTCGTGGTCGTGGTTATGAACCGGCAGACTCGCGTCAGAGCGATGAAGACGAAAGCCGCAGCATCGGTCGCTTGCAGCTTGACTCTTCGTTCAGCCCGGTTCGCCGCATCGCATACGTGGTGGAAAACGCCCGTGTCGAGCAGCGTACTAACCTGGACAAGCTGGTTATTGATCTGGAAACCAACGGTACCCTGGATCCTGAAGAGGCTATCCGTCGTGCTGCAACCATTCTGCAACAGCAGTTGGCTGCGTTCGTCGACCTCAAAGGTGACAGTGAGCCAGTGGTAATCGAGCAAGAAGACGAGATCGATCCGATCCTGCTTCGCCCGGTTGACGATCTGGAACTGACTGTACGTTCGGCTAACTGCCTTAAGGCGGAAAACATTTACTACATCGGCGACCTGATTCAGCGTACCGAAGTAGAACTGTTGAAGACTCCGAACCTTGGCAAGAAATCCTTGACCGAAATCAAGGACGTTCTGGCCTCCCGCGGTCTGTCCCTCGGCATGCGCCTCGACAACTGGCCGCCTGCAAGTCTTAAGAAGGACGACAAGGCGACTGCCTGATCGTCGTAATCACCGAACGTTGTGTTTGGTAAGGAATGAACCATGCGTCATCGTAAAAGTGGTCGTCACCTGAGCCGCACCAGCTCGCACCGCAAGGCCATGTTTCAAAACATGGCGGTGTCGCTGTTCGAGCACGAGCTGATCAAAACTACACTGCCGAAAGCTAAAGAACTGCGTCGCGTTGCTGAGCCGCTGATCACTTTGGCCAAGACAGACAGCCTGGCTAACCGCCGTCTGGCTTTCGACCGTACTCGTTCGAAAGCTATCGTTGGTAAGCTCTTCAACGACCTGGGCAAGCGTTACGCTACCCGTGAGGGTGGCTACCTGCGCATCCTCAAGTGCGGTTTCCGCGCTGGCGACAACGCTCCTATGGCGTACGTCGAGTTGGTTGATCGTGCTGTCAGCGGCGAAGCTGTATCCGCTGAGTAAGACGTCAGTCTGAAACGAAGAACCGGGCCTTGTGCCCGGTTTTTTGTGTCTGCAGGAAAAGCCTGCAACCAATCAATCCTTTCATCAGAGCTCGATTTGGCTATTTGTCTCCTGGCTAATTAGTAATTATCTATCGAACATCATGAATTAATGAATTTGATGGTGTCATCGGGATGGTCAATACTCGATGTCAGCCGATTAGCCGGCAGTTTCAAGACTGACAGAGGAAGATTGAGCATGAGCCAGAACAAAACGCTTACCACCGCCAGTGGCGCTCCGGTCGCCGATAACCAGAATTCCCGCTCCGCCGGTCCTCGTGGCCCATTGCTGCTCGACGACTTTCATTTGATCGAGAAGCTCGCCCACTTCAACCGTGAAAACATCCCTGAGCGTCGCGTGCATGCCAAGGGTTCAGGTGCCTACGGGACGTTCACTGTCACCCGGGACATCACTCAGTACACCAGCGCCAAGCTGTTCGAGTCCGTGGGCAAGCAAGCACCGACCTTTTTGCGCTTCTCCACGGTAGGCGGTGAGCGTGGCTCGGCTGATACCGAACGCGATCCCCGTGGTTTCGCCTTGAAGTTCTATACCGAGGAAGGTAACTGGGACATCGTCGGCAACAACACGCCGGTGTTTTTCATCCGTGACCCGCTGAAGTTTCCCGATTTTATCCACACCCAAAAGCGTCTGCCGCAGAGCAATCTGAAGAGCGGTCAGATGATGTGGGACTTCTGGTCGCATTCACCCGAGGCGCTGCACCAGGTCACCATCCTGTTCTCGGATCGGGGTATTCCTGATGGCTACCGTCACATGCACGGTTTCGGCAGTCACACTTACAGCCTGATCAGCGCCACAGGCGAGCGGCACTGGGTGAAGTGGCACTACAAGACCCTGCAAGGGATCAAGAATCTCGCTCCGGCGGAAGCGGCAAGACTGGCGGGTACTGATCCGGATTACGCCCAGCGCGACCTGTTTGGCGCGATTGAGCGTGGTGACTTCCCAAAATGGCGCGTGTGCATTCAGATCATGAGCGAGGCCCAGGCCGCAGCTCATTACGAGAATCCGTTTGACGTGACCAAGACCTGGTCGCAGAAGGAGTTCCCGCTGATTGAAGTGGGCGAGCTGGAGCTTAACCGCAACCCGCAGAACTACTTCGCTGAAGTCGAACAGGCGGCGTTTGGTCCAAGCAATATGGTGCCGGGGGTAGGCCTGTCGCCGGACCGCATGCTGCAAGGACGAGTCTTTGCGTATGCCGACGCTCATCGCTATCGCGTGGGTACCAACCACCAGCAACTGCCGGTCAACGCGCCGCGCAGCCCGGTGAACAGCTACCAGCGCGACGGCTCCATGGCCTTCGGCAGCAACGGTGGCGCGGCGCCTAACTATGAGCCGAACAGCTACGCGGATTCGCCCAAACAGGCGCCTCGGTATGCCGAGCCCGCATTGGCGCTCAGCGGCGCGGCAGATCGTTATGATCACCGTGAAGACACCGACTACTACAGTCATGCTGGCGCGCTTTTCCGCCTGATGAACGAAGATCAGAAGGCGTTGTTGATCAGCAACATTGCCGGTGCCATGGCCGGTGTTTCGGCGGACGTGGTCCAGCGTCAACTGCAGCATTTCTTCAAGGCCGACCCGGCTTATGGAGAAGGAGTCGCAAAGGCGTTGGGCGTACAGCTTAACTAAGTCTAAACGAGAAGCAGAACCGCCCTCATTTGGGCGGTTTTTGCGTTATTTAAGCTACTTTTCTCAGAATATCTTCACTTTGTTAGCGTTTTTCCAGTGACCTGCAGGTCAGCTTGGTTCAAACTATCCACTTTCAAGCAGGGAGATGTAGGGCGATGCAAGGTCACCCGGACGTAATCGATTACCTCAACACGTTGCTGACGGGCGAGCTGGCAGCACGTGACCAATATTTCATCCATTCGCGGATGTACGAAGACTGGGGCTTCAGCAAGCTCTTCGAACGTATCAATCACGAGATGGAAGAAGAGGCACAACATGCTGACGCCCTGATGCGTCGCATCTTGATGCTCGAAGGCACGCCGCGCATGCGTCCAGATGATCTGGACACCGGCACCACGGTGCCTGAGATGCTCGCCAGCGATCTGCGCCTGGAATACAAAGTGCGCGCCGCGCTGTGCAAAGGCATCGAGCTTTGCGAGTTGCACAAGGACTATGTCAGCCGTGACATCCTGCGCATTCAATTGGCCGATACCGAAGAAGATCACACCTACTGGCTGGAGAAGCAGTTGGGCCTGATCAAGGTCATCGGACTGGAAAACTACCTGCAATCGCAGTTCTGATTTTCCGTCAGCGCCATACTGGATCGTTCGCAAGGCGATTTCAGTGACATAAAAAAGCCCCTGGCATCTCACAATGCCAGGGGCTTTTTCGTGGGTCTCAATCCCTGTCGCGAGCCAACAGAGGTTTGAGGTAGTACCCGGTGTGGGACTGCGCCATCTCGGCCACTTGCTCCGGTGTGCCGACCGCGATGATCTGCCCGCCCTTGGAGCCGCCTTCAGGACCCAGGTCCACCAGCCAGTCAGCGGTCTTGATCACGTCCAGGTTGTGCTCGATCACCACCACGGTGTTGCCGTGGTCGCGCAGGCGATGCAGCACGTCGAGCAGTTGCTGAATATCGGCAAAGTGCAGGCCGGTAGTCGGCTCGTCGAGGATGTACAAGGTCTTGCCGGTATCGCGCTTGGACAACTCACGCGACAGCTTGACCCGTTGGGCCTCGCCACCGGAAAGCGTAGTCGCCGACTGCCCGAGCTTGATGTAGGACAGCCCGACATCCATCAGGGTCTGCAGCTTGCGCGCCAGCGCCGGTACCGCATCGAAGAATACCCGTGCTTCCTCGATCGTCATCTCCAGCACTTCGTGGATGCTCTTGCCCTTGTATTTGACCTCAAGGGTTTCGCGGTTGTAGCGCTTGCTCTTGCACACGTCGCAGGGCACGTAGATGTCCGGCAGGAAGTGCATCTCGACCTTGATCAGGCCATCGCCCTGGCAAGCCTCGCAACGTCCACCCTTGACGTTGAACGAGAAGCGCCCCGGCCCGTAACCGCGCGAGCGCGACTCGGGTACGCCGGCGAACAGCTCGCGAATCGGTGTGAACAGACCGGTGTAGGTCGCCGGGTTGGAACGCGGTGTCCGTCCAATCGGGCTCTGGTCGATATCGACCACTTTATCCAGATGCTGCAGGCCGTTGATGCTGTCGTGGGCAGCGGCTTCCAGAGTGGTCGCACCGTTCAGTGCGGTGGCGCTGAGGGGGAACAGGGTGTTGTTGATCAGGGTCGACTTGCCCGAGCCGGAGACCCCGGTCACACAGGTCAGCAGGCCGATTGGGATCTCCAGGTCGACGTTGCGCAAGTTGTTGCCACGGGCGCCCTTGAGCGACAGGCTAAGCTTTTTATTACGCGGCGTGCGCTTGGCGGGCACCGCGATCTTCACCCGCCCCGACAGGTACTTGCCGGTCAGCGAATCAGGATGGGCCATGACTTCGGCTGGCGTGCCTTCGGCAACGATGTGTCCACCGTGCACCCCGGCGCCGGGGCCAATATCCACCACGTAGTCGGCCAGGCGAATGGCGTCTTCGTCATGTTCCACCACGATCACCGTGTTGCCGATGTCGCGAAGGTGCTTGAGGGTGCCCAGCAGGCGATCGTTGTCCCGCTGGTGCAGACCGATTGAAGGTTCGTCGAGGATGTACAGCACCCCGACCAGGCCGGCGCCGATCTGGCTGGCCAGGCGAATCCGCTGCGCCTCGCCACCGGACAAGGTGTCCGCGCTGCGGTCCAACGACAGGTAATCGAGACCGACATTGACCAGGAACTGCAGGCGCTCGCGGATCTCCTTGAGGATCTTGTCGGCAATTTCGCCACGACGTCCGGTCAGCTTGAGCACGCCGAAGTATTCACAGGCGTCGCCGATCGGGAGGTTGGTTACCGCCGGCAGGGTTTTCTCGCCGACCCACACATGCCGCGCTTCGCGACGCAGGCGGGTGCCACGACAATCTGGGCAGGGCTGGGTGCTGAGGAACTTCGCCAGCTCTTCGCGCACGGTGGCCGACTCGGTTTCGCGGTAGCGACGCTCCAGGTTCGGCACGATGCCTTCGAACGGGTGCGATCGCTTGACGATATCGCCACGGTCGTTGAGGTACTTGAAGTCGACGTTTTGCGAACCGCTGCCGTTGAGGATGACCTTTTGCTGGTCGGCTGGCAGCTGGTTGAACGGAACTTCGAGGCTGAAACCGTAGTGCGACGCCAGGGAACCGAGCATCTGGAAGTAGTAGACGTTGCGCCGGTCCCAGCCGCGAATCGCACCTTCGGCCAGGGTCAGGTCGCCGTTGACCAGGCGCTTGATATCGAAGAACTGCTTGACCCCCAACCCATCACAGGTCGGGCAGGCGCCAGCCGGGTTGTTGAAGGAAAACAGCTTGGGTTCCAGCTCGCTGATGGCGTGTCCGCAGATCGGGCAGGCAAAGCGTGCGGAGAAGATGATTTCTTCACCGGGCTCATCATCCATCGGCGCCACCAGGGCGATGCCGTCCGCCAGTTTCAGGGCGGTCTCGAAGGATTCGGCCAGGCGCTGCTGCAGGTCGGCCCGGACCTTGAAACGGTCCACCACCACGTCGATCGAATGCTTCTTCTGTTTATCCAGCTTCGGCAGTTCGTCGAGCTCGCACAGCCTGCCGTTGACCCGTGCCCGGACAAAACCCTGGGCCCGCAGTTCTTCGAAGACCGAGAGGTGCTCGCCCTTGCGCTCGCGAATCACCGGGGCCAGCAGCATCAGCTTGCTGCCTTCCGGTTGTGCCAGTACCAGGTCGACCATCTGGCTGACGGTCTGGGCTTCCAGCGGGATATCGTGATCGGGGCAGCGCGGAATACCGACGCGGGCATACAGCAGGCGCAGGTAGTCGTAGATTTCAGTGATGGTGCCCACGGTGGAGCGCGGGTTGTGCGAGGTCGATTTCTGTTCGATGGAGATGGCTGGCGACAGACCTTCGATGGTGTCGACGTCAGGCTTTTCCATCATCGACAGGAACTGTCGGGCGTAGGCCGACAGCGACTCGACATAACGGCGCTGGCCTTCGGCGTACAGCGTGTCGAAGGCCAGGGACGACTTGCCGGATCCGGACAGGCCGGTGATGACGATCAGCTTGTCCCGCGGCAGGGTCAGGTCGATGTTCTTCAGGTTGTGGGTTCGGGCCCCACGAATCAGGATCTTGTCCAAAAGCGGCCTCGCTTGGCGGGCATCGAAAACGAAGGAGTATAAAGCCAAATACTGGATGGATGCACACTATCGGCTAGCAGATTTCAGCAGCGGGCCAGGGGGGGTGACTCCAGGTCGCGGCACGGGTACGTGACAAAGAGTCGCCATGTACCCCGTCTATCGATGGGACTGGTAGAATCGCCGCCGGTTCACATGAGGTTTATCCATGCACGATCCCCACAGCGAACGCATGAGTGGCAGCGAGACCCGCGCAGCGAGCGGTCTGGCCCTGGTGTTCGCCTTCCGTATGCTTGGCATGTTTATGGTGTTGCCGGTCCTGGCGACCTATGGCATGGACCTGGCTGGCGCAACCCCGGCCCTGATCGGCCTGGCGATTGGCGCCTACGGCTTGACCCAGGCGTTGTTCCAGATCCCGTTCGGCATCATCTCCGACCGCATTGGCCGGCGCCCGGTGATCTACCTCGGGTTGATCGTCTTTGCCCTGGGCAGTGTGCTGGCAGCCAACGCCGATTCGATCTGGGGGGTGATTGCCGGACGGGTCCTGCAGGGGGCGGGGGCGATTTCCGCGGCGGTCATGGCGCTGTTGTCAGACCTGACCCGCGAGCAGCACCGGACCAAAGCCATGGCGATGATCGGTATGACCATCGGTCTGTCGTTTGCCGTGGCCATGGTGGTCGGTCCGTTGCTGACCCGCAGCTTTGGCCTGTCGGGGTTGTTCCTGGCGACCGGCGGCATGGCCCTGGTGGGGATTCTGATCATTGCCTTTATGGTGCCGCGCTCCACCGGCCCGTTGCAGCATCGTGAATCCGGCGTGGCCCGCCAGGCACTGTTGCCGACCCTCAAGCATCCGGACCTGCTGCGCCTGGATCTTGGTATCTTCGTGTTGCATGCGATGCTGATGTCGAGCTTCGTTGCCCTGCCTCTGGCGCTGGTGGAAAAAGCCGGCCTGCCCAAGGAACAGCACTGGTGGGTCTACCTCACCGCGTTGTTGATCTCGTTCTTCGCCATGATCCCGTTCATCATCTACGGCGAGAAGAAACGCAAAATGAAACGAGTTCTGCTCGGTGCCGTCAGTACCCTGATGCTCACTGAGCTATTCTTCTGGCAGTTCGGCGACAGCTTGCGGGCGCTGGTGATAGGTACGGTGGTGTTCTTCACCGCGTTCAATCTGCTGGAAGCCTCCTTGCCATCGCTGATCAGCAAGGTTTCACCGGCCGGCGGCAAAGGCACTGCCATGGGGGTTTACTCCACCAGTCAGTTTCTCGGTTCGGCCTTGGGCGGTATCCTTGGCGGCTGGTTGTTCCAACATGGCGGTTTGTCGGTTGTGTTCCTGGGATGCGCAGGTCTGGCTGCACTCTGGCTGGTCTTTGCTGTTACCATGCGCGAGCCCCCATATGTGACGAGCCTGCGCTTGCCGTTATCGCCCGAAGCGATCCGCGAAGCCGGTCTGGTCGAGCGCCTGAAGGCCGTTGTTGGGGTAACAGATGCAGTGGTGGTGGCCGAGGAGGCCGCCATTTACATCAAATTGGACACCGAATTATTGGATCGCGCGACCCTCGAGCAGCTGGTCAATCCAGCGCCGGCGGCGAGCGAAGCCTAGGAGAACGTTATGGCCCGTGGGGTTAACAAAGTCATATTGGTCGGCACTTGCGGCCAGGATCCCGAAGTTCGCTACCTGCCTAACGGTAACGCCGTGACCAACCTGAGTCTGGCAACCAGCGAACAGTGGACCGACAAACAGACCGGCCAGAAAGTCGAAAAGACTGAATGGCACCGCGTCTCGATGTTCGGCAAAGTCGCGGAGATCGCTGGCGAGTACCTGCGTAAAGGTTCGCAGGTCTACATCGAAGGCAAACTGCAAACCCGCGAGTGGGAAAAAGACGGCATCAAGCGTTACACCACTGAAATCGTGGTCGACATGCAAGGCACCATGCAACTGTTGGGCGGCCGTCCACAGGGCGACCAGCAAGGCGGTGGCATGTCCAACTCGGCGCCACGTCCTCAGCAGTCCCGTCCGCAGCCAAGCCAGCAGCCACAGCGTGAGTCGCGTCCAGCGCCTCAGCAGGCGGCACCGCAGCCGGCTCCGGATTTCGACAGCTTCGATGACGATATTCCGTTCTGATCCAGCGCCGTCAAAAGCACTGAGCAAAGGCCCTTGGCGATAATCGCCAAGGGCCTTTTTCTTTGCCTGGCGATCAGTCCGCTAGGGCAGTTGCACCCGGCGAACCTGGCCGGACAGCGCGGCGACGCCGTTGTCCGGTGTAGGCAGGGGGCGACCGGTGAGACCCATGCCTTCGCTGATCAATACCGCCCCCGGCACCAGGCACAGGTTGGAGGGGGTATCCAGATGCTGGGCCAGCAGCGTGACCTGCCCGGTGTTCAGGCTGCAACTGAGCAGCCGGCCACTGAAGCGGGCAAAACCGCCGTGCAGGCACTCGCCGGCCCAACTTGGAAGCAGGGGTTGCAGCAGACGGTCGCACAGCTCCAGGACCAACACCTGGCCGTCCTGGCTCAGGGCCAGGCCGGTGGGCAGTTGCAGGCCATCAATCAGCACCTCAATGCGCCCACTGTGCAGCCAGACCCGGATCACCTGGCCGGCACGCTCGGCGAAATCAATGCCGCGCCGCGCCGGATCGCTGTGCAGCTCACCCGAGAACAGGCTGATCAACACGGCGGCGGTCGCCGGTTCATAGACCAGGGTCACCGGCACCGCTTCCTGGCCCAGGCCCAGGTCCGGCAAGTCGAACAGCACGCGCTCTTCCTTGTCGCCCTTGAACTCTACCAGTTGATTGGTATCGGGTTTGACCGCCAGCCAGCTGCGGCGCACCGGGTGATAGCACAGCGAGTTCAGGTTGCCGCGGCTGTTGAATACCGGCTCGGGCGGCCGGTATTGCAGGTCGAGGATTTTCGAGCCTTCGACATAGTTGGTCTGGCTGACCAGGCAGCGTCCGTCGCCACAGGCGATATCCGACAGCCCCATGATTTCATCGCGCAACATGCGCGCCTGCAGGTTCATGGAGCGAAAGCCCTCGGCCACGATTTCCGGTGGCAGATACGCCCCCGGCATATCGGGATCGGGGCGCAGGCGGCTGATGCGCCCGCTGAAGCTTTGGTCGGGCAGGCCTGAACCGGCTTCGGCCATCAGCAGGCTGCCGTCGCTTTGCAGGCACAGGCCCCGCGGGTTCAGCAGCCCTTGGGCGACGATGCTGCTGGGGCGCAGGTTTGGCGCCGGGTGAGCGGGAATCAGGATCGGCATCGGCATGGCGGCTCTCCAGTGCAAAGGGGGCGGGGCGTCATCACAACTGGGGCTGCCAGGGCTCGCTGGTGAGCCAGGCCTTGAGCAGCGCCCGCTGGCTCGGTGACATCGAGTGCACCACTGGCATGTACAGCGTGGTGCCGTTATAGACCTCGGAGGTGCGCGCCAGGATCATCTGCCGCGCGTTCCACACCGCATCCTGCTGGTTGAGCGGGATGTAGCGCGACATGGCCGGGAACGCCAGGTAGTGAAAACGCAGCACGTGTTCATAGACCTGATCCCAGGTAACGCTGGTGCCCGGGGCGATGCCGAAACTGGTCTGGGCGAACTTGCGAAAGTTGATGAAATACGCCCCGTCGTCGCTGCCGACGACGCTGAAATTCAAGGTGGCAAACCCGGCCTGGGGTTCTGAGCCTGGCTTGAGGGTGACCTTGAAGCTGACGCTGGCACTGCCTTTGCTCACGGTCAGTTGCGGCTCGAACACCAGGAAGTCCCAATATTCAGGGGCCAGGTACGGGGCGTGCTCGTCGTCGTTGGAAGGGCCGGGGGTGATCTTGATCACCGTGTCTTGCGTCACGGGCCCGCCCAGTTGGGTCACGTTCAGAGTGATCTGGACTCCGTCCGGGTGGTCGTCCAGGTAGATATTGCGCTGGTCGGCGCTCAGGCGATAAGCCTGCTCGGGGGCGTTCACCGTGGTCTTGGCGAGGGTCAGTGGGGCCTTGATGCCCAGTGGCTGGCTGGCGACCAACTGTTGCTGCTCGGCGCTCAGGGGCAAATCAACGATGCCGCCGTAGAGGTAGTAGTACTGCAGGTCTTTGCCGAAGGGGTTGAGGGTAGTCAGCTTGGTCGATCCGGCGGTGATGGACACCGGGCCGTAATCCGCATTGGGCCCGATGGGGCTGGTGATATCGGTGCGCACACTGCGAAAGGCCTGCTTGGGAATGATGTTGAGCATGTCGATGCTCAGCAGCTCATCACTGGTCAAGGTGGCGTAGCCGGTGCCGCCGCTGGTCTGGTTGATCAACTGGCGGCCAGCCGGAAAGATCAGCGGCTCCCCGGGGAACGCCGGGGCCAGGGTGCCGACCATGCGCCCGATGCTCGGGTTGGCGGTGAAGAGCTTGGCGGCGTAGTCGGCGTCGAGCTCGGCGGTGGTCATGCTCGGGCACATTTCGAACATGACGAAGCGCACCACAATCCCGCTGGCACCCGGCGCTTCGATGATGGACTTCAGAATCGCGCTGTCCTGGTTGTAACTGACGATGTCCTTGAGCGGGAAGGTCAGCTGGAAGGTGCCGCTGATCCGGTTCGACCCGGGCGCATCGGGCTCACCTTCGAGGATCCGCAGGGCCACGTCGAAGCTGCTGCACACCGTATTGCCGCGGATCAGCAATTGAGGGCTGTCACTGCTGCCGATCTGCAGGCCACCGACGAAAATCTGCGTGCTGATGGTCCCTGTCGGGTCAAGGTCGACCATCATCGGCCCGGTGACCGGCGGGTTCTGAGTGACCGGGTCCACCGAGCCCATCAGGTACAACGGCTGGCCGATCAGGTCGCCATGGGTGCTGATGTCTCCCGGCTGGCCCTGGGAGCTGATCAGCACGTTCTGCATGTCGACGGAGTGCTGGCCATAGTGGTTCCAGCCGCCGGCGGTGTACTTGACCCCGGTGGGGGCGTTGATGAATTGGTTCAGTTGATCATCGCTGTAGGCCTGGGCCGGGGGCGACACGGTCGAGGTGGTCAGGTCGAACAGGGCCAGGGTCTGGCCGTTGTCGATGGGGAGGGTCGCGGCGTTGTTCGGCACGCTGACGTTGGTGCGGATGCCGCCCCAGAAATTCAGCCGTGGGCCATTCAGAATACTCATGGTCTATTCCTCATCCTTGATGGAAGTGCCTGCGGGTGCCTTGGCGAATTTGAACAGGTAGGAGAAGTCCGCCTTGAAGCGGCTGTTGATCGGGGTGGCCTTGGAGTGGCAATCGGTGCAGCTGCTGTTGGGCTGGATATAGCTTTCCATGGTCACGTTGGCGGCCAGGGCCGGCGTCGGCGAACCCTGGGGATTGCTGGGGTTGCTCGGGTCGCTGGGCCATTGGGTGGTCACCAGCTGGTAATACTTGAACACCGTCGATTGCACTTGCGCAGCGGCCTGGAACTGACTGTTGAGGGTTACGGTAGCCGGGGTCAGGGGCGTGAACCGGTCCAGCGGATTGGGCGTGGTGAAGCTGGTTCCGGGTTTGGGCTGGCACACCTGGTGGCCATCCTGCAGGGTCCAGTTGCAAGGCGACTGGTTGAGGCTGTCGGCGGGGGCGCCGGCGTTGAAATAGGAGTACTTGACCCCCGGCGCTGGCTGATTGACCCATTTGCCGTCGACCAGGACCTTGGGTGGAACGTTGTCGACCTGCTCGAAGGTCGACCAGATCCACTGCGGATAACCCGGCGCCTTGGTGATGATGTGCAGGCCGACCAGGCCCAGGTTGACCTGGGTGGTGCCGTCCGGGATGCCCTGGTCATTGAACTGGGTGACCGTGGCGGGCATTTGCAGGTAGCGGCTGGCATCGTCCTGGGCGGTCAGGATGCGCCAGCTGGATTTGATCTCGCTGGTCGCACTGGGAAACTTGATGTTGCTGGCCTTGGACACGATGTCGGCGTTGTAGAAGTTGTTGGCGACGATGTAGTTGTAGGAGGCCTCGTTGGCGGCCAGTTCGTAATAGGTGGGTTTGCCGTTCTGGTCGATCAGCCAGCCGCCGACCGCCTGATTGTCAGAGTGCACGACGGTGTTGTTCTTCAGCGCGGCAATGTTGATCAGCCACAGGCGCTTGGCCTGCAACGCCGAGTTCCACGGTCCGGGCGGCTTGGCGCCGGGGAGGAAGATTTCATCGACGTTTTTGTAGGTTTGCCACACGGTCGGGCCAGGGGCGCCCAGGGCCGCCGAGCAATCGGGCTGGCCCCGGGCTCCGGCCTTGGCGGGCCAGCTCAGGGCGACAAACATCTGCCAGCTGTAGCGATCGAACGCATCCTGGCTGGCGTCGGCGATGGGCACGACGCTGGGTGGCTGGCATGAGAGGTCGATGCCCGAGGTGGTCTGGGCCGGCTGCTCCCGGGCATAGGCGGGCAGGCTGAGCAGGCCGAGCAAGATCAGGCTAAAGCGCGGAAAATTGTTCATGGCGATCCTTCGTCATTGTCAGGGTTGGCGTTGCATCAACTTGTTCCACTGCGCCGATTTGCCGTTGCTCTGGCCGGTAGGTGGCTCGAACAATTGGCAGGGTGGCGGGTTGCTTGGGCACATGGCTGCGACCTGGTCCCAGGTCTTGGCCGGGTCGGGTTTCTCGATGCGGAAGTTGACGTAGTTCTGGCTGACGATGGGGGCGTTGGCGACGCTGGCGTCCCCGGAGAAAAAGAACGACTGCGGTTTGCGGTAGGGCGGGGTGCCGGTCTGCGCCTTGTTGAAGGCATAGCCGAACAGGATCGGCCCCTGGGGCGAGTCCAGGTCCAGGGCGTAGGCCTGCACGCTGCCCTTGAGGTTCTGGCTGCGGCTGGGGCTGTAGGGCAGGTGCTGCACGAAGTCCTGGCGCGGCGGGTGGTTCATCGGCGAAAAACTGCAACAGGCCGGCATGTCCTTGGGGCGATCGTCGTAGGTCAGGAAATACGCCTTGTTGCCCAGGGAGACGAAGGTGCAGCTGTAGTTGTTGTTCTTGATCGGGAAGATCGGCAGGCAGTACTTCTCGTAGTGCTCGAACATCGCGCCGTAACCGTCGCCATCGGGCGGCAGGTAGCCGGTGTCGTAGTAGCTGGTGCCCTTGGACACGGTGTAGTCCGAAGGTTTCAGGGTGCTGGGCGGCGAGCTGTAGGGCGGCGGGTTGTTCTGGTAGTTGGTCATCACCCGGTACATGGTCCAGTCGCTGATCCAATAGGCCGGGAAGAACGGATCGCTGGGATCGGTGGGCGCACGGGGGGCGATGCAGTTGCCGTTTTTGGCATTGCACCCCAGGGTGTTGTGCACCCCGTTGGTGAAGTACACGGCGGGGCTGTCGTCCTGGGCGAACAGCGGCGAGCTGATAAGCAGGGTCGGCAACAGCAGCCGGGTAAAGAAGCTGGCGTTCATAAGACACTCCCTTGAAGTGCCGGGTGAGGGTGTCACCCGGCGTTCCTGCGTGATGCGTTGGCGGTCAGTTGAGGGTGTTGAAGTCACTCATGCTCAGGGGGATGGGTGGGTAATTGCGCTTGACCAGGGCCTGGGCCCACAGCTCGAGAATCGCCCGCCGGCTTTGCGACATGTCGCGGGTGATGGGCATCGAGAGCGTGCTTTCTTCCTGATACGGCTTGCTGATCAGCACGATCAATTGGTCGATGGCGCCTTCGACCCGGGTCTGGGAGTTGAGCGGCATGAACTTGTTCATGATCGGGTACAGGTAATAGAAGGGCTGCAGGATCTGCGCGTAGATGAAGTTGTTCCACAGCAGCTGGCTGGCGTTCTCGCTCTTGTAGATGGAGTTCCAGTAGTTGATGAAGTTTTGCTGCAATTGCGGCTCCATCGGCAGCACGCGCAAGGGCGCGAGGAAGTCGGCGTAGCCCCCGGTGTAGTCGAAGCTGAAGGGCACCTGTGGCGCGCTCGCGCCTTCTTGCAGGAAGAAACGCAGGGTCGGAAACCCCGGTGCCACGGCGCGCATTCCCAGTTGCGCGATACCTCTGGCGTCAGTGCGGATTTTAGTGATGGAGTAGTTGATCAGCCCGCCACCGGGGGTATCACGCAGGGTGCCGCTCCTGGCAAACGGCTCATCGAAGGCCAGGCACGGACGCAGATTGATCGCGGTCGGCTTGCTCAGGTACTGCTGATAGCTGATGGGGGTGCCGGGTGGCACCGCGTTGCTGCTGGCGTCCGCCTTGAGCAGTGCGGTCAGGCGTCGCCCGCTGCCGGTGGCCAACTGATTGGCAATCGGTGGCGCGTCGGTGAACTGTGGCAGGTTGGGCTGGTTCGCGTTGCGATTGTTCGGGTTGTCATAGAACAGGGTGAAGTTGGCCGGGTTGCTGAATGCCAGGTAGTAGTTGCTGGTGGTGATCATGTAGGCGTTGCCGTACTCGGCGACCCACAACACGGTGCCGGCCGGGGCTGGGACGCCGTCCTGCTGCACCATGATCTGCAGCGTTTTGTGATCGCCCACATCAATGAAACTGCCGCTCTCGATGACCTCGGCGGTCCACTTGCGCTGAGCAGCGGCGACCACGGGCGTGGCGCCTTGCTGTTGCAACAGCAGCGAGCCGTTCTCCAGGGCACTCTGTTGCCCGCTGTTGATTGGCAGATCGAGCAGGCCCGAGCGTTTATCGAAGGCCGCCTGGTTGTACTGCTCGAAGCCGAACTGGGCCAGGGGCTGGTACTTGCCGTTCAACTGCACCCCCACTGTGTAGTTGCCGGCGTTGAAGCGTTCCGCCTTGGCGATCGGGGCGCTGGGGTCGACCGGGTAGAACGGGAAGCCGTTGGACAGGTCCAGGGACAACACTCCCGGGTTGATCTGGGCTGAAATCACCCCCAGCTGGGTGCTCGACGGCTGGGTGTCACCTGGGGTTTTCTTGTACACCGGCACCGCGCTGGCGGGCATCAGGCGCCGGCCGCCGGGGGCCGTGGGGAACTCGTCGGCAAACCACAGCCCAAGGGTGCCGGCGGTGCGGCTGTAGGCCGGGTTGAAGAAAATATCGGCGACGTTGTTCAGCCCTTTCTCATACATCACCCGCACCTTTTCCATGTCCGCAGGGGCATGGGAGTGGGTGTTGATCGGCGGGAAGTCGTTGAAGACGCCGTTTTTGTCGTAGAAGGTCAGGTAGGTCGAGAACCGGAACAT
The DNA here is from genome assembly GCF_049199125.1 of Pseudomonas sp. QD4. Classification (NCBI taxonomy): domain Bacteria; kingdom Pseudomonadati; phylum Pseudomonadota; class Gammaproteobacteria; order Pseudomonadales; family Pseudomonadaceae; genus Pseudomonas; species Pseudomonas sp. QD4. The sequence goes on from NZ_JBLZOM010000006.1 coordinate 48,870, forward strand.
CAGGCCCTTGGCGCCCTGCTGGGTCATTTGCTGCTGGAGGTTTTTCAGCAGCACCGAGTTGCCGATGACCCATTGCAGGTTTTCCTTGGGAAAGCAGGTCTGCCAGGTGGTGGTCACGGTACTCAAGCCACCGAACGCGCCCCAGTTGAAGTTGAGGAAGCGATCGAGCATCCGGTACTGGCGGTTGAGCGTCAGGCCGCATTGGTCGTCGCCCAGCACCAGCTTGTCGAAATACAGCGCGGTGAAGGTGTTTTGCCAGGGGCTGACATCGACAAAACGCGCGGCACTGGGCGCGTTGCCGCCAAAGGGGTTGCCCTGCAACTGGTAGTTCTTGCTGACCAGGGCGTCCTGGAGGATGTAATTGTTGGCCTGCAACTCGCCACCCACCACCACCGAGCGCGTGTCCTTGTGGGTCACCGTGCCGCAGGCGTTGTCGCCGAACAGGTCCCATTCGGCGGGCATGAAAGGGTAGGTTTTCGGGTTGGCGTTGGTCGGCACCTGCAGCACGTAATCCGGGACCTGGTTGTACGCCAGTGGCCGGATCGACCACGGCATCAGCGCGGTCGGGGCGTTTTGCGGGGTGACGTCGTAGTACTTCAGGAACGGCCAGTTCATGTCCATCTTCACCGCGTCGTACAGCGGGAACACGTCGTTGTTGTTGGCCGTTGGCGGGTTCCAGAACATGTGGCCGTTGAGGTAGATGCGGGGAAAGTTCAATACGCTCATGTCATGCTCCTTAGCGTTGCCACTGGGCGCGTTTGAGCGACCAGACAAAATCCAGTTTTTTGTAACCGGCATACGCCGAGTCCGGCAGCGGAGTGGTCGGGTAAACGATGCCGCCCTGTTCTTTCAGGGCGAAATTGAAGTAACCCTTCTGGTTCGAGTAGGCGGCGGTGCTGTGGCACGCCAGGCACGACGAGGTGCTCTGGAACGCCGACTCCAGCTGCGAGTTGGCCAGCACCTGGGTCACGGGCTGGAACTCGACGCCGATCAGTTCGTACTTCGACAGCCCGGGGTAGGTGGCCTGGAAACTCAGGTTCACCGGCTTGGCCGCCGGGGTCGGGCCGGTGGTGTTGGTCATCGGCGTGGCCGGTACGGCATTGGTCACGGTGTACTTGCTGTTGTTGACGTTTTCGAAGGTGGTCCACACCCAGTTGGCGCTCAGCTTGTTGATGACGTGCATGCCGCTGAGGGCGGCGTACCCGACCTGGTACTGGTTCTTGTCCGGGTAGTAGGCCTGGATGATGTAGTAGCCATCGTTCTCCAGCTTCTGCTTGAAGGCGGCATCGGTGCCGATCCAGATCCACGAGGTTTTCAGCTCCCAGGCGGTGCTCGGGAAATTCAGGTTGCCGGTCAGGGCGGCCTGGCCGTTCACGTTGTAGATCTTGTTATTGAGGATGTAGTTGAACGTGTCCTGGCCCATGAGGATGTGAAAGCGCACCGGCTGGCCGCGTTGCGCTGCCGGCACCTGGTTGCCCATTTGCAGGATCAGGCCGTCCACCTGTTGCGTGCTGTCCAGGTTCTGGAACACCCGGTTGGGGTTCATCCCCAGTTTTTGTGCCTGGGCCTGGATCGCCATGGGCGTGGGCTGCTGCGGCAGATAGGGCTTGGGCTGGGCGCCGTTGGCCAGGTACACCTGGTCCGACGGCTTGAACCCTTCCCAGACCCGGTTCGGGCTGCCCTGGGCCGAAGGCTGGTTGAGGCAGACGAACCAGTTCCAGGCCTGGGTTTCCGGGCTTTGCAAAAAGTTGGCCTTGGTCTGGCTGGGGTTGGCTCCGTACGTGAGGAAATTACCGCAGTCATAGGGAGTGGCGTTCTGTGCCTGCGCCAACCCGGCGAGTGCACTGAGAACGGTTATGGAGATGGCTCGCCGCATGGAAGCTCCTTGGCATTGGCCTTGTCGTGGTATGGGCGCCCCAGGAAGTACTGCAGGAGCAGTTGCTTGACTGCCGTGACCGGAAGTTGCTCCGGTAGCGCCAGGTCGCAATTGGTGATGAGCAGCGGGCTGCTCTGTGGGCTGTCGGGCAGGCGGCCATGGCTGCCGCGGACCATCCGCGTGTCCAATGGGATCAGGTCCATGTAGTAGCGAAAGCCGAGTTTTTTCTGCAGCAGGCGGCGGGCGATTTTCAGCTTGGGCCAGCGGATGGCCGGGTCGATGAACATTTCCAGCGGGTCGTAGCCGGGCTTGCGGTGGATGTCCACGGTACGGGCGAAGTCCGGCGCCTTGCGGTCGTCCAGCCAGTAGTAGTAATCGAACCAGTAGCCGGCAGCGGCCACCACCACCAACTCGCCGCTGCGCGGGTGGTCCAGGTGCCAGGCCCGCTGTTCGGTTTTGTCCAGCACCTGCTCGACGCCGGGCTGGCGCTGCAACAGGGCCTTGACCCGGGCCACGTCCTGGGCGCGGCGGATGTAGATATGCGCGACCTGATGGTCGGCCACGGCAAAGGCCGCGCTGGCGCCGGGGTCGAGCAGTTCCCAGGACAGCGACTGGCGGACCTGGAGCAAGCCTTCCGAGCGCAGCAGCCGGTTCAGCGAGACCGATTGCTGCACCGGCTCGATGCCGTACTCGGACAACAGCATCACCGACGCGCCCTGTTGCTCGGCAAAGTCCAGCAGGCGCCCGACTTCATGATCGATGGCGCGCAATTCATCGGCCATGGCCGGGTGCTCCGGCCCCAGGCGTTGCAGGCCGTAATCCAGGTGGGGCAGGTAGACCAGTTGCAGGTCCGGGCGGTTGATCTGGAACTCGGCCATGGCGCAGTCGACGATCCAGCGGCTGGAGGCAATGCCCGCCGCCGGCCCCCAGAAGCCATGGAACGGAAACTCGCCGATCTGCTGCTCGATGGCCTCGTGCAGCCCGGGCGGGTCGGAGTACAGGCCGAACACTTTGCGCCCGTCGGCCGGGTAGTGCGGGCGCGGGGTGATGGCGGCCGAGACCTCGGCGTACATGTTGAACCACCAGAACAGCTGGCTGCAGCGAAACCCGGGGATCTCCCGTTGCAGCACCTGCCAGACTTTTTCCCCCTGGATCAGCCCATTGGGCTGCAGCCAGAAACGCACCTCGGCCTGGTCGCGAAAGTACCAGCCGTTGCCGACAATCCCGTGCTCCGATGGCGCGCTCCCGGTGAGGATCGAGGCTTGCACCGTCGAGGTCACGGCCGGGAACACCGGCTGCAAACGGGTCATCTGCCCGCGGTGCAGCAGTTGATTGATGCGTGGCGTGGCGGCCCCGAGCAAACCCGGGGTCAGCCCGACCACGTTGATCAGCAGCAGCGGTGGGCGCGGTGCTTCAGCGGCCATGGGCCACCTCCCGCGGGCGTGGGTGGGCTTGCAGCAGTTGCCTGGCCCGCAGTTGCTCCTCGACCCATTGCAGCTCGCGGGCGATGCCCTGCAACTGCGCCGCGGCGCTGTCCGGGCGCAGCGGCTCCGGCAGCACGCCCCAGCTGTAGGTCTCGACCTCTAGCACTGGACGCAGCGCCGGATGCTCGGCCAGGTAATCGAAGGTCTGGGCCAGCGCGCCCTGGCTGCCGCTGAGCTCCGGCAACAGCAATTGCTCACTGAACAGCGGCACGTGGAAGTGGATACGCAGCTCCGCTTCCAGGACCCGGCCCTGGGCGATGTCCTGCAACACCGCGGGCAGGTCGGGCCAGGACAGCAGCCGGCCCTGGACGTCGCGAGCCTTGACCTGATGCAGGTACACCACCTCGGCAAAGTCGCCGAGGGCCTGGACCACCGCCGCCCGACGTAGATGCTCCGCTGCCGGCAGCTGGCAGACCATGGCGCTGGACAGCTGGATCTTGCCCACCGGTACGCCGGCCTGTTGCAGGCGGTGCAGGGACTGGTAGCAATCCTCGAACAGCACCGCCTGATGGCAGACGTCGAAACACAGCGCCAGGTACTCCTGGTGCGGATCGGTGGCTTGCCAATGCTGGAAAAAGGCAATGGCCTGGCCGGTGTTTTCCAGCACGCAATCGGGCTCCATTTCCAGGCACAGCCGGATCTTCTTGCCGCTCTCCTGATACAGCCTGGCCAGGCCCGCCGTGAGCTGGCGCAGTTGCTGTTCGGCACTGTGCTGCAAGGCCTGATTCCAGTGCGCGGCATACCCCAGGGGTACGCTGGAAATCACCCCCTGGGTGCAATCTGGGGGCAGGGCATCGGCCAGCAGCCGTGCCAGTTGCAGGCTGTAGTCGAGGCGCTGCGGATCGGCCCAGTGCGGGCGGTAGACCTCGGCCTTTACCGCCCCCTCATGGAACCGGCCATAGGGGAAGCCATTGAGCGAGGTCAGGCGCAGGCCGCTGCGTTGCAACAGTTCGAAAAATTGCCGGCGTGCCGTCGGCTGTTGCAGCTCGGCGACCGCCCGCGCGCTGATCCACAGACCGCTGTCCTGCTGGCTCAGCCCGCGCAGGCGGCGCACTCCCTGGAAGTCGGACTCGATCGAGGCCCGCAACCCGGCCAGTTCCGGGGTGGGGTGCACGTTGCCGCAATAGCCGATCTGGGTGGGCGTCCATTCCCTGGGCTGGCTCATTTGATCACCGGCTCCTGGCCGCGCAGGGCCGAGTTTTCCTGCCACTGCTTGCGCTGGTCGATGGGCAGCGGGGTGCTGACCAGTGCCTTGTCCAGCTGCCCGCTCTGGGCGAAGAAATCCACCGGGTTGTGAAACAGCACCTGTTCCACCTGGGCTTCGCTGAAGCCGGCGGCGAGCATGGCCTGGCCGGTTTTCGGCACTTTCAGCGGGTCGCTGATGCCCCAGTCGGCGGCGCTGTTGACCACCATTTTCTCGGTGCCGTACTCCTGCAGCAGGGCGACCATGCGCTGCTCCGACATCTTGGTGTTGGGGTAGATCGAATGGCCGCGCCAGCAATCGCTGTCGAGCACCAGGGGCAGGGTCAGTTCATTGAGGTGGTCGATGATCACCAGGTTCTCGGCGATGCCCACCTCGCGGATCACCGCCAGGGTGCGCTTGGTGCCCCCGATCTTGTCGCGGTGCGGGGTGTGCACCAGTACTGGCAGGTTGAACTCCTTGGCCAGTTGCAGCTGGGCGGCGAGAAAGCGGTCTTCCTCGGGGGTGATGTCGTCGTAGCCGATCTCGCCGACGGCCACCACGCCGTCCTTGAGCAGGTAGCGCGGCAGGATCTCCAGCACCTCGTTGGCCACTGAGAGGTCATTGGCCTCCTTGGGGTTGAGGCCGATGGTGCAGAAGTGATGGATGCCGAACATGCTGGCGCGAAAGCGCTCCCAACCCAGCAGGGTGTCGAAATAATCGATGAAGCTGCCGACGCTGGTCCGGGCCTGGCCCTGCCAGAAGGCCGGCTCGATGACCCCGGTGATGCCGGCGGCGGCCATGTTCTGATAGTCGTCGGTGGTGCGGCTGACCATATGGATGTGCGGGTCGAAGTACTTGAGCATGGTGAATCCTCGTCGAGGGGGAGTCGGTAGGCGTGGGTTCGATCAGGAAACCGGCGGCGGCAGGTGCTCGCGCCATTCGTCCGGCAAGCGTTGCTGCTGGCTCAGGCCCAGCAGGCGTTGGCGTTGCGCCGGGCTCAGCAGCTCGAAGGCGATCGCCAGGGGCAGCCCGGGAGACACCGGGCGTCCGGCGGCGAGCTGCTCGTCCAGCAGGTCCAGGGCCAACTGGTTGAGGCTGACGCTGTGGCGTTGCGCGAGGCCTTGCAGGCGGCGCACGTCGAGCCCCATGCCCAGGGCCTTCAAGAGCAATTGGTGGAAGGCCCGTTCGCTGTAGTGGCGGGCCGGGTAGGGGGTGTCCAGGGCCAGGGCAGCGAAGACCTGGCTGTTGCTGGTGCGCCCGGCCTGCAACGCCAGCTCCAGGCCGAGCCCCTGGCGGTCGAGCCAGTCCAGGGCTTTGAGGGTGGCGATTTTTTCCTGATCGTCCCCCCACAGAAACAGCTGGCGCAGAACGGACAGTTGCTCGCTGGCCGGCTGCTGCTCCAGGGCCTGGGCCAGCAGCAGCGCGCGCGCCAGCTGGACCAGGCTCCAGCCGCTGCCGGGCAGGGCGCGCTCCTTGAGGTGGCGCTTGCACTGGCTGCTCAACAGCGCCGCCGTGCTGGCATCGGCACTTTGCGCCAGTTGCTCCAGGGCCTGGCGCCACCAGTGCCGCTCGTTGTCATCAAGCTGCTGGGTGAGTAGTTGGCGCTGGGTGTCGAGGCAGTCCTGGCGCATGTCCAGGGCCGCCGATGGCTGTGGTTTCAGGTCGGTGTTCATGTGGGTTTGATCCAGCGCTGGAAGTGTGGGAGCAGGAAAAACACCAGGACGCATAACAGGCTGCCCATGGGCTGGTTGGCCACCGCCAGCACCAGCGCATCGAACAGGGGCAGAGCGGCGAGGCCAGCCCCGATAAAAGCCCGGACCTGGCGTTGCCGGGGGTTGGCCAGGTGGCGCCAGTAATGCCAGCCCAACCAGCCGAGCCAGAGCAGCAGCACCGCCCAGAACCAGGCGTTGACCGCGTATATCGCCAGTGCCAGGGGGCTCAGCATCAACAGCAGCGGCAGGCGGCTGATCAGTTGGTTGCGATGCTCCTGGCGGGCCAGGTAGGTCAGGCCGCTGATGTACACGCCAAGCAACACCGCACACAGCCAGATCGGCTCCGGCGGCACCGCGAGGCTGGCCGCAGCGGTGAGGTACAGGGCCGAGCGGCATGCGCCCATCAGCCACACGCTGTGGGCGTATTTTTTGTGCAGCAGGTTGTAGCCCAGGATGCAGCCCACCAGCAGGGTGGCGCTGCCCAGCAGCCAGTGCGGCTCGTCGATCAACTGGCTCAGGCCCAGCACCGATGCCGCAGCCAGGGCCAGCAGCAACGCAGTGGCCAGGCCCACTTGCTGACGGCTCACCAGCCCCAGGGTGATCGGGCGCGGGTTGTGGTGCTGCTGGTCCCAGTTGGCGTCCAGCAGGTCGTTGAGCAGCATGCCGGCCAGGTACAGCAGGGACAGGGCCGCCAACAGCAGAATCCACACCAGCGACGAGGGCGGGGCGAGGGCGCTGGTGCTGCTGGCCAGCAGGGCGGCGGCCAAGGTGTTGGTCCACACCGTCGGCAGGTTGGACACCCGGCCCAGGGTCATCCAGGTCTTGAGGTTGTGCGGCGCCAGGTTCATTGCGCGCAGCCCTCGCTCAAGCTCAACAATGGGCCGCTGCCGGTGGCCAGCCGCAGCAGCGCCTGTTCCATCAGCGGCGCGTCGATTTCATGCAGGTCCACCGCCCCCCCGATGCGGTTGAGCATGGGGATCGACAGTTGCCCGCCCAGGTGCTGGCGGAACTCCTCCAGGCCGATCAGCACCTGGGCGCGGCCCTGGGCATCCTTGAGCAGCAGCTCCGCCGGGCACAGGTTGAAGCCGAGCTGGACCAGCAGCCGCAGCACCCGTTCGCTGTCGGCATCGCTCAACAGGCCCAGGGCATTGGCGTACAAACCGTCGAGGGCCATGCCCACCGCCACGGCCTCGCCATGGCGCAGCCGGTGGTGGCTGAGGTTTTCCAGTTTGTGCGCGGCCCAGTGCCCGTAATCCAGCGGTCGGCCATTGCCGCGCTCGAACGGATCGCCGGCGCCGGTGATGTGCCCCAGGTGCAGCTCGGCGCAGCGGCGGATGGCGTAGCGGCTGGCGCTGTGTTCGAAGGTGGCCAGGGCTTCGGCGTGTTGCTCCATCCAGTGGAAAAACGCCTGGTCCTTGATCAGCGCCACCTTGACCGCTTCGGCCAGGCCGGCGATCTGGTCGCGGCGGGTCAGGCTGGTGAGCAGCTGGAAGTCGTTGATCACCGCCGTGGCGGGGTAGAAGGCCCCCAGCAGGTTTTTCTGGCCGAAGGCATTGATGCCGTTCTTGACCCCGATGCCGGCGTCGTTCTGCGCCAGCACCGTCGTCGGGATGCGGATCAGGCGAATCCCCCGGTGAAAGGTGGCGCTGGCGTAGCCCACCGCATCCAGCACCGCGCCACCGCCCAGGGCCAGCACGTAGCAGTGGCGGTCCAGGCCCTGTTGCAGCATGTCGCTGTACAACTGTTGCAGCACCTGTGGGTCCTTGCTCAGTTCGCCGGCTGGCACCGCGATCGGCGCGGCCAGCAGGCGCAGGTCCGCGTGGGCGGCAAAGTACTGGTCGATCTGTTGCAGCAAGTGGGGGGCGCTTTGCAGCAGTTGCTCATCGGCGAACACCAATGCGGTCACCGGCCCGCGATGCTGGGCGCAAAGCTGCTGGTGCAGGCAGGGGTTGGCCGGGTCGAACAGGTGGTCGGTGAACACCACCGGGTAGTCGTAGCTGACCTCGAAACGCCCGCGCAGTGGCTGGTTGGCGTCCACGGCGTGGCGCGGCTTGAGCAGGCTGCGCGCAGCGATAAACAGAGCGGGCAGCAGCATGCCGGCGAGCAGGGTCAGCAGCAGCGCATTTTGTTCCACCAGAAAACTGCCGATGGCGCTGTAGGCCAATGCCAGGCCGGCGTTGGCCAGGGTGGTGACCAGCAGGAACGAGCGCAGCGGGTAACCTTGCATGCCGGCGGCCACCACCGAGGTTTCGGCCAGTACCGGCACGCCGCGCAGGCAGATCAGCGACAACGTGCCCAGGCGGTAGCCCAGTTGCCCCGGCTGGCGCTGGTGCAGGCCCAGGCGGCCGGACAACAGCCGAAAATAGCCGGCCCCCAGGGCGTAGCCGAGCCCGGCGCCCAGGCACAGGCCGATGAAAATCACCAGGTAGCCACCCAGGCTGCCGAGCATGGCAATCGCCAGCAGCGCCACCATGCTTGAAGGCACCGGCAACACAACGTCGAACGCCAACAGGGCGATCAGCAGCAGGGCCAGGTTGAATTTCTGCGCGGGGGTAGAGGGCAGGTACAGGTTCAGATGGGCCAGGGCATCCTGGATCTGCTGTTCGAACAACAGGAAGCTGGCGATGACCAGACCGGAGAAGCAAAGCAGCGACAACCAGAAAAGTCCGGCCGACCCTCTTTGCGAGCACGCACGATACCATTGGCTGCGCTTCATCAAGCGTCCCTCTTGATTGTTATGACTGAATTCCGTGTCAGCAGTTAACGCAGTATCTGAAGAGTGTTTTAAATAACCGAGTGTCCTCGTCGGATGGGGTGTTGCTTCATCGATCGGCGATGCGGCTGAATAATAGTTATGAACTTAGTCGCGACTTGCACTTTTGCAAGCAAGGCCGGAACAAGAGTTTTTCGATAGTTTCCAACAGCGACCTCGAGACGCTGGGGATGGGCGAGGGTCTCGCGCGTTTGCCGTGTATTTATTGGGCTTCGGCCCGGTTATCCCGGCTTTTAAATGAAGTTGAACATGATTGAACCCATTTGAAAAAAGATCGGTCAATGAATTAATAGCAAGGTAAACAACCAATAATGGCCATTTGTCATTATCGTTTGTTATAGGCTTTATTATGCTTGGCTATATGGAGTTAAGTTGCGAGTGAGGGTGGTAATGCGGAAGGAGTGGAAGTTGCCGCTCTAAAAGATATTTGATCGGCGGAGGTCTACGCTTAACGGGTTTGTCTGTCGGGTGGGGAAGTTATACGGGAAGTTGCTTCGTTAGTTTGTTGAGAATAATAATCAATACTCTCTTTGGCCAGTCATAAAGCTCTTGTTTTTTATGAACCACCCAACCCCGCAGCTTCATAACGCCACGGGGCTTTTTGGGGGTGGTGCAGGCTCAGTGCAGAGCCGCGCCGGGTTTCAGCGGCTGGCGTTCAGGTATTCATCGGTCGCGACCACGCTGGCATAGGCGAACGCCAGGGATGCCATGTACGCCCCATGCACCTGGGCGGCCGGGATCACCTGGCCGTTGAACTCCAGGTCACGGGTGGCGCAGGCGTCGTGAATCACGGTGACGCCATACCCCAGGTCTGCGGCAGCCCGGGTGACGCCATCGATGCACATGTGGCTCATGCTGCCGACTATCACCAGTTCCTCGATGCCCTGTTGTTTGAGAATCGACTCCAGCTCGGTGTCGCGGAACGCATTGACGAAATGCTTGAGCACCACCGGTTCGTCGCCCTGGCTGGTGACCTTGGCATGCAGGCGCGCGCCTTCGGAGCCCGGGGCAAAGAACGGCGCGTCGCTCGAGGTGAACTCATGGCGCACATGGATCACCGGTTTGCCGCTTGCGCGAAAGGCGCCCAGCAGCCTGGCGGCATTGTCGGCAGCGGCCTCGACTTCGGCCAACGGCCATTTGCCCTGGGGAAAGTAGTCGTTCTGGATGTCGATCAGGATCAGTGCTTGCTTGGCCATAAGGGTTTCCTTGAACAGAGGTGGGTATGGCGTCCAGTATTGGCGCCGGCGGGTCTTTCGAGGATTGGCCGCACCGACAATAGCAGGGGGAAAACTGACAATGGCCATGCAACGTGCGGTCGCCGAACTGGGCGTGCTGATCTATCCCGGTGCGCAGATGGCCGCGGTCCACGGCTTGACCGACCTGTTCGGGGTGGCCAATCGGATTGCTGCCGAACACCAGAGCGACCAGTTGCCGTTGCTGCGTATCAGCCATTGGCAGGCCTCGTTCGATGAGGCGCCGGTGCGGGTCTATGACAGTCACCCGGGCCCCGATTCAGCGCTGGTGGCGGTGTTGATTCCGCCCTCCCTGGCGGGATTTTCCGAAGGCCAGGCCACGACCGCGCTGACTCACTGGCTGCGCGAGCAGCATGCCGCCGGTGCCACCCTTGGCGGCGTCTGCGTGGGCTCGATCCTGATGGCCGAAAGCGGTCTGCTGGACGGGCGCAGCGCCACCACCCACTGGACCTCGGCCAAGAGTTTTGCTCTGCGTTACCCGCAGATCCACCTGAGTGCCGAAAAGCCCATCGTCGACGATGGCGACCTGATCACCACGGCCGGGCTGATGGCGTGGTCCGAGCTGGGTCTGCGCCTGGTGGACCGCCTGCTGGGGCCGAGCATCGCCACCGGCACTGCGCGCTTTCTGGTGGTCGAGCACAGCGACAGCGCCAGCCAGTGCGGGAGCAATTTCGCGCCGATCCTCAACCACGGCGACCCGGCGATCCTCAAGGTCCAGCACTGGTTGCAGGGCAATGGCGCGGTGGAGGTGTCCCTGGGGGCCATGGCGCTGCAGGCGGGGCTGGAGGAGCGCACCTTGCTTCGACGTTTTCGTGCCGCCACCGGCCTCAAGCCGACCGAATACTGCCAACACCTGCGAGTCGGCAAGGCCCGGGAGATGCTCGAGTTCAGCAACGGCACCATCGACCGTATCGCCTGGACCGTGGGTTATCAGGACCCGAGCGCCTTTCGCGCGATCTTCAGGAAAATCACCGGCCTGACCCCCAGCGACTATCGCAGTCGCTTCGGCGTAACGCCTCCAACTGCGGCGCGGGGCGATCAGGGGCGCTAGGCCCGTCGTGCAATATCCGCAGGCGTTGGCGACGATCGTGCAGTTTGCAACGGGCACAGTGCCGCTACGCTTTTCCAGCTGACTGATTTTCAAGGGGTTTTGCCCGGGCGGGGAGCTGGCCTGATCCGTGCAGCCCAAAGGGCACACTCATCGGCCGGTTGGCCAAGGTGGCCCCATGACCTCGACAAACCGCAAGAAGCTGGTGGTCGCGCATTCCACCCGTCCCCAGGCACCCCTGCATGAAGTCGAAACCAACCGCGCGCTGGCCCGCTGGCTGGCGCAGATTCTCGGCCTTAAATACGGCGGCAGCTACGACCCGGCGCAGCATGCCGGGCGTGACTTGTACTGGTTGCCGACCCAGACCCTGGTCGGGGCCGAAGCGGCGCGTGCGTTGGGGGTGACCAATGCGGACGATTTATGGGGCGGCTATGTCGAGCACGACTTTATCGCCACCAAAGCCATCGCCCACGGTTTGTTCAGCGCCGAGGCCGTAGCGCCGCCGGGCTGGTCGTCGCTGTTTGAGCAGCGGGTCGGGGATTCGGTGCTGGACGGCTTCAGTGTGTTTTCCGAACAGGATGCGCGGTCCGCCGCCAGCCGTTTGCTGGAGTGCGGGCCGATCCGCATCAAGCCGATTCACGCCTGTGCCGGCCGCGGGCAACAGGTGATCGACAGCCTCGAGCATTTCGACCAGGCCCTGGCCCAGCCGCAGACCGCCGCCCTGTTCGAGGAGGGCGTGGTGCTTGAACAGGACCTGCAAGGGGTGATTACCCACAGCGTTGGCCAGTCGTTTATCGCCGGCCACGTCATCAGCTATTGCGGCGAGCAATTCCTGACCGAGGACGCCCATGGCGAACAGGTCTATGGTGGCTCGCGCTTGCTGGTGGTGCAGGGCGGCTACGAAACGCTGCTGGCCCTGGACCTGCCCCAGGACGTGCGCCTGGCGGTGCAGCAGGCCCAGGTGTTCGACAGCGCCGCGGATGAGGTTTACCCAGGCTTCTTTGCCTCGCGGCGCAATTACGACATCGCCCAGGGCCGGGCCGCCGACGGCAAGGTGCGCAGCGGCGTGCTCGAACAGTCCTGGCGCATGGGGGGCGCCAGCAGTGCCGAGGTAGCGGCCTTGCAGGCCTTTATCAATAACCCCGGGATGCGCGCGATCAACGTCGCCTCGGTGGAAACTTACAGTGATCAGGCACTGCCTGCGGACGCCATCGAGGTGTATCGCGGGCCGGCGGACAACAGCGATTTTCTTCTCAAATACGTAACGGTCCAATCCTATGACGGCTAGAAGCGAGAGCATTCAAATCGACATCGATGATGAACAGATGAGCGGGAATTTTCTCAGTCCCAAATCGAAAGTACCGGGGGTGTTATTCGTCCACGGCTGGGGCGGTAGCCAGGAGCGCGACCTGGAGCGCGCCAAGGGCATCGCCGGCTTGGGCTGCGTGTGCCTGACCTTCGATCTGCGGGGGCATGCCGGCACCGGCATTCCATTGTCGCGGGTCACCCGCGAAGACAACCTGCGCGACCTGCTGGCCGCCTATGACCGGCTGCTCTCGCACCCGGCCCTGGACACCTCGGCGATTGCCGTGGTCGGCACCAGCTACGGCGGCTACCTGGCGAGCATCCTCACCTCCCTGCGCCCGGTGCGCTGGCTGGCGCTGCGGGTGCCCGCGCTGTACCGCGACGAGCAATGGCATACGCCCAAGCGTGACCTGGACAAGGCCGACCTGATGCACTACCGCAGCAGCCTGGTGCGCGCCGACAGCAATCGGGCGCTGCATGCCTGCGCCGCCTTTACCGGGGATGTGCTGTTGGTGGAGTCCGAGACCGATGACCACGTGCCCCACGCCACCATCATGAGTTACCGCGCGGCGTGCCAGCAGACCCATTCCCTGACCCACCGCATCATCGACGGCGCCGACCATTCCTTGAGCGATCCGGTGTCGCAGCAGGCCTACACCTCGATCCTCGTCAGCTGGATCACCGAGATGGTGGTCGGCGAGCGCCTGAGCATCATTCAGGAACGCTGATCGACGGCTCCGTCGCCAGGACTCCGGCGCTTTATCAGGCCGGTTTCTTCGCTATCCGAAGTGCCTTGGCCTTGGCCTCCACCACCAGGTACATCAGCAGGGCCACCAGCAGCGGCAGGATGAAGTAAATCGCCCGGTAGGCGATCAACCCGGCCAGCAGGCTGCCCCGGGACACCTCGTGTTGCAGCAGGGCGATAAAGACCGCCTCCAGCACCCCGAGCCCGGCCGGGATATGGGTGATGACCCCGGCGATGCTGCTGATCAGCAGCACCCCGAGCACCACCGGGTAATCCAGCTTGCCCGGCAGCAGGGTGAAAATCACCGCCGCCATCAACGACCAGTTGAGTGCCCCCAGCGCCAGTTGCAGCAGCGCCATGCGCAGTGACGGCAGGTTGATTTCCACGCCACGGATCGCCCACTCCCGACGTCGGGAGAACTGGCATGCGGCCAGGTAGCCGATGCTCAGCAGCAGCAACAGCACGCCCACGGCCTGCAACGCGCTGCTGCTGAGTTTCCAGCCGGGAGGCATCTGCACCACGCCACTGGCAAACACCCCCCCGGCCAGGACCATGTAGCCGAACCAGTTGGTGGCCAGGCTCAGGCCGAGGATCTTGGCGATATTGCCGGTGCTTACCCCCAGCCGGGAATACAGACGGTAGCGCATGGCGATCCCGCCGACCCAGGCGCTGAGGTTGAGGTTGAAGGCGTAGCTGATGATGCCCACCGGCAAAATCTGCCGCCAGCCCAGGTCCTGGCGGATGTAGGTGCGGCCGATCAGGTCGAAGCAGGCGTACACCAGAAAACTGGCCAGGGTCAGGCCGGCGGCGATGATCAGGGTGCGCACCTTGAAATCCGCCAGGGTGCTGAACACTTCGCTCCAGTCGATGCGCCGCGCGAGCAGGGTGAACAGCACGATCAACAGCAGGAAAAACAGCACCGTCAGCGGCTTTTTCAGGCGCTGCCAAAGGGTCTTGGAACCCTTGCTGTCGGAGGGCGCTGCGTGGGCGCTGGGCTGGCTCATGACGGCTGCTCCGGTGGCGCCTTGTGCTGCACAAAAGGCTTGAGCTGCGGTTTGTGCGCCGGCAACCAGCCGGCCCAGGCCGGAAAATGGCGCAGGAAGTGAAACACCATGAAGCCGACGGTCAGGCGCCACAGGCGGCCCCGGGGCTGGCGGTTTTCCGGCATGGCCTGGCAGTGGTCCTGGCTCAGCCGTTCCAGCCGCTCGAACAGCAGGCGGTTGAACGCCCGGTCGCGGATCAGCACGTTGGCTTCCAGGTTCAGCGACAGGCTCAGGGGGTCGAGGTTGCTCGAACCGACCGTGCTCCAGTCTTCATCCACCAGGGCCACCTTGCCGTGCAGCGGGCGCTGGCAGTATTCGTAGATGGTCACGCCGTCCTTGAGCAGGTAGTCGTAGAGCATGCGCGCGGCGAATTTGACGATGGGCATGTCCGGCTCGCCCTGCAGGATCAGACGCACATCCACCCCACGCCGGGCCGCGTTGCGGATTTCCCGCAGCAGGCGGTAACCGGGGAAGAAGTAGGCATTGGCGATCACCACCCGTTGCCGGGCGCCGCGCAGCACATGCAGGTATACCTCTTCGATGTCCGAGCGATGCTCGCGGTTGTCCCGATACACCAGCCGCACCTGGCCGTCATGGTCGCTCAGCGCCAGTTCGGAGCGGCGTCGACGGCGCCGTTGCCACCAGTATTTGGCCCGGGCCGGGCGACCGCTTTGCACCAGGGCGAAATGGTGAATATCCACCACCGCCGGGCCTTCGATCTCGACCGCGTAATCCTGCTTGGCTTCGGGGCCGAAATCCGCCAGGTGATCGGCGGAGAAATTGATCCCGCCGATAAACGCCAGGCGCCCGTCGACCACTACGATCTTGCGGTGCAGCCGACGAAACCAGTTGGTGCGCACCCCCAGCAGCGGCCGTGCCGGGTCGAACAGTTGCAGGTGCACCCCGGCCTCGCTCAGGGCGCCGAGGAAATCCCGACTCAGCTCGCCGCAGCCAAAACCGTCGAGGCTCACCGTGACCCGTACCCCGCGTCGCGCAGCCTCGATCAGGATGGCATGCAGCTCATTGCCCACCTTGTCTTCGAAGAGGATGAAGGTTTCCAGGAGGATCTCGCTCCGGGCCTGGCGCAGTGCGGCGAACACCCGTGGGAAGTAGGCCTCGCCGTTCTCCAGCAGTTCGACCCGGTTGTTGCTGTGCCAGCCGTATTCCAGGTCCGAGGCCGGCGTTTCACTAGGTGCCACGGGGTTGGCGAGGGGCTCCAGGGTGGTTTTTTCCAGGGGCGTGCTGCTCATAATTCGACCTCCACCGACAGCGGCGCGTGGTCGGAAAGATGGGACCAGGGGTGAGCCGCCAGTACCTGGGGCCGATGGATGCGCAGATTGCGCAGGTAAATGCGGTCCAGCCGCAGCAGCGGCCAGCGCGCCGGAAAGCTGCGGGCCGGCTTGCCATGGGCATCGACAAAGGCTTCGCGCAAGCCGCTGCCGGCCAGCACCCGATCGGCCCGCTGGCGCCAGTCATTGAAGTCGCCGGCGACGATCACCGGGGCCCCGGGCGGGATCTGCTCCAGGCGTTGCAGCAACAGGTTCAACTGCTGCACGCGGTGGTCCTCCCGCAGTCCGAGGTGCACGCAGATCCCGTGCAGCTCCTGCTCCTGACCGGGCAGCTGCATGACACAGTGCAGCAGGCCACGGTTTTCATGGCCGTTGAGGGAGATGTCGAGGTTGTCGTGGCGGATGATCGGGAATTTCGACAGCACTGCATTGCCATGGTCGCCCTCCGGGTACACCGCGTTGCGCCCGTAGGCGAACTGCGGCCAGATGCTGTCGGCGAGAAACTCGTATTGCGGCATGCTCGGCCAGTTGCTGTAGCGCTGCTGGTGCTGCTCATGGGTGCCGTGCACCTCTTGCAGGAACACCAGGTCGGCGCCGACGCTGCGCACCGCTTCGCGCAATTCGGGAAGAATGAAACGCCGGTTCAGCGCCGTGAAGCCCTTGTGGGTATTGACCGTGAGGATACTGAAGCGCTGCACCCGGGCTTCGACGGGCGTCGCAGGATCACTGAGCACCGCTGTCTGCTGGCTGCTCATGGCAGGGCTCCCGGTGCGGCTGGCTGGCCGGGTTCGGTGGCCAGGTCGCGGTCCAGGCCGAAGCGTTGCAGCAACTGGCGCGCATCGAAGGGCGCGCGCACTTTGAGGTCGTTGTCGAAGTAGCAGAACACTTCGCGGCTCTTGCGCGCCCGGGGACGGCGACGGGGGTCGATCAGATGCGCGTCCGAAGGTTGCCGGCCGTGGCTCCAGGTATCGATGCGGTCGCCCCAGTGTTTCAGGGCGGCGGCGGTGTAGCCGCTGGCATACAACTGCTCCTGGCCATGCAGGCGCAGGTAGACGAAGCCGCAGGTCAGGTCTTCGCAGTAAGGCCACTTGCCCGCCGCATCGGCGATCACCAGGGCCACGCCATAATGCCGCAGCAGATCGGTGAAGGCGGGCACGGCAAAGCTTGGGTGACGAATCTCCACGGCATGGCGCAACGGTCGCTTGCGGTAGGCCTTGGAGCTGGCCTTGCCGTCCATGCGCGGCTCGTGCTGGCGGGCCAGGGCGGCGGCCTGCTGGGTGTTGGCCGGCAGTTGGGCGAGAAAGTGCTCGAACAGTTCAGGGTCGAATTTGAAACTCGGCGGAAACTGCCAGAGGATCGCCCCGAGTTTGTCCTTGAGCTCCAGGACCCCGGAGGCGAAAAAGTTGGCCAGGGGCCCGTGAATGTCCCGCAAGCGCCGGATATGGGTGATGAAGCGCGGGGCCTTGACGCTGAACACGAAGTGCTCGGGCGTTTCGGCGTACCACTGGGCATAACGCTCGGGCGTTTGCAGGGCGTAGAACGAACCGTTGATCTCGATGCTGTTGACCGCCCGCGAGGCAAATTGCAGCTCGCGCTTCTGGGGTAGACCCTTGGGGTAGAAGCCCCCGCGCCAAGGCGTGTAGCGCCAGCCCGAGATACCGATATGAATCGCCGCCATGTGTCCTCCCGTGCGCCGCCGTGCATTGCCCCGATGTTTTGCTGACTGTGGCGAGTGCGGGAAAGTTTCGACGGGGCTACCGATGGCACTGCGGATGGCACTGCAGATGGCTCCGCGGATGGCACTGCGCCGCCGGACTGATTGCGCGGCAAACCGAACTTGCCGGGCATTTGCCGATCAGTTCCTTACAGACCCTTCTCAAGGAGCTCCGCGTTTTGTTCAATTTCAAGATCGCGCTATTGCTGGGGATCGTACTGGTGTTCGGCAGCAGCGAGCTGCAAGCCGCCGCAGCACCGGCACCTGCGGCCAGCACCAGCACCGACGCCGCCGAGGCGCCGGCCAAACCCGAATTGCTGGTGCAAGGCGGCCTGCTCGGGGCCATCAGTTCGAGCATCGATGACGTCCAGCAAAAACTCGACCTGAATGAAAACCTGGTGGACGCCTGGCGCCTGCGCGCCGACCGGGCGGCGGACGAGGTGGGCCGCCTGGTCAACCAGCCCTCGGATCGCTCGACCTGGAGCGTCGTCGGCGACTTCCTGATGCTGTCGGGGGTGTGGATCGGCGCCTTCATCGTGCTCACCCTGGCCGCCGGCCTGTTCGCCAAGCGCCTGAACCGGCACCGCCTGTTGGTGACCCGCCAGCGCAGCCAGTCCCTGCTCGGATATTTGCTGCCCTACACCTTGCCGGCGCTGATCTGCCTGCCGCTGACCCTGTACGCCAGCCACTTTCTGCAGGCGTCGGTGGGCCGGGCCCTGGCCCTGTGCTTTGCCTACGCCACCAGCAGCGGTATCGTTTCCACCTCGGTGCTGCTGTGCCTGGTGGTGATGTTCAATGTCGGCCACAAACGCCCGGCGGTGCAGATCATTCGCCGTCATTGCCCCCGGCCGTTGTTCCTGATCGGTTTTCTCGCGGCCCTCAGTGATGCCCTGACCAGCCCGCAGATCGCCCGGCAGTTGGGCGGCAATATCACCAGCAGTATCGCGGTGTTCACCGGTCTGTTCGCTTCGGTGATTTTCGGCCTGCTGGTGATCCGCCTGCGCCGGCCGGTGGCGCACCTGATTCGCAACCGCCCCCTGGCCCAGCGCCTCAAGCAACCGGCGCTGCAAGAGTCGCTGCGGATTTTCTCCGGGCTCTGGTACTGGCCGATCCTGCTGATGGTGCTGGTCTCGGCGATCAACCTGATCGGTGTCGGCGAAGACAACCAGAAAGCCCTGCGTTGCGCCTTGCTGACCACGGTATTGCTGATCGCCACGGTGTTTCTCAGCACCGTGTTCCAGCACCTGTTCAAGTCCCGCAGTGCCCAGGCCCTGCAACGCAGCAGCGCCTACAAGGAACGCTTTTTGAGCTTGCTGCACGCCTTGCTGCGCATTGTCATGGCCATCGCCTTCATTGAAATCCTCGGGCGGATCTGGGGCCTGTCACTGTTCGAATTCGCCCAGCGCAATACCGTGGGCCGGGCCATCAGCGATTCCCTGAGCAGCATCGGCCTGATCTTCCTCGTCACCTGGCTGCTGTGGGTGGTGCTGGACACGGCGATCCAGGAGGCCTTGAAACCGCCGGTCAGCAAACGCGGCGCACGCCAGCCCAGTACCCGGGTCAAGACCATCCTGCCGCTGCTGCGCAATGCGATCAAAATCGTGCTGGTGGTGATCTGCGCGATCACCACCATGGCCAACCTGGGGATCAACGTCGGCCCGCTGCTGGCGGGTGCCGGGGTGGTCGGCCTGGCGATTGGTTTCGGTTCGCAGCAACTGGTGCAGGACGTGATCACCGGGCTGTTCATCATCATCGAAGACACGCTGTCGGTGGGCGACTGGGTGGTGCTCGACTCCGGCCACGCCGGCACCGTCGAGGGCCTGACCATTCGCACCTTGCGCCTGCGCGACGGCAAGGGCTTCGTGCACTCGGTGCCGTTCGGCCAGATCAAGGCGGTCACCAACCAGTCCCGGCAGTTCGCCTATGCGTTTTTCTCGGTGCAGTTCACCTACGACACCGACGTCGACAAGGCGGTGGAATTGATCCGCGAAGCCGGCCGCTCCATCAGCGAAGACGCGTTCCTCAAATACAACCTGCAAGGTTCGCTGGATGTGTTCGGGGTGGACAAGATGGACCTCAACGGCGTGGTCCTGACCGCGCAGTTCCGCACCGTCTCCGGCGGCCAGTACGCGGTCAACCGTGCCTTCAACCAGCGCCTGAAAAAGCTTGTGGATAACAGCCCCTGGGTGCACTTCGCCCAGACTTATCCACAGCAGGTGCTGCTGCCCAAGCGCAACGCCCAGGAGGATGAGCCGGAGCACCACGACACCCCGGGCGTGCTCTTGCCTGACCAGCCACGCCCGCAGTAGCCGGCGTGGTGCTCAGTGGCGGGTGAGGGCGGTGCGCAGCAACAGGGTGGCGTGTTCGTCCAGCTCCAGCCAGAAGTGAGGTTTGCCGGCAATGTGCGCCGCCGCCGGCACACCGTCGCGGTACACCAGGCGGTTGCCGGCCAGCGCCGGCACCTTGCTGCCGGGCAACAAGGTGCCGACGAGGTTCAGCGGATCGACCCCGCACACTGCGACCAGGCTGCCGTCGTGGGGCCGGCGCCGCACTTCGCGCAGCAGCGGGATGGCTTCGGGCAGTGCGAATTGCTCACCGGCAAGGCCGCTGACAAAACGGCCGCCGCGAATCTCGCCCCGGGCTTCCAGGCGATGAAAGGTGCGCAGCAGTTCGCGCCAGCTTGGCAACCAGTCGGCTTCACGCTCCAGCAAGCGCCAGAACACCACGCCGTAGCGGCGCAGCAGGGTCATCGCTACGTGCTCCAGAGTGGCCGGTGCAGTGGCGGCGGGACGGTTGGACAGGGGCGCCGGGTCGGCGGGCGCCCGTCGCAGCAGCGCCCAGCGCCCGGCATCGTCCATGCCGCCGACAAACGCGCCACGGCCACGTCGGCTGCTGCGGGCCTGGCGTTTGCTGGCCGGGGTGATCAGCGCCCGCAGCCCGGCAAAGCTGTCGGCATTGACCAGGCCGGCTCCCACCAGCTCCTGCAGGGCAATCTCCAGTTCGCTGCGCAGCAGATGGGCCTCGTGCACCAGTTCGTCGAAAAACAGTGCCCCGTGCTGGCTCAGGGCGGCGTGCACCTTTTGCGCCTTGGGTGACAATTCATGGCTTTCGGGCGGTGCTGTGAGTGAACTCCAGAGCGGCACCTGGGCCCGTGGCAGCAGGACCACCGGCGTGCTGCGCAGCGCGCTGCTGCTGAGGCTGTGCTGGGCACTGAGGCGGCTCCACACCAGCTTGCCGCTGCGGCACAGCTCATCGAGCCAGGTGGCGGAATAATCCTTGAGCCGCGCCGGCAACAGGTCGCTGTCCCAGGCCGAAGCCGCTGCCGGGTAGCCTTCCAGCTGGCCGACCACTTGCGCCAGCATGGCGCTGCCCTGGCCCCGGGTGCCGGCAGACAGGTGCTGCCAGTCGAATAGAAAGCGCATGAAATCCTGCAACGCCACCGGCTCGATTTCCCGGCGCAGGCGCTTGACCGTGTAGCGATGGATACGCGCCAGCAGGTGCCGTTCGCACCATTGCGCCTCCTCGGTGCCGGGGCTGAAATGCCCGCGCAGCACATAGCCCTCGCTTTCCAGTTGGGCCAGGGCCTGGGCGATGGTCGAGGGCGGCGCTTGCAGGGGCGCGGCGATCTGCTCCAGGGTCAGCGGGCCAAAGCCACCGAGGCGCGCGCGGAGGATTTCCACCCGTGCCGCGTCGGCGTCCCAGGGCTGGTCAAAACCCGGCAGCGGGGCCAGCGCCGGCTGCGCGCGGGCCTCGGGGTACAGCGCTTGCAGGCACACCAGGCGTTCCCGGGCGACCCACAGGGCGTGGCCCTGGCCGATCGGCAGGCAACTGGCGCGGCCATGCTCGGCCAGCTCCTGCAACCACTGCGGCCACTGCGGTTGGGCCAGGGCTTCGCCGGCGCTGATCGTGCCCAGGCTCATCAGCGCTTCGTGCATTTCATCGGCATTGGCCGGCAGCGGCCAGGCCTCGTCGCGCACGCTCTGGATCGCTTCGGGGTCCAGGGCGCCGAGGTCGTCGCTGGCTTGCGGGTCGCTCCAGCGCCGGTTGAGCACGGCCTGGGTCCGGCGCTCTTCAAGCGGCGCATCGTCGAGAAAGGTGTAGGGCTTGGCGTTGAGAATTTCTGCGGCCAGGGGCGAGGGCGCCGGCAGGTCGCGGCTGATCAGGCGCACCTGACCCTGCTCGATGCGCCGCAGCAGCGCCAGCCAGCCTTCGCTGTCCATGGCTTCGTGCAGGCAATCGTCGAGGGTCTGCTCCACCAGCGGGTGGTCGGGGATTTCCCGTTCGCCGGCGAGGTTCTCCAGGCAGGCGATCTGGTCGGGAAAGACGCTGGCGATCAGGTCTTCGCTTTTCATGCGCTGGATCTGCGGCGCCACTTTGCGTCCGCCGGTAAAACGCGGCAACGCCATGGCCACCCCGGCGTTCCAGCGCCAGCGCACCCCGAACAGCGGTGCATCGAGCACCGCCTGGATCAGGATGTGCTCGGCGCTGTTGCTGTGCAGGTAACGCCACACCTCGTCCAGCTCGAAGCTGTGGCTGGTGGACAGCGACAGCACGATCGCGTCCTCGCTGGCCGCCGCCTGCAATTCGAAGTTGAAGGTGCGGCAGAAGCGCTTGCGCAGGGCCAGGCCCCAGGCGCGGTTGATCCGACTGCCGTAGGGCGTATGGATAATCAGTTGGGTGCCGCCGGACTCATCGAAAAAGCGCTCCATGACCAGGGTGTCCTGGGACGGCAACGCGCCGAGGGCCAGCCGCGCCCGGGCCAGGTATTCCACCAGTTGCTCGGCGCTGGCGAGGTTCAGGCCAAGGTGTTCGGTCAGCCAGTCGAGGCTCGGTTGCACATTGCCGGGGCTGGCGGCCAGCAATGCGTCGAGTTGCCCCAGCAGGCGCGCCACGGCCTGGGACAGCTCGGCACTGCGCCCGGGCGCCTCGCCCAGCCAGAAAGGGATAGTCGGCGGCTGGCCCTGGGCATCCTCGACCCGCACCCGGCCCGGTTCGACCCGCAGGATGCGGTACGAGGTATTGCCCAGCTGGAACACATCGCCGGCGATGCTCTCGACCGCGAAGTCTTCGTTGACGCTGCCGATGTTCAGCGCCTGGGGTTCGAGCAGCACGCTGTAGTCGGCGTTGTCGGGGATGGTCCCGCCGCTGGTCACCGCCGTCAGCCTGCTGCCCCGGCGCCCGCGCAAGGCGCCGCCCACGGCGTCGCGATGCAGGTAGGCGCTGCGGATGCCCTGGCTCCCGTTGTAGCCTTCGGCGAGCATTTTCAGCAGGGCCTGGTAATGCGCCTCGTCGAGGGCGGCATAGGGCGTGGCCCGGCGAATCATCTGCAACAGCGCCTGCTCCTGCCATTCCTGGCAACTGACTTCGGCAATGATCTGCTGCGCCAGCACATCCAGCGGCGCCACGGGGATGTGCAGGGTGTCCAGTTCGCCGCGGCGCACACAGTCGAGCAGGGCCGTGCATTCGATCAAGTCGTCGCGGGACAGGGCGAACAGCCGGCCTTTGGGAGTGCCGCCGACCTGGTGCCCGGAGCGCCCGACCCGTTGCAGGAACGCGGAGATGGAGCGCGGCGAGCCGATCTGGCACACCAGGTCGACCTCGCCGATATCGATCCCCAGTTCCAGGGAGGCGGTGGCGATCAGTACCTGCAATTCGCCGCGCTTGAGCCGCTGTTCGGCATCCAGGCGCTGCTCCTTGGCCAGGCTGCCGTGGTGCGCCGCTACCGCCTGCTTGCCCAGGCGCTCGCTCAAATGCCGCGCCAGGCGTTCGGCCAGGCGCCGGGTATTGACGAAAATCAGCGTGGTGCGGTGTTCCCGCGCCAGTTGGGCCAGGCGCTCATACACCAGCTCCCAGACATCGTTGGCCATCACCGCCGACAGCGGCACCGGCGGCACCTCGATGCCCAGGTCCCGGGGGCGCGCATGGCCGATATCGACAATGGCGCAGGGCCGCTGGGTGCCGACCAGGAAGCGCGATACGGCGTCGATCGGCTTTTGCGTGGCCGACAGGCCGATGCGCATCAGCGGTTCGGCGCACAACGCTTGCAGGCGCTCCAGGCTCAGGGCCAGGTGGCTGCCGCGCTTGCCTGCGGCGATGGCATGGATTTCATCGACGATCACCGTGCGCGTGCTGGCGAGCATTCGCCGCCCGGAGTCGGAACCCAGCAGCACGTACAGCGACTCCGGGGTGGTGACCAGGATGTGCGGCGCATGCTTGCGCATGGCGCTGCGTTCTTTCTGCGGGGTGTCGCCGGTGCGCACGGCGGTGCTGATGCGCAGCTCGGGCAGGCCCATGGCGCGCAATTGCTCGGTGATGCCGGCCAGGGGGTTCTGCAGGTTGATCTGGATATCGTTACTCAGCGCCTTGAGCGGCGAGACGTACACCACCAGGGTCGCGTCCGGCAGCTCGCCGCCTTGTTCCAGGCCACGCCAGACCAGGTCGTCGAGCACCGCGAGAAACGCGGTCAGGGTTTTGCCGGAGCCGGTGGGCGCGGCGATCAGGGTCGACTGGCGCTGGCGAATCAACGGCCAGGCTTTAGCCTGCGCGGCGGTGACCGCGGGGAAGGTGGCGTTGAACCAGGCGCTGACGGCGGGGTGGAAGCCGGTCAGGGCGTTGTCCGCGGAGTGGGGAAGATTCATGGACTGAGTTATGCGGTCGTCTCAAGTCACTTGCAAGGCCCGCCGGGCGGCCTGGGCGTCACACCGGGCATGGCTGCGGCTACAAGGGTGATTTTTTCGGGTAAGGTGCCAACGGCTTGGCGCGTGTTTACTTTATCCGTGACGGTTGCGCCACAAACCCGCAAAATGCAACGATTCCGGCAATTCTCGATGGCTGAACCCGCGGGTTTGGCCGACTCAAACCATCGTTCCGAACAGACTGGGCCTGCTGACTCTATGCGAATGCGCCTTATGTTACTGGGCGGCGGAAATGCCCTTGGGCAGGCGCTGATTCGCCTGGGTGCGGAGGAAGACATCGGCTTCCTCGCCCCCCGTCCGCCGCAAGACGGCTGGGATGCCGCGAGCCTCACGCAACTGCTCGACGACACCCGCCCGGATGCCTTGATCAACCTTGCGTACTACTTCGACTGGTTTCAGGCGGAGGCCGTGCCCGAGGCACGCCTGGCCGGCCAGGAGCGTGCTGTCGAGCGGCTGTCCGAGCTGTGCCAGCATCACAACATCATTCTTGTGCAGCCTTCCAGCTACCGGGTCTTCGACGGTTCGCGGGCCACCGCCTACAGCGAAAAAGACGAACCCGTCCCTCTGGGGCTGCGCGGCCAGGCGTTGTGGCGGATCGAGCAAAGCGTACGCGCCACCTGCCCGCAGCATGTGCTGCTGCGTTTTGGCTGGCTGCTCGACGACAGCGCCGATGGCACCCTCGGGCGCTTCCTGGCCTGCGCCGAAACCGCTGAAGAACTGTTTATGGCTGATGACCGGCGCGGCAATCCGACGCCGGTGGACGATGCGGCACGGGTGATTATCTCGGTGCTCAAGCAGCTCGATTGCGCCGCGCCGCTGTGGGGCACTTATCACTACGCCGGCCACGAGGCGACCACCACATTGGCCCTGGGCCAGGCGGTGCTCACCGAAGCCCGCCAGCAACACCCCCTGGCCATCGAGTCGCCCACCGCCCAGGCCCACGCCGCGCGGCCGGACGCCGCCGACGAGCCGCAGCACGCGGTGCTGGCCTGCAAGAAAATTCTGCACACCTTCGGGATCAAGCCCCGCGCCTGGCGCGCCGGGCTCCCGGCATTACTGGATAGGTATTACCGACATGGCTGATGATCGCCCTGTACTGATCACCGGCGGCGCCGGTTTTATCGGCTCGCACCTGAGCGATGCGCTGCTCGCCAAGGGGTACGCGGTGCGTATCCTCGATAATCTGTCGACCGGCAAGCGCAGCAACCTGGCACTGGATAACCCGCGCCTGGAATTGCTCGAAGGCGATGTCGCCGATGCGGCCCTGGTGGCCCGGGCCATGGTCGGTTGCCAGGCCGTGGCCCATCTGGCGGCCGTGGCCTCGGTACAAGCTTCGGTGGACGACCCGGTGCGCACCCACCAGAGCAACTTCATCGGCACCTTGAACGTCTGCGAAGCGATGCGCGAGGCCGGAGTCAAGCGCGTGCTGTTCGCTTCCAGCGCGGCCATCTACGGCAACAATGGCGAAGGCCATTCGATCGACGAAGACACGCCCAAGGCACCGTTGACGCCCTACGCTTCGGACAAGCTGGCCAGCGAGTACTACCTGGATTTCTACCGGCGCCAACATGGGCTGGAGCCGGCGATCTTCCGCTTCTTCAACATCTTCGGCCCACGCCAGGATCCGTCTTCGCCTTACTCCGGGGTGATCAGCATTTTCTGCGCGCGCGCGCAGCAGGGCCTGCCGATCACCGTGTTCGGCGACGGCGAGCAGACCCGCGACTTCATGTATGTCGAAGACCTGGTGAGCCTGCTGGTGCAAGCCATCGAAGCGCCGCAGCTGGAAGTCGGGGCGGTCAACGTCGGCCTGAATCAGTCGATGACCCTCAAGCAGATGCTTGAAGCCCTGGAGCAGGTGCTGGGTCAGTTGCCGCCGATCAGCTATGGCCCGCCGCGCTCGGGCGATATCCGCCATTCCCGGGCCAACAACCAGCGTCTGCTGGAGCGCTTCACCCTGGCCGAGCAGACGCCGATGAGCGTTGGCCTGGCGCGACTTCTGGGGCATTGAGGTTTATTCCAGGCATGAAAAAGGCGCCCCGAGAGGCGCCTTTTTTGTCTGTCGGGCTTAGAACTTGTAGCCCAGGCCGACCATGTAGACCATCGGGTCCACGTCGACATTGACCTTGGCCCGAGTGCCCGAACCCACGGCGACGTTGTCGACATAAGCGGTGGTGTTGATGTCGATGTAACGCACTTGGGCGTTGACCATCAGCTTGTCGGTCAGCATGTAGTCCGCACCCACCTGCCAGGCCAGGCCCCAGGAGTTCTTGGCGCGGAAGTTGTCGAAACCGGCTTCGCTGGCGCGGCTGCCGACGTGCTCGTCGTAGATCCAGGTGTAGTTGATACCGGCGCCGACATAGGGCTGGAACACCGACTTGGAGTCCAGCGGGTAGTAGACCACGCTCAGGGTCGGCGGCAGGTGCTTGAGGGTACCGAGCTTGCCATTGGCTGGGCCCAGGTCGGTGTTCTTGAGTTTCACATCGTGTTCGAACGGCGTGGCGGCCAGCAGCTCGATACCAATGTTGTTGGTGATCATGTAGGCAAAGTTCAAGCCCAGCTGGGTGTCGCTGCTCATGGTCGCCTTGCCGTTCAGGTTGGTACCTGCCAGCGAACCGCGATCGACCCTGACGTTGCCGCTGTCGGCTTTCGGGTTGACGGTGATGGCACCGGCGCGGACCAGAATTTCGCCCGCTTCGTGGGCGTGGGCAGCGGGGGCGGCGAGTGCGAGCGCAATCAGGGAGGCGCTGAGCAAGGACTTGTGCATGGAGGGCTCCAAAGGACGGTTCAAGTTGGCTGTGTCCAATGGTAAAGATCGTCCGCGCCCAGGCGTTGACTCAGCTCAATGAAATCGTCATGGCAGGCCAAAGCCATGAACTATTCTGTTTGCCCTTACTCTGTGTCCGGTTGTTCGTGCGGATGCCTCACTCGGGCAATTCGTAGACGTAGATCTTCTGTGCATCCATCTGATACCCGGCGTCTGCCAGCTCGCTGGTGGAGGCCTTGACCTGCATGGCACCTTCGATCCAGTAAGGCTGGTACAGCTCTTCGAGCTTGACCCCGACCTCGCTTTTGACATGCACGATCTGGTTCGACGGTGGCGGCGGCACGTGGATGCAGGCGCCGAAGTAGGGCACCAGCAAAAACTCGGTGGTGCGCCCTTCCTCGCTGACTTCCAGCGGCACGATATAACCCGGCAGGCGGATCGACTGGCCGTCGAGGCTGTTGACCACCGGCGCGTTGGGCATGTCCTGTTTGGCTGCCGGAGCGGACTCGGCAGCCAGGGCATCGCTCATTTGCGACAGGTCATGCAGCGGCTGCATGTTCGGTACTTCCGCTGGCGCGTCCGGCGGGATCATCTCCGACCAGGTCAGTTCTCTGGGCGCCGCTGCCCACAGGGGCATGGCCACCAGCAGCAACAGCGCAAGCAAGGCGCGGGGCATGAATCGATTCCTCATAAACGAATGGACAGGCCATCGGCCAGGGACTGCCGGTAGGCACGCCAGGCCGGCACGCTGCCCATCAGCAGCGCGGCGATCAGGATACCCCCGAGCAGCGTCCACTCATACTCGCTGGGCCAGGCCAGCGGCAGGTACAGGCCGTAGGTCGACTGCACGTAGCCCTGGGCCACGGCAATGCACAGGTACAGCAGGCCGAGCCCGGCGAGCACCCCGAACAGCGCCAGGGCGAAGGCCTCCAGCACCAGCAAGGTGGCGATATGCCAAGGGCGGGCGCCCACCGAACGCAGGATCGCCATCTCCCGCCGGCGCTCGTTGAGGCTGGTGAGAATCGCGGTAAGCATGCCGATCAAGCCGGTCAGGACCACAAACAGCGAGACCACGAACAGTGCTTTTTCAGCGGTGCCCATCAGGCTCCACAGCTCTTGCAGCGCCACGCCGGGGAGGATCGCCAGCATCGGCTCGCCGCGAAATTCATTGATCTCGCGCTGCACGGCAAAGGTCGCGATCTTGCTGTTGAGCCCGAGCATAAAGGCGGTGATGGCTTGCGGCGTGAGGTCCATGTTGCGGGCCTGGTCGGCGCTGATGCGCCCCGCGCCCTGGGCCGGCACGCCGTTGTGCCAGTCGATGTGAATCGCTTCCATGCCACCCAGGCTGATGTGCAGCGTGCGGTCCACCGGGGTGCCGGTGCGCTTGAGGATGCCGACCACGCTGAACGGCTTGTCGTCGTGCTTGACCAGGCTGATGGCCGCCACACCGTGGGCCAGCACCAGTTTGTCCCCCAGTTTGTAATGCAGGGCGTCGGCGACTTCAGCCCCCAGCACCACTTCGAACGGGTCGCTGGCGAAGGCGCGGCCGCTGGCCAGTTGCAACCGCTGCTGATGCCCGTACTGGTAATGCTCGAAGTAGGCCTCGGTGGTGCCCATCACCCGATAGCCGCGGTGGGAGTCGCCCAGGGAAATCGGGATTGCCCACTTCACTTTCGGGCTGTTGGCGAAGTGCTCGAAGCTGTCCCAGCGGATGTTGTTGGTGGCGTTGCCGATGCGGAACACCGAATACAGCAACAGGTTCACCGAGCCGGAGCGGGCGCCGACGATCAGGTCGGTGCCGCTGATGGTGCTGGCAAAACTGCTACGGGCTTCGGTGCGCACCCGCTCCACCGCCAGCAGCAGGCACACCGAGAGGGCGATGGCGAAGGCGGTGAGGATCGCGGTAAAGCGGCGGTTAGCCAGGCTGGCCATGGCTAGACGGAACAAATACATCTCAGACCTCTGCGGGCGTGGCGGCGCGATTGAGTTCGGCCAGCGACAGGTTGCGATCGAACAGGGGGGCCAGGCTCTGGTCATGGCTGACAAACAGCAGGCTGGCCCCGGCTTCGCGGCATTCGGCGAACAGCAGGCGGATAAAGGCTTCGCGGGCATCGTAGTCGAGGGCCGAAGTCGGCTCATCGGCGATCACCAGCTCCGGCTGACCGATCAGCGCGCGCGCCGCGGCCACCCGTTGCTGCTGGCCGATGGACAGCGAGTCGGCGCGGCGATTGAGCAACTCCGGGTCCTTCAGGCCCAGGTGCGCCAGCAGGGTGGCGGCAGCCTGGTCGACACTGCCATGGCGCTGTGCGGCGCGGCTGGCGCGCAGTTTGGAAAAGTGGCAGGGCAGCTCGACGTTTTCCCGTACCGAGAGGAACGGCAGCAGGTTGAACTGCTGGAAGATGTAGCCGGTGTGATCGACCCGAAAACGGTCGCGGGCGCCGGCCGAGAGTTCGGTCAGTTCCTGGCCCAGCAAGCGGATGCTGCCGTGGTCGGGTTTCTGCACGCCGCCCAGCAGGCCGAGCAGGGTGGTCTTGCCGCTGCCGCTGGGGCCCTTGAGGAACAGGGTTGCGCCGGCTTCCAGGCGAAACGCCGGGATGTCCAGCAACTGCGGATGCCCGGGCCAACTGAAGCTCAGGTCGGACAGTTCGATAAGTGCTTGGGTCATGGTGGGCCGGTCAAGAAAATGAGTAATGGTGCATGGCCGCCGCCGCAGGTGACGACCTGCGCGGCAGCGGCGGCAACCGTCAGAACTTCAGGCTGGCGGCCTTGGCAGTGGCTTCGACACCTTGCTGGCCCGCGGGCGAGATGAGTTGTACCTGAATTTTCAGGGTGGCGGGGAAGGTCTTGAACACCTGAGTCAAATCAAGATTTTTCAAGGCTTCGGGCTTGGCACAGGTGAACTGGTAATGGGCGTGGATCTCGCTGTGCTCGTGGTGGTGCTCGTGACCATCGGCGTCCTTGGCGTCTTCGTCGTGGTCTTCATCTTCGTCGTGGTCATCGGCATCCGGCTTGTCGCCGAACAGCGGGCTTTCCAGCTCCTGCTTGGCCACGACGCAGCCGGCGGCCTTGGGCAGGCTGAACAGCACCAGCGGCTGTTCCAGCTGGGCGCGGGCGGCGGCGACCTTGGCCTTGTCGGCGTCGCTGCTGGCCACATGTTCGAAGCCCACCAGATTCATCGCCGGGCTTTCCAGCTCCAGCTCCAGGGTCTTGCCGTCAAGGGCGGCATTCAGTCGCCCGACCCCATGTTCATGGGCTCCGAGGCTGCCGTGCTCGTGTTCATGGTCGTGGTCATGGACCTCGGCGGCCTGGGCGATGGCCAGCGGCAACAGGGCGAACGGCAAGGCGAGAAGCAGACGGCGCATGGCAAGACTCCGGGCGAAGATGAAATAAATGTTATGTAATCTTATAACGATTGGCCGCAGAGTTTGCCCGCCTGCTTGGCGTTGCGCAAGACGCGTGGGAGCATGCTCGTCAGAAATATTCCGGAGCAGAGCAATGTTGCGAATTCGTGGAAGCATCGGCGACTGGCCGGTGGATTTGACCCTGGAGCTGGACGCCGGCGACTGGGCGCAGCTGGGCGCGCAGTTGCAGGCGAGCAAGCCTGAAACCGCAGCCACGCCGGCCAAGCCGGTGAATCAGGATGACGCGCTGTGGCTGATCGCCAAGGATCTGCTGCGCAAGGCCGGCCAGCTCAGTGGCCCGGACCTGCTGGAGCAACTCGAAGGCCTGACCGGCAGCGCCGCGGCGGGCAAGCGCCTGTTGGTGCGCCTGCGCCATTGCGCCGAGGTCAAGGTGGTGAGCGGCGCCGATACGCCGCTCTACAGCTGGGTGCAGCAGGCTCAGTAGAGGGCGGCGAACAGCTTGCGGCGGTAGGTGGTCACCAGCGGGTGATCGTTGCCCAGCAGTTCGAACACTTGCAGCAAGGTCTTGTGCGGCAGACCTTCGTTGTAGCTGCGGTTACGGATAAACAGCTTGAGCAGGGCGTCCAGCGCGGCGTCGTACTGCTGGCGTGCCAGTTGCTGGATCGCCAGTTGGTAGATGGCCTCATCGTCCTGCGGGTTTTGCGCCAGGCGCGCCTTGAGGTCGGCGGCGTCCGGCAGATCAGCGGCTTGCTTGAGGAAGGTGATCTGGGCCTTGGCCCCGGCCAGCGCGGCTTTGTGCTCATCGCTTTTGACCGCGTCGAGCACGGTCTGGGCTTCGTCCAGTTCGCCGCGCTCGGCCAGGCAGCGGGCATAGAGAATCAGCGCCTTGGCGTTGCTGTTGTCTTCACCAAGCAGGGCCGTGAGGACGGCTTCGGCATCGGCGATCCGGCCTTCGGCAAACAGCGCCTCGGCCTGCTCCAGCGGGTCGGCGGCGGCCGGTGGCGGCATCTGCACATGGGGTTCGAGCATGGCGCGGACCGCGGACTCAGGTTGTGCGCCAGCAAAGCCGTCGACCGGCTGGCCGTCCTTGAACAGCACCACGGTCGGCAGGCTGCGAATGCCGAAGCGGGCGACGATGTCCGGCTCGATATCGCAATTGACCTTGGCCAGCAGCAGTTCGCCCTGATAGCTCTCGGCAATTTGCTGCAGCATGGGCATCAGCGCCTTGCAGGGCGCGCACCATTCGGCCCAGAAATCCACCAGCACCGGCTTGTGGAACGAGTTTTCGATCACCGACTGGTCGAAGTCGGCAGTGCTGGCGTCGAAGATGTACGGCGTGTCCTGGCTCATGGGGAATCTCGAAAAGCGGGAATGGGGCAACTATAAAGGGTGCCGGGGGGTAGCCGGAAGCGTCAGCCGCTACGGCTCGCCGGGGCGCTTTGCGTGATACAGGCTCACATCGCGAAACTCCCAGGGTTCGGCCAGGTCCGGCAGGGTCAGGGCATGCAGCATGCCCAGGCGCTGATAGAGCGGATGCTGGAAATCCTTGACCCGCGAGTCGGCCACCAGCGCCTGGCGGCCACGGCTGAGGAACTGGTCCAGCAGCGGCAGGTTGGCCCGGTCATAGAGCACGTCGGCCACCAGGATCAGGTCGAAACGATCGGCCTCGGCAAAAAAATCCGTGGAGTAGCTCAGTTGCACGTCATTGAGCTCGGCATTGGCCTGGCAGGCGGCGATGGCCAGCGGGTCGAGGTCGCAGGCCACCACTTCCAGCGCGCCAGCCTTGGCGGCGGCAATCCCCGCGACTCCCGAGCCGGCGCCAAAGTCCAGGACCCGCTTGCCTCGCACCCACTGCGGGTGCTCGGCCAGGTAGCGCGCCAGGGCCAGGCCGCTGGCCCAGCAGAAGCTCCAGTACGGCGGCTCGTGGAGAATGCGGCGGGTTTCTTCCGGGGTGAAGGCGCGGTCCATGTTGTCGGCGTCGATCAGCCAGAGTCGCAGCTCGGTCTGCGGCAGCCCGCAGGCCACCAGTTGCGCATCGCCGAGCAGCTCGCTCAGGGCCTGTTGCAGGTCGAGCGGTGGGGTCATGGTGCTTTGACGAACTGCAGCTGGCCCAGGGCCTGGGTGGTGGCCTGCTCGACCCGTTGCGCCGGCAGGTGCAGGATCAGTTGCCCGGATTGGCTGGCGCGGCCACGCAACTCGACCCGCGCACCGGCGGGGAAGGCTTCCGGGTTGAAACGCAGGCGAAACGGCAGGATCTTGCCGGTGCCGATCAGATTGCTGTTGGCCAGCAGGCGCTGCGGCCGCCCGCGCTCGTCGATCACCAGCAGCGCCAGTTCGACTTCCGCGCCGGCCGGCACCCCATCCAGGGTGCCGCTCAGTTCACGCTGATAGGCCGGCAAAGGGCCGAGGTCGGTGGCTTCCTGGGCTTTTTTTACCGTTTGCTGCGAGCTGGGGGCGGGGGCCGCGGGCTTTGGGGTATCGCTGCTGCAGGCGACCAGCAGGCTGAAAAGGCTGAGCAAAACGAGCGGTCGTAGCGGCATGTGAAGCTCCAACAGGGCGAAATTCCATGTGCGAAACATAATAGTCGGTCTGTATACCGTAAAGGCTATGGCTTGTCTTGCCAGTGGGATGCGCTACCATGGCCCTCCCATTTTTTGTTGCCTGCCACCATGCACTGTCCCTTCTGCGGTGCCAACGACACCAAGGTCATCGACTCGCGACTGGTCGCCGAAGGCGAGCAGGTCCGCCGCCGGCGTGAATGCCTGGCCTGTGGTGAGCGTTTCACCACCTTCGAAACCGCCGAACTGGTGTTGCCGCGCCTGATCAAGACCGATGGCAGCCGCCAGCCGTTCGACGAAGAAAAACTGCGCGCCGGAATGCAGCGCGCCCTGGAAAAACGTCCGGTCAGTGTCGAACGCCTCGAAGCCGCGCTGGTGCACATCAAGCACAAGCTGCGGGCCACGGGCGAGCGCGAGGTCAAGTCGCTGGTGGTGGGTGAACTGGTGATGGCCGAGTTGCAGAAGCTCGATGAAGTCGCCTATATCCGTTTCGCTTCGGTCTACCGACGTTTCCAGGACCTCAACGAGTTCCGCGAAGAAATCGACCGCCTGGCCCGCGAGCCGGTCAAGGAATGAACACCTCCTCCGAGCAGGCCGTACTCGACGCCCATTACATGGCGCGCGCTCTGGAACTGGCCCGCAAAGGCCACTACAGCACCCACCCCAACCCCCGTGTCGGTTGCGTCATCGTGCGTGACGGGCAGATCGTCGGTGAAGGCTGGCACGAGCGGGCCGGCGAGCCCCATGCCGAAGTGCATGCCTTGCGCGCCGCCGGCGTCAACGCCCGGGGGGCCACGGCCTACGTCACCCTCGAACCCTGCAGCCATTACGGCCGTACCCCGCCGTGCGCCGATGCCCTGGTCGGTGCCGGCGTGGCGCGGGCGGTCGCGGCGATGCAGGACCCCAACCCGGAAGTGGCCGGGCGCGGCATGCAGCGCCTGGCCCAGGCCGGCATCGCCATTGCCAGCGGTGTGCTGGAAGGCGAGGCGCGGGCCCTCAACCAGGGCTTTCTGAAACGCATGGAACAGGGTTTGCCGTTTGTGCGGGTCAAGCTGGCCATGAGCCTGGACGGGCGTACCGCCATGGCCAGTGGCGAGAGCCAGTGGATCACCGGCCCGGCGGCGCGTTCCGCGGTCCAGCGTTTGCGGGCCCAGGCCAGCGTGGTCCTGACCGGCGCCGACACCGTGCTGGCCGACGGCGCGCGGCTGACCGTGCGCGCCGCCGAACTGGGGCTGGACCCGGAGCAGACGGCCCTGGCCATGAGCCGCCCACCGCTGCGGGTATTGATCGATGGCCGCCTGCGGGTGCCGCTGGATGCGCCGTTCTTCAAGGCCGGCCCGGCGCTGGTCGCCACCTGTGTCGCCGTGGAAGAACAGTACGCCAACGGTCCGGAATGCCTGATCGTGCCCGGCGTTGACGGCCAGGTCGACCTGCACCAGTTGCTGCGCCAGCTGGCCGCCCGCGGCGTCAACGAGGTGCTGGTGGAAGCCGGCCCGAGCCTGGCCGGCGCCTTTGCCCAGCAGGGCCTGGTGGATGAGTACCAGATCTTCGTCGCCGGCAAGTTTCTCGGCTCCACGGCCCGGCCGCTGCTCGACTGGCCCCTGGCGCAGATGAGCGAGGCGCCTTTGCTGCAGATCATTGACATGCGCGCTGTCGGCGATGACTGGCGAGTCACTGCCATTCCTCGGCCGGCGACGAGCGTATAATCGCCGGCTTTCGCCGAGCGGCGGACCCGTTCTCGAGGAGGACTCCATGTTTACAGGCATCATCGAATCCATCGGCAGCATCCGTGCATTGACCCCAAAAGGCGGAGATGTGCGGGTCTACGTAGAAACCGGCAAGCTTGACCTGGCCGACGTCAAACTGGGCGACAGCATCGCGGTGAACGGCGTCTGCCTGACCGCCGTGGAATTGCCCGGCAATGGGTTCCTGGCCGATGTCAGTCGCGAAACCCTCGACTGCACCGCCATGAACGACCTCAAGACCGGCAGCCCGGTCAACCTGGAAAAAGCCCTGACCCCGACCACCCGTCTCGGCGGACATCTGGTCAGCGGCCACGTCGACGGTGTCGGCGAAGTGGTTGCCCGCACTGAAAACGCCCGGGCCGTGGAGTTTCGCATCCGCGCTCCCAAGGAGCTGGCCAAGTACATCGCGCACAAGGGCTCGATCACCGTCGACGGCACCAGCCTGACCGTGAACGCCGTGGACGGCGCCGAGTTCCTGCTGACGATCATCCCCCACACCCTGAGCGAGACCATCATGGCTTCGTACCAGCCTGGGCGTCGGGTGAACCTGGAAGTCGACCTGCTGGCCCGTTACCTGGAGCGTCTGCTGCTGGGCGACAAGGCCGCGGAGTCGAGCCTTGCTCAAGGCCAGGGCAACATTACCGAAAGCTTTCTGGCCGCCAACGGCTACCTCAAATCCTGACCCAAGGGGGTGCCGCGTGGCGCTCAACAGCATCGAAGAACTGGTTGAAGACATCCGCCAAGGCAAGATGGTCATCCTCATGGATGACGAAGACCGCGAGAACGAAGGCGACCTGATCATGGCTGCCGAGTGCTGCAAGGCCGAACACATCAACTTCATGGCCAAGCACGCCCGTGGCCTGATCTGCATGCCCATGAGCCGCGAGCGCTGCGAACTGCTCAAGCTGCCGTTGATGGCGCCGCGCAACGGCTCCGGGTTCGGCACCAAGTTCACCGTTTCCATCGAGGCCACCGAAGGCGTGACCACCGGCATCTCCGCCGCCGACCGCGCGCGTACCGTGCAGGCCGCTGCCGCCAAGGATGCCAAGGCTGAAGACATCGTCAGCCCCGGCCACATCTTCCCGCTGATGGCCCAGCCGGGCGGCACCCTGGCTCGCGCCGGCCACACCGAAGCCGCCTGCGACTTGGCGCGCATGGCCGGTTTCGAGCCAAGCGGGGTGATCTGCGAAGTGATGAATGACGACGGCACCATGTCCCGTCGCACCGAGCTGGAAGCCTTCGCCGCCGAGCACAACATCAAGATCGGCACCATCGCCGACCTGATTCACTACCGGATGATCCACGAACGTACCGTTCAGCGGATTGCCGAGCAGCCGCTGGACAGCGAACTGGGCCAGTTCAACCTGGTGACCTATCGTGATTCAGTGGAAGGCGACGTGCACATGGCACTGACCCTGGGCGAGATCTGCGCCGAACAACCGACCCTGGTCCGGGTGCACAACATGGACCCGCTGCGCGACCTGCTGATGGTCAAGCAGCCCGGCCGCTGGAGCCTGCGCGCGGCCATGGCCACGGTGGCCGAGGCCGGCAGCGGCGTCGTGCTGCTGCTGGGTCACCCGCTGGATGGCGACGTGCTGCTGGCGCACATCCGCGAAACCGCCGAGCACATCCCGGCGAAAAAACCGACCACCTACAGCATCGTTGGTGCCGGTTCGCAGATCCTGCGGGACCTGGGCGTACGCAAAATGCGCCTGATGAGTGCACCCATGAAGTTTAATGCGATATCCGGTTTCGACCTGGAAGTTGTAGAATACGTGCCCTCCGAATAAAGGCTGGTCGTTTCCGGCTTGAAATTCGCGGTTCAAATATCACTGAAGGGCGCGCACCGAGCGCGCTCTGGCTCTTTAAGAGATTTGTCGAATGACCCTGAAGACCATCGAAGGTACCTTCATCGCCCCTAAAGGCCGCTACGCCCTAGTGGTCGGCCGCTTCAACAGCTTCGTCGTTGAAAGCCTGGTCAGCGGTGCCGTTGACGCCCTGGTTCGCCACGGTGTGAGCGAAAGCGACATCACCATCATCCGCGCACCTGGCGCCTTCGAGATTCCGCTGGTTGCGCAGAAAGTCGCGCAGCAAAGCGAATACGCGGCAATCATCGCCCTGGGCGCGGTCATTCGTGGCGGCACCCCGCACTTCGAATACGTGGCTGGCGAATGCACCAAGGGCCTGGCCCAGGTGTCCATGGAGTTCGGCGTACCGGTTGCGTTCGGCGTGCTGACCGTTGACTCCATCGAACAAGCCATCGAGCGTTCCGGCACCAAAGCCGGCAACAAAGGTGCTGAAGCTGCCCTGTCCGCCCTGGAAATGGTCAGCCTGCTGGCGCAGTTGGAGGCCAAGTGATTAGCGACGAAAGCGATCGTTTCAACCCGCGCGATCCCAAGCCTGCGGACGCTGGCAAGCCATCCAAGAGCGCCAAGCGCCGCGAAGCCCGTCAGCTCGCGACTCAGGCGCTGTACCAATGGCACATGGCCAAGCACTCGCTGAACGAGATCGAAGCGCAGTTTCGGGTCGACAACGATTTCACCGACATCGACGGTGCCTACTTCCGCGAGATCCTTCACGGAGTTCCAGCCCACAAGGGTGAGATCGACAGCGCTCTCGTGCCTTGCCTGGACATCACCATCGACGAGTTGGACCCGGTCGAGCTGGCGGTCCTGCGCCTCTCCACCTGGGAACTGCTCAAGCGCGTCGACGTGCCATACCGCGTTGTGATCAACGAAGGTATCGAGCTGGCCAAGGTTTTCGGTTCCACCGACGGCCACAAGTTCGTCAACGGCGTACTCGACAAACTGGCCCCACGCTTGCGTGAAGCTGAAGTGAAGGCGTTCAAGCGCTGATTCGCGCTTGCAGCTGCCATGGGCGAGTTTGAGCTGATCCGTAACTTCTTCGCTGCCGCGCCTTGTGCGCAGGGCGGCGAGGGCGTTGCACTGGGGATCGGCGACGACTGCGCCTTGCTGGCCGTGCCGTTTGGCGAGCAGTTGGCAGTGTCCACCGATACCCTGGTGGCCGGCGTGCATTTTGCCGACCCCTGTGATCCCTTTCTGCTCGGCCAGCGTTCGCTGGCGGTGGCAGTCAGCGACCTGGCAGCCATGGGCGCCAGTCCCCTCGCATTTACCCTTGCCCTGACACTGCCGACGGTCGAAGCCGATTGGCTGCAACGCTATGCCCGTGGCTTGAATGCCATGGCGCAGAGCTGTGGGGTGCAGTTGGTGGGCGGCGACACCACCCGTGGTCCGCTGGCACTGACCCTGACCGTCTTCGGCCGCGTGCCGGTCGGCCAGGCCCTGACTCGCAGCGGCGCGCAACCCGGCGATCTGCTGTGCGTCGGCGGCGAGTTGGGGAATGCCGCCGGGGCTTTGCCCCTGGTGCTGGGCCAGCGCAGCGCCGAACCGGCCATCGCCGAGCCGTTGCTGGCTCACTACTGGTCGCCGCAACCGCAGCTGGCCCTGGGCCAGGCATTGCGGGGCAAGGCCAGCGCGGCGTTGGATATTTCCGATGGGCTGTTGGCCGATTGCGGGCACATCGCCCTGGCTTCAGCTGTCGGCTTGCTGATCGAAAGTGAAAAGCTGCCGATGTCCCGGGCATTGCTGGGCTTTCTCGGTAAGAATGCCGCCCGGGTTGCCGCCCTCAGTGGTGGTGACGATTATGTGCTGGCGTTCACTCTGCCCCCTGCCGAGCTGCCGCCGTTGCTGGCGGACGGCTGGCCGGTGCACGTGGTCGGCCGGGTCGTGGCCGGGCAGGGCGTGACCCTGCTGGATGCCGCCGGCCAAGACATCACCCCGGGCGTCCGGGGTTATCAACATTTTCGGGAGACACCGTGACAGATCATCCCAAGCAGGTTCCGGCCGAGTTCGTGCCGCCATCGGTATGGCGCAATCCTTGGCACTTCCTGGCTTTCGGCTTTGGTTCGGGAACCTTGCCCAAGGCTCCCGGCACCTGGGGCTCGCTGGTTGCGCTACCGTTTATCCCGTTGTGGCAGATGCTGCCGGACTGGGGCTACTGGCTGATGCTCGGCATCACCATGCTGTTCGGCTTCTGGCTGTGTGGCAAAGTGGCCGACGATCTGCGGGTACACGACCACGAAGGCATCGTCTGGGACGAAATGGTCGGCATGTGGATCACCCTGTGGCTGGTACCCGAAGGGTGGTACTGGCTGCTGGCGGGGTTCCTGATGTTCCGCTTCTTTGACATCCTCAAGCCCTGGCCGATTCGCTGGATCGACCGGCATGTGCACGGCGGCGTCGGCATCATGCTCGATGACGTGTTGGCTGGGGTCTTCGCCTGGCTGGCGATGCAAGGACTGGTGTGGTGCTTCACTTGAGGGATTAAGGCATGGCTTCTAGCCGCTGGCTGGTGGTTTTACTCTGTCTCTGGACCTGCGGGGTTCGGGCCGTGGAGCCGTCGCCGGTTCTTACCGAGATCCATCTGGCCAGCGAAGAGTGGAACGATTACACCGAAGCCGATGGCCGGGGCATGGCCTGGGATATCCTGCGGGAGGTGTTCCAGGCCGAAGGGGTCAAGCTGGAGATCCACAGCGTGCCCTACATGCGCTCGGTGGGGCTGGTGCAGCGGGCCGAGGTGGACGCCCAGGTCGGCTCCTACAAAGGCGAGGCGCCGGGGGTGATCTACCCCCGCTGGCATTACGACACCGATCACATCTATGCCTTGGGGCTGGCCTCCAATCCGGAACCGACCCTGGCGACCCTGGGCAGCTATCGGCTGGTCTGGGTCCGTGGCTACAAATACCAGGAGTACTTGCCGAATGTGCAGCGTTTCAACGAGATTCGCCGCCGTATCGGCATCCTGCCCATGCTCAGCTACAGCCGCGCCGACTACTACATCGATGCCCTGACCGAGGTCGATTACGTCCTTAGTCAGGCCAAGGACCCGTCGCTGTTCAAACGTTCGCACCTGGCCGAACTGCCGTTGTACCTGGGGTTCGCCAACAGCGAGCGGGGCCGTGCCTTGAGTGAGATGTTCGATCGGCGCATGGAAGAATTGGTCAAGAGCGGCCGCCTGCGGGCGATTTTCGAGCGCTGGAAGCAACCGTATCCGTTCGACGCGAACCTCGACGCTGTTGCCCGCTGATCAAACTTCTTGATCTTTATCACCGATAATTCAGCCTAAGCGTCTGCCGAAAGCTGCTGTTACAATGCCGCCTCTGCGAATCTCCAGTCCCCATCCAGATCAGGAGCACAACGGTGCCCGTCGTTTTTGTCGCCGCTTCCAAGCTGCCAACCCCGTTTGCGCAATTCACCATGCACGGTTTTCTCGATGAAGCCACCGGTCGCGAGCACGTCGTGCTCAGCCTGGGCGACATTGCCGATGGCGCCCCGGTCCTCGGACGCCTGCACTCCGAATGCCTGACCGGTGATGCCCTGTTCAGCCAGCGCTGTGACTGCGGCTCGCAATTGGAAGCCGCGTTGCAGGCGATCGCTCGCGAAGGCCGTGGCGTCCTGTTGTACCTGCGTCAGGAAGGCCGTGGCATTGGCTTGCTGAACAAGATCCGCGCCTACGAGCTGCAAGACGGCGGCGCCGACACCGTTGAAGCCAACGAGCGCCTGGGTTTTGCCGCTGATCAGCGTGACTACGCCATTTGCCTGCCGATGCTCGAGCACCTGGGGGTCAAGTCCCTGCGCCTGATGACCAACAACCCACGCAAGGTCAAAGCCTTGACCGAGATGGGCATCCAGGTGGCCGAGCGCGTGCCGCTGCACACCGGGCACAACCCGCACAACAAACTGTACCTGGCGACCAAGGCCAGCAAGCTCGACCACATGATGGGCAACGAGCACCAGAGCGAGGCAGATCCGGCGTGACCCGGGGCCAAGTTCGGCGGCGCCTGGCGGTCAGTTGGTGGCAATACCTGGCCCTGGCCCTGTTGCCGTTGTTTGTGATCAACGCGGTGTTTGGCCAGAGCGAGGCGATTTTGCCGGTGCTGGCGATGCCGTTCTTTATCGCCGGCGTGGCCTCGATGTTTGTCAGCCTGCGCTTCTTCAATGGCTACAAGCACGCCTTGATCGCCACCCAGAAAGCCCTCGATACCCCTGAAGAACCGGCTGCCTGGCTCACCCTGGCAGCCCGCCGCCGCGTGGCCTTCCTGGTGGCGGCGTTGCCGGCCTGGATCGGTGCCCTGGCGGTCTTTGTCGGCCTGGAGGCCGTGCCGCTGATGCTGCTGGCCCTGTCCACGGCGGTGCTGTTCTACCTCTACCGTATTCCTCGCCAGCTCGGCTGATGCGCTGCTGGCTGGCTGTCCTGTGGCTGCTGGCCAGCGGCTCGACGCTGGCGGTGGAGCGGGTCGCCAGCCTGGCGCCATCGCTCTCGGAAATTGTCGTTGAGCTGGGCGCCGCCGATTTGCTGGTGGGGGTGCTGGATGCCGGCGAGCGTCCACCGGCGTTGCAGCACCTGCCGTCGGTGGGCCGTTATGGCCAGCTCGACATGGAGCGCCTGCTCAGCCTCAAGCCGGACTTGCTGCTGCTCTGGCCCGGCAGTGTCGGCCCGGCGCAGCGCGACCAGCTGGCGCGCCTGGGCATTCCCATCTATGTCGCCGAACCCCATGATTTCCAACAGTTGATTGCGCAGATCGCCGAGATCGGCGAGCGCCTCGGCCGCCCCCAGGCCGGGCGCGAGCGGGCGGCGCAGTTGAGTGCGCAACTGGCCGGGTTGCGCCGGCGTTATCACCGGGAGCAGCCGCTGCCGGTGTTCTATCAGGTCTGGGACCAGCCGCTGTACACCGTGGGCGGCCAGCAGATCATCAGCG
Source organism: Pseudomonas sp. QD4 (assembly GCF_049199125.1). Classification (NCBI taxonomy): domain Bacteria; kingdom Pseudomonadati; phylum Pseudomonadota; class Gammaproteobacteria; order Pseudomonadales; family Pseudomonadaceae; genus Pseudomonas; species Pseudomonas sp. QD4. The sequence continues at coordinate 90,197 of NZ_JBLZOM010000006.1, forward strand.
ACGCCTTGAGCGTGTGCGGGGCGCGCAACGTGTTTGCCGACCTGCCGCTGCCGGCACCGCAAGTCAGCATCGAATCGGTGTTGCAGCGCAATCCGCAGGCGATCCTGGCCACCACGCAGAGCCAGCTAGACAGCTGGAAGGCCTGGCCGCAGATCGCCGCCGTGGCCCAGGGCCGTCTGTTGTTGGTGCTGGACAAGGGCCTGGAGCGGCCAAGTGGGCAGATGCTGGCGGCGACCGGCAGGCTATGCGAGCTGATCGCTCCGGAACGTTGAGGGCTTTTTGTTGTGGCGAGGGAGTTTGCTGCCGCTGGGCCGGGCTGGCGTTCCGGCGCGAAGCGGCCCCAAACTTGGCACTGTGATGTGTCCGGCTTGGGAGTGCGCGCACTCCAGCGGGAGCAAGCTCCCTCGCTACGTCTGCCGTGCAGGAGGCCGCTTGAGCCGTTCTAGAGTTCGGGCGTCCAGGTCACGCCAAACATCCAGGTCCGGCCTTCTTCGCGGTAGCCGTATTGGCTGCCTGAATAGCTGTAGAGCGAGCGGCTGTAGGTCTTGTCCAGCAGGTTGTCGAGTTTCAGGTCGAGCTTGATCTCGCGGCTCAGGGCCCAACTGCTGCGCAGGCCGAGCAGGCCGTAGCCTGGGATCGGATCCTTGTTCGCCATGTCGTTGTAGCTGCCGCTGACGGCTTGCCAGCTGGCGCCGAGCCCCAGGCGGTCGAATTGTCGATCCAGGTCCAGGCTCAAGGAGCGCCGGGCGCGGCGGTTCAGGGTGTGGCCGCTGTCACGGTCCCGAGGATCGATCACCGCCAGCCCGAGGTTGCCCTGCCAGCCGAACAGCTCCTGCTTGAAGGCGGCCTCGAAACCGTTGATCCGCGCGGCGCCGATATTCTGCGGGCGATATTGGCTGTCAGGGGTGATCGCGTCCCGGATATCGGTGCGGTACAGCGAGGCTTCCAGGCTGCTGCTGTCGCTCAGTTGGCTGCGCCATTGCAGCTCATAAGTTTTCGAATGTTCGGGCTTGAGCTCGGGGTTGTCGTAGCCCGGGTAGTAGAGGTCGCTGAAGTTCGGCGCGCGAAAGCCTTCGCTGTAGGACAGCAGCAGCTCGTTGTCCGGGTTCAGCGGCAGGGTAAAAGTGGCGCTCCAGGTGTTCTGGCTGCCGTACTGCTGATTCTGGTCCCGGCGCAGGCCCAGCTCCGTCGAGAAGCCCTCGCCCTGGAAGCGGTGCTGGATAAAGGCCGCGCGGTTCCAGCGGCTGTCCTCGGCGAAGGCGGTGCTGGTGTTGAGATGATCCTCGTACCAGTCCGCGCCTAGGATCAGGCTGTTCTGCTGGTCCAGGCTCAGGTCGTTCTGCCAGTTGAGCGAGTTGCGGTAGGTGTTGAACGTGCTGCGTTCGTCACTCAACTTGTCGCCTTTGAAATCACGGTTTTCGACATGCCCAAACTCGACTCGCGAGTGCCAGTTTTCAGTGACGTCGCTGTCGAGGTAGCTGCCGATGCTGCTCAGGTTGAAGTCGGTGTAGGGCTGCTGTTGCGGGCCGAAGGGGTTGTCGTACTCGCTTTTGCCGCGGCTATCCAGGAGGTTCAGGCCCACTTCAGTCTCATCGCTCAAGGCGTGGCTGAGGGTCAGGCTCAGGGATTTGTTGCGGTAGGCATCGTGGTCGGCGTCGGCCGGGAACGAGGGGCCGGTCGAGTCGATGCCGGCGGTCTCATCCAGGCTGGCACCGAGGCTGAAGCGCGTCTGCTGGTCGCCGCCGGACAGGCCCAGGCTGCGCTCCCAGCTTTGATTGCTGCCAAACCCCAGGCGCAGGCGCGGTTGCAGCCCCGCCTCGGTGCCGCGCCGGGTAAAAATCTGGATCACCCCGCCAATCGCGTCGCTGCCATAGATCACCGAGCGTGAGCCGCGCAGCACTTCCACCCGTTCGATCTGCTCGACGTTGAGAAATTGCAGGTTGCTGTCGCCGGAGCTGGAGCTGCTGATGCGCTGGCCGTCGACCAGCACCAGGCTCTGCGCGGAATTGGTGCCGCGAATCAGGATATTGGGCAGGCTGGCCCGACCGCCGCCGGGCGCCACCTGGACCCCAGGCACCCGTTGCAGCAAGTCGGTCAGGCTGGTGGGTTGCAGGCGTTCGATGTCGTCGCGGGTAAACACTGTATTGGCGGCGCTGCTGTCGTTGCGCGCCTGGACCTGACGGTTGGCGCTGATCAGCATGTCCGGCAGTTTCAGGGCCTGGTCACGATCGGGGGTGGCGGCCAGCATGTCGGCGCCGGGCAGTAGCAGCAGGGGCAGGGCGAGGGGCGAGAATTTCATGGCGTTGCGCCGATGGCTCCTTGAACAGAGGGTGGAGCAATCTGCTCTTGTGGCGAGGGAGCAAGCTCCCCGCCACGAGAGCGGAGCACTCATCAGTGCTGAGTCACAGCCCCATCAACTGCAGGCGCTGGCGCACCGAGGCTTCGATGCCCGCTTGGTCCAGGCCACATTCGGCCAGCATCTGCGCCGGTTTGGCGTGTTCGACATAGGCGTCGGGCAGGCCCAGGTGCAGCATCGATTTGAGAATGTTTTCCCGGGCCAGGAATTCGCTGACCGCACCACCGGCGCCGCCCATGATGGCGTTCTCCTCGATGGTCACCAGCAGCTCGTGGCTGCCGGCGATCTCACGGACCAGGGCTTCATCCAGGGGTTTGACGAAACGCATGTCGACCACGGTGGCGTCCAGGGTTTCGGCGACTTGCAAGGCTTCGGCCAATTGCACGCCGAACACCAGCAAGGCCGCCTTGCTGCCCTGGCGGCGAATCACGCCCTTGCCGATCTCGATCGGTTCCAGGTCTTTGTCGATCGGAGTGTTCGGGCCGTTGCCCCGTGGGTAGCGCACGGCTGCCGGGCCGTTGTACAGGTGTCCGGTGCTGAGCATCTTGCGCAGCTCGTTTTCGTCACTCGGGGTCATCACCAGCATGCCGGGGATGCAGCGCAGGAACGACAGGTCGAAGCTGCCGGCGTGGGTCGGGCCGTCTTCGCCTACCAGGCCGGCACGGTCGATGGCGAACAGTACATCGAGGTTCTGCACCGCCACGTCGTGGATCAACTGGTCATAGCCGCGCTGGAGGAAGGTCGAATAAATCGCCACCACCGGCTTGGCGCCTTCGCAGGCCATGCCCGCTGCCAGGGTCACCGCGTGTTGCTCGGCAATCGCCACGTCGAAGTAGCGCAGCGGGAAACGCTCGCTGAAAGCCACCAGGTCGGAGCCTTCCTTCATCGCCGGGGTAATGCCCACCAGGCGCGGGTCGGCGGCCGCCATGTCGCACAGCCATTCGCCAAATACGCCGGAGTATTTCGGGCCGCTGGATTTCTTCGGCGTAGCGGCCGGGGCATCCAGGGGTTCGAGCTTGGTGATGGCGTGGTAGCCGATCGGGTCGACTTCCGCCGGGGCGAAGCCCTTGCCCTTCTTGGTCACCACGTGCAGGAACTGTGGGCCCTTGAGGTCGCGCATGTTGCGCAGGGTGGCAATCAGGGTCGGCAGGTCATGGCCGTCGATGGGGCCGATGTAGTTCCAGCCCAGTTCTTCGAACAGGGTCCCGGGAACCAGCATGCCCTTGGCATATTCTTCAGTACGACGGGCGATTTCCCAGGCCCCGGGCAGGCGCGACAGGACCTTCTTGCTGCCCTCGCGCATGCTGGCGTAGGTGCGGCTGGAGAGGATCTTGGCCAGATAATTGGACAGGCCGCCGACATTGCGCGAGATCGACATGTCGTTGTCGTTGAGGATCACCAGCATGTTGGCGTCGACTTCCGGCGCGTGGTTCAGCGCCTCGAAAGCCATGCCGGCGGTCAGGGCACCGTCGCCGATCACCGCGATGGCCTTGCGCTCGCTGTTCTGCAGGCGGGCGGCGATGGCCATGCCCAGCGCGGCGCTGATCGAGGTGCTGGAGTGACCGACGCCAAAGGTGTCGTACTCGCTCTCGGAGCGCCGCGGGAAGGCGGCCAGGCCGTCTTTCTGGCGCAGGCTGGCCATGCGCTCGCGACGACCGGTCAGGATCTTGTGCGGATAAGCCTGGTGACCCACGTCCCACACCAGCCGGTCGTCCGGGGTGTCGAACACGTAATGCAGCGCGATGGTCAGTTCGATCACGCCCAGGCCGGCGCCGAAGTGCCCACCGGTCTGGCCGACCGTGTAGAGCAATTCCAGGCGCAACTCATCGGCCAGGGTTTCCAGCTCGGCTTCGCCTAACCGACGAAGGCCCGCCGGCGTGTCGGCACGGTCGAGCAAAGGCGTGGTCGGGCGTTTGCGGGGAATCTCATGAAACGTCGTGGGCATCAGGCGAATCGTTATAGGTATAGAAGAGGCGGCAGTTTACCTGATGCATCGCATGCTGCCCACGCAGAGCGCGGAACTTGGCTGATATGCACTCGGAACTGTCTGAGGTCGATCAGCTGCGCCGTTCGACGATATACCGGGCCAACTCCCGCAGGGGCTCGGCTGCCGCGTCAAAGGGTCGCAGCGCGTGCAGCGCCTGGTCGCGCAGTTCCAGGGCGTACTCCTTGGCCGCCTCCAGGCCCAGCAGCGACGGGTAAGTCGGCTTGTCGCGGGCAATATCGGCGCCCTGGCGTTTGCCCAGGGTGGCGGTATCGCTTTCGACGTCGAGGATGTCGTCCTGCACCTGGAACGCCAGGCCGATGGCCTGGGCGTAGTTCTGCAGGGACTTGAGTTCGTCTTTCTCAGCCTTGCCACTGGCCAGGGCGCCGAGCTTGACGCTGGCCTCGATCAGCGCGCCGGTCTTGTGCCGGTGCATGTATTCCAGGGCTTTCTGGTCCAGCTTGAGGCCGACCGAACCGAGGTCGATCGCCTGACCGCCGACCATGCCCGCCGGGCCTGCCGCCAGGGCCAGGGCGCTGACCATCTGCAAGCGGATCTCGGCGCTCGAATCGCTCAGGCGCGGGTCGAGCAGGGCGCTGAAGGCCAGGCTCTGCAAGCCGTCGCCAGCAAGAATCGCGCAGGCTTCGTCGAAGGCCTTGTGCGTGGTGGGCTGGCCGCGACGCAGGTCGTCGTCGTCCATCGCCGGCAAATCGTCGTGCACCAGGGAATAGGCGTGAATCAGTTCCACCGCGCAGGCCGCGCCGTTGGCTTGCCCAGGCTGGCCGCCCAGGGCTTCACAGGCCGCGTAGGCCAGCAGCGGGCGCACGCGTTTGCCGCCATTCATCACGCTGTAGCGCATGGCGTCGTAGAGCCGCGACAACTCCGGGCTCGGTGCGACGAACAGGGTTTGCAGGGCTTCATTGACCCGGGCCTGACTGCTGGCCTGATAGGCGGCAATCATTCGGGTTGTTCCGTATCGAAAGGTTGTTCCGCCAGTTCGCCATCGCGCTCCAGCAGGATCTGGACTTTTTGTTCGGCCTGGGCCAGGGCGGCCTGGCAGTCACGGGTCAGGCCGATGCCTTGTTCAAAGGCGGTCAACGAGTCTTCCAGCGACAGCTCGCCGTTCTCCAGCCGCTCGACCAGCGTTTGCAGGTCAGCGAGGGATTGTTCGAAATCTAGGGCAGCTTTTTTGCGGGCCATGGCGGCTATCTCGGTTGACGTTAAACCGGCGCGACACTAGCAGACAGAGGGGTTTCGGGCAAATCAGAGGAACCCTCGACGAACGCTTGCTGGTCCTTGTTTCACCCGAGCTGCAAAGGTTGGCCTTTGCAGCGACGGTCAGGGTTTTAGCCTGCTCAATAGCTGGTGCGCAGCGTCACCATCATGTTGCGCGGCGTTCCGTAGTAGCTCGAGCCGGTCACCGGCCCGGTCTGCACGTAGTACACCTTGTCCAACAGGTTCTCTATGTTGAGGGCCAGGTTCATGTTGCGGTTCAGATCGTAGCCGAGGCGGGCGCTGAACAGGGCGTAGCCGGGGCTTTCATTCTTGACGCCGGAACCGAGGTTATAGACCCCGCTCTGGATACTGGTGCCGCCGCCGACCTGCCATTTGGAGAATTCCCCCGGCAGTTGGTAATTGGCGAAAAGCTTGAACATGTGCTCCGGCATGCTCGGCAGGAAGGAGCGACCTTCAAGGCTCGGGTCGTCAGGATTGCTGATGTAGCGGCTGCGGTTGTAGGTATAGCCTGCCGACAGTTCGAGGCCGGTGAGCAGCTTACCGGTCAGTTCGGCTTCGAAGCCTTCGGCCTGGACCTTGCCGGAGGCGACATAACAGATGGCCACGATGTCGCTGCACGGTTGCGGGCGGGATTGGTCTTCCTGGGCGCGGCCGCTGTAATTGGTGCGGTAGATGGCCAGGGTGCTGTTGAGCGCGCCATCGTAATGCTCGCCCTTGAGTCCCAGCTCATAGGTTTCGCCGGTTCGCGGCGCCAGGGGCGTTCCGGCGGCGGTCAGGGTGTCGGTCTGCGGCGTGAAAATCTCGGCGTAGCTGCCATAGGCGGACCATTGCGGAGTCAGCTTGTAGACCAGCCCGGCAAAGGGCACGACTTTGGCATTGGTTTCCTGCCCGGTACGCGCCACCCGGCCGTTGAGTTCATTGGTCTGGTTCTGGTCATATTTCCACCAACCGGCCCGGGCGCCGACGATCAGATCCAGCGGGTCGCTCAGGTTCATCCGTAACGAGCCGTAGAGCCCTTGCTGGTCGAGGGTCGAATGAATGCTGCGATAGAGTTTTTGACGGGTATAGGTCGGCGCCTTGAAGTCGAGGATGTCCGGGATATTGTCGAACTGTGGGTAGTACTCGGTCTCGAAACGGCTGGCATCGCGACGGGCATGGTTGATGTTGCCCCCGAGAATGACCTCGTGACGTCTTTGGAACAGGTCGAACTGGCCATTGATGAACAGGTCGCTGTTGTACTGATAGTTGTTTTCCTGGCGAGCCTCGCCCCAGTTGTAGCCGCCACTGCGGGTGATTGGGTCGATCAGGCCGCCGGTCTGGCCATATAGCGAGTCCAGATCCATGCGTGTGTAGTTGGTGGTGACGCTGAGCTTCCAGTCATCGTTGAGCTGATGCTTGGCTTCGATGAAGTACTGCGTCGACTCGACGTTGTTGTAGTCCCCGGGAGAGCTGAGGTTGGCCGAGCGCTTGAAGTCGATCTTGGAACCGTCCTTGTAGCTGGGCATGCCCCAGTCCATGGTCGCGCTGTTGTCCACATTGTTGTAGGTGAAGCCGGTGCTGAGTGTCGTCCGGGGCGACAGATCGAACTCCAGCACGCCGTAGGTGGTAGCCCGTTCGCTTTGACCCCGATCGTAGAAGAAGTGCCGGTTGCCATAGGAGGTGGCCAGGCGCCCACGAACGGTCCGGGCCTCATTCAGGGCGCCCTGGACATCCACTTCCTGGCGATAGTTATCCCAGGTGCCGGCCTGGGTCGTTGTGTTGAGCTTGAAATCAGCACCTGCACGCTTGCGCACCATGTTGATCGCGCCGCCGGGTGATCCCGCCCCCTGGAACAGCCCGGCCGACCCTTTGAGGATTTCTACCCGTTCGTAGGCCACCAGATCGGTCCAGTACAGCGCGCTCATGCTGTTACTGGTGGGAACCGGAATCCCGTTGATCTGGAAATTGTCGATCGGGAAGCCGCGGGAGTAGGGCGTGTTATCACCCAGGGTCGCGCCGTAGGTGATGATGCCTGGGCTGGCGTTGTAAACGTCGTCCAGAGTGTTGATGTTCTGGTCCTTCAGCCGTTGGGCGGTGAGCACCGTGATGGTCTGGGGGATTTCCTTGAGGCTGCGTTCGCTTTTCCCCAGGGTCACGGCGCCCGTGGTGTAGGAGCGGGTCGCTTCGGTATTGACCCCCAGCCCACTGAAGCCGCCGATGGTGGTGGCACCCAGCTCCAGCGCACCTTCTACTTGCGGGCGGACTTGCAGTTGGTAACGGTTTTGTCCCGTGGGCACCGCTTCCAGGCCGCTGCTGGCGAGCAACAGTTGCAGTGCCTGGTTCACCTGGTAACGCCCCTTGAGCGCCGGCCCGGTCTTGCCGGCACTCAGGCTGGCATCGCCGGCCAGGTAGATCCCGGCCTGGGATGCCAGCAGGTTCAATTGCGGTGTCAGTGGACCGGCGGGGATATCGAACGCCTGGCCCTGCGTGCGCTCGGCGCTCTGCTCGGGGGCGGCGAAGGACAGCGTGGCGGTTGCGCCCAGGGCCAGGGAGATGGCCAGCGTCAGTGGCCGCGCGCTGAAGCGCAGGGAATAAGGGGTGCGTGGTGACATGTTGTGTTCCTTGCTGATAGGGGCGCAAAGCCGTTGTCACCAGCTAAATCGAATGAGACGGCAAAACCGGAAGCTGCAAATGCGAATAATTCAAAAAAAGTTTCAACGCGGCTCCAGCGTCACCCACCACGGCAGCGTGCGCTGGATGCGGATCGGCAGCGTGCCTTCGAGCATGGCCAGGACCTGCTCGGTGTCATGCAAGGGGTAGGCCCCCATCACCCGCAGGCCGGCAATGCGCGGGTCGACACCCAGGTGGCCGCTGCGGTAGACCGCGAGTTCCTCGATGAACTGCCCGAGGCTGATGTCGTTGGCCAGTAGCAGGCCCTGGCTCCAGGCCTGGCGCTCCTGCTGCACGGGGCTGTCGGGCGCGATGTCACGGCTGTCGAAGGTCAGGCCCAGGCCGCTGTCGACGATCCGCTCGGCGCCGCTGGCCTGGCACTGCACCTGGACGGCGCCCTGGTAGACGTTGAGGCGGGTGCGTTGCGCTTCCTGGCGCACGCTGAAGCGCGTGCCCAGTGGTCGCAGGCTGCCCTGGGCCGTTTCCACCCGCAGTGGGCGCGGGTCGCTGGCGGTGCTGATGAGGATTTCGCCGCGGTACAGGCGCAGGCGGCGCTGGTTGCGGCTGAAGTCCACATCCACTGCCGTGGCGCTGTTGAGCCACAGGCGCGTGCCGTCGGCCAGCAGTTGTTCGCGCACTTCGCCGCCGGCGGTGCGGTAGTCGGCTTGCCAGGCCATGAGCTGGGTGCCCAGGTCGGCCTGGCGCCAGCCGATCCAGCCGAGCAGGCTGGCACCGCCGAAGATCGACAGGTTGCGCAGCATCTGCCGCCGTGACTGCTGGCCGCGGCGCAGGCTATCCAGGGTGCGCCCGGCCCTGTCGGCGTCCTGTTGCAGCGGGTTGAAGCGCTGGCTGACCCGCTCGACAAACACCCAGGCCTGGCGATGGCTTTCCTGTTGCTCGTGCCAATGGCGCCAGGCTTCCTGCAGCGCCGGGTCATCGGGCTGGCTGGCCAGGCGCGCAAACCAGTCGGCGGCCTGTTGCAGGGTGGCGTGGTCAGGTCGGTTGTCCATCCCTCAGTCCAGCGCCCCGTTGAGTTCCACTTCCAGCAACAGGCACTGGAACATGGCCTGGGACATGTAACTGGTGACCGTGCGTTCGCTGACCCCCAGTCGGGCTGCAATGGCCCGATAGCCCAGGCCGTGCAATTGCGCCAGCAGGAAGGCCTCGGCGACCTTGGCCGGCAAGCGTTCGAGCATGGCCTGCACCTGATGCAGGGCTTCAAGCACCATGGCCCGGTGCTCTTCTGAGGGCGCGCAGGCTTCCGGGCGGCTGGCCAGCACCTCCATCCAGGCGCGTTCGACTTTCTGCCGCCGCCAGTAATCCACGCACACGTGCCGCGACATGGCGCTCAGGTAGGCCCGGGCGTGGCTGTCGCTGGAGAACTCCCTGGGTTTGATCAGCAAGCGCAGGAATACGTCGTGGGCCAACTCGGCGGCATCGCTGCTGTTGCCGAGCTTTTTATTCAGCCAGGCGCGAATCCAGCCATGGTGCTCCTGATAAAGCCAGCCGACATCGAGCTGAGAAGGGGGCAGGGGCATGGGGCGCGCTCCGTCGGCAGGTGCTGGGCAGGCAAAAGAAGGGAATGGGAATTGTTCTCAATGCTACGCGTTAGCGGTATGGCATGACAACCCATGCGCAAGCGGGCAAATGGCCGAATAAGCGTGAGGTATTGCGACTGCCGGCGGAATCGGTGATATCACCTTGAAATCATTGCTCCCGCTCATTGACGATTACCTCGCAAAAACCCTTTTCCCCAATTGTGTAACAGCCTGTGAGTCGATAATCTGCGGGCCTTTCCGGCGCCCTTTTTAAAGGGCCCTCTCTGACGATTCTTTGCTGCGCCGCGGATCTGGCGCCAGGGTTTTCCCATGCATGGCAGGAAGCACAACATGCGCCGGTTCTGGTCACTGCTGAGCGTCCTGCTCTGGGCGTCATGCGCGTGGTCCGATCCCTCCGCCGAACTCCAGGAACCGCTTGCCGGCTGGCGTTATTCCGGCTTGCTCGACCGCAGCGAAAACCCTCAGGTTGCTTACCCCACGCCCCCCATCGATCGCGGCATCCAGCGCAATCGGACGATGATCGAGGGCCAGATCAAGGCCATGGGGCACCTGCGGCAACCCCACAGCCTGTCGGTCAACGGCAACCCACTGAACCTGTACACCGACGAGCAGGGCCGTTTCGGCCGGCCCTATGCCTTTGGCGCGGGCTCCAACAGCGTCGAGGTGCGCAGCTCCGAGGGCAAATCCCTCAAGCGCGTGCAGTTCTACGAGGCCAACACCAGCAAGACGCCGGCGCGGATCCGCGTGGTGCTGGGGTGGGACGACCCCAAGGCCGAGCTGGACATGCACATCGTCACCCCCGACGGCCAGCATGCGTTCTTCGGCCACCCGGGCCTGACCAATGGCGGCGGCCTCGACCCGGATGGCGTCGACGGCCCCGGCCCGGAAATGTTCACCATGACCGCGCCGCTGCGTGGCACTTATCTGATTTACGTCAACTACTGGGGCAACTTCGGCAGTGGCGGCTATAACTTCGACGCGGGCAGCAATCAGAACGAAGTGATCACCTCGCAGATCAACCTGGTGCTCAACGAAAACACCGTCAACGAGAAACGCGAAACCTTTATCGTGCCCATGCGCGCGATTGGCGACCTGTTGCTGGTCAAGACTTTCAACTACTGAACATCCCGCTCCACGGATGAATTGGGCTTTGCGAATCATGAGCGAAAACACTGCTTCCCCGGCTGCTGGCGTGCCAGGCACGCAACAACCCTCCAGCAAACGGCGCTGGCCGGCCCTGGCGCTTGGCCTGTGCCTGGTGGCCGCCGCAGCCGGTGGCATGGGCTGGTTTTTCCATAAATCCAAAGCCCCGGTGGCGGAACTGGCCGGGGAAAAACTCGGCCTCAGCCGGCCCGATGGCCTGCTCGAAACCCATTCCCTGAGCCAACTGCCCAAGGACTTGCTGGCAGTGCCGTTCCTGCGCGAAACCCTGACCGAGGATTTCGTCTTCTATTACGAGTCCCATGCCGACCGGCTCGGTCTGATCGGCAGCCTGCGGCGGATCGTCTACGAACATGACTTGAAGCTGCAGGACAGCCTGATCGAGGAACTCTTCGACCAGCCGGCGGATGTGGCCCTGTGGCGCACCCCCGATGGCCGGCTCAAGGACTTCCTGCTGGTGATGGACCGTGGTGGCCTGGCCAAACTGCTGGAACCCCTGGCCAAGGTGGCGCTGGATGACACTCAACTGAGCAAGATCGGCGACCTGAAAGTGGCCGGCGACGACGTGGCGCTCTATCAACTGACGTTCAATGCCGGCAGGTCCCTGGTGTTCGCCTCCCATGGCGACAAGCTGGTGGTGCTGTCCAACCCCAGCAAACTCTACGACCCGGGCAGCGGCCCGAGCGACGAGCCGGGGCATGTTTCGACCACATCCCTGGAGGCCCTGCTCAAGGGTGACAAGCTGTTCCCCGAAGCCTTCGGCCTGCAAGCGCGCACGCCCGAGATCAAGCAGCGGCTGACGGTCAATGCCAGCGTGCTGGCCATGGGATACCAGCGGTTCATTCCGAACTTCGCCGGCCTGCGATTTGATATGGACGAGCAGGGCTGGCACAGCTTCCTGGCCATGGAAGAGCAGGAAAACCAGCCGGACTTCGACTTCAAACCGATCTGGCAAGCCATGCCCATGGGCGCCAGTGCCTGCGTGGCCTTGCCGCTCGCGGCCGAGCAGCAGCAACCATTGCTGGTGAAGCTGGGTGCCGAGGCCTCGGTGGCCAAGGCCCTGACCGAGCACATGGCCGGTGCGGCCGGGTTGTGCTGGTATGCCGATTCGCGGTTGTACACGCCGCTGCTGGTGGCCAGTCTCAAGGACCAGGACAGTGCCAAGCTCGACGCTGAACTGGGTACGTTGTTCGGCTCGATGGTCGGCGCCAACGAACCCAATGTGCCGGAGCGGATTTTCCCGGTGACCGAGCAGCAGAAGGGCGACAGCCACCAGTGGCAGCGCCAGGTCAGTTCCAACTTCGGGCAGTACTCGGCCCGGGACGCCAAGGACCCCCAGGCCATTTCCGGCAGGGCCTTCCTCCAGGTCAGCCTGGCGCGGCACGGTTCGACCCTGCTGTTCTCCCTTGACGACAAGCTGGTGGACAAGGCCCTGGGCACCCTCGACAAACGCTTCCCGCCCCTGGCCGATGTCGTGCCCAAGGACGTGCTGGTGCCGGTCTACCTCGGCCCGGATTCCCTGGCGCAACTGATGCAGCAGGAAACCTTCGACAGCCTGCCGCAAGATATGGAGCCGGTGTTCAACAACGCCGCGCAAACCTACCTGGTGCCCAAGCTGCGCAAGCTCGGCAGCTACGGCAAGTACGCCCTGACCCTGCCCGAAGGCAGCGAGCCGGATGGCCATTGGCAATGGCTGCCTCTGCAATGGCGTGCGCTGTGATCGCGTTGCGCAGGAGCCTGGGCGGTTGCTGGCTGGCGCTGTGGCTGCTGGGCAATGCGGCCCAGGCGGCACCGGCACCGGCACCGGCCCTGGACGCCCAGCAGTCCCAGGTGTTTCGCGCCTGGTTCGTGCGCATCGCCCAGGAACAGTTGACCCAGGGCCCGAGCCCCCGCTGGTATCAGCAGGACTGTGCCGGGCTGGTGCGTTTTGCCGCCAATGAAGCGCTCAAGGTGCATGACGGCAAATGGCTGCGCAGCAATGGCATCTCCAACCGCTACCTGCCGCCCGAGCTGGAATTGAGCGCGGCGCAACGCAGCCTGGCCCAGCAATGGCAGCAGGGCGGCGGCAAGGTCGGCCCTTACGTCAATGCGATCAAGCTGATCCAGTTCAACAGCCATTTGGTTGGCCGCGACCTGGCCCAGGCGCGTCCCGGCGACCTGATGTTTTTCGATCAGGGCGACGACCAGCACCTGATGATCTGGATGGGCCGCAACATCGCCTATCACACCGGCACCACCACCCCCACCGACAACGGCATGCGCTCGGCTAGCGTGCAGCAACTGATGACATGGAAGGACACCCGATGGATACCCGACTCAGCCAACCCCAACTTCATCGGCGTCTATCGACTGAACTTCCTCACCCAATGAGCGAATCGCGTATGCCCCGTTTTCTGTTTCGCCTGAGCCTGTTGCTGGCCCTTTGCGTGCCGGTGTCCCTGGCCAATGCTGAAGACTCGGTGTTGTCCAGCAACTACGCGCCGGTGTCCGGCGAGAGCTTCTTCCTGCTGGCCGACAGCAGCTTTGCCAGCGACGAGCAGGCCATGGTGCGCCTCGAAGCACCGGGCCGCGATTACCGGCGCTACCGCATGGAGCCGTACGGCGGCGCGGACATCCGGGTGTACCGGATCAATCAGCCGCTGGACTTTCTCAAGCGCCAGAAAAACCTGCACCGGGTGGTCAGTGATGGCCAGTTCAAGGGCGAAGGCCTGTCCAACACGACCGCCTACCTGTGGGACAACTGGTACCGCAAGTCACGCCGGGTGATGCAGCGCGCGTTCTCCTACGAGTCGCGCAAGCAGGTGATCGACGAAGTGCCGGAGTTGCGCATGGGCAACTCGATGCTGGTGCCGACCAAATTTGATGCGCCGCCGCAATTCGCGCTGATCAAGGGCCTGCCGCTGGTGACTCAGTTCCGCTACCCGCTGTGGGAAGCCAAGCCGATCCAGCCACCGGCCGGGGTCAACCTGGCGGGTTCCTCCAGCGAGTTCGTCAGCGTCGCGCCGGGTAACGTCTATATCCCGTTGGGCAACCTCAAGCCGGGCCTGTACCTGGTGGAAGCGCTGGTGGGCAAGTATCGGGCGACGACCATGGTCTTTGTTTCCAACACCGTGGCCGTGAGTAAGATCGCCGGCGACGAGCTGCTGGTCTGGGCCGCGCGCAAGCATGAAGGCAGCTCGGTGCCCAAGGTCAATGTGCTGTGGACCGACGGCCTGGGCGTGATGAGCAGCGGTGCCACCGATGCCGATGGCCTGCTGCGCCTGAAGCACGTCAGCCCGGAACGCTCCTACGTGATTGGCGAGGACGAAGAGGGCGGGGTGTTTGTCTCGGAAAACTTCTACTACGACAGCGAAATCTACGACACCAAGCTCTATGCCTTTACCGATCGGCCGCTGTACCGGCCGGGGGATTGGGTGTCGCTGAAAATCGTCGGCCGTGAATTCAAGAACGCCCGTGATTCGGTGCAGCCCGGTGCCTCGCCGGTCAATGTCACGGTGCTCGATGCCATGGGCACCGCCCTGCAGTCCCTGAGTTTGAACCTGGACTCCAAGGCCGGCACCCAAGGCCGCTTCCAACTGCCGGACAATGCCGTGGCCGGCGGTTATGAACTGCGTTTCAGCTACAAGGATCAGGTCTACAGTAGCGCCTTCCGCGTGGCCGAATACATCAAGCCGCACTTTGAAATCTCCCTGGCCCTGGCCAAGCAGGACTTCAAGACCAACGAGCCGATCAAGGGCAGCCTGGTGCTGCTTTACCCGGACGGCAAGCCGGTGGCCAATGCCAAGGTGGAACTGGGCCTGCGCTCCCAGCAGCTGTCGATGGTGGACAACGAATTGCAGTACATGGGCCAGTTCCCGATCGAGCTGACCAGCACCGAACTGACCACTGACGCCAAAGGCACCGCGACCCTCGACCTGCCGGCCGCCACCAAGCCGAGCCGCTACATGCTCACGGTGTTTGCCAGCGATGGTGCGGCGTACCGGGTCAAGACCACCAAGGAAATCCTCATCGAGCGTGGCGCGGCCAGCTTCAGCCTGAGTGCGCCCCAGCGTTTCAGCGCGGTGGGCGAGAAGGTGCAGTTCAGCTACGCCAGCGAAAGCAGCACCGAACAAGGCAAGAACCTCAAGCCCAACCGTTATAGCTGGGTGCGCCTGGAAGACCAGAGCACCGGCGAAGGCAAGCTGGCCGCGGCGGACAAGGGCTTTGCCCTGAGCTTCGAGCGTCCGGGCACCTATAACCTGACCCTGAAAGACGAGCACGATCGCGTCCTGGGCGGTACCGGCCATGCGGTCACCGGCGACGGCGTCAAATCGGTGCCGGGCACTGTGGAAATCGTCCTCGACAAGCCGGAGTACAAGGCCGGCGATGAAGCGCTGGCGCTGATCACTTTCCCCGAGCCGGTCAACGACGCACTGCTGTCCCTGGAACGGGACAAGGTCGAGTCCACCGCGCTGCTGTCCAAGGGCGGCGACTGGCTCAAGGTGGAAAAACTCAGCCCAACCCAGTACCGCGCGCGGGTCCCGGTCAAAGGCAACTTTGCGCCGAACCTGACCTTTTCCGTGCTCTACACCAAGGGTGGCGAATACAGCTTCCAGAACGCCGGGATCAAGGTCATCACGCCGCAGATCGACGTGGCGGTGGCGACGGACAAAGACAGCTACCAGCCCGGCGAAACCGTGACCGTGGACCTCAGCACCCAGTTCGCCGGCAAGCCGATCCCGGCGCACCTGACGGTCAGCGTGGTCGACGAAATGGTCTACGCGCTGCAACCGGAAGTGGCCCCGACCATCGACCAGTTCTTCTACCACCCGCGCCGCAACAACGTGCGCACCAGCGCCAGCCTGTCGTTTATCAGTTATGACGTGGCGTTGCCGGGCACCCCGGCGGCACCGGGCAAGGCCAACCGCAGCGAGCGTGGGGTCAAGGTCCTGGAGCGGCCGCGGCGCGAAGATGTCGACACCGCCGCCTGGCAGCCGGAGCTGCTGACCGATGCCAGCGGCAAGGTCCGTTTCACCTTCCGCATGCCGGATTCCCTGACCCGCTGGCGCATCACCGCGCGCGCCATTGCCGATGACGGCCAGGTCGGGCAGAAAAAGCAGTTCGTGCGTTCCGACAAGGCGCTGTACTTGAAGTGGAGCGGGCCGACCCGTTTCCGCAGCGGTGATCATCCGGAGCTTGGGGTCTTTGCCTTCAGCCAGGCCGAGCAACCGGTCAAGGCCGAACTGGTGATCCATTACGCCGGGGAAACCCAGCGCCTGCCCCTGACCCTGAACAAGGGCATCAACTACGTGGCCCTACCGGCCATCGCCGTGGGTAATGGCGATTGGACCGCTGAGCTGGTGCAGGGCGGCAAAGCCGTGGACACACTGGCGGTGCGCCTGAGCAGCGACGCTGCCGGCTGGCAAGTGGCGCAGACCCAGAGCCTGGACGTGACCAACGGCGATACGCCGCTGAACCTGCCGGCTGACGCCAGCAACCTGCGCCTGCACCTGGACGACAGCCCGCAAGCCTTGTTCCGCTCGGTGCTGGATGACCTGCTGGGTTACCCCTACGGCGGTGTCGAGCAGACCGCCAGCCAACTGCTGCCCCTGAGCGTGGCGTACCCGGCGTTGTCCGCCAACCCGCAGGTCCGCGATCGCTTGCGCCTGATGCTGCAAAACAGCCGCTTGCGCCTGGTGCAGATGGCCGGTCCCGAAGCCACCTTCACTTGGTGGGGTGGCGACGCCGATGCCGACGCCTTCCTCACCGCCTACGCCTATTACGCCGACTGGCACGCAAGCAAGGTGCTGCAGCTGAACCTGCCGCCGGAGCATTGGCAGCGGGTGCTGGAGGTCTACTCCAAAGAGGCCGGCAACACCCCGCTGCTGCAACGGGCGCTGATCCTGTCGTTCGCCCGGCAGATGCAGTTGCCGGTCAACACCCTGGTCAGCGGCCTGATGGATGACCTGGCCAAGGCCGGTGCCGGTTATGCCGACGAAGAGCGCGACGGCGACGACAGCCTGGTGATGAATGATCCGGACTCGGCCCTTGGCCTGGCCAGCGCCCGGGTGCTGGCCGCCGGTCTGGCCCGTGATCTCAAGGTCACCCCGCCGCCGGCTTTCGCCGCGCAGCTTGAAGATGCGCGGCAACGCCTGGAAGTCAGCTCGGCGCCGTTCACCGAAGCCTTGAACCTGTCGCTGCAACCCTTCGATGCCGCTCGCGCCCAGGCCTTGCTGCAACGCCTGCGCTTGCCGCAATCGACCCTGGAGCGCGCTCTGGCCCTGACCTGGCTGCAACGCAGCGTCGAGCAGGCCGCCCCGGCAGTGGCGCTGAAACCTGGACCGGGCTGGCAACAGCAGCAGGGCGCCAGCGGTGAAACCTTCTGGCAGTGGCAAGGCCCGCAAGTGCCTGGCGTGCTGTCGCTGACCGGGGCCGAGGAGCGTCCGCTGCGGGCCTCCCTGAGCTACCTGAGCAAGCAGCCGGCTGTCGCCGCGCTGCCGGTGACCATTAGCCGCCGCCTGCTGCGTCTGGTGCCGGGTGAGGAGAGCTTCACCTTCAAGCTGGAAGCGGTGGGCAACAAGCCGATTGCCAGTGATGGCCTGTACCTGGACGAGGTGATCATCGCCAACCAGGGTGGCAAGCCGCTGCCTTACGGCATGCTCGAAGTGCCGCTGCCACCGGGCGCCGATGTCGAGCGCACCACCTGGGGCATCAAGCTGGCGGGGCTGGCCGGTGCCGAGGCGTCGTCCCTGGAGAAGGCTCGTTTCGAACCGGGGCAGATGGCCTATGCCGTGCCGCTGGAAGTGCTGGGCGAAAAAAGCGAAGTGCGCCTGCGGCACCTGATCCGCTTCTCGCAAAAGGGCCAGTTCAATCTGCCGGCGGCGCGTTACTTCCAGGTTTATGCGCCCGAGCATCAGGCGGCGGAGCAGAAGCCGGCGCTGGGTCAGGTCACGGTCAAATAACATGACACGGCGTTTGGCCTGGCTGTGGTTGTGCTTGATCCCGGTGCTGGCAACAGCCCAGGACGAGCCGCTGCGCCTGGCCTGGAAAACCGCCCAGGGCGATGAGCTGCTGCACCTGAGTCAGGCTCAGGTGCTGGCGCGCGAGCCTTTGCCGGCCAGCCTGCAGGCACCGTTGGGCAGCCTGTGGAAGCTGTTCGTCTATGCCTGGCTGGCGGACACCGGTGCCCAGGAGCCGGCTTATGCCTGCCAGGGCCAGTCCAAGGAAGAAGTCTATTGCTGCACCGCCGGCGGCAGCATTGGCCGCGACCAGGCGCTGGTGCGTTCCTGCGGTTTGTATTTCGAGCCCCAGCGTTTGCAGGTGCAGGCCGATACCTGGCGCAGCTACTGGCAGGCGCGCCAGGCGCCGCCGTGGTTGCTGGACCTGAACCAGTTGCAGCCGCAGACCCGGGTGCCGGTGGCCGAACTGTTGCAGATGCTGGCCGTGCTGCCGGCTCAGGACCAGGCGCGTCGGGTACTGCTCGATGTGGTGCTGCACGCGGGTGACGGCCTGGTGGTCGGTGCCCTCGGCGGGCGCTTGCGGGTCAAGACCTGGAGTTGGCTCGGCGAGCAGGACGTGCAATCGCGCCAGGGTGGTTTTGCCGGTTGGCTGGCGGATGGCACGCCGCTTTGGGTCGGGGGCCGTGGCACCAGCCAGCGGGTGCTGAAGGACTATGCCGAGGCCCTGGCCACCGTGCTGCCGGTCAACGAGCCGCTGGATAAAGGTCGCTGCGTGGCGGTCAATCTGTTTTCCCGCTACCCGATACAACGGCTCAGCCAGAACGGCCAGGCAATCAAGACCGGAGCCTTGCAGGGCGATTACCGGGTCGAGTTCGTCAACGGCAATCAATTGGACATCCACAGCGGCGGCGAATTGTTCTTGCAGCAGGACGCCGGCCAACCGCGCCTGGTGGCCCGCCTGGACCGTGAGGAATACGTCGCGCGGGTGTTGCAGCGCGAAGCCAGCGCGCAACCGGTCGAGGCGGCCAAGGCCCTGGCGGTGGCGATCCGCACCTACCTGCTGCAAAACGCCGGACGCAGCGGCGAGTGCCTGAGCATCGACGACAGCAGCGACCGCCAGCGCGTGGCGCCGCGTCCGGCCACTCGCGAGGCGCGGGCCGTTGCGGCCTGGACCAGCGACCTGATCCTGGCCGGGACCCAGGTTACCTACCATTCGGATCAGACCGGCGAAGACAAACTGTCCTGGCAACAGGCGGTGCAGCAGGCCCGGTCCGGCCAGCGCTACGACGCCATCCTGCTGCACGCCTACCCCAGGGCCAGCTTGAGCCGCTGGGACAACCCGGTGGCCTCCTGCGAACCCTTGCCGGCGGCCCAGGACTGGCTGCAAAACCAGCGCCGCCGTTGGCGCCAGCCCCTGGATCGGGAGATTGGCTACAACGAAGTCAACCATTTTGCGGTGTGCCGCCTGGCCTTTGGCCGGCCGTATGTCGATCGCGAGCGCCAGCGCATTTACGTGCGCGGCGTGCTGTCGCTCCAGGACCGCCTGGACCTGACCCATGAATACCTGCACCTGGCCTTTGAAGCTCATCCCAATGGCCAGGATGAAACCTACATCGAAGGGCTTGCCCGCCACCTTTTACTGGAATAGGCCATGAAACTTCCTTATCCCCCGGTCATTCTGCTGCTCTGTGGGCTGTTCACCCTGGCGCCGGCCCTGGCCGACAGCAGCATTCACCTCGACACCCCGCGCGGCGGCTGGCGCACCGGCGCGGCCGATGGCGAACTGTTCGAGCAGACCGTCAATTACCCGGCCTCGTCGGTCAACACCCCGGCCGGCCAGTCCGACACCGCGCGCATCAGCGGCCAGATCAAAGGCGCGCCCAAGGCCAGCGGCGAGCCGGGCAAACTGATCGTCAACGGCGTTGCCATGCCCCTCAAACTGGATGGCGAAGGGCGCTTCGATCGGCCGTTTTCCTTTACCAACGGCAGCAACAGCGTGGAAGTGCGCAGCGCCGATGGCCAGCAACGCAAGCGCGTGCAGTTTCTCAACAGTGGCGGCGGCGCCACGCCACCGAAGTTGCGGGTGCTGCTGTCCTGGGACAGCGACAACACCGACCTCGACCTGCACCTGATCACCCCAGACGGCGCTCACGTCTGGTACGGCGACCGCGTGGCGCCCAACGGTGCGGCCCTGGACGTGGACGTGACCACCGGCTACGGTCCGGAAATCTTCGCCATGCCGGCGCCGCTCAAAGGCCAGTACCTGGTGTACGTGAACTACTACGGCGGCGGTTATCGCAGCACCGACGATGACGACGAAAGCCAGTCTGACGCGGTGCAGCCGCTGACCACCGCCCAGGTCACGCTGATCACCGAGGAAGGCACGCCGAATGAAAAGACTGAGTCGTTTATCGTGCCCATGCGCGCTCCGGGTGAGCTGACGCTGGTCAAGCGCTTCAGCTACCCGTGACGGCGCCGTGCAAGGCACGCGGCTGGTGCGCGGTTCTGGCCCTGATCTGTGTGCCGGCCATGGCGGCGACGGTGGAAGTGGGCAATCAGAACGGGTGGTCCGCCTCGGCTTCGGGGCCTGCGGTGGCCGTGATGCACCTGGACGGCTGCCAATTCAGCCTGCCACTGGCTGAGCAGCAGTTCCTGACCTTCGTCACTCCCCATGCCTTGTTTATTGAGGCAAAGCGCGGCGATCGGGCGCGCAACCGACCCTATCTGTGGCAGGCACAAACCAATTCCGGCTATGCCTGGAGCTTCAGGAAACCCGGTGCACGCCAGGACAAATGGTTCGGCCTGATGTGCGACAGCCCGGAGTATTTCAGCTTCCAGGGGCCGTACACGCCGGACCCGGCGCAAGAATACAACCCGGCCATCGAGTCCCTGCGCCAGGACAGCGAACACAAATGCCCGGCCACCCTCACCGGGCACGGCTGGGTCCCGAGCCCCCAGGCCGGCCCGGCCAACAGCTATGTGTTCAAGCCCCTGCAAGGGGCCAACTGGAGTGGCTTTATCTTCGGTTTTCGCAACCCGGGCCGGGACAGCTTCGGCCGTGTCAGCTTTTGCCTGGTGCACGGCGATAACGTGCTGCTGGGCGCCGCGGAAAACGATCCACAGCCTCTGGAACTGAGCCCGCGGACCTTGGCCGAGATCACCGCTATCGTGTCCTCGATCACCTTTCCCTGAATCAGTGCGTGCGCTGGCAGGGCGCCAGCGTGATTTATTGCCGCAAGACAATACGACTCGCCCGGGCTTGCTTTGCAATGAATCACCGTTCATTGGCAAGGAGATGCACATGGGGGCTTTTCAGTCGTGGTTGAAGGTGTGTGTGGTGGCCTGCGGTTGTGCCGTCACCTCGGTACTGGCCGGCGGCGCCGACGGGTTGCAACGGGTCAAGGTGGAGTTGGTGACACCGCCCCAGGTGCATCCCCATGACCAGGTGGTCAGCGGGCCGCCGAAAGTCATGCAGTTTCACATGCGTGTCGAAGAGAAAAAGATGGTCATCGACGACCAGGGCACCACGCTGCAAGCCATGACCTTCAACGGGTCCATGCCCGGTCCGACCCTGGTGGTGCATGAGGGCGATTATGTCGAACTGACCCTGAGCAACCCGGCCACCAACACCATGCCGCACAACATCGATTTTCATGCCGCCACCGGGGCCCTGGGCGGCGCGGCGCTGACCCAAGTGCTGCCGGGCCAGGAAGTGATCCTGCGCTTCAAGGCCGACCGCAGCGGCACCTTTGTCTACCACTGCGCACCGGCGGGGATGGTCCCCTGGCATGTGGTCTCGGGCATGAGCGGGACCCTGATGGTGCTGCCCCGTGACGGCTTGAAAGACCCAGGCGGCAAGCCCCTGCACTATGACCGCGCCTACACCATCGGTGAGTTCGACCTGTATATCCCCAAGGATAAGGACGGGCACTACAAGGACTATCCGGACCTGGCCTCAAGCTACCAGGACACCCGCGAAGTGATGCGCACCCTGACCCCGAGCCATATCGTGTTCAACGGTCGGGTCGGTGCGCTGACCGGAGCCAACGCGCTGACCGCCAAAGTCGGCGAAAGCGTGCTGTTTATCCATTCCCAGGCCAATCGCGACAGCCGTCCACACCTGATCGGCGGCCATGGTGACTGGGTCTGGACCACCGGCAAATTCGCCAATGCCCCGCAGCGCAACCTGGAGACCTGGTTCCTTCCCGGCGGTTCGGCCCTGGCCGCGCTCTACACCTTCAAGCAACCGGGCACTTACGTGTACCTCAACCACAACCTGATCGAAGCCATGGAGCTGGGCGCCCTGGCCCAGGTCAAGGTCGAGGGGCAGTGGGACGATGACCTGATGACCCAGGTAAA
Organism: Pseudomonas sp. QD4; assembly: GCF_049199125.1. Classification (NCBI taxonomy): domain Bacteria; kingdom Pseudomonadati; phylum Pseudomonadota; class Gammaproteobacteria; order Pseudomonadales; family Pseudomonadaceae; genus Pseudomonas; species Pseudomonas sp. QD4. Next base: position 112,439 of record NZ_JBLZOM010000006.1, read on the forward strand.
AGCCCCGGGGCCGATAGCACCGGCCAAACCGTAGGTTGAGGGGAGGCTGCGCGGCTGCTGCCAGCGCACATCGGCAGCGCAGGTCGGCCGCTTCGACGACCTGCGTTCAGCCGCGATCGGTGCTTCTTTTGACGGCGGCGGCCGGTCAGTCGCTCTGGTCGGCGGTGGACAGCACGTCGTCGATCTTCCAGCAGCCCTTATCCTTGATCATCTGCACATCAAGGATCTGGGTGGTGTCCGGGGTGCTGCCCAGGGTGACCTGTTCCTTGGCGCTGGAGCCCTGGATCTGCGGCTCGCTGACCTTGATCTGGGTCAGCCATTCATCCATGTAGTCCTGGGCCTTGAGGAAGTAGTCCTCTTCCAGGCCATCGGGGCTGGCCATCTGCTTCTTGATCTTGGTGATCAGCGCGTCCGAGACATACTTCTTCATCTCCGGGACGCTGTCGGTCAGCGGATCCTTGTCCTGGCTGTAGGTTTGCAGATACCAGTTGTAAAACGCCTCGGTGACCGGCTTGGGCGAACTGGCGCAATCCGCCAGGGCCAGTGGCTGATGCAAGGCGACGGCAGCCAGCAGCGAGCAGAAAAGCATTCTCATGGATGACCCCTTATGGATGGCGATAGATTTTGTAGTCGGGTTTCTGCACCCGATAGGAATGCCCCGGGTAGAAACCATGCAACTGCTTGAAGTCTGACACCCAGAGTTTGCCGTTGAACATCGCCATATGCCCATGGGGATGGCCGGGAATGGGCTGGATGATCACCACGTCGCCTGCTTCAGGAGCCTGGCCGGCCGGCTGCTCAACAAAACCGGCGGAGGTCAGGGATGAGCCAAAATCCTTGGCCGAGTGCTTCCTGTGCAAAATCACGCCACCGCCGCCGGCTTCGATCGCCTGGCGGGTATAGGCCGCACAGCGCCCCGTACTGCCGGCGTGAGCATGCGAGTTCAAGTGATTGATAGCGGCTTGTTTATTCCACATTCCTTGTCATCCGAGAGTCCTTGAGAGCGGGGAGTTTATGCGGGCGATGGCACTGCCGGAAATACTGGCCAAGTGCCTTTTTATAGGGCTTTGGGGCATGGGTCACAGTTCATTCAAGCGCAACCAGCAAGATCAGGCTGGTCGCGCCCTCAGGGGGATGGGCGCAACGGTCACCTGACTCTGCCTGATTGGGCCTCCGCTACCCTCCGCGGCACCGCCTGGACCCGATTGCGACCCTGCCCCTTGGCACCATACAGCGCCTGATCCGCCTGCGAGAGCAGGCGTGGCAGCTCGTACCCGGCCTCCTCACTGGTCACCACGCCGATGCTGACGCTGAGCAAGCCAGGTTCGAGCATTGTCAGCTGTGCGAAGCCGTTGCGAATGCCCTCGGCCACCGAAAGTGCGCTGGCTTGATCGGTATCTGCCAGCAGACAGGCGAATTCTTCGCCGCCAATACGGGCAAACACATCCTTGGCACGCAGTTTCTGCGCCAGCACCTGGCTAAAGGCGATCAAGGCCAGGTCGCCTGTCTGGTGGCCAAAGTTGTCGTTCAGGCGCTTGAAGTGGTCCAGGTCGCACAGCAACAACGCGACCGGCACCTGACGCTGCTGACAGTCGAGCAGGGCGCGCTCGGCACCGAGCATAAACGCGCGGCGGTTGCCGATACCTGTCAGGGCATCACACAGGGCGGCGGCCTTGAACTTGAGTTCGACCCGCTCCTTGACCATGGCCAGGGTCACGTAGGCAATGCCGATCACATACAGCATCGACTCGAACAGCATGAACGAGAAAAACGGCACCCCTTCGCCATCGCCGGTAAGCGCTTGGTCCAGTGGCAATGCCTGATCGACAACGCTGCGTACGCAATAGAAGGCGGTGTGCAGCAAGGTCAGGGTAAGCGCGGGGAGGTAAGCCACTTCCAGTTGCCGGCGGTTGCGCCAGAACTCCAGCGCGGTCAGCACGCCGTACGTCGCGGTCATAAGCGAGTAGAGGGAAACCCGAAGCTCCAGCGAGTGGTAGAAGACCGGGGTCAGGCACAGCAGAAACCAGGTGCCTGCGCCGGCGAGAATTCCCGGGACCGAGGCTTGGCGCCCATTGAACACGCGCATGGCAGTCCAGTTCAGCGCGGCGCTCAGTAGCAGGATCATATTGCCCAGCACCACCGGCAGCGGATCGATGCCCATGCCTCGCGCGCTCACCAGCACCACGCCCACGGCGGCGAGCAACATCATGCCGCACAGGTAGGCCAGCGGACGTTCGCGGGTTTCCCGACACCAGGCATGAAAGGTCAGCAACCCCATCAGGCAAAAAATGAAGACCGCGACCACGAGCAGGGTTTGGATGTGCAGCGCCATGTCCTTGGATCTCTTTCAGCATCGTGCTGAGGTTTGCCGGCAGTGGGGAGGGGCACCAGCCGGACCGCGCGCCGGTATCGACCGCCAGAAGTGTAGCGACATCCCATGCCCTGGGGAGTCTGGCAGCGGGTGTGCATTGGGGCCCTGCGCCGGCTTTTTAACAGGCGGCGGTGCAGCTCTTCAAGGAAATGTCCCACACAAGGCATTGCCCTGGTATCTGTGCATCAGCGGCGCCATAAACATGAAGGGGCCGCAGGCGTAGAACGTCGAGGTCATGCTCTGGCTGGTGTAAAGCAGCGGTTTTTCTACGCCATAGACGTTCTTGCCATAGGCAATTTCGCTGTAGGACTCACAGACCGGTAACTTGAGCGGGATCGGAATAATCACGACCAACAAGGTGGTGCCGCACCATTCGCGGGTCGAGGGCGATTTTTCCGAACGGGTAATCAGCGGTTTTTCGTTGTAAGAGGTGAGCTGATCGTGGGCGCTGGATTTGCTCGTGGTTTTACTGGTGGTGTCGACCCAGGCACCCACACAGCCCGTCAGGCTCAAGGCAAGGAATGCTGAAACAGAAATTTTTTTCATGACAAGCCTGGAAGAGGAAGGAGCATCAGCCCGCGGTCGTGCGTTGCGCTGAAGCGGTGGGCAATCATACGGATCCCGTGGTGTTTTTCGAGCGACTTCGCATCTTCTTTACAGTCAGCCGTGCAATGGCTGCAGGTTGGCGCCTCTGTGGCCGGGCAAGCGCAATAGCTTGGGCGCCACAGCCGGATGTGGTGTTAAATACGCGCCCGGAAATACCCCGTGGCCAGTGTCCAGTCGGCATGTTCCTGCTGTGGCGAGCTGCGTGGGGGAGGAATCTGCTCACATTCACACGGATGGAACCCCAATGCCCACACCTGCCCCACAACCTGTGTCTTCGGGCCCGTCACGCCTGCTTGTGGCCTCGTCACTGGTCGCCATTTTCGGTGTGCTGATCATGTTGCTGCGCATCGCCCAGCAAAACTACATGCTGGCCATCGGCGCAGCCTGGGTTGCCAACGGCCTGACGATGACCTTTCACGTGCTGTACTGGATGCGTTACAGCCTGTCTGGCGCCTGCAAGGCTGCGGTTATCCTGCAAATCGTGATCACCGTGGCCCCGCTGTTTTTAGGGGCGTTCGGGATGGCCCTGGTGTTTCTCATGACAGGTGGTGAGCTGCGCTTTTGGTGAGGCAGCGCCTTTTTAAGCCGTTGGCATGATGTCGAGGAGCTTATCGGGCAGGCGGGCGCGGTGCCGGGCCCCTGTTCGAGCAGAGGCGTGGCATTCAGGCGGATAAGGATGGCTTTCAAAAAGGCATTAAAAAGCCGGCTTGTGGCCGGCTTCTCGGGGACTGGCTTGGTTCATTTTTGGTAAACCGCACCAGCCTTCAAAACGTACACCCAGCTCTTGCGTCTGGCTGTGGGACTTGGCGAGAAAATCATCCGCTTCGTCGTGCGATCTGACCGCGGAAGGGCCGATGCGCAAATGTGGGGCGCAGCATACGCATATTTGCCGCAAATTCCCAGCGCGAAGGGCCGGCCAGAGGCCTCGAGAGCCAAAATAGTGCAACGGAATTTTACCTGCCCCAGGCACCGGGTTTCTGGCATGCACAAAAAAGCCCCGAATCACCGGGGCTTTTCCTTGCAGCTTACGACTGGAAGCTTAGCGCTGCTTCTCAGCCTTTATAGGCTGCAACCGACTTCATGATCTCGGCACGGGCTGCGTCTGCGTTGCCCCAACCGTCGATCTTCACCCATTTGCCTTTTTCGAGGTCTTTGTAGTTCTCGAAGAAGTGCTTGATCTGTTCCAGCAGCAGTGGCGGCAGGTCGGTGTATTCCTTCACGTCGACATACAGCTGGGACAGCTTGTCGTGTGGTACCGCGATGACTTTGGCGTCGCCGCCACCGTCGTCGGTCATGTTCAGGATGCCCACCGGACGAGCGCGGATGACCGAGCCTGGGGTCACTGGGTACGGGGTCACGACCAGCACGTCGAGGGGGTCACCGTCGTCGGCCAGGGTGTTGGGGATAAAGCCGTAGTTGGCTGGGTAGAACATCGGGGTTGCCATGAAACGGTCAACGAACAGGCAGTCGCTGTCTTTGTCGATTTCGTACTTGATCGGCGCGTGGTTGGCCGGGATCTCGATCGCGACGTAGATGTCGTTCGGCAGGTCTTTACCAGCCGGAATCTTGCTGTAGCTCATTGGGCGGTGCCCCCGTTAGATGACCAAATGACTTGGCCGGATTGACCAAAAAGTGGCGGCGATTATAGACACACTCCGCTATCGATGCCACGTACCAAGGGTCGTACAACGCTTAGTCGTGTGGCTGATAGACCGGATCTTCGGCCTGAAGTTGCCGCAGCCTGGCGAGCGGATTCTGCCGGTAAAACAGCTGCAACTGTTCATAGACTTTCGGATAGGCCTCGTTGAGCAAATCCGGGGCGCTGAAGAAGTATTCGCTGGTGACGGCAAAAAACTCGGCTGGGTTTTCCGCGGCGTAGGGGTCGATGGCGGTTTCGGCGTCCGGGTTCTGCTCGAGTTGGCGGTCGAGGTCGTCGTAGGCTTCTTGCATCACCTGCGCCCAGTCGCTGACCCGCATATCGCTGTGCAGCGGCGGCAGGCCGTTAGCGTCGCCGTTGAGCATGTCCAGCTTGTGCGCCAGTTCGTGGATCACCAGGTTGTAGGCTTCCCAGCCGCCGCTGGCCAGGACTCCGGGCCAGGCCAGGATGATCGGCCCTTGTTGCCAGGCTTCGCCGCTGTGTTCGCCGTCCCACTCGTGCTCGACTCCACTGGCATCGCGATGGCGCTGGGGGCTGAGGAAGTCGTCCGGGTAGAGGACGATTTCATGGAAGCCCTGGTACCAGTTGAGGTCGCCCAGGTGCAGCAATGGCAACTGGGCCTGGGCCGCCAGCAGCAGGCGCTGTTCCTGATGCAGTTCGACGCCGGGGAGGGCGGTCAGGTGTTTTTCGTCGAGAAACAGCACGCTGGCTTCACGCAGCCATTGGTCTTCGGCCGGGGTGATGCCATCGAGGAAGGGCAAGTGCTGGCGCACCCGCTGCCAGGTGTCATCGGCAATCGGATGCTTGGCCAGGATGCGCTTGCGGCGCCAGGCACTGAGGGACCACATGCCGGTCAGCGCGGCTCGACGTTTGACGTCGAGCGGCCAAAGCGGCTGCGGGCCACGCCGATGATCATCGGGACCAGGGACAGGAGAATGATGCCCACCACCAGCAACGACAGGTTTTTCTTGATGAAGGGTACGTTACCGAAGAAATACCCCAGGGTGACCAGGCCGCCTACCCAGAGGATGGTGCCGGCCACGCTGAAGCCGAAGAAGCGCGGGTAAGGCATCCGCGCCACGCCGGCGACGAACGGCGCAAAGGTGCGGATGATTGGCAGGAAGCGCGCCAGGGTCACGGTCTTGCCGCCATGCTTGTCGTAGAAATCGTGGGTCTTTTGCAGGTAATCGCGGCGGAAGATCTTCGAGTTCGGGTTGTTGAACAGGCGTTCGCCCGCTGTTCGGCCGATGACATAGTTGGTGCTGTCGCCGAGGATCGCCGCCAGCATCAGCAGGCCGCCCAGCAGCACCGGGTCCATGCCGCCACCCGCGGCCACGGCGCCGGCAATGAACAGCAGGGAATCACCCGGCAGGAAGGGCATCACCACCAGGCCGGTTTCGCAGAAAATCACCAGGAACAGAATGGCGTAGATCCATGGGCCGTAATTGGTCACCAGCAAGTCGAGGTAGACGTCGAGGTGCAGGATGAGGTCGATCGGGTTGAAATCCATGGAGGCACCTGTGGTGACGGCCCGGCTCGGCGGACCTGTGCAATGACTCGGGGTAAGGTCTTACAGCGAGGGCAGACGTTTCTTACTTGCCGAAAAGGTCAGCATTATAAAGTGTGAACTGTGAAATGCGCGTTGAGATTGTAGCGGGGCGTTTCGAGGGCCAGGCATCGTTTGGCGGCGGGCAGAGGCGGGAAATTCGGTAAATGCCACAGCGGCCCGAAGGCCGCTGTCGAGCGGATCAATCATCGCTGATGGGCAATACGTAGTTCTTGAACTCGGTGTCTTCGCGAAAGCCGATGGACTCGTAGGTTTTCTGCGCCACTTCGTTATCGCTGCTGGTGGAAACGCGCATGCGCACGGCGTGGGTTTCCTTGGCCATTTTCTTCGCGGTGCGGATCAGGTTGTCGGCCACCAGTTGGCGCCGAGCGTCTTCAGCGACGTAGATGTCGTTGAGGATCCATACACGCTTGAGGGACAGGGACGAGAAGCTGGGGTACAGCTGACAGAAACCGAGCAGTTTGTTGTCGTCATCGGACAGCGCCAGGTAAATCACCGATTCCTTGCGGCACAGGCGTTTTTCCAGAAAGGCCCGGGACGAGTCAGGGTAAGGCAGCGCGCCGTAGAATTCGCGATATTTGACGAACAACGGCGTCAACAGATCCAGGTGTTCCAGGGTTGCTTGAGTAATCCGCATGGTAGGCCTCAACAGCAAGTGGATATGACGGCAAACGGTTCATTACTCGGGGCAGCCGTGTTCGGATGCTGCCTAAAGCTGGAAAAAAGCGCAATCGTCTTGAAAATCACGCTTCGGGTGGGCTCAACAGGAAGTTGCCCTTCATGTTCTCCGGTGTGTCCGACTCCAGGGTTTGCACCTGGGCTTCATCCTTGAGGTTGACCCCCGACAACTGCCGCCGGCATGCCTCGCGCATCAGGTACAGCAGGCGGTGGGCGGCCATGCCGTAGCTCAGGCCCTCCAGGCGCACGTTGGAGATGCAGTTGCGGTAGGCGTCGGTCAGCCCGACCTTGGGCTGGTAGGTGAAGTACAGGCCCAGGCTGTCCGGTGAACTCAGGCCCGGGCGCTCGCCGATCAGGATCACCACCATTTTCGCGCCCAGCAGTTGGCCGATTTCATCGGCTACCGCGACCCGGCCCTGTTCCACCAGAATCACCGGCGACAGCGACCAGCCTTCGGCGCTGGTCTGCTCTTCCATTCGCGCCAGGAACGGCAAGGTATGGCGATGCACCGCCAGCGCCGAAAGCCCATCGGCCACCACCACTGCCAGGTCGACTCCGCCGGGGTTGGCGCGGGCGTAATCGCGCAGGGTTTGTGCCGACTCATCACTCAGGCGCCGCCCCAGGTCGGGGCGTTGCAGGTAGCTGTGGCGATCGACGGCTGCGCTGTGCAGCAACAGGCTGTCACGCCCGCGCTCGGCCAACTGGCTGCTGAGCCCGGTATGGTCGAAGGGCAGGTGCACGGCATCGCGAGCCTGGGCGTGGGCGTACTGGAAGTCCAGTTGGGCGCCGGTTGGCATGCTGGTGCCGGTGCGGCCCAGGGCGATGCGGGCCGGGGTCAGGCGGCGCAGTTCCAGCCAGGGGTTCTGGCTGTCGGTGGGGTGCTTGTCCATAAGTGTCTCGCTTATCCCAATTGCGCCAGCGCCTGGCGGAAGGCCGGTGGCAGGTTATTGCCGAAATGCACCTTGCCATCGGCTTGGGTGAAGATTCCGGTGCGCGCCAGCCATTGCTCGAACTCCGGGGCCGGCTTCAGGCCCAGGGTCTGCCGGGCGTAGAGCGCGTCGTGAAAGGAGGTGGTCTGGTAGTTGAGCATGATGTCGTCAGAGCCGGGGATGCCCATGATGAAGTTGATTCCGGCCACGCCCAGCAGGGTCAGCAGGGTGTCCATATCGTCCTGGTCGGCTTCGGCGTGGTTGGTGTAGCAGATGTCGCAGCCCATGGGCACGCCCAGCAGCTTGCCGCAGAAGTGATCTTCCAGACCGGCGCGGATGATCTGCTTGCCGTTGTACAGGTATTCCGGCCCGATAAAACCGACCACGGTGTTGACCAGAAACGGCTTGAAATGCCGGGCCACGGCATAGGCGCGGGTTTCGCAGGTCTGCTGGTCAATGCCGAAGTGGGCGTTGGCCGACAGGGCGCTGCCCTGGCCGGTTTCGAAATACATCAGGTTTTGTCCCAGGGTGCCGCGGTTCAGGCTCAAGCCGGCGTCGTAGCCTTCCTGCAACACATTAAGGTTGATGCCGAAACTGGCGTTGGCCGCCTCGGTGCCGGCAATCGACTGGAACACCAGGTCCAGCGGCACGCCCCGGTTGATCGCCTCGATGGAGGTGGTGACGTGGGTCAGGACGCAGGCCTGGGTCGGAATTTCATAACGCTGGATGATGGCGTCGAGCATTTCCAGCATGGCGCAGATCGAGGCGATGCTGTCGGTGGCCGGGTTGATGCCGATCATGGCGTCGCCGTTGCCGTACAGCAGGCCGTCGAGCACGCTGGCGGCGATGCCCGCCGGTTCGTCGGTGGGGTGGTTGGGCTGCAGGCGGGTCGACATCCGCCCGCGCAGTCCTACGGTGTTGCGAAAGCGCGTGACCACACGGATCTTCTGCGCCACCAGCACCAGGTCCTGCACGCGCATGATCTTCGACACCGCGGCAGCCATTTCCGGGGTCAGGCCTGGGGCCAGGGCGCGCAGGCTGGTTTCGTCGGCGGCATCGCTGAGCAGCCAGTCGCGAAAACCACCCACGGTCAGGTGGCTGACCGTGGCGAAGGCCTGTTGGTCGTGGGTGTCGATGATCAGCCGGGTGACTTCATCGGACTCGTAGGGGATCAGCACTTCCTGCAGGAAGTGTTTCAAGGGGATGTCCGCCAGGGTCATCTGCGCGGCGACCCGTTCGCCGTCGTTCAGGGCCGCGACCCCGGCCAGGAAGTCTCCGGAACGCGCCGGGCTGGCCTTGGCCATGACCTCCTTGAGGCTATCGAAGCGATAGGTCTGGGGGCCGACGGTATGGGAAAAACTGGCCATCTCTGTCTCCGTTTCAACGATGAAGGTGCGTTGTCGTGGGGGTGGCAGTCGTCAGAATGCCACCTTTTTCGACCGCTGTTCCAGGCGCTTGCCCGTGTACGTGCAAGCCGGTGTTGCGCGCCGTCCTCAGGCCGTGGCCTTGTGTCCGGCGGGCAACGGGGCCTCGGGCTCGGCGTCGCCCAGGTATTCGCCTTCGGCGATGATCCCGGCAGCGCGATCCTGGGCTTCCAGCTCCAGGGCCTTGGGCACCGATAACCAGTAAGCCAGGCCCACGGCGATGAATCCGGCGCTGATTTTGCCGATCAGCACCGGGAGGATGATGGTCGGTTGGAAGTTGGCGGTGAACGACAGGTGGTCGCCCAGTAGAAAGGCCGCGCACACACCAAAGGCGATGTTGATCACTTTGTCTTTGGGCGGCATGAAGCGCACCAGGCGGAACATGGCCAGGATATTGGCGATGGTCGCCAGCATGCCGGCACTGCCGACGGCGCTCAGGCCAACCTTGCTGCCGAGGTTTTCCAGGGGCTTGCCCAGGTATTTGCGCAACAGGTAGACCATGGGGAAGGCCCCGGCCAGCATGATGCCGATGTAGCCGGCGGTTTCCAGGGCGCGGGTCTGGTCCTCGGCGTCAGCGATGATCGGATGGAAGCCCCAGCCGCCGAATACCAGCGAGAACACCCCGGTGAAGTATTCGACGATGGAAAACACCAGCACCAGCTTGATCGCCGCGTCCATGGCCCGGCCGAAAATGATGAAACCCTTGATCATCATGTCCGGCAGAAAGCGCAGGCCGACGGCCAGGGCCACGACGAAGATCAGGATCGGCAGCAGGTTGGCAAAAATACTGCCCATGCCCAGGGCCAGTTGGTAACCGGCCTCGCCATTGGTGGTTACCAGGTCGCGCACCAGTGGGTTGCTGAACGCCAGGATCACGCTGGCGATCAGTACGCCGATGGGGATGGTCAGGATCCCGGACATGATTCCCAGCGCCATGTATTTATGGTCGCGCTTGTCGAGCATCGCCAGGCCCATGGGAATCGAGAAGACGATGGTGGCGCCGCCCATGAAACCGGTGATCAGGGCCATCACCAGCGCTTCCTTGCTGGCCGCCAGGGCCGAAGCCAACTGATAGCCGCCCATGTCCGAGGCGATGATCATGGTCGCCGCCAGCGCCGGGTCGGCGCCCAGGGAGTTGAAGAACGGGCCGAAAACGCTTTCGATCACCACCGTGAGGTAGGGGATGGAGGCCATGATCCCGGCGGCCGGTACGAAGATGTACCCGGTGGCGTGGATGCCCTCCATGAATTCTTTGCCCAGCCCTCGGTCGCTGTCGTAAATCGCGGCGAATGCCCCGAGCACGGCGCAGAGCATGATGAGGTAGAGCACGTAGTTGCCGATCTGATCCATTAGGTTGTTCCTTGTTCTTATTGTTCTTTAAAAGCCGCGTGGACTTTCAGCACGACAGCCCGATGCGAGGCCAATCGGGAATTTCTGACAGCAGCATCCCTCTCGGCCAGTCGTGGACGCCGAAACGGATGGAGGATGGAGGGGCGCTTCAGGCCCTGGCGGGCCGGAACCCCCGGCGACCTGGGTCGCCGGGGGCGTGGATCAGAAGAAGCCCAGCGGGTTGATGTCGTAGCTCACCAGCAGGTTTTTGGTCTGCTGGTAGTGATCGAGCATCATCTTGTGGGTTTCACGGCCGACACCGGACTTCTTGTAACCGCCGAACGCGGCGTGCGCCGGGTACAGGTGGTAGCAGTTGGTCCAGACGCGACCGGCCTTGATCGCCCGGCCCATGCGGTAGGCGCGGTTGATGTCGCGGGTCCAGAGGCCGGCGCCGAGGCCGAACTCGGTGTCGTTGGCAATCGCCAGGGCTTCGGCTTCGTCCTTGAAGGTGGTGATGCTCACCACCGGGCCGAAGATTTCTTCCTGGAACACGCGCATATCGTTGGTGCCCTTGAGCAGGGTCGGCTGGATGTAATAGCCGGTTGCCAGGTCGCCGGTGAGTTTTTCCACCTTGCCGCCGGTGAGCAGTTGCGCACCTTCCTGCTTGGCGATTTCCAGGTAGGACAGGATTTTGTCGAATTGTTGCTCGGAGGCCTGGGCGCCGACCATGGTGTCGGTGTCCAGCGGGTCGCCGCGCTTGATCTGCTCGACCTTCTTCATCACCACTTTCATGAAGTCGTCGTAGATCGACTCTTCCACCAGGGCCCGGGATGGGCAGGTGCAGACTTCGCCCTGGTTGAAGAACGCCAGCACCAGGCCTTCAGCGGCCTTTTCAATGAACTGCGGCTCGGCCTTCATGATGTCGGCGAAGAAGATGTTCGGCGATTTGCCGCCCAGTTCCACGGTGGACGGGATGATGTTCTCGGCGGCGCATTTCATGATGTGCGAGCCCACCGGAGTGGAACCGGTGAAGGCGATCTTGGCGATGCGCTTGCTGGTGGCCAGGGCTTCGCCCGCTTCCTTGCCGAAACCGTGTACCACGTTGAGCACGCCTGGCGGCAGCAGGTCGCCGATCAGCTCCATCAGCACGCTGATGCCCAGCGGGGTTTGCTCGGCGGGCTTGAGTACCACGCAGTTGCCGGCGGCCAGGGCTGGGGCGAGTTTCCAGGCGGCCATCAGCAGCGGGAAGTTCCACGGAATGATCTGCCCGACCACGCCCAGGGGTTCATGGAAGTGGTAGGCGGCGGTGTGCTCGTTGATTTCGGCGCTGGTGCCTTCCTGGGCGCGAATGCAGCCCGCGAAGTAGCGGAAGTGGTCGGCGGCCAATGGAATGTCGGCGTTGAGGGTTTCACGCACGGCCTTGCCGTTGTCCCAGGTTTCGGTGATGGCCAGCAGTTCGAGGTTCTGTTCGATGCGGTCGGCGATTTTCAGCAGGACCAGGGAGCGATCCTGGGCCGAGGTCTTGCCCCAGGCGTCGGCGGCAGCGTGGGCAGCGTCCAGGGCCTTGTCGATGTCTTTGGCGGTGGAGCGCGGGAATTCGGCGATGGCCTTGCCGTTGACTGGCGAAGTATTGGTGAAGTAGTTGCCATCGACCGGAGCGACAAACTCACCGCCGATGTAGTTGCCGTACTTGGCCTTGAACGAAACGATAGCGCCTTCAGTACCGGGGTGTGCGTAACGCATGGTGGGTATCTCCTGGCTTTTGTGCTTATAGGGGAGGACGCGCTGTTGCGCTTGTTAAGCCTAGAGCAAAGGTCGGGCCAGCGTGTTGCAGGCCCGCAGAATCAAGGGTTTTGTAGTGTTTCGACAGGCACTTGGCGGCGGGCTGTGACAGATATGGCACAGCGGTGAGTGACAGTTTGTCACCTGTATGGCACAACCTGTGACTCATCAGTCGAGTCGGCATTGCAATGAATCCGCCGCAGGAGGATGCTGGTTTGCTTGTGAAATTCACCCGTCCCGTCTGTCGCTGTTGCCTGGTTGCGAACGGGTCCAGGGGCTTCCAGCCATCTTGCGGCAGCGGCCAGAGGTGGTTCCGTCTGAGCGTGACAGCGCAGCAGGAGAATAATAAGAAATGCATAGCAGTAATCATCTGACCCGGCACGCCCAGCAAGTGCTGACCGTTACCCAGGGCAAGGCCCGCTTGCAGGGCCCGGGCAGCGACCCGTCGATCGCCCGCTCGTGGCTGCGTTGCCTTGAGGATTACCACCTCGACCCGGCCCAGGCCATGGCGCCGACCGTGCTCGAGCAGGGGCGGGTCCTGGAAAGTCGCGAGCGCTTGCAGCAAGTGCTGCAGATTGCCGGCAGCGAGATGGCCAGCCTGCATCAGCAATTGTCCGGTGCCGGCCATGCGGTGCTGTTGACCGATGCGCGCGGGGTCATCCTCAACTGCATTACCGCGCCCACCGAGCGCAAGATCTTCGAGCGCGCCGGCCTGTGGCTGGGCGCTGACTGGAGCGAAGCCTGCGAAGGCACCAACGGTATCGGCACCTGCCTGGTGGAGCGTCAGGCGCTGACCATCCATCAGGATGAGCACTTTCGCGGGCGTCACACGGGCCTGACCTGTTCCGCCAGCCCGGTGTTCGACCCTCACGGCGAGCTGCTGGCAGTGCTCGATGTATCGTCGGCACGCCAGGATGTCTCGCGGCAAAGCCAATTCCACACCATGGCCCTGGTCAACCTTTCGGCGAAGATGATCGAGAGCTGCTATTTCCTGCGTTATTTCGACAACCAGTGGTTGCTGCGTTTTCATTTGCAGGCCGAGTCCGTGGGACTGTTCAGCGAAGGGTTGCTAGCGTTCGACGGTGATGGGCGGATCAGTGCGGTGAATCAGAGCGCGTTGAACCTGTTGGGGCATGTTCGTGGCGGTTTGCTGGGGAAACCGGTGGAGTCGTTCTTCGATTGTTCGCTCGATGAGTTGCTGAGTCGGGCCAGCGTCAATGCCAGCGCCAGTTGGCCATTGCGCAGCCGTGATGGGCGCAACCTGTTCGCCCTGCTGCGTGGCCAGCCGCGCACGGTGCCGCAGCCGGTGGTGATGCCGGCCCCTGTGCTCGAACGCCCACGGCTGCCGGGCATATGCCTGGGCGATGCGGCGCTGCAGGACGATTTTCGCAAGGCCCTGAGGGTCTTCGAGCGCGATGTGCCCTTGCTGATCAACGGCGAAACCGGCTCCGGCAAAGAGGCCTTCGCCAAGGCCGTGCACCACGCCAGCCAGCGTGCGGAAAAAGCCTTTGTTGCGCTCAATTGCGCGGCGATTCCGGAAAGCCTGATCGAGAGCGAGTTGTTCGGCTATCGCGGTGGCAGCTTTACCGGCGCTCGCAAGGAAGGCATGCGCGGCAAGTTGCAACAGGCCGATGGCGGCACGCTGTTTCTCGATGAGATCGGCGACATGCCCCTGGCCATGCAGACTCGCCTGTTAAGAGTGCTGGAAGACCGGATGGTGGTGCCCATTGGCGGCGAGCCCCAGGCGGTGAACGTGCGGATCATCAGCGCCACCCACCGCGACCTGCTGGAGCGGGTGCACAACGGCAGTTTTCGCGAGGACTTGTACTACCGCCTCAATGGCCTGGAAATCGGCTTGCCGGCGTTGCGCCAGCGCAGTGACAAATCCCAGTTGCTGGACTTTCTCCTGGCTGAAGAGGCCGGTGAGCAGGCGGTGCTGCTGGATGCGGCGGCGCGCCAGGCGTTGCTGGACTTTCATTGGCCGGGCAACGTGCGCCAGTTGCGCAATGTGCTGCGGACGCTGGCGGCGCTTTGCGAGGATGGGCGGATCGTCCTCGAAGATCTGCCGGCAGTTATCCGTCACAGCCGTCCGGCCCCCGTGGTGGCCACGGTCGAGGATATTTCGCAGCACCCGCTGGATGATGCCGAGCGCCTGGCGCTGCTCAACGTCCTGGAGCAACAGCGCTGGCACATGACCCACACTGCCGAGCAATTGGGCGTCAGCCGCAACACCCTGTATAGAAAGCTGCGCAAACATGGCATCGCCCGCTAGCGCCCCGTAGGGGATACCTCGGGGAGGACAAGCGGCTACAGCGAAGGCCATAAGCTGCGGCGTTCGATCTGCTCGGCAGCTAAAGAGTGCGAATTGCAGCCCTCTACGCTAACCTGCCGCGATGTTTACGAGGTCGACTATGCACATTCATATTCTCGGTATTTGCGGCACTTTCATGGGTTCAATGGCGGTTCTGGCCAAGGAGTTGGGCCATCGTGTGACCGGTTCCGATGCCAACGTCTATCCACCCATGAGCACCCAGCTCGAGGCCCAGGGCATCGAGTTGACCCAGGGTTACGACCCGGCGCAGCTCGACCCGGCGCCAGACCTGGTGGTCATCGGCAATGCCATGTCCCGCGGTAATCCGGCAGTGGAATATGTGCTGAACAAAGGCCTGCCCTATGTCTCCGGCCCGCAATGGCTGGCCGAGCATGTACTGCGAGGTCGCTGGGTACTGGCGGTCGCCGGCACCCATGGCAAAACCACCACCAGCAGCATGCTGGCCTGGGTGCTGGAGCACGCAGGCATGAGCCCGGGTTTTCTGATTGGCGGTGTGCCGCAGAATTTCGCAGTCTCGGCCCGTTTGGGTGACACACCCTTTTTCGTGATCGAGGCCGATGAGTACGACAGCGCCTTCTTCGACAAACGCTCCAAGTTCGTCCACTACGGCCCGCGCACCGCGATCCTCAATAACCTTGAGTTTGATCATGCGGACATCTTCCCCGATCTGCCGGCCATCGAGCGGCAGTTCCACCACCTGGTGCGCACCATTCCCAGCGAAGGCCTGGTGATCCATCCGACCACCGAGCCGGCCTTGCAGCGAGTGATCGACATGGGCTGCTGGACCCCGGTGCAGACCACCGGCGCGGGTGGCCAATGGCAAGCCAGGCTTCTCAGTGAAGACGGCTCGCGCTTCGAAGTGCTGTTTGAAGGTGTGGTTCAAGGCGTGGTCGAGTGGGACATGACTGGCCAGCACAACGTCGCCAATGCCTTGGCCACTCTGGCAGCGGCGCGTCATGTGGGTGTGGTGCCTTCCATGGGCATCGACGGGTTGAGTGCGTTCAAAAGCGTCAAGCGGCGCATGGAAAAGGTCGCCGAAGTACAGGGCGTGACCATTTACGACGACTTCGCCCACCATCCGACGGCCATCGCCACCACCTTGGACGGCCTGCGCAAACGCATTGGTGATGCTCCGCTGATCGCCATCATCGAACCGCGCTCCAATTCGATGAAGTTGGGTGCCCATCGAGATGGCCTGCCGGAAAGCGTCAACCAGGCCGACCAGGTGATCTGGTATGCCCCCGCCAATCTCGGCTGGGACCTGGGCGCGACCGCCGCGCTGTGCTCGGTGCCGGCCATTGTCAGTGACTCGCTGGAAGGCATCATCGAGCGCGTGAAGAGCCAGGCCAAACCCGGTACTCACGTGGTGATCATGAGCAACGGCGGTTTTGGCGGCCTGCACGGCAAACTGGCTGAGGCCCTGCAATGAACAACGGTCCGGAACGCATCACCCTGGCCATGACGGGCGCCTCGGGCGCCCAGTACGGCTTGCGCCTGCTCGATTGCCTGGTCCGTGAGGATCGGGAAGTGCACTTTCTGATCTCCAAGGCCGCGCAATTGGTCATGGCCACCGAAACCGACGTCTCCCTGCCGCCCAAGACGCAGATGATGCAAGCCTTCCTCACCGAGTACACCGGTGCGGCGGCGGGGCAGATCCGGGTTTATGGCAAGGAAGACTGGATGTCGCCCGTGGCCTCGGGCTCCGGCTCGCCGGCGGCGATGGTGGTGGTGCCGTGCTCGACCGGAACCCTGTCGGCCATTGCCACGGGTGCCTGCAACAACCTGATCGAGCGTGCGGCCGATGTCACGCTCAAGGAGCGTCGCCAGTTGATTCTGGTGCCGCGCGAGGCGCCGTACTCGAGTATTCATCTGGAGAACATGCTCAAACTGTCGAACATGGGCGTGACCATTCTGCCGGCGTCGCCGGGCTTTTATCACCAGCCGCAGACCATCGATGACCTGGTGGATTTTGTGGTGGCGCGGATTCTCAACCTGCTGAACATTCCCCAGGACATGCTGCCGCGCTGGGGCGAGCACCATTTGAGCAGTGATGAGTAGGGCGTTGCTGGTGGCGTTGATCGCCCTGCAACTGGGTGGTTGCGCCACCGCGCGCACCCTCAATGCCGCCCAGCCGGGAGCGCCGGTGGTGTACTCGGGAACCCGCCTGGATTTGTATGCGATGCAGGGTGGCTGTTGCGCCATGGACCGTTTTGGCGCCGAGGCGCCGAGCTATCCCGGTGTCGACCTGCCCGCCAGCGCTGTGCTCGACACGCTGCTGTTGCCGTTGTCGGTCCTGACGGTGTTGGGTGTGGGGTTCCAGGCTACCGGCGGGCTGTAGCGGCGCTTGCTGGAGTGCCGCGCCAGCCCGGTTCTATTTGCCCAGCTTGCGTAACTCGTCGGACTCAACCACCCGAACCCCGTCCTGTTCTTCCAGGGCCAGGCGCCACATGGCACGAGCCAGCTGGCAGGCTTCGATACCGCGGTACTTGCCGGGAATCAGTTTGGACAAGGGGCCGGCCAGTTGTTCCGCCAGGCGTGGCTCAAGGCGCTCGCCCAGCAGCAGCGAAGGGCGGCAGATGGTCAGTTGCGGCCAATCCTGGGCTTGGAGCGCCTGCTCCATTTCGCCCTTGACCCGGTTGTAGAAGATCGAAGACTGGGCGTCGGCCCCCACGGCGCTGATCACGATCAGGTGCCGCGCGCCCATTTCCCGCGCGCGCTTGGCAAAGGCCACCACCATATCCAGGTCCACGGCACGAAACGCCTGTTCCGAGCCGGCCTGCTTGATGGTGGTGCCCAGGCAGCAGAAGGCGATGTCGACCTGGCCTGTGAGTTGCGGCAAAAATACAGCCGGGTCGCCCACCGGGTTTTCCAGGTGCGGATGCTCGCTCAACGGGCGGCGGCTGGGTGCCAGAACGCGGGTCACGGTGGGTTCGTTGAGCAGGCGATCAAGCAGGTGTTCGCCAGTCAGGCCGGTGGCTCCAGCGAGCAGGATATGCTGAGGCGTCAAGTACATAGTGTTTCCCCCTTGATACTGTTTCAGCTTAGTTGCTCTTTGCTTCCTTGCTGTTGATTGAGACACTTTGCAGCGCTTTTCGTGCCTGCTGTTTTCGCAATTGTTGCCAGTGCGCCAAGACCCCCTTGGGCGCCCAGATCTGCGGTTCCGAGGCTTCGAAATTATCGGCCTGCTCACGTTCGGCGACGTTGGCCCGGGCCAGTTTGAAGGCCTGCTCCAGATCATCGGTCTGGTTCAGCGCCTGGGCGAACAGCGCATCGCCAAAGTAGGTGAAATCCGCTTCCTCCGAGCAGCCGAAAGACACCCGGTCGGCCTGCGAGGCGGTCATGATCAGCGTGCGTTCGTCCTTGAGCGCCGGGATAAAGCCGCCGGAGTAACAGGCCGAGATCACGATGATTTTGTCGCGGTTCTTCAGCGGGGCCAGAGCCGTCGCCAGCTCATCGGCCGGCAGGTCGGCCAGCTCCAGACGCGGCTGATCGAGCACCAGTTCGTGGGCGCTGGTGCCGTGGCTGGTCAGGTAGATGAAAACAAGGTCTTCCGGGCCGCTGCGTTCGGCCAGGGTCTGGGCCGAGCGGTGCAGGCTCTCCCGGGTGGCCATGGGCCGGTCGGCCAGGTGGTCGCGGTGGTTGACCAGGCGGATCTGGCCGTAGGCACCGAAACGGCTGGCGAGCATGTTGCTGACGTAGTCGGCTTCGCGCAGGAACACGCTTTGCTTGCCGTCACCGGCCAGTGTCAGGCTGTACAGCTCTATCGCCGGTGTCGAGGCGGGAACGTTGGTCAACGCCTGTTCGAGCAGGCGCCCCTGGGCCAGCAAGCCGAGCTCCAGTGGGTCCGGCAGCAATTTGCCGCTGGCATCGCGCACGCGCAGGCCGTTGATCCAATCGCCGCTTTGCACGGTGCCGTCACGCAATACCAGCACCCCATGGCCCTGGTAGCTGTCGCTGTCGAAACCGCCGATATAAAAACTGCCGTCGCTGAGGTTGAGACGACCCTGGCCGCTGAAGCGCCAATCGCTGAATTGCCCGACATAGTGGCTGCCGTCGACGCCTATCAGTTCACCTTTGCCGCTCAGGGCGCCTTCTTTGAACTGGCCGATCCACACGTCGCCATCCGCGTTTTCGTAACGCCCCTTGCCGTGCAACTGGTTCTGCTTGAAGCCGCCGACGTAGATGTCGCCCTCGGCACTGTTGAAAGTGCCGTTGCCTTCGAGCTGGCCATTGACGAAGTGGCCGCTGAACTGATTGCCGCTGGCGTCGCTGCGCTGGCCTTCGCCATTGGGCTTGCCGTGGGCGAACTGGCCCTGGTATTGGCTGCCGTCCTCCAGTTCCAAGCGCCCCAGGCCGGAATAAAGGTCGGCCTTGAACTCGCCACGGTAGGTCATGCCACCCTCTTTGAGGGTGCCTTCACCATCGCGGCGGCCAAACTTGAAACCGCCGGTGTAACTGCTGTCCTGGGTGGTCAGGCTGCCCTGGCCGTGGAACAGGCCTTGCTGGAACTGGCCGCGATAGACCTCGCCGTTGCTGCCATGCCATTCGCCGTTGCCATGCCATTGGCCATTTTCGAATTGTCCTGCGTACCAGCTGCCGTTGGGATAGTCGATGCGCCCCTGGCCCTGCAGCAGGCCGTTGACCACGTCGCCCCGATAGCGTCCGCCGTCGGGCAGCCGGGCGTCGGGCGGCAGCAGCGATTCGCCGTCTCCGCAGGCGGCGAGCAACAGGGTCAAAACCAGGGGTACAAGTGGGCGCATAGCGGGATCCGGGTAATTAGGGGACCGAGTATGCCGTAGCCATGTGGCTTATATATAGAGAGGCCGTGCGAAACAGCGTGAGCTGTTTCGCATCAACGGTGTTTCAGACGAAGCAGAGCGACAGTGGCTCGGCGATATAGGCGGGTTTTTCCTGGCCTTCGATTTCCAGGGTGGCGGTGGCCTTGAGCAACCACTGGCCGGGTTTCTTTTCGGTGACTTCGGTGAGGTCGACCTTGAGTCGCACCTTGGAGTTGACCTTGACCGGCTGGATGAAGCGCACGCTGTCCAGGCCGTAGTTGACCACCATCTTCAGGCCTTCAGGCAACACCAGGATGTCTTCCATCAGCTTGGGAATCAGTGACAGCGAGAGGAAACCATGGGCGATGGTGCCGCCAAAGGGGGTTTGCGCAGCCTTGACCGGATCGACGTGGATAAACTGGAAATCGCCAGTCGCCTCGGCAAACAGGTTGATGCGCTCCTGGTCGATGGTGAGCCATTCGGAACGTCCGAGTTCCTTCCCGACATAATCTTTGAGCTCTGCAACAGGAACGTAGGGCATTGAGACTCTCCTTGGTTTATCGGTTTTATAGTTTTTCACGGGGTGGGGGCGGTGCCCTGACAACCACTTTAGATCATCATGGCCAATTGCTTGGGTCAACCATCCATGCTTTTGGCGAATGCCGGTCCATAGCCCTTGCGTGCTTATAATGCGCGACGCGTTTTTGCTGGAGAGTGGGGATGTTGTTACGCGGTCTGACATGGCTGGTGCTGTTCCAATTGCTCGGCACGGCGATCAATCATCTGTTTCTGCCAATACTGCCGGGGCCTATCGTCGGCCTGCTGCTGATGCTGATCTTCCTGATTGCACGGGGCGAAGTCGGGGAGCCCCTGAGCCTCGCGGCCAGCAGCCTGCTGCGTTACCTGCCGTTGTTGCTGGTGCCGCCGGCCGTGGGCGTGATGGTCTATGCCAAAGACATTGCCGCTGATTTCTGGGCGATCGTCGGTGCACTGGTGCTGTCCCTGGTGATTTCCATGGCCTTTGTCGGCGTGCTGATGCAGAAGCTGGTCAAGCGCCAGGCGCGGCGGGAGGAAGGGCAATGACGTTCGACTGGCAAGGCGCCTGGGCGGCCGTGATTCACCACCCGTTGTTTGGCATCGGCATTACCCTGGGGGCTTATCAACTGGTGCTGGCGGCGTTCGAGAAAACCCGCTGGATCTTTCTGCAGCCGGTGCTGGTGTCGATGCTGCTGGTCATCGGCGTGCTGCTGGGCTGTGGCCTGACGTACGCCGAGTACCGAAAGAGCACCGAGATCCTGAGTATTCTGCTGGGCCCGGCCACGGTGGCGCTGGCTGTGCCGCTTTATCTGAATCTGCGGCGGATCCGGCAATTGTTCTGGCCGATATTTACTACGCTGGTGGTGGGTGGCGTGGTCGCTACCGGCCTTGGCGTATTGCTGGGCTGGTGGTTTGGCGCCGAGCACATGATCTTGATGACCATGGCGCCCAAGTCGGTGACTTCGCCGATTGCCATGCTGGTGGCCGAGCAGATCGGTGGTGTGGCGGCCCTGGCGGCGGTGTTCGTGCTGATCACCGGAGTCATCGGGGCTATTTTCGGCCCGAGCATCTTGAATCGCCTGGGTGTCCATAGTCCTGAGGCGCGCGGCATGGCCCTGGGCATGACGGCGCATGCCGTGGGCACCTCGGTGGCCTTGCAGGAAAACGAAGAGTGCGGTGCCTTTGCGGCGCTGGCGATGAGTCTGATGGGCGTGGCCACGGCGGTATTCCTGCCGCTGGCGGTGTCGTTGGTGGTTTAAGGATTTTTTATGAGCCTGGCGCTTTTTCCGCTGAATACCGTGCTGTTTCCGCAGTGCATCCTCGATCTGCAGATTTTCGAGGCGCGCTACCTGGACATGATCGGCCGCTGCATGAAACAGGGCAGTGGTTTTGGCGTGGTCTGCATACTCGAAGGCGAGGAGGTCGGCAACGTGCCGGAAGGCTATGCGCTGATCGGCTGCGAAGCGTTGATCACCGATTTTCATCAACAGGACAATGGCCTGCTGGGCATTCGGGTCAAGGGTGGGCGGCGTTTTCGGGTGCTCAGCAGCGAGGTGCAGAAGGACCAACTGGTGGTCGCCCAGGTCGAGTGGCTCGACGAGGCTCCGGAGCAACCGTTGCAGGATGAGGACGCCGACCTGATCGCCTTGCTCAAGGCGCTGGCCGAGCATCCGATGGTCGAGGCCTTGAACATGGGCACGGAAGCCACCGGCCAGCAGTCGCTGGCGAACCAGTTGGCCTATCTGCTGCCATTTTCAGAACTGGACAAGCTGGACCTGCTGCAACTGGATGATCCGCAGCAACGCCTGGATGCGATCCAGGCGCTGTTGGATGAGTTGCAGGGCGAGCTTTTCGCCTGATCTCTGAATGTTGGGCTGCAAGTTCAGCCTGACGGCCCTTGCCACCACTCTCTAGCGGATTTCCTCAATAGGCGTAGCGCAGCAGGGCGTGGGGCAGGTGCCGCATGGCCATAAATGCGCACAGCGCAATCATGCTCGGCAGCACCAGCCACCAGACCCTGGCTGGCATTGCCGGCAAAGGCGTCTGACGCTGGCTCAGGGCCAGGCTGGCGGCACAGACGCAGGTCGCGAGCATCGCGCCGGCCAGAATATCGGTCGGCCAATGCGCCCCGAGGTAGACCCGCGACAAGGCGATCGAAGCGGCCGGCAGGCAGCCCAGCAGCAGCCAGGTCAGGCGCATCCTGGGTGGCTGGCCGCGCCCGGCAAGTACCGCCAGGGTCAGGAACAAGGCAAAGGCGCCGGAAGAATGGCCGCTGGGCATGCTGTAGCTGGTCAGTGGATCGGTCAGCACCTCGGGGCGGACCCGGGCGAAGAACCACTTGCTGCCGGTGTTGGCCAGGGCGGTGCACATCAGTGTGGCGCCGGCGAAGATCGCCTGCCGCCATTGGCGGGCAATCAACAGCAGCAGGGTGAGCACGCCGCTGATGATGAACATGGCTCGGAACTCGCCGATCTGCGTGACCATCACCATGATCCGGTCCAGGGAGGTGCTGCGATGCTCCTGCACCAAGGCAATCAGGCCCTGATCGAACTGGATCAGGTAGGGGTAGCCGATAAACAGCCCGGCCAGGATCACCAGGCTCATCACACTCATGATCAAGGTGGCATTGCGGTGTCGACGCAGGCTGCTGGTAATGCTCAGGCCCACCAGCACGGCGATGCTGCCGACCACGACTCCCGCCTCGGGCCAGAAACCCTCGGGCAGCGGCAGGCGTATCGCGGCGCCGGTGGCCCAGCCGGGCAGTAGGTAGGCAACGGTCCAGCCGGCAGCGGCCAGCAGGCTGACGGCAATAAAGCGGGGGAAGGGCATGTCGAACATGCCGGCGACCATCGGCAGCATCGGCCGCAACGGCCCGATAAAACGACCCACCAGCAGGCTGGCGATACCATAACGCTGAAAATACGCTTCGGCGCCGCTGATCCATTGCGGGTGTTGGCGCAGCCCGGGCAGTCGACGAATGCTCTGATGAAAATGTCTGCCGAGCAGGTAGGAAACGACGTCGCCCAGCAGCCCCCCGAGAAACCCCAACAGCAGGGTTTCGCCCAGGGACAACGCGCCGTTGCCAGCCAGCACGGCAATCGCGAATAGCAGCACCGTGCCGGGCACGATCAGGCCGGCAATCGCCAGGCACTCGACACAGGCCACAATAAATACCGCGGCGGCCAGCCACTGCGGGTTGGCCGTCAACCAGGTGGTCATGCCATCGAGCCATGGGCCCATAAAGTCAACTCCGTCATGTGCACATTGAACGCAGAAGCGCGCCAGATCGCGATAGCGCTATCGCGGGCAGGTTCGTTGCTGCGGGATTTCAGTCGAGCAGAAAGTAATCGCGTCCTTCGACTTGGCCGCGACGCAAGGGGTTCCGTGTGCAATAAGGCGCGTAGGACGCGTCGACGAAGCGGTACATCAAATGCTCGTCGCGGCCGTGGGGAATGCCCAGGCGGGTGGTCTGGATAATCTGTCCGACCGGGGTGCCGACATCTTCGACAAACAGCAGCTCCTGATCAAAGCGCTTGGCATCCCAGATTGGGACTTTCAAGCCCAGGGCCTTGCACAGCAGGGTCTGGCCGGCGCACAGCTTTTGCGAGGGGCGGGGGCGGCCACTGGCATCGGGGTTGTTGAGCAGCATTTGCGCCAGGCTGGCCGGGCCAGAGACCGCGTCGACCCAGGGGTAGGCCGATTTTATCAGCACCGCGTTGCCCGGACCCTGAGCGCTGAAATTCAGCGAATCGCCGCCGCGGGCGTAATACATGTAGATGTGGCCGCCATCCAGAAACAAAGCCTTACGCTTTTCTGTGTAGCCGAGGGAGGCGTGGCTGCCTTTTTCCTCGCAGTAATAGGCTTCGGTCTCGATAATGCGCGCCGATAACCACAGGCCGTCGACTTTATGCCGGATGATTTTGCCCAGCAGTTCGCGGGCCAGCAGTTGCGCATCACGGTCGAAGAAGCTGTCAGGCAGGGCGTTGGGCAGGTCTGCGTTGGTCAGAATGGACATGGTGGCAACGGTGGGCGACGAGAAATGTGACGCAATGATATCAACATCAGCCTTAACCCATGCTTAACGCACGCTATTTGCCCTCCATTTTGACCATCCGCCCGTGACCGCTGTCCGTGGGCCGATGCGACAGCTATAATCTGCCGCTTTCCTCTTTGCCAAGACCACACCAGACCATGACTGAGTCCGTTCTTGACTACATGACCCGTTTGGGTCGCGCTGCCCGCGAAGCTTCGCGTGTCATCGGCCGTGCCAGCACTGCGCAGAAAAACCGTGCGCTGAATGCTGCTGCCGCTGCTTTGGACGCCGCTCGTCCAGAACTGACCGCTGCCAACGAGCAGGACCTGGCTGCCGGTCGGGCCAATGGTCTGGAATCGGCCATGCTAGAACGCCTGGCACTGACCCCGGCCCGTATCGACGGCATGATCGTTGGTCTGCGCCAGGTGGCGAGCCTGCCGGACCCGGTGGGCGCGATCCGCGATATGAGCTACCGGCCTTCGGGTATCCAGGTCGGCAAAATGCGCGTGCCGCTGGGTGTGGTTGGCATCATTTACGAATCACGGCCGAACGTGACCATCGATGCCGCGAGCCTGTGCCTGAAGTCGGGTAACGCGACCATCCTGCGTGGCGGCTCCGAGGCCATCCACTCCAATCGCGCCATCGCCCTGTGCATCCAGCGCGGCCTGGCCGAAGCCGGCTTGCCGGCGGCCGTGGTCCAGGTGGTCGAAGTGACCGACCGGGCGGCTGTCGGTGCCTTGATCACCATGCCGGAATACGTCGACGTGATCGTGCCGCGCGGTGGCAAGGGCCTGATCGAACGCGTCAGCCGTGACGCCCGCGTGCCGGTGATCAAGCATCTGGACGGCATCTGCCACGTTTATGTCGGTGCTCACGCGGACCTGGCCAAGGCCCAGCGCATTGCCTTCAACGCCAAGACCTACCGTTATGGCATCTGCGGCGCGATGGAAACCCTGCTGGTGGATCAAGCGGTGGCTGCCGAGTTTTTGCCGGCGATGGCTGCGCAGTTCCGCGAGAAGGGTGTCGAGTTGCGGGGTTGCGAGCGTACTCAGGCCATCATCGACGTGATTGCTGCAACCGAAGAAGACTGGAATACCGAGTACCTGGCACCGATTCTGTCGATCCGCGTGGTGGACGACCTGGGCCAGGCCATTGAGCACATCAACCATTACGGCTCGCACCACACGGACTCGATCGTCACTGAACACCAGGGTGAAGCCCGGCGTTTTGTAGCTGAGGTCGACTCCAGTTCGGTGATGATCAACACCCCGACCTGCTTCGCCGATGGCTTTGAATACGGATTGGGTGCGGAGATTGGCATTTCTACTGATAAGCTGCACGCCCGCGGCCCGGTAGGTCTCGAAGGCTTGACCTGCGAGAAATACATCGTGGTCGGTGATGGCCAGTTGCGTGGACAGGAGTCGGTCTGACTTGGGCGACCTTGGCCAGCCTGCCGTTCTGCCCGTCAGCGAACCCCGGCCCAGACGCATTGGCGTACTCGGCGGGACGTTCGACCCGGTGCATATCGGCCATTTGCGCGGTGCGCTGGAAGTGGCCGAATCGCTGACTCTTGATGAATTGCGCCTGACACCCAGTGCCAGGCCGCCTCATCGCAACACGCCGCAGGTGTCGGCGTTGGACCGTCTGGCGATGGTCGAGTGCGCGGTCACGGGGGTATCACCGTTGGTGGTGGACGACCGTGAGCTGAAACGGGACAAACCGTCCTACACCATCGACACCCTGGAACTGATGCGGGCCGAGTTGGCCGCGGATGACCAGTTGTTTCTGCTACTGGGCTGGGACGCTTTTTGCGGCCTGCCCACCTGGCATCGCTGGGAGGAGTTACTCCAGCATTGCCACATCCTGGTGCTGCAACGCCCGGATGCCGACAGCGAACCGCCGGATGCCTTGCGCAACCTGCTGGCAGCGCGGTCGGTAAGTGACCCCTTGGCCCTGACCGGGCCAAGCGGGAATATTGCATTCGTCTGGCAGACCCCGCTTGCGGTGTCTGCCACCCAGATCCGTCAACTGCTGGCCAGCGGTAAGTCGGTACGTTTCCTGGTGCCTGACGCGGTCCTGGCCTACATCGATGCGCACGGGCTTTACCGTGCGTCGAACTGAAAAGGCGCGCTTGAAGGCACGAATAGTCGTGTATTGAAGCGCCCGAACATACGAGCAAAACGAGTTTTATATGACGAACAACGACGTAAACAAAGTTAAGCGCAAAGGCACGTTCAAGAGTGCCCCGCTGCCTGAAAAAGTCATCATCGGCGAGCCTCTCAAGGGCGAAGAGCTGGTCAAGGTTGCCGTAGCGGCCCTGGAAGACGTCAAGGCCCAGGACGTGCTGGTCATCGATGTGCGTGACAAGCAAAGCATCACTGACTACATGATCATTGCCACCGGTACCTCCAACCGTCAGATCGGCGCGATGCTGGACAAGGTTCGCGAAGCCGTGAAGGCCCTGGGCGTCAAGCCGCTGGGTGAAGAAGGTAAGGGCGACAGCGACTGGGTGTTGTTGGACATGGACGACGTGATCGTTCACATGATGACCTCCAACGCCCGTCAGTTCTACGACCTGGAGCGCCTGTGGAAAGGCGCCGAGCAGAGCCGTGCCGCTGATGGCAAGCACCACAGCCCGGAAGTGGGTCACGAGCATTTCAACAAGCTCAACAAAGACCAGGAATAAGGAACGGCTGTGCGCCTGCGTCTGATCGCTGTCGGTTCACGCATGCCCAAGTGGGTGGAAGAGGGCTGGCATGAATATGCCAAGCGCTTGCCGTCCGAGCTGGCGCTGGAACTGGTGGAAATACCGCTCAATACCCGGGGCAAGAACGCCGACGTGGCACGCTTTATCCGTCAGGAAGGCGAAGCCATGTTGGCCAAGGTCGGTCCCAATGAGCGGATTGTCACCCTCGAGGTGCACGGCAAGCCCTGGAGCACCGAGCAACTGGCGGTCGAACTGGACCGCTGGCGGCTCGATTCGCGCACGGTCAATTTCATGGTTGGCGGCCCGGAAGGGCTGGCGCCGGAAGTCTGTGCGCGGGCGGATCAGCGCTGGTCGCTGTCGCCGCTGACCTTGCCCCACCCGCTGGTACGCATCCTCATCGGTGAACAGCTGTATCGCGCCTGGACAGTCCTGTCCGGGCACCCTTATCACAAGTAGCCCTGCGCCCTAATGTCCCAGCCGATCCGCATCAAGGACCACGAGAAAGACGCCCGTCTGGTGCGTGGCCGGGTCGTGTTCGGTGCAATTGCAGTGGTGTGCCTGATCGGGGTGCTGATAGCGCGGTTGTATTTTCTGCAGGTCATCCAGTACGAGTACCACTCGACCCTGTCGGAAAATAACCGCGTTCACGTGCAGCCGATTCCACCGACCCGCGGCCTGATTTTTGACCGCAACGGCGTCGTGGTGGCGGATAACCGGCCGAGCTTCAGCCTGAGCATGACCCGCGAGCGCTCCGGCGACTGGCGCCAGATCCTCGATGTGATTGTCGAGGTGCTGGAGCTGACGCCGGAGGACCGCGTGCTCTTCGAAAAGCGCATGAGCCAGGGGCGGCGGCCATTCGAACCGGTGCCGATTCTGTTTGAGCTCAACGAAGAGCAGATCGCCCGGATCGCGGTCAACCAGTTCCGCCTGCCGGGCGTGGAAGTGGTGGCCCAGTTGGTGCGCCATTACCCCCAGGGCGCGCACTTTGCGCACTCGGTGGGCTACATGGGGCGGATCAACGAGAAAGAGCTGAAGTCCCTGGATCCGGTCAACTACAGCGGCACTCACCATATCGGCAAGACCGGTATCGAGCGCTTCTACGAGCCGGAGTTGCACGGCCAGGTGGGCTACGAAGAAGTCGAGACCAACGCCCGCGGCCGCGTGCTGCGGGTGCTCAAGCGCACCGATCCGATTCCTGGCAAAGACATTGTCCTGAGCCTCGACATCAAGCTGCAGGAAGCCGCCGAACTGGCCTTGGGCGGGCGTCGTGGCGCGGTGGTGGCGCTGGATCCCACCACCGGTGAAGTACTGGCGATGGTCAGCCAGCCAAGCTTCGACCCGAACCTGTTCGTGACCGGCATCAGCTTCAAGGCCTATGCCGAGTTGCGCGATTCGATCGATCGTCCGCTGTTCAACCGGGTGCTGCGCGGCCTTTATCCGCCGGGCTCGACCATCAAACCAGCGGTGGCGATTGCCGGTCTCGATTCGGGCGTGGTCACGGCCTCGACCCGGGTCTTCGATCCGGGTTATTACCAATTGCCCAATTACGATCACAAGTACCGCAACTGGAACCGCACCGGTGACGGCTATGTCGACCTGGACACGGCGATCATGCGTTCCAACGACACCTACTTCTATGACCTGGCCCACAAGCTGGGGATCGATCGATTGTCGGCCTACATGAACAAGTTCGGTATCGGGCAAAAGGTGTCCCTGGACATGTTCGAGGAATCCCCAGGGCTGATGCCGTCCCGTGAATGGAAGCGCGCCACGCGGCGCCAGGCCTGGTTCCCGGGGGAAACCCTGATTCTCGGGATAGGCCAGGGCTATATGCAGTCGACCCCTTTGCAACTGGCCCAGGCCACTGCGCTGGTGGCCAGCAAGGGCAAGTGGAACCGCCCGCACCTGGCCAAGACTATCGAGGGCGAAAAGCCGGTGGATGAAAATCCGATGCCGGACATCGTCCTGCGTGACCCGTCGGACTGGACCAAGGTCAATCACGGCATGCAACAGGTGATGCACGGCGCTCGCGGTACCGCGCGCAAGGCGGCAGTCGGCGCGCAGTATCGGATCGCCGGCAAGAGTGGTACCGCCCAGGTGGTCGCCATCAAGCAGGGCGAGAAGTACGACCGCTCCAAAGTCCAGGAACGCCACCGCGACCACGCCCTGTTTGTCGGGTTTGCCCCGGCGGACAACCCCAGAATCGTGGTCTCGGTCATGGTCGAGAACGGTGAGTCGGGTTCCGGCGTCGCGGCCCCGGTAGTGCGTCAGATCATGGATGCCTGGCTGCTAGGCCAGGACGGTCAGCTCAAGCCCGAGTTCGCCAGCCCTATCAGCGCGGAGGCTACGGCCCGTGAAGAGTAATTTTGATCGCATCCTCTCCAGCGAGGATGTGATGCGGCGTCGCGCGACTCTGTTGCAGCGCATGCACATCGATGGACCGTTATTGATCCTGTTGCTGACCCTGGCGGCCGGCAGCCTGTTTGTCCTGTACTCGGCCAGCGGCAAGAGCTGGGACCTGCTGGCCAAGCAGGCGACCTCGTTCGGCATCGGCCTGGTGTCGATGATCGTGATCGCCCAGTTCGAGCCGCGCTTCATGGCGCGCTGGGTACCGCTGGCCTATGTGTTCGGCGTGGTGCTGCTGGTGGTGGTGGATGTCATGGGGCACAACGCCATGGGCGCCACCCGCTGGATCAACATCCCGGGGGTGATTCGCTTCCAGCCGTCGGAATTCATGAAGATCATCATGCCCGCGACCATTGCCTGGTACCTGGCCAAGCGCACCCTGCCGCCGCAACTCAAGCACGTGGGGATCAGCCTGGTGCTGATCGGTATTCCGTTCATTCTGATCGTGCGCCAGCCCGACCTCGGCACCTCACTGCTGATTCTCGCCGGCGGCGCCTTCGTGCTGTTCATGGGTGGGCTGCGCTGGCGCTGGATCCTCAGCGTGCTGGCGGCGGCGGTGCCGGTGGCGGTGGCGATGTGGTTCTTTATCATGCACGACTACCAGAAACAGCGGATCCTGACCTTCCTCGATCCGGAGAGCGATCCGCTCGGCACCGGCTGGAACATTATCCAGTCCAAGGCGGCCATCGGTTCCGGCGGCGTATTTGGCAAAGGCTGGTTGTTGGGCACTCAGTCGCACCTGGACTTTCTCCCGGAAAGCCACACCGACTTCATCATTGCGGTGATGGGCGAGGAGTTCGGTCTGGTGGGCATCTGCGCGCTGCTGCTGATCTATCTGTTGTTGATCGGTCGCGGGCTGGTGATTACCGCCCAGGCGCAGACGCTGTTCGGTAAATTGCTCGCCGGCAGCCTGACCATGACGTTTTTTGTTTACGTTTTCGTCAACATCGGTATGGTCAGTGGCCTGTTGCCGGTTGTAGGGGTGCCGTTGCCGTTCATTAGCTACGGAGGAACTTCGCTGGTGACACTGCTGTCAGCGTTTGGGGTTTTGATGTCGATCCATACCCATCGTAAGTGGATCGCGCAGGTTTGAAAAAGGTGAAGAATTCAATGCAAGTAATGCGTGGCTGGGCCGCTCGGTATGCACCGTGGGTCGGTCTGGTAGGCATCCTTGGTGCAACGCAGGAAGCGTTGGCCGGCGATTACGAGGGTTCGCCGCAAGTGGCCGAGTTCGTGGGTGAAATGACCCGCGATTATGGTTTTGCAGGCGAGCAGCTGATGGGTGTGTTCCGCGAGGCTGAACGCAAGCAATCGATTCTGGACGCCATTTCAAGGCCTGCCGAGCGCGTCAAGCAATGGAAAGATTACCGGCCAATGTTCATCACCGACGCGCGCATTGCCCGCGGGGTGGACTTCTGGCGTCAGCACGAAGCCGCATTGGCCCGCGCCGAGCAGGAATATGGCGTGCCGGCCCAGGTGATAGTGTCGATTATCGGAGTTGAGACCTTTTTTGGTCGAAATACCGGTAATTACCGGGTGATCGATGCTTTATCCACCCTGAGTTTCGATTATCCGCCGCGCGCCGAATTCTTCCGCAAGGAGCTGCGCGAGTTTTTGCTGCTGGCCCGTGAAGAGCAGGTTGACCCCTTGACGCTCAAGGGCTCCTACGCCGGGGCCATGGGGCTGCCGCAGTTCATGCCGAGCAGCTTTCGCGCGTACGCCGTGGATTTCGACGGTGACGGCCACATTAATATCTGGACCAATCCGGACGATGCCATTGGCAGCGTCGCCAGCTACTTCAAGCGCCATGGCTGGGTGGCCGGCGAGCCGGTGGTCAGCCGCGCCGATGTGCGCGGCGATCAGGTCGATGAAGGCCTGACTACCGGCATCGAGCCGACGAAAACCGTCGGGGAGTTGCGGGCCCTGGGCTGGTCGAGTCATGATGCGCTGCGCGATGATTTGCCCGTCACCGCCTTCCGCCTGGAAGGCGACAATGGCCCGGAATACTGGATGGGCCTGAAGAATTTTTACGCGATCACGCGTTATAACCGCAGCGTGATGTACGCCATGGCCGTACATCAGTTGTCTGAACAGCTGGTCCAAGCACGGGGCGTCAAGTAATGCCGGCATCGCCAATTCGCAAACCCCTGAAGCTGGTGGCTTTCGCCGCGTTGTCCTTGCTGGTGGTCAGTTGCTCGACGAGTCGAGCGCCGCAACAGAAATCCTCGACCGCGGTGCGTTCCGCCCCGGGCCTGGATATCAACCGTGCCCACAAGGACGGCGCGCCCTGGTGGGATGTCGACGTTTCACGCATTCCTGATGCCACCCCGACCCTGCACACCGGGCCCTACAAGGCCAACCCTTATACGGTGCTGGGCAAGACCTATTTCCCGATGGCCGAATCCAAGCGCTATGTCGCGTCGGGTACGGCGTCCTGGTATGGCACCAAGTTTCACGGGCAGAACACCGCCAATGGCGAGGTGTATGACCTGTATGGCATGAGCGCGGCGCACAAGACACTGCCGCTGCCCAGTTACGTGCGGGTGACCAACCTGGACAACAACAAGACCGTGATTCTGCGGGTCAACGACCGTGGGCCGTTCTACTCCGATCGCATCATCGACCTGTCCTACGCCGCAGCGAAAAAGCTCGGGTATGCCGAGACCGGCACCGCGCGGGTCAAGGTTGAAGGCATCGATCCCCAGGAATGGTGGGCCCAGCGTGGTCGCCCGGCGCCGTTGATGCTCAATGAACCGCAGGTGGCGCAGAATGCCGCGCCGACGGTCACGGCATCGACTGGCACGGTAGAACAATGGACGCCGCCGCCCCAGCAGCACGCTGCCGCCGTGGTGCCGGTGCAGCTGGAGGCCAAGAAAGCGGCTGCTTCCCCAGCCTCTGGCCAGTATCTGCAGGTGGGCGCCTTCGCCAACCCGGATGCTGCCGAATTGCTGAGGTCGAAGTTGAGCGGCATGGTGAGCGCCCCGGTGTTCATCAGTTCGATCGTGCGTAACCAGCAGACCCTGCACCGGGTGCGCCTGGGGCCGATCGGCTCGCCGGGTGAGATTCAGCAAGTGCAGAACAGCGTGCGCCTGGCCAATCTGGGTCAGCCGAGCGTCGTGACTGCCGAGTGATTTTTTGATTCAGGGTCTGCCCGCGTGCGGGTGGCCTAGGTTGTTGGCTCTGTGAACAACAAAAACCCGGCAAGGGTCAGTGAGTGAACAACTGAACACGCGACAGCCCGTCAGAAGGCTGTCTGATTAGTTTTGCCCGAGAGGGCAAGTTTCCATTAGCTACTTCGAGAGACGGATGAACATCACCACCTTTGCCAAACGCCTGTGCCTGCTTGTCCCGCTGATCATCACGCCCGCTGCCTGGGCGGTAGAGGCGATGCCGTCGCCACCGCAACTGGCCGCCAAGTCCTATGTGCTCATGGATGCCAGCAGCGGTAACGTGCTGGTGGAGAACAATGGTGACCAGCGTCTGCCGCCAGCCAGCCTGACCAAGCTGATGACAGCCTACATCGCGACCCTGGAAATCCGTCGCGGCCAGATCGGCGAGAACGACCCGGTGACCGTCAGCGAGAACGCCTGGCGCACCGGCGGTTCGCGGATGTTCATCAAGGTCGGTTCGCAGGTGACCGTCAGCGACCTGCTGCACGGCATCATCATCCAGTCGGGTAACGACGCCAGCGTTGCGGTTTCCGAGCACATCGCCGGCAGCGAAGACGCATTCGCCGACATGATGAACAAGACGGCCGGCGACCTGGGCATGAGCAACAGCCACTTCATGAACCCGACCGGCCTGCCGAACCCCGAGCACTACTCGTCGGCCCACGACATGGCGGTGCTGGCTCGCGCGATCATCCACGAAGACCCGGCTCACTATGCGATCTACTCGCAGAAAGAGTTCTTCTGGAACGGCATCAAGCAACCTAACCGCAACCTGCTGCTGTGGCGCGACAAGACCGTCGACGGTCTGAAAACCGGCCATACCGACGAGGCCGGCTACTGCATGGTGTCCTCGGCCGTGCGTGATGGCATGCGTCTGATCGCGGTGGTCTTCGGCACCAACAGCGAACAGGCTCGCGCCGCCGAGACCCAGAAGCTGCTGACCTACGGTTTCCGCTTCTTCGAAACCCAGACCTTCTATCAGAAAGGCACCGAGCTGGCCCAGGCACCGGTCTGGAAAGGCACCACCCACCAAGTCAAGGCCGGCCTGGCTGAAGACCTGACCATGACCATGCCCAAGGGCCAGCTGAAGAAGCTCGCCGCCAGCATGACCATGAACCCGCAACTGGTCGCGCCTATCGCCAAGGGCGACGTGATCGGCAAGGTTGAGGTCAAACTGGACGACAAGGTCGTACACAGCGCCGACCTGATCGCTCTGGAAGCGGTCGAGGAAGGTGGTATCTTCCGCCGCATGTGGGATAGCATCCGTCTATTCTTCTACGGCTTGTTCAACTGATTACTGTTGTCGACGGACATGGGCCCTGCTCTGAAACAGACCAGGGCCCATGTCCGTCGCCACGGCTTACGAGGCCGTTTTGCCATGACAGACACTGAAGTAAAGGCGCCAAAGATCGAATTCCCTTGCGCGGATTACCCGATCAAGGTGATTGGCGACACCGGTGTGGGTTTCAAGGACAAGATCATCGCGATCCTTGAGAAGCACGCCACCGTTGACCACAAGACCCTGGCCGAACGCCAGAGTACCAACGGCAAGTACACGACTATCCAGCTGCATATCATCGCCACCGGTCAAGAACAGCTGTACGACATCAACAGCGAGTTGCGGGCTACCGGTTTCGTACACATGGTGCTGTGATGCAGCAACCGCTCGGCTTTCGCGAGCTTGGCCGGATGGATTACGAGCCGGTCTGGCACGCCATGCAGCGTTTTACCAATGAGCGCGGCAGTGATGCCGCCGATGAAATCTGGCTGGTCGAGCATTCACCGGTGTTTACTCAAGGCCAGGCCGGCAAGGCGGAACACCTGCTGATTCCCGGGGATATCCCGGTGGTCCAGGCGGATCGAGGCGGGCAGGTGACCTATCACGGTCCCGGCCAACTGGTGGCTTACCTGCTGCTGGATGTGCGCCGACTCGGGTTCGGTGTGCGCGAGCTGGTCAGCCGGATGGAATGCTGCCTGATCGAGTTGCTGGCCAGTTATGGCGTGACAGCGGCAGCCAAGCCGGATGCGCCTGGCGTGTACGTTAACGGGGCGAAAATCGCCTCCCTGGGCCTGCGGATCCGCCATGGTTGCTCCTTTCATGGCCTGGCCCTGAATGTGGATATGGATCTTGAGCCGTTTCGACGGATTAACCCCTGCGGCTATGCCGGGCTGGCGATGACCCAGCTGCGCGAGCACACAGGGACGATTGAATTTGCCGAGGTAAGTGCCCGGCTGCGCGCGCAGCTCGTCAAACACCTCGACTATGCTGAGCAGACGACCCTAACGGGCGGAATCGACTGATATGACTACTGCGCAAGACGCTGTGCAAACCATGATCCCGACGCTCGATATCACCGAGCGCCCGGCCCCGCGTGCCAAGGTTGAAGCCGGCGTCAAGCTGCGCGGCGCCGAAAAGGTTGCACGCATCCCGGTGAAGATCATTCCGACCACCGAGCTGCCGAAGAAGCCGGACTGGATTCGCGTACGGATTCCGGTGTCCCCGGAAGTCGATCGCATCAAGGCCTTGCTGCGCAAGCACAAGCTGCACAGCGTTTGCGAAGAGGCCTCCTGCCCGAACCTGGGCGAATGCTTCTCCGGCGGCACCGCGACCTTCATGATCATGGGTGACATCTGCACCCGTCGTTGCCCGTTCTGTGACGTCGGCCACGGCCGTCCGAAACCACTGGATGTCAACGAGCCGGAAAGCCTGGCCATCGCCATTGCCGACCTGCGTCTGAAGTACGTGGTGATCACCTCGGTCGACCGTGATGACCTGCGTGACGGCGGTGCTCAGCACTTTGCCGACTGCATCCGCGAAATCCGTAAATTGTCGCCGAATGTACTGCTCGAAACTCTGGTTCCGGATTACCGCGGCCGGATGGACGTGGCACTGGCAATCACCGCTGCCGAGCCACCGGATGTGTTCAACCACAACCTGGAAACCGTGCCGCGCCTGTACAAGGCTGCGCGTCCGGGTTCGGACTACCAGTGGTCGTTGACCCTGCTGCAGAAATTCAAGCAGATGATGCCGCTGATCCCGACCAAGTCCGGCTTGATGCTGGGCCTGGGCGAGACCGACGATGAAGTGATCGAAGTCATGAAGCGCATGCGCGAACACGACATCGACATGCTGACCCTGGGCCAGTACCTGCAGCCGTCGCGCAGCCACTTGCCGGTCCAGCGCTTCGTGCACCCGGACACTTTCGCCTGGTTCGCCGAGGAAGGTTACAAGATGGGCTTCAAGAACGTCGCCTCGGGCCCGCTGGTGCGTTCGTCGTACCACGCCGACGAGCAGGCGAAACTGGTCAAGGCCAGCCTGGTCTCCTGATTCGCGACCGGTAAAAGCGCCCGCAAGGCTTGCCTTGTGGGCGTTTTCGTTTCTGCGGTATCGACATCACCTTTCTTTGCAGATAAATCCCAGGTCTTTCCAGGCATTCCGGGGCTTTTTTTGCTCAGCAATCCTGTCTACTGTGAGCCACACAATCCACGTCGGGAGAACCATGGATGACCACCCAGCCGATTGAAACATTGCTCGCCCATCTGCCGGTGCCGGCCCTGCTGCCTGAAGGGCAGATCGGCCTGATCGCACCTGCCGGACCCGCAGCCCTGGATGTGGATAAAGCCGTGCAATGGATGCGCGCGCGGGGCTATGCATTGCGGATCTTCCCGGGCGTGGGTGAGGCTGACGGCTACCTGGCGGGCAGCGACGAGGTGCGGTTGCAGGACTTGCACGCGGCCTTTGCCGACAAGGCGATCGGCGCCGTTCTCTGCCTGCGTGGGGGCTACGGCAGCCCGCGGTTACTGGACCGGATCGACTACGACCTGCTGCGGCGCAATCCCAAGCCGTTTATCGGCTACAGCGATATCACCGCCTTGCACCTGGCGATACACCGTTATGCGGGATTCGTGACCTTTCACGGGCCGATGCTCAACGCCGACCTGTTGGGCGGCAAGCAGGCACCGACCGAGGCTTCGTTGTTCGGCATGCTGCGCGGCCAGTTCAAGGCCGGCAGCGTGCTGGCGCATCCGGTGGCCTATCCCTTGAACACCATCGAGCCGGGAATTGCCTGTGGCCAGCTGCTGGGGGGCAACCTGTCGATGATTGCGGCGACCATGGGCACGCCCTACGAGATCAATGCCCAGGACGTTATTCTCTTCATCGAAGACATCAATGAGCCGCTCTACCGCATCGACCGTCTGCTGACTCACCTGCGCCTCGCGGGCAAGCTGCAGCAGTTGCGGGGGGTGTTGGTCGGGGATGTGGCGGGAGTGGACCCCGAGGCTCTTGCACGCCTGCTTAAGCAGACCTTTGCCCCCCTGCGCATTCCGGTACTTGCCGGGTGGCGCAGTGGCCATTGCGATCCCAACCTGACCTTGCCGCTCGGGGCTTTGGTCAGGCTGGATGCGGGTGAGCAGCAACTGGTCCTGGAGCAGGACGTGGTGCTGAGGTAGCGCGATGGGCCTGGGACGTGCTCCCTGGCCGTCTCTGGTCATTGATTGCGCAGGCTTTCCAGCAACTTATGGGTCGGGTAGCCATCTGCCGGCCAGCCGAATGATTGCTGCGCGCTGCGGATCGCCTTGCGGGTATTGGCGCCGATGATGCCGTCTGCAGTGCCTGCGTCGTAGTTGCGGGCGCTCAGCAGGTTTTGCAACTCGATACGCTCGGAGCGGCTCAGTGGCAGGTCATCCTTGGGCCAGGCGCCGCTGATCAGGCCGGCACCGGTGAAGCGTTCGGAAAGCAGATTGACTGCCAGCGCGTAGGACGACGAGTTGTTGTACTTGAGCACTGCACGGAAGTTATCGAGGATCAGGAACGCCGGTCCCCGGTAACCCGCAGGCAATAGCAGGGCTGCTGACAGGTGCTCCGTACCCGCCGGCAGATTGCTACCGTTGGGCAACTTCAGGCCCAGTTTTGCCCATTCGGCGACACTTTTACGGATGGCGCCGTCGGCCAGGGAGTAATCGAAGTTATCGGCCAATCGCACCTCGAAGCCCCAGGGTTGGCCTTTTTGCCAGCCCGAGCTTTGCAGGTAATGGGCGGTCGAGGCCAGGGCGTCAGCCGGGCTATTCCAGATGTCGCGACGGCCGTCGCCGTCGAAGTCCACGGCGTGGGTGTTATAGGTGGTCGGAATGAACTGGGTCTGGCCCATGGCGCCAGCCCAGGAGCCGAGCATCTTTTCCGGCTGGATGTCGCCCTGCTGGAGGATCTGCAGGGCGGCAATCAGTTGGCTGTTGGCGAAGGCTGGACGCCGTCCCTCATAGGCCAGGGTTGCCAGGGAGCGAATGACCGACTTGTTGCCCTGGAAGTCGCCAAAATTGCTTTCCATGCCCCAGACGGCCACCAGTGCCTGGCGGTCGACGCCGTAGCGCTGTTCGATCTTTTGCAGAGTGTCAGCGTATTGGTTGAGCAGGGCCTGGCCTTTGCGCACTCGCAGCGGTGATACCGCACCGTCCAGGTATTCCCATACCGGCCGGCTGAATTCCGGCTGGCTACGGTCGGCCTTGATCACGCTCATGTCTGGAGTAATACCGGCGAAAGCGCGATCGAACAGTTCGGCACGGATGCCAGCATTCAAGGCTTCGACGCGGAACCCGGCCTGCCATTCAGCGAAGGTCTGGGTGGGTTGGATATCCAGATTGTCGACGGTCAGCGGAGCGATAGTCGCAGGAGCTGCCAGTGGGGCGGCTTGAAGGTTGGGCAGTGGCTGGGCGTCGGCGGCTGTAGGTTTTTCCGCGCAGGCGACAAGCAGAATAAGACTGGAGGCGGCGGCCAGTTGGCGAAGGCGCCAATGACGGGAATTACGGAAGGGCATGCACAGGTCCAGGGAATACGAATCAGGTGCAGACCTTACCATGCCAAAGGGGAGCTTGCCTTCAGGCGGCCAGAAAGTAAGAAGCCTCCCAGCTTTTAGACTGGAAGGCTTCGCGGCGGTAGCTGCCTTTGCCCTTGGCGGGTTGTTCCTGACGGCTGCGGAACAGTGGCTGGGCAATGATGGATTTGGCCTTGTTGGGGCCATGCTTGGATGGCTTGCTCATGGGGATCTCTCGCTGTGCTGGTGAGTTGTACGGCGCAGATGATCGGCCAGAGTTCGGCTGTTGTCCAGCCCCTGTGATGTGTAGGTGATTTCGCCAGTGATCGCTTATCGAGAGCGGGCAGGCACTGTCAGTTACTCCGCCGGCAGTGCCAGGCGTTGCCCCGACATCAGCAGCGACAGGCGGCTCAAGCTGCTCCAGGGCGAGCCAGCGGCCTGGCCCTTGATCTGGGCATCGATACGCTGGGCATCCAATAGCAGTTGTCCCCAGCGTTGCGCCGAATAGCGTTGCAGGGCTTTGCTCATCAGCGGCTTGCGTTTGTCCCAGACTGGGGGGCGGGCTTGGCTGAAGACTTTATCCAGGGGCACGCCCTGGCTGAATTGCAGCGACAGATTACCCAGCAACCGCAGTTCCCGGGACAGCGCCCAGAGAATCACCGGAGGCTCAACGCCTTCACCGCGCAGGCCTTCGAGCATGCGCAAGGCGTGCGCGGCTTCGCCATTGAGAATGGCGTCCACCAGCCCGAACACATCGAACCGAGCGCTGTCGGCAACCGCAGCCTGCACGGTCTCGACGGTCAGTTGTCCGCCTTCGGCCATCAGCTTGAGTTTTTCGATTTCCTGGGCGGCGGCCAGCAGGTTGCCTTCGACCCGTGCGGCAATCAGTTCAACCGCGTCCTGGCTGGCAGAAAGCCCAGCCTGGGACAGGCGCTGGCGAATCCACTGTGGCAGCTGGTTGGCGTCCACTGGCCAGATCTGCACGAACTGAGTCTGCTCGCCTTCGACCAGGGCCTTGCCCCACTTGGTCTTCTGCGCGCTGCCATCGAGCTTGGGCAGGCTGATAAGCAGCAAGGTGTCTTCGGCAGGGCGTGAACAGTACTCGATCAGCGCTGCTGCGCCCTTGTCGCCGGGCTTGCCCGACGGCAGGCGCAGCTCCAGCAAGCGCTTTTCGGCGAACAGCGACATGCTTGCGCCGGCTTGCAGCAGCGTGCCCCAGTCGAAACTGGCATCGGCGCTGAACACCTGGCGTTCGTCATAGCCTTGCTGGCGGGCCGCGGTGCGGATCGCATCGGCAGCTTCCTGGCACAGCAACGGGTCATCGCCACTGATCACATAGACCGGTGCGAGGCTGCCTTGCAGGTGTTTACCGAGTTGGGCGGGGGCGAGTTTCATAAAGAAGGGCAAGCGGGGCGCCTGGGCGTCCCGCAAGGCTTACTGGTTCGGCAACTGCATTGGCGACTGTTGCGGAGTTTCCGCTTCAGCCTTCTGTGCCGCTTCCAGGGCGTCGGCGTCGGCCTTGGCCTTGTTCCTCGCCGTCTGCTCAAGCTGCTGCAGTTGCTCCGGGTGCAGCAGTTGCAGGCGTAATACCATGCGCTGCACCAGGTCACGGCGCATTTCCTTGCGCACTTCGATCGCCTCCTGGTCGGTACCTACCAGGTTGCTGCCGTCGTGGATATAGACCTTCTGTACTTGCATTTTGTCATCGAGCAACACGAGGTTATCGCTGCTGAGGATCTGGTAGTTCAGTACGTTAGTGATCTCATACTCGGTGGAACGACCGGCGCCGGCGTAGCTGAGGCTGCGCTGGCTTTCCTGTTCATTGGTCAGTACCAGCTTGTACGGCGCGCCAGTGTGGATCTCGATGCCACTGTTCTGCAGTATCTGACGCAGGAGGGTGACGGTTTCGCCATAGGCGTTGCGTGCACTCAGGTCGAGTTCCTTGAACGCCATGTCGTAGTTGCCGGTGCCGCGCAGCTGGAAGCCGCAGGCGCTTAGCAGTACAGCCAGGCCCATCACCAGCAGATTGCGTTTGATCATCTTGTTGCTCCCCTTGAAACCATGTGGGCCGACTCTGCGGCCCTGGAGGTTTTATGCGGCGCCAGGTCAATGACCTGGCACCTGATCCAATTAGCTAGCGACGATATTGACCAGTTTGCCGGGCACGACGATCACTTTGCGAATCGTCAGGCCTTCGGTGAAGCGCAGCACGTTCTCGTTGCTGCGAGCAGCGGCTTCGACCTCTTCGCGGCTGGCGCTGGCCGGCATTTCGATCTGCCCGCGCAGCTTGCCATTCACTTGGATGACCAGTTGCAGCGTGTCCTGTACCAGGGCGCTGTCATCCTGTACTGGCCAGCCGGCGTCGATCACCGCGCCACTGTGGCCCAAGCGGTTCCACAGATCGTGGCTGATGTGCGGCGTGATTGGCGCCAGCAACAGGACGACAGTTTCCAGGCCTTCCTGAACCAGTGCGCGGTCCTGTTCGGTGATTTGCGGTGCTTTTTCCAGCACGTTCATCAGCGTCATCACCTGGGCGATGGCCGTGTTGAATTTGTGATTCTGGCCCACGTCCTGGCTGGCCTGGCGGATAGCCAGGTGGGTGCTGCGACGAATGACTTTTTGCTCATCGTTCAAGTTGGCCACGTCCAGTTTGCCTGGGAGACCCTGGCTGATATGGGCGTGCGCCAGGCGCCAGACGCGCTTGAGGAAGCGGTGCGAACCTTCAACGCCGGAGTCGGACCATTCCGCGCTCATGTCAGGCGGCGAGGCGAACATCATGAACAGGCGGCAGGTATCGGCGCCGAACTGGTCGATCATCGACTGAGGGTCGACGCCGTTGTTCTTGGACTTGGCCATCTTCTCGGTGCCACCGATCTCTACCGGCAGACCGTCGCTGATCAGCTTGGCACTGATCACCTTGGCTTTGCCATCACGCTCCAGCTCGACGTCGGCCGGGTTGAACCAGGTGTAGGCGCCATTGGCTTCGCGGCGATAGTAAGTCTCGGCAACCACCATGCCTTGGGTCAGCAGGTTCTTGAACGGTTCATCAGAGGTCACCAGGCCTTCGTCGCGCATCAGCTTGTGGAAGAAGCGCGCGTAAAGCAGGTGCAGGATCGCGTGTTCGATGCCGCCGATGTACTGATCCACCGGCAACCAGTGGTCAGCCGCAGCTTTTTCCACCAGGCCGCCTTCATAGTGTGGCGAGGCGTAGCGGGCGTAGTACCACGAGGACTCGACGAAGGTGTCCATGGTGTCGGTTTCACGCTTGGCCGGAGCACCGCATTTCGGGCAGGCGCATTCGTAGAACTCGGGCATGCGCGCCAATGGGGAACCGGCGCCGTCCGGCACCACGTCTTCGGGCAGCACGACGGGCAGTTGCTCTTCCGGGACCGGCACATCACCGCAGCTGTCGCAGTGGATGATCGGGATCGGGCAGCCCCAGTAGCGCTGGCGGCTGATGCCCCAGTCGCGCAGGCGGAACTGGGTACGCGAGGCACCCAGGTTTTTCTTGATCAGCGCCACTTCCATGGCGTCGAAGGCGCCTGCGAAGTCGAGACCATCGAACTCGCCGGAGTTGATCAGCGTGCCGTGCTCGCCATAGGCGTCTTGCCAGGGTGCCGGGTTGGTGTCACCGGAGCTGGTGCGCACCACCGACTTGATCGGCAGGTTGTACTTGGTGGCGAATTCGAAATCGCGCTCGTCGTGGGCTGGAACAGCCATCACCGCGCCATCGCCGTAATGCATCAGCACATAGTTGGCGACCCACACCGGAAGTTTTTCACCGGTCAACGGGTGCTCGACGAACAGCGAGGTCGGCAGGCCTTTCTTCTCCTGGGTGGCGACATCGGCTTCCGCGACGCTGCCGCCTTTGCATTCGGCGATAAAGGCCTGCAGCTCAGGGTTGTTCTGGGCCGCCAGGGCCGCCAGTGGATGCTCGGCAGCCACGGCAACGTAAGTCGCGCCCATCAGGGTGTCCGGGCGGGTGGTGAAGACTTTCAGTACGCCCGCTTCGCCGATGGAGTCGACGTTGTACGGGAACTGCACTTCCATGCCGCGGGACTTGCCGATCCAGTTGCGCTGCATGGTCTTGACCTGCTCAGGCCAGCCCGGCAGATCGTCGAGGCTCGACAAGAGTTCATCCGCGTAGGCGGTGATCTTGAAGTAGTACATCGGGATTTCGCGCTTTTCAATCAGCGCGCCGGAACGCCAGCCGCGCCCGTCGATCACCTGCTCGTTGGCCAGCACGGTCTGGTCGATAGGGTCCCAGTTCACGGTGCCGTTTTTGCGGTAGATCACGCCTTTTTCGAACAGGCGAGTGAACAGCCATTGTTCCCAGCGGTAGTAATCCGGCTTGCAGGTGGTCACTTCACGGGACCAGTCCACGGCCAGGCCCAGGCTGCGCAGCTGGGTCTTCATGTAGGCGATGTTTTCGTAGGTCCACTTGGCGGGAGCCACGTTGTTCTTCATCGCGGCGTTTTCCGCCGGCATGCCGAAGGCGTCCCAACCCATGGGTTGCAGGACGTTCTTGCCCAGCATGCGCTGGTAGCGGGAGATGACGTCGCCGATGGTGTAGTTGCGCACATGCCCCATGTGTAGCTTGCCGCTGGGGTAAGGGAACATTGATAGGCAATAGAAAGTCTCCTTGCCTGGCTGTTCACTGACTTCAAAGGACTTTTGCTCATCCCAGAATGACTGGGCGGCGGCTTCAATTTCACGGGGCTGATATTGTTCGTGCATGGCTACTTTTGAACTGAATAGGGGTGGCCTAATCCTCTTCATTGCAACGTTGGGCGGTGATGGCGCCAGATACGGCGTTTTCGAGGCCCAGTCGAGCTGGAAGTGGAGTTACAGGAAGCGCCGTAGCATACATGACCGCGCTCTGCCGAGGGAAACCCTGATTGCGCGCCCTGGGCCGTTGGTCGCGGCGCCAGGCCGCTTTCATCCGCCCGGCTAAGCTGAAATTGGGGAGCAAGACTGATCTTCAATGAGGTGAGCGGATGGCTGAGTCGCAGCAAAAAGCTACAAAACCCGAGTTGTACGAAAAGCTTATAGATCGTTTGGCATTGGCGCTGGATGCAGCAAAAACGGCGGGTCGCTTGCGCGATGAGCGTCCCCTGGAGCTGGAGTTGCGAGGTCTGAGTCGCGCCGAGTTCGAGTTGGTCAAGGCGTATCTGGATCGCAGTGAGCGTATGACGCAGGCAGGCGTGCTGGAGAGTTTGAGGCAGTGCGCAGCGCCACGTTCAGCCAAAGTCATCTGGTTGAAAGACAGGCTGCCATTGAGGGAGCAGGTAAAGGCCCGTTCCCTGAGGTGCAAGTAGCCCTGAGCTGCTCGTTTTGGTCTGCCTCCGGCTGCTGGCG
This sequence comes from Pseudomonas sp. QD4, assembly GCF_049199125.1. Taxonomy (NCBI): domain Bacteria; kingdom Pseudomonadati; phylum Pseudomonadota; class Gammaproteobacteria; order Pseudomonadales; family Pseudomonadaceae; genus Pseudomonas; species Pseudomonas sp. QD4. Next base: position 155,913 of record NZ_JBLZOM010000006.1, read on the forward strand.
CGGGCCTTGAGGTTTGAAATTCATCTCGCGCCTGTTGTTGCAGGGCGTCTATCCACATAGGCTTCGGGCATCTTTGGAGATGCCCGATGCCCTTTCGTTATTTCATCAAACAATTGCTGTTGCCGCCCGGTGTCCTATTGCTGTTGCTGGCCCTTGCCTGGTGGTTTCGTAAAACGCGCCCACGCTTGGCCGGGCTGTGTTTTGCCCTTGGCCTGGGCGGTTTCTGGCTGATGAGTCTGCCGGTGATGGTGGAGTGGGGTGCCAGCGCCCTGGAGCGCGAGCCGGCGCTGGCGACAGATCAGTGGGCGGCGCTGGCCGAGCGGGCGGATGCGATTGTGGTGTTGGGTTCCGGGCGCGAACGGGGCGATCCGGCATGGGGGTATGACCAGCCCACCGGTGTGGGCCTCGAGCGTGAGCGCTATGCCGCGCGACTGGCCAAGGCCTCTGGCCTGCCGATATTGACCAGTGGCGGCTTGCACTATGGCACGCCGCCGACCGAGGCTGCGCTGATGGCCGAGTCGTTGATGGGGGACTTCGGGGTGGCGGTGCGCTGGCAGGAAGGGCGCAGCCGCACCACTTGGGAGAATGCTCAGTTCAGCGCCGAAGTGCTGTTGCCCCAGGGCATCAAGCGAGTGGTGGTCGTGACCCAGGCCTGGCACATGCCGCGTGCGGCCTGGAGCTTCGAGCAGGCAGGTTTTACCGTGGTGCCGGCGCCGGTGGGTTTTCTGGGGGTGGATAATGCGCGGCCGTTGGGCGGCTGGATGCCGGAGTTCAAGTCGATCTGGCAGAGCGGCCAGTTGTTGAACGAAGCCGTGGGGCAGGTGGGCTACAAGCTGTTCTATCGCTGAGGCGCTGAGGGCCGACAAGCCAGGGCCCGCAGCCACGGGCGGGAACGGCTTGCCGGCGTCGGGTCAAACGGTCTTGGCAATACGGCTGGCCAGCAACGCCCAGCCAAACAACAGCCCGCACAGGATGATCAATGGCCATGAGCGCCATTGCAGATAGGGCGTGAGGTTATGCATGGGCACCACTTCGCCGTAGAGAATCCCGCGCTCAAACTGCGGAATCTGCACGGTGATCTTGCCAAACGGGTTGATCAGCCCGGTCACCCCGTTGTTGGTGGCACGGATCATCCAGCGCCCGGCTTCCAGGGCGCGCATCTGAGCCATCTGCAAATGCTGTAGGGGGCCGATCGAGGTGCCGAACCAGGTGTCGTTGCTGATAGTCAGCAACAAGTCGCTGCGAGCCGAGAGGCCGGCGGCGAATTCCGGGTAAACCACCTCGTAACAAATAAACGGTGCGATCTGATAACCCTTGGCCTGCAGCAGCGGCTGGTCGGCGGGGCCACGGGCGAAGTCCGACATCGGCAGGTTGAAGAAGTCGATCAGGCCGCGCAGCAGGTCCTGCAGGGGCACGTACTCGCCAAAGGGCACCAGCTTCTGTTTCAGGTAAGTGCCATCGCCTTCGCCAACCACGGTGATGCCATTGAAGAAGCGTTTTTCGTGGCGCAGTTCCTGGCGAATCGGAACCCCGGTGATCAGCGCGGAATGCCTGTCAGCCGCAAAGTTGCCCATCATCGCCAAGTAGCCTTCAGCAGACTCCTTGAGCACGGGGACTGCGGTTTCCGGCCAGATCAGCAGGTCCACAGGCTTGGAACTGAAGCTCATGTCGCGGTACAGCGCCAGTTGCGCGTTGAGCTGGGCCGGGTCCCATTTCATGCTCTGTTCGATGTTGCCCTGAATGGCGGCAACGGACAGCGGCTTGCCCGATGGGCTGGTCCAGGCGTGGTCCTTGAGGCTGAGGCCGATTACCCAGGGTGCAGCCAGTAGCAGCAGGCCGGCGACGATAAAGCCTTTGCGTCCGGCCCGGATCAATCGCGGCAGGTTGTAGAGCAGCGCAGCGGTCAGGGCGAGAGAGAAGGAAATCAGCCACATGCCGCCCAATGGCGCGAGCCCGGCCAGGGGGCCATCGAGCTGGCTGTAGCCGGAGTAGAGCCATGGGAAGCCGGTCAGGAACCAGCCGCGAAAGGCCTCCTGGGCCAGCCACAGGGCAGCGAACGCCAGGGCGTCGGCCAGGGGCGCTTCATTGCGCCGCAGCCACCGTGCCCAGAGCCAGGCGGGCAGGGCGAAGAACCAGGCGATTGCAGCAATGAACGCCAGCATCAGCAAGCCGGCCAGCAGCGCTGAGGCGCCGCCGTAGGTATGGATGCTGACGTAGATCCAGCTGGTGCCGGCGCCGAACAGGCCAAAGCCGAAGCACCAGCCACGGCCCAGGGCTTGACGGGGTGTCAGCTCACGCAGGCCGGCGTAGAAAAAGCCGACCGCCAGCAGGGCCAGCGGCCAGATGTCGTACGGTGCCAGGGCCAGGGTGGTGATTGCGCCAGCCGCCACGGCCAGCAGGTTACCGGGCCAGCCGGGGCGGGTGATCCAACGCATGTCAGTCCTTAGCGGGAGATAGGGGTCAGGCGCAGCAGGTGGATCCGGCGGCTGTCGGCATTCAGAATGCGGAAGCGATAGGCGCCGATTTCGGTGATTTCATTACGCTTGGGCAAGTGCCCGAACGCGCTCATCACCAGGCCACCCACTGTGTCGAATTCATCGTCGGAGAACTCGCTGTCGAAAAACTCGTTGAAGTTCTCGATCGGCGTCAGTGCCTTGATCAGGAAGTCGCCGCTGGGCAACGGCTTGATGTAGCTGTCTTCCTCGACGTCATGTTCGTCCTCGATGTCGCCGACGATCTGTTCCAGCACGTCCTCGATGGTCACCAGGCCGGCGACGCCGCCGTATTCGTCGATGACGATCGCCATGTGGTTGTGGTTGGCGCGGAACTCGCGCAGCAGCACATTGAGGCGCTTGGACTCCGGCACGAACGTCGCCGGGCGCAGCAGATCCTTGATGTTGAAGCTGTCGCCGTTCTCCTTGAGGATCAGCGGCAGCAGGTCCTTGGCCAGGAGGACGCCCATCACGTCGTCATGGCTTTCGCCGATCACCGGGTAGCGCGAGTGCGCGGAATCGATAACTGCGGGCAGGAACTCGCGCGGGGTCTGGGTCGCCTTGATGCTGATCATCTGCGAGCGCGGGACCATGATGTCCCGTACTTGCAGGTCCGCAACCTGAATGGCGCCTTCGACGATGGCCAGCGCTTCGCTGTCCAGCAGCTTGTTCTGATGGGCTTCGCGCAGCAGCTCCAGCAGCTCCTGGCGGTTTTTCGGCTCATGGGCAAAAGCCTGGGTGAGCTTACCCAGCCATGACTTCTGCCCGTTGCTCGATCGATCTTCGCTCATAGCGATTACTCTAAATCCTTGGTTGTTACAGGTGGATGTAATTAAGACTCGTCGTCGGCATAAGGGTCGCGATGACCCAGTTCTGCAAGCAACGTTCGTTCCAGTGCTTCCATTTCTTCGGCTTCGTCGTCATCTATATGGTCGTAACCCAGTAGATGCAAGCAGCCGTGAATGACTAGATGTGCCCAATGGGCCTCAAGTTCCTTGCCTTGCTCCGCCGCTTCGCGTTCGACCACTTCAATGCAGATCACCAGGTCGCCGAGCAGCGGAATATCCAGCAGCTCGTCCGGCACATCGGCCGGGAACGACAGCACATTGGTGGCGTAATCCTTGTGGCGCCAGGTGTGGTTCAGCTCGCGCCCTTCAGGCTCGTCCACCAGGCGAATGGTCAGCTCGGAGTCGGCGCTGCGCTGGCGCAAGGCCAGTTCGCACCATTGGCGGAACTGGGACTCGCTGGGGGCAGGCTTGTCACTGGCCAGTTGCAGATCAAGCTCAAGCATCGTGGCGATGGCCTTTTTCTGCAGTTGGCTCTTCGGGCGCAGGGTTTTCGAAGCGGTCGTAGGCTTCGACAATGCGCTGGACCAGCGGGTGGCGCACCACGTCCTTGGCCAGGAAGTGAGTGAAGCTGATGCCCGGGACGTCCTTGAGCACGGTGATGACCTGGGACAGTCCGGACTTGGTGCCTTTGGGCAGGTCGACCTGGGTGATGTCGCCGGTAATCACCGCGGTCGAGCCGAAGCCGATACGGGTCAGGAACATCTTCATCTGTTCGACGGTGGTGTTCTGGCTTTCGTCGAGGATGATGAAGCTGTTGTTCAGGGTGCGGCCGCGCATGTAGGCCAGCGGGGCGATCTCGATGATTTGGCGTTCGATCAGTTTGGCCACGTATTCGAAGCCGAGCATCTCGTAGAGCGCGTCGTACAGCGGGCGCAGGTAGGGGTCGATCTTCTGCGCCAGGTCGCCGGGCAGGAAACCGAGTTTTTCACCGGCTTCGACTGCAGGGCGTACCAGCAGGATGCGTCGCACTTGCTCGCGTTCCAGTGCGTCGACGGCACAGGCCACGGCCAGGTAGGTCTTGCCGGTACCGGCGGGGCCGATGCCGAAGTTGATGTCGTTATTGAGGATCTCTTTGACGTAGCGCTGCTGATTCAGGCCGCGTGGGCGAATCATGCCTTTCTTGGTGCGCAACGCAACGCTGGCTTCGGCCACCGGGTTGTTGGCGAGATCCTCTACGGCGGATTCCTGCAGGTACAGGTGCACGGTTTCCGGCGACAGCTCGGTCCCCTTGGTTTCCCGGTACAGGCGGCGAATGAGGTTTTCCGCGGAGGCGGTGAGTCTGGATTCACCAATGAGTTCGAACTGGTTTCCGCGATTGCGGATCTCGATGCTCAGGCGTTGTTCGATCAAGCGCAGGTGCTCGTCGAATTGTCCGCACAGGTTGGCGAAGCGGCGAGCCTCAAAAGGCTCGAGGAGGAAGCGATGTGGTTCTATGGGTGCGTTCAAGGTCGTTTTAAGCCGCCCTGGGGCAATTAAGATGAAATCAAGGATAACGCCAGTGGCGCGGGTGCGAAAGCACTTAAATAGTGGAGCAGGTCCTCGGCAACCCAGCCTGACCAGTGTGAGCGCTGGTCAGGCTGTTGTGAGGTTGTTCAGCTCACGCGAGCGGCAATCCTTCAGGCCACGGTGGCAGGCGCACCGACTTCTCTCGCGGTGCCGCTTTGCTCGGTTGCAGGCAGCAATGATCCGCGCAGCGAGTGCGGCTGGGCGGCATCGATGTGCACGTCGGCGAACTGGCCGATCAAGGTCGGGTTGTCGCAGCGGAAGTTGACGATGCGGTTGTTCTCGGTCCGGCCCTGCAGTTCGCCAGGGTCTTTCTTCGAATAGTCGGTGACCAGGATCCGCTGGATCGACCCGACCATTTGTCGGCTGATCTCGAAGCCTTGCTGATTCAATCGGTGCTGCAGAGCATTTAGACGTTCTTTTTTCAGCTCTTCCGGGGTGTTGTCCACCAGGTCGGCAGCCGGGGTGCCCGGACGCTGGCTGTAGACAAACGAGTAGGAAAAGTCGAAGCCGACGTCTTCGATCAGCTTCATGGTCTGTTCGAAGTCTTTTTCAGTCTCGCCCGGGAAGCCGACGATAAAGTCGGAGCTGATGCAGATGCCGGGTACCGCCGCGCGCAGTTTGCGCAGCTTGGATTTGTACTCCAGGGCCGTGTGGTTGCGCTTCATGGCCGCGAGGATCCGGTCGGAGCCCGATTGCACTGGCAGATGGAGGTGTTTCACCAGTTCCGGGACTTCGGCGTGGGCCTGGATCAGGCTGTCGGAGAATTCCAGAGGGTGCGAGGTGGTGTAGCGAATACGCTCGATGCCATCGACCGCGGCCACCACTCGAATCAGCTCGGCCAGGTCAGCCAGGCGTCCGTCATGGGTCAGGCCGCGATAGCCGTTGACGTTCTGCCCCAGCAGGGTGACTTCGCGCACACCGTTTTCCGCGAGGTGGATGATTTCGGCGATCACATCGTCAAAGGGCCGGCTGACTTCTTCGCCGCGGGTGTAGGGCACGACGCAGAACGTGCAGTACTTGCTGCAGCCTTCCATGACCGACACATAGGCGCTTGGGCCATCGATGCGCGGCTCCGGCAGGTGGTCGAACTTTTCGATTTCCGGGAACGAGACGTCGACTTGCGGCAGTTTGGTGATGCGCGCCGCGTCGATCATTTCCGGCAGGCGGTGCAAGGTTTGCGGGCCAAAGACCACGTCGACGTAGGGTGCGCGATCGCGGATCGCCGCGCCTTCCTGGCTGGCCACGCAACCGCCGACGGCGATCACCATGTCCGGGTTGGCCAGTTTCAGTTCGCGCCAGCGGCCGAGCTGGGAGTACACCCGGTCCTGGGCGCGTTCGCGGATCGAGCAGGTATTGAGCAGGATGACGTCGGCATCCTCAGCACGGGCAGTGACTTCCAGGGCCTGATGTTCACCCAGCAGATCGACCATGCGCGAGCTGTCGTACTCGTTCATCTGGCAACCGTGGGTTTCGATGTAAAGCTTCTTGGCCATGGGGGATCGTCAACTGGTGGTAAAGAACCGCGCATTATAGGGGGCATGCCGATAGGTTCCTAGCACTGTGCATCGGGTGCCATGCTATAGTTCGCGCCCTCTTTTATATCCCCCGATGTGTTACCCGCCCACCATGACCAAACGTGAAGCTCCAATCTATAAGGTGATTTTCCTCAACCAGGGCCAGGTGTTCGAAATGTACGCCAAGCAGATCTATCAAAGTGATCTGTGGGGTTTCCTGGAGGTGGAAGAGTTCGTCTTTGGCGAGCGCACCCAGGTGGTCGTCGATCCGAGCGAAGAGAAGCTCAAGGCGCAGTTCGAAGGCGTGGTCCGCAGTTTTGTGCCAATGCATTCCATCGTGCGCATCGACGAAGTGGAGCGTCTGGGCACACCGAAGATCAGCGAAGCCCGCGGCATGAGCAACGTCATGCCGTTCCCGATGCCGATGCCCGAAAAGTAGTATCGGCACAGTTGCTGAGCGAGGGCGTGTACCCTCGCTCGACAGCAAGGCAGACGCAAATCTACCCCTGCGATTCATTAAGGTAAGTGCCGTGATCGGCTCGCGGGGAGTGCTGTACTCCCTGAGTACCGCTCAGGGCAGAGGAGAGAAGGGCGAACGCCCGTCGGCGCTCTGCAGTTCCATCAGGTATTTGCGGAAGATCTGCCCCAGCACCTGGGTCGCTACTTCCAGTTCATCACGCTGCATGTGCTCGGCGACTTCGTCGGCCGTATCCAGCGCATCTTCGGCACCATTGACCGCCGCCATTTTCAGCACGATATACGCCTGGACGTTATTGGCGGGCACACCTTCACCGTGGAAAAACATGGTTCCGAGCTTGAACTGTGCCTGAGCGTGGCCTTGCAGTGAGGCTTTCTCGAAGTAGCTGAGGGCCAGGTTGAGGTCGCGCGGTGCGCCCTTGCCCTCGTAATAGAACTCGCCCAACTCGTACTGTGCTTGTGCATCGCCTTCATCGGATGCTTTCTGGCAGGCGGCGAGCGCCTCGGCCAGGTCTTGCGGCTGAGTATTCAGGGTGCAGCGACCCATCGCTGGGATCAACAACGAGTTGCCGCCCGCTTGTGCGTGCGCGAGCAGGGGCTGAAGGAGCAACAGGCAGCCCAATGCAAGGGCGCGGCCGGTGCGGTTCATGGGAATCGACTTACCTCTGGAGGGCACGCGGACCCATCGAGGGATCCAATAAGCGCGCATTATGAAATAAGCAGGGCCAACCTTACAAAGTCTTTACTCGTTTTTCTGCTGCGCGGGCGCTATATCCGCAGCTTTCGGCGGATTTATTGCTTTGCGGGGCGCAAACAGCGAGTGACGAGGTACAACCGCCGCCCGCAAATGCTGGCGGCGGTTGAGGCGGGCTTTACTTCAATGCGGCAAATGCGCGTTCTGCGGCGTCCAGGGTCAGTTTCAACTCGGCATCGCCGTGGGCGATCGAGGTGAAACCGGCCTCGAAGGCGCTCGGCGCCAGGTACACGCCACCTTCGAGCATCAGGTGGAAGAAGCGCTTGAACAGGTTGGCGTCGCTGGCCATGACATCGTCAAAGGTGACGATGTCGTCGGCGCCACTGAAGTACAGGCCGAACATGCCGCCTGCCTGAGTGGTGACGAACGGTATGCCTGCGGCATCGGCACGCTGTTGCAGGCCGTCGAGCAGGCGGCTGGTGTAGTCGCTGAGTTCGGCGTGGAAGCCCGGGCGGCTGATCAGGCGCAAGGTGGTCAGGCCGGCAGCCATGGCCAGCGGGTTGCCCGACAGGGTGCCGGCCTGGTAGACCGGGCCCAGCGGGGCGATGTGGTGCATGATCTCGCGCTTGCCGCCGAAGCAGCCGACCGGCATGCCGCCGCCAATGATCTTGCCGAAGGTGCTCAGGTCCGGAGTCACGCCGTAATGGGCCTGGGCGCCGCCGAGGGCGACCCGGAAGCCGGTCATCACTTCATCGAAAATCAGCACCACGCCGTGCTGGTCGCACAGGCTGCGCAGGCCTTCGAGAAAGCCCGGCGCCGGCGGCACGCAGTTCATGTTGCCAGCCACTGGCTCGACGATAATGCAGGCCACTTCCTGGCCGACTTCGCCCAGCATCTTCTCGACCGCAGCGATATCGTTGAACGGCAGCGTCAGGGTGTGTTTGGCAAACGCCGCAGGCACGCCAGCCGAGCTTGGAACGCCCTGGGTCAGCGCGCCGGAACCGGCTTTTACCAGCAGGCTGTCGGAGTGCCCGTGGTAGCAGCCTTCGAACTTGATGATGCTGTCGCGGCCGGTGAAGCCCCGGGCCAGGCGAATGGCGCTCATGGTGGCTTCGGTGCCGGAGCTGACCATGCGCACCATCTCCATCGACGGCACGATGGAGCAGACCAGGTCCGCCATCTCGGTTTCCATGGCCGTCGGCGCGCCGTAGGACAGGCCATGTTCCAGCTGCTTGCGTACCGCGTCCAGCACGTCCGGGTGACTGTGGCCGAGGATCATCGGGCCCCACGAGCCAACGTAATCGACATAACGCTTGTCATCTTCGTCAGTGACGTAGGCGCCTTCGGCGTGCTTGAAGAACAACGGGGTACCGCCAACGCTCTTGAACGCACGAACGGGCGAGTTCACGCCGCCGGGGATGTGTTTCTGGGCATTGGCAAACAGAGTTTCGGAACGGGACATGATCGGGCTCTCAGCAATCAGCAATTGAATAAGTCGTTGAAGGCGCGGGCGCGGCGCGTTACTTCCTGGGTGCTCGATGCACCAAACAGGCCGTGGACCACCGCCAGCAGGTCGGCGCCATGGGCCACCAGTGGCGCGGCGTTGTCGAGGGTGATGCCGCCGATCACGCAGATCGGCAGGTGCAGGCTGGCGCGGGCCTGGTCCAGCAGTTCAAGGTCGGCGCTCGGTGCGCCGGGCTTGGTGCTGGAGTTGAAAAAGCGGCCAAAGGCGACATAGCTCGCGCCTTCCTTGGCGGCTTGCTCGGCGAGTGCGAGTTGGCTGTGGCAGGTCGAGCCGATGATTGCCTTGCGCCCGAGCAGGGCCCGGGCGGGCGTCAACGGACCATCGGTCTGGCCCAGGTGCACGCCGACACCAATGCGCGCCGCCAGCTCGGCGTCGTCGTTGATGATCAGTTGGGTCGTGTAGCGCTCGCACAGTCGCTGCAGGGTCTCGGCCTCGCGCAGGCGACGGGCCTCGTCGTTGCTCTTGTCGCGGTATTGCAGCAGCGTCACGCCGCCATCCAGCGCGGCCTCCACGTACTGCAGAAACTTGCCGGCCAACAATTGGCTGTCGGTGATGGCGTACAGGCCACGTAGTTTCATTGAAAGCCTCAAGGCGTTACGAGCAGAAATCCAGGGGCAGGCGGCGCGGTACGAACTGGCCTTTGCCCAGTTGTTCGGCGTCGCGCAGGGTGCGCCAGGTGTAATCCAGAGCGGTTTTCACTGCGCTGGCCAAGTGTTCCCCTTGGGCCAGGCGGCCTGCCAGGGCGCTGGCCAGTGTGCAGCCGGAGCCGTGATAGCTGCCGGGCAGCCGCTGGCAGGTGTAGGTTTCACGCAGGCCGTCGCGACTATATAGACGATTATGCACCTGGTGCTCGTCGCCATGGCCGCCGGTGATCAGCAGGTGTTTGACGAAAGGCAGGAGTTTTTCAGCGCACTGATCGGCGGTGCCTTCGGGCAATTCGGCCAGGATTCGTGCTTCAGGGAGGTTGGGAGTGGCAATGGTGGCCATCGGCAACAGGCGCTCGCGCATGGCATAGCCGACTTCATCCTTACCCAGGCGCCCGCCGCCGCCGGCCTTGAGCACCGGATCGCAGACCATCGGCAAATGCGGATGCGCCTGGAGCAGTTCGACTACGGTGTCGACCATCTCCAGGGAACCGAGCATGCCGAGCTTGACCGCGGCCACGGTCGAATCATTGAGCACGGCGTTGGCCTGGGCCAGTACCCACTCACGATCCAGGACCCGGAAGTCGCTGACGTTGACCGTGTCTTGCACGGTCAGCGCGGTCACAGCCGGAGCTGCATGACAACCCTGGGCGAGCAGGGCTTCGATATCTGCCTGCAAGCCGGCGCCACCACTTGGGTCGTGGCCGGAGAGACAGAGGACAACGGGGCGAGAGCTGTAGATATTCATGGTGCGCGAGCTTACCACCAAACGTTTTTTTTCGCGGCTCTCGGCGCGCCTTTGCGCCGAGTCGCAGCTTCCCATGAATCGACTTGACTGAACGAACAGCTCTAGCTCAATGGATAGCGCTGAAATGCCCGTTCTAGAGCCTTTAGACTAAAATTTTCAATGGTGCTCAATGGCCATCAGCGGCTATGCTAGAGTGGATCCAAACCAATAACAGGTAATGCCGGTTTTACGTCTGCTCAAAAGGAATGGGGGCTTTTTGACACAACCGGACAGGCCACGCTGGGGCTTTATGCGCTATTTGTTGATGTTGCTGTTGTGTGTGCCAATGTTGGCTGGCGCGGTCGAGTTCGACGAGTTCACTCAGCGCCTGCCCTTGGGCCAGGTCATGCAGGTGTTCGAAGATGTGAGTGGCGAGGCGACCATCGCCGAAGTCAGTTCACAGGCTTTGGCTGGCAATTTCAAAACCCACGAAAAGCCCACCCTCAATGCCGGTTACTCGCACTCGGTGTTCTGGTTGAAAGTCGACCTGGATTACCGGCCCGGCAACCCCACTGCGCAGCGCACCTGGTTGCTGGAACTGGCTTACCCACCGCTGGATCATCTCGACCTCTATGTGCCCGATGAAGGCTCCGGCTACCGCCTGGCTGGACGAACGGGCGACGCCTTGCCCTTCGACAGCCGGCAGATCCGCCAGAACAACTACCTGTTCGACCTGAGTTTTGCGCCCAACGAGCACAAGACGGTGTTCCTGCGCCTGCAAAGCGAGGGTTCGATCCAGGCCCCGCTGACCCTCTGGTCGAGCACCGCCTACCTCGAGGCGCAGCCGATGCGCCTGTACGTACTGGGCCTGATTTACGGCGTGCTGCTGGGGATGCTGATCTACAACCTGTTCATCTACCTCAGCGTGCGCGACACCAGCTACCTCTACTACATCTTCTATATCGCCTCGTTCGGCCTGTACCAGCTCTCGGTCAACGGCGCGGCGGTCGAGTATTTCTGGCCGAACAACCCATGGTGGGCCAACGCCGCCACGCCATTCTTCATCGCCTCGGCCGCGCTGTTCGGCAGCCAGTTCGCCCGCAGTTTCCTGCAGACCTCAAGCCACAGCCGTTGGGTTGATCGCCTGTTGTTAGTGCTGATCGCCTGCAGCGCCGTGGTGCTGGGCCTGTCGCTGATGACCAGCTACGCCCTGGCCTTGCGCCTGGCGACCGGCCTGGCCCTGATCTTTACCGTGGTGATCTTCGTTTCCGGGATTGTGGTCTGGTACCGAGGCTTGCGCGTGGCACGCTATTTCATCATCGCCTGGTCGGCGTTTCTGTTCGGCGGGGTGATCAACACCCTGATGGTGCTCGGTTACCTGCCTAACGTGTTCCTGACCATGTACGCCAGCCAGATCGGTTCGGCGATCGAGGTGGCGCTGCTGTCCCTGGCCCTGGCCGACCGGATCAACTCGATGCGCGAGCAGCAGGCGCAGACCCTGTTCGATGCCGGGCAGAAGCTTGAAGTGCTGAACCAGCAACTGGCCCACAGCAATCGGCTCAAGGACGAGTTCCTGGCCACCCTGACCCACGAATTGCGCACCCCGATGAATGGGGTGATCGGCTCCCTGGAACTGATGCAGACCCTCGATCTGGATCCGGAGCTTGAGCAATATCAACAAACCGCCGCCGGCTCGGCGCGGGACATGATGCGCATGGTCAACGGCATCCTCACCCTGACCGAATTGCAGGCTGGCAAGCTCAGCGCGCAGCGCGAGTCGTTCAGCCTGCGTTCGATGGTTGATGGCCTGCGCCTGCAGTTTGCGGCCAATGCCTCGGGCAAGGCCCTGGGGTTCGATGTCGACCTGGCGGCCGGGGTGCCGGACCGCCTGCTGGGCGATCGCGGCAAGCTCAATCAATGCCTGGAGTGCCTGCTGGACAATGCCATCAAATTTACCCGTGTCGGTGGAGTGGTCCTGCGTATCACCGCCAAGCCGGAGGTTGATGGGCGCCAGGCGCTGACCTTGGCCGTGATCGACACCGGGATCGGCTTCGTCAATCTGGACGAGGCGACCCTGTACCAGCGGTTTTTCCAGCTCGACAGCTCAATGACCCGGGAATATGGCGGGTTGGGTGTGGGTCTGGCCATTTGCCGGCAGTTGATTGAGCTGATGGGGGGCCACCTGACCCACGAGTCCGAGCCGGGGCGCGGCAGTTGCTTCCGCCTGGAGGTCAAGTTCGAGGTGGACGTCAGTCCCGCTCTGCACATCCCTTCGGTGTTCCAGGCGCGCTCGGTGTGCCGGCGGGTGCCGGAGGATTGCACGATGCTGCTGGTGAATGACAACAGCATCAATCAGTTGGTGGTGCGTGGCATGTTGCTCAAGCTCGGTTATCGGGTGCTCAGCGTCGACAGCACCGCGCAGGCTTTGGAGCAGCTGCGGGTGGAGAAGGTGGATGGGGTGCTGCTTGATTGCCAGATCAGCGCCCAGGACGCCACGGCGTTCAGCGCCCAGGTGCAGGCCTTGCCCGGTTGCGCCAGGTTGCCGGTGCTGGTGGCGCTGGCGTGCACCCATGCAGCCGAGCGCGAACATTGCACGGCTTATGGCTGGATCGAGCACGTGGCCCGGCCGGTGAAATTCGAGGAGTTGCAGGTGGTGCTGTTCAAGCGTGTGCTCTGTCCTGAGCAGGGTGAAAGTGCCGATATTTAGGCGTATATGACACTTTGAACCCCGGGGGTGGGGTGCTTAACTGAGGCCAGTCACGCCTTCAGGAGCCCCGTCATGAACCTGCACCAGTTCGCTGAAACCCACGAAGTCACCAACCAGCCGCCGTCTCTGGATGGCATCAACCTGTATCGCATCGACCTGCCCCTGCAAGAGTGGACCCGGCGTTTTGGCGGCGCCTGGGCCGAGCCGCGGATCGATGCCTATGGGGCGCTGGCCGGTGGCCCGCTGATGGAAGCGGGTTTCCTGGCCAATCAGAACAAGCCGGTGTTTGTCAGCCATGATCGTTTTGGGCATCGCCTGGACCTGGTGGAGTTTCATCCGGCCTATCACCAGTTGATGCGTACTGCCGTCGAACATGGCTTGCCGTCGCTGCCCTGGACCGACGCCCAGCCCGGCGCCCACGTGGCTCGCGCCGCGATGACTTACCTGCACAGCCAGGCCGAGGCCGGCAGCGGTTGCCCCCTGACCATGACCTTTGCCTGCGTCCCGGCGCTGAAGTTGCAGCCCGACCTGGCCGAGCAATGGCTGCCCAAGGTGCTGACCACCGAGTACGACCCGCGCAACGTCGGCATGGCGCACAAGGCCGGTGTGACCATCGGCATGGCGATGACCGAGAAACAGGGTGGCACCGATGTGCGGGCCAACACCACCAGGGCTTATCCGGTGGGAGCGGGTGGTCCCGGGCAGGCCTATGAGCTGGTAGGGCACAAGTGGTTCTGTTCGGCGCCGATGTGCGATGCCTTCCTGACCCTGGCCCAGACCGAAAAGGGCCTGACCTGTTTCCTGCTGCCCCGGCATCGCCCTGATGACAGCCGCAATCAGTTCTATATCCAGCGCCTGAAAAACAAGCTCGGCAACTGCTCCAATGCTTCTAGCGAAGTGGAGTTCCGCGGCGCCCTGGCATGGATGGTGGGCGAGGAAGGTCGCGGGGTGCCGACCATCATCGAGATGGTGGCCATGACCCGTTTCGATTGCATGGTCGGCTCCAGCTCGCTGATGCGCCAGGCGCTGACCCAGGCCAGCCATCATTGCGCCCATCGGCTGGTGGGTGGCCGGGTGCTCGCCGAGCAGCCGCTGATGCAGAACGTCCTCGCCGATCTGGCCCTGGAAAGCGAAGCGGCCCTGGCCTTGAGCCTGCGCATGGGACGGGCCTTGGATCACCTGGATGATGGCCAGGAGGCCAAGTTCTCGCGGCTGGTGACGGCAGTGGGCAAGTATTGGATCTGCAAGCGGGCGCCGGCCATGATCAACGAGGCCGCCGAGTGCATGGGCGGCGCCGGGTACGTGGAAGAAAGCATCCTGCCGCGGCTGTACCGCGAGGCGCCGGTCAACTCGACCTGGGAAGGCTCGGGCAATGTGCAGTGCCTCGATGTGCTGCGTGCCCTGTCGAAAGAGCCTGGGGTGCTGGATGTGTTGTTCGCCGAGCTTGGCGATGGTCATGGCGATAAACGCCTGGCCGCTCATATCACCACGCTGCAACAGGCGTTCAAGGACACCGACGATATCCAGTACCGCGCGCGGCAGCTCACTGAAGACATTGCGCTCGGGTTGCAGGCCAAGCTGTTGCTGGAGGCGGGCAATGCGGCCGTCAGTGATGCCTTTATCGCCAGTCGCCTGGGCAATGCCGGGCGCGCCTACGGCACTTTGCCGCGGGGCCTGGATGTCGCGGCGATAGTGGCACGCTGCACACCCCAGGCCTTTTGATCAACCTTGGGCGCTGGTAGCGATTGGGCGGTTCCCGTGAGGCGGCGATGCAGGCAAGATGAACGCCTGCAAGATCAGAACACAGGATGCTTATCGTGACCGAAGCTTTTATTGTCGTTCAAACCGCCGAGCAAGCCGTGGATCGGCTTGCTCAACTGCATGAGCGGGCCACCTCCGCCTTGAGCCAGGCGCTCAAGCGCTATCTCAAGGATCGCGTCGAACCCACCGCCGAGCAACGGGCGCAGTTTCGCTACCCCGAATTACGTTTGACCTACCTCTGCCAGGGCGAAGTCCCA
This sequence comes from Pseudomonas sp. QD4, assembly GCF_049199125.1. Lineage (NCBI taxonomy): Bacteria > Pseudomonadati > Pseudomonadota > Gammaproteobacteria > Pseudomonadales > Pseudomonadaceae > Pseudomonas > Pseudomonas sp. QD4. The sequence goes on from NZ_JBLZOM010000006.1 coordinate 171,065, forward strand.
CAAACCACCCGGGCTTATGCCAAGGTCCAGCTGCCGGGCACCTACAGTGTCACGGTCACCCATCCGGCGGCGTTCCGTAAGTACCTGCTGGAGCAACTGGTGCCGTTGATGCACGACTTCACCGTGACCGTGGAAGTGGGCGTCAGCGAGCAGAATATTCCGTATCCCTATGTGGTCGAACAGGGCGATGAGCTGGCCGGTTCCGGCGTGACCGCCGCCGTACTGGCGCGGGTTTTCCCCAGCACCGACCTGTCCGCCGCCACCGACGGCATTGCCGACGGCCTGTATGACTGGGAAAACACCGACCCCTTGCCCCTGGCACTGTTCGACGCCGCACGGGTGGACTTTTCCCTGCGGCGCCTGGTGCATTACACCGGCAGCGACTGGCGCCACGTGCAGCCCTGGATCCTGCTGACCAACTACCACCGTTACGTCGACCAGTTCATTACCCACGGCCTGGAGCAACTGCGCAGCGATCCGCGTTTTGTACGCATGGTGTTGCCGGGCAACGTAGTCATCGAAAAAACCATGGACCACGGCGAAGCCTCGGCGATTGCCGCCGGGGTGGTCTGGCACCGCTACCAGATGCCGGCCTATCACCTGCAGGCCTCCGATGGCCATGGCGTGACCCTGGTGAATATCGGCGTCGGCCCGTCCAACGCCAAGAACATCACTGATCACCTGGCGGTACTGCGTCCGCATTGCTGGCTGATGATCGGCCACTGCGGTGGCCTGCGGCAGTCGCAGACCATTGGTGACTATGTGCTGGCTCACGCCTATATGCGCCGCGATGGGATTCTGGACCGGGTGGTGCCGCCCAATATTCCGATTCCGGCCCTGGCCGAAGTGCAGATGGCCTTGCAGCAAGCCGCGGCCAATGTCACCGGGGAGAAGGGCGACGACCTGAAAAAGCGCCTGCGCACCGGCACCGTGCTGACCTACGACGACCGCAACTGGGAGTTGCGCTGGGCTCAGGAGCGGCCGCTGATCAACCTGTCCCGGGCCGTGGCCGTGGACATGGAAAGCGGCACCATTGCCGCCCAGGGCTATCGCCTGCGAGTGCCGTACGGCACCTTGCTCTGTGTCTCGGACAAACCGCTGCACAGCGAAATCAAACTGCCGGGTTCGGCCAACGCTTTTTATGAGCGAGCGGTCAGCCAGCACCTGAAGATCGGCATCGCAGCGGTGGACCTGCTGCGCACCGACCTCAACTCGCTGCACTCGCGCAAACTGCGCAGCTTCGACGAGCCGCCATTCCGCTGAGTGTTTATTGAATGGTCATTTGGCGATCAGGCCACTAGCATTGTCGGTCCTGATCGCTGAATGTCCTTTTCACCATGCCCCGTCCCCCTCGTCCCGTTTCCCGCCGTCCAGGCAGCAACAGCCCGTCTTCCGGCCAGGCGCCGCGCCGTATCGCCAAGGCGCCGCCGACCGAGCCGAAACTGATTCTGTTCAACAAACCCTTCGATGTGCTGACCCAATTCAATGATGAGCAAGGGCGAGCGACCCTCAAGGATTTCATCGCCGTACCGGGCGTCTACCCGGCCGGTCGCCTGGACCGTGACAGCGAGGGCCTGTTGCTGCTGACCAACGATGGCCAGCTTCAGGCGCGCATCGCCGACCCCAGGCACAAGTTGGCCAAGACCTATTGGGTACAAGTCGAGGGCGTGCCCAGCGCCGAGCAATTGCAGCAACTGCGCGATGGGGTGCAGCTAAATGACGGCCCAACCCTGCCCGCCGAGGCCCGAGCCCTTGATGAGCCCGAGCTGTGGCCGCGCAATCCGCCGGTGCGCTTTCGCAAGAGCGTGCCCACCAGTTGGCTGGAGTTGGTGATTCGCGAGGGACGCAACCGTCAGGTCCGGCGCATGACCGCTGCGGTTGGCCTGCCGACCCTGCGCCTGGTGCGGGTCAGGATTGGCGACTGGACGTTGGACGGGCTGGATCAGGGGCAGTGGAAGGAAGTCCCGGCGCGTTTATAGAACCCCGGACTCGATGAGGCCGATGACCACGCTCTTGATAATGAAGGCGGCCACGCCCAGGCCCAGGACGAAGAACAGGATGAACGAGCCGAAGCGCCCGGCCTTGGACTTCTTCGCCAGATCCCAGACGATAAACGCCATGAAAATGATCAGGATGCTGACCAGGACCGTCATCATCCATTCTTCGAAAACTGCAGGATCCATCGAACATCTCCAGCGCAGGCAGGGCAAAAAAGGCCGGCCGAGTATACGCCAAGGGGTATGGGCAGGGCATTGATCTGCGTGCGTTACGTCGCCACAGGCAGGCTCGCTGGCGCGGCGTAATCAGCCGCGCAGGTGGGTAAGTGGCAGTTCGGTGCTGTTGAGTACCTGGTTGAGGACGAAGCTCGAACGCACGCTGGTGACGCCTTCGATGCGGGTCAGGTGGCCCAGCAGCAGTTTCTGATAGTGGTCCATGTCGGGCACCACGACCTTGAGCTGGTAGTCGGCGTCCATGCCGGTCACCAGGCTGCATTCCAGGACCTGAGGCAGGTTGCGGATCGCCGCTTCAAAGTTCTCGAAGCGCTCGGGGGTGTGCCGGTCCATGCCGATCAGCACGTAGGCGGTCAGGCTCAGGCCGAGCATCTTGCGATCGAGCAGGGCGACCTGGCGCGAGATGTAGCCGTCGTCTTCCAATTGCTTGACCCGGCGCGAGCAGGGCGAGGGTGACAGGCCAATACGCTCGGCCAGCTCCTGGTTGGAGATGCGGGCGTCGCGTTGCAATTCAGCCAAAATGCTCAGGTCGTAACGGTCGAGTTTGCTCATGGAACAGGCCTTTGTCATAACTATTGCGCCAGATTATCTATCCTGAGTTAAAAATTGCGCAAGCTATGTTTATTTGAGCAATCTTCGCAATCCTGTGTCGACGCTCCAGGCCTATTCTTAACACCAGAATCACTGCCCGGACATAGAGTCCAGTGCGGCCCGCCGAATCAGGCCAGCCGCGGTCGCCACCCCCACAGGGTTGAGTCGGCCCCCGGGCTACACACTGTCCAGAAGACGGAGTGAGGTGAGCCGGGGCCACAAGCGCCGAGCACGGACGAAAATCTCAAGGGGGGACCGACGGGTCCCCCTTTTTTATTGCCCCTAAATAAGTCTCGTGACTGATAACCTGTTGCAGAACCGGCCTGTGCTTTTCCAGTCTTATCTATAGGCCCTAATCCGCAGTGAGGAATAGCATGAAGTCGCGCATCTGGCGTTTGGCAGGTGTTGGTTTGCTGTGTATCAGTGTCAGCGGGCAGTCGCTGGCCGACGAGCGGGATGAGGCACAACAACGTCCTCAGCATGGCGCCGGTGGTGGCAATGGCGGCGGCCAGCGCGAACATGCGCCAGAGGCGCGTCCGGCACCTGCCCAGCCGCGTCCGGAAAACAACCAGAACCGTCCTCAGAATAATCAGCCCCGGCCACAGAATGAGATTATTCGCGGCGATAACAGCCGCCAGTTCGAACATAACGGCCAGAACCCGGGAAGCCAGAACCCGGGCGGACAATGGCAGAACCGTCCCCAGCACGATCCAAACGGCCAGGGCCGTCCGGTGCAGCAGCCTGCCGTGCAGCCGGCAACCCGTCCGCAGAACAACCTGCCGATCCAGGGGCGTCCCGACACCGTGCGCCAGACCCAGGAGCCGCAGCGCGGCTACTACCAGGACACGCCGCGACGCAATGATTACAACCAGCACTGGCAGGCGGGCGGGCCGGGCTCCCGTCCGGGCGGCGGACATGCCGACGATCATCGCTGGCCGGGGCGCCCGGATGGGCATGGCAACGGCTGGGGGCCAGGCCCGCAGTATCGCCCGGGGTATGTGATCGACCGTTTTCCGGATCGCAATTACCGCGTGCCTTATCGGGGCCAGGACTACTTCTTCTCCGGTGGCTATTGGTATCGCCCGCAAGGCCCGCGCTACGTCGTGGTGACGCCGCCCTATGGCATTCGCGTGGGTTATCTGCCGGATTACGCCCGGGAAGTCTGGATCGGCAGCGCGCTGTTCTTTCTCGCGGCGGGCGCCTACTACACCTACGAAGCCAACACCCAGGACTACGTGGTGGTGCAGCCGCCGGTGGCCAGCCCGCCGCCGCAACAGGCGGGCAATGGTTATGACGTGGTGGCTTACCCGGTCAGCGGGCAATCGCCGCAGCAGATCGATCAGGACCGTTACGACTGCTATCGCTGGGCCGTGCAGCAAAGTGGCTTCGATCCGGCAGTGGCCACCTATCCGCCTGCGCCCGAAGTGGTGCAGACCTACCGCCAGGCCCAGGGCAGTTGCCTGAGCTCGCGCGGTTATCAGGTGACTTACTGACCCCTGGCAGCCAGCACCACTTCCTGTGGGTCGGCGTGCACCAGCACTTCGGCCCTCGGGTAGGCGGCATGGATCGCATCGGCGGCCTGGTCGCTGATGCCATGGGCCACTGACAGGCTCAAGTCCCCCGGCAGTTCCAGGTGCAATTGCACGAACCAGTGACTGCCGGAGATCCGCGTGCGCAAGTCATGGGCACCCAGCACCCCTGGAACGGCGCAGGCCAGTTCGAGCATGTGCTGGCTGACATCCGGCGGCAATTCTTCGTCCATCAGCACGGCCACGCTCTCGCGGGCTATCTGCAGCGCACTCCACAGGATGTAGACGGCGATCGCCAGGCCAAACCAGGCGTCCAGCTGGTGCCAGCCGAAACTGGCGAGCACCAGGGCCATCAGGATGCTGGCGTTGAGCAGCAAGTCCGAACGGTAATGCAGGGAGTCTGCCCGTACCGCCGTGGAACCGGTTTCGCGGATGACCCGGCTCTGCACCATCAGCAAGGCCACGGTCAGGGCCAGGGACAGCAGCATCACGCCGATACCGACCCAGGGCGCGCCCAGCGGCTCGGGGTTTTTCAGGCGTTCGATGGCCTGGATCGCGATCAGCACCGCACTGGCGGCGACGAACACCGCCTGGGCCATGCCTGACAGCGACTCGGCCTTGCCGTGGCCATACCGGTGGTCGTCATCGGCCGGGCGCAGGGCGTAATGCACCGCCAGCAGATTGAGGAAGGACGCCGCACCATCGAGCAACGAATCGGTCAGGCCCGCCAGCAGGCTCACCGAGCCGCTGAGCCACCAGGCGACTGCCTTGGCCACGATCAGGATGCTGGCCACCGCCAATGATGCGCGGGTGGCCAGGCGCAGCAGGCGCGCGTGTTCCGGACTAGTGCTCATACGAGGCGAATTCCTTCAGAGGCCGCTTCAGGCCGCAGGCTGCAGGCCGTACAGCGCCAACTGTTGCACGCTGCCTTTGTGCTGGATCAGGCGTGGATCATCCAGCGGAAAGCTGCCGCCCAGTTCGCTTTCGAGAATCGCCTGCAGTTTGCGGTTATCGACTTTGCCGTCGGCGCCTATGGCTTGCTGGAGTTTTTCCGGGGCGATCTGCGCGGTTTTTCCGGGCTCCAGGTAGATGGCGCCGGTGGCGAAGTCGACGCCGAAGGCGATCAATCCGGGGATCACGTAAAACAGCAGCCCCACTGCATCGAGCACAGCCACCAGGGGGTCGATCTTGCCTTCGATCTGGCCGCGTCGATCCGGGAAGAAAATCGAGCCGCAGGCGGTGACCTGGGTCAGCAGGGTGGCGACCAGCACACCGCCAATCAAACGGAAGGGAATACGCATGGAAATCTCCTGAGCAAAGCGTGAAGCCAAAGGGGGTGAAGCGTTGTCGGTTTGAGTTCAGACCGTGATTAACGCCAGGCAGTTCGCCGTTATACTCGCGCCTCTGTTTTGGAGCCAGCATGAATTCTTTGCCAATTGATGAAGTTTTGCCTGCACTGCGCGCCGCCCTGGCGACACGCAATGAGGCGGTGCTCGAAGCACCGCCGGGTGCCGGCAAGACCACCCGCGTGCCTTTAGCCCTGTTGAATGAAGCGTGGCTGGCCGGACAGACCATCCTGATGCTCGAACCACGGCGCCTGGCAGCCCGCGCGGCGGCCGAGCGCCTGGCCAGCGAGCTGGGGGAGAAAGTCGGTGAAACCGTGGGCTACCGTATCCGCCTGGACAGCAAGGTCGGCCCCAACACCCGTATCGAAGTGGTCACCGAAGGCATCCTGACCCGCCGCCTGCAGGACGACCCGGCGCTGGATGGCGTGGGTTTGCTGATTTTCGATGAGTACCACGAGCGCAGCCTCGACGCCGACCTGGCCCTGGCCCTGAGCCTGAATGGCCGCGAGCTGTTTCGTGATGAGCAACCGCTGAAGATCCTGCTGATGTCGGCCACCCTGGAAGGCGAGCGCCTGTCGCAACTGCTCGACGATGCGCCGATCCTGCGCAGCGAAGGGCGCATGTTCCCGGTGACCCAGCGTTGGGGGCGGCCTTATCAGCCTGGCGAGTTTATCGAGCCACGGGTGGTGCAGACCGTTCTTGAGGCTCTCAACGATGAGCCCGGCAGCCTGCTGGTGTTCCTGCCGGGACAGGCAGAGATCCGCCGGGTACATCAGCAACTGGCCGAGGCCCTGGGAGACCGTCGCGAGATCCTGCTGTGCCCACTGCACGGCGAGCTGGATCTTGCAGCCCAGCGTGCGGCCATCGACCCGGCGCCGGCCGGCCAGCGCAAAGTGGTGCTGGCCACCAACATCGCGGAAACCAGCCTGACCATCGACGGCGTGCGCGTGGTAATCGATGCCGGGCTGGCGCGGGTGCCGCGCTTCGACCCGGGCAGCGGCATGACCCGTCTCGATACCCAGCGCATCTCTCGCGCCAGCGCCACACAACGTGCCGGCCGTGCGGGGCGCCTGGAGCCCGGGGTGTGTTATCGCCTGTGGTCCGAGGATCAGCATGAGCAACTGGCGGCCTATGCCAGTGCGGAAATCCTCCAGGCGGATCTGGCCGGGCTGGCTCTGCAACTGGCCCGCTGGGGCGTCGCTCCGGGGCAATTGGTGTGGCTGGATGGGCCGCCCACTGCGGCTTACACCCAGGCCCGGGACTTGCTGGAGCGCCTCGGTGCCCTGGAAGCCAAGGCCGGTGAAGAGGCTACGTTATCGCGCCACGGCCAGGCCATGGCGCAATTGCCGGCCCATCCACGCATCGCCCATTTGCTGCTGCGCGGCCAGGCCCTGGGGCTGGCGGACATGGCCTGCGATGTGGCCGCGCTGCTTGGCGAACGGGACATCCTGCGCGGTGCCGGTGCCGACTTGCACAGCCGCCTGGTGTTGTTGTCGGGCGAAGCCCGCGCGGCGCGCGGTGCCCAGGGTGGGGTGCAGCGGGCACGGCAATTGGCGCGACAGTACCGCGGCTACCTGCGGGGCAACGCCAGCGCCGCGGTGCCGGACCCCGAGCATCCGCGCTGGCTGGGGGCTTTGCTGGCCCTGGCCTATCCGGATCGCGTGGCTCAGCAGCGGCGTCCCGGGGGGGCTGAGTATCGCCTGGCCAACGGGCGTGCGGCGCTGTTCAGCGAGGCCGACAGCCTGATGAAGCAAGCCTGGCTGGTGATTGCCGATCTGGGCAGCCGCCAGGGGCAGCGCGAGGAGCGGATTTACCTGGCGACCGATTTCGATCCGGCACTGTTCGATTCGGTCTTGGCCGAGCAGGTTCGCACCGTCGATCAACTGGACTGGGACGAGCGCGAAGGTGTGCTGCGAGCCGAGCGCCAGCGCAAGGTTGGCGAACTGGTGCTCAGTCGCGAACCCCTGACCGGGCTGGACGAGGCGGCGCGCAGCCAGGCGCTGGTCAACCTGGTGCGGCGCAAGGGGCTGGAGCTGTTGCCCTGGACCCCGGAGTTGCGCCAGTGGCAGGCACGAGTGGCCTTGCTGCGGCAACTGGACCTTGCCGCCAAGTCAGACAGCGAGTGGCCCGATGTCAGTGACGGCGCTTTGCTCAAGGGCCTGGAGCACTGGTTGCTGCCGTACCTGGGCAAAGTCTCGCGGCTCAGTCATTTCGCCCAACTGGACCTGTCGAGCATCGTCCGCAATCAGTTGCCCTGGCCGCTGCCGCAACGCCTCGACGAGCTGGCGCCGCAGCATTTGAGCGTGCCCTCGGGTTCGTCGATTCGCCTGGACTACAGCGAGCAGCCGCCGATTCTCGCGGTGCGCCTGCAAGAGCTGTTCGGCCTGGCTGAGACACCGCGTATCGCTGGCGGCCGGCAAGTGGTCAAGTTGCACCTGTTGTCACCGGCCCGGCGCCCGGTGCAGGTGACCCAGGACCTGGCCAACTTTTGGCGCAGCACCTACGCCGAAGTGAAGAAGGACTTGAAGGGCCGCTACCCGAAACACTATTGGCCGGACGACCCGCTGGTGGCCGAAGCGACCGCGCGGGCCAAGCCGCGCAAATAGCCCGGTCAATAAACGCGGGTTATTGCGCGGCAGGCAGCAGGAAGCGGGCGATCACCGGTAAATGGTCGGAGATGCGCAAGGTGTCGTCCTGCCTGACCCGGGCCTCGACCCGCTTGATGCGCGGGCTGTAGAACAGGTAGTCGACCGTGCGGTCGGGGCCGCTGAGGCTCGGGTCGTTGGGGTAGTGGGTCAGCCAGTTTTCGCGGTCAATGCCGCCGGCCTGGGTATTGGTCGGCACCATCGGATATTTATCCCACAGCAGGTGCAGCGCGCTGTCGGCGGCGTAGGGCGCGCGCTGTTCCGGCGCCAGGCGCTGGTACTGGCCCAGGGGCAGCAGGTTGAAGTCGCCACCGATCAGCCAGGGCGTGCCGCGTCCTTCGAACGTGTCGAGCACCTTGGCGATGGCCGTGACCTGGTTGGGCAAGGTCTCGTCGGCCTGTTTCGCCCGTTCCAGGTGGGTGTTGAGAATGGCCATCTGCCCGCCGTCGGTCAGGGGCAGGTAGCTCACCAGCAGGGCGTTCCTGGGCTGGTACTGACGGCTCAGCAGATTGGCGGAGGCGATCGGCAGTTGCAGGCGTTCGGCGTGCTCGATCTGGTAGCGGCTCAGGGTGGCCAGCTGCCGGCCGACGCTGCCGAAGATATGCGGTGAGGGAATGAAGTCGGCCTTCCAGTCGTAGGCCTGGGTGCTGCAGGGGTAGAGGTCGGTGACCCGCTCCTGCAAAAGCTTGAGCTGGTCCTGGTAAGCGCTGGCCTTGGCGCCGTTGTCCAGTTCCTGCAGCAAGACGATGTCGGGTTGCTCGTCGCGGATAACCCGTGCCACCTCGTCGAGGCTGAAGGCCATGTCCTCGGTGGTGGGGCTTTCATCCGGGCCCTGGGCCTGGTCATTCCAGAACACATAGCGCTTGCCGGCCAGGTACTGGACGTTCCAGGTCATCACCTTCAGCGCCTGGCCGGGCATCAGGATCGGGGCCTTGGCCGCGCAACTGACGGGCAGCGACTCCTTGGCATCCGGGCGCCACGTCAGGCTGTAGACCAGGCTTGCAAACAGTCCGGCCAGCAGGAGCAGGCCCAGCAGGGTGAAGCGAAGTAGACGGGTCATCGGCTCGGCTTATGGCGTTGCAGGATTGAGCGCGAGCATAACCGAGAGCAGGGCCGCGGCCCAAGGGGCAGAGCGGCCGGTGTCGGTTTCAGCGTTTGTCGGGCAGATCGCTGATCAGCATGAACAGGCGGAACAGCACCACGCTGGTGAACAACTGCAGGAAGCTGTAGGCACTGTCGATCACCAACCCCAGGAAGGCGTTCTGCGGGTCCGGGTAGGCCGCACTGCTGGCGCCCTTGAGCAGCCACAACGGGGTCATCACACAGAGGATGCACACCAGGATACGCAGGAAATGACCACGGGTCAGGCGCAGGCTTTCCTTGATCGCCGCCAGCGGTTGCAGGCCCTTGAGCACCAGCAGGTATTCGGCGAATGCCAGCATCACCATCACGCACAGCCCGGGCAGGAAGTACATCGACAGCCCGAGCAGAATCAGCAGGGTGCTGGTGGCGGTCAGCAGGGCAAAGCGCGGCCACAGCGTCAGGGACATGGCCAGCAGGTCACGGGTGCGAGGTGATTCGCCACGGCTGCGGGCATCGAGAAACAGAATCAGGGCGCCGGTGTACAGCGGGTAGACCAGCAGCCCCACCAGCACGCTGTAGCCGGGGAAGGCATCGGGGCCCAGGGCGTTATCGACGACTTGCTGCAACAGCGCTTCGAGTACCACCAGCGGCAGGCACAAGGGCACGATCTGTCCCAGGTTGCGCCGGAAGAAGAACAAGGAGTCGCGGAGCACGTCTAACGGATTCATCGGTTGGTATCGCAGTGGCAGAGCGGTTTGCCACTTTAACCGATGCGGGCCCCGGGCAAGCAAACGTAAACGTTCGGTAAAGCCTATTGAAAGCCCGGGCAACAGCCCCATTACTGATCCGGGCATCAGCCCGTTTCCTGGTCAAACCCTTTATCCACAACGGACAAGGGCCAGTTTTCTACCGGCAATCTAAAGAGGTCGCCATGAACAGCGAAGAGCAAGCCCTGATCGATGGACTGTTTTCACGGTTGCAGCAAGCCGAAACGGATTCAGCCCCACGCGACGCCCAGGCCGAGGCGCGGATCAAGGAGCATCTGACCCGCCAGCCCGCCGCGGGCTATTTCATGACCCAGGCGATTCTGGTGCAGGAGGCCGCACTCAAGAGCCTTGATGAGCAGAACAAGCAGCTGACCCAGCAAATCCAGCAATTGCAAAACGAACTGCAGCAAGCCAGGGCCCAGGCCGCCGCCCCGGCGCCGAGCACCGGCGGGGGATTCCTGTCGAGCATCTTTGGTGGCTCCCGCGACGCGCAGCCAGCCCCGACGCAAAGTGCTGCGCCGGCGTCCAGCGGTGGCTGGCGTGAACCGGCGCGGCCGTCCTTCAATGCCCAGCCGCAGCAGAATTTTGGTGCGGCACCGCAAAATTATGCGGCGCCGCCGCAAAACTACGGGCAGCCAGCCGCACCGGCGGGCAGCGGGTTTCTCGGTGGGGCGTTGAAAACCGCAGCCGGGGTGGCGGGTGGTGTGATGCTGGCGCAAGGCATCAGCAGCCTGTTCCACAGCAACCAGCAACCCCAAGAAGTGGTGGAAGTGATCAAGGAAGAGCCGGCTCCGGTAAGCGATAGCGGCAGTGGCTGGGGCAATGACGACCAACGCCTGGCCAATAACGATTCCTGGGGCAGCAATGACCAGGGCGGCCTGGACGATGCCGATTACGGCAGCGACGACAGTTCGTTCTCTGACGACGATTCCTTCGTCTGATCCCTTCGCCTGATCTGCGTTCGGTCCGGGAGGCACGGCCCCCCGGACCGATTATTCGCGGAACATTCCCCATGGCTGGCATACTGGGCGACTTTTCGGGGTTTGAGTCCCGATCCAGCCTGCGCGCTCCAGCGCCATGAGGATTAGCGGTGAAAAAAATCGCTGTGTTCGCCGACGTCCAGAACCTCTATTACACCGTGCGCCAGGCCTATGGTTGCCACTTCAACTACGCCGCCCTGTGGGCTGACATCAGCAAACAGGGGCAGATCGTCGAAGCCTATGCCTATGCCATCGATCGCGGTGACAGCAAGCAGCAGCAGTTCCAGCAGATCCTGCGCAACCTGGGCTTCACGGTAAAACTCAAACCCTATATCCAGCGCAGCGACGGCTCGGCCAAGGGCGACTGGGACGTGGGCATCACCATCGACATCATGGACGCCGCGGCTCACGTCGATGAGGTGGTGCTGGCCTCCGGCGATGGTGACTTCGACATGCTGCTCGAACGCATCATCCACAAGCATGGGGTCCAGGCCGTCGCCTATGGCGTGCCGGGGCTCACCGCCAATTCGCTGATTCGCGCCGCCTCGCGCTACGTGCCGATCGAAGGCGCGTTGCTGCTGAAGAACTGATTATTTTTTGTACGGAGCTGGACAGGTTTGGAACGCATTGCAGTCATCGACTTTGAAACCACCGGGATCTCCCCGAGCAGCAGTTGCCGGGCCACGGAAATTGCCGTGGTGATCCTGCAGCAGGGGCGCATCGTCGAGCGTTACCAGAGCCTGATGAATGCCGGCGTGCGGGTGCCGGGCTTTATCGAGCAACTGACCGGCATCAGCAACGCCATGCTGCGCACCGCGCCTTCGGCGGAGCAAGTGATGAACGAGGTCAACGAGTTCGTCGGTACCACGCCGCTGCTGGCGCACAACGCCGCCTTTGACCAGAAGTTCTGGGATTTCGAGCTGGGACGGATCAAGCGCACCCGCTTGCAGAACTTCGCCTGTTCCCTGTTGCTGGCGCGGCGCCTGATGCCGGCAGCGCCCAACCACAAGCTCGGGACCCTGACCCAGTTTGCCGGCCTGCCCCATACCGGCCAGGCTCACCGGGCCATGGCCGATGCCGAGATGGCGGCCAACCTCACCACGCACCTGGCCGAGGAACTGCGCCGCACCCACGGCCTGCGCGAGCTGTCCCATGACTTCCTGTGCAAATTGCAGAAAGTCCCGGCGGCGAAAATTCCCGACCACCTCAAGCGCCATCGCGGGTTCTAGGGCTGTTCGTTCGGCGCCGTCAGTGAAACCCGCTTACTTGCCGTTGTGTTCCAACTGACCCAGGGGCACCCGCCGTTCGATGGCGCTGGAGAGCACGATCGAAGTCTTGCTGGAGCCGAACTGCGCCACCCGGTTGATCAGGTCTTCCAGCTCCGGCATCGACGCCACGGCGGCGCGCATGATCATGCAGGGGTCGCCGGTGACCCGGTAGCACTCGGTCAACTGCGGGATCCGGGCCAGTTCGTCATAGGCCTTCTGGTTGCCGTGCTGGGCCAGGCGCAGTTCGATCACGCACTGGATCGGCAGCCCGAGCTTGGCCATGTCGACGTTGGCCTGGTAACCGGTGATCACCCCGCTGGACTCAAGCTTGGCCACGCGCTCGGCCACGGCGGGGGCTGACAGATTCACCTTGCGCGCCAACTCGGCATAGGTCGCCCGGCCGTTTTCGATCAGTGCAGCGAGGAGCATGCGGTCATATTTGTCCATGATAAGGCTCCCAAAGGCCCGGGCTTTCGAAAGCATGGCTTATAGCCGCAATCTCCCTATTTTGGAAAGTGTATGGGCCTTATAAACAGGTTTTGTAACTTAATTTCCCTGCTCCGGCTTTCTAAAATAGCCTTCCCATTGCCTGCCTACCGAGCTGCTTATGCCTGGCCTTCGCCGTTTTCCCTTGCCGTTGATTGCCGCCTTTTTTGCCTTGTATGTGATCTGGGGTTCGACCTACCTGGTGATTCGCATCGGCATCGAATACTGGCCGCCGCTGTTGTTGGCCGGGATTCGGTTTGTGCTGGCCGGCAGCCTGATGTATGGCTTCCTGCGCTGGCGCGGCGTGCCGGCACCTACCTGGGCGCAGTGGAAGGCGGCGGGGATGATCGGCATTCTGCTGCTCAGCTGCGGCAACGGCGCGGTCAGCGTGGCCGAACACACCGGCGTGGCCTCGGGTGTGGCGGCGCTGGCAGTGGCCACCGTGCCGCTGTTCACCTTGCTCTGCGGTTATTTCTGGGGCGCGCGTAATACGCGGCTGGAATGGGCCGGCATCGTCCTTGGCCTGATCGGCATCGGCATGCTCAACCTCGGTTCCAACCTGCAAGCCAGCCCACTGGGTGCGGGCCTGTTGGTGTTCGCCGCAGCGGCCTGGGCCTTTGGTTCGGTATGGAGCAAGCACTTGCCGCTGCCCCAGGGCGCCATGGCCAGTGCCGCAGAGATGCTGGTGGGTGGCGTGGTGTTGCTGATCGGCAGTGCCCTGAGCGGCGAACAGCTGGAGAGCGTGCCGCCACTGGAAGGCTGGCTCGCCCTGGCCTACCTGGTGGGTTTTGGCTCGATCATCGCTTTCAACGCCTATATGTACCTGCTCAAGCACGTGCGCCCGGCCGCGGCCACCAGCTACGCCTACGTCAACCCGGCCGTGGCCGTGCTGTTGGGGATCGTGTTTGTCGGCGAGACCATCGGCACCGAGGAGGCCCTGGCAATGGTGGTGATCATCAGCGCCGTGGTGCTGATCGGCCTGCCGCAGTGGCGCCGGTCCAAGCCGGTGGTGGAAGAGCAGACCGCGGCCTGAAGCAGGCCGCCGTTTGTGAGGGTTGGCGACAGCTGGACTTGGCCGGTGCCCGTGCTGATGCCGGGCCCCATAAAAAACGCCGGGCATTGCCCGGCGTTGTGGTTTTCAGCGCGCAGGGGTCAGGCATAGCCCGTCAGCATCAGCACGGCGACCATCAGGCCCACCACCGCCGCTGAAAACAGCAGGCCAATACCCGCGACGCGCCATAGCGAGTAGAACGGACCGTTGCTCGCCTTGTGCTCCAGCAACAGCGGCCCGAACAGTTGACGCGCATAAGCGTTCATCGCAAACAGAGGCGGCAGGACGAAGACCACGGCGGGGATGTTATCCGGCAGGAAAAACCCGGCCAGGGTCATGGCGACAAAAAGTCCGATGCCGATTGCCCAGACGGTGTTGGCCTCGGACTCACGGCCCAGTGCCTTGAGGTTCTGGACGATAAAGTAGGCGCCCGCCACCGAGGTGCCGAAGAAGGTGCCCAGGCCGACGGCGGCCACACTGTAGAGGCGCTGATTGTGGGCGGGGGTCTTGTCGGCGAGCAGTTCGGCCGCGGGGGCCTGGAAGGGGTTTTCGTTGTCCATGGGGGCAGTGGCTCCTGAGGTGCAAGGCATTGGGGGCGCGATAGGACGGGCACCGGGGCGCATCGATCCGCCCGCGCAGGGCAATTCTGCTCGGCTGGCGGCCGAGCGTCCACCTCGGCGATTGTCCGCCGAGCCTGGGTTTCGACTCAGGAGAACGCCCCTGAATTAGGGTAAACTGCCGCGCATTGCACCCTGTGCTGACATTTTTCCTACGGTACCCCCATGACATTCGCCACTCTTGGCCTGATCGAACCCTTGCTGCGTGCTCTCGAAACGCTTGGCTACCAGACCCCGACCCCGGTGCAGGCGCAAGCTATTCCAGCCGTACTGGCCGGTCGCGACCTGATGGCAGCCGCCCAGACCGGCACTGGCAAGACCGCCGGTTTTGCCGTGCCGCTGTTGCAACTGTTGGCCATGGAAGGGCCGAAAGTCACCGCCAACTCAGTCCGCGCGCTGATCCTGGTGCCCACCCGCGAGCTGGCCGAACAAGTGCACGAAAGCGTGCGCCAATACGCCGAAAACCTGCCCCTGAGCACCTACGCGGTGTACGGCGGCGTCAGCATCAACCCGCAGATGATGAAGCTGCGCAAGGGCGTCGACCTGCTGGTCGCCACCCCGGGTCGGTTGCTTGATCTGTTCCGCCAGAACGCGCTGAAGTTCAACCAACTGCAAACCCTGGTGCTGGACGAAGCCGACCGGATGCTCGACCTGGGCTTCTCGGAAGAGCTGTCGAACATCTACCGCGTGCTGCCGAAAAAGCGTCAGACCCTGCTGTTTTCCGCCACCTTCTCCGACGAAATCCGCCTGCTGGCCGGGCAGATGCTCAACGACCCGCTGAGCATCGAAGTCAGCCCGCGCAACGTTGCTGCCAACACGGTCAAGCAATGGGTGGTGACGGTGGACAAGAAGCGCAAACCGGAGCTGTTTGTGCACCTGATGCGCAAAGGCAAGTGGAAGCAGGTGCTGGTGTTCGCCAAAACCCGTAACGGGGTCGATGCCCTGGTGGAAAAACTTCAGGGCATGGGCGTCAACGCCGATGGTATTCACGGCGACAAACCCCAGGCCACCCGCCAGCGTGCGCTGGATCGGTTCAAGGCCAGCGAGACGCAGATCCTGGTGGCCACCGACGTCGCCGCCCGCGGCCTCGACATCGAAGACCTGCCGCTGGTGGTCAACTTCGATTTGCCGATCGTCGCCGAAGACTATATCCACCGCATTGGCCGTACCGGGCGTGCCGGTGCCACCGGCGAGGCGATCTCCCTGGTGTGCGCTGATGAGGTGAACCTGCTGTCGGCGATCGAGACCCTGACCCGCCAGACCCTCAAGCGCCATGACGAGCCGGATTTTGTGCCCGAGCACCGGGTGCCGGAAACCGACGCCAGCGGCCAAGTGGTGAAAAAACCGAAAAAGCCGAAAAAACCCAAGACCTCCGGTGGCAAGCGCAACCTCGGCAAGTGGGTGGAAAGCGGTGAAGTGGCCGAAGCCCCTGCAGTAAAACCGGTGCGTAAAGTGCCGGTCTTCAACACGGGGCCGCGCAAAAGGAAGCCTTGAGGGGCAGCGGCAAGCTTCTAGGGGCAAGCTGCAAGTTTTGAAGCTTGCGGCTTAGGTCTTGTCGTTTAGCCAGCCCTTGATGCCCATTCCTGCAGCTCTCCCGCCGGCAAAGCAGGCGGTGAGCAGGTAGCCGCCGGTGGGGGCTTCCCAGTCGAGCATTTCGCCGGCGCAGAACAACCCCGGCAGGGCCTTGAGCATCAGTCGTTCATCCAGCGCTTCAAAGGGCACGCCGCCAGCACTGCTGATGGCTTCGTCCAGCGGTCGGGTTTTTACCAGATTCAGGGGCAAGGCCTTGATGGCCTGGGCCAGCGAAGCTGGATCGGCGAAGCATTGGGCGTCGGTCAGTTCGCGCAGCAGGGCGGCCTTGAGTCCATCGATGCCCAACTGGCTGTGCAGGTGCTTGGCCATGGAGCGCGAACCCCGTGGCTTGCTCAGCGCTGCCAGGACTTTGTCCGCAGCCTTGCCCGGTAGCAAGTCGATATGCACGGTGGCCACGCCTTGCTGCTGGATGGCCCGGCGAATCGGTGCCGACAAGGCATAGATCAGGCTGCCTTCGATGCCACTGGCGGTGATCACGCATTCACCCAGTCGCGGTTTATCGTCGTTGAGGCCGATGGCCACGTTTTTCAGCGGCGCGCCGGCGAACTTCTCGCGCAGCAAGGGGCTCCAGCCCGCCACGTCAAACCCGCAGTTGCTGGGCTCCAGCGGCGCCAGCGGGATGCCGCGCTGTTCCAGCAACGGCAGCCAGGCACCGTCCGATCCCAGCCGGGCCCAACTGCCGCCGCCCAGGGCCAGCAGCACGGCGTCGGCCTGTACCGCAATTTCGCCTTCCGGGTTATGGATTTTCAGGCTGTTATCGGCATTCCAGCCCAGCCAGCGGTGGCGGGTGTGGATAACTACACCGGCATCGCGCAGGCGCTTGAGCCAGGCACGCAACAGCGGCGCGGCTTTCATGTCGGTGGGGAAGACCCGGCCGGAACTGCCGACAAAGGTCTCGATGCCCAGGCCATGAATCCATTCACACAGCGCCTCGGCGCCGAACTCGCGCAGCAGCGGCGCAATGTGCGGCGCGCGCTCGGCATAACGCGACACAAACGCCGGGTAGGCCTCGGAATGAGTGATGTTCATGCCGCCGACCCCGGCCAGCAGAAACTTGCGACCGACCGAGGGCATGCCGTCGTACAGGTCGACACGGATATCCCCCTGGCTCAGCACTTCGGCCGCCATCAGGCCGGCAGGGCCGCCGCCGATGATGGCGACGTGGTGGGGCAGGGCGGTATGGGGTTGGGTCATGGCGAGGGGCGATGTTGGCGAAAGAAGCCGGCCATTCTACGGACTTTTACCGTCGCTGCCGAAAACCGCAGCACTTCGCCGCGGCCCTCAGTGGCTGCCCCATGCAGCTGATCAAAAAATAGGCGGTGCCCTGCAAGCCTTGTTCAGTAAGCCCTGTAGCGGGTTTTGCCCAGGTTATCCACAAGCAGCTGCACAGAGAATGTGGGTAATGCTTCAGGTTTGTGTGACGCCTTGATGACGGGCCTGTTGCCACCTCGGGGCGGGTTTGGCGCGATCTGCTGTTGCTCAAGCCAAGGCCCGCGATCCTGGCGGGCTTGCCTGAACGGGCAGTTGATCAAAAAATAGGCGGCTTCCTGCAGGCGTTGCAGAACCTGGGCTGCAGCGGGTTTTGCTCAGGTTATACACAGGCAGTTGCACAGAGACTGTGGGTAATGCGCCCACAACTCAGTGACAACCTGATGACGTCCAGACCCGCTGCGCACTGTGGTGCAGGATGCCGTGGCGCCGGGCCAGGGCCTGGCGGTCTTTGCTGTAGCCGCCGCCAATCACCCCGACCACCGGGATGTCGCGGCCCAGGCAATGGCGCATGACACGCTCATCGCGCTCGGCGACCCCGGCGTCGGTCAGTTTCAGGTAGCCCAGGGCGTCGTCCTTGTGCACGTCGACCCCGGCGTCGTACAGCACCAGGTCCGGTTGGTAGAGCGGCAGCAGGTAGTTGAGGGCGTCATCGACCACCTGCAGGTACTCGCTGTCGCCCATGCCCATGGCCAGGGGAATGTCCCAGTCGCTGGTGGCCTTGCGCGCCGGGAAGTTCTTTTCGCAGTGCAACGAGACGGTCACCGCGTCCGGGGTATGTTCGAGAATCCGAGCGGTGCCATCGCCCTGGTGCACGTCGCAATCAAAGATCAGCACCCGGCTGACCCGACCGGCCGCCAGCAGGTAATGACTGATGATCGCCAGGTCGTTGAAGATGCAGAAACCGGCCGGGTAGTCGTAATGGGCATGATGGGTGCCCCCGGCCAGGTGACAGGCCAGGCCATGTTCCAGGGCCAGCTCGGCCGCCAGCAGCGAGCCGCCGACCGCGCGCACGGTCCGTCGCGCCAGGGCTTCGTTCCAGGGCAGGCCCAGGCGCCGCTGGTCTTCCCGGGACAACTCGCCGCTCATATAGCGTTCGATATAGCCAGGGTCATGGGCCAGGGCCAGGATCTCTGGCGGGCAGAGCTGCGGGCGCAGCAGGTCGGCATCCCGGGTCAGGCCGCTGTCCACCAGGTGGTCGCGCAGCAGGCGAAATTTGTCCATGGGAAAGCGGTGTTCCGCAGGAAACTCGGGGCTGTAGTCATCGTGATAAATCAACGGCAATGGCATGGCAATTTCTGATAGGAACCCGTGAAGGATCCTACCAGCGATGTAGACTTGCTCCCATGGATTATGGAGGGCCCCGATGGAGCCGATATTGCAACTGGAAAGCGCGCGGCTGTTGATGCGCCAGTGGAGCGATGAAGATTTGCCGGCGTTTGCGGCAATGTGCGCCGACCCACAGGTCATGCGGTACTTCCCTGCGCCCTTGAGCCGACTGGAAAGTGCGGCATTGATCGGGCGAATACGCGGTCATTTTGCCGAACATGGCTTTGGTTTGTGGGCGCTGGAGCGCAAGGACAGCGGCGCCTTTATCGGCTTTACCGGCTTGGGCGTAGTGGGTTTCGAAGCGCCCTTTACCCCAGCGGTGGAAATCGGCTGGCGCCTGGCCCGTGAACACTGGGGCCTGGGCTATGCCAGCGAAGCGGCCTGGACCGCTCTGCGCTGCGGTTTTGACCGCTTATCGCTGAAAGAGGTGGTGGCGTTCACCACAGCCAGCAATCAGCCGTCGCAGAAAGTCATGCAAGCCATCGGCATGCACCATGCCCCCAGCGACGACTTCGAGCACCCCGCGCTGGCCGGCGATCACCCGTTGCGCGCCCATGTGCTGTATCGCATCAACCGCGAACAATGGTTGGAAACCTTGCATGGATAGGGCAGCAGGGCGTTTAGAATGTGCCGATTATCAGGATGCCCCCTGATTGAATTGCCCGCCGCAGCCAAGACTGCGCGGTATTGCTCTGTGTGAGGAGATCCTGAATGAGCCACGTGTTGGAAGATCTGGTCGACCTGTTGACCCTGGAACCGATCGAAGAAAACCTGTTTCGCGGTCGCAGCCAGGACCTGGGCTTCCGCCAGCTGTTCGGCGGCCAGGTGCTGGGCCAGTCCTTGTCCGCAGCCAGTCAGACCGTGGAAGAAGCACGCCATGTGCACTCCATGCACGGTTACTTCCTGCGTCCGGGCGATGCCGGTTTGCCGGTGGTCTACCAGGTGGACCGGGTGCGTGATGGCGGCAGCTTCAGTACGCGCCGGGTGACCGCGATCCAGAAGGGCAACCCGATCTTCACCTGCAGCGCCTCCTTCCAGTACGACGAGCAGGGCTTCGAACACCAGAACCAGATGCCGCAAGTGGTGGGCCCGGAAAACCTGCCCTCGGAGCTGGAAATCACCCAGCAGCGCGCGCACCTGATCCCTGAGCACATGCGTGAAAAACTGCTGTGCCCGAAACCCATCGAAGTGCGCCCGGTCACCGAAAAAGACCCGTACAACCCGCAGCCGATGGACCCGGTGAAGTACGTGTGGTTCCGCGCCGACGGCGCCTTGGCCGATATCCCGGCCTTGCACAAGTACCTGCTGGCCTATGCCTCCGACTTCGGCCTGCTGACCACTTCGATGCTGCCCCACGGCAAATCGGTGTGGCAGAAGGACATGCAGGTCGCCAGCCTCGACCACGCGCTGTGGTTCCATGCCGATCTGCGCGCCGACGACTGGTTGCTGTACGCCATGGACAGCCCATGGGCCGGCAATTCCCGTGGTTTCTCCCGTGGCAGCGTGTTCAACCGCGCCGGGCAACTGGTGGCGTCGGTTACCCAGGAAGGTCTGATCCGTCATCGCAAGGACTGGGCATGAGCCTTTCGGACATACGCCATTGGGTGTTCGATATGGACGGCACCCTGACGATTGCAGTGCATGATTTCGCCGCCATTCGCCAGGCCCTGGATATCCCCCCGGAAGACGACATTCTGACCCATCTCGCGGCCTTGCCCGCCGCAGAAGCCGCGGCCAAACATGCCTGGCTGCTGGAGCATGAGCGTGAACTGGCCCTGGGCTCACGCCCGGCGCCGGGGGCGGTGGAGCTGGTGCGCGACCTGGCGCAGCGCGGCTATCGCCTGGGCATCCTGACCCGCAACGCGCGGGAGCTGGCCCATATCACCCTGGAGGCCATCGGTCTGGCGGACTGCTTTGCCATCGACGACGTGCTGGGCCGCGATGATGCGCCGCCCAAACCGCACCCGGGTGGCTTGCTGAAGTTGGCCGAGGCCTGGGAGGTGACGCCCGGCGCCATGGTGATGGTGGGCGACTACCGCTTCGACCTCGACTGCGGCCGCGCCGCAGGCACGCGCACGGTGTTGGTCAACCTGCCGGAGAACCCATGGCCGGAGCTGGCGGATTGGCACGCGGCAGACTGCGGCGCGTTGCAGAAAATGATCTAGCGAGGGCGTTTGTTCCCTTGGAGCCGCTGCGGCCCGAGTCTTCGGCAGCGGCTACAGATGGCTTCTAGTGGCGAGGGAGCTTGCTCCCGCTGGGGCGCGTAGCGCCCCCCAATAAAGTCCGCCCCCTCAGCGGGCGAACAATGCCTTCTGCCCCTCAGGCGAGGTCAACATCCCATCTCCGTTGTGCCCCACCCCCGGCACCTCCACCAACCGATGGCTCAACTGCGGGTGGCGCTGCTTGAGGTAGTCGAAATAGTTGTGCCCGCGAATCAGGCGATAGGCGCCCTGGGCCTCGGCTTCACAACTTTTATCCAGTGCCGGATGGTTCGGATCGGTGTCCTGCTGGCCCAGCAGGTAGGTGATAGTGCGTGACACGTACGCCTGCTCCAACTGCTCCGCACTCTGACCCCGGGCGTAGTCCGGCAGCTGCTGCAGGCCGTATTTCCAGTTGTCGAAGCCCGGGCAATCGGCTGCATCGAACCGCACCGGCCGCTGCGGGCTGAAGTACGCATAGGACGATGGGTTGGCCACCACAAAGCGCAGGCTGATGCCTTCGCGTTGCAGGGTCGGGTGATCGTGGCCGATCAGAGCGAAACGCTGCACCACTTGGCCACCGCCGGAATGGCCGGCGACCACGATTTCCTTCAGCGCCGGAAACAGCGTGTGGTTGCCCAGGTGTTTGATGATCTGGTCGAGGGCGCCATAGGAGCTGACCTGGCCCGGGCCGATGGATGCCTCGCCCGCCATCCAGTCGTTGCCCTTCCAGCGCAGTACCTGGCGGTCCAGGTGGTTGCGCTGCACGTCGGACTCATTGAGAAACTGCGGCGCGATCACCAGGGTGTTCGCGCCTTGCCCGGCCTGGCTGGCGGCCTGTTCGGCGCTGTGCAGGTAGGTCTGGGCATTGCGCAGGCGGCCATGGACGATGATCAGTGCGCGCTGGATCTGCGGCAGCGGCTGTCGCCAATCCTGGCTCAGGCCCACGGCCAATTCACCGCCGTCCAGCGCCAGGCGCTCGGGGCTGATGTCCTTGACCCCATGTTCCGCCGCCTGTGCGCTGGCACAGGCGATCCACAGCGCAACCAGCGTCAGTACGCGCATTTTTAAAGGCTCTTCGCGGCGAAGGTGTCGCACTGGCCGATCTGGCCCTGGCTGAAGCCGGTCTTGAACCAGCGCACGCGCTGCGCCGAGGTGCCGTGGGTGAAGGAGTCCGGCACCACACGCCCCTGACCTTGTTGCTGCAAACGGTCATCGCCGATGGCATTGGCGGCGTTCAGGGCTTCTTCGATATCCCCGGGCTCCAGCCAGTTCAGGCGTTTTTGCGCATGGTTGGCCCAGACCCCGGCCAGGCAGTCGGCTTGCAGTTCCTGGCGCACCAGCAGCCCGCCATCGCCTTGCATTTGCCGGCCTTGCTGGCGTGCGGCCTGGATCTTGGCCGAGACCCCGAGCAGGGTCTGCACGTGGTGCCCGACTTCGTGGGCGATCACATAGGCCTGGGCGAAGTCGCCGGCGGCGGAAAAGCGCTGGGACATTTCGCGGAAGAAGTCCATGTCCAGGTACACCTGCTGGTCGGCAGGGCAGTAGAAGGGGCCGGTGGCCGAGGTAGCGGCGCCGCAGGCGGAGTTCACCCGACCGCGGAACAGAATCAGTTTGGGTTGCTGGTACTGGCGCCCGGCCTCCTGGAAGATCTGGCCCCAGGTGTCTTCGGTGTCGCCGAGGATGGCGCGCACGAACTCGGCCTGTTGATCATTGGCCGGTGGTGCCTGGCGCGTCTGGGTCGTGGCCGGTGCCGATTGCTCCATCTGCCCGGCCAGTTGCCCGAGGATCTGCATCGGGTCCTGGCCGGTGATCCAGCCGATGCCGACGATCAGCAGGATGGCCGTCAGGCTCAGGCCCTTGCCGCCGCCGAAACGCATGCCGCCGCCACCGCCACCGCTGTCATCACGAGCATCCACCACGTTGTCGCTGCGCCGCCCTTTTTTCCAAAGCATGGGGTGAATCCTCGTTATCGTTGGCTGTGAGTGTTGCTGGTGAGTGGTGCCGACGCCAGTCCGGTCGTCAGGCATTTGCGCGCACGTTACCATTGCCCGCGGCCGCATCGCTGCTGTCCAGACCTATTCGGGGCTCACTATTGAACATCGATACCCGCATCAAATTCCGTCACCTGGTGTGTTTTCTTGAAATGGCTCGCCAGGGCAGCCTCGCGCGTGCCGCCGATGTGCTTGCCGTGAGCCAGCCGGCGATGTCGAAAACCCTCAAGGAACTGGAGCAACTGCTCGATGCCAGCCTGTTCCTGCGCAGCAAGGCCGGGCTCAGCCTGACCGAGGCCGGCCGGGCCTTCCTGCGTTATGCCGGGCCTTCGGTGCAGGCCCTGCGCGAGGGTGTGGATACCCTGCGTGGCGGTGAATATGCGGCCGGGGTGGTGCGCCTCGGGGTGCTGTCTACCGCTGAAAGCCTGCTGCTGCCGGAAGTGGTGCGGCGCCTGCACCAGCGCCACTCGGCACTGGCGGTGAGTGTGGTCACCGGCCCCAGCGCCTACCTTTTGTCGCAGCTGCGGGTCGGGGATGTCGACCTGGTGGTAGGGCGCATGACCGAGAGCCCGGAGATCCAGGGCCTGAGCTTCGAGCACCTGTACAGCGAGTCGATGACCCTGGTGGCGCGCCCGGAGCATCCCTTGCTCGCCGGACCTCTCGATCGTGACGCCGTGGAGCGCTTTCCCCTGGTGCTGCCGCTGGCGGGCACTACCATCCGCAAGTTCGCCGACAGCCTGTTTGTGCAGTGCGGCATCGGCCAATCCCGGCAGCGCCTGGAAACCCTGTCGGTGACCTTGAGCCGGCGTTATGCGTTATCCACTGATGCGCTGTGGATCGCCCCGCTGGACGCGGTGCGCCTGGACCTGGCCAACGGTGAGTTGTGCGAGATCGACCTGGGGTTGCGCGAGCCCGGGGGCTCGGTGGGGATTTCGAGCAACGCCAGCCTGCCGCTGTCGCTGGCCGGGCAATGGTGCGTCGACGTTCTGCGGGAAGTGGGCAGCGCCTACCGTGAAGGGCTTTATCCATAACCATTTGGTTATGGTTGACGGGCGGCTTTTCAATTTTCCGCTTCCTGTTGTTGGGTGAGACTGCGAGGGCAGCTCCATAAATCCAACAACAGGAGATCGACATGTCTGATGCAGACAGCAGTCGCTTCGTGATTCGTGACCGTAATTGGCACCCCAAGGCCTTGACCCCCGACTACAAGACGTCCGTCGCCCGCTCCCCGCGCCAGGCGCTGGTCAGCATCCCGCAATCGGTGAGTGAAACCAGCGGCCCGGATTTCTCCCACCTCAAGACCGGCCGTTTCGACAACGACCTGCTGCTCAACTTCAACAACGGCGGCTTGCCGGTGGGCGAGCGCATCATCGTTTCCGGGCGGGTCTGCGATCAGTACGGCAAGCCGATCCCCCATACCCTGGTGGAGATGTGGCAGGCCAACGCCGGCGGCCGCTACCGGCACAAGAACGACCGCTACCTGGCGCCCCTTGACCCGAACTTCGGCGGCGTCGGCCGGGCCCTGACCGACCGTGACGGCTACTACAGCTTTCGCACCATCAAGCCCGGGCCGTACCCCTGGCGCAACGGCCCCAACGACTGGCGCCCGGCGCACATCCACTTCTCCATCAGCGGTCCGTCCATCGCCACGCGCCTGATCACCCAGTTGTATTTCGAAGGCGATCCGTTGATCCCGCTGTGCCCGATCGTCAAGTCGATTGCCAACCCGGATGCGGTGCAGAGCCTGATCGCGCGCCTCGACATGGGCAACGCCAACCCCATGGACTGCCTGGCCTATCGCTTCGACATCGTGTTGCGCGGCCAGCGCAAGACCCATTTCGAGAACTGCTGAGGAGCTTGCCCATGCCCATCGAACTGCTGCCCGAAACCCCTTCGCAAACGGCCGGCCCTTATGTGCACATTGGCCTGGCCCTGGCCGCTGCCGGCAACCCGACCCGCAGCGATGAAATCTGGAACCAGATGGCCAAGCCTGACGCGGCCGGCGAACAGATCCTGCTGATCGGCCACGTCTACGACGGCAATGGCCATCTGGTGCGCGACTCGTTCCTGGAGTTCTGGCAAGCCAACCACGAGGGGGTCTATGACCCGGTCTTCGATTCGGAAAAAACCTTCAATAGCTTCGGGCGTACCGCCACTACCTTCGACGCCGGCGAGTGGACGCTGAACACCATCAAGCCCGGTGTGGTGCAGAACGCGGCGGGGGTGGCCATGGCGCCGCACATCAACCTGTCGCTGTTTGCCCGGGGCATCAACATCCACCTGCACACCCGGCTGTACTTTGCCGACGAGTCGGAGGCCAACGCGCGCTGCCCGGTGCTGAACCTGATCGAACAGCCGCAACGTCGTGAAACCCTGCTGGCCCATCCCTGCGAAGTCGACGGCCAACGCGCCTATCGCTTTGATATTCGCATCCAGGGTGAAGGCGAAACCGTGTTCTTCGACTTCTAGCTACAGCCCGGCGCCATTGGACTGCCAATGGCGCCTGATGCCCCCCTCAGCTCAACGATCAAACACGTCCCACTGTGGCGCGAAATCCGGGCTGACCTGGCGCTGGTCCTTCGGCAAGTCCGCAATCAACGCCCGATCCTCATCGTCCAACTGCACCTGCAAGGCCCCAAGATTGGCCAACTGGTTGGCCTGGCTGCTGGCTTTGGGAATGGCCGCGACGTTGTCCTGATCCAGCAACCACTTCAATGCCACCTGGGTCGGCAGCACCCCGTGTTTGGCGGCGATCTGCTGGATCCGCGGGATCTGCGAAACCTTGTTGCGGGCCAGCGGCGTATAGGCGGTCAGCACCATGTCGTGCTGGCGTGCATAGTCCAGCAAGCCGCTCTGGCCCAGCAGCACGTGGTACTCCACCTGGATGGCCGACAACGGCGTACCCAGTTCTTCGACCGCCCGGCGCAGCAGCGCCAGCGGGAAGTTGGCCACGCCTATATGGCGGGCCAGGCCTTGTTCCTTGAACGACGCCAGGGTTTCCAGGGTGCGTTGCAAGTCCATGTCGGGGGTTGGCCAGTGGATGTGGAACAGGTCGACGTAATCGGTCTGCAGCGCCTTGAGGCTGCGCTCCATGGAGTGGCACATGGCATCGGGTTGCAGTTGGTCCCACCAGACCTTGGTGGTGACGTGGATCTGCTCCCGGGGCACGTCGGTGTTGCTCAGCGCCTGGCCGACCGCCTCTTCGTTGTTGTAGGCCTGGGCCGTGTCGATGTGCCGGTAACCGAGGCTCAACGCCTGTTCCACGGCGCGGGTGCATTCCTCGCCCAGCATCGGCCAGGTACCCAGGCCCAGCTTGGGCATGTGCAGGCCATGTTGGGTCAGGATGGGGCTGTTGGCTGAGTGCTGCATGGTCGATCTCCTATTCGTAAGCGATGGCCCCGGCGATGTGGCGTCCGGCAATGTAGCCGAACGTCAGGGCCGGGCCGAGATTGATGCCGCCGGCGGGGTAGTGGCCGCCCATGATGCTGGCCATGTCGGTGCCCGCTGCGTACAGCCCGGCAATCGCCTGGCCTTGGCCGTCGAGCACCTGGGCGTGCTGGTTGACCTTGAGCCCGGCAAAGGTGCCGAAGCAGCCCGGTTGTACCTTCACCGCGTAGAACGGGCCGTGCTCGATGGGCGCCACGCAAGGGTTGGGCTGGTGCAGCGGGTCGCCCTGTTTGCGGTTGTAGGGGGTCGAGCCGCGGCCGAACTCCGGGTCCTGGCCCTGATGCGCGTGCCGGTTGTAGTGCGACAGGGTCTCGCGCAAACCGTTCACATCTATGCCGCAGGCCTGGGCCAGGGCTTCGATGGTGGGGGCGCTTTTCAGGTAGCCGCTGTGGATAAAGGGCGCCACCGGCAACGGGAAGGGGCGGGAGATGCCCAGGCCGTAGCGGCGCTGGAAGCCATGGCTGCAGATCAGCCAGGACGCCACTTCCTCGCCTTCCGGCGCAGCCGCGACCATGGCCCGGACGTAATCGTAGTAACCGTCGGCTTCGTTGACGAAGCGCCGGCCATTGCTCAGCACGCCGATGATCCCCGGTTTGCCGCGCTCGATGATGTGCGGGAAGTGGCCGACGCTGCCGTCCTTGTACGGCACGGCGGACACCGGGGCCCAGGCCACCGGCGACTCCATGTCGCTGTCGACCTGGGCGCCCACGCTTTCCCCCAGGCGCAGGCCATCGCCGCTGGCGCCGAGGGGCGGCAAGGCCAGGTGTTCGTGGCCACTGGGGGTACGCGGGAACAACGCCTTGCGGCGTTCGATATCGTTGGGGAAGCCTCCGGCGGCGAGTACTACCGCCTTGGCCGCATTGATGCGGATCTGCCCGCGCGCGGTGCTGACCACTGCGCCGGTGACGGCGCCGTTGTCCTGCAGTAACTCGGTCACCGGCGCCGACTCCCAGAGCAGCACGCCCAGGTCTTCGGCGGACTTGGCCAGGCGCGCCACCAGGGCTACGCCGTTTACCAGTTGCATGGCCCGGCCATGGACGGCGAGGTCCAGCAGGTGGCGGCTGAAGCGCCGGGTCACGTGCCAGGCGGCGGGCAGCGAACGGGTCAGGTTGAGGAAGGCCGAGAGGTCGGCGCCGGCCATGATCGGCATGCCCATGAACGAGGTTTCGCGCAGGGTTCTGCGCA
The DNA here is from genome assembly GCF_049199125.1 of Pseudomonas sp. QD4. Classification (NCBI taxonomy): domain Bacteria; kingdom Pseudomonadati; phylum Pseudomonadota; class Gammaproteobacteria; order Pseudomonadales; family Pseudomonadaceae; genus Pseudomonas; species Pseudomonas sp. QD4. The sequence goes on from NZ_JBLZOM010000006.1 coordinate 198,674, forward strand.
AGCGCTTGAGCAGCTTACCGACCTGGCGTGCGTCGTAGGGCGCGGCGATTACCGAGCGACCACCGGTGCCGGCCCCGGGGCTGTCACCGTGGATATCGGCAATCCCATTGCCGTCGGCAAATTGCAGGGCGGTGTGGCGCTCGAAAAACGCCACCATGCGCGGCCCGGCTTCAAGAAAGGCATCGATCAGCGCCGGTTGGTAACGCGCGCCCAGTTCATGCTTGAGGTAGGTGCGCGGCAGCTCGACGTCTTCGATAATCCCCGCGCGCTGGGCCAGCGGGTTGCAGGGTACCCAGGCCCAGCCGCCGGACCAGGCCGTGGCGCCGCCGAACACCGGGTCCTTTTCCACCACTATCACCTTCAAGCCGTGCCAGGCGGCGGTGACGGCGGCTGAAAGCCCGGCCGCGCCGGAGCCGACAATCAGCACATCGCAGTCGATATCGGGGTGATGCAGGCTGGGTGCGGCAGACATGGGCGAAAAAACTCCGGAGCAGGGGATTTATTATTTTTTGGAACTTGATTCCAAAAAATATACGGAGTCGAATAGCGCACAGCAAGGCACGCTGAGCGAGTGGAGCCGTGCCGATGCTTTTTTTGTGCGGTTATCGAACGATGCCGCGGTGTATTTCCCATTGCGCCGGTTGTCTCTAGAATCGGCCAAATTTCGTCTGGACCCCCACCATGGCCGGCAGTCAAATCGAACGCGTGTTCAGCGTTCTGGAAAGTCTTACCAGTGACCCCCGGGGCGTGCCGATGCAAGCCCTGGCCGAGCAACTCGAGATCCCGAAAAGCGCCACCCATCGTCTGCTGGCGGAGCTGATTCGCCTGGGGTACGTGCGGCAGAATCCGGACAACCTGCGCTATCAATTGTCGACCAAGCTGGTGGCCATGGGCTTTCGCTACCTGGCCAGCAGTGGCGCCGATATCGTGCAGCCGGTGCTCGATCGGCTGGCCCAGGAAAGTGGTGAACTGGTGCGCCTGGGGGTGATCGAGGGCGAGCGCCAGACCTGGATCGCCAAGTCCCAGGGCGCTCGTTCCGGCCTGCGTTACGACCCGGACATGGGGCGCGAGGCGCCGCTGTTCTACACCGCTTCCGGGCATGCCTGGCTGGCCTACCTGAGCGACGCCGAGGCCCTGGCCCTGGTGGAGCGTCAGGGCGCCGGGGTGCCGGATGAGCTGGGGCCGAATGCGCCGCGCTCGAACATTGAATTGCTCGAACGCCTGCGCCTGGCGCGGGAGCAGGGCTATGCCTGGGTCGAGGAAAGCTCGGCGGTGGGCACTTCGGCCATCGCCGCGGTGGTGCGTCATCCGATGGATCAGCGGGTGGTGGGGGTCCTCAGCATCGCCGGCCCCAGCGCCCGCCTGCCCCTGGCCCGCCTGCACGAACTGGCGCCGCTGCTGCTGAGCTTCGCTGCCGAACTCAGCGCCGCAAGCCAAGCCTCCGAACTCTTCAACTGACAACAGCTTCGCCCTGTAGCCGCTGCCGCCAGGCTGCGCTGGCCCTGCGCCTCGACACTCATACATCTGACGCCACCACGGCGTCCGCATCGGCCAGAGCAGCCTCGTGCCTCGGCAGCGGCTAGGGGGTTGCAGCACGGCTTGCTTGTAATGGGTTTGGAAAGTTGTGCGCTGATCGGACAGTATTTTGTTTTGTGCTTGTGTGAAAGTGGAACTGAGTTCTAAATAATTTGAATTGAGCTTCCCGATAACAATCACAAGAGGATCGCGCATTGAGTTCGCCACTGCGTATCGCCCTGATCGGCGCCGGCAACATGGGCCAGCAGCATTACCACCACCTCAAGACGCTTGCCGAAGCCCGGCTTTGCGCAGTGGCCGACCCTGGTCCCCAGGCGGCCGAAGTCGCTGCGCAATGGCAGGTGCCGCATTACGCCGACCACCGGCAGATGCTGGCCGAGTCCCGGCCCGACGGGGTGATTGTCGCCAACCCCAACAACCTGCATGTCAGCACCGCCCTCGATTGCCTGGCTGCCGGCGTGCCGGTGCTGCTGGAGAAACCGGTGGGTGTGCAGATGGATGAAGTGCGCCAGTTGGTGGCGGCCTCCAGTACCAGCGGAGTGCCGGTGCTGGTGGGGCATCATCGCCGGCACAATCCACTGATCGTGCGGGCCCATGAGTTGGTGCACGGCGGCGCCCTCGGGCGGCTGACCACGGTCACCGCGCTGTGGCAATTGCGTAAACCCGACAGCTATTTCGAGATCCCCTGGCGTCGTGAAGCCGGGGCCGGGATGTTGCTGACCAACCTGATCCACGACCTGGACCTGCTGCGTCACCTGTGTGGCGAAGTGCACCAGGTTCAGGCGATGACCAGCAACGCCGTGCGCGGTTTTGCCAATGAGGATTGCGCGGCCGTGCTGCTGCAATTCGACAATGGTGCCCTGGGCAGCCTGACCGGTTCCGACGCGGTGGCGGCGCCCTGGAGCTGGGAACTGGATTCCGGCGAGAACCCGGTGTACCCGCGCCAGGCCGATCAGCCCTGCTACCTGCTGGCCGGCACCGGCGGCGCCCTGAGCATCCCGCAGCTCAAGCGCTGGCAATACGCCGAGAGCAGCGGCGGCTGGCATCAAGCGTTGCAGGTGGTGCAGGAAAGCTTCAGTGAAGATGAGGCCTTGCGCCTGCAATTGCAGCATTTCGTCAAAGTCGCACGGCGTGAAGTCGAGCCCCTGGTCAGCGTCGCCGATGCCGCGCGCACCCTGGCCCTGATCGAGGCGATCCGCGAAGCCGCCGAAACCGGCCGGGCCTGTGCCCCGGCGCTGATTGAGTGAAGCCCATGACCCCACGAATCTTTTCCCTGGCCAGCCTCACCGTGCTCGAGCTGTCGCCGCCGCAAATGGTCGAGGTCGCGGCGCGCGCCGGCTACAGTCACGTCGGCCTGCGCCTGGTGCCGGCCACCCCGGAAGAACATCATTTCCCGCTGGTGGCCGACGCCGACTTGCGCCGCCAGACCCTGGCGCGCCTGCGCGATACCGGGATCGGCGTGCTGGATGTGGAAATCCTGCGGCTCAAGCCCGAGACCCGGGTCGCCGACTTCGAAGCGATCCTCGCGGTGGGTGCCGAGTTCGGTGCCAGCGAATTGCTGCTGGCCGGCAACGATCCCGATGAGGCGCGCCTGACCGACAACTTCGCCGCGCTCTGCGACCTGGCCGGGCCCTACGGCTTGCACCCCCATCTGGAGTTCATGCCCTGGACCGATGCACGCAACCTCGAACAGGCGGTGCGGGTGGTGGAGAATGCCGGGCGCGCCAACGGCTGCGTGCTGGTGGATGCCTTTCATTTTGATCGCTCGGCATCGTCCCTCGATGACCTGGCCAAGGTCGCGCCGGCACGGCTGCGCTATGCCCAGCTGTGCGATGTGGCGGGCCCGCGGCCGGACGATATGCAAGAGATCCTGCGCCAGGCGCGCAATGAACGGCGTTTCCCCGGTGATGGCGACTGCGACTTGGCGGGGCTCTTGCATTGTCTGCCGGCCGGCTTGCCACTGAGCCTGGAGATCCCGGCTGTGCGCTTGATGGAGCAGGGCGTGAGTGCCTTGCAACGGGCGCAAATGGCCCTGGACAAGACCCGGGCGCTGTTGGCGAGGATCTAGAGCGGCAGATGAACCTATCGCCGGACAGCGGGTTCCTACAAGATGTCGTGACCTTGCAGGAGCCGGATTGGCGGCGATACGGCCTGAACCAGGATTAAAACAAGGACCTCCAATGACCATCAGCACACCCCTTTCCGGTGTCAACCAGCCTTTGAAAGGCATCCTGCTGGTTGTCCTCGCGACCTTCCTGTTTTCCAGTCACGACGCGTTGTCCAAATACCTCTCCGGTTTCTACCCGATCATCATGGTGGTCTGGGCCCGGTACCTGGTGCACACGCTGCTGATGGCCGGGATCTTCCTGCCGCAATCGGGCCTGCGGGTACTGCGCACCAAGCGCCCGCTGTGGCAACTGGCGCGGGCCCTGTGCCTGCTGGGCACCAGCCTGCTGTTCACCTCGGCGTTATTGTTCATTCCCCTGGCGGAAGCCACGGCGGTCAACTTCCTGGCTCCGGTGCTGGTCACGGCCTTGTCGGTGCCGCTGCTGGGCGAGCATGTTTCCCGGGGGCAGTGGCTGGCGGTGATCTGCGGTTTTATCGGGGTCATTATCATCATTCACCCCGGTGGCGAGCTGTTTACCCCGGCGGTGCTGCTGCCGTTTTGCTCGGCCCTGTGTTTCTGCTTTTACCAACTGCTGACCCGCAAACTCGCGGAGTACGACAGCCCGACCACCAGTAATTTTTTTGCCGGGCTGTGCAACACCCTGGTGATGAGCGCGCTGGTGCCGTTTTTCTGGCAAGTGCCGACCCTGACCCACGGCATCTTGATGCTGGCGCTCGGGACCTGCGGCATGACCGCCCACCTGTTCCTGACCCAGGCCTTTCGTCTGGCGGCGCCGGCCTTGCTGGCGCCGTTCGGTTACTGCCAGATCGTGTTTGCCGGGCTGCTGGGCTGGCTGCTGTTCAGCCACACGCCGGACCTGATCACCCAGGTCGGCATCGCGGTGATTTGCCTCAGCGGCCTGGCCGCGGCCTGGCAACAACGGCGTCGCTGAGCCGGCCTAGAAGCGAAAGCGCAGCACCAGGTTCTGCAACCCGGTGGCCAGTTGCGCAAGCTCCTGGCTGGTGGCGTTGGTGCGGGTCGAGGCGTCGGCGCTTTCCAGTGACAGGTCGCGAATGTTCAGCAGGTTGCGATCCACCTCGCGGGCGACCTGGGCCTGTTCTTCCGAGGCGCTGGCGATCACCAGATTGCGCTCGTGGATCTGCTCCATGGCCCGGGTGATCTGCGCCAGCGCCAGCCCAGCCTGTTCGGCCAAGGACAAGGTCTGGGCCACGCGCTGACTGTTGCCCTGCATCGAATGCAGCACGCCGTCGGTATCGCCCTGGACCCGGGCAATCATCTGCTCGATCTCCTGCGTCGATTGCTGGGTGCGGTGGGCCAGGGCTCGCACTTCATCGGCGACCACGGCAAACCCGCGTCCGGCTTCCCCGGCCCGCGCCGCTTCGATAGCGGCATTCAAGGCCAGCAGGTTGGTCTGCTCGGCAATCGCGCGGATCACGTCCAGCACCTTGCCGATCTCCCGGGATTGCTCGGCCAGGGTCTGCACCTGTTGCAGGGCATTGCCGACGTCGCCGCTCATGGCCTGGATCGAGTCCAGGGTCTGGTTCACCCGTGCCCGGCCCTGAGTGGCCTCATCACTGGACAGGCGCGTGGTGTCGGATGTCGACACGGCGTTGCGCGCCACCTCTTCAACGGCGCTGGTCATCTCGTTGACCGCCGTCGCCGCCTGTTCGATCTCATTGTGCTGGCGTTGCAGGCGGCTGGAATCCTCAAGGGTGCTGTGGCTCATCTGCTGCGCGGCGGCGGTCAGTTGGGTCGAGGTGCCGCTGATGGATTGCAAGGTGTCGCGCAGGCTGCCCTGCATGCTGGCCAGGGCTCGCAACAGGCGCGCGGTTTCGTCTTTGCCGCGGCTCTCGATGGTCTGGCTCAGGTCGCCGGCCGCCACTTGCTCAGCCACGCCCACCGCCTGGCGGATCGGCCCGACGATACTGCGGGTCAATAGCCAGGCCAGGGCCAGGGTCAGCAGGGCGACAGCGAGCAGGGCGCCGATCACGGTGAATTTGACCTGGTTGTACAAGGTGTCGGCATGCTGCGCCGACTGGCTGACTTCGGCGGCGGTCAGGTTCATCAACTCGGCGAACTGGTCGCCGGTGCGGGTCGAGTAATCCTGGATCTGGCCGTTGAGCAGCGCGTTCATTTCCACGCTGCGGTTGGCCTGGGACAGCGCCTCGTACTGGTCCAGGGCCTGGCGGTAAGTGCTCACGGTGGCCACGAACTGTTGGTACTGCTGCCGGTTGTAGTCACCCACCAGCGGTGCGAATTTTTCCAGGGCCTGGTCCAGCCAACCTTCAACCTGATGCAGGCGGGCGATGGTGGGCTCCAGCACCTTGGGGTCGCGGTTGAGGGCCATGCGCAGGCTGAGCACGCGGATGCTCAGGACGTAGTCGCGGATTTCTCCCAGGTAGCGGGTGCTGGGCAGGGACACGGTTTCCGTGTGCTGGCCGGTGGCGCGGACTTCGGCCATCTGTTTCAGGGCGAACAGGCCCTGGAGCAAAACCAGCAAGGCGATGACGCCAAAGCTGATCACGGCACGTTGGGCGATGCTCAGGTTAACCAGGGGCATGGGAGGGCCTGCGTAGCGGGAAGAAAAAAAAAAGAGGGCGTCGAGAAAAAAAGCGCAGGCCCGTGGAACCGGGCCTGCGCGAAGGGAGCGTCAGTCTTCGATTTTCGGAATTTTGCGCGGGGCCATGAAGTACAGCCAGATCAGGGCAATGAAGTACATCGCCGGGATCAGGGTGAACAGCACGGTGTAGTTGTTATTGGTCACGGTCAGGATATGGCCCACCAGCTGGGTCATGAACATGCCGCCGACCGCAGCGCACATGCCGCCGAAACCGAACACCGTACTCATCATGTGCTTGGGCGTGTAGTCCATCACCAGGCTCCAGATGTTGGCGGTCCAGGCCTGGTGGGCACCGATGCCCAGGGAGATGGCGAAGACCGCCAGCCACAGGTTGGCCGTGCCGGCCGCCATGATCACGCCGATGATGCAGCAGGCGAACAGGAACATCGACATCAGCCGAGCCTTGATCGGGTTGATCCCGCGGCCGATCAGGAACGACGAGAGAATGCCGCCGCCGACACTGCCGAAGTCGGCGGTCAGGTAGATGATGATCAGCGGGATACCCATCTGGGTCACGCTGATGCCCAGGTTGTATTGCTGGTTGAGGAACGGCGGCAGCCAGTACAGGTAGAACCAGAACACCGGCGCGGTGATCGAGTAGGCCAGGGCGAAGGCCCAGGTGCCACGCATGCGCAGGATGCGCGAGAAGGGCACGCGGGTTTGCTCGGGTTCGACTTCTTTCTGGATGTACTCCAGTTCAGCCTGTTTCACCGTCGGGTGATCTTCCGGGTTGTAGTACTTCAGGCCCCAGAACAGCAGCCAGATCCCGCCCAGTGCAGCCATGCACAGGAACGCTGCCTGCCAGCCCCAGACGTGCAGGATCAACGGCAGCAACATCGGGGTGAACATGGCGCCGACGTTGGTCCCGGCGTTGAAGATGCCGGTGGCCACGGCGCGTTCGCCGGCCGGGAACCACAGGCGCGTGGTTTTCACGCAGGCCGGGTAGTTGGCGGCCTCGGTCAGCCCGAGGATAAAGCGGCAGACCATAAAGCCCAGGGCCGAGGTGGCCAGGCCGTGGGCGCCGGTGGCCAGGCTCCACAGCAGCACGGCGCAGAAGAACACGCGCTTGACGCCGATACGGTCGATCAGGCGTCCCTGCAGCACGAAGCCGATGGCGTAACCGACCTGGAACCAGAAGTTGATGTTGGCGTAGTCCATCGCCGTCCAGCTCATCTCCTTGGCCAGGATCGGCTGCATCACGCCCAGTGCGGCGCGGTCGATGTAGTTCAGGGTGGTGGCGAAAAACACCAGTGCGAGCATGCCCCAGCGGGTCTTGCCGACCGCCATGGCGCCGCGGATCTTGTCGCCTATACCGCCGTTGGCGGCCCCGAGGCGCGAGGCCATGGAAGAGCTTTGCGAAGGAATCATGTTGGCCATCCGTTCAATGACTGACGAGCGTCGACTCGTCGGGACTCAAGGTCGCTTGATCAATTCAGGAGTGCGGGCCGGCCGCAGGTGAACTCGAAGATTGATCGGCTGAAGGCTTTCGTCGGCTCCCGGGGGGGAAGGGGGCGAAAGCGGTCTGATCCGCTGGGTACGATTCAGCCCAGGGGGCGTAGAGCGTCCGTATGCAGAGTGCCAATAGCGTCTAGGCCAGGCGAGAACCGGAGGGGAAAGCAGGAAAGCGGGGCGTTGAGTGCAAGCATGAGGGTCTACCCGATTTTTGAAATTTTTATGGTGTGTTCTGGGTCTAGGGTGATTGAGGCCGGGGGTTTGCTGCCGACTCAATGTGGGGTGGATGGTGCGCAGTGGACGAAAAATCGTCAATTCACCAATGGCCATTGTGTTCGATAATCGCCCTAAAAACTAACTGGTTCGTACACTTTGAATTGCTGTATAGATGGGCTCGCTGAATAATTCGCTCACCTAATAAAAGACGCGGACCTCGTGTAGCCGCCGTACGTCGTGATCGTACGCGTAGCGCGCAAGGGCTGCCTGATGAGCGATGCGGCCGAGCAGATGGCCTGCACCGCGCCCGCCAGGCCCGCTGCGGCCGGTACCGATCGCCGCCTGTGCGGCTACAGAGCAGTCATCACCGGGAGTTGAAACATGCAGCGTTCCATTGCCACCGTATCCTTGAGCGGTACCCTGCCGGAAAAACTCGAAGCTATTGCCGCCGCCGGTTTTGACGGGGTGGAGATCTTCGAAAACGATCTTTTGTACTACGACGGCAGCCCGCGCGAAATCAAACAGATGTGCGCCGACCTGGGCATTGCCATCACCCTGTTTCAACCCTTCCGTGACTTTGAAGGCTGCCGCCGCGACCGGCTGGCGCGCAACCTGGAGCGCGCGGAACGCAAATTCGACCTGATGCAGGAGTTGGGTACCGACCTGGTGCTGGTCTGCAGCAACGCCTCGGCCGACAGCGTCGGCGAGCAACAGATCCTGATCGACGACCTGCACCTGCTGGCCGAGCGCGCCGGAGCCCGGGGCTTGCGCATCGGTTACGAGGCGCTGGCCTGGGGCCGTCACGTCAATACGTATCAACAGGTCTGGGACATCGTGCGCCAGGCCGACCACCCAAGCCTCGGGGTGTTGCTGGACAGCTTCCATACCCTGTCGCTCAAGGGCGACCCGGCGGCGATTGCGCAGATCCCCGGGGACAAGATCTTCTTCGTGCAAATGGCCGATGCGCCGATCCTGGCCATGGACGTGCTGGAGTGGAGCCGGCATTTCCGCTGCTTCCCGGGGCAGGGCGAATTCGATCTGCCGGGTTTTCTCGCGCCGATCATCAAGAGCGGCTACACCGGGCCCTTGTCCCTGGAAATATTCAACGACGGCTTTCGTGCCGCACCGCCACGGGCCAATGCCGCCGACGGCCTGCGCTCGCTGCTGTACCTGGAAGAGAAAACCCGCGACCGCCTGCTGCAGGAAGGGCAACCGGTGGCCAACCTCGACCAGTTGTTCGCACCGCCGCCGGCCAGCGAGTACGGCGGCACCGAGTTTCTTGAATTCGCCGTGGACGAAGCCCTGGGCGCCAAGCTCAGTGGCTGGCTGGAACGCCTGGGTTTTGCCAAGGCCGGCCAGCATCGCTCGAAAAGCGTCAGCCTGCTGCGCCAGGGCGATATCAACCTGATCCTCAATTCCGAGCCTTACTCTTTCGCCCACAGTTTCTTCGAGGCCCATGGGCCTTCGGTCTGTGCCACGGCGATCCGGGTCAAGGACAGCGCCAAGGCGCTGGAGCGGGCGGTGGCCTATAAAGGCCAGCCTTATCGTGGGCTGGTCGGGCCGAACGAGCTGGAACTGGCCGCCGTGCGCGAGCCCGATGGCAGCCTGATCTACCTGGTGGACCAGGAAAACGGCGGCCAGCACCTGTACGACACCGACTTCAACATGCTGCCCGGCGTGGTCGCCAAGGGCGGCCTGCAGCGCATCGACCACATGGCCATGGCGCTGCCGGCCGACACCCTCGACAGCTGGGTGCTGTTCTACAAGAGCCTGCTGGATTTTGCCGCCGACGACGAGGTGGTGTTGCCCGACCCTTACGGCCTGGTGAAAAGCCGCGCCTTGCGCAGCCGCTGCAGCTCGATCCGCCTGCCGCTCAATATCTCGGAAAACCGCAACACTGCCATCTCCCACGCGCTGTCGAGCTATCGGGGGTCCGGTGTGCACCACATCGCCTTCGATTGTGCGGATATCTTCGCCGAAGTCAGCCGCGCCAAAGAGGCTGGGGTGCCGTTGCTGGACATCCCCCTCAACTACTACGACGACCTGGCGGCGCGCTTCGATTTCGACGATGAGTTCCTCAGCGAACTGGCCTATTACAACGTGCTCTACGACCGCGATGCCCAGGGCGGCGAGCTGTTCCACGTGTACACCGAGCCGTTCGAAGGGCGGTTCTTCTTCGAGGTCATCCAGCGCAAGAATGACTACGTCGGATACGGCGCGGCGAACGTCGCGGTACGCCTGGCGGCCATGGCCAAGTCGCGCAGCGGTGCGGTGCGCCAGGCCAAGTTGTAGGAGTTTGGTAACGCGAGGCGGTCCAGGCCGCCCCGGTGCTTTCTTTCGCTGGCAGACGCGGCCCATAATCGCCCGCGTGTGCAGCGTTGGCCGTGAGCCCAGAATGACAATGACCCCAGAACTCTCCGTAGCCCCCGAGCAACCGCTGGTGGAGCCGCGCAAGAGTCGCAAGAACAACCCGGAAAAGACCCGCGAGAACATCCTTCAAGAAGCCATTGTCGAGTTCGTGCAGCAGGGCCTTTCCGGCGCCCGCGTGGATGCCATCGCCGAGCGCATCCATACCTCCAAGCGCATGATCTATTACTACTTCGGCAGTAAGGAACAGCTCTACGTCGAGGTCCTGGAAAAGCTCTACGGTGACATCCGCAGTACCGAGAGCCGCCTGCACCTGGCGGAGCTGGAACCGCGTGAAGCGATCCGGCGCCTGGTGGAATTCACCTTCGATCACCATGATCGCAATGTCGATTTCGTGCGTATCGTCAGCATCGAAAACATCCACAACGCCGAGTACGTCAAGCAGTCCAGCGCGATCAAGGCGATGAACAACACCATCCTTCATGCCCTGGGCGAGATCCTCACACGCGGCCTCGAGGCGGGGGTATTCCGCAGTGGGCTGGACCCGCTGGACGTGCATTTGCTGATCAGTTCGTTCTGTTTCTACCGTGTCTCCAACCGCCATACCTTTGGCGAGATCTTCCAGATCGACCTGCCGGACGAAAGCATCAAGCAACGCCACCGGGAAATGATCTGCGAATCGGTGCTGCGCTACCTGCAGGCCTGAAGCGGTCCCTCGAGCGTCGACAAAAAAGCCCGCCCCTGCGTGTGACCGCAGGCGGCGGGCTTTTTACGTCATGGGGCGGGCGGGTCGCATACAACCTCTGGCGGTTCAGCTAAGCTCCGCGCTTCCCTCCCTCAACGCCAAGGAATGCATCATGGGCAATCCCGTCCCAACCCTGAAAGTCATCCTGATCCTGATGATTGTGGTCGACTCGTTCTGGCTCGCCGAACGCTTGCTCGGCCTGCTGAGCACCAGCCTGTTCGACTGGATGCCCAGCGCCCTGATCAGCGTGATCGGCATCTTCAGCAGCGTGTTGATGATCCTGTTCAACATCCTGCTGGTGGCCTTGCTCTCGCGCTTGCAACTCAAGCCCGAATAAGCCGGCGCTCCATGGGCCCTCTGTAGCCGCTGCCGCCAGGCTGCGCTGGCCATTTGCAGCACTGCGTTTCTCCAGGGGCGCCGCGGCATCTGTTCAGGGCGCGGCTATAGACTCAGCCGTTCATGCTCTGAAAATGCTCCAGCATGCGCTGGGCGTCCGGGGTCACGCCGCTGAACAGTTCAAAGGCCTTCACCGCCTGGAACACCGCCATGTTGCCGCCGTCCAGGGTCCGGCAGCCCAGGGCCCGGGCGTTGCGCAGCAGTTCGGTTTCCAGCGGGAAGTAGACGATTTCCGCGACCCACAGCGCAGGCCGCAGCAAGGCGGCCGGCACCGGCATGCCCGGCAGCTTGGCCATGCCCATCGGCGTGGTGTTGACCAGGCCCGAGGCCCTTGCGAGGGTGCTGCTCAGGTCGACACCGGCCTTGGCGCGACCGGCACCGAAGTGCTGGTTCAGGTTGTCGGCCAGGGCCTGGGCACGGCTCGCTTCCACATCGAAAATACTCAGCAGCTGCACACCCTCGCTAAGCAGGGCATGGGCCACCGCCGCACCGGCCCCGCCAGCCCCCATCTGCACCACCTGGTCCAGGGCCACACCCTGCAGGCCGCGACGGAAGCCTTCGGCAAAACCCAGGCAGTCGGTGTTGTGGCCGATGCGCTTGCCGTCCTTGAGCACCACGGTGTTCACCGCGCCGATGCCACGGGCTTCGGGGGACAGCTCATCGAGCAGCGGGATGATGCTTTGCTTGCAGGGGAAGGTCACGTTGAGGCCGGTGAAACTCATGCGTTCGGCGGCCAGCAGCAGGTCGGCCAGCGCGCTGCTGTCGAGTTGCAACGGGTCGAGGTCGATCAGGCGGTACAGGTAGCGCAGGCCCTGGGCATCGCCCTCATGTTCGTGCAGGGCCGGGGTGCGCGAGGCCTGGATGCCGGCGCCGATCAGGCCGGCGAGAATGGCGTTGGTTTTGCTCATGCGATTCACCCCTTCAAACGCTGGCTGAAATGTTCCAGTGCCAGACGATAACCATTGCTGCCGAAACCGCACATCACAGCCTCGGCGATCGAGGACACGAACGAATGGTGACGGAACGGCTCGCGGGCATGGACGTTGGACAGGTGCACTTCGATCACCGGCAATTCACTGGCCACCAGCGCATCGCGGATGGCCACCGAGGTGTGGGTCCAGGCGGCGGGGTTGATCACGATGCCGGCGCAGCGGCCACGGGCGGCATGAATCCAGTCCAGCAGTTCACCTTCGTGGTTGGTCTGGCGAAACTCCACCGCCAGCCCGAACTCTTCGGCGGCGCGGCCGCACAGGGCAGAAATATCCGCCAGGGTTTCATGGCCGTAGGTCGCGGGTTCGCGGGTGCCGAGCAGGTTCAGGTTGGGGCCGTTGAGCACCAGGACGATAGGGGGCATAGGGGGTGAATCTCCGTTGTTATTGTTGGCGTGGCGTGCGAGGCCCGCTTGTGCGGATAAATTGTACTAACTGGTTAATTAGGTCAATTGCAGGGTGTCGACGGAGGAGGCCACGCGGCATTAAGTGTTCGTTTATCGAACAACTTCCCGTGCCCTGAACTACAAACCCGAGTCGCCGGAATGGCTGAGCACTTGCTGGCCGTAGTGCTGGTAGCGGCGCGCGCTGGACGTCAGGACCGCGAGGGCAAGGCCCGGGCAACCCGTTTCAACGGAAAAACAGGCGGCCGTTCGTGCAGGGTGGGCCGCGGCGCGCCCTGATGCCTTACCGAGGTTGTTGCACCCGTGCGGTGGTAGATGGGTGCTGATATCAATTGAAAATGATTCTCGACAAGCCGTAAGATGCCCGCCAATTTCCTTCAAGTTCCAGGGAGTCGGTTTGTCGGACGTGGATCTCAAGGGCCTGTTTCTCAAGCATGCCGCTACCTTGCGTGGGTATCTGGCGCGCAAGGTACGGGACCCGCAGTTGGCTGCCGACCTGGTGCAGGAGAGTTTCCTGCGCCTGGCCGAGCAGACCCGTGGCGAACGCATCGACAATTCACAGGGGTATCTCTACCGAACGGCCAGGAATCTGCTGATCGACCATGTTCGTCAGGAGGCACGGCGCAAGACTGACACCGTGTCCCATGAAGCGCTGGCTGAAATCGAAGATGAACTGGCCGGGTTGGAGGCGCAGGCGATGGCGCAGCAACAACGGATGGCATTGAAGCAGGCGATGGCGGAACTGCCACAACGGACCCAGGAGATTTTTCGCCTGAACCGGATCGAGGGCATGACCCATGCCGAGGTGGCCCGGCACTTGAACATTTCCGACAGTTCGGTGCAAAAGCATCTTTCCCGGGCGTTGGCCTATGTCATGCAACGCCTGCAAGGCACCGATGAGCGGCCCGCCGACGAATGAATTACGGTAAATGTCGGGGTTAGACGTCACTGCTTATATATAACGAGAAATCGAGATTCACACGTGAATAGCCAGGGTCCGCAAGAGCGCAGTATCACTGAGGCGGCCGCCGACTGGGCGGTGCGTTTGCACGCCGGTCACTTGAGTGCGGCCGAGCAGGTCGAGCTTGAGCAATGGCAGGCCCGCGATAGCCGGCATGGCCCGGCCTTGCGTTTTGCCGAGCAGACTTGGGCGGCCCTGGGCGAACTGCACCTGGAACCGGACAGTGCCCGGCTGACGCCGGCACGCCGGGCTTCGGCGCCTGCCGCCGAGCCCGCACGACCTGCAGCACGCCGGCGACGCACTGGGCGCCTGGCAGCCAGTGTGGCGGCGCTGACCCTGGCGGTCTGTGTCGGCTGGTGGCAGGGGCCGCAAGCCCTGTTGCGCATGCAGTCCGATTACCTGACCGCCAAGGGTGAGGTGCGTACGGTGCAACTGGCCGACGGGAGTCAGGTGGAGCTTGATTCAGGCAGCGCCATCAGTCTCGATTTCACCGATCAGCAGCGCCAGGTACGGCTGCTGGCAGGTTCGGCGGTGTTCGATGTGGCGCCCATGGGGCCCGGAGAAACCCGCCCTTTTGTGGTGGAAAGCGCGGGCGGCCAGACCCGCGCACTGGGCACCCGGTTTGTGGTCGGGCGTGAAAGCAGCCAGCAGGCCTGGGTCGGCGTGCTGCAGCACAGTGTCGCTGTCAGCCTGCAATCCCCGGCGCAGCAGGGGCCGGGCAAACGAGTCCTGGAAGAAGGGCAAAGCGCGCGCTACAACCCGCAGACCGGCGTGGTCGCGCTGCAGGACTTCGACCTGCAGCGCGCCACCAGTTGGCGCCGTGGGGTGCTGGTGTTTGATCGCCTGCCCCTGGCCAATGTGGTCGAGCAGCTCAACCGCTATCGCCCGGGGCGCGTGGTGCTGACCAGCAGCGAGTTGGCCGAGCGCCAGGTCAGTGGCGTGTTCCGCCTGGATATGCTGGACACGGCCCTGTCCACCCTGACTCGGGAATTGCAGGTGCAGCGCTTTGACCTGGCCGGTGTCAGCCTGATTTATTGAGCCCTGTCCCGGGGCTTTTTCGATTGCGATAAAAAAACCTGAAAAAAACTTACTGAGTTTTCGCCCCTGGCACGTCTTGCTAGTGAGATGCATTCGCATACACACAAGATGGCCAGCGTGGGGATAACAACAATGAGGGGAAGCAGTCGCAAGGAAGCCAGTACCGGTCGCCGGTTGGCCCTTGCTGTTCACCTGGGAGTCGCAGGCTGGTTGGCGGGCGTTGGCCTGTTGCACGCCGCCGAGCCGGTTGGCGTCAGCCAGCCGAGTGCCGATCAGCAGTACCTGTTGAACTTCGAAATCCCCGCACAACCCCTGGGGGCGGCGGTCCTGGCCTTTGCCGAACAGGCCGGGCTGCAAGTGTTGTTCGACAGCCAGCGCCTGCAAGGGCTGCAAAGCTCGGCGCTCAATGGTCGCTACAGCGTGCAGGAAGGCCTGGCGCGGCTGCTGGGCAATGCCCCAGTGGAGTACCGCTTCACCGGTGAGCGCCAGGTGACCCTGAGCCGGGTCGCCGGCGGCCATGATGGCGCCCTGGCGCTGGCCACCACGACTGTCACCGGCAACCGCGAAGGCAAGAAAGGCGACTGGGTCTATGGTGATCCGCGTTCGGTGAGCGTGATCGGTCGCGAGCAACTGGACCGCAACCCGCCGCGGCATGCGGCGGACATGCTGGAAGAAACCTCGGGCGTGTACTCGGCGGTCAACCAGCAGGACCCGGGCCTTTCCGTGAATATCCGCGGGATCCAGGACTACGGCCGGGTCAACATGTCGATCGACGGCATGCGCCAGAACTACCAGCAGAGCGGCCACCAGCAACGCAACGGCACCCTGTATGTCGATCCGGAATTGCTTTCCGAGGTGGTCATCGAAAAGGGCGCGACCTCCGGCATGGGCGGTGCGGGAGTGATTGGCGGGATCGCCAACTTTCGCACCGTCGAAGCCAGCGACCTGCTCAAGCCGGGCAAGGAAATCGGCGGGCGCATCCGCCTGACCACCGGGCTGGGCGGGCGCAGTAACGGTACGCATTTTATCGGCAGTTCCGCCTTCGCCATCGGCACCGAGGCCTGGGACATGCTGCTGGCCGCCAGCGAGCGGCACCTGGGGGATTACAACCCGGGCACCCGGGGCAGTATCGGCGAGCTGCGCACCGGCGCGGCGATGGACCCCACCGCCACCGACCGGGTGAAAAACTCCACCGTGGACTACACCGCCTCGGTGATGCGGTCGCGCCTGCTCAAGCTCGGGGTCAACCTGCCGGCGGACCAGCGCCTGCAACTGAGCTACCTGACGACTGAAGTGTCCTACGACGACGCGAACATGATGAACGTCGAGAACGGGCAACTGTGGGAAAAGCTCGGCAGCAGCAAGGTCCGGGCACAGAACTTCGCACTCGATTACAGCTACACCCCGGACAACCCGCTGATCGACTTCAAGGCCAAGCTCTACTACGTCGACAACCGCAACGATCAGAGCACGGTCCGCGTCCGTTCGAGCCCGGGTTACTCCATCACATACCAGACCGATACCTACGGCGCCCAGGCGCAGAACACTTCGACCTTCGCCCTGGGCGAGCTGTCCACGCTCAAGGCCAACTACGGCCTGGAGTTCTTCTATGACAAGGTCCGGCCGGACTCCAGCCAGGCGGTGGCCAGCGGGTCGGCGGTGAATGCTTCGGCGGCGGAGGCCATGACCCCCGAGGGCGACCGGGCCCTGGGCAGTCTGTTCGCACGCCTGGATTACGACTATGACGGCTGGCTGAACATGAACGCCGGGCTGCGCTATGACCGTTACCGCCTGCGCGGCGAGACCGGGCTCAATACCCGGACCTTCGTGATTGGCGCCACACCCCGGCAGATCACCGTGCCGGTGACCTATGACGTGGACAATCAGGAGGGCCGCCTGTCGCCGACATTCGGCCTGTCGGTCAAGCCGGGGGTGGACTGGCTGCAACTGTTCGCCACCTACGGCAAGGGCTGGCGTCCGCCGGCCGTCACCGAAACCATGATTTCCGGGCGCCCCCACGGTGGCGGGGCCGAGAGCATGTACCCCAACCCGTTCCTCAAGCCGGAGCGTTCCACGGCCTGGGAGGTGGGGGTCAATGTGCTCAAGGAGAACCTGTTTTTCAGCGAAGACCGGCTGGGGATCAAGGTTGCCTACTTCGACACCCGGGTCGACGACTTCATCTACATGAACATGGGCGTGCAGCCGCCGGGTTATGGCATGGCCGGCATCGGCAACAGCGCCTACGTCAACAACCTGGAAGAAACCCACTTCCGTGGCGTCGAGTACCAGTTGGACTACGACGCCGGAAGCGCCTACGGCCAGCTGTCCTACACCCACATGATCGGCAGCAACGACTTCTGCGCCAAGACCGCGTGGCTGGGTGGGGTGACCCAAGCCGTCAAGCAAGGCTCGGGGCGTGGGGCCATCGTGGTCGGCATGCGCCCCGATGATGCGGCCAACGCCGCCACCCAATGCAGCGCGATCCTCGGCTCGGCCGAGCACATGCCGATGGACCGTGGCGCGCTGACCCTGGGCGCACGCTTCTTCGAACGCAAGCTGGATATCGGTGCCCGCGCCCGTTACAGCGCCGGGTATGCGGTAGAAGGCACCGCCACCACCACCGTGTCCCAGAGCGGCGTCTACCCGGCGGACTGGAAGCCCTACACCGTCTACGACCTCTATGGCAGCTACCGCGCCACCGATGAACTGACCCTGCGCCTGGCCATGGAAAACGTCACCGACCGCGCCTACCTGGTGCCCCTGGGCGACGTGCTGGCCTTCACCCTCGGCCGTGGCCGCACCTTGCAGGGCACCGTGGAATATCAGTTCTGACCCCTTTTGCCCAATGACGGGCAAAACCGGAGCCGGCAGGAGTCGGCTTCGGAGTGACCAACCTATGTATTGGAGTTTTGCATGAGCATTTCAATTTCCTACAGCGCTACCTACGGCGGCGTCAGCGTTGCGAACTACCTGACTGACTGGTCGGCCTACTTTGGCGACGTCAACCATCGTCCGGGCCAGGTGGTCGACGGCACCAACACCGGCGGCTTCAACCCGGGCCCGTTCGACGGCACCCAATACGCGCTGAAGAGCACCAACAGCGACGCCGCGTTCGTGGCCGATGGTGAATTGCACTACACCCTGTTCAGCGCGCCGAGCCACACCGTCTGGGGTTCGCTGGACACCATCTCCCTGGGTGACACCCTGGCCGGCGGCACCACCGCCAACCCGTACAACCTGGTCAGCCAGGAAGTCAGCTTCACCAACCTGGGCCTCGAGAGCCTGAAAACCGAAGGCCGTGAAGGCGACGTGCACAAAGTCATCTACGGCCTGATGAGCGGCGACAGCTCGGCCCTGGCTGGCGAAATCGACGCTCTGCTCAAAGCCATCGACCCAAGCCTGTCGGTGAACTCGACGTTCGACGACCTGGCGGCTGCCGGTATCGCCCACGCCAACCCGGCTGCTGCCGACGTCGGCCTGGTGGGTGTGCAGGACGTGCCTCAGGACTGGGCCCTGGCGGCCTGAGTGCCGGTTTGAGGCATAAAAAAGCGAATGCCGGATCGCTCCCGCATTCGCTCGCTTGAATCACCTCCGTCGCCCGAGTTTTCGAAGGCCAGGGCGGCGGCGGTGGCAAATTCTGGGGAGCGCCGTGGTGCCTGTCAATGCACGTGGCGCGCCTCTTGCCGATCCGTTCTGCAAGAACGGATGGCGCTCTATCCCTCGACATCCAACAGGACACCTTGATGAGCAGGCCGAATTCACTTGCCGGTTCCGAGACGCTGGCGGCCCTGGCGGCCTATAAAAGCGGCTTCTTCAACATCGGCCTGTTTTCGGCGGTGATCAACCTGCTGATGCTGGCTCCGGCCCTGTACATGTTGCAGGTGTATGACCGGGTGCTGGCCTCGGGCAATCAGATGACCCTGTTGATGCTGACGCTGATGATCCTCGGCCTGTTCGGCCTGATGGGCGCGTTGGAGTGGGTGCGCAGCCAGGTGGTGATCCGCCTCGGCACGCAGATGGACATGCGGTTGAACCAGCGGGTGTACGACGCCGCGTTCGAAGCCCAGCTCAAGGGCAGCCCCCAGGCCGCCGGCCAGGCCCTGAACGACCTGACCGCGCTGCGCCAGTTCGCCACCGGCAATGCGCTGTTCGCGTTTTTTGATGCGCCGTGGTTCCCGGTGTACCTGCTGGTGATCTTTCTGTTTCACCCCTGGCTCGGCCTGCTGGCCCTGGGCGGCGCGGTATTGCTGGTGGTGCTGGCCTGGGTCAACCAGCACATCTGCCAGGCGCCGTTGAGCGCGGCCAGCCAACTGTCCATCAGCACCAGCCAGCAGGCCACGGCCAACTTGCGCAATGCCGATGTGATCGAAGCCATGGGCATGCTGGGTGCCCTGCGCGGGCGCTGGTTTGCCGGGCATCAGGCGTTTCTGGCCCAGCAGAACCTGGCCAGCGAAAAGACTGCCACCGTCAGCGCCTGGTCCAAGGGCGTGCGTCTGGCCCTGCAATCGTTGGTGCTGGGCCTCGGCGCCTTGCTGGCGGTGCAGGGTGAAATCACCCCGGGGATGATGATTGCCGGTTCGATCCTCATGGGCCGGGTGCTGAGCCCGATCGACCAACTGATTGCGGTGTGGAAACAATGGAGTTCGGCGCGACTGGCCTATGAGCGCCTGTCGGCTTTGCTCCAGGCCCACCCGGCGCGCCCGCAACGCATGAGCCTGCCTGCGCCGCGTGGCGAGTTGCAGGTACAAGCCCTGAGTGCCTGCGCCCCGGGCAGCCGGCGGCCGGCCTTGAGCAACCTCGGGTTCAGCCTGCCGGCGGGCAACGTGTTGGGGGTGATCGGCCCGTCCGGTTGCGGCAAGTCGACCCTGGCTCGGCTGCTGGTCGGGGCCTGGACGCCGCTGACCGGCAAGGTCCGCCTCGACGGCGCCGACCTTGGGCAATGGGATCGCCAGCAACTGGGCCCGCATATCGGCTACCTGCCCCAGGACGTGCAACTGTTTGCCGGCAGCATTGCCGAGAACATTGCCCGCCTGGGGCCGGTGGACTCGGCCAAGGTGCTGGCGGCGGCGCAGATGGCCGGGGTGCACTCGTTGATCCTGCAATTGCCCCAAGGCTATGACACGCAGTTGGGGGAGGGTGGCGCCGGGTTGTCCGGCGGGCAGAAGCAGCGCATCGGCCTGGCCCGTGCCCTGTATGACCTGCCGGCGCTGATCGTGCTCGATGAGCCCAACTCCAACCTCGATGAAGCCGGCGAGCAGGCCCTGCTCCAGGCCATCACCCAGCTCAAGCAACAGCAGCGCACGCTGGTCCTGATTACCCACAAGCCCAACGTCCTGACCCTCACCGACCAGTTGATGATCCTGCGCGACGGTCAGCTGCAGGCCTTCGGCCCGACGGCGCGGGTGCTGGAGGCCAGCCAGAAAGCCAAGGCCCCGCCAGCGCCCCCGGTGACCGCGTTGAACATGAATTACCGGCTGGGCGTAGCGCCCAGCCCTGAAGGGAAAAAAGCATGAGCCAGTCCCACGCCAGCGCGGCGCCGCCGCTGCCTACCGCCGAGGCCCCGAGCAATGTGCTGCCCCTGGACCACAAACACCATTCACGCCTGGGTTGGCTGCTGGTGCTCGGCGGCTTTGCCGCCTTTCTGGGCTGGGCGGCGTGGGCGCCCCTGGACAAGGGCGTGGCGGTGTCCGGCAAGGTCATGGTTTCGGGCCACCGCAAGGCGGTGCAGCACCCCAGTGGCGGGATTGTCGAGCATATCGAGGTGGGCGACGGCCAGTTGGTGAGTGCCGGGCAGGTGCTGCTGCGCCTCAAGGAAACCCCGTTGCGCACCCAGATGCAGTCCTTGCGTGCGCAGTATCTCGGTTCCCTGGCCAGCGAGGCGCGGCTGAATGCCGAGCGTGAAGGCGCCACCCGCATTGAATTCAGCCCCGAACTGCTGGCCCTGGCCGCCGAGCCCGAGGTGGCCGCGACCATGGCCCTGCAACGCCAGCTGTTCAGCAGCCGGCGCGAGGCCCTGGCCATGGAGCAGCAGGGCATTGGCGAAACCATCGCCGGCACCCAGGCGCAACTCTCGGGCACCCGTGACTCCCAGGCCAGCAAACAGCAGCAGCGCAAGGCCTTGAGCGAGCAATTGCAGGGCCTGCGCGAGCTGGCGCGGGACGGCTACATCCCGCGTAACCGGTTGCTCGACAGTGAGCGGCTGTACGCGCAGATCGACGGTTCGATCGCCGAAGACTTCGGGCGCATTGGCCAGTTGCAGCGCCAGATCCTCGAATTGCGCCTGCGTATTCGGCAACTGTCCGAAGAGTTCCAGAAGGAAGTGCGCAGCCAACTGGCCGACACCCGCCCGCGCAGCGAAGACCTGCGCAATCGCCTGGCTTCGGCCGAGTTCGAACTGGCCAACAGTCAGGTCCGGGCACCGGCCGCCGGGGTGGTCGTGGGGCTGCAGGTGTTTACCGAGGGCGGGGTGATCAAGCCCGGCGAAGCGCTGATGGAAATCGTGCCCCAGGGCGAGCCTTTGCTGGTGGAGGCGCGGGTGCCGGTGCAGATGGTCGACAAGGTGCACCCCGGGCTGCCGGTGGAACTGATGTTCTCGGCCTTCAGCCAGAGCACCACGCCCCGGGTGGCGGGGGAGGTGACCCTGGTGTCTGCCGATCGCCAGGTCGACGAGCGCACCGACGAGCCTTATTACACCTTGCGTGCCCAGGTCAGCGCCGAGGGCATGCAGCAACTGCAAGGTTTGCAGATCCGTCCGGGAATGCCGGTGGAGGCGTTTGTCCGTACCGGTGAGCGTTCGATGCTCAATTACCTGTTCAAGCCCCTGCTGGACCGCACCCACATGGCCTTGGTGGAAGAATGAAGCCGCGTCCCCTGCAACTGGCCCTGCTAGGGCTGGCGTTTTTGTGTGCTCCGGCGGCCCAGGCCCTGGGTTTGCTCCAGGCCTACGACCTGGCGGTGCTCAACGACCCGACCTTCCATGCGGCACTCAAGGAACGCGACGCCGGTGAAGAAAACCGCGTCATCGGCCGCTCCGCGCTGCTGCCCAATCTGTCCTGGAGCTACAACAACTCGCGCAATGAATCCGAGGTGACCCAGACCCTGCCCCAGGGTGATGTCACCACCGACCGCGATTACCGCAGCTACGCCGCGACCCTGACCCTGCAACAACCCCTGCTCGATTACGAAGCCTATGCGCGTTATCGCCAGGGGGCGGCCCAGGCGCTGTTTGCCGATGAGCGCTTTCGCAGCAAGAGCCAGGAGTTGGCGGTGCGCTTGCTGGGGGCCTACAGCCAGGCCTTGCTGGCCCAGGAGCGCATTGAGTTGAGTCAGGCGCAACGGCGCACCTACGCCGAGCGCTTGCAACTCAACCAGCGCCTGCTGCAAGGCGGCGAGGGCACCCGCACCGATGTCCTGGAAACCCAGGCCCGGCTCTCCCTGGCCCTGGCCGACGAGATCGAATCCCGGGACCTGCAGGACACCGCCCTGCGGGAGTTGGAGGCGATCGTCGGCCAGCCGTTGCAGATCGATGAGCTGGAACCCCTGGTCCGGCGCTTTGAAATTCAGCCGCTGCAACCCAACCGCTTCGACACCTGGCGCGACCTGGCCCTGGCCAATAACCCGGAACTGGCCTCCCAGCATCACGCCCTGCGTGCCGCGGAATATGAGGTGGAGCGCAAGCGCGCGGGGCACTTGCCCAAGGTCAGCCTGTACGCCAGCAGCCGCCAGACCAGCTCCGATTCGGAAAGCAGTTACAACCAGAAGTACGACACCAACACCGTTGGTATCCAGGTCAGCGTGCCGTTGTTTGCCGGTGGCTCGGTCTCGGCGTCGACCCGTCAGGCCGCCAGCCAGCTGTCCCAGGCCCAGTACGAGCTGGACGCGCAAACTGCCAGCACCCTGATCGAGCTGCGCAAGCAGTTCAACCTCAACAGCAGTGGCGCGGCCAAGGTCCGGGCCTATGAAATGGCCGTCAGCTCGGCCGAAGCCCTGGTGCTGGCCACGCAGAAAAGCGTGCATGGCGGGGAACGGGTCAACCTCGATGTGCTGGACGCCGAACAACAACTGTTCAGCGCCCGCCGCGACCTGGCCGATGCCCGCCACGCCTACCTGCTGGCGCGTATCCAGCTCAAGTACTACGCCGGGCTGCTCAACGAACAGGATTTGCAGCAGTTGGCCGGCTACTTCCACCCCCTGGGCTGACACCGCCCCCCGGCACCAACCCACCCCTGTAGGCGCTGGCTTGCCAGCGATGGCGATTTCCAACCCAGCGAAAGATCCAAGACCGCCTCGCCGGCAAGCCGGCTCCTACAGAGGACGCAGAATGAAAACGGCCGTCTCGAGGACGGCCGTTGGCGCGAGCGGGGCGGATCAGCGCCGGGTCAGCAACACCCCGGATTCCATATGGTGGGTCCACGGGAATTGGTCGAACAGCGCGCAGCGGGTGATGCGGTGGGTGTCGTGCAGCTGGGCGATGTTGTCCGCCAGGGTTTGCGGGTTGCACGAGATGTACAGGATGTTGTCGAAGCGCCGGGTCAGTTCGCAGGTGTCCGGGTCCATGCCTGCACGCGGCGGGTCGACGAACACGCTGCCGAATTCGTAGCTTTTCAGGTCCACGCCCTGCAAGCGGCGGAACGGGCGCACTTCGTTCAGGGCTTCGGTCAACTCTTCGGCAGACAGACGCACCAGGGTGACGTTATCCACCGCGTTTTCGCTGAGGTTGCTCAACGCCGCATTCACCGAGGTCTTGCTGATTTCCGTGGCCAGCACTTTGCGCACCCGGGTGGCCAGGGGCAGGGTGAAGTTGCCGTTGCCGCAGTACAGCTCCAGCAGGTCGTCCGGGCGCTCGCCCAGGGCATCGTAGGCCCAGTTGAGCATCTTCTGGTTCACGGTGCCGTTGGGCTGGGTGAAGGCGCCTTCGGGTTGGCGGTAGCTGAAGGTGCGGCCGCCGACGTCGAGCTGCTCCACCACGTAATCGCGGCCGATCACTTCACGCTTGCCCTTGGAGCGGCCGATCACGCTGACCTGCAACTCGGCCGCGAGCGTGCTCGCCGCCGCGTGCCAGTGCTCGTCCAGCGGACGGTGATAGCACAGGGTAATCATCGCGTCGCCGGCCAGGGTAGTGAGGAACTCCACCTGGAACAGCTTGTGGCTCAGGGCGGCGCTGGCCTTCCAGGCCGCCTTGAGCTGCGGCATCAACTGATTGATGCGCAGGCTGGCGATGGGGAACTCTTCGATCAGGATCGGCGTGCGTTTGTCTTCCTGGGAAAACATCGCGTAGTGCCGCTCACCGGCTTCGCGCCACAGGCGGAACTCGGCGCGCAGGCGGAAGTTCTGCAGCGGCGAGTCGAAAACCTGCGGCTCGGGCGCATCGAAGGGGGCCAGCAGGTCACGCAGGCGCGTGACCTTGTCTTGCAGTTGTACGGCGTAGGAGGCGGCGTCAAAAGTCATGCGGGGTAGCCCAGCTTGATCACAAACAGAATCGACAGGATCACCAGGGCCGGGTTCAGCTCACGGGCGCGGCCCGACAGCAGCTTGATCACGGTCCAGGAAATAAAGCCGAAGGCGATGCCGTTGGCGATGGAGTAGGTGAACGGCATCGCCAGGGCGGTGACCACCACTGGCGCGGCGACGGTGATGTCGTCCCAGTCGATTTCGGCCAGGCCCGACGTCATCAGCACCGCCACGAACAGCAGCGCCGGAGCGGTGGCGAAAGGCGGCACGCTGGCGGCCAGTGGCGAGAAAAACAGCGCCAGCAGGAACAGGATCGCCACCACGATGGCGGTCAAGCCGGTACGGCCGCCAGCACTGACGCCGGCAGCGGACTCGATGTAGCTGGTGGTGGTCGAGGTGCCCAGCAGCGAGCCGGCCATGGCCGCTGTGCTGTCGGCAATCAGCGCACGGCCCATTTTCGGCATGTGGCCGTCCTTGCCCATCAGCCCGGCGCGCTTGGCGACGCCGATCAGGGTCCCGGAGTTGTCGAACAGGTCGACGAACAGGAAGGCGAAAATCACGCTGATCAGGCCGATGTCCAGCGCGCCCTTGATGTCCAGCTGCAGGAAGGTCGGGGCCAGGGATGGCGGCATGGACGTCACGCCACCGAACGCGGTGACGCCCAGCAGAATCGAAACGATGGTCACCACCAAAATGCCGATCAGCACCGCACCGCGCACTTTCAGGGCCTCCAGGGCCACGATCAGGGCGAAGCCCAGGGACGCGAGGATCGGCGCCGGTTTTGTCAGGTCGCCCAGGCCCACCAGGGTCGACGAGTTGCCGACCACGATCTCGGCGTTATGCAGGGCGATCAACGCCAGGAACAGGCCGATACCGGCCGCAATTGCCGAACGCAGCGGCAGCGGGATGCTGTTGATGATCCATTCGCGGATACGAAAGATCGACAGGATGAAGAACAGCACCGCCGAGATGAACACCGCCCCCAGCGCCACTTGCCAGGTGTGGCCCATGTGCAGGACCACGGTGTAGGTAAAGAAGGCGTTCAGGCCCATGCCCGGTGCCAGGGCGATCGGGTAGTTGGCGATCAGGCCCATGATGGTGGAGCCGATGGCCGCCGCCAGGCAGGTGGCAACGAAGATCGCACCCTTGTCCATGCCGGTCTCGCCGAGAATGCTCGGGTTGACGAACAGGATGTAGGCCATGGCCAGGAAGGTGGTGATGCCCGCCAGGATCTCGGTGCGTACGTTGGTGTTGTGTGCCTTGAGTTGAAACAGCCTTTCCAGCATGTCTGCTCCCCGTGGCGCGCCGGGCGCCGTGAATGTATCGACCTAAACAGCAAAGCACAGACCGCCGGAGGCGCCTGAGGAATTTCAGTGGGTCGGAAAAAGCCGCGCATCATACCAGCAGCGTGGGCTAATGGCTGCGATCGTCGGCGATGTTTTGCCTGCCGGGCGAGTGGGGCATACTGCGCCGACGTTTCGGGGGGGATTTATGCACAGCACGATAAAAGCGATGGCCCTGGGCCTGGTGGCAGCGGCCTTTGGTCTGGGGGCCACAGCGGCCATGGCCCGTTCCGCGCCGCCGTTGAGCCAGTTGGAGATCCTCAAGGTCGAGTCGCCGGCCTGTGGTTTCGAGGATGTGTCCGATGGTCGCAGCCAGACCCGTTGCGATCACAGTGGCCCCAACATCAAGGTCTATGTCCTGGAAATCGGCTACGGCCGCCAACCCCATGTGACCCTCGACGGCTTTGAAGTGAACGGCACCCGCTCGGCGGTCTGCGAAAACGGCTCGAGCCTGGTGCCCTGCGGCAATTCCGGGATCACCGTCGGCTATATCTACATCTTCGACCTGGCCGGCAAGCAGGAAGGCACCTTCAGTTTCAGCAATTCCTCGCTCAATGCCCCCGGCAATACCATGAGCACGCAGATCTACATCAAGTAGGCGATCAAGGCCGACTACGCTCTAAAGACCCATCTGTGGACGTGCGCCATGACCTTTAGAGCCCTGATCACCGTCGCCGAAGGCATCGACGACCTGCAAAGCGTGACCCTGATCGATGTCCTGCGCCGCGCCGAGGTCGAAGTGCTGGTGGCCAGCATCGAGTCGCGGCGCATGCTGACCTGCGCCCGCGGCACCCGCCTGACTGCCGACGGCATGCTGGTGGATGTGCTGGCACAAGACTTCGACCTTATCGTCCTGCCGGGGGGCGCGGTCGGCGCGCAACACCTCGGCGCCCATCAACCGTTGCTGCAACGGGTCAAGGACCAGGCGGCCGCCGGGCGCCTGTTTGCCGCTATCGCCGAGGCTCCGGCCCTGGCCCTGCAAGCCTTTGGCGTGCTGCGCCAGCGGCGCATGACCTGCCTGCCCAGCGTCAGCCAGCAACTCTCGGGGTGTAACTTTATCGACCAGCCGGTGGTGGTCGACGGCAACTGCATCACTGCCCAGGGCTCGGGCGCGGCCCTGCTGTTTGCACTGACCCTGGTGGAGCAAATGTGCGGCAAGGCGCGGCGGGCTGCGGTGGCGGCGCAGTTGCTGGTTTAAAGCCGATCAACGGCCCCGGTACGCCCATCAATTGCCCTGAACGCTCATCCCGCAGCGAAGTCGTACCCCTAAGACGGCGGTTTATCAAAACGCCGCGCATGCACGACAACCGTGAGGTGTTTATGAGCGCGACCACTACCGGCGCTGCGGCGCAGACCTTTGCCCGCCACCCGATACGCCTGACCTTGAACCAGCAACCTCGGCAACTCGACGTGCTGCCCTGGACCACCCTGCTGGACCTGCTGCGCGAGCAACTGGACCTGACCGGCAGTAAAAAAGGCTGCGACCACGGCCAGTGCGGTGCCTGCACGGTGTTGCTCAATGGCAAGCGGGTGAACGCCTGCCTGACCCTGGCGGTAATGTGCGACGGCGCCGAGCTGACCACCATTGAAGGGTTGGCCAGTGGCGATCAATTGCATCCTCTGCAGCAGGCCTTTATCAAGCACGACGCCTTTCAATGCGGCTACTGCACGCCGGGGCAGATCTGCTCGGCCCAGGGCCTGGTCAACGAGGGACGGGCCCAGACCCGCGAGCAGATCCAGGAACTGATGAGCGGCAATCTGTGCCGCTGCGGTGCCTACAGCAATATCCGCGATGCCATCGAAGAGGCGTTGCCCGCCTGCCGCCGGCAGGGGGAAAACCCATGAACCCGTTCCATTACAGCAAGCCGCTCGATGTGCAGGAGGCCGTGCACCTCGCGGGGCCGAACACGCGCTTCATCGCCGGCGGCACCAACCTGCTGGACTTGATGAAAGAGAACATCACTCGCCCCGAACGCTTGATCGATATCACCGGCTTGCCCCTGCGGGACGTTCGGGAAACCGCCGCTGGCGGCCTGATGATCGGCGCCCTGGTCAGCAATGCCGACCTGGCCTGGCACCCCCTGGTGGAAGCGCGCTACCCGTTGCTGTCCCAGGCGATCCTGGCCGGTGCCTCGCCACAGTTGCGCAACATGGCCAGTACCGGAGGCAACCTGCTGCAACGCACCCGTTGTTATTACTTCTACGACGCCAGCGTGCCCTGCAACAAACGCCAGCCAGGCAGCGGTTGCCCGGCCCGCGAAGGCTTGAACCGGATCCACGCGATCCTCGGTGCCAGTCAAGAATGCGTGGCCACGCACCCCTCCGACATGTGCGTGGCCCTGGCGGCCCTGGAGGCGGTGGTCCATGTGCAGGGCGGTGGCGGCAAGCGCCTTATCGAGTTCGCCGACTTTCATCGCTTGCCGGGCGAACATCCGGAGCGGGACAACCTGCTGGCCGATGACGAACTGATCACCGCCATTGAGCTGCCGGCGGCGGGTTTTGCCCGGCACAGCCACTACCTCAAGATCCGTGACCGCGCGTCCTATGCCTTTGCCCTGGTCTCGGTGGCGGTGGGGCTGGAAATGGTCGGGCCGGTGATCCGCGAGGCGCGCCTGGCGCTGGGCGGTGTGGCCCACAAACCCTGGCGCGACAAGGCAGTGGAGCGGCTGCTGGTGGGCAAGCCGGTGAGCCGCGAGCTGTTTGCACTGGCCGCCGACACGCTGCTCGAAGACGCCGAACCGTTGGCGCACAACGCTTTCAAACTCAAGCTGGCACGCCGCGCGATGATTCGTGCCCTGGGCGATGCCGCACTGGAGGGGGCTGCCCGATGAATTCCTTTGCCAAACCCATGGGGCAACCGGTGGACCGGGTCGACGGCATGCTCAAGGTCACTGGCCAGGCGCGCTATGCCGGCGAGTTTCCCGAGGCGGGCTTGCTTCACGGCAGCGTGGTGTCCAGCAGCATTGCCCGTGGCCGGATTGTCAGCATCGACGCTTCGGCGGCCCTCAGCCTGCCTGGGGTGGTGATGGTGCTTGAGCACTTGAATCGCCCGCGCCTGGCCAGTTACGACGAAAGCTACGCGGACGATGACGCGGCCAAGGGGTCGCCTTTTCGTCCGTTGTATAACGAGCGGATTCTCTACAGCGGGCAGCCGGTGGCCCTGGTGGTCGCCGAAAGCCTGGAGCTGGCGCGCCATGCCGGTTCCTTGCTGGTGATCGAGTATCAGGCCGAGCCCCACGCCACTGACCTGCTGAGCGCGCAATTCGAGGGCCATCCGGCGCCCGCCGAGGTGCCCGGGCCCCGTGGCAATTTCCAGGCGGAGCTGGCGGGCGCGGCCTTGCAACTGGACCTGCACTACAGCACCCCGATCGAGCACCACAACCCGATGGAGCCCCACGCCAGCACGGTGCTGTATCAGGCCGACGGCAGCCTGCACATTCACGACAAGACCCAGGGGCCGCAAAACTGCCAGCGGTATGTGCAGAAGGTTTTCGGCTTGGGGCGCGAGCAGGTGCGGATCTTCGCCGGCTATGTCGGTGGTGCGTTCGGTTCCGGCCTGCGTCCGCAATATCAGCTGCCGCTGGCGGTGATGGCGGCGCTGGCCCTCAAACGCTCGGTGCGGGTCAGCCTGACCCGCCAGCAGATGTTCACCTTTGGTTATCGGCCTCGGACCTTGCAGCGCCTGCAACTGGGCGCCGCGGCCAATGGCCGGCTGCTGGCGCTGGGGCACGCGGCGATCGGCCAGACTTCGCGTTTCGAAGACTTCACCGAGCACGTGGTGGAGTGGAGCGGCATGCTTTATCACTGTGACAACGTGCAACTGGACTACCAGTTGGTGCCGCTGGATGTGTTCACGCCCCTGGACATGCGCGCTCCCGGTGCCGCCCTGGGCCTGATCGGGCTGGAGTGCGCCATGGACGAATTGGCCTGCGCCCTGGCCATCGATCCGGTGCAGTTGCGGCTGATCAATTATTCCGAGCGCAACCAGAACCAGGACAAGGCCTATTCGAGCAAGGAACTGCGTGCCTGTTATGCCCAGGGCGCCGAGCGCTTTGGCTGGGCGCGACGCAACCCCGAGCCCCGCAGCATGCGCGAAGGCCGTGAACTGATTGGCTGGGGCATGGCCGGTGGGGTCTGGGAAGCCTTGCAGCAGAAGGCCAGCGCCAAGGCCCGTCTTGACCACGAGGGGCGCCTGACTGTCAGTAGCGCCACCACCGATATCGGCACCGGCACCTACACCGTAATGGCGCAGATCGCCGCCCAAGCCTGCGGTGTGGCCCTTGAGGATGTGGTTTTTGTACTGGGGGATTCCTCCCTGCCCGCTGCGCCCTTGCAGGGTGGTTCGTTCACCGTGTCTTCAGTGGGTACGGCGGTGCAGCAGGCCTGCTCGGCCCTGCGCGAAAAACTGCTGGAGCGCGCCGCCGCTCAAGCGCCGGCCTTTCAGGGGGCAACGCCTGCCCAGGTGCGCTTTGCCGATGGGCAGATGTGGTGCGGCGAACACGGCCTGGCCCTGGCCGAGCTGCTGCGCGATACCGAGGAGCAGGCGCTGGAGGTTCAAGTGGATGCCGAGCCGGATAAAAAGCGCGACGCCTACGCCACGGCCACCCATTCGGCGGTATTTGTCGAGGTGCGGGTGGACGAGGACTTGGGGGTGGTCAAGGTCAGCCGGGTGGTCAGTGCGATTGCCGCCGGACGCGTGGTCAATCCGAAAATGGCCCGCAGCCAGATTCTGGGTGGCGTGGTCTGGGGCATCGGCATGGCCCTGCACGAGGAAACCCAGACCGACCACAACCTGGGACGCCACATGAACCACAGCCTGGCCGAGTACCACATCCCGGTGAATGCCGATATCGGTCAGATCGATGTGCTGTTCGTCGAGGAACACGACGAGATCGTCAACGCCCTGGGCTCCAAGGGTGTGGGAGAAATCGGCATCGTCGGCGTGGCGGCGGCGGTGGCCAATGCGATTTATCACGCCACCGGCAAGCGGGTGCGGGACTTCCCGATCACCCTGGACAAGCTGCTTTAGACCTTGGCTTCTTCCACCGGGACATGCATCCGGTCGCGGTTGGCCAGGGTCGGGAACAGTTTGATCCAGACCCCGGTCACGACCAGCGTGCCGACTCCGCCCATGACCACCGCCGGCACGGTGCCGAACCAGTGGGCGGTGAGCCCGGATTCGAACTCGCCGAGCTGGTTCGAGGCGCCGATAAACAAGCCATTGACCGCGCTGACCCGGCCGCGCATTTCGTCCGGGGTTTCCAACTGCACGAAGGAGGCGCGGATCACCATGCTGATCATGTCCGCCGCGCCCAGCACCACGAGCACCGCCAGGGAAAACCAGAACGAGGTCGAGAGGCCGAAGGCGATGGTGGCCACGCCGAACACACCGACGGCGGTGAACATCACCCGACCGACCTTGCGGTCGACGCTGAAGCGCGCCAGCCACAGGGACATGCCCAGGGCGCCGACCGCCGGTGCCGAGCGCAACAGGCCCAGGCCCCAGGGGCCGGTGAGCAGGATGTCTTTGGCGAACACCGGCAGCAGTGCGGTGGCGCCGCCCAGCAGGACGGCGAACAGGTCCAGGGAAATGGCGCCGAGGATGTCCGGCCGGCTGCGGATAAAGCGAATCCCGGCCAGCAGCGAATCCAGGGTGGCCTTGCCTTTGTTGAGCGGGGTCTGCCGTGCCGGCAGGTTGAGCATCAGCAGGCAGGCGATGACGTACAGGATCACCGTCGGGCCATACACCCAGACGCTGCCAAACGCATAGAGCAGGCCGCCCAGGGCCGGGGCGACAATGGTTGCCGATTGTTGCGCCGACTGTGCGGCAGCCACGGCGCGGGGGAACAGCGCGCTGGGGACGATACTCGGCAGCAGGGCCTGGGTGGTCGGCATTTCGAAGGAACGGGCGGCGCCGAGGAGGAAGGCGAGGATGAAGATCATTTCCCGGGTGACGCTGTCGGTGGCGCTGCCAATGGCCAGCGACAGGGCGATCAACGCCTGCAACGACTGGCAGATCGCCGCGACCCGGCGTCGGTCATAGCGGTCGGCCACATGCCCGGTGTGCAGCATGAACAGGACCCGCGGCGCGAATTCGACCAGGCCCACCAGGCCCAGATCCAGCACGTTGCCGGTCAGTTGGTAGAGGTTCCAGCCAATGGCCACGGTGAGCATCTGAAAGCCGCTGGCGGTGAAGATCCGGGCCAGCCAAAACGCGATGAAAGGGCGGTGATGACGGAGCAGAAGCGGGTCTGGGCTGGGCATCTGAGGGCATATCTGAGCGGGGGGTAGGGCGAGGTTATCATCAACATGTAACCAATAGTTGCCGCTGCCCGAAAAATCGTTAGCCCCGCATCTATCTCGTCGCCGCTGCCTGCGCTGTCCCTGATGGGCGCCGAAGATATCCCTGGCTGATCCCGGTGTTCTGGAGGGCCAGCGCAGCCTCGCGTGGCTACTCAGGCTGGTGAGGCAAGCTGTCACGCGACAAAAGACCACACAAACCAATGGCGGATTTAGGACTACTCTTTCAACGTTGATTGATCCAGATCAAAACCTTTTCCAAAGGTCGATCTGGCGGCCAGATGGCCAGAAATCCCTACGTTGCGATGGTTTAAAAAGAACGAATCCGAATTCGCCACACTCCATATCCGTGGGGGCAGTGGGTGCAGGCCGCAAGCCTTCAGCCGGTATTACCTGACAGAGGAAAGCTTATGTTCGGTTTGGAGGCACTTGATCTCGCCCGAATCCAATTCGCGTTCACCATCTCGTTCCACATTCTGTTCCCGGCCATCACCATCGGCCTGGCGAGTTACCTGGCGGTACTCGAAGGCTTGTGGCTCAAGACCCGCGACGACACCTACCGCGACCTGTACCACTTCTGGTCCAAGATCTTTGCCGTCAACTTCGGCATGGGCGTGGTCTCCGGCCTGGTCATGGCCTACCAGTTCGGTACCAACTGGAGCCGCTTCTCGGATTTTGCCGGCGCTGTCACCGGCCCGTTGCTGACCTATGAAGTACTCACGGCATTCTTCCTTGAGGCCGGTTTCCTTGGGGTCATGCTGTTCGGCTGGAACAAGGTCGGGCGCAACCTGCACTTCTTCTCCACGGTGATGGTGGCCATCGGCACGCTGATTTCGACCTTCTGGATCCTCTCGTCCAACAGCTGGATGCAGACCCCTCAGGGCTTTGAAATCATCGACGGCCGGGTGATTCCGGTGGACTGGTTCGCCGTGGTCTTCAACCCTTCGTTCCCCTACCGCCTGGCGCACATGGCCACGGCCGCGTTTGTCGCCACGGCGTTCTTCGTCGGCTCCTCGGCTGCCTGGCACCTGCTGCGCGGGCGGGATAACCCGGCGATCCGGCGCATGCTGTCGATGGCGATGTGGATGGCTCTGATCGTGGCGCCAGTACAGGCGGTGATCGGTGACTTCCATGGCCTCAACACCCTCAAGCACCAGCCGGCGAAAATTGCCGCCATCGAAGGCCACTGGGAAAACATCGGCAACGAGCCGACCCCGCTGATCCTCTTCGGCTGGCCGGACATGAAGGCTGAAAAAACCAAGTACGCCGTAGAAATCCCTTACCTGGGCAGCCTGATTCTCACCCACTCGCTGGACAAGCAAGTGCCGGCGCTCAAGGACTTTCCACCTGAGGACCGGCCAAATTCGACCATCGTCTTCTGGTCGTTCCGGGTCATGGTCGGCCTCGGCTTCCTGATGATCTTCACCGGCCTGTGGAGCCTGTGGCTGCGTCGCCGCGAGCGGATCTACCACAACCGGTTGTTCCTGCACCTGGCGCTGTGGATGGGGCCGTCGGGTCTGATCGCGATTCTCGCCGGCTGGTTCACCACCGAAATCGGCCGTCAGCCGTGGGTGGTCTACGGGCTGATGCGCACGGCAGATGCATCGTCCAACCACAGCTTTATGCAGATGAGCATCACCTTGGTGTTGTTTGTCGTGGTCTATTTCGCGCTGTTTGGTGCCGGCCTGGGCTACATGATGCGCCTGGTGCGCAAAGGCCCTGTGACCAATGAGGGCGCCGAAGTCAGCCACGGGGGGCCTGGGCAGAAACGCACGCCGGCCCGGCCGCTTTCCGCTGCCGACGATGACGCCGAAGCTGACCACAGCGACCGCCTGAACAAGGGGAATTGACTCATGGGTATCGATCTTCCGCTGATCTGGGCCGTGATCATCATCTTCGGCATCATGATGTACGTGGTCATGGACGGCTTCGACCTGGGGATCGGGATTCTCTTCCCGTTTATCCCGGGCAAGACCGACCGTGACGTAATGATGAACACCGTCGCCCCGGTCTGGGACGGCAATGAAACCTGGCTGGTGCTGGGGGGCGCGGCACTGTTCGGCGCCTTCCCGCTGGCTTACTCGGTGGTGCTCTCGGCGTTGTACCTGCCGCTGATCCTGATGTTGATCGGCCTGATCTTTCGCGGCGTGGCGTTCGAGTTCCGCTTCAAGGCCAAGGATGACAAGCGTCATCTATGGGACAAGGCGTTTATTGGCGGATCAATCACCGCCACCTTCTTCCAGGGCGTGGCGCTGGGGGCCTTTATCGATGGCTTGCCGGTGGTCAATCGCCAGTTCGCCGGCGGTTCGCTGGACTGGCTGACGCCTTTCACCCTGTTCTGCGGCGCGGCGCTGGTGGTGGCTTATGCCCTGCTGGGCTGCACCTGGCTGATCATGAAGACCGAAGGCAAGCTTCAGGAGCAAATGCACAACCTGGCGCGGCCCCTGGCCTTTGTGGTGCTGGCGGTGATCGGCATTGTCAGTATCTGGACCCCGCTGGCGCACCCGGAAATCGCCACGCGCTGGTTCACCTTGCCGAACCTGTTCTGGTTCCTGCCGGTGCCGATCCTGGTGTTGGTGACCATGTATGGCCTGGTTCGCGCCGTGGCGCGCAACGCCCATTACACGCCGTTCTTGCTGACCCTGGTGCTGATATTCCTCGGCTACAGCGGCCTGGGCATCAGCCTGTGGCCGAACATCGTGCCGCCGTCGATCTCGATCTGGGACGCCGCCGCGCCGCCGCAAAGCCAGGGCTTCATGCTGGTGGGCACGCTGTTCATCATCCCGTTCATCCTCGGGTACACCTTCTGGAGCTACTACGTGTTCCGCGGCAAGGTCACCCACGAAGACGGTTACCACTAGGGCGCCGCCGGGCGCGCGGTGTGCCGGGCACACCGCAGCCTGCGGGTTATCAGGAGTTCAAGCGATGAGCAACAAACACTCTTTGCAGGAAATCGAAGCCGCCGAGAAAAAGCCCTTGTGGCAACGTCTCGGCTGGCTGGCCGGAATCTGGGTCGGCAGCGTGCTGGCCCTGTTTATCGTCGCCAGCCTGATGCGCATGTTCATGAATGCCGCGGGCCTGACGACCCACTGATCATCCCATCCCGTTGCCTTGCGGCACGGTTTTACAGCCCTCTCATGGAGGGCTTTTTTTGGTCTGCAACCTGCTAGTGCGGGATTATTTGCGGGCCTTGAGGATCACGAACTTCGGTGTCGCCGCCACCTGCTCGACGCCCCGGAACAGGCGCGCCAGCTTGCTGTGATAACCCAGGTGGCGGTTGCCGACGATGTACAGCGCGCCGCTCACCACCAGCGCTTCGCGGGCCTGCTGGAACATGCGCCAGGCCAGAAAGTCGCCGACCACCTGTTGCTGGTGGAACGGCGGGTTGCACAGCACCACGTCCAGCGACTGCGGCTCCTGCCCGGCCAGGCCATCGTCAGCGCGCACGGTCACTTCGCGTTCACCGAGGGCCGCATGCCAGTTCTCCCGGGCCGATTGCACGGCCATGAAGGATTCATCCACTAGGGTGTAGTGGGCGTCCGGATTGCGCAGGGCGCTGGCGATGGCCAGTACCCCGTTGCCGCAGCCCAGATCGGCAACCCGGGCCTGGCCCAGGTTGTGGGGCAGGTGCGGGAGGAAGGCGCGGGTGCCGATGTCCAGCCCTTCGCGGCAGAACACGTTGGCATGGTTGAGCAGCTCGATGGCCGGCTCATCCAGTTGATAGCGGCTGGGGTAGGGCGACACGGCCGGGGTCCTGGCTTCAGGCGTGGCCATCAGCAACCGCGCCTTTTTCACCGCCAGCGAAGCCTGCACCGGGCCGATGTAGCGCTCCAGCAAGTCCCCGGCCGCCCGCGGCAAGTGTTTGACCATGGCCGCCGCCACCACCTGGGCGCCTGGAGCCAGTTGGCCCTGCAGGCGGATCAACTGTTCTTCCAGCAGGGCCAGGGTCTTGGGTACGCGAATCAGCACCCGGTCGAACGGGCCGTGCAACGGCTCGCTGGCCGGCACCACCGACACCGCGTCAAAGGCGCGACCGTTACGCACCAGGTTCTTTTCCAGGGCCTGGGCGCCTAGAAACGAGTCGCCACTGCTGGTCAACTGCACCCGACCCGCCAGGCTCGCGGCCAGGGCGCCGAAGCTGTCGTTGAGGATCAGCACCCGGGTCTGCGCATCCGGCTGCTGCTCAGCCAGGTGGTTGAGCAAGTACTCGTCCGCCGCGTCGAAGGCCTGCAACGGCTCGTTCGGTTGTTCGGGCTGGCGGATCAGGTCGAGCTGGGCGAAGGGGCTTTCGAGCAGGGGCATGGGGCGGACTCTGGATAATCGACGAATGTCCTGCCGATGGACGGGGCGTCTGCGGGCAGGAACGTTCGGGCAGGTGGCACGCAGGCCGCGTGCCACCTGCTCGAAGAGGGGGCAAATGGTACGTTTTTTTGCCGCTGATTGCCCGCGATCTATGCCATTACAAACCACCGGTGTTTCTGCCCCGTGCTTTGCGGGACACTAGCGGCATTCGCCCAATGGAGCCTGCCATGACTGCCAGTGCAGAAAAGTACACGCGCCAGACCTTGCTTGAGGTCCATCCCCTGACCCCGAGCCTGTTCACCCTGCGCACCACCCGCGATGTCGGTTTTCGCTTTCGCGCCGGGCAGTTTGCCCGCCTGGGCGTTACCCGGGCCGATGGCAGCACGGTGTGGCGGGCCTACTCCATGGTGTCGTCGCCGTTTGACGAGTTTCTCGAGTTTTTCTCCATCGTGGTCCCCGGCGGCGAGTTCACCAGTGAACTGAGTCGCCTCGAAGTGGGCGACAGCCTGCTGGTGGAACGCCAGGCCTTTGGCTACCTGACCCTGGACCGCTTCGTCGATGGCCGTGACCTGTGGCTGCTGGCCACCGGCACCGGGATCGCGCCGTTCCTGTCGATCCTCCAGGACTTTGAAGTCTGGGAAAAATTCGAGCGCATCATCCTGGTCTACAGCGTGCGTGAAGCCAAGGAACTGGCCTATCAACAGTTGATCCGCGAGCTGGTGCAGCGCGACTACCTGGCGGAAGTCGCCCACAAGTTGCAGTTCATCAGCACCGTGACCCGCGAACAGCATCCGGGCAGCCTCAACGGGCGCATTACCCACCTGATCGAAAACGGCGAGCTGGAGCGCGCCGCCGGCGTGCCACTGACCCCGGAGCATTCGCGGGTGATGCTGTGCGGCAACCCGCAGATGGTCGATGACACCCGGGCCCTGCTCAAGCAACGCGATATGCAACTGAGCCTGAGCCGACGCCCCGGGCAGGTGGCGGTAGAAACCTACTGGTAAAAAAAAACGGCGCCTCAGGGGCGCCGTTTTTCCAGGGGTGTGGCGACTTCAGGGTTTGTTGTTCTGCGCTTTGAGCAGATCGCGGATCTCGCCCAGCAGTTCTTCTTCCTTGGTCGGTACCGGTGGCAGGGTAGGGGCCACGGCTTCTTCGCGCTTCAGGCGGTTGATGGCTTTCACGCCCATGAAGATGGCAAAGGCGACGATGACGAAGTCGATCATGCTCTGGATGAATTTACCGTAGGCCAGCACCACGGCCGGTGCATCGCCCACAGCGGCCTTGAGGGTAATGGCCAGGTCACTGAAGTCGACGCCGCCGATCAGCAGGCCGATAGGTGGCATGACCACATCACCGACAAAGGACGAGACGATCTTGCCGAACGCCGCACCGATGATGATACCGACGGCCATATCGACCACATTACCTTTGACCGCGAAGGCCTTGAACTCACTTAGCACGCCCATAGGTTATTCCTTGTTACAGATGAGGTTGGTGAACGCAGTGTAAATCAGCCATTGCGCTCCTGCTTGATACAACTGCTTACAGTGTTCGCTGTTATCGACCGACTTGGCGGCAAATAGTTTACAAAGTGCCAGCAATCGCGCGCGTAATACCCGCACTTGAGCCTATCGCCCAGAACATTCTTTCAATCAGTCGCTTGCGACCTTTCAATTTAGTTTTCAACTCGTTGCTCACTAGCCTCTAACAGGCGCACTCGACTGCGCTGGATTAACCAGAGGAATAAAACAATGAGTACCACCCTTGGCCTTGGGACTCTTTCCCAGCGGCGCCTGCTGGGCGTCATGACCGCCAGCCTGCTGTCCCTTTCCATACAGGCTGCCACCTTGACCCGCGATAACGGCGCCGCAGTGGGCGACAACCAGAATTCGCAAACCGCCGGCGCGACCGGCCCCGTGCTGTTGCAGGATGTGCAACTGATCCAGAAGCTCCAGCGTTTCGACCGCGAGCGCATTCCGGAGCGGGTGGTGCATGCCCGTGGCACCGGTGCCCACGGCACGTTCACGGTGACCGACAGCCTCAGCGACCTGAGCAAAGCCAAGGTCTTTGCCGCAGGCGAAGTGACGCCGGTGTTCGTGCGTTTTTCGGCGGTGGTCCATGGCAATCACTCGCCTGAAACCCTGCGTGACCCTCGGGGTTTTGCTACCAAGTTCTATACCGCCGACGGTAACTGGGACCTGGTAGGCAATAACTTCCCGACCTTTTTTATTCGTGATGCCATCAAGTTCCCGGACATGGTGCATGCATTCAAACCCGACCCGCGCACCAACCTGGATGATGATTCGCGGCGTTTCGATTTCTTCTCCCATGTTCCGGAAGCCACCCGCACCTTGACCGAGTTGTATTCCAACTCCGGTACTCCGGCCAGTTACCGGGAAATGGACGGCAATGGCGTGCACGCCTACAAGTTGGTCAACGCCAAGGGCGAAGTGCACTACGTGAAGTTCCACTGGAAGAGCCTGCAGGGCATCAGCAATCTGGACCCGCAACAGGTGGTCCAGGTGCAGGGCCGTGACTACAGCCACATGACCCATGACCTAGTGAGCCATATCAACCAGGGCGACTTCCCGAAATGGGACCTGTATGTCCAGGTGCTCAAGCCCCAGGACCTGGCCGGCTTCGATTTTGATCCGCTGGATGCGACCAAGATCTGGCCCGGGGTGCCGGAGCGCAAGGTCGGGCAGATGGTGCTCAACCGCAACCCGGGCAATGTGTTCCAGGAAACCGAGCAGGTGGCCATGGCCCCGGCCAACCTGGTACCGGGCATCGAGCCGTCGGAAGACCGCCTGCTGCAAGGCCGAGTGTTCTCCTACGCCGATACCCAGATGTATCGCCTGGGGGCCAATGCCCTGCAGTTGCCGATCAATGCGCCGAAAGTCGCGGTCAACAACGGTAACCAGGACGGCGCGATGAACAGCGCCAGCAGCTCCACCGGGGTCAACTACCAACCGAGTCGCCTGTTGCCCCGCGAAGAACCGCAAGCTGCCCGCTACAGCCAACAGCCGCTGAGCGGCAGCACCCAGCAGGCAAAGATCCAGCGCGAGCAGAACTTCAAGCAGGCCGGCGAGCTGTACCGTTCGCTGAGCAAGCAGGAGCGCCAGGACCTGATCAACAACTTCGGCGGCTCCCTGGCCACCACGGATGACGAGAGCAAGCACATCATGCTGTCGTTTCTCTACAAGGCCGATCCCGAGTACGGCAGCGGCGTGACCCAGGTGGCCACGGGCGACCTGGCGCGGGTCAAGGCGCTGGCCGCCAAGCTGACGGATTGACGGCGTGCGCGCGACGCCCGCTCAGGGTGTCGCGTGCTCCTGCTTTGTGTAGACCTGAGGGAGGTGCTCCATGCCTATCTATATCGCGGCACTTTTAATCTGTTGTTCATTCACCGCGCTCGCCGCTCCCGGGCAACCGCCCGCCACGGAGCCGGCAGCGATCAAGGCCCAGTTGCAGGACTACTATTTCGATGCCGCTCGGCGCGGTGATGTCGAGATGCTCGACACCTTTATCGAGGCCGGCTATGCCCTCGATACCCAGGACGAAAAGGGCTACAGCGCACTGATCCTCGCCGCCTATCACGGCCAGGCTCCGGCGGTTGAACGCCTGCTGGCCGCGGGTGCCGACGCCTGCGTGCAGGATAAGCGGGGCAATACCGCGCTGATGGGCGCGATCTTCAAGGGCGAACTGGGGATTGCCCGGCGCCTGCTGGCCGCCGATTGCAGCCCGGACCAGCGCAATGCCGCCGGTCAGACCGCTGCCATGTACGCCGGCCTGTTCAAGCGCGTGGAGTTGCTGGATGCGCTGGCGGCCAAGGGCGCCGACCTGAATGCCGAGGATCCGCTGGGCAATAGCGCCGCACGTCTGGCCAGCGGTGAAATCCGTACCGCCGCGCCGCACTGATCACCCTCCAGCTGAGCTATCATCGCGGTTTTTGCCGGGGGTTCAGATGGCCAAGGCCAAACGCATGTACGGCTGCACCGAGTGCGGCTCAACCTTTCCCAAGTGGGCCGGGCAGTGCGGTGAGTGCGGGGCCTGGAACACCCTGACCGAAACCATGGTCGAGAGCGGCGGCGCGGCGGCCCCCAGCGGACGCACCGGCTGGGCCGGGCAGCAGGCGCAGATCAAGACCCTGGCTGAAGTCAGCGTCGAGGAAATCCCGCGTTTCTCCACCGCTTCCGGCGAACTCGACCGCGTGCTCGGTGGCGGCCTGGTGGACGGCTCGGTGGTCTTGATCGGCGGCGACCCGGGTATCGGCAAGTCGACCATTCTGTTGCAAACCTTGTGCAACCTCGCCACGCGCATGCCAGCCCTCTATGTGACCGGCGAAGAGTCGCAGCAACAGGTGGCCATGCGTGCCCGCCGCCTGGGCCTGCCCCAGGACAAGCTGCGGGTCATGACCGAAACCTGCATCGAAACCATCATCGCCACCGCCCGTCAGGAAAAACCCAAGGTCATGGTGATCGACTCGATCCAGACCATCTTCACCGAGCAACTGCAATCGGCGCCGGGCGGCGTGTCCCAGGTGCGCGAGAGCGCGGCCTTGCTGGTGCGCTATGCCAAGCAGAGCGGCACGGCGATCTTCCTGGTCGGCCACGTGACCAAGGAAGGCGCCCTGGCCGGGCCGCGGGTGCTGGAGCACATGGTCGACACCGTGCTCTATTTCGAAGGCGAGTCCGACGGGCGCCTGCGCTTGCTGCGAGCGGTGAAAAACCGTTTCGGCGCGGTCAATGAACTCGGCGTGTTCGGCATGACGGACAAGGGGCTGAAAGAAGTCTCCAACCCTTCGGCGATTTTCCTCACCCGTGCCCAGGAAGAAGTACCGGGCAGCGTGGTGATGGCCACCTGGGAAGGCACGCGGCCAATGCTGGTGGAAGTCCAGGCGCTGGTGGATGACAGCCACCTGGCCAACCCGCGCCGGGTCACCCTGGGCCTGGATCAGAACCGCCTGGCCATGCTGCTGGCGGTGTTGCACCGCCACGGCGGCATTCCGACCCACGACCAGGATGTGTTCCTCAACGTGGTGGGCGGGGTCAAGGTACTGGAAACCGCTTCCGACCTGGCGCTGATGGCGGCGGTCATGTCCAGCCTGCGCAATCGCCCGTTGCCCCACGATTTGCTGGTGTTCGGCGAAGTGGGGCTGTCCGGCGAAGTGCGTCCGGTGCCCAGCGGCCAGGAGCGCCTGAAAGAGGCCGCCAAGCACGGCTTCAAGCGGGCCATTGTGCCCAAGGGCAACGCACCGAAAGAGTCGCCACCGGGGCTCAAGATCATTGCTGTCACCCGCCTGGAACAGGCATTGGACGCACTTTTCGAATAACCGCCACGTGGGCCTTATGAAAGGAAGCAGATGATGGTCAATAAAAGCGGCTGGACCCGGGCCCTCGGTTTGGCGCTGATGTTCAGCGCCGCCAGTGCCCATGCCGAACAGGGCGAAGTGCCGGAAGGCTATCGGGTGGCGCAGCAGGTGCTGGTTGGCGACGGCTCGGTGCTGGAGGTGCTGGAGGACCTGCGCATCACTCCGCAGATGCACGCCGACAGTTGGGGCAGCGCGCTGGATGCGGACTCGTTCGATGCGTCGGCGGATCTCGAAAACCATCCCTTGCTGGAGGCGCAGGCCCGGTTGATTGCCGATTCCGGCGAGGTGCTGGCGCAAAAGGACCTTGGCTACCCGCTGGCGACAGTGGAGAAGGCCCCGATCAACGGCCTGCCAGCGCCGGCGTTCTTCCTGACCATCGACATGACGGCGCCCATGGGCAGCTACAGCGGTCCGGCCACGGAGGTCCTGGTGCCGGCACAAAATCAGCTCGACCCGTTGCGTTACCTGGCGGAAACCGGTGAAAAACGTCCGTTGGTGCTGGCCGAGACCGGCAAGGCGGCCTGGAAAGTGGTGCCGGCGAACGATAGCGCCACCGAGTCCATCCAGCAGGTGTCATCAGCGCCCGCGCCCCAGGGTGAGGACTTTGTGACCACCTACCGGACCTATCGTTATGTCGATGGGCAGTGGCAAGTAGCGTCCCGCCAGCAGCCGGGTTACTGGGAAAACGAGAGCGAGTTTCCCCAGCCGTCGGCGTTTCCCTGAGGTTCGGGTTTGGGGCGCTGATCAGATTTCGATCAATGCCCCAAGCTCACGCTCCAGCTCCTCGGGGTCGCCCAGGTTCAACTCCACCAGCCGCCGTAGATGCTCGATCGACTCCAGGCCGATATGCAGGCAGACGAACCCGAGCTGGCCATGGTCATCGTGGGCCAGTTGCACGTCCATCTTCACCTCGGCATCGGCACTCAAATGAATGTCGGCTTCAAAGGGCTGGCTGGCATCGCCCAGCCAGGGCTCGGGGCGCTGGATCAGCATGCCCTTGAGCGACAGGTCGAGCAGTTGGACGGGCCAGCGTCGGGATCCCTGGCTGAGTTCGGTCCTGGCATCAAAAGCAATGCGCTTGAAACGTCGGCGATCGGAATGTTGCTCGCTCATGGCCTGGCCCTCTGCGTGGTGCACTGACTATAGACCCCTGTTCTGCGCTACAGCCAGCGGCGGACCTTGCGGCAATAGTCACGGTAGGTGTCGCCGAACAGGCTTTGCAGCTGCACTTCGTCCGGGTGGATGACATTGCGGTTCATCAGATACAGCAAGGGCGCCAGCAACAGCCACGGCCAGAGACTGCCGAGCAGCAGGGCGATGGCGCAATAGCCGCAGGTGTCGCCGAGGTTGATCGGGTTGCGGGACACGGCGAACGGGCCGTCGCGCAGCAGTTGCCGGGGCTGGTTGAAGTTGCTGTTGGTGGTGTGCTGCTTGCGGAAACGCCACATTGCCCAGAACGACAGGCCCTGGCCAACCACGATCAGCAGCACGGCCAGGGCCTGGGTCCAGCCATTGGCAGGGACGGGCAGGGGCAGCCAGTCTGCAAGAAACAGCGCCAACGTGATGAACAGCAGATACAACAACGGCGGCGGTAGCAGTGGTGGTTCAGCGGGCCTGGCCATGGGGTCTCCTGACGGGGGGCTTGTAGTTGCGACTGTTTTTTCGCCACGGTGGTTCAGCGTGTTTTCGAGCGGGCGGGCAGAAGCGGCGAGCGGCCGTCCCCACAGGGCTGGATTTTCTTAAAAGAAGGCTCTAGACCAACGTGGGGGGTGGTCTTTGAAGCCAGTAGCGCTAAACTCGGTTTGGCTGTCTTTCTGTCCACCCTGGCTGGAATAAAAAAATGAAAAATAATAATAGCCTGCTACGCCATGTACCCTGGCTGCTGCTGGCAATCGTAGGAGCGTGCGCCCTCGGCGTAGTGGCATTGCGTCGCGGCGAGGCAATCAACGCCTTGTGGATTGTGGTCGCGGCAGTGGCCATTTATCTGGTTGCGTACCGTTACTACAGCCTGTTCATCGCCAACAACGTGATGCAACTCGATGCACGCCGGGCAACCCCCGCTGTGCTCAACAACGACGGTCTGGACTACGTCCCCACCAACAAACACATTCTCTTCGGTCACCACTTCGCGGCTATTGCCGGTGCAGGCCCTCTGGTCGGTCCGGTGCTGGCAGCGCAAATGGGCTATCTGCCCGGCACACTCTGGCTGATTGCCGGTGTGGTACTGGCGGGTGCGGTCCAGGACTTCATGGTGCTGTTCCTCTCGACTCGCCGTAACGGCCGTTCCCTGGGCGATATGGTGCGCGAGGAAATGGGCCGGATCCCCGGGACCATCGCGCTGTTTGGCTGCTTCCTGATCATGATCATCATCCTCGCGGTGCTGGCGCTGATCGTGGTCAAGGCCCTGGCCGAAAGCCCGTGGGGCATTTT
Organism: Pseudomonas sp. QD4; assembly: GCF_049199125.1. NCBI lineage: Bacteria > Pseudomonadati > Pseudomonadota > Gammaproteobacteria > Pseudomonadales > Pseudomonadaceae > Pseudomonas > Pseudomonas sp. QD4. Next base: position 242,722 of record NZ_JBLZOM010000006.1, read on the forward strand.
CACGGTGATGGCGACCATCCCGATCGCGATGTTCATGGGCATTTACATGCGCTACATCCGCCCGGGCCGCATCGGTGAAATCTCGGTCATTGGCGTATTGCTGTTGCTGGGTTCGATCTGGCTGGGCGGGCAGATTGCCGCTGATCCGGTTTGGGCCAAAGCCTTCAGTTTCACCGGGATCCAGATCACCTGGATGCTCATCGGCTACGGCTTCGTCGCGGCGGTGCTGCCGGTCTGGCTGATTCTGGCTCCCCGGGACTACCTGTCCACCTTCCTCAAGATCGGCACCATCATCGCCCTGGCGATCGGCATCCTGGTCACCATGCCCGAGCTGAAAATGCCGGCCCTGACCCAGTTTATCGACGGCACCGGACCGGTGTGGAAAGGCGGCCTGTTCCCGTTCCTGTTCATCACCATCGCCTGTGGCGCGGTATCGGGCTTCCATGCGCTGATCTCCTCGGGCACCACGCCCAAGCTGCTGGATAACGAAACCAACGCCCGCTACATCGGTTACGGCGGCATGTTGATGGAGTCCTTCGTGGCCATCATGGCGATGGTTGCCGCATCGGTGATCGAGCCTGGCGTGTACTTCGCCATGAACAGCCCGGCGGCCGTGGTCGGCGGCGATGTGGTGGCCGTGGCGCAAACCGTCAGCAGTTGGGGTTTTGCAATTACCCCGGAAGCCCTGCAAGCGGTGGCCCATGACATCGGCGAGACCACCATCCTGGCTCGCGCCGGTGGTGCGCCGACCCTGGCGGTCGGTATTGCGCAGATCCTGCACAGTGTCCTGCCGGGTGAAAACACCATGGCGTTCTGGTACCACTTCGCGATCCTGTTCGAAGCCCTGTTCATCCTGACCGCAGTCGATGCTGGTACCCGTGCCGGACGCTTCATGCTGCAGGACCTGCTCGGATCCTTCGTGCCGGCGCTCAAGCGCACCGAATCCTGGACCGCCAACCTGATCGCCACCGCCGGCTGCGTGGCGATGTGGGGTTACCTGCTGTACCAGGGGGTGATCGATCCGCTGGGTGGCATCAACACCTTGTGGCCACTGTTCGGTATCTCCAACCAGATGCTGGCGGGTATCGCGCTGATGCTGGCGACCGTGGTCCTGATCAAAATGAAACGCCAACGCTACATCTGGGTGACCATGCTGCCGGCTGTCTGGCTGCTGATCTGCACCACCACGGCGGGCTTCATCAAGCTGTTCGACGCCAACCCGGCGATCGGCTTCCTGTCCCTGGCCAAGAAGTACAGCGATGCCCTGGCAGGCGGTCAGATCCTGGCTCCGGCCAAGAGCATCGAGCAGATGCAGCACGTGATCTTCAACGCCTACACCAACGCAACGCTGACCGCGCTGTTCCTGCTGGTGGTGTTCAGCATCCTGTTCTATGCGCTCAAGGTCGGCATCGCCGCCTGGGGCACCAAGGAACGTACGGATAAAGAATCGCCCTTCCAGGCCCTGCCGGACGCGTAACCCGAGGATTGCAAACATGTTCAATGACCTGAGTCGCCTCGGTAAATACCTCGGTCAGGCCGCGCGCCTGATGGTCGGCATGCCCGACTACGACAACTACGTCGAGCATATGCAAACCAAACACCCGGACAAGCCGGTGATGAGCTACGAGATGTTCTTTCGCGAACGTCAGGAAGCACGTTACGGCGGCAAGGGCGGTCCGAAGTGCTGTTGAAGCACAGAGACTAGGCAACATCCCACTGTAGGAGCCGGTCGGTCGGCGAGGTCTGAATTGACCTCGCCGGCGGGCTGGGCTCCTACAGTTTTTTCAGCCCAAGGGAGATCTTCGTTTTGTCAGCACCCATCCCCGTCACCGTCCTCAGCGGCTTTCTTGGCGCGGGCAAGACCACGCTGCTGCGGCACCTGCTCAAAGCCGAGCACGGCCTGAAAATCGCCGTGATCGAGAACGAATTCAGCGACGCCGGTATCGACACCCAACTGTTGGGGGCCGAGCCGGTGCAAGTCATGACCCTGTCCAACGGCTGCGTCTGCTGCACCATCCACACGGATCTGACCAAGGCGCTGTACCTGCTGCTGGAGCGACTGGACAGCGGTGAAATCGCCTTCGACCGCCTGGTGATCGAGTGCACCGGGCTGGCCGATCCGGCGCCCGTGGCCCAGACCTTTTTTATCGATGAAGAGCTGCGCGAGCGCTATATCCTCGACGGCATCATCACCCTGGTGGACGCCGCGCATGCCGAGCACCACCTGACCCAGACCATCGCCCAGGCCCAGATCGGCTTTGCCGACCGGCTGCTGGTGAGCAAGCGCGATCTGGTGGATGAAGCAACCTTCAACGCCCTCAGCGAACGCCTGACCCGGATCAACCGCCGGGCGCCGATTCGCGTGGTGGAGCACGGCCAGATCGACCTGGCCGAGCTGCTGGATGTGCGCGGGTTCAACCTCAATGCCGACCTGGGCGGCGGCGTCAGCTTGCGTCCGGTGAGCAAGGCGCCTTCCATCGATCGTATCTCCAGCCTGGTGCTGCGCACCGACCAGCCGCTGGATATCGAAAAACTCAGCGAGTTCATGAACGAGCTGCTGGAAGATCACGGCAAGCAATTGCTGCGCTACAAAGGCGTGCTCAATATCGCCGGCGAACCGCGGCGCATGGTGTTCCAGGGCGTGCTCAAACTCTACGGCTTCGATTGGGACACCGAATGGGCCGAAGGCGAAGCCAGGGAAAGCGTGATTGTGTTTATCGCCGACGACCTGCCGGAAGAAAAGATTCGTGCAGGATTTGCACGAGTGGCTGCGAGCTAAGGCCCACCCCTCTGTGGACAGGCCCGGCCACCGCACAGGCGTGCGGCAGCCGGCCGGCCCGAGCCGGGCTTAACGTGCGCCCAGCAGCCTGGTTTCCAGATGATCCAGGTGCTGGTTCATCAAAGTCTCCGCTGCCTGGGCATCCCCGGTTTCCAAGGCATCGACGATCGCCGAGTGTTCCTGCCAGGCGCAGTAGTTGCAGGCCCGGGACTCATGGTGGGCGATGGCCAGGGAGGTCAGCGGCACCAGGCTGGCCAGAAAATGCGCCAGCGGTCCGTTGCCCGCCACCTCGGCCAATTGCAGGTGGAACTCGCCGGACAGGCGAATGGCCGGCCCGCGCTGATCCCGTTCGATGGCCTCGCGTTCGCGGGCAATCAGTTGGCGCAGGGGCAGCAAGTGCCGGGGGCGTGGTTGCTGGCAGGCCAGGCGCACCAGGGTGATTTCGGTCAGGCGCCGGGCATGCAGGATCTGCCGGGTCTGCTCGATGTCCGGCGCCGCCACCTGTGGCCGGTGGTTGGGGCGCAGGATGATCACCTGTTGATGGGACAGGCGGGCCAATACCTGGCGAATGATGCTGCGGCTCACCCCAAAGGCCAGACCGAGGTTTTCTTCGGTGACGCGGCTGCCGGGGGTGATGCGTTGTTCGAGAATGGCTTCGAAAATCTGTGGATAGACATCGTCGACCAGCAGCTTTCTCTGGCCCCGGCCCAGGCGGGGCAGGGCGCCGCTGGGGATGAATGCATGATTGTTCAAGGCGCAGCTGGCCATGGCCTGTCTCCAGTCCGGTTGCCGATATGAAGTGTTCTACATCGGGTCAGTGACCCAGGTTGTCATCCGGGATGTTCAGTTCGATGCCCATGCGCTGGCCTTCCTGGAGGATATGCTTGCGCATCTCGGCGCTGGCCAGCGCGCTGTTCTTGTTGCGGATGGCCCGCACCACCGCTTCGTTTTCCTGCAGGCGCTCGGCCAGGTGTTCCGGCGAGTTGCGCAGGATGTCCGCGCTCTGTTTCAGCGCGTTGCTGGTCTGTTGCACCACGTTCTGGAAGATCGGGTTGGAGGTCAGGGCGAACAGCTCTTCATGGAAGGCGATGTAGGCGTTCATCCCGGCTTCGCTGTCATTGGCGTCGAGGGCTTCGCGCATGTCCATCAGGGTCAGGCGCAATTGCCCGACTTCCTTGCTGCTGATGGACTGGGCCACCAGGCCGACGATAAAGGGCTCAAGGGTGTAGCGCAGTTGCAGCACGTCTTCCAGGCTGGCGCCGGCGACGCTGCTGGTGCTGATCGATGATTCGCCGAGGGTGGCTTCGAGCACCAGCACGCCCTTGCCGGGCAGGGAACGCACCAGCCCCAGGGTTTCCAGGACGATCACCGCTTCGCGCAGGCTTGGACGACTGATGCCCAGTTGTTCGGCCAACTCGCGTTGCCCGGGCAGCATGTCGCCGCAGCGCCATTGGCCACGGGCCAAGGCTGCCCGCAGTTTTTCCACCACTGAATTTACCACCGTCGACGAGCTGATCACTGTGCACTCCATGGGTATCGGTAACGCCGCCATCGGCGGGCGCTGATTGTTGTGCCTGCCGTCGGCAGGCACAAGTGTTGCCTAGAACTCCTGCTGATGGGCGGACGCTGCCGGTTTACGCGGCTGGAAGCCGTAACCCTGCTGGCCGCTCAAGACCTTGTTGGCGCGCTGCAGGTCGATGTCTTTTTCCCAGCGGGCGATGGCCACGGTAGCCACGCAGTTGCCGATCAGATTGGTCAGGGCGCGACCGATGCCCATGAACCAGTCCACCGCCAACACCAGGACCAGGCCGACCACCGGAATCGCCGGGATCGCAGTCAGGGTCGCGGCCAGAATCACCAGCGCCGAGCCGGGTATGCCGTGGGCACCTTTGGAGGTGATCAGGGACACCAGGAGAATGGTCAGCAAGTCCGACATCGACAGCGGCGTACCCGTGGCGTTGGCGATAAACACGATGGCCAGGGTCAGGTAGATGGAAAACCCATCGAGGTTGAACGAGTAGCCGGTGGGGATCACCAGGCCCACCGTGGAGCTGCCGATCCCCAGGTGTTCGAGCTTGCGCATGATCTGCGGCAGCACGGCGTCGGATGAGGCGGTGCCGAGCACGATCAGCAGTTCTTCACGCAGGTACTTGAGAAACGGCAGCATGCGCAGGCCCGACAGGCGCATCACCAGGCCCAGGATCACCGCAACGAACGCGAAACAGGTTAGGTAGAACAGCCCCACCAGGCTGCCCAGGTGCTGCAGCGAATCCACGCCGTACTTGCTGGTGGTGAAGGCGATGGCGCCAAACACGCCGATCGGCGCCAGGCGCACGATCATGCCCATGATGCGGAAGATCACGTGGCTGAGTTCGTTGATCAGCCGCGAGATGCCGGAGGCGGCTTCACCTACCAGGTTCAGGGCGCTGCCGAAGAGCACGGAAAACAGCAGGACCTGGAGGATGTTGTTGTCAGCGAAGGCACCGATCACCGAGGTCGGGATCAGGTTCATCAGGAACTGCGCGGTGCCCTGCATGTGCTGGCCGCGTTGGGCGATGTCACCCATGTCGGCGCTGGACAGCTGATCCAGATGGATGTTGGCGCCGCTGCCAATGCCGGTGCTGAAGGCCATGACCAGGCCGATCACCAGGGCAATGGTGGTGAGGATTTCGAAGTAGATGACTGATTTGAGGCCGATACGCCCGACCTTTTTCAGGTCGCCGGCACCGGAAATGCCGCTGACCACCACGCAGAACACGATCAGGCCGATCAGCATCTTGATCAGCTTGATAAAGCCATCGCCCAGCGGTTTGAGTTGTGAGGAGAATTCGGGAAGGGTGAGTCCGCAAACGACGCCGAGCATCAGTCCGAGAACAACCTGGAGGAAAATTGAACGCGAGCACCATCTGAGCATGAGGAGGATCCTGATCGGTGTCCTGTCTGCCGTGCGCGTGAGCGCTTGCGGATCCAGGACTTAATTATTGTGGTCTTACCGGTATGTCCAGTGCAGGCGCAGTCTACGCTCGGATTTTATGGGTTTACAAGGGGGATGTCGGAAATTGGCATGACCGGTCTGACCAGTGGTGTTACTCAGACAGTCGGGGGTTTTAAGGGGGACGGTGTGCCTGGGGTGTTTGTGGGGAGGAGGGCCTGCGCTGGTTTTATCTGGCACACAAAACCCCCACGCACAAAAAAGCCCGGCACCAGGGCCGGGCTTTTCTACTGCGTTATGCGGGCTATTAAGCGCCGTATACCGGCAGCTTCTTGCAGATGGCCTTGACCTTCTCGCGAACGGCGTCGATCACCGCTTCGTTATTCAGATCAGCCAGGATGTCGCAGATCCAGCCAGCCAGTTCCTTGCACTCGGCTTCCTTGAAGCCGCGAGTGGTCACGGCTGGAGTGCCGAAGCGCAGGCCGGAAGTGACGAACGGGGAACGTGGGTCGTTCGGTACCGAGTTCTTGTTCACGGTGATGAAGGCTTTGCCCAGAGCGGCGTCAGCGTCCTTACCGGAGATTTCCTGCTTGATCAGCGACAGCAGGAACAGGTGGTTTTCAGTACCGCCGGAAACCACGTCGAAACCGCGCTCGATGAACACGCCGGCCATGGCCTTGGCGTTCTTGATCACTTGTTCCTGGTAGGTCTTGAACTCAGGCTGCAGGGCTTCCTTGAAGCAGATGGCCTTTGCGGCGATCACGTGTTCCAGCGGGCCGCCCTGGGCGCCCGGGAATACGGCGGAGTTCAGCTTCTTCTCGATGTCGGCGTTGGCGCGAGCCAGGATCAGACCGCCACGTGGACCGCGCAGGGTCTTGTGGGTCGTGGTGGTGACCACATCGGCGAATGGCACCGGGTTCGGGTAGACGCCAGCGGCGACCAGACCGGCTACGTGAGCCATGTCCACGAACAGGTACGCACCGACCTTGTCGGCGATTTCGCGGAAGCGCGGGAAGTCCAGGATCTGCGAGTAGGCAGAGAAACCGGCCACGATCATTTTCGGCTTGTGCTCGACCGCCAGGCGCTCGACTTCGTCGTAGTCGATCAGGCCGTTGGCGTCGATGCCGTATTGAATGGCGTTGTACAGCTTGCCGGAGGAGGAAACGCTGGCGCCGTGGGTCAGGTGACCGCCGTGGGCCAGGCTCATGCCCAGGATGGTATCGCCAGCCGAGAGCAGGGCCAGGTACACCGCGCTGTTGGCTTGGGAGCCGGCGTGGGGCTGGACGTTGGCGTAATCGGCGCCGAACAGCTCTTTGGCGCGGTCGATGGCCAGTTGCTCAACCACGTCGACGTATTCGCAGCCGCCGTAGTAACGCTTGCCTGGGTAGCCTTCGGCGTATTTGTTGGTCAATACCGAGCCTTGAGCTTCCATCACCGCTGGGCTGGTGTAGTTTTCCGAAGCGATCAGCTCAATGTGCTCTTCCTGGCGCTGAGCTTCTTGCTCCATGGCGGCAAAGAGATCGGCGTCGTACTTGGCAATAGTCAAATCACGGCTGAACATGGCGGTCCTCAAGGATCGGGGGCAGAAAAGGGAGGCATTCTAACCCAATGGGTTTTAGATGGCATATGAAAGGACATCATGTCGCACAGAAGCAGCGTTCAAGTGACGAGCTGCAAGCGGCAAACGGGTCGTTTTTCTCTTGCAGCTTGTCGCTTGAAGCTTGCCGCGGCTTCTAGTCGAACATGAAGAGTGCGTCGTTGCTGAACTGGGCTTCGAAGCGATTGGCCGGCATCGGGCGGCCGAACAGATAGCCCTGGACCTCGTCGCAACCGTGTTCACGCAGGAAATCCAGCTGTTCGTGGGTTTCCACACCCTCGGCGATCACCGCCAGGTTCAGGCTGTGGGCCATGGCAATGATGGCGCGGGCGATTTGCGCGTCCTGCTCGCCGGACGGCAGGCCATCGACGAAGGTTCGGTCGATTTTCAGCACGTCGATCGGGAACTGCTTGAGGTAGTTCAGCGATGAGTAGCCGGTGCCGAAGTCATCGACGGCGATGCTCAGCCCCAGGTTTTTCAGGCCGGCGAGAATCTGCATGGCCTCGCTGACTTCGCGCATCAGGATACTTTCGGTCAGTTCCAGCTCCAGGCACGCCGGCGGCAGGCCGGTTTCCTTGAGGATGGTGGCGATCCGCGTGCCCAGCTGGCCGTCGGAGAACTGCCGCGCCGAGATGTTCACCGAGACTTTCGGCACCCGGACCTTGGCCTGGTGCCAGGATTTGAGCTGGCGACAGGCCTCGCTGATCACCCAGTCACCGACATCTACCACCAATCCGAGTTCTTCGAGTACCGGGATGAAGTCCCCCGGCGGCACCAGCCCGCGCCGCGGATGCCGCCAGCGCAGCAGGGCCTCGGCCCCGGTCAGGCGCTTGCCGTCACCGCTGAATTGCGGCTGGTAGTAAAGGACGAATTCTTCCTGCTCCAGGGCGTGGCGCAGGTCGCTTTCCAGCTCCAGGCGCTCCAGGGCGCTGGCGTTCATGTCCGCCTGGTAGAACTGGAAGTTGTTCTTGCCGCGTTCCTTGGCGTGGTACATCGCGGTGTCGGCGTTCTTCATCAACTGGCTCAGTTCATTACCGTCCTGCGGGCTCAGGGCGATGCCGATACTGGCGGTGACAAAGAACTCGCGGCCCTCGAGCACAAAGGGTTTGACCAGGCTGGCGAGAATCTGCTCGGCGACGTGGATCGCCCGGTTCAGCGCCATTTCACGGCTGGCGCGAGGCTGCAGGAGCAGGGTGAACTCATCGCCGCCCATGCGCGCCACGGTGTCGTCATCGTCGACGCAGCCCAGCAGGCGCGTGGCCATTTCCTTGAGCATGCGATCGCCTGCGGCATGACCCAGGGAGTCGTTGATCGGCTTGAAGCGGTCGAGGTCGAGGAACATCAGCACCACCCAGGACTTCTGCCGTTCCGCCGATTGCAGAGCGGTGTGCAGGCGGTCCTGGAACAGGGTGCGGTTGGGCAAGTGGGTCAGGGCGTCGTAGTAGGCCAGGCGGTGGATCCGCTGCTCGCTGGCCTTGCGCTCGCTGATGTCACTGAAGAAGCACACGTAGCTGGCCAGGTCGCCTTCGTCATCCAGCACCGCGGTAATCCCGACCCAGGCCGGATAATGCTCGCCATTGCGCCGCTTGAGCCAGACTTCGCCTTCCCAGGTACTGTGCTGGTGCAGTTGCTTGAGCACATAGCGCAGGTGGGCTTCCTGCTGTTCGTCGACGGTCAGCATGTTCGGCAGCTGGTCGAGTACCTGGGACACCGCGTAACCGCTGACCCGGCTGAAGGCCTCGTTGGCCTGCACGATATAGCCGGCCGGGTCGGTGATCAGGATCGCCGAGGTCGAGTGTTCGAAAACCGTGGCAGCCATGCGCAGGTCTTTTTCCGCACGGCGTTGCTGGCTGATGTCGCGGCCGACGCCGAGCACGCCTTCGAACGCCCCGTGCTCGTCCCACACCAGCACCAGGCGCAGCTCGATGGGAATCTTGCGGCCGTCGGCGCGCAGGCAATCGAACAGGAACAACTGGGTCTGCACCTGGCTGCGCAACTGCGCCAGTTGCTCGGGTTTGTCCAGGGCCTTGCTGACCCGGTCCATCAGGGCATAGATGCCGGTCAGTTGCTGCGGGTTGGCGATGGTCGATTGCCAGCCGTTCTGGAAGATCCAGTCCACTCCATAACCCAGCACCGCCAGCACCGACGGGCTCACGTAGTTCAACGACAGCTTGCTGTCGGTGGAGAAAATCACGTCGCTGATGCTTTCGGCGAGCATCCGGTAGCGTTGCTCGCTGTCGCGCAGGGATTCGCTGGCCTCGATCTGGTCGGTGATGTCCTTGGCCACGCCGATGATCCGCGTGACCTGGTCGTGCCGATCCCGGGCCAGCGCCTGTTCGCGGATCTCGAAACGCCGCCATTGGTCGCTGCGGTGGCGAAAGCGCAGTTGGCATTGCAACAGCTGGGCATAACCCGAATGCCGCTGCTCCTGGCGCAGGCGGTGGTAGAGGTCGGCGTCTTCCGGGTGCAGCAGGATCTCCCAGAAGTACTCGCCCATCTGGTGCAGTTCGGTCTTGTTGTAGCCCAGGGTCTGCCCCAGGTGATGGTTGCTGAAAATCATGCGCTGGCTGATCACGTCCTGCACATACAGGTGATCGGGCACGGTGCGCACCACGTCCGACCAGAAACCTTCACGCTCCAGCAGCGACAGTTCGATCAGCTTGCGGCTGGTGATGTCACTGATGCTGAGGATCACCGCGCGGTAATCGCTCGGGTCTTCCGGCAGGCGCAGCACCAGCCACAGATGCTGGTCCTTGCCCTGGGCATCGCTGAGCTTGATTTCCAGCTCCAGCTGCTTTTGGCGGGTGAGCACGGCATCCAGCAGTTGAATGCCGATGGCGTTGCCGTTGAGCGGGCAGCCGTCGATCAGCAGTTTCCAGGCGCTTTCGCAGGCGTCGACATTCAGCAGGCGCAGGGCGACCTGGTTGACTTCGGTAATGCGCAGTTCCTGCAACAGTTGCAGGCGCTGCTCGGAGCTCTGTTGCAGCCAGTGCCTGAGCTGCTCGCTGGTGCGCAGTTGCAGCTTGTCGAGCAGAATCGGGAGGCCGGAGATATCCAGCACGCACAAGGCCACGCCGGTGCCTTCGAAAATATCCTGGTAGCGGCGCCGACCTTCGTGCAATTGGCGCTGGCGCCGGCGCATGTTCAGCAGGGCGATCACCGGAATCAACGAGAAAGCCAGGCCCAGCAGGCATTTGCCGATAAAGGCCGGCAACAGTTGCTCGATGACCGCGCGCTCATCGAACAGGCCGCGCAATTGCCAATCGCTATTGCCCAGGGGCGTGACCAGCACGGTGTTGGCCATTTCATCGGCCGAAAGCTGGCCGGGTGTGGCGCTGCTGCTTTCATCGCGGCTGATGACTTGCTGGGTCAGGCGGTTTTGCACCACCCACACCGGGCGGAAGCTTTCATCGCTGTGCCGGGTCAGGGTCTGGAAGAAGCTCGGGGCCACCCGCAATACCCAGTAGCCCTTAACCGCGCCGCTGGGCTGGTGCAGTAACAGATACACCACCGAACCCTCCGGGCCGTTGCCGAAGAAGTAGCGCTGGGCGTGGCTGCGCTCGACCAGTTTCGCCAGCCAGGCCGCATCCTGGCTGTCGGTGGCGCTGTCACTCAGCACTTGGCCCTGGGCATCGAGCAGGGCGACGCTGCGAACATCCGGCAGGGACAACTGGAGTCTTTTCAGCAGTTGCTGCTGTTGCTCGGTGTCGTGGGGCTGTTCGACGATCGGTAGCAGGTTGAGGGCAATCTGCGCGTTCAGCGCCAGGTTCAGGCTGAGGTGATCAGCCAGATCGGCGCTGTAGTCGATGGCATGTTGGTGCTGGTCTTTACGGGTTTGCTGCAGTTGGTCGAGCAACTGCCAAAACAGCAGGGCGAGCAGCAGCAGTACCAGCGTTGCCAATCCCCCCTTCAGGGTGCCGCGCAGGGGAGAGCCGGGCGCAGAGGCGATTGCGCGCACGGAAGATGGCGGAATGACATTGGACAAGCTGTGATCCTGCGGTTTGGCTGGACTGGCGCGACGTGCACTATAAGCCGGACGCCCGAAGGGCGGCTAGCATGCCTTGAGTTGTGGCAAAGTGCCAGCCCCGCCTGGCTGGACCTTAGTCATCCGTTGAGGTAGCTTTGCCGGTTACGCGGGAGCGTTCCAGCTCCAGACAATCAGGCATTTACCGCTCGCGGGTATTGATCACGATCAACGCCCGTGCCGCGCATGGCCTGGCCCGGGCTCTGCCCGATCTATTCATCAGTCACTGACGCTAGGTTCACCATGGCTCAATACGTCTTCACCATGCATCGGCTGGGAAAAGTTGTTCCGCCGAAGCGGGAAATCCTCAAAAACATTTCGCTGTCATTCTTCCCCGGCGCCAAGATCGGCGTACTGGGCCTCAACGGTTCGGGTAAATCCACCCTGTTGAAAATCATGGCCGGCGTTGACACCGAGTTCGACGGTGAAGCACGCCCGATGCCAGACCTGAACATCGGCTACCTGCCGCAAGAGCCACAGCTGGACCCGACCAAGACCGTGCGTGAAGTGGTCGAGGAAGCGGTCAGCGTGATCAAGGACGCCCAGGCGCGCCTTGACGAGGTGTATGCCGCCTACGCCGACCCGGATGCCGACTTCGACAAGCTGGCCGCCGAACAGGCCAAGCTCGAAGCCATCCTCCAAGCCAGCGATGGTCATAACCTGGAGCGCCAGCTGGAAGTCGCCGCCGATGCGCTGCGCCTGCCGGCCTGGGACGCCAAGGTCGAACACCTGTCAGGTGGCGAGAAGCGTCGTGTGGCCCTGTGCCGCCTGCTGCTGTCGGCCCCGGACATGCTGCTGCTCGACGAACCGACCAACCACTTGGACGCCGATTCCGTCGCCTGGCTGGAACACTTCCTCCACGACTTCCCGGGCACTGTGGTCGCGATTACGCACGACCGTTACTTCTTGGACAACGTTGCTGGCTGGATTCTGGAGCTCGACCGTGGCGCCGGCATTCCTTATGAAGGCAACTACTCGGGTTGGCTCGAAGCCAAGTCCGACCGTCTGGCTGCCGAATCCAAGCAGCAGTCGGCTCACGAAAAAGCCATGAAGGAAGAACTGGAGTGGGTGCGCAAAGGCGCCAAGGCCCGCCAGTCCAAATCCAAGGCTCGTCTGCAACGCTTCGAGGAAATGCAGTCCCAGGAATTCCAGAAGCGCAGCGAGACCAACGAGATCTACATCCCGGCCGGTCCGCGCCTGGGTGACAAGGTCATCGAATTCAAGAACGTCACCAAGGGCTATGGCGATCGCGTCCTGATCGACAACCTGTCGTTCAGCATGCCTAAAGGTGCCATCGTCGGCGTGATCGGCGGTAACGGTGCAGGTAAATCCACCCTGTTCCGCATGCTGATGGGCAAGGAACAACCGGATTCGGGCAGCATCGAAGTCGGCGAAACCGTGCAGCTGGCTTGCGTGGATCAGAGCCGCGACGACCTGGATGGCAGCAAGACTGTTTTCCAGCAGATCTCCGACGGTTCCGACCAGATCCGCATCGGCAACTACGAGATTCCGTCCCGTACCTACGTCGGTCGTTTCAACTTCAAGGGCGGCGATCAGCAGAAGTTCGTCAAGGACCTGTCCGGTGGTGAGCGCGGTCGCTTGCACCTGGCCCTGACCCTGAAGGAGGGCGGCAACGTCCTGCTGCTCGACGAACCGTCCAACGACCTCGACGTTGAAACCCTGCGTTCCCTGGAAGAAGCCCTGCTGGACTTCCCGGGCGCCGCCATTGTGATCTCTCACGATCGGTGGTTCCTTGACCGCGTCGCGACCCACATCCTGGCGTACGAAGACGACTCGCAAGCGGTGTTCTTCGAAGGCAACTACACCGAGTACGAAGCCGATCGCAAGAAGCGCCTTGGCGAAGCGGCTGCCCAGCCGCATCGCGTACGGCACAAAAAACTGGCCTGATCGGGTCGGTTGGAACAAAAGCGGAGCCTTCGGGCTCCGTTTTTTTTGCCTGGCGATTGTTGCCAGAGGGGAAGTTGAACAAGGGGAACTGCTCAATCGGCGAGCGGTTTCAGAGGTGACCGGAATCGGGCGATCGGGTTAATGTTGATCCTCGTTTCGGTGCACAAAAATCGGCTTTTCAGGGGCTGATTTATATCTAATGCACCATTTAAATTCATAACTGCGACATTTTGCGCTGTCGCGGTGCGAATCGAATTGCTAAAGTCCCGGGCAAATCTCCGTTAACGACAATAAATTTGCCGAGACTTTTCCATGATCGAATCCGTCGAAGACTTCCTTGCCCGCCTGAAAAAACGCGATCCAGACCAGCCTGAATTCCACCAGGCGGTGGAAGAGGTACTACGCAGCCTGTGGCCTTTTCTGGAAGCCAATCCCCATTACCTGACCTCGGGTATTCTCGAACGCATCTGCGAGCCGGAGCGTGCGGTGGTGTTCCGTGTGTCGTGGGTCGACGATCAGGGCAAGGTCCGGGTCAACCGCGGTTTCCGCATCCAGATGAACAGCGCCATCGGTCCCTACAAGGGCGGTTTGCGCTTCCACCCTTCGGTCAATCTGGGGGTGCTTAAATTCCTCGCCTTCGAACAGACCTTCAAGAATTCCCTGACCTCACTGCCCATGGGCGGCGGCAAGGGTGGTTCGGACTTCAACCCCAAGGGCAAGAGCGACGCTGAAGTCATGCGCTTCTGCCAGGCGTTCATGAGCGAGCTGTATCGTCATATCGGTGCAGACGTGGATGTGCCCGCGGGCGATATCGGCGTCGGCGCCCGGGAAATCGGTTTCCTGTTCGGGCAGTACAAGCGCCTGAGCAACCAGTTCACCTCGGTCCTGACCGGCAAGGGCATGAGCTACGGCGGCAGCCTGATTCGTCCTGAGGCCACCGGTTTCGGTTGCGTGTACTTTGCCGAAGAGATGCTCAAGCGCCGTGGCGACCGGGTCGAAGGCAAGCGCGTGGCGATATCCGGTTCGGGCAACGTGGCGCAGTACGCGGCGCGCAAAGTCATGGACCTGGGGGGCAAGGTGATTTCCCTGTCCGACTCCGAGGGCACGCTGTATTGCGAGTCCGGCCTCAGCGAAGAGCAATGGCTGGCGGTGCTGGAGCTGAAAAACGTCAAGCGCGGGCGCATCAGCGAGTTGGCCGAGCAGTTTGGCCTGGAGTTCCGCGCTGGCCAGAGCCCTTGGTCCCTGGCGTGCGATATCGCATTGCCCTGCGCGACCCAGAACGAACTGGACGCCGACGCTGCTCGCACCCTGCTGCGTCAGGGCTGCATCTGCGTGGCCGAAGGCGCGAACATGCCGACCACCCTGGAGGCTGTGGATATCTTTATCGACGCCAATATCCTGTTCGCCCCGGGCAAGGCGTCGAACGCCGGAGGCGTGGCGGTGAGCGGGCTGGAGATGTCGCAGAACGCCATGCGCCTGCTGTGGACTGCTGGGGAAGTGGACAGCAAGCTGCACAACATCATGCAATCGATCCACCATGCCTGCGTGCATTACGGCGAAGAGAACGGTCGGATCAACTACGTCAAGGGCGCGAACATTGCCGGCTTCGTCAAGGTTGCCGATGCCATGTTGGCCCAGGGCGTGGTCTGAGGCGCTTCAGGCCGGTTCGATGCGGATGATCTCGATCGTCTGATCGCCTGCCGGCCGATGCCACAGCACCTCATCCCCCGGTTGCGCGCCCAGTAGCGCGCGACCCAGGGGCGAGCCCCAGTTGACCAGGCCATGGGCGGCATCGGCCTGGTCTTCCCCCACCAGTTGCACCTGCTGCTCGCTGCCCTGTTCATCGGCGAAAGTCACGCGGCTGCCGATCTGCACCTTGGTGGTGGAAGTGGCCTGAGTCACCACCTGGGCGCTTTGCAGGCGTTGCTGGAAATACCGCAGGTCACGTTCGATATCGGCTTGACGCTGTGGGTCCGCCTGGTCGCCCAGGCTCGCTTGTTCGCTGTGCTGGCTGTGCAGCTGCGCGACTTTGGCCTGCAACTGGGCCAGGCCGGTCGGGGTGACGTAGTTGGGTTGGGCGCTGACGAGGCGTTCGACCGGCTGGTCGGCCTGTGCGGCGGCCTGATCTTCATTGACGAAGGCACGGCTCATGGCATTTCTCCCTTGATGGAGGTTGGGCCATGGTCGCAGCCTTTTAGTTTCGGGCAATGTCCGAAAGCGACCTATTGCGAACGATAGGCCCGCGCCGCGCCTTGATCCTTCTCTTGCTGCCAGGCGCGCTCGCGCTCATCCCAATGGCGATCCCGGTAATCGGTGCGGTCCTGGTTTTCGAGCATGGCCTGGCATTGGCGGAAGCCATCGCTCCAGCCTTCGGCGTATTGCGGGTCCTTGAGATAGCGCGGGACGTTTTTGCGGAACTCGCCACTGATCGACCCGGCGGCCTGGCGACCGCTGATGCACCCGTCATCGAAACCGTCGGCGAAGGCCGGTGGGTAACCCTGGGCCAGCAAATGCTCGTGGGTCGACTCGCACCCACTGATCAGCAACAACAAGACGGCTGCCCAACCAAAACGCTTCATCTGCGACTCCTGGACGCTTGATGAGTGAAGTTTAGAAGCGCTTTCGTCGCGGCCTTGTGAAAAACAGGTGAGCGGTTTGTTTGGGGGTGCCGTGGGTAGGGGCTGTGGAGTGTCAGGGAGGTTATCGGCGTGATTGATGCTAGCGCAGCCTGGCGGCAGCGGTTACAGGAGGAGCTGTAGCCG
>NZ_JBLZOM010000006.1:258732-346355 GCF_049199125.1 Pseudomonas sp. QD4
GTGGGGGGGGGGGGGGGGGGGGGGGGTGGGTGCGGGGTGTTGCTGCACTCTTGCTTCTGTGCCGCCCCCCGCCCCCCCCCCCGCCCCCCCCGGCCCCCCCCCCCCCCCCCCCCCCCGGGCGGCGCTGGGTCTTCCAGGCGCCGTGTTGGTGCCGGCGGATTGGGAGCTTCTTAGTAGTGATACCACTTGAGTTCCAGCATCACTTCGTTGACCGGTGTGGCCAGCTGGCTGAATTCGCGCTGGGCACTCAGGCGCAGGCCGAGGTTGCGTGACAGTTCCCATTGCTGGTTGAGGCTCAAGCTACGGCGCACTTCGCCGTTGGTGAAGTAGTCGCCCTTGGCCTCGACGCTGAAGTTGCCCAGCGGGTTTTTCCACAGGAGCCCGGAGTTGAACCCGGCCGCGGGGGCGATAAAACCGGCGAAGTCGTTGTTGTGTTCGATGCGCACGGTGCCCAGGGCAAAGCCCAGGGTGTTTTCGCCCAGTTGCCAGGTGCCGCCGGCACCGCCATTGACGTGGCTGACCAGGGTTTCATCGTCATGCTTGCCGGGCACTCGCTCCAGGCCGCCGGTGACCTGCCACGACCAGGGTTGCAGCAACTCGTTGCGCGGGGTCAGGGAGCGGATGGTCGCAAGATCCAGTTGCTGCAGTTGCCAGTGATTGCCTTCGTACTGGCGCAGTTTCATCTGCAGGATCTCGATCTGTGCGCCCAGGGGGAAGCCTTCGGCGTTGTCATTCAGATCGTGGTAGGCCATGCGCAGGCCATACTCGCCAAACGCCTGGTCGCCCCGGGTGCCGATGCCGGCCTGCCAGGTGCGCGACTCGTGGCCATCTTCCGGCAGCCCCGGCCGCTCGATCTCAAGCTCCGGCGCCGGGTTCTGATTGATCGCCCGCAACAGCTCGAAGCTGCGTTGTGAACGCTGTGGGTCGCGCTCCTGGCCGTTGGCGCGGTAGCGCTCCAGGCGGTAGGCCGCGTCGATGATCAGGGCCTGGCGGTCCCGTGGTTGGGCCTTGAAGGCTGGGTCCTGCAGTTGCTTCTGATCGGCACTGACCTTGAGCACCCAATCCTGCTCGGCACCCGACAGCGGTTGCGCGCGGCTCAGCAATTCACGCTCGCGGGACGGGCGATAGTCGATCTTCTCCACCAGCCCGGCTTCTTTCACCGCCTTGACCGTATCGGTAGGGATCGCGGTCAGGGGGAACTGCTCGGTCAGTTTCAGGCCGGGGCGCGCCACCTGCAGCAATTCCAGCAGGCGATAGGAGCAGTTTTCGTCGAAGAAAAAGTAATCGAACTGGATCTGCTTCAGCTCCCAGACATGCTCGACCATGCGCT
This sequence comes from Pseudomonas sp. QD4, assembly GCF_049199125.1. Lineage (NCBI taxonomy): Bacteria > Pseudomonadati > Pseudomonadota > Gammaproteobacteria > Pseudomonadales > Pseudomonadaceae > Pseudomonas > Pseudomonas sp. QD4. The sequence continues at coordinate 260,063 of NZ_JBLZOM010000006.1, forward strand.
CGGTCTCGACCTGGGTCAGGTTCAGCCGGTATTCCCACAGGTCGCGGTTTTCCAGGCTGCGGTATTCCGAGAGTTTCTCCTGGTAGGGGACCAGGGCGAACAGGCCCGGATAGCCGCCCATCAGGCCTTTCCAGGCGTAGAGGATGCTGTTGTCCGAGCCTTCGATATAGGCCCCGAAGTTGATCGCGTAGCTGAGCAGGGCCGTGTTGTTGCTTTGCACGTCGGCCTGGTCGATGCGCAGCAGGGTGTGGCCGAACATCGAGGATGGGCTATTGAGGTAGGCCGCCGGGAAGATCATCACCGCGCTGTGGGGCGCGACATCCTTGAACCACTGCTTGAACTCGCTGCAGTCCACCGCCGGCAGATCGTCCAGCTTGAGCTGCGCCTTGAGCCAGCGGGTGCGGGCCGGATAAACGCATTGGGCGTGTTTCTCGCCGGCGCTCGCGGGGGCGTAGATCGCCTCGAGGGTGGCCTTGAGTTCTGCATCGGGATGGTGCGCGCCATCGGCGGCGAGAAAGAACTTCTGGTCGCTGACATAGCTGCGCCAGCCGCCGAGCTTGCCACTCTCGTAGTGCCCCAGGGAGATCCAGAACGGATCATTGGCCAGTTGCTGCAAACGTTGATTGTCGATATGAGGCGCGGCATACAGCGGGGCGCAGGCACACAGCGCCAGATAGGCAAGGCGTTTGAGCATGGTGGGCAACTTAAGTCGAAAAAAACAAAGACCCAAAGGGGGTTAGGTCGAAAAAATAAAAAGCCCGCCCCCAGGGGGAGCGGGCGTTGCGAGCTTAAGCCGGGGTAGCGTATTTAGCCAGGCGCGTGTCGCTTTTCAGCACGGCCAGGGTATTGGTGTGCACATCGTCCGCCGTCACGTCAGCTTTGCTGAAGATCTGCTGGAAGTGCTCGTGGGTGACTGCGGCGAAGTGCGCGCGATCTTCCGGAGCGACACCCAGTACCACAGCGTAAGTGGTCAGGGCTTCGCCTTGGCCTTTTGCCATGTCTTCGGACAGTTCGTTCATCATGCCATTCATGGCAATCCAGGATTTACCGCCATACGTCAGCGCGGCGTTGGTCGAGCAACCGTTGGTACCGGACGTCATACCGAACGTGGCGTTACCGGAAGTGCCGTTGGTGGTGGATGCCAGGAAGTGTGCTGGGGTCCCACGCTGACCTTCGAACAGCATGTTGCCCCAGCCGCAATCCGGACCGCCTGGCGCCTGAGCCATGGCATTGATGGAAACAGCGGTGAAGAGAGTACCGAGAAGAATCCGTTTCATAGCTTTGTTCTCTTTGTGTGCAAACCAATGGACAAGGGGGTCTGGCCCATTTCTGCGCCAGTGGGCCGGTTATTAGTCCAGCCGCGCAGTTTGGAGTTTAGGCAGGTTCCAAGGGTTCCGTTACTTTTTACAAAACATTCATGCATATGAAGGTTTTTTTCCCGTTCACCCAGGCTTTTACGTTTGTCTATGCTTTCGCCTGAGGCGCGCCTTGCCAGCCGGGTATACCCGGCGCCAGAATGCCGCCATCTGCCCCGCCTGATGTAAGGAAGCCCGATGCCTGATCCTGTTGCTGCCAGCTTGCGTCTAGCGCCCGAAGCGCTGACCCGTCCGTTTTCCGCTGAACAGTTCAGCTTCTCGACCACCAATGATCTGGAGCCCTTTCGCGGTGTGCTTGGCCAGGAACGTGCTGTTGAAGCGCTGCAATTTGGTGTGGCCATGCCACGCCCCGGTTACAACGTGTTTGTCATGGGTGAGCCCGGCACTGGCCGGTTTTCTTTCGTCAAACGCTACCTGAAGGCTGAAGGCAAGCGCCTGCAGACCCCGGCGGACTGGGTCTACGTCAATAATTTTGATGAGCCGCGCGAGCCCCGAGCCCTGGAATTGCCGTCGGGCACTGCCGGTGCTTTCGTCGGCGACATCAACGGTTTGATCGACAACCTGCTGTCGACCTTTCCGGCAGTGTTCGAACACCCGTCCTACCAACAGAAGAAAAGCGCCATCGACCGTGCGTTCAACCAACGCTACGACCGCGCTCTGGATGTGATCGAACGCCTGGCCCTGGAAAAGGAAGTCGCGCTGTACCGCGACAGCAGCAACATCGCCTTTACCCCGATGAGCGAGGGCAAGGCGTTGGACGAAGCGGAATTCGCCCAGTTGCCCGAGGCTGAGCGCGAGCGTTTCCACGAGGACATTTCAGCGCTGGAAGAACGCCTCAACGAAGAGTTGGCGAGCCTGCCGCAATGGAAGCGCGAGTCGAGCAACCAGTTGCGCCAGCTCAACGAAGAAACCATCACCCTGGCCCTGCAACCTTTGCTGGCGCCACTGTCGGAAAAGTACGCGGAAAACGCAGCGGTCTGCGGGTACCTGCAAGCCATGCAGGTTTACCTGCTGAAAACCGTGGTCGAGCAACTGGTCGACGACAGCAAGACCGACGCCGTGGCCCGCAAGCTCCTGGAAGAACAGTACTGCCCGAGCCTGGTGGTCGGTCACCCGGCCAGCGGTGGCGCACCGGTGGTGTTCGAGCCGCATCCGACCTATGACAACCTGTTTGGCCGGATCGAGTACAGCACCGACCAGGGCGCGCTTTACACCACTTACCGTCAACTGCGGCCGGGCGCCTTGCACCGGGCTAACGGTGGTTTCCTGATTCTTGAAGCCGAGAAGATGCTCAGCGAGCCCTTCGTCTGGGATGCCCTCAAGCGTGCCCTGCAATCGCGCAAGCTGAAGATGGAGTCGCCATTGGGCGAGCTCGGGCGCCTGGCCACGGTGACCCTGACACCACAAGTGATCCCGCTGCAGGTCAAGGTCATCATCATCGGTGCGCGGCAGCTGTACTACACGCTGCAGGACCTGGATCCGGACTTCCAGGAGATGTTCCGGGTGCTGGTGGACTTCGACGAAGACATCCCGATGGTCGACGAGAGCCTTGAGCAGTTCGCCCAGTTGCTCAAGACCCGTACCTCGGAAGAAGGCATGGCGCCGCTGACTGCCGATGCGGTGGCGCGCCTGGCGACTTACAGCGCACGCCTGGCCGAGCACCAGGGGCGTTTGTCGGCGCGCATTGGCGATCTGTTCCAGCTGGTCAGCGAGGCCGACTTCATTCGCCACCTGGCCGCCGATGAAATGACCGATGCCGGGCATATCGAACGCGCCCTCAAGGCCAAGGCCACTCGCACCGGCCGAGTGTCGGCGCGGATTCTCGATGACATGCTGGCCGGGATCATCCTGATCGATACCGACGGTGCCGCTGTCGGCAAGTGCAACGGGCTGACGGTGCTGGAAGTGGGCGATTCGGCGTTCGGGGTTCCCGCGCGGATTTCGGCGACGGTCTATCCGGGCGGCAGCGGTATCGTCGACATCGAGCGCGAGGTTAACCTCGGGCAGCCGATCCACTCCAAGGGGGTGATGATCCTCACCGGTTACCTGGGCAGTCGTTATGCCCAGGAATTCCCCCTGGCGATCTCCGCCAGTATTGCCCTGGAGCAGTCCTACGGTTACGTCGATGGCGACAGCGCGTCCCTGGGCGAGGCTTGCACGCTGATCTCGGCGCTGTCCAAGACGCCGCTCAAGCAATGCTTCGCCATTACCGGCTCGATCAACCAGTTTGGCGAAGTGCAGGCGGTGGGCGGGGTCAACGAGAAGATCGAAGGCTTCTTCCGTCTCTGCGAGGCGCGCGGCTTGACCGGGGAGCAGGGCGCCATTATTCCTCAGGCCAACGTCGCGACCCTGATGCTGGATGAGAAAGTGCTGCAAGCGGTGCGTGCCGGGCAGTTTCATGTGTATGCGGTGCGCCAGGCCGACGAGGCGTTGAGCCTGTTGGTCGGCGAGCCTGCCGGCGAGCCGGATGCAGATGGGCAGTTCCCGGAAGGCAGCGTCAACGCGCGGGTGGTGGAGCGCTTGCGGGTGATCGCGGAAATGATCAGCGAAGAAGACCTCAAGGAAGCCGAAAAAGAGCTGGCGCAACAGGCGCTGGCTGAAGCCAAACCGGTCTGACCCAGACCTGCGTCGCGGGCTTTGTCCCGCGTCGCAGCGTCAGTCGGCTGGCGTCAACTTTCGCCAACAGACCATTCGGCGCCTGTTTATCCGGTCAACTTTGCTTATCGGGCTTTTCCTCTATTCTCAGGGCAAGGAGAACGACAGTCGTCACTGGATCGCAACAGTCTTCCGACGAAGGCTGAACACCGGATCTAACGAGGGTCGCCGCCATGTCGCGCAACCTCTGCCTTACCCGCCAATGCCTGGGCCTGGTCACCCGTATCGAATGCAGCGTTCGTCCGCTGGCCGGCGATACCGGAATGTGGACCTTGCTGTTCGCCGCCGGAATGGCCGGTGAACAACCTTCTGCCATCAAATCCCAGGGGCCTTTCTGCGGTCCGGTGGTGGCTGAATCCATACTCGACTCGATTGTCGAGAGCCTCACCACCCACGGTTACCAACTGGCCGATGACCCGCAGATCTGGTGCCTGCACCTGCAAGCCCAACTGCGCCAGATCAACGGTGATCGCGGGCGCAACTCCGGCGACTTCCAGTTCCACCCCGAGCACTGAACCCTACTGATCGGCCCGAGGCGGTTCGACTTTGTCGAGCTTGACCTCAAAGCCATACTCGACGGGGTTGAGCTCGGTGCGTTGGTAGGTCTCCAGTTCTGTTGGCTGACCATAGAAATAGTGCACGTCGAACAGCGCCGGGCCGGTGGCCGATGCGCCGTGGCTGACGGCAAAAATTTCCTTCAGGTATTGCCCCGTGTCGTCTTTGGCGTAAAAGCGCCAGGCGTCGGCGGGAAACTGCGCCTGGTCGACGATCAGCGCATTGCCTTTGAGCTCCAGGCCCTTGGGCAATTGCTGGGTCTTGAGGGTGTTTTTCTCGATGCTGGCCAGGAACAGCGGTATAGAACCGACGGCGTAGGCCGGGGTCTCCGGGAACAGGTTGAGGTCGTAGGTGATGGTGCCGCGCAACGGGTCGATCTCGAGGGCTTCGGTGGGCAGTTCGATGGGTTCGCCGCGCTTGCCCTGGGCGCCCTGGGTGAAAAATGTCACTGGGGTATCGCCGGTATTGAAGGACGAACCCAGCAGTTCGTCATTGAACGTGCGTGGGTGATCGAATTCGATGCGCGCGGCACTGGCATCCTCCACCGACTGGCTGATGCTGACACTTTTCTTCAGGGTGTCTTCGTCGAGGTCCGCGGCTTTCAGGTAGGTCGCGGCCTGGTCGTCATAGACCACGACCGGCATCGGCAGCGGCCGGATGTTCTTGTCGGTGCTCATGTGGTCGAAGCGCTGAACCGGCAGGTCGAGATCCTTGCGGGTAATGCTGGCCTGGGAAAAGTCGAAAACGCTGACCTCCAGCTTGTCGATTACTCCGTTGAAATAGACCTTGGCGTAATGGCTGGTCTGCTGTTCGTCGAACGCTTTTTGCTCGGTTTCGAGCTGCCGTTCGAAATCGTCGCTCCAGGCTTTCTGTTTCTTCATTTGCGCCAGTTGTTGCTCATAAAAGGCCACTTGCTGGGCGCTTTCGTTGAGTGAGCCGGCGCGCGCCAGAAACTGCCCGCTGGTGTCTCGGGCCTGGACCAGCAACGGATTCGGCGAGGTATCGCTGATCTGCTCGGGCAGCGCGGTGCTGTTGCGCATTTCGATCTCGGCCCAGTTCTTGTCCAGTTTGAGCAGGGTGACCTGAATATTGTCCTCGGTGCGGGTCTTGCCCAGGTCGGCCTTGCTCAGCTCGAAAGTCTGTACCCGGCGCGGCGCTATGACTTCGACCTTGCCCTGCAGGCTGACCGGTTGAGGCTGGTTCTTGTTGGCGACTTCCAGGCCCTCGATGAACGGGTAGGTCACCGTCAGATCGTCGGGGTTGGTGAGGTTGGAACTCGACGGGCTGAGCTGAATACCGGGGTCGGTTTCCGACCATTCAGGCTGGAAAGGGATGACTTTTTTGTTGCTCAAGGTTACGGACTGCCATTCCAGGCCATGGGGAAAGGGGAATTCGGCGGGCATGGTGAAGCTGAAGGGGAACACCGGTTGCAGGTCGGTCAGGTAGTCGGAACTGGTGGGTTTGCGCAGCACGAACAGGCCATTGATGTAGGTGTCGACCAGGGCTTGCGGGCTGGGATAGTGCTTGAGCAGCGCCAGGGCGTCGTCGGCGTACTCGGTATCGATGGGTTTGCTTTGCAGTCGTAGCTGGGCGCGCTCCAACAGCAGCAGAGAGCCGCCCAGGTCGGCAATGGCGCCTTTGAGTTTCGGGTCCTGGATAGCGTCCAGGGACTTCTCGAATTGCGCGGTTTTCTCTTCGAGGCTGACCTGGCGCTTCTCTTCACTGGGTGAGCAGCCGCTGCCGAGCAACAGCGCCATGCACATTCCGATACTCGCCAGAGGCAATCGCAAATCCATTTTCCAGTCTTCCTGTCCGATGTCAGTGAGCGGCGTGAATGGTTTCGACACTAGCAGAAAAAACACGGCGACAGACCCGCAGGTTGCGGATTTGTCGGTGGTTTATGGGCTCGGGGACGGCTGATATACTCGCCGCCGTTTTCAAACTTCGTGTGAGATCCAATGGAACGTTTTATCGAAAATGCAATGTATGCCTCACGCTGGCTGCTGGCGCCGATCTACTTCGGGCTGTCGCTGGGCTTGCTGGCGCTGGCATTGAAGTTCTTCCAGGAAGTCTTCCACGTTATCCCCAACGTGTTCTCCATGGCCGAGTCGGACCTGATCCTGGTGCTGCTGTCGTTGATCGACATGGCACTGGTGGGCGGCCTGCTGGTGATGGTGATGATTTCCGGTTACGAGAACTTCGTTTCCCAACTGGACATTGATGAGAGCAAGGAAAAGCTCAACTGGCTGGGCACCATGGACTCGTCGTCGCTGAAGATGAAAGTGGCGGCGTCGATCGTGGCGATTTCCTCGATTCACCTGCTGCGCATCTTCATGGACGCCAAGAACGTCGATCCCGAGCATCTGAAGTGGTACGTGATCATCCACATGACCTTCGTGATCTCGGCGTTCGCCATGGGTTACCTGGACAAGCTGACCAAGCACTGATCGCTCAAGCGCCGCAGTAACCGAACCGCCCGGATGTTGCAAACGTCCGGGCGGTTTTGTTTATGGGGCTGGCGAGTTTCAGGCAGTGGGGATCAGGGGACTTCCGGAGCGTGCAGCTTGACCTCGAAGTCATACTCAAAGGGCGTGACGTCTACCAGTTGATAGGCTTCGACGGTGGTGGGTTGCCCGTAGTAGTACTGCACCTGGAACAGCTCCTCGCTCTGCTTGCCTTGATGCTGGACCTGGTGGAATTTCTTCAGGTAGCGGCCACTGCTGTCCTTGGCGAAGAAGCGCCAGGCAACCTGCGGGAACGGCGTGCTCTGGATGATCAGGGCGTTGTCCCGCACGCTCAGACCCTGGGGCAGGGCGCTGGCTTCGAATAGGCTTTTTTCAACCTTGGGGTGAAGCAGGGTCATGGTGCCGGTGGCATAGGCTGGTTGCCGAGGCAGCTCAGAGGGGCTGTAAGTAATGCTGCCGCGGAAAGGGTCGAAATCGAAGGTGCGCAAGCCCATATCCAGCAGTTCGCCACGGGTGTTGAGTGCGCCCTGGGTATAGAACTCCAATGAGCGCTGAAAGTCGTACCCAGCCGCCGACCAGGCGAAGGGCGCGTCGGAGTGAAAGAGGATTCGGGCGTATTGGGCGCTGACCGCTTCTGAGCTGACACGAACGCTCTGGCGCATCTGTTCCTGGCTTATGGCATAGCGACGGGTCTGCTCGGCGATGCTGTCGTCATGCACCACGGCGTGACCCGGCATGGGCTGCAAGGCGTTGCCAGTGATCCATTCCTTGAACGAATAGACCGGGGTTTTCAATGCCTGGCGTTGCACCTGGGCGGTGGAGAAGTCCAGGGCGGTGACCTTGAGGCTTTCCAGTTCTCCGTAGAAGGACACCTTCTTGTAGTGACTGCCCCGGGCCTGGCGCCAGGCGTCCAATTGCTGCTGTTGTTGGTTGATAAAGGCCGGGTCGTATTTTTTCTGTTGCAACAGTGCCAGCAGTTGCTCGTCCTCGAAGTCCAACTGTGCCTGGGGCTTGGTGATCGCGTGGGAGGCTTTCAAGTAGTTGCCGCCCCGGTCTTGAGCCTGGATCAGCAGCGGGTCCAGCTGCATGTCTGCGAACTCGGCACTCAGCGGGGCACTGTTGACCAGCTCGAACTCGGCAAAGTTTGGCTCGGCCTTGAGCAGCTTCACACTCAGATTGCCCTGGCTCTGGGTACTGCCGACGTCACCACGGGTGAAGCTGAACACCTTGACCTGGCCGGGAACCACCGTTTGCGCAGTACCGTTCAAGGCCACGACTTCGGGGGTGTTCTCGGTCCGCTCTTTATCCGGGTAGATGAGTTGATAGTGTCCGGGCTTGTGCTGTTCCAGGCGCCGGGACTGAGGGCCGCCTGGGGGCTCCTTGTCGGCTTGCAGGGCGATCACCGATCCGTCCTTCAAACTGGCCGACTGCCAGTCGAGCTCGGTCGGGAACAACGGTTCGAGTGGGCCTTTGTTGAACGGCGAACTGAGATCCATGTCGATTTTGCGGAAGACGATAGCGTCATAACTCTTGAAGAACAGGCTGGCCAGCCAGTGCCCGGCCGCATCGGCGGGAACCGGGTATTGCTCGATGAGGTCATTGGCGTCGAGGCTGTGTTCGACCTTCCAGGCTGAGTTCATCCTCAGCAAACCGCGCCGCTCGTCGTACCAGGCCTGCAACTGAGTGATGGCCAGGTTTTCGAGTGTCGAGTTGGGCAACTCCCTGGCCTGGGCGATGCGTTGATCGAAGGTTTGTTCCAGGCGTTTTTCGGGGCTGAGCTCGACGCTCAGGTACAGCGCCAGGACGCCTGCTGCGAGGAGGCCGATGCCGGTGGCGACGCAGGTCATGAGTTTCATGGGCGGGCGCACTTTTTCAGGGCGCGTGGCAGGTCAACATCCATTTGCAGAGATCCATTGGCGTAGAAAGGGCTGGAAAGCGGCGGCGACACTAACAGAAAACCCGGGCCTTTTCCTTTTGCCGATGCCTGCTCCAAGTGCTGCGCCGTTGGTCCAGATCGAGAGACCGGCGCTTGTGCTTTTATCGCGCCAGGCATATGCCTGTAGCGTCACGGGCCTGAATTGCACGAGGTGGGTTTATGAACCTGCAAGAAATGAATGCCTACGCCATCGCCGGCAAGGTCGATGAGTTGAACCTGATTTCTCTGGAAGGCGGCATCTATCTGCTGGAGGCGCGCATGCATGGGGCGGCCTACCCCCTCAGCGACGGCCATGGGCAGATGTTCCACCTGCGTTCGGTGGAACATGCGCGTCAGGTGTTGCAGGCGTTTCCGACATTGCCGTTCAACCTTGTGCACACCTCGGTGCATGACGAAATGTGCGGCCTATCTGCCAGCGCCGAGGAAAGCCTGAAGGTGCCACTGGCGTTGCGTTCGGCCTGATAGCGCCATACGCCCCCCTGATCTTCGCCAGGGCTTCTGTGCTAGTCTGCTCGCCCTTTTGGTTCCGGGCGCCCCGGGATGCGCTGTGCACACACGGCAAGTTCCCGAGCCGTCCGCACAGCGGAGCAGTTCCATGTCCGAAGTAAATCTGTCCACCGACGAAACCCGCGTCAGCTACGGCATCGGCCGTCAGTTGGGCGACCAGCTGCGCGACAACCCGCCGCCGGGCGTGAGCCTGGACGCGATCCTGGCCGGCCTGACCGACGCTTTTGCCGGCAAGCCAAGCCGTGTAGGCCAGGACGAGCTGTCCGCCAGCTTCAAGGTCATTCGCGAAATCATGCAGGCCGAAGCGGCCGCCAAGGCTGAAGCAGCTGCAGGCGAAGGCCTGGCTTTCCTGGCTGAAAACGCCAAGCGCGATGGCATCACTACCCTGGCTTCCGGCCTGCAATTCGAAGTGCTGACTGCGGGCGAGGGCGCCAAGCCATCCCGTGAAGACAGCGTGCGTACTCATTACCACGGCACCCTGATCGACGGCACTGTGTTCGACAGCTCCTACGAGCGCGGCCAGCCTGCAGAGTTTCCGGTGGGTGGCGTGATCGCCGGCTGGACCGAAGCCCTGCAACTGATGAACGCCGGTAGCAAATGGCGTCTGTACGTGCCGAGCGAACTGGCTTACGGCGCGCAAGGCGTAGGCAGCATCCCGCCGCACAGCGTCCTGGTGTTTGACGTCGAGCTGCTCGACGTACTCTAAGTCGTAGCGAATGCGGGAGCCGGTTCGCCGGCGATGCAGGCGGCGCGGTTCAGCCTTGAACCCGTGCGCATGCCATCGCTGGCAAACCAGCCCCCGCAGGTTTTGCAGTGACGCTCATACCTGAAACTTGCTGCTGAGTTCTGACGCCGGGCGCAAGGCTCTGGCGTAACAGAACAAAAACAGGTTGCGCACCAGTTCCTTGAGCACCATCGGCTCGCTGGAACTCAAGCCGTTGAAATCCAGGTCACCCTGGTCCTGCAGCTCGTTCAGAGCCTCTTCTTCCAGCACCGCACAGACTTCCCCGGTTTCCCGATGAAGGATTCTCAGGTAAGGGTGTGGGCGATCCAGCCACGCGTCGATCAAATAAGTCATGGTTCTCATCTCCTTGATGGGTTCAATGAGAATAATTCTTATTCAATGAATAGCAAGTACCTATTGGCGGTTTCTGCTTTTTTCTAGGCAGAAATTGCTGTCGATCAACTCGACTGGCCTTTTGCTATTGGGAGGGGATTAGTGGGGGATGAGGCGGGGAGATGGCGCCATCCCGCGTAGTACGCGGGATGGGCAGGGGGATCAGACCTTGCGCACGAACTCTGACTTGAGTTTCATCGGGCCGATGCCGTCGATTTTGCAGTCGATGTCATGGTCGCCATCGCACAGGCGAATATTCTTGACCTTGGTGCCGACCTTGACCACCAGGGACGTGCCCTTGACCTTGAGGTCCTTGATCACGGTGATGGTGTCGCCATCTTGCAGGACGTTACCCACCGAGTCTTTTTTCACGCTTTCATCGGACGCTACTTCGGCTTCGCCGCTGGCGGACCACTCGTGGGCGCATTCCGGGCAGATCAGCTGTGCGCCGTCTTCATAGGTGTATTCGGAATTGCATTTTGGGCAGGGTGGCAACGTGCTCACTAAAGCTCCTTGAGTTTCAGGATGGCTAAAAAGCGCACATTGTATAGGGTTTTAGCCGGGAGAGGGGCGGGATGCCCGTTGGAGCCGGCTGGCCGGCTCCAGTGCATGCGGGGGGTCAGTGCGTGCGGGCGACCGCGAACTCGCTCAGCTCCACCAGCGCATCGCGGTATTCGCTTGGCGGCAGGGCTTCGAGGCAGCTGATGGCGCGGGCTACGTAGTCGCGGGCCAGTTGTGCGGTGTAATCCAGGGAACCCGAGGCTTCCACGGCAGCGCGGATGCTTTCCAGGTCTTCGATGCCGCCTTTCTGGATCGCCTGGCGAACCAGCGCGGCCTGTTCGGCGGTGCCTTCGCGCATGGTGTAGATCAGCGGCAGGGTCGGCTTGCCCTCGGCCAGATCGTCACCGACGTTCTTGCCCAGGGTCTCGGCGTCGCCGCGGTAGTCCAGCAGGTCGTCGACCAGTTGGAAGGCCACCCCCAGGTGATCGCCAAAGGTGCGCAGCGCTTCGCTTTGCTCCGGCGTGGCGCCAGCCAGGGCCGCGGCACTGTGGGTCGACGCTTCGAAGAGCATCGCGGTCTTGCCGCGGATGACTTCCATATAGGTTTCTTCGGTGGTGCTGGCGTCACGGACTTTCGACAGCTGCAGCACTTCGCCTTCGGCGATGATGCGGGTGGCTTGGGAAAGAATCTTCATGACCGGCATCGAGCCCAGCTCGACCATCATTTCGAACGAGCGCGAGTACAGGAAGTCGCCCACCAGTACGCTCGGCGCATTGCCCCACATGGCGTTGGCCGTGGAGCGGCCACGGCGCATGCCGGACATGTCGACCACGTCGTCATGCAGCAGGGTGGCGGTGTGCAGGAATTCGATGGTAGCGGCCAGCAGGCGCATGTCGTCGCCTTCGCGACCCAGGGCCTTGCCACACAACAGCACCAATAAAGGACGCAGGCGCTTGCCCCCGGCCGAGGTGATGTAGTCGCCGATTTTCGATACCAGCGGCACCCGGGAAGTCAGCTGCTTCTTGATGATGCCGTCGACGGCGCTAAAATCGTCCGCCACCGCGCGGTAGAAAGCTTGGGGTTGCATCAGCGAGAGTCGCTCCAGAAGGGTTGCGCGGCATGCTAGGACCCGCGTCCGGGCCTGTCAAGGCGCTATGGACAGGCACTTGCATCGGCTTTGCTCCTTGCGTACAATCGCGCACCCTGAACTTCCTGGGCAGCACCTGCCTTACGCAATTGCACTTGGGCCGTTCCAGCCCCATGCAGCCATGCCAGCCAATACCTCTTCTTATAAAGAGCTGGGTGAGCAGGATTATCGGAGAAATACCATGTCGTACGCAGTAATCGTTACTGGTGGCAAGCAATACAAAGTCGCCCCAGGTGAATACCTGAAGATTGAAAAACTGGAAATCGCTACCGGCGAATCCGTAACTTTTGATCGCGTTCTGTTGGTCGCCAATGGCGATGACGTGAATATCGGTGCTCCAGTTGTTGCTGGCGCTACCGTTGTGGCTGAAGTGATCTCCCAAGGTCGTCACGATAAAATCCGCATCATCAAGTTCCGTCGTCGTAAGCACCACATGAAGCGTATGGGCCACCGCCAGTGGTACACCGAGATCAAAATCACCGGTATTCAGGCTTAATTTCAGCCTAATTCCTCACTAGGAGAATTGAACTCATGGCACACAAAAAAGCTGGTGGTAGTACCCGTAACGGTCGCGACTCAGAAGCCAAACGCCTTGGCGTGAAGATGTATGGCGGCCAGGTCATCATTCCGGGCAACATCATCGTGCGTCAGCGCGGCACCCAATTCCACGCTGGCTACGGCGTTGGCATGGGCAAAGATCACACTCTGTTCGCTAAAATCGACGGCGTGATCAAGTTCGAAGTAAAAGGCGCTTTCAACCGCCGTTACGTGAGCATTGTCCCGAAGACTGAAGTCGTCGCGGCATAATTGCGTAGTTGCTGGAAAAGCCCTGTCTCGCGACGGGGCTTTTTCGTTTGTGGGGTGAGTCTCTTGCAAAGCTGTTTGTGATGGGCGAAAGCAGCTGGATTTGCGGTCGTTGCTTGAGGTCGCTGCGCTCATTTTTGCAAGAGTCTTATGTCTTGATTTTTCGGCTCGTCCGTATGGCGAGAGGCGTTCTGTTATGAAGTTTGTTGATGAAGTATCGATTCGAGTAAAGGCCGGCGACGGCGGCAACGGTTGCATGAGCTTCCGTCGCGAAAAATTCATTGAAAACGGCGGCCCGAACGGCGGCGACGGTGGTGATGGCGGCTCGGTCTATATGGTTGCCGACGAAAACCTCAACACCCTGGTGGACTACCGTTACACCCGGCACTTCGATGCCGAGCGTGGCTCCAACGGCGGCAGCACCGATTGCACCGGTAAAAAGGGTGAAGAGCTGGTGCTGCGCGTGCCGGTTGGCACCACGGTCATCGATTCCGCTACCCAGGAAGTGATTGGTGACCTGACCAAGGCCGGTCAGAAACTGCTGGTGGCCCACGGCGGCTGGCACGGTCTGGGTAACACCCGATTCAAGTCCAGCACCAACCGTGCGCCGCGCCAGACCACTCCGGGCAAGCCGGGTGAGGCGCGTGACCTCAAGCTGGAAATGAAGGTCTTGGCGGACGTGGGGCTGCTGGGTTTGCCGAACGCCGGTAAAAGTACCTTTATCCGTTCGGTTTCGGCTGCTAAGCCAAAAGTGGCCGACTACCCGTTCACCACTCTGGTGCCAAACCTGGGTGTGGTCAGTGTCGATCGCTGGAAAAGCTTCGTGGTTGCGGACATTCCGGGCCTGATTGAGGGCGCTTCCGATGGCGCTGGCCTGGGGATTCGTTTCCTCAAGCATTTGTCCCGTACACGCCTGCTGCTGCACCTCGTGGATATGGCGCCGCTGGATGACTCCAGTGCGCCGGATGCTGCAGAGGTGATTGTCAGCGAGTTGACCAAGTTCAGCCCGTCGCTGGCTGAGCGTGATCGCTGGCTGGTGCTGAACAAGTGCGACCAGATCCTTGAAGAAGAGCACGATGCTCGGGTCAAGGAAGTCGTTGATCGTCTGGAGTGGACCGGTCCGGTCTACGTGATCTCGGCCATCTCCAAGCTGGGTACCGAGCGTCTGTGTCACGACATCATGCGTTACATGGAAGATCGTGCCGATCGCCTGGCCAATGACCCGGCCTACAAGGAAGAACTGGCCGAGCTCGACCAGCGCATCGAAGACGAAGCCCGTGCTCAGTTGCAGGCCCTGGATGACCAGCGTGCCCTGCGCCGTAGCGGCGTGAAGTCGGTCCATGACATCGGTGACGATGACTGGGACGAAGAAGATGTGGATGACGAAGATGGTCCGGAAATCATTTACGTGCGTGACTGATTCCTTGCAGTAAACTTAAGCGCCGCTCAATCGAGCGGCGTTTTAGTATCCGGAAATCGATAGTCACGAATAACGTTACGGGCAGTGCTGGGTCGTACTGTCCTCAAGCTAAGGTTGAAGAAGATGCGGAGCAAGGTGACGGGTGCGCAGCGCTGGGTCGTGAAGATCGGCAGTGCGCTGCTGACGGCGGATGGCAAGGGCCTGGATCGTGCGGCAATGGGTGTGTGGGTCGAGCAGATGGTGGCCTTGCACGAGGCTGGCGTCGAGTTGGTGCTGGTTTCTTCGGGGGCGGTAGCGGCTGGCATGAGCCGTCTGGGCTGGACCTCGCGACCCAGTGCGATGCACGAGTTGCAGGCGGCCGCTGCCATTGGCCAGATGGGTTTGGTGCAGGCCTGGGAGTCGAGCTTTGCCGAGCATGGCCGGCACACTGCGCAGATCCTCCTGACCCATGACGACCTCTCCGATCGCAAGCGCTACCTCAACGCTCGCAGTACCTTGCGTGCCCTGGTCGAGCTCAAGGTGATCCCGGTGATCAACGAGAATGACACCGTGGTGACCGACGAAATCCGTTTTGGCGACAACGACACCCTGGCGGCGCTGGTGGCGAACCTGGTCGAGGCTGATCTGCTGGTGATCCTCACCGACCGTGATGGCATGTTCGATGCTGATCCACGCAATAACCCGGACGCCCAGCTGATTTACGAAGCGCGGGCCGATGATCCGGCGCTGGATGCGGTGGCCGGCGGCACCGGCGGTGCGCTGGGGCGTGGCGGTATGCAGACGAAGCTGCGCGCGGCGCGTCTGGCGGCGCGCTCCGGGGCGCACACCATTATTGTTGGTGGGCGTCTGGAGCGAGTCCTGGACCGTCTGAAGGCGGGTGAGCGCATCGGTACCTTGCTCTCGCCGGAGCGCGGCATGCTGGCGGCGCGCAAGCAATGGCTGGCTGGGCACTTGCAGACCCGCGGCACTCTGGTGTTGGATGCGGGAGCGGTCTCGGCGCTGTCCCAGGGCAACAAGAGTTTGTTGCCGGTGGGTGTGAAGCAGGTCCAGGGCGGTTTCCGTCGGGGCGAGATGGTGGTCTGCGTGGCGCCGGACGGGCGGGAGATCGCTCGCGGCCTGGCCAACTACAGTGCGCTTGAGGCGCAGAAGATCATTGGCCAGTCGTCTGATGCAATTGTCGGTCTGCTGGGCTACATGGCTGAGCCGGAGCTGGTGCATCGCGATAACCTGATCCTGGTTTAAGCAGTGATTCGAGTCATTTAGGGAAAAAACCAATGCGCGTAGCAAAAGGGTTGTTGGGTGTGCTGTTGGCGATGCCGCTCCTGGCGTCCGCTGAGGAAATTGGCCAGGTGTCCACGGTGTTCAAATTTGTCGGGCCGAACGATCGCATTGTGGTCGAGGCGTTCGATGATCCTCGGGTCGAGGGTGTGACTTGCTACCTGTCGCGAGCCAAGACGGGTGGGGTGAAGGGTGGTCTGGGTCTGGCCGAGGATCGTGCCGAGGCGTCGATCGCCTGCCGTCAGGTCGGGCCTATCAGCTTCAAGGGCGAGCTCAAGGATGGCGAGGAGGTATTCAAGGAGCGTACTTCGCTGGTGTTCAAGACCATGCAGGTGGTGCGCTTCCTCGACAAGAAGCGCAATACGCTGGTGTACCTGGTCTACAGCGATCGCTTGATCGAGGGCAGCCCGCAGAATGCGGTGACGGCGATTCCGATCCTGCCGTGGGTCCAGCCACAGTAACTGCTTTTGCCGACCGGCTCGCCCTCTGCAAGGGGTGAGCGGGTTGGTGGTGCTACTGCTGAATCGCAGGCAATAAAAAACCGACCCTAGGGTCGGTTTTTTAACAAGCGTGTCGCTTAGGCTGCAGCAGCAAGGTTCAACGCCTTGATGTGGCCATTCAGACGACCTTTATGGCGAGCAGCTTTGTTCTTGTGGATGATGCCTTTATCGGCCATACGGTCGATAACTGGCACGGCCAGAACATAAGCAGCTTGCGCTTTTTCAGCGTCTTTTGCGTCGATGGCTTTAACTACATTCTTGATGTAGGTACGAACCATGGAACGCAGGCTGGCGTTGTGGCTGCGACGCTTCTCAGCCTGTTTTGCACGTTTTTTGGCGGAAGGTGTGTTGGCCACCGTCGAGCTCCTCGAAAGACTTTTTGGGAAATAGCAAACAAAATAGGCCGCGAATCATGCCGATGAGTTGAAGTCTTGTCAAGGGCGGGTGATGCGTTCCGCTGAGTGGTCGATCTGAAGAGGCGGGATATTTATTTCCGGCGCTTGACCTGTAAACTCGCGAGCTTTGGCTCTGTGCTGTTGCGGCGCGGAGTATCGCATAAGTGGGCGCATTGTTCGCCTGCTGTTTATCTACAGGCAAAAAACCTTTCAATGAACCTGCTCAAATCGTTGGCTGCTGTCAGCTCTATCACCATGATTTCCCGGGTGTTGGGGTTTGTTCGTGACACCATCATCGCGCGTGCCTTCGGTGCCGGCATGGCTACCGATGCCTTCTTCATTGCCTTCAAGTTGCCCAATCTGCTGCGCCGGATCTTTGCCGAGGGGGCTTTCTCCCAAGCGTTCGTGCCGATCCTGGCGGAATATAAAAGCCAGCAGGGCGAGGAGGCGACTCGGACCTTCATCGCTTATGTGTCGGGTCTGTTGACCCTGGTGCTGGCGCTGGTCACGGCCCTGGGGATGATTTTCGCGCCTTGGGTGATCTGGGCGACGGCGCCGGGTTTTGCCGATACGCCGGAAAAGTTCGCCCTGACCTCTGACCTGTTGCGGGTGACCTTCCCTTATATATTGCTGATTTCCCTGTCCTCGCTGGCGGGGGCGATCCTCAATACCTGGAACCGTTTCTCGGTGCCGGCCTTTGTGCCGACCCTGCTCAATGTGAGCATGATCATCTTTGCCCTGTTTCTGACGCCTTACTTCGACCCGCCGGTGATGGCTCTAGGCTGGGCCGTATTGGCCGGTGGCCTGGCGCAGTTGCTGTACCAGCTGCCGCACCTGCGCAAGATCGGCATGCTGGTGCTGCCACGGCTGAACCTGCATGACACTGGGGTCTGGCGGGTGATGAAGCAGATGCTGCCGGCGATTCTCGGGGTCTCGGTGAGTCAGATTTCACTGATCATCAACACTATTTTTGCCTCGTTCCTGGTCGCAGGCTCCGTGTCCTGGATGTACTACGCCGACCGCCTGATGGAGTTGCCGTCCGGTGTGCTGGGGGTGGCATTGGGCACTATTCTGCTGCCGACCCTGGCCAAGACCTACGCCAGCCAGGATCGCCACGAGTATTCGCGAATTCTCGATTGGGGCTTGCGCCTGTGTTTTGTGCTGGTGCTGCCTTGTGCCCTGGCCCTGGGAATTCTTGCCGAGCCGCTGACGGTTTCGCTGTTCCAGTACGGTGAATTCAGCGCGCTGGATGCCGCCATGACTCAGCGGGCGCTGGTTGCCTACTCTATTGGCCTGCTCGGGATTATTGTGATCAAGGTCCTGGCGCCGGGCTTCTATGCCCAGCAAAACATTCGGACGCCGGTCAAAATCGCGATTTTTACCCTGATCGTCACGCAGTTGCTCAACCTGGTATTTATCGGTCCCTTGAAGCATGCCGGGCTGGCCCTGGCGATCAGCGGTGGTGCCTGCATCAACGCCGGCTTGCTGTTCTATCAGTTGCGCAAGCAGAAGATGTTCCAGCCGCAGCCGGGCTGGGGGCTGTTCGCCCTCAAGCTGGTGATCGCGGTGCTGGTGATGTCGGCGGTACTGCTGGGGTTGATGTACGTGATGCCGGCCTGGGACCAGGGGCATATGCTGCAACGCTTTCTGCGCCTTGGGGCGTTGGTGCTGGCCGGGGTGGTGACGTATTTCGGCATGCTGGCGCTGCTGGGCTTTCGCCTGCGGGACTTCAATCGCAAGGGCTTGAACTGACGCCTGCCTGGCGTTGAGCCGTGATCGGGCCCTGGTTTTATCGGTTCGATCACTTTGGGTGGTGGTGTTGCCTGTCGCCGACCGCCGGGTGTGGTTATAATCGACCACTTTATGAGCAAGAAGCGCGTTATGCAGCTGGTTCGAGGTCTCCACAACCTGCGCCCCCAGCATCGGGGCTGTGTCGCCACTATTGGCAACTTTGACGGTGTTCACCGTGGCCACCAGGCTATCCTGGGCCGGCTGCGCGAGCGCGCGCTCGAGTTGGGCGTGCCCAGCTGCGTGGTGATTTTCGAGCCGCAGCCCCGCGAGTTCTTTGCGCCGGACACCGCTCCAGCCCGCCTGGCACGCCTGCGTGACAAGTTGCAGCTGCTGGCTGACGAGGGCGTCGACCGCGTGTTGTGCCTGGCATTCAATCAGCGCCTCAGCAAGCTCAGCGCCAGTGAATTCGTCGATACCATTCTGGTGGATGGCCTGGGAGTGCAGCATCTGGAAGTCGGCGACGACTTCCGTTTTGGCTGCGACCGGGTAGGGGATTTCGATTTCCTGCAACAGGCCGGGAGCGCCCGGGGGTTTACCGTCGAAGCGGCGCAGACCGTGGAACTGGACGGTTTACGTGTCAGCAGCACCCAGGTCCGTAACGCCCTGGCCGCGGCTGATTTTGAGTTGGCCGAGCGTTTGCTGGGTCGCCCGTTCCGTATTGCCGGACGGGTTCTGCATGGTCAGAAGCTGGCGCGCCAATTGGGTACGCCTACCGCCAATGTGCAGCTCAAGCGCCGTCGCGTGCCGCTTTCCGGGGTGTACCTGGTGAGTGTCGAAATCGACGGCCAGCCTTGGCCCGGCGTCGCCAATATCGGCGTTCGGCCTACGGTTGCAGGTGATGGCAAGGCCCACCTGGAAGTCCATCTTTTAGATTTTGCCGGCGATTTGTATGACCGGCGTTTGACGGTGGTTTTCCACCACAAGCTGCGTGAAGAGCAGCGTTTCGCCTCTCTGGAGGCGTTGAAGACGGCGATCAATGCGGATGTTGCCGCCGCCCGTGCCCAAGTTGCACGTATCCATAGCGCCAATCGCTAATGAAGAGCCTTAAATGACCGACTATAAAGCCACGCTAAACCTTCCGGACACCGCCTTCCCAATGAAGGCCGGCCTGCCTCAGCGCGAACCGCAGATTCTGCAGCGCTGGGACAGCATTGGCCTGTACGGTAAGTTGCGCGAGATTGGCAAGGATCGTCCGAAGTTCGTTCTGCACGACGGTCCTCCGTATGCCAACGGCACGATTCACATCGGTCATGCGCTGAACAAGATTCTGAAAGACATGATCATCCGCTCGAAGACCCTGGCGGGTTTCGACGCACCTTATGTTCCGGGTTGGGACTGCCACGGCCTGCCGATCGAGCACAAGGTCGAAGTGACTCACGGCAAGAACCTGGGCGCGGATAAAACCCGCGAACTGTGCCGTGCCTACGCCACCGAGCAGATCGAAGGCCAGAAGTCCGAATTCATCCGTCTGGGCGTGCTGGGCGATTTCGCCAACCCTTACAAGACCATGAACTTCAAGAACGAGGCCGGTGAAATCCGGGCCTTGGCCGAAATCGTCAAGGGCGGTTTCGTGTTCAAGGGCCTCAAGCCCGTGAACTGGTGCTTCGACTGCGGTTCGGCCCTGGCTGAAGCGGAAGTCGAGTACGAAGACAAAAAGTCCTCGACCATCGACGTCGCCTTCCCGATCGCCGACGCCGACAAGCTGGCCGAAGCCTTTGGCCTGGCGACCCTGGCCAAATCGGCCTCGATCGTGATCTGGACCACGACCCCCTGGACCAT
Organism: Pseudomonas sp. QD4; assembly: GCF_049199125.1. NCBI lineage: Bacteria > Pseudomonadati > Pseudomonadota > Gammaproteobacteria > Pseudomonadales > Pseudomonadaceae > Pseudomonas > Pseudomonas sp. QD4. The sequence goes on from NZ_JBLZOM010000006.1 coordinate 280,289, forward strand.
CCCGGCCAACCAGGCGCTCAACGTGCACCCGGAATTCACCTACGCCCTGGTGGACGTCGGTGACAAGCTGCTGGTGCTGGCTGAAGAGTTGGTCGAGTCGTGTCTGGCACGTTACAACCTGCAAGGCTCGGTGATTGCCACCACTACCGGCTCGGCACTGGAACTGATCAACTTCCGCCACCCGTTCTACGACCGCCTGTCGCCGGTGTACCTGGCCGAGTACGTCGAACTGGGCGCCGGCACCGGCGTGGTTCACTCCGCGCCTGCCTACGGCGTGGACGACTTCGTGACCTGCAAAGCCTACGGCATGGTCAACGACGACATCCTCAACCCGGTGCAGAGCAACGGCGTCTACGTGCCGTCCCTGGAGTTCTTCGGTGGCCAGTTCATCTGGAAAGCCAACTCGGCGATCGTCGAGAAACTCTCGGAAGTCGGCGCGCTGATGCACACCGAAACCATCGTCCACAGCTACATGCACTGCTGGCGCCACAAGACCCCGCTGATCTACCGCGCCACCGCGCAATGGTTTATCGGCATGGACAAGGAACCGACCAGCGGCGAAACCCTGCGCAAGCGTGCCCTTGAGGCCATCGAAGAGACGCAGTTCGTGCCGGCCTGGGGCCAGGCGCGCCTGCACTCGATGATCGCCAACCGTCCGGACTGGTGCATCTCCCGCCAGCGCAACTGGGGCGTGCCGATCCCGTTCTTCCTGAACAAGGAAAGCGGTGAGCTGCACCCACGTACCGTCGAGCTGATGGAAGTCGTGGCCCAGCGCGTTGAAGAAGAGGGCATTGAAGCCTGGTTCAAGCTGGACGCCGCCGAGCTGCTGGGCGACGAAGCGCCGCTGTACGACAAGATCAGCGACACCCTCGACGTCTGGTTCGACTCGGGCACCACCCATTGGCACGTATTGCGCGGCTCGCACCCGATGGGCCACGACACCGGCCCGCGTGCCGACCTGTACCTGGAAGGCTCGGACCAACACCGTGGCTGGTTCCACTCGTCGTTGCTGACCGGTTGCGCCATCGACGGCCACGCGCCGTATCGCGAGCTGCTGACCCACGGTTTCACCGTGGATGAAAGCGGTCGCAAGATGTCCAAGTCCCTGGGCAACGTGATCGCGCCGCAGAAAGTCAACGACACCCTGGGCGCCGACATCATGCGCCTGTGGGTGGCCTCCACCGACTACTCCGGCGAGATCGCGGTTTCCGAGCAGATCCTGCAGCGCAGTGCCGACGCCTACCGGCGGATCCGCAACACCGCGCGCTTCATGCTGTCGAACCTGACCGGCTTCAACCCGGCCACCGACATCCTGCCGGCCGAGGACATGCTTGCCCTGGACCGTTGGGCCGTGGACCGCACCCTGTTGCTGCAGCGCGAGCTGGAGCTGCATTACGGCGAATACCGCTTCTGGAACGTGTACTCGAAGATCCACAACTTCTGCGTGCAGGAGCTGGGCGGTTTCTACCTCGACATCATCAAGGACCGCCAGTACACCACCGGCGCCAACAGCAAGGCACGCCGCTCGGCGCAGACCGCGCTGTATCACATCTCCGAAGCGCTGGTGCGCTGGATCGCACCGATCCTGGCCTTCACCGCCGACGAACTGTGGGAGTACCTGCCGGGCGAGCGCAACGAATCGGTCATGCTCAACACCTGGTACGAAGGCCTGAGCGAATTGCCAGCCGACTTCGAACTGGGCCGCGAGTACTGGGAAGGCGTGATGGCCGTCAAGGTCGCCGTGAACAAGGAACTGGAGAACCAGCGTGCAGCCAAGGCCGTCGGTGGCAACCTGCAGGCCGAAGTCACCCTGTATGCCGAGGACGGCCTGACCGCTGACCTGGGCAAACTGAGCAACGAACTGCGCTTCGTGTTGATCACCTCGACCGCCAGCCTGGCACCTTTCGCCCAGGCTCCGGCTGATGCGGTGGCCACCGAAGTACCTGGCCTGAAACTCAAGGTGGTCAAGTCGGCCTTCGCCAAGTGCGCCCGTTGCTGGCACTGCCGTGAAGACGTCGGCGTGAACCCTGAGCACCCGGAAATCTGCGGTCGCTGCGTCGACAACATCAGCGGTGCGGGCGAGGTTCGTCACTATGCCTAACGCCGCGGGCCGTTTCGGCCGTCTGGGCTGGCTGTGGTTGAGCCTGCTGGTCCTGGTCATTGACCAGGCCAGCAAGTTCCACTTCGAAAGCTCGTTGTCGATGTACCAGCAGATCGTGGTGATCCCGGATTACTTCAGCTGGACCCTGGCCTACAACACCGGTGCGGCCTTCAGCTTCCTGGCTGACAGCTCCGGCTGGCAGCGCTGGCTGTTCGCCCTGATCGCGGTAGTGGTCAGTGCGGTGCTGGTGGTCTGGCTCAAGCGTCTGGGGCGTAATGAAACCTGGCTGGCCGTGGCCCTGGCGCTGGTACTCGGCGGCGCCCTGGGTAACCTCTACGACCGCATTGCCCTGGGCCATGTGATCGATTTCATCCTGGTGCATTGGCAAAACCGCTGGTATTTCCCAGCGTTCAACTTTGCCGACAGCGCCATCAGCGTCGGTGCAGTGATGCTTGCGCTGGATATGTTCAAAGGCAAGAAGACCGGAGAAGCCGTTCATGACTGAGCAGGTATTGGCTGAACAACGCATTGGCCAGAACACGGAAGTCACTTTGCATTTCGCATTGCGCCTGGAGAATGGCGATACGGTAGACAGCACCTTCGACAAGGCCCCGGCGACCTTCAAGGTCGGCGACGGCAACCTGCTGCCAGGTTTCGAAGCGGCGTTGTTCGGTTTCAAGGCGGGCGACAAGCGGACTCTGGCGATCGAGCCGGAAAACGCCTTCGGCCAGCCGAACCCGCAGAATGTGCAGATCATCCCGCGCTCGCAGTTCCAGGATATGGAGCTGTCTGAAGGGCTGCTGGTGATTTTCAACGATGCGGCGAATACCGAGCTACCCGGCGTGGTCAAAGCTTTCGATGACACTGAGGTGACCATCGACTTCAACCACCCGCTGGCGGGCAAGACCTTGACCTTTGATGTCGAGATCATCGACGTCAAGGCGCTTTAAACGTAATCCCCGGCAAGTGGGCGCCTATGCTTTAGGCGCCCGCTTGCCGGGGATTCATCGCTACAGTGGCAACGATCTAACTTCTTGCGCGCAAGACACGAGGCACAGCATGCAAATCAAACTCGCCAACCCCCGTGGCTTCTGCGCCGGCGTGGACCGCGCGATCGAAATCGTCAATCGTGCCCTGGAGGTTTTCGGACCGCCGATCTACGTTCGTCATGAAGTGGTGCACAACAAATTTGTCGTCGAAGACCTGCGTGCTCGCGGCGCGATCTTTGTCGAAGAGCTGGAACAGGTTCCGGACGACGTCATTGTGATCTTCAGTGCCCACGGTGTTTCCCAGGCCGTGCGCACCGAAGCCGCCGGCCGTGGCCTCAAGGTGTTCGATGCCACGTGTCCGTTGGTGACCAAGGTGCATATCGAGGTCGCGCGCTACAGCCGCGACGGCCGTGAGTGCATCTTGATCGGCCACGCCGGGCATCCGGAAGTCGAGGGCACCATGGGCCAGTACGATGCCAGCAATGGCGGCGCGATCTACCTGGTCGAAGACGAGAAGGACGTCGCCGCCCTGCAGGTGCGCAACCCCGAGAAACTGGCCTTCGTGACCCAGACCACCCTGTCCATGGACGACACCAGTCGGGTGATCGACGCGCTGCGTACGCGTTTCCCGGCTATTGGTGGCCCGCGCAAGGACGACATCTGCTACGCCACGCAAAACCGCCAGGATGCGGTCAAGCAACTGGCGAACGAGTGCGATGTGGTGTTGGTGGTGGGCAGCCCCAACAGTTCCAATTCCAACCGCCTGCGTGAGCTGGCTGAGCGCATGGCCACCCCGGCCTACCTGATCGACGGTGCCGAAGACATGCAGCGCAGCTGGTTCGACGGTGTCGAGCGGATCGGCATCACCGCCGGTGCATCGGCCCCGGAAGTGCTGGTACGGGGCGTGATCCAGCAGTTGCAGGCCTGGGGCGCCACCGGTGCCGATGAATTGGCCGGCCGCGAGGAGAACATCACGTTCTCCATGCCCAAGGAACTGCGGGTTCGCTCGCTGCTCTGATCAGTCGCTGCCTGCGCACACGGCCTGCCCGGCCTGTTCGCTGCGCAGGCTGACTCGCCCGGTTCGGGCTAGCACCACCTGATACTGGCTGGTCGATTGCTCGCTGGCACAGATATGCAGAGTGCCGGCTTGGAAGGCTCCGCTGGGTAACAGTGGCTGGCCCTGGCTGCTGAAACGCACGAAACTCTTCACCGGGCGATTGCCCACCACCACGACCTTTCCTCCCGCCAGGTGCTCCACCAGCACCGGGTTGTCGCTGTCCTGCGGCCCTCGGCCACTGACATCCAGGATGATCCGCCAGCCCTGGCCCCAGTCGTCGTCCTGTGCCTGAATCACCGTCGTGGTATGACGCAGGATGGCCTCGCTGCGGGCTTGGCGCAGGCCGCTGGCGAGCCCTTGAGCCATCTCCTGTTGGCGGTTCGAGATCAACAACTGGCCCAATGACGCGGCGCCAAACTGCAGCAGCATGCCGAGCAGGGCCAGCGCCGCCAGCAGCTCCATCAAACTGAAACCTCTTTGATCCATGGGTTTTCCCTCCTTGGAAAGGTGAATGCCAACGCTATCCGTGCGCGAGCATTGAGCAAAACGGCAAACAGCCGGTCTATGAGTGTTCGAGGTTGTAGCCCGTTATAGCCGAAGGCGTTTGCAGGACAGGCAATGAATTTGCGTACAAAGGGTTTCACCCTGATCGAGATGTTGGTGACCCTGGCCATTGGTGGGCTGTTGTTGACCTTGATCCTTCCGGCATTCAGCCAATCGTTGCAGCGCAGCCAGGCCGACAGCGAGCTCAATGAGTTACTGCGAGCCCTCAATTACGCGCGTTTCGAGGCCATTGAGCGCGGTATTACCACCCACCTCCGGCCCATGGATGATTCGCGGCAATGGGCGGCTGCCCTCGGCGTGTATGACGGCGCAGCGCCCCAGGCGAATGTATTGCGGGTTGTTCCCGCGCTCTCTCGGGGTGCGATTCTGGCGCTACCCTCAGGCATCGACGCTGTGGCTTTCAGTCCGCTTGGGGGGCTGGCTGGGGCGGATCGACCGTTGCTGATCCGCTATGAACGCGGGGCGCTGCAGCGCTCGATCAGCGTCTGCCTCAATGGACGGATTATTTTTGCAGGGAGCTGCCAATGACTGACAGGCGTGTGCAACGCGGCATGAGCCTGATCGAAGTGCTGGTTGCGCTGTTGATTCTGGGCGTGGGGCTGCTGGGAGCGGCAGCGGTCCAACTCAAGGCGCTGAAGTACACCGATAGTGCACGGATGGCCAGCCAGGCCAGCTTTGTGGCTTACGACATGCTGGACCGGATTCGCGCCAATGCCGGCGCCGACTACAGCGTGCCGACGCCGGCCGCGGGTAACCTGGAGCAGGCCCGGGATCAGGACCTCTATGACTTCGCGAGCAATATCGCCAGTTTTGGCGGGCCGACGGCCACTGGCAGCATCAGCGTAAACCAGCGGCTGTACACCATCACCGTGACCTGGGATGACACCCGCGCGGGCGGTGCTGACGAGGCGCAACGCAGCTTCGTCCTGAGCAGCCGAGTCGCGGCCGACGAGCCTGGTCAGCCATGAAGGGGCCGATGCGCGGCTTCGGCCTGATCGAAATGATGCTGGCCCTGGCCCTGAGCCTGGTGGTGGTGCTGGGTGTGACACGGATTTTCATTTCGGCCAAGAACACCTACCTCAGCCAGAACGCCGCGGCGACCCTGCAGGAGGATGGGCGTTTTGTCCTGAGCAAGCTGATGCAGGAGGTGCGTATGGTCGGGATGTTCGGATGCCTGGCAACGGTGGTTGATGCCAGTGCGGCTGGGGACTTTACCGCCAATGCGGCGACTCCGGTGCGCTGGGACAATGCCAGTCGGCGCCTGACTTTAGTCACCGCTGACGTCGGCCTGGATGGCGGGGTGCCGACCTGGACGGTGCTGTCCGACTGCCGTGACACCTCCACCGCGTACAGCGGGGCCCGGGTCGCGGGAGTGGGGCAGCAGGCGTTTGCGATCCGTCGACTGTCCTACCGCCTGGACAACCGCCAACTGGTGATGGGCACCGGTACCGGCAACGATCAGGCGGTACTGGTGAGCGATGTCGAAGCGTTCGAGGTCAGCTTTGGCATGGCCCGTTCGGCGTCGGACACAGGCGCTTCCCGCTACAGTCCCAACCCTGAAGACCCGCAGTTGATTCGCAGTGTGCGCCTGAGCCTGACCCTCGCTGATCCTTTGCAGCGGGTTGCTAGCCAGACGTTCACCGTGGTGGCTGCCTTGCGCAACCGGCTGCGGTGATGGCGATGCGCAGAGAGCCACCACGGCTTGGGCGTGGCCGTCAGCAGGGCATGGCATTGCTGGTCAGCCTGGTGTTCCTGTTATTGCTCACCTTGATCGGGGTGTCGTCCCTGCGTAACGCGACGCTGCAGGAAAAAATGGCCGCCAGCCTGAGTTTGCGCAATCAGTCGTTCCAGGCCGCGGAGTCGGCCCTGCGGGTCGGTGAGGGGGCGGTCCAGCAAGGGCATTACACGCTGCCTGCCTGTGCACGTTGCCCACCCCCTGCGGAGTCTTCCGGCGTGACCGCCGCTGGTGCCAACAGCCATTCCGGCGTGACTTGGGTTGCCACCGACCAGGGGTTTTACGGGGTGCAGAACCTGGGGGCAACCCTTGATGCAGTCAACCTGCCGCCCCATACCGCAGCCACCCTGTATCGGGTCACGGCGGTGGGTGTGGCCGGGCATTCGCGCACGGTGCTGGAGAGTATTTATGCCAAATATTGAGCCTCATGTGCGGAGCTGGCGAAAGGCGCGCTGGCGGGTCATGGCAGGTTGCTGCCTGGTGCTTGCGCTGCCTGTTCAGGCGCGCGGCGCTGCTGCGCCTTGCGTGCAGCCTCTGGACCCGGTGCCGAGTGGCTGGTCGGTACCGATGCCCTATGAGCGCGGGCAGCATCGCCGTCTGCCTGATCCCGTTGACCCCTGTTCGACTAATGATCGCGGGAAACTGCTGGAGCTCGGCCCGTTCGGCGGTAAGATGCTCGACCACGCAGTTCGCGACCCGGACCGGCTCTCTGATGAGGTGGTGTTTGTGGGTGAGGTTCCAGGCCCGGATGGCAGTGCCCCGGGCACGTCTGGCGAGCCCCTGAACCGCGCCGATGACCCTTTGGCCTCGCAGCCGCAACCGCCGGGAAGTGCCGGCCGCCGCATCATGTGGCGACAAATACAGTAAGCGAGATTCACCCATGCGCAGATCCAACCAAGGTTTTACCCTGATCGAAATCATGATCGTGATTGCGATCATCGGGCTAGTCCTCACCTTGAGCCTTCCGGCCATTACCGAATACACCAAGAAGCCGCACCGCACTGAGATCGCCGGCCTGCTCTCCGACCAGGCGCAGTTGCTTGAGCGTTTCTATTCGAAAAGCGGCGTCTATACCGGTGCTGCTGACCTGAGTAGCGGTAACGATGACTACAGCATCACCGCGACCCTGGCCGACAAAACCTTCCTGCTGACCGCGACGCCCAAGGCCGAGAGCAAAATGGCCGGGGATAAATGCGGCAGCTTCAGCATCAGCGAAACCGGCGCCACCACCATCAGCAATCAGGCCGAGGGTGTAACGGCCAAGGATTGCTGGGGTCGTTGAGCCTTTGGGTGGGCGTGCTGCGCCCGGCGTCTTTTTAATGACTGGATCGGCTATGGCTAAGCAACAGCAAGTGGTGGTGGTTGGGGGCGGGGTGATCGGCCTGCTGACAGCGTTCAATCTGGCTTCGGCCGGGCAGCGAGTGGTGCTGTTGGACCGTTCGAACCTGGGGCAGGAGTCGTCATGGGCGGGTGGCGGCATCGTCTCGCCGCTTTATCCCTGGCGCTACAGCCCTGCCGTCACCGCGCTGGCCCACTGGTCCCAGGATTTTTATCCACAGCTGGCCGAGCGTCTGTTCGCCAGTACTGGCGTTGATCCGCAAGTTCACACCACCGGGCTCTACTGGCTGGACCTGGATGATGAAAGCGCTGCGCTGGAGTGGGCGCGGCGTGAAAATCGGCCGTTGAGCGTGGTGGACATCGACGCGACCCATAGTGCGGTGCCGGTGCTGGGCCCCGGTTTTTCGCGGGCGATCTATATGGCCAACGTGGCCAATGTGCGCAACCCGCGCCTGCTGAAGTCGCTTCGGGCGGCGTTGCTGGCGCTGCCCGACGTCACCGTGCATGAACAGTGCGCGGTCAGTGGTTTTATTCGTGATGGGCAGCGGATTGTCGGCGTGCATACCGCCAACGGCGATGTTCATGGCGACCAGGTGGTGCTGGCCGCCGGTGCCTGGAGCGGCGAGTTGCTGGGCAGCCTGGGCCTGACGCTGCCGGTGGAGCCGGTCAAGGGGCAGATGATCCTCTATAAGTGCGCTGAGGACTTCCTGTCGTGCATGGTCTTGGCCAAGGGTCGTTATGCGATCCCGCGGCGGGACGGGCATATCCTGATCGGCAGCACGCTGGAGCATGAAGGCTTCGACAAGACCCCGACCGAGTCAGCGCTGGAGAGCCTCAAGGCGTCTGCCGTCGAGCTGATTCCCGCCCTGGCCGAGGCTGAGGTGGTGGGGCATTGGGCGGGCCTGCGGCCAGGGTCGCCGGAAGGTATTCCCTACATCGGGCCGGTGCCGGGGTTCAGTGGCTTGTGGCTCAATTGCGGGCATTACCGCAATGGCCTGGTGCTGGCACCGGCTTCCTGCCAGCTGTTCACCGACCTGATGCTGGGTCGCGAGCCGATCATCGATCCTGCGCCGTACGCGCCAAGCGGACGGCTTTAATCCAGACCGAGTTTCTGCATCCGGTAGCGCATCGAACGAAACGACAGGCCCAGGCGCTGGGCCGCTGCCGTGCGGTTCCAGCGAGTGTCTTCCAGGGCCAGGAGGATCAGCTCGCGCTCAACCTGTTGCAGGTGCTGGTCAAGGTGGGTCACCTGGGCCAGGTCAGTTCTGGCGCCGGCTGGCCGGTGGTCATCCAGTCCCAGGTCCCGTGGCTCGATCAGCCGGTTGTCGCACAGGGTGTAGGCGCGCTCCAGCAGGTTTTCCAGTTCTCGCACGTTGCCGGGAAAGTGATAGTCCTTGAGCGCTGCCAGCGCATTGGCGTGCAGCTGCGTCGTTAGCGCGCCGTGCTCGGCGGCCAGTCTTTGCAGAACACGCCTGGCCAGTGGCTCGATGTCGTCTTTGCGTTCCCGCAGGGGCGGGACCCGCAATTCGATCACATTCAATCGGTAATAGAGGTCCTGGCGAAAGCGCCCAGCGCTGACCTCGGCCTGCAGGTTCTTGTGGGTGGCGCAGAGAATCCGCACATCGACCGCCACCTCCTGTTGGCTGCCGACCCGACGCACGGCCTTCTCCTGAAGTGCCCGGAGCAGCTTGACCTGCATGGACAGCGGCAGGTCGGCCACCTCATCCAGCAGCAGCGTGCCGCCATGGGCCGCCTGGAACAATCCGGGCTGGTCGCTGACAGCGCCGCTGAAGCTGCCCTTGCGGTGGCCGAAAAACTCGCTCTCCATCAGCTCCGTCGGGATCGCGCCACAGTTCACCGGCACCCACGGCTGCTCGGCCCGCGGACCCTGGGCGTGGATCAGCCGGGCCACCAGCTCTTTGCCACTGCCGGATTCGCCGCTGATATAAACCGGAGCCTGGCTCTGGGCCAGTTTGCCGATGTGTCGGCGCAGCGTGCGCATGGGCTCCGAATCGCCAAGCAATGGGCTGTCGCCACTGTCACCGGCTCGGTGCAGGGTGCGATTGATCAGGGCGCGCAGGTGTGTGAGGTCCAGCGGGGTAGGCAAGCCATCGCTGTTGGAGCCTTTGACCCCCTCGATGACAGTGGCCGGGGTGCCGCAGGCGCTGATCATTGCGGTCTGGACCTGGGGGTGATGCTGTTGAATGTGTTGCAACAACTCTAGGCCGGTGCCATCCGGCAGCTGGCTGGCGCTCAGGCACAGGTCGAAGGGGCCGGCGGCCAGCCACCGACGAGCTTCGCCGAGGCTGCAGGCGCTCTGAGTGTGAAGGTTCATGCGGCCCAGATTGATTTCCAGGAGCGCGCGAACCTCCGCTTGATCATCGACCACCAGTACTTTGTGCCGTGGGCTCATGTTTGCTTGAAACTTCATCCGTGAACGCAGGTAGGGCATGGGCGCTCGCCATCCTGGCGAGAGTTGAAGTCTAGGAGCTGCTTGCGGGGTTCGCCGGGGGGCGAGGCCCTGTAAACGCTCGGGAGGCGGGGGCAGAGGCGGCTTTTGTGTAGCCAATTGTTCGATGGCCAGAGGGGGCTGACAGCGCGTTGCCGCTGACTCGTCAGGCCAATGCTCTGGGGCTCGTCAGGTAATGGGTAAGAAGGCGTGGGAAAGTTATCGATCACCCGATTCATGCGCTGATTAAGGCCTTGAATAATCAGCGTCAGACGCCCATTCGGGTGCTTTGTTCCTCAAATAGGGCGGGGTGGGACCAGTGGCTGCGCAGGCATTGTGCCAGCGAACCGGCACTGTCCCTGGCGCAGAGGCCTCAGCGGTGGCCGGGTCCAGGCCCTTGTTCCAGATGAGTCTGGCTGCAGTACCACTGTTGCTGTTGGCTCAGCGCTCGGTCACGGGGCAGATGCAGGCCGCACTGGGCGCAGCGGACCATGGGGGTGGCGCTTTGCTCAGGGGGAGGGCTGTCAGTGGATGCCTGGCGCTTGAATTTGCGCCAGAACCATACCGCAGCGGCAATCAGGGCGATCCAGAACAGTAGACGAACCATGGCAACCAGCTTTATCAGGAAAGATGGCGCAGTTTAGCCAAGGACCTTGCGGGCGCACAGAACAATAAAACACAGGCATGAAAAAGGGGGACTCGAAAGTCTCCCTTTTCTTGACGGCCTCGGTGCTATCAGTCGAACACACCGAAGGTCATGTAGCTGAACCACGAACGATCGTCGTTGTTGCCTTCGGCTTCATGCTGCTCTTCTTCGATCACGTCGCCGTTGGCATCTTTAGGCTTGAGGTCGGAAGGGATCGCGTCCTTGGCGTCCTGGAACTGCTTGACCACGTCCTGGTTGGCGCGAGTTTCGCCCGGCGGCAGCGGCGGACGCGACTCGATCAGGCCCAGGGTGGCCTTGCTCAGCCACGAACGGTTGTCGGCTTCGGCCACTTGCGGCACGAACTGGCCATCAACCAGGCTCGGGTGGTTCGGGTAGTTGAGCTTCAGGGTTTCCAGGCTGGTGGCGGCCAGTTCGTCCAGGTGCAGACGCTGGTAAGCCTCAGTCATCACCGCCAGGCCGTCACCGACCGAAGGGGTTTCCTGGAAGTTCTCCACCACATAGCGGCCACGGTTGGCAGCCGCTACATAGGCCTGACGGGTCAGGTAGTAGTCAGCCACGTGGATCTCGTAGGCGGCCAGCAGGTTGCGCAGATAAATCATGCGCTGCTTGGCGTCTGGAGCGTAACGGCTGTTCGGGAAGCGGCTGGTGAGTTGGGCGAACTCGTTGTAGGAGTCGCGGGCAGCACCCGGGTCACGCTTGGTCATGTCCAGGGGCAGGAAGCGAGCCAGCAGGCCGACGTCCTGGTCAAAGGAGGTCAGACCCTTGAGGTAATAGGCGTAATCCACGTTCGGATGCTGTGGATGCAGGCGAATGAAACGCTCGGCGGCGGACTTGGCGGCTTCCGGCTCGGCGTTCTTGTAGTTGGCGTAGATCAGCTCGAGCTGTGCCTGGTCGGCATAGCGACCAAACGGATAACGCGACTCCAGGGCCTTCAACTTGGCGGTAGCGCTGGTATAGCTGTGGTTGTCCAGGTCGGCCTGTGCCTGCTGGTACAGCTCGACTTCGCTCAAGTTTTCGTCAACGACTTCCTTCGATGAGCAAGCAGCGGTCAGTGCGAGGATGGCGATCAGCAGCAGGTGTTTCACTTGCATGGCGGCTTGCGTCCCTATGACGGCCGCTGTCTTGGGCGGGGCCGTCCTGTTATGATGAGCGCCCCGTTGAAAGCCTCGGGGCAAAAGACGCCGTATTTAACCACAAGCGCGCAGCCGAAACCAAAGGCTGTGCCGACGCCTAGTCTGAGCATGTCCGATAAAATTGAACTTCGCGCAGAGGTGCCGTCCGAACTGGGCGGCCAACGCCTCGATCAAGTCGCCGCCCAATTATTCGCTGAGCATTCACGCTCGCGCCTTTCCGCCTGGATCAAAGACGGCCGCCTGACTGTGGACGGAGCCGTTATTCGGCCGCGTGACATTGTGCATGGCGGTGCGATTCTTGAGCTGACCGCCGAGCAGGAAGCTCAGGGAGAATGGGTCGCTCAGGACATCGAGCTGGATATTGTCTATGAAGACGACGATATCCTGGTCATCAACAAACCCGCGGGCCTGGTGGTACACCCTGCTGCCGGGCACGCTGATGGCACCTTGCTCAATGCCTTGCTGCACCATGTCCCGGACATCATCAATGTGCCGCGCGCCGGCATCGTCCACCGCCTGGACAAGGACACCACCGGTTTGATGGTGGTGGCCAAGACCATTCAGGCCCAGACCCAATTGGTGACCCAGCTGCAAAGCCGCAGCGTCAGCCGGATCTACGAGTGCATCGTGATTGGCGTAGTGACGGCGGGTGGCAAGATCAACGCGCCCATCGGTCGTCACGGCCAGCAGCGCCAGCGCATGGCAGTGATGGAAGGCGGCAAGCAGGCGGTCAGTCATTACCGCGTGCTCGAGCGTTTCCGCTCCCACACCCACGTGCGGGTCAAGCTGGAAACCGGCCGTACCCACCAGATTCGGGTGCACATGGCTCACATCAACTTCCCGTTGGTCGGGGATCCGGCCTACGGCGGTCGTTTCCGCATTCCGCCTGCGGCCAGTGTGACCATGGTCGAGTCGTTGAAGGCGTTCCCGCGTCAGGCGCTGCATGCGCGGTTCCTGGAGCTGGATCATCCGACCACCGGCGTGCGTATGAGCTGGGAGTCGCCACTGCCGGACGACTTCGTCTGGTTGCTGACCCTGCTCAAGCAAGACCGCGAGGCGTTCATCGGATGAGTGAATGGCTGATTCCTGACTGGCCTGCGCCGGCCGGGGTGAAAGCCTGTGTCACCACCCGTGCGGGCGGCGTCAGCCTGGCGCCGTTCGACAGCCTCAACCTGGGCGACCACGTCGATGACAGCCCCGAAGCCGTTGCCGAGAATCGTCGTCGCCTGACAGATCACTTTTCTATAAGGCCTGCCTGGCTGCGACAGGTCCACGGTATTGACGTGGTCGAGGCGGATCCGTCCGTCATCGCCACTGCCGATGCCAGCTGGACGGCCACGCCAGGTATCGCCTGCGCCTCGATGACCGCTGACTGCCTGCCGGCGCTGTTCTGCGATCGCGCCGGGACCCGTGTCGCGGCGGCCCATGCCGGTTGGCGCGGGCTGGCTGCCGGCGTGCTGGAAGCCACCCTCGACACGCTGGACGTTGCGCCGGCCGAGGTGCTGGTCTGGCTTGGACCGGCTATCGGTCCGCGCGCTTTCGAGGTCGGCCCCGAGGTGCGGGAAACCTTCGTCAGCCAACTGGCGCAAGCCGAGCAGGCATTTGTCCCAAGCCACAATCCCGGCAAGTTCATGGCCGACATCTATAGTCTGGCCCGCTTGCGCCTGGCGGCTCGCGGCGTCATGGCGGTGTACGGTGGCGATTACTGCACAGTCAGTGACGCGCGTTTCTATTCTTACCGTCGCAGTCCTCGTACAGGACGGTTTGCCTCCCTTATCTGGCTCGAGCGCTAGACTCTTCTGACCTGCGTCAATTGTCAGGCGCTTGAAACTCCCAGAATCGACCGCATCTATAGGGGTATCTGGCAGGTTTCTTTATTTAGGTGTGTCCATCGCTCCGGCCTGCTCAAAAGGAAGGTGACTAATGCGTATAGACCGTTTAACCAGCAAATTGCAGTTGGCGCTGTCCGATTCTCAATCTTTGGCGGTCGGTCTCGATCATCCCGCGATCGAGCCGGCGCACTTGATGCAAGCATTGCTTGAGCAGCAGGGTGGTTCGATCAAACCCCTGCTGATGCAAGTGGGCTTCGACATCAACAGCCTGCGCAAGGAGTTGAGCAAAGAGCTCGACCAACTGCCGAAAATCCAAAATCCTACTGGCGACGTCAATATGTCCCAGGATCTGGCGCGTCTGCTCAATCAGGCCGATCGCCTGGCGCAGCAGAAAGGCGACCAGTTCATCTCCAGCGAGATGGTGCTGCTCGCAGCCATGGACGAGAACAGCAAGCTTGGCAAGTTGTTGCTTGGCCAGGGCGTGAGCAAAAAGGCCCTGGAAAACGCCATCAACAATCTTCGCGGCGGCGAGGCAGTCAATGACGCCAATGTCGAGGAGTCGCGCCAGGCCCTGGATAAATACACCGTCGATCTGACCAAGCGTGCCGAAGAAGGCAAGCTCGACCCGGTAATCGGCCGTGATGACGAAATTCGCCGGACCATCCAGGTCCTGCAGCGGCGGACCAAGAACAACCCGGTGCTGATCGGTGAGCCAGGCGTGGGTAAGACGGCCATCGCCGAGGGCCTGGCCCAGCGCATCATCAATGGTGAAGTGCCGGACGGCCTCAAAGGCAAGCGTCTGCTCTCGCTGGATATGGGCGCGCTGATTGCCGGTGCCAAGTATCGCGGCGAGTTCGAGGAGCGCCTCAAAGGCCTGCTCAATGAGCTGTCGAAACAGGAAGGGCAGATCATTCTGTTTATCGACGAGCTGCACACCATGGTGGGCGCCGGTAAGGGCGAGGGCTCCATGGATGCGGGCAACATGCTCAAGCCGGCCCTGGCCCGTGGCGAGCTGCATTGCGTCGGCGCCACCACGCTCAACGAGTACCGCCAATATATAGAGAAGGATGCAGCCCTTGAGCGGCGCTTCCAGAAAGTACTGGTGGAAGAACCGAGCGAAGAAGACACGATCGCCATTCTGCGTGGCCTCAAGGAGCGGTATGAGGTTCACCATAAAGTGGCGATTACCGATGGTGCGATCATTGCCGCGGCCAAGCTCAGCCACCGCTACATCACTGATCGGCAATTGCCGGACAAGGCCATCGACCTGATCGACGAGGCCGCCAGCCGCATCCGCATGGAGATCGACTCCAAGCCGGAAGTGCTGGACCGTCTGGAGCGGCGCTTGATTCAACTCAAGGTTGAGTCCCAGGCGCTGAAGAAAGAAGACGACGAAGCCGCGATCAAGCGCCTGGAGAAACTCCAGGAAGAAATCGTCCGGCTGGAGCGCGAATACGCGGACCTGGAGGAGATCTGGACCTCGGAGAAAGCCGAAGTGCAAGGTTCGGCGCAGATCCAGCAGAAGATCGAGCAGTCGCGTCAGGAGTTGGAAGCCGCACGCCGTAAGGGTGACCTGAATCGCATGGCCGAGTTGCAGTACGGGGTCATCCCGGACCTGGAGCGCAGCCTGCAGATGGTCGACCAGCACGGTCACAGCGAAAATCAGTTGCTGCGCAGCAAGGTCACTGAGGAAGAAATCGCCGAAGTGGTTTCCAAATGGACCGGGATTCCGGTCTCGAAAATGCTCGAAGGCGAGCGTGACAAGTTGTTGAAAATGGAAAGCCTGTTGCACCAACGTGTGATCGGCCAGAACGAAGCGGTGGTGGCAGTGGCCAACGCAGTGCGGCGTTCCCGTGCCGGGTTGTCCGACCCGAATCGGCCAAGCGGCTCGTTCATGTTCCTCGGCCCGACCGGTGTGGGTAAAACCGAGCTGTGCAAGGCCTTGGCCGAGTTCCTCTTCGATACCGAAGAGGCCATGGTGCGGATCGATATGTCCGAATTCATGGAGAAACACTCGGTCGCTCGCCTGATCGGTGCGCCACCAGGCTATGTGGGCTATGAAGAAGGCGGTTACCTGACCGAGGCGGTACGGCGTAAGCCTTACTCGGTGATCCTCCTGGACGAGGTCGAGAAGGCCCACCCGGATGTCTTCAACGTGTTGCTGCAGGTGCTCGAAGACGGTCGCTTGACCGACAGCCATGGCCGTACCGTGGACTTCCGCAATACGGTGATCGTCATGACCTCCAACCTGGGCTCGGCGCAGATCCAGGAACTGGTCGGTGATCGTGAAGCGCAGCGTGCAGCGGTGATGGATGCGGTGTCGACCCACTTCCGTCCGGAGTTCATCAACCGGATCGACGAAGTGGTGATCTTCGAGCCATTGGCCCGGGATCAGATCGCTGGCATCACCCAGATCCAGATGGGCCGTCTGCGCAGCCGCCTGGCCGAGCGCGAGCTGACCTTGGAACTGAGCGACGAGGCGTTGGACAAGCTGATCGCCGTGGGTTACGACCCGGTCTATGGTGCACGGCCGTTGAAACGGGCGATCCAGCGCTGGATCGAGAACCCGCTGGCGCAGTTGATTCTCTCTGGCAGCTTCTTGCCGGGAGCAACGGTCAAGGGAACGGTGGAAAACGACGAAATCGTCTTTGCCTGACCGACACGGACGTTGCTGTGAAAAAGGCCTCGCATTGCGAGGCCTTTTTTTTCGATAGGGCGTTGAACTGAAAGGCAAAGGCTTGTAAAGTGCGCCCCGCAGTATGTCAGCCCAACGGTTCCTTCTCCCCAAGAAGAAATCTGAAACAAGTCGCAAATCATTGTCTTAAAAGCAATTTAAAGGGTTGACAGGGGTTTTTAAGATTGTAGAATAGCGCGCCTCAGAGACATGAACGCAGCGATGCTGACAGGGTCGAAGAGAGTGAAATACGCAGTAAATGTTTCAAATTGAAATATGTAGTTCCGTGATAGCTCAGTCGGTAGAGCAAATGACTGTTAATCATTGGGTCCCAGGTTCGAGTCCTGGTCACGGAGCCAATTTCAAACCGGGGTATAGCGCAGTCCGGTAGCGCGCCTGCTTTGGGAGCAGGATGTCAGGAGTTCGAATCCCCTTACCCCGACCATTTTTGGGTCGTTAGCTCAGTTGGTAGAGCAGTTGGCTTTTAACCAATTGGTCGTAGGTTCGAATCCCACACGACCCACCATTTTTGAGACCAGCTAACACTGGAATCGAATCTTAAGATCAGAGGCCAAAAGCCATGATCGAAGAAGGCGACTTGATAGGTCGCCTTTTTTTTACCGGGGTATAGCGCAGTCCGGTAGCGCGCCTGCTTTGGGAGCAGGATGTCAGGAGTTCGAATCCCCTTACCCCGACCATATTTAAAGTCCTCGTATCGCAAGATACGGGGATTTTTTTTGCCTCGAATTTGCTCGCCATCTACCGGCAGGCAAAAAAATGCCCCGATCAGTTCGGGGCATTTTTTATATGGATCAGTGCAACTTCAACCGCGGATCCGTCCCGCGTCCGATCCGGCTGCCGAGCATCAGCATGGCGGTGCGGAACGCGCCGTAGAGCGCCATCTGGTGCATGCGGTAGAGCGAGATGTAGAACATCCGCGCCAACCAGCCTTCGAGCATGACGCTACCGGTCAGGTTGCCCATCAAGTTACCCACAGCCGAAAAGCGCGACAGCGAGATCAGTGAGCCGTAGTCGGTGTACTTGTATTCAGGCAGGGCCTTGCCTTCGATGCGCAACTTGAGCGATTTGGCCAGCAGTGAGGCCTGCTGGTGAGCCGCCTGGGCCCGCGGTGGCACGTTGCGATCGCTACCGGGTTGCGGGCAGGCCGCGCAGTCACCGAAGGCGAAGATGTTTTCATCGCGGGTGGTTTGCAGGGTGGGCAGCACTTGCAGTTGGTTGATCCGGTTGGTTTCCAGGCCGTCGATGTCCTTGAGGAACCCCGGTGCGCGGATCCCGGCAGCCCAGACTTTCAGGCTGGCGGGGATCACCTGGCCGTCGGCGGTAATCAGGCTTTCGGCGGTGACCTCGCTCACGGCAGCGTTGGTCATGACCCTGACCCCGAGTTTCTCCAGGGTTTTATGCACAGGCCCGCCGATGCGCTCCGGCAGGGCAGGCAGCACCCGTGGGCCGGCTTCGATCAGGGTGATGTGCATGTTTTCCGGCTTGATCTTGTCCAGGCCATAGGCGGCCAGCTCGTGGGCGGCGTTGTGCAGTTCGGCGGCCAGTTCGACCCCGGTGGCGCCGGCACCTACGATCGCCACGCTGATCTGTTCAATCGCATCTGTTTGCCCTGCGTGGGCGCGCAGGTAGTGGTTGAGCAATTGCTGGTGGAAGCGCTCTGCCTGTTTGCGGGTGTCGAGGAACAGGCAATGCTGGGCCGCGCCCTGGGTGCCGAAGTCATTGGTGGTGCTGCCAACGGCGATCACCAGGGTGTCGTAGCCCAGTTCCCGGGCAGGCAGCAGCTCTACGCCACTTTCATCGTAGGTGGCGGCCAGCTGGATTCTCTTGCGCTCGCGGTCGAGCCCGCTCATGCGGCCCAGCTGGAACTCGAAGTGGTTCCATTTGGCTTGGGCAACATAGTTGAGTTCATCTTCGGAGGAGTTCAGGGAGCCGGCGGCCACTTCATGCAGCAACGGTTTCCAGATGTGGGTGAGGTTGGCGTCGACCAGCATTACGCTGGCGGTGCCGCGCTTGCCCAGAGTCTTACCCAGGCGGGTAGCCAACTCCAGGCCGCCGGCGCCGCCGCCGACGATAACAATACGATGGGTCATGGGGATATCTCGCAAGGCTAAAAGAAATCGGTGCAGTTACCCGAGCGAGCGCAAGGCAGCTCATAGCGTCAGGTAACTGATAAAACGGCTCAGCAGGCCCAGGCCGATGGTCACTGCCAGCACCACCACCAGGAGCATCCACGGCCGAAAGGGCCGGCGCTCGACACGGTGTTGGGTCAGTTGCAGATACTCTTCGACATGTTTTTGGTCGTCGGGGTTCAGGCGGCTGCTCATAAAGGCCTCGTCAGGTAGACGTTGCGAAATGTGGGGAAGCTACAGCTCCAGCCGAAGGTTTGCAGGGCCCCCGGGAACAGGTGCGTGCCGCAGGGTGCCAGGTTCTCACAGGCTGATCCCGACGTCGAACAGGATGCTGCGTCCCAGGTTACTGCGTAAAAAGTCCGGGGCGTCCGGGTGGGCAAACAGGACTCGGGCGAAGGTCGGGCCGACCAGCGACAGCGAGCGCCAGCCTTGGCGCAGATACTCGGTGGGCGGCGGGAAGTGGCTGTTGAGGTCCAGCACTTCACGCTTGAGGCTGGCGAAGGCAATGATGTCCAGCTCGCCCAGGTCCATGCCGCGCTCTTTATAGTTGTGGGCTTTCTTGCGCAGGGTAGGCGCCAGGCGCAGCAGCAGTTCGCTGGCCGGAATGCGCTTGGGCTTGGCTTCGCGACGCACCAGTTGGCTCAGGGAGAAAGCGCTGCGGCGCCGTTGCAGTTCGTCCCGCCATTCGTCGTTGAGGCGCCGGCCTTCATCGAGGACGAAAAACACCTCGAAGCTGGCCTCGCGAAACAATACGTCCGGCGGTTCCTGCCCGGCTGGGGTGAACTCGTCGGCGCGGTAACTGATGTTCAAGCCTTGCAGCAGGCGTTGGCAGACCCAACGCTCACGCTCCCATTTGCGGGCATTGGACAGGAACGCATTGGCTTGTTCGGCCTGAATGGTGAGCAGGCGCAAGTAATCTGAGTCATCCATAGGCCAAGCTTAGCGTCCAAACGCCGATTGCTGAAAGGTTCGTTTGACTGGAGGGCTGCGAAGGGCGGTGTAGACTGCTGGCCTGAACAATGTGCGATGCCCAGAGGAGAGAATGCGGTGAAGTATGGCGTGATGCTGTTGCTGAGTGTGCTGTGCCTGGGGGCACAGGCGACTGAAATCGGGGAGCGCCTGGCGCCCTGGACCCTGCTCGACCAGTTCGACCAACCCTACAGCCTGGATCAGCAGACCCATACGTTGCTGGTGGCGCGCGGCATGGACGCGGCCAAGCTGGTCAAGGCCGCGCTGGAAGATCGCCCCAAGGGCTATCTGGAGGCGCGACAC
This sequence comes from Pseudomonas sp. QD4, assembly GCF_049199125.1. Taxonomy (NCBI): domain Bacteria; kingdom Pseudomonadati; phylum Pseudomonadota; class Gammaproteobacteria; order Pseudomonadales; family Pseudomonadaceae; genus Pseudomonas; species Pseudomonas sp. QD4. The sequence continues at coordinate 300,250 of NZ_JBLZOM010000006.1, forward strand.
ACGGTATTCGTCGCGGATATCCAGCGCATGCCGACGCTGATCGCGAAAATGTTCGCGGTCCCGGCCATGCGCGATTACTCCTACCGGGTTCTGCTCGACCGCGAAGGACGAGTCGCACCGCGTTATCCCGGCGCCGAGAATAAGGTCTTGTGGTTGCAGCTCAATGAAGGGCGGCTGGTTGCGCAACGTGAGTACGCCACCGCTGCCGAACTGCGCGAGGCGCTGGAGCAACTGCAGCCATGATCAGTGCGGCCGTGCTGTCGGCGCCGACCCTGGTGGTCGGCTGGCTGCTGTATGTGCCGGTGTTGATCTGGGCGATAGCGCGGTCGCCCTGGGTCGAGTTGTTCTCCGACCGTCGACGTCAGCATTTGCTGTTTGGCACGGTGTTCGCGCTGTTTATGTTGTGGCTGGTGCGCCGGGACTTCGACACCGGCGTGTCTTATCACTTTATCGGCATGACCGCCGTGACCTTGCTTCTGGACTGGCCGCTGGCAGTGGTCGGCGGGTTGGTGGCCCAGTTGGGGCTGGTGCTGCTCGGGCGTCAGGACCTGGCCGCCATGGGGGTCAACGGGGCGTTGCTGATTCTGTTGCCGGTGCTGGTCACCGAATGCTGCGCGATCCTCGTGGAGCGGGCGCAACCGCGTAACCCCTTTGTGTACATCTTTTGCTCCGGCTTTTTTGCTGCGGCACTCTCGGCCTTGCTGTGCCTGTTGGTCGGGCTGGGCCTGCTGTGGTTCGACGAGCGTTTTGCCATGCCTGAGTGGCTGGAGGATTTCGTCGGCTACCTTTGGCTGATCATTTTCCCCGAGGCCTTTATCAACGGCATGGTGATCAGCGCGCTGGTGGTGTTCTGCCCCGAGTGGCTGGAAACCTTCAACCGTACCCGCTACCTCTCGGCACCGTGGAAGGACGACGATCCACGTTCTTGATCCATATCAATTACGTCGGCCAGGCGCCGTCTCATGCTCTGGAAAATTTCTGGAGTACGGTCATGAGTGTCTACGAATGGGCAAGGCAGGAAATGCGCAAGAATCTGGAGCAGGCCCAGGAGCAGGGCTTTGAGCCGGGCCTGAGCCTGCGCGCCCTGCTCAGCGCGGTGGTGCAGCAGAGCAAGAGCGTACGCAGTATTGAGGACCTGGCCGACGAATTGCAGTTTCTCGCGGAGAACCTCGACGACCAGCAGGATTACGGGTTTATGCGTCCTTAGAACGATGCAGCCGGGGTTCAGTGGGCGCGGGGCGGCAGGTCTTCGGAGAACAATTCGTCTTCGGCGTCCGGGCTGACCGGAATCTTGTGTTCTTCGGACGCCCAGGCACCCAGGTCGATCAGTTTGCAACGGTCCGAGCAGAACGGCCGGTTGCTGTTCTCGGCGGTCCATTCAACGGGGGCGCCACAGGTTGGGCATTCTACGGTCAGGGGTTGGCTCATGACTGGCCTCCACGCAAAGTTAGATAAAAGTGGTGCAGGCGCTCGACCTCACTGTGCAACCAGGCAAGGTCGCGGTCGTTGGCCAGCACATCGTCGGCATGGCGCAGACGCTCTTCGCGGCTGGCCTGGGCCTTGAGAATCGCCTGGATCTGCTGTTCGCTGATCTGGTCGCGCTGCAGGGTGCGCTCGATTTGCAGCTGTTGCGGGACATCGATCACCAGCACCCGCTGAGTCATTGCCGCCTGGCCGGACTCGATCAGCAGCGGCGACACCAGGATTGCATAGGGCGATTGTGCACGCGCCAAGTGGACGACGATTTCCTCGGCGATCAACGGGTGCAGCAGGGCTTCGAGCCAGCGTCGCTGCTCCGGGACTTCAAAAATCAGCTTGCGCAGGGCGGCTCGGTCCAACTGGCCGTCAGCCTGCAGCACGCCTGCGCCGAAATGTTCAGCGATGCGCGCCAGGGCCGGACGTCCGGGCTCCACCACCCAACGAGCGGCGTGATCGGCGTCCACGACATGGATGCCCAGGTCGATAAAATGTTGCGCCGCAGCGCTTTTGCCACTGCCGATGCCGCCGGTGAGGCCAAGAATCCAGGGTTTGGTTACAGGGTTAGTCATTGGAGCCCGACAAACTGCAAATAGAGGTCGGTTATTTGACCACCCCAGAGCAAGGCAATCCAGCCGGCAATTGCCAGAAAAGGCCCGAAGGGGATCGGGGTCGAGGTTTGCGCATTGCGCCAGCGCAGCATCAGCGCCCCCACCAAGGCTCCCACCAGCGACGCCAGCATGATGGTCAGTGGCAGGCTCTGCCAGCCGCCCCATGCACCAATCATGGCCAGCAGCTTGAAGTCGCCATGGCCGATGCCGTCCTTGCCGGTCAGCAGTTTGAACAGCCAGTACACCGACCACAGGCACATATAACCAAGCACGGCGCCCCACAGCGCATCGTCCAGGCTGACGAACAGCCCGAAACTGTTGACGATCAGCCCCAGCCACAACAGAGGCAATACCAGCACGTCAGGCAGCAGTTGATGCTCGGCGTCGATCAGGCTCAGCGTCAGCAGCCCCCACGTGAGCAGCAGCACCACACCAGCCTGCCAGCCAAACCCGAAATGCCAGGCAATAAAGGCCGACAGCAGGCCGCAAGCCAGCTCGGTAAGCGGATAGCGTGGGCTGATCCTGGCTGCGCACTGTGAGCAACGCCCGCGCAGCAGCAGGTAGCTGAGCAGCGGGATGTTCTCCCAGGCGCGGATCTGGTGGGCGCAGTGCGGGCAGTGGGAGTGCGGCAACAGCAGGTTATAGGTCGGCGCTGGCGACTGCTCGGGCAGACCCAGCACTTCATGGGCCTGGGCCTGCCAGTCGCGCTGGAGCATTTTGGGCAGGCGCCAGACCAGCACATTGAGGAAGCTGCCGATCAGCAGCCCGAGAATCAGCGCGGATAACACGAAGGCCAATGGGTAGATGGCCAGAACTTCAGTCAAAGACATGCTCAGATCGCTGTGCCGAGTTGAAAGATGGGCAGGTACATGGCCACCACCAGGCCGCCGACGATGCTGCCCAAAATCACCATGATAAAGGGCTCCATGAGGCTGGTGAGGGTGTCGACCAAGTTGTCGACCTCGGCTTCATAGTAGGTCGCCACTTTTTCCAGCATGGAGTCCAGGGCGCCGGATTCTTCGCCGATCGCCGTCATCTGGATCGCCATAGTAGGGAACATTCCACAGGTGCGCATGGCGAAGTTCAGTTGCATGCCGCTGGCCACATCCTCCCTGACCTGCTGCACCGCTTTTTTGAACTGGCTGTTGCCGGTGGCGCCGGCTACCGAATCCAGGGCCTGCACCAGGGGCACGCCGGCAGCAAAGGTGGTGGCCAGGGTCCGGGCGTAACGCGCCACCGCCGACTTGTACAACAGCGGCCCGGCCAGTGGCAGCTTTAGCAGGCTGACATCCAACCAGTCGCGCAGCCCCTGGAAACGCCGATAGCCGTAGCGCGCCGCGAGCAACGCAAGGGCGCCAGCCAGCAGCATTTGCCACCAGCGCTCCTGCATAAACTGCGAGAGCCCGATGACGGCCTGGGTAAAAGCCGGCAGTTGGGTATTCAACCCGGCGAACATCGACTGAAATTGCGGCACCACCTTGACCAGCAAAATGCCGCTGACGATCAAGGCGACGCAGATGACCGCCAAGGGATAGGTCATGGCCTTTTTGATCCTGGCCTTGAGGCTTTCGCTTTTTTCCTTGTAGGTGGCTACCCGCTCCAGCAGGGTGTCCAGGGCGCCGGCTTGCTCGCCGGCATCCACCAGGTTGCAATACAGCTCGTCGAACTGCCGGGGATGTTTGCGCAGGGCCCCGGCAAAGCTGTTGCCGGCTTCGATTTCACGCTTGAGCGCGTGGATCAGATTGCGCATGCGCGGCTTGTCGAAGCCCTCGGCGATGATATCGAACGACTGCAGCAGCGGTACCCCGGCTTTCATCATGGTCGCCATCTGCCGGGTGAACAGCACGATATCTCGCGCAACGATGGCTTTGCCGCTGCTGAGCAGCGCCACTGGCTTTTTCCGCACCCGCCCCGGGTTGATTCCTTGCTGACGCAATTGCGCCTTGATCAGTGCCGGATTGTGTCCGGTCAATTCGCCGCTCAGCTTGCGTCCGTTTCGGTCGCTGCCTTCCCAGGCGTAGACACTGACTCTTGCTGCTTTTACCGCCATGGTTCGGTCCTTGCTGGCGCCTTTGGACTATTCCGGGCCGCAGGCAATGGTTTGACGCCTTTAAGGTCGCGCCGACCGCCTGATAGATCGTGATTGCCCCGAGATGTTCCTGAGCGCTGGGGAACGGCGCCTCCCTGGGCCGTTTTCCTGTACAAGCCTAGCCAGCAAATACCCTCGGCCCCAGGCTGGCGGCTGACGAAAATTGTCAGTTTGTGCGACTCCTTGTGATGAAAGCCATCGGCCATCTCCGCTGCAAGCCTTGATCTACGGGCTTTCAGGGGCTGGCACAGGCCATGCTTCAAGCACTTCAGGTCATGACATTCCCGTTCATGCTTGGAGCTTGTCCATGAAGAGTCAGAAGGGCTTTACCCTGATTGAATTGCTGGTGGTGGTCGCCATCATCGGCATCCTCGCCACCTTTGCCCTGCCGCTGTATTCCAAATACCAGGCTCGGGCCAAGGTGGTGGCGGCATTGGCCGAAGCCTCGGCGCTGAAGGTCAATTTCGAAGATCAGCTCAACCAGGGCAGTGATCCGACCCTTGAACTGGTCGGCGGTACGGCCCTGACCACCAATTGCCGCATGACCGCCAGCGGCACGGCGGCCAGCGGCGAGGGCGTGATTGCCTGCACCATCCTCAACGCGCCGGGCCCGGTACTGAACCAGACCCTGACCCTGAGTCGTACCAACACGTCCGGGTGGCTGTGCAACACCACGGTAGGGGCGGACTACGCGCCCAAGGGCTGCACGGCCGGCGGCGCATGATGTAACGCCGGGAACGAACTGCGGATGTCGCGCCCGCTGGGGTGTGGGGCGCGCCAAGCCGGTCTTCCGGTTCAGATACGGCCGGAATCCAGGGCGCAGGGAAAGTTTCGCGATTTCAGACGGTTAAGGTTGAGCGAGAAACCGCAACTTGCACGCAGATCCGCAGGGTGTCATGCAAATTGCATGATTCCGGATTTTTGCTGTTTTAATAACTTATTGTTTTATAAGGGTTTTATCTGTTATCAGAAGTTGGCACAGCGCCTGCAATATCTCTGGTAACCCTGTTGCCAGGACACGGCGCAGGCTTTCCAGAAAAACAGGAGTTACTCGTATGAAGAAGTTCGCTATCGCTGCCGCAACTGCTACCGCTCTGACCCTGACCATGGCCAACGCAGCATTTGCGCAGACCACTCAAAACACCCAGGCACCGATGGTTGTGGCTGCCGGTGAAGTGACCAAGGCTAAAGAAGCTACCTCCGATACCTGGATCACCACCAAAGTTAAAAGCGACCTGGTTACCGAAAAAGGCATCCCAGGCACCGACATCAAAGTCGAAACCAACAAAGGTGTAGTGTCGCTGTCGTCCACCGTCGCGGTGACCGATGCGCAGAAAGCCACCGCTGTTGCCATCACCAAGAAAATCAAAGGCGTTAAAGCGGTTTCCGCTGACGGCCTGAAAGCCCAGTAAGAGTTCTTGCCTGGACTGGGAGATGAGGTGTAGGGCGAGCTGAGTAACACGCCTGGCGCTTCCTGAAGGTTCATGCGGAAGACCACAAGGATGTGGTCATTACAGGCCCCGGCACTTTGTGTCGGGGCCTGTTCTATTGCGGCGGGAAAAGATCGCGGCCTTCAGGCTGCGGCGCAGTCAGGGGTTATTCCGCATCCAGGTGCATCGGGGTGATGACTCGGCCATCGCTTTCGGCTTCACCGAGATTGGCGTCGATGAAGTAGACGCGGTCATCGGCCAGTTGGCCCTTGTCCACCAGGAAGTCCTTGATGCTGCTGGCGCGCTCCTGGCCCAGTTGGCGCAACAGTACATCGCTGCCACTCCAGAACTTGATCACCGCTTCACGCATTTTTGCGCTGCGTTCTTCCTTGCCCAGGTCCTTCCACTCGGCCGGCGGCTGGGTCTTGAGGCGAGTGCGATAAATGCCTTCGAGGAGCGGGCTCTTCTCGCTGTCGGGTACTTGCAGCAGCGACGCTTGGGCGGGCACCTTGTCCCCACGACGCTGGAGCATCTTGTAGTAGTTGTACTGGTATTCCCGTTCCAGTCGTTGCTGGGCCAGCAGTGGGCCATCGCTGCTCTGCGCCGCAGTGCCTTCGATCTCCAGGCGCAGGGCCGGACGCTCCTTGAGTGCGTTGGCAAGTTTTACCAGCGCGGCTTCCGAGTCCTTGCCCAGATCGCTTGAGCCAGGGGCGAACGACACGCTGCCCAGGTCTTCCGAACCGCCTCCCGCGATCAGCCCGCCAATAAGTTTGAAGGGCGCAGCGGCAGCCTTGACGATCAGGTTACGCAGGGTCTGCCAGACAATCGGCATGACACTGAACTGTGGGTTGTTGAGGTCGCCGGTCACGGGCAGCTCAATGGAAATCTTGCCATCGACGTCCTTGAGCAAGGCAATCGCCAGTTTCAGCGGCAGGCTCACCGCGTCCGGGCTGTCGACTTTTTCACCCAGTTGCAGCTGCTCGACCACCACCTTGTTCTCGGCCTTGAGTTGGCCGTTGGTGATCAGGTAGTGCAGGTCGAGGTTGAGTCGGCCCTTGCGGATGCGGTAGCCGGCGAACTTGCCCGAGTAGGGGGTGAGGGTGGTCAACTCCACGCGTTTGAAGCTGGTGGCGATATCCAGCGCGGCCATGGGGTCGAACGGGTTGACGCTGCCCTTGATGGTGACCGGCGCATAACGATCGACCTTGCCCTTGACGTCGACACTGGCCGGTTTTGCCTGGCGACTGTCGATGGTGCCGATCTGCCCGTTGAGTTGTTGCACCGCGGTGGCGAAGTTGGGCGTCAGACTGAAGTCGGCAAAGTTGGCCGAACCGTCATTGATGGCAATCGCACCAATGTGAATCCCCAGCGGTTTGTCCTTGCCTGGCGCGGGTTTGGCAGCAGGCTTGGCGCCGCTGTTGGCCGGTTGCGGAATCAGCAAGTCGTCGACGTTGGTGGTGCGGTCATCGTTGATCATGAACCGCGCATAAGGCTGGTACAGGTTGACCTTGTCGATCGACAGGCTGTCGCCGTGTTGATAGTTGAGACCTTCGACCACGACCTTTTGCCACTTCACGAAGTCGCGGGTTTTCAGGGTGTCGAGGGTGTGCAACTGGTTCACTTCGGCGCGGCCGGTGATGGCGAGTGTCAGCGGGTCGACTTTTTTCAGGTTGACCGCCAGGTCGCTGTCGAGCATGCCGCTGCGCAGTTCCAGGCGAATGAACGGGCTGATATAGGACTGCGCGACCCGCAGGTCGATATCCCGGGTCTGCACCTGGAGCTTGGCCGTGACCGGGTTCAGGTTGACCTCGCCGTTCGCTTGGAGCTTGCCCTGTTTGCCCAGCCCGCTGTCGAGCTTGAGGGTAAAGGGCGACTGATTGAGGCTGTCGAAATTTTGCAGGTCCAGGTTCAGCGGACCGACTTCCAGGGCCACCGCAGGTTTGGCTTTACGGTCTGCGAGGTGCACCTGGTAGTTGCGCAGTTGCACATCCTTGAGCAACACCTGCCAGGGTTTGCTCGGTGCTGCCGGCTGCGCCTTGGGGGTGTCGGCAGTCGCGGGCGCTGGGGCCGGTGCCGGTTTGGCCGGTTGGCTGGCGAACAGTTTTTGCCAATCCAGCTGGCCATCGGCTTCGAGGGCGGCCCAGGTTTCCAGCTTCTGGCTGCGAATCTTGCCGACCACCACCTGCTGCTTGGCCAGGTCTATCGTGGTTTCGCTGACATCCAGGCGCTCCAGGCGGGCCAGGGGACGGCCGTCCGGGGCCTTGATGGCGAAGGGCGCGACGCTCAGCGAAGTATCGCTGAGCAGCAACTCGGTTTCCTTGGACAGGTTGAGCGTGTAGTGCGTGCTGAGGTTGAGGATGCCGTCCTCGAGAACCAGCGGCACGGCGTCGCGAACGTAGGGCCACCAGACTTTCATCTTGCCGTCAGTGACCTTCAGGTTGCCCTCGGAAGTCAGCGGGATCAGGCTGAAGTTACCGGACCAGTCGATCTGTCCGCCTTCGGGCCCGGCCGCGACCAGGGTCATGTCGGCGTTGTCATCGGGCAGGGTGCTGAGGTTCTTCAACTCGAAGTCGAGTTTGTCGTACAGGAACTCGATCGGCTCGCTCGGGCGCAGGTCCTGGAAGTGCACATAACCGCTCGCCAGCTTGATGCGCTCGATACGCAGTGGGAACGGCTTGGCGTCGGGATCGGCAGGGGTCGGTTCGCTGGCGGGGATCTTGAATAGCCCCAGCAGATTGAGTTTGCCTTCCTTGTCAAACAGGATCTCGGTCTTGGGTTTATCCAGTTCGATATCCGCCAGATGCAGCGCGCGGGTCCACAGGCTGTCCAGTTGCAGGTTCAGATAGAGGCGTTCGAAGCCTACCTGCTCTTTACCTGGCGCACCGATATTCAGCCCCCAGAGCGTGAGCTCCAGGCTGTACGGATTGAATTCGATACGTTGGATATGGGCCGGGGTGGTGGCGTAGTTGGCGAGTTGCTGATTGGCCACCCGCAAGGCAATGCCCGGCAAGATCAGAAAGCCCAACAGACTGTAAAGGGCAAGAGCAGTCAACAGGGCGCCGATAGCGCGAATCAATCCTTTGGTCATGCGAGGGCTTCATCTATCTGATATCGGAAGTGCCTTGGAGTATGGCACGCGTTTCCGGTTCCGAAACAATCGGTGGATACAGGATTGTTCAGATTTGCCGCTACCGGGTCAGAGTTGCAGGACCAGGGTCTTGAGCGGTGGCTGTTGGTCCTGCGACGGGAAGTCCGCGCCGGGGGTCAGTACCTGGCAGTCACGCACCGGGCGCCCGGCCTTTTCGGCGCAACGCAGCACCTGTCCACGCCAGTCGTCCATCGATACCTTTGCCAGGTTGTTGCAGCAGATCAGCACCCCATCCTCGGCGGTGGCCAGCAACGCCGGCTTCAGCAGGCTCTGGTAATCGCGCAACAGGTCGACGGTGCCGAAGGCGCTCTTGGCCCAGGCGGGCGGGTCGAGCAATACCAGGTCGTATTGACGCTGTTCCAGGCGCGGATAACTGGGCAGTTTCTGCCCGCGACGCTGGCTGATGGGCAGTCCGGCCAATTGGCGAATGGCCGGGAAGTAATCGGACTGCACGAACTCCATGGTCGGCAACTGCGGGTTCAGCGCACCGTTCTCCCGGCCCACCGCCAGGTTGCCTTCGGCGAAGTCCAGGTTGCAGACCTCGCGGGCGCCACCGGCTGCGGCACTCAGGCCGACGCCACAGGTATAGGCAAACAGGTTGAGCACGCTTTTGCCGGCGCTGTGTGCCTTGACCCAGCCGCGGGCGTTGCGCAGGTCGAGAAACAGCAGGGGATCCTGCCCCGCATGTCGGCCGCGGACCCGGTAGTTCAGGCCCCATTCATGGCCCACCAGGTCTTGCAGCGCGGCCTCATCGGCGCGATACACCGTGTCTTCGCGGTCGATCCGCGAGTTGCCCCGAGAGCGGTCGTTGTAGACCAGCAGGGTGTCCAGGCCCAGGTGTTGGTTGATGGCCTGGTGCAGTTCCAGCAGCGTGTCGCGTTCCAGGCTCTGGTGAAAGCTCTGCACCAGCAGTTGCGGGCCATAGCGGTCGACGGTCAGGCCGCCGGCCCCTTCCTGGCTGCCGTGGAACAGGCGATAGCAATCGGTGCCTTGCTGATGCAATTCGGCGAGCAGTTCCTGGCGATGATCGAGGGCGGCGCGCAGCGCCTGATTCAAGGAAGACATGCGGGCGCCTTGCGAATGATTGGGCGCGGCAGTTTACCAGCTATGTCGCCAGAGGGCTTGTTCCTGCTGGCCTGCGCCCTGGGAGCGCAACCTATTCAACCGCCCCCGGGCAACCCATCAGTTCTGCGTCCTTCACTGCTTCGGTCTTACAGCCCCATGCGCCGTTTCGCCCGTTGTACCGAGCCATTACGCACCGCCCAGCGCAGCATGGGCGCACTGCGGTTGACGCTGGCGCGGATCAACTGGCGTTGCAGCGGGTTCTGGCTGACGTCGAGCATCGCACTGGCCCAGTCCGGCAGCAGATCGATTCCGGCCTTCATCATCAGTGCGCCAAAAGGCTTGGCCAGACGGCTGGGAGCGGGGGCCGCCAGTAAAAGGCGCAGCACTTCTCGACTGCGTTCGTCACACAACAACTGCGGTTGCATGCGGGCCAGGTAATCGCCGACCTCCCGGCGCGAGCGCGGGATATCGCGGGCGCCGAGGCGTTCGGCAACCAGCGCGATCTCGGCGTAATACCGGTCTTGATCGGCGGGCGACAAGTTCGGGTTGCGGTAGCGCAAGTGGGCCGCGAGGAAGCTGCTGACTTCAGCCACATGCACCCAGGTCAGCAGGTCAGGGTCGCTGGCGGCGTAGGGGCGGCCGTCGGGCGCGGTGCCAACCACCTGCAGGTGAATGGTGCGCACCTTGTCGATCAGCCATTCAGCATCCTGGCGCGAACCGAAGGTGGTGCCGGAAATGAACTGGCCGGTGCGGCGCAGGCGGCCGAGCATGTCCTGGCGAAAGTTTGAATGGTCCCAGACCCCGGCCAGGGCCAGTGGGTGCAGAGCCTGCATCAACAGGGCACTGATGCCGCCGATCAGCATGCTGCTGAAATCGCCATGCACTTGCCAACTGACCGAGTCCGGGCCGAACAGGCCCGGGTCGCCCTTGGGGTTTTCCAGGTCGAGTTTGCCCAGCGACAGGCCGGACAGGCTCATGACTTGGTTTTCGATGCGGCTACGAATGAATTCCATGACAGCTCGGTGATGTCTTCATGAGAGAAGCGCGGCCTGGGCCGCGCCGATTCAGAGGTTCAGGCGTTTGTCGATCAGCCCCTCGACCACGCTGGGGTCGGCCAGGGTCGAGGTGTCGCCCAGGCTGTCCAGCTCGTTGCAGGCGATCTTGCGCAGGATACGCCGCATGATCTTGCCCGACCGGGTTTTCGGCAAGGCCGGCGCCCATTGCAGCAGTTCCGGCTTGGCGAAGCTGCCGATTTCCTTGCTGACCAGGGCCAGCAGTTGTTTCTTCAGGTCATCGTTGGCTTCGACCCCGTTCATTGGGGTGACGAAGGCATAGATGCCCTGGCCCTTGAGGTCATGGGGGTAACCGACCACGGCGGCTTCGGCAACGCTGTCATGCAGCACCAGCGCGCTCTCGACCTCGGCGGTGCCGATGCGATGGCCGGAGACATTGATCACGTCATCGATGCGCCCGGTGATCCAGTAATCGCCGTCCTCGTCGCGGCGTGCGCCGTCACCGGTGAAGTAGTAGCCGGGGTAAGGTTTGAAATAGGTGTCGACCATGCGCTGCGGATCGCCATAGACGCTGCGGATCTGCCCAGGCCAGCTGGCTTTGATGGCCAGCACGCCGCTGCCGGCGCCGGTGATTTCCTTGCCCTGTTCGTCCAGCAGCACGGGTTGTACGCCAAACATGGGCTGGGTGGCGCAGCCGGGCTTGATCCGGGTTGCGCTTACCAGGGGGCTGAGCATGATGCCGCCGGTCTCGGTCTGCCACCAGGTATCGACGATCGGGCAGCGTTGCTCGCCTACCACATTGAAATACCACTCCCAGGCTTCCGGGTTGATCGGTTCGCCGACGCTGCCAAGCAGGCGCAGGCTGCTGCGCGAGGTTTGCTGCAAGGGTTCGGGGCCTTCGCGCATCAAGGCCCGCAGAGCGGTTGGCGCGGTGTAGAAAATATTCACCTGGTGTTTGTCGATGACCTCCCAGAACCGCGAGCTGCTCGGGTAGCTGGGCACGCCCTCGAAGATCAGGGTCGTGGCGCCATTGGCCAGCGGGCCGTAGACGATGTAGCTGTGGCCGGTGACCCAGCCGACATCCGCAGTGCACCAGAAGACTTCTCCGTCGCGGTAGTCGAGCACGTACTTGAAGGTCATGGCCGCCTGCAGCAGGTAACCGCCGGTGGTGTGCAGCACGCCCTTGGGTTTGCCGGTGCTGCCCGAGGTATAGAGGATAAACAGCGGGTCTTCGGCGTCCATGGGCTCTGGCGGGCAGTCATCGTCGACGCTGCGCAGGGCCTGGTGATACCAGAGGTCGCGGCCTTCGACCCAGTTCACCGGGTTTTGCGTGCGCTCGACCACCACGACGGTACTGACTCCGGGGCAGTTGAGCAGGGCTTGGTCGACGTTGTTTTTGAGCGGTACGAACTTGCCGCCGCGCACGCCTTCATCGGCGGTGATGACGGTGCGGCAATCCGCATCCAGAATCCGGTCGCGCAAGGCATCCGGGGAGAAGCCACCAAAGACCACCGAGTGCACGGCGCCGATTCGCGTGCAGGCGAGCATGGCGTAAGCGGCTTCGGGAATCATCGGCATGTAGATGCACACCCGGTCGCCCTTCTTCACGCCACGGCTTTTCAACACGTTGGCCAGGCGACACACGTAGTGGTGGAGCTTTTTATAGGTGATCTGCAGCGACTCGGCCGGATCGTCGCCTTCCCAGAGAATGGCCACCTGGTCGCCACGCTGTTCCAGGTGACGGTCGATGCAGTTGTAGCTGACGTTCAGCTCGGCACCGGCAAACCAACTGGCGGCACCGGTTTTCAGGTCATAGCGCTGGACGGTCTGCCACGGTTTGCTCCAGTCGAGAAAACGGTTGGCCTGGTCGGCCCAGAAGACGCTGGGGTGTTCGATGGATTGTCGGTACAGGCGCTGGTAATCGTCCTGGCTCAGTTGTGCTGCCCGGCGGACGGCATCGGCTTTGGGGAACGTGCTGATATCGAACATGACGGTTCCTTATTCTTGTTTTTGCGACAAGTAATAAAGATGCGCCGAGCGGGGGGAGGGTTCAAGAGGCAGGCCCGCCGTCGAGGTCGAGGCGGGGTTGGCCTGGGTCGCAGCAGGTTAGGCCGTGCGCGGCTTGCGGGTGCATCGCCGGTTGGCCGTTGCCTTTGTTACAGGAGGTGAAAGCGTGGCCCGTTGAACAGGCCACGCCGAACAACCCGTCAGCCGCGGTGGCGACCGCGGAAGTAGTTGATCAAACCCTGAGTGGAGGCATCGTCAGCCGGTGTTTCCTCGCTGCCAACCAGGCGGTTGTAGACGCCTTTACCCAGCTCCTTGCCCAGCTCCACGCCCCATTGGTCGAAGGCGTTGATGCCCCACACGACGCTCTGCACGAACACCTTGTGTTCATACAGCGCCACCAGTGCGCCCAGGCGACGCGGGCTGATGCGCTCGACCACCAGGGTGTTGCTTGGGCGGTTGCCCGGAATCACCTTGTGCGGCGCAAGCTTCTGCACTTCGTCTTCGCTCAGGCCTTTGTCGCGCAGTTCTGTTTCGGCTTCGGCGCGGGTCTTGCCCAGCATCAGCGCCTGGCTTTGCGACAGGCAGTTGGCGTACAGCCACTGGTGGTGGTCGGAGACCGGGTTGAAGCTGACGATCGGCACGATGAAGTCGGCCGGAATCAGTTGGGTGCCTTGGTGCAGCAACTGGTGGTAAGCGTGCTGACCGTTGCAGCCGACGCCGCCCCAAATGACCGGGCCGGTATCAGTGGACACCGGGGTACCGTCCTGGCGCACGCTCTTGCCGTTGGACTCCATGTCCAACTGCTGCAAGTGCTTGGTGATGTTACGCAGGTAGTGGTCGTACGGCAGGATCGCGTGGCTCTGCGCGCCCCAGAAGTTGCCGTACCAGACGCCCAGCAACGCCAGCAGTACCGGCATGTTCTGTTCGAATGGCGCGCTCTGGAAATGCTGGTCCATGGTGTAGGCACCGGACAGCAGTTCCTTGAAGTTCGACATGCCGATGGCCAGGGCGATCGGCAACCCGATGGCCGACCACAGCGAATAGCGGCCGCCGACCCAATCCCACATCGGGAAGATGTTTTCTTCGCGGATACCGAACGCCACGGCAGCGGCGTTGTTGCTGGAAACCGCAATGAAGTGCCGATACAGCTCGGCTTCCGAACCACCCTGGGCCAGGTACCAGGCGCGTGCGGCCTGGGCGTTTTTCAGGGTTTCCAGGGTATTGAAGGATTTCGACGAGACGATGAACAGCGTGGTCTCGGCGCGCAGCTTGAGGGTCAGCTCATGGAACTCACTGCCGTCGATGTTCGCCAGGTAATGGCAGCGCACGCCTTTTTGGGCATAGGACAGCAGGGCTTCGGAAACCAGTTCCGGGCCCAGGAACGAGCCACCGATACCGATGTTCACCACGTCGGTGATCGGTTTTTCGGTGTAGCCACGCCACAGGCCGTCGTGAATGCGACCCACCAGGTCGGTGATCTGATTCAGCACCTTGTGCACGTCAGGCATCACGTTGACGCCATTGACCGACAGTTTGTCGCCTACCGGGCGGCGCAGGGCGGTATGCAGGGCCGGGCGCCCTTCGGAAGAGTTGACCAACTCGCCATTGAACAGCGCCCTGATCGCGTCCTGCAGGCCGACTTCGTCAGCCAGGCCCACCAGCAGGTCGCGGGTTTCGCTGTTGATCAGGTTTTTTGAATAATCGAGAAAAAGCCCACAGCTGCTCAGGCTGAAATGATGAAAGCGCTGCGGGTCGGCATTGAAGGCTTCGCGCATGCTGAAATCCTGCATGGCTTGGCGGTGGTCATTCAACGCCTGCCAGGCGGGCAGAGCGGTAACGTCATGAGGGGTGCGGTAATACGCCATCGCTGCGGTTTTCCTTTTGCTTGAACTGCCTTTTGGACACTGAAAAGCCCGGAACGTCCTGTTGGATGACAGGCCTCGTTCGGTCGACCCTGCGTCAACACGATAAATGGCGCGGGGCAATTACAGTAACCCTCGCGTGTTGATCTGTCTTGGCTTTGTCTGACCTGTAGCCGGTACTTTTTTATACCGGCGCGCACGGCGGGTGCAACAAAGGGGTGTGGATTGTTAGAAAAGAGTGGTTTCAGGCGACCTGAACCGGGATGGCATTGCTGGTGTGGCTCAGCTCGTTGCCGGGGGCCATGTACAGCATGCGCGGCTGGAAGTTGAGCAGCTCGGCTTCGCTGTAGTGGGCATAGGCGCAGATGATCACCCGATCGCCGACCTTGGCCTTGTGCGCTGCGGCGCCGTTGACCGAGATCATGCGCGAACCGGGCTCGCCGCGAATGGCGTAGGTGGTGAAACGTTCGCCATTGTCGACGTTGTAGATCTGGATCTGTTCGTACTCACGGATGCCAGACAGGTCCAGCCATTCGCCATCGATGGCGCAAGAGCCTTCGTAATCGAGCACAGCGTGGGTGACTTCGGCGCGATGCAGCTTGGCCTTGAGCATGATGGCGTGCATGGGGTGTATCCCTTGTCAGATCCTCGGGCGGGGCGCGGCAATAGTGGCTGCGGGCCCCTGGCGGCGGCAGTTTGCCCGAAGGTCCTGCTTCGGGCAATCAGGCTTTTATGCCGTGGCGTCGAGGTTCAGATGAAGGTTATCGATCAGGCGTGTGGCGCCCAGATACGCGGCCGCCAGAATCACCAGGTCGCGGTCATCTGCCGTGGCCAGGCGCAGGTTCGTGGCGTGGCGGATCTCCAGGTAATCGGGACGTAGACCGGCCGCTTCCAGTTGCTGGCGTTGTTCGCCCAGCAGCTTGGGATAATCCCGTTCGCCCTGCTCGATAGCCTGGGCGATCTGGTTCAGGCTGCGGTACAGCGCCGGCGCGATGGCGCGTTGTTGCTCGTCGAGGTAGCCGTTGCGCGAAGACAATGCCAGGCCGTCCGCGGCCCGTACGGTCGGCTCGCCGATAATCTGGATCGGCATGTTCAGGTCCTGGACCAGTGCACGAATGACCGCCAGTTGCTGAAAGTCCTTCTGGCCAAACACCGCGAGGTCCGGCTGCACCATGTTGAACAGCTTGCAGACCACGGTCGCCACGCCCTCGAAATGCCCGGGACGGCTGGCGCCGCACAGGCCTTCGGAAAGCTGGGGGACGCTGACTCGGGTCTGGCCGCTCATGCCTTCCGGGTACACCTCTTCAACGCTGGGGGCGAAGAGCAGGTGGCAGCCGGCTTGCAGCAGTTTTTCCTGGTCGGCGGCCAGGGTCCGAGGGTACTTGTCGAGGTCTTCGCCCGCGCCGAATTGCAGCGGGTTGACGAAAATGCTCGCCACCACGAAATCCACTCGCTGCGCCGCCTTGGTCACCAGTGCGGCATGGCCGCTGTGCAGGTTGCCCATGGTCGGGACCAGACCGATACGTTTGCCTTCGCTACGGGCGCGAGCCACCGCCGCGCGCAGCTCGCGCACAGTTTTAACAGTATTCATGCAGAGAATCCGTGTTCAGCGCCCGGGAAAGTCCCGGCTTTGACTTCATTGACGTAGGCGGCCAGGGCGGACTGGATGCTGTCCTGGCCGGCCATGAAGTTCTTCACGAACTTGGGCGCACGGCCGCTCAGTGACAGCCCGAGCATGTCGTGGATCACCAGAACCTGGCCGTCGGTGGCGCTGCCGGCGCCGATGCCGATCACCGGGATTTTCACCGCCTGGGTGATTTCAGTGGCCAGCTCGCTGGGCACGCATTCGAGCAGCAGCATCGCTGCCCCCGCCTGCTCCAGGGCGATGGCATCCGCGCGCATCTGCCGGGCCTGGTTCTCGTTGCGGCCCTGGACCTTGTACCCACCAAGGATATTCACCGACTGTGGGGTCAGGCCCATGTGCGCGCACACCGGAATGCCGCGCTCGGCCAGCAGGCGAATCGAATCCGCCAGCCACAGTGCACCTTCGACCTTGACCATGTGCGCACCGGCCTGCATCAGCTGGGCGCTGTTGTTGAGGGCCTGTTCGGTGGTGGCATAGGCCATGAAGGGCAGGTCGGCGAGGATCAGCGCGCCACTGTTACCGCGTTTGACCGAAGCCACGTGGTAGGCCATTTCGGCGGTGGTAACGGGGAGGGTGCTGTCGTGCCCTTGCAAGACCATGCCGAGGGAGTCGCCCACCAGCAGAACGTCGACGCCCGCTTCGCAGCAGGTGTGGGCGAAGGTGGCGTCATAGCAGGTCAACATGGCGATCTTCTCGCCTTTCTGCTTGAGGTTTTGCAGGGTGGTCAGGGTGATATCCGGCATCAAAAGGTCCTCATTCAGGCGCTTTGGAAACTACTGCGAGTAACGCGCGTGATTCTTCGTTTATTCAGGCGCACGGTCTTTTGTCGTGCTTATAAGGCCTGGATTGCGCCCTTTAACGCCAGGTTGGCGGCAACGGGACGCCTATAGTCGTGAGGAGAACTCGGGAAGTCAATTGGATGTGTTACCGCATTGTTACGCCGCGGGTGTTACCGCGGTTACTGATGCGTTTCAGCTGTCAGGCCAGCCGTTCCAGCCCGACAAAAGGGCAGGCCGCGAGGAGTTCGCGCAGGGTACGGCCGTCGGCCAGTTGCAGGTTTTCCGGAGCCAGTTCCGCCAGGGGGTAGAGGACAAAGGCCCGGGCGTGCATGTGGTAGTGCGGGACCTTGAGCCGCGGCTCGTCGATCAGGCGGTCACCGAACAGCAGGATATCCAGATCAAGGGTGCGCGGGCCCCAGCGCTCGTTGCGCTCCCGGCCCTGGCTGTTTTCGATGGCTTGCAGCGCATCCAGCAAGGCCAGAGGGGACAGGCGGCTATCAAGCGCCGCGACTGCGTTGGTGTAGCGCGGTTGGCCGGGCAGCAGGGAGTCGCTCTGATAGAAAGACGACACGCCCACCCACTCGGTCTCGGGCAGCTGCGCCAGGGCATCAGTTGCGCTGCGCAGTTGTTGCGTCGGGGCAGCCAGATTGCTGCCCATGCCGATGTAGATGCGCTCCATCAACTTACTCGCCGGATGGGCCCGCGCTGCGTTTGCGCTTGGCGCCGCTGCTGCGGCGGCGTTTACGTGGAGCGCCGCTGGCACTGTCATCCTTGCCGCTGAGGTCGCGGATCATGTCGCGGCGTTCGGCATCGTTGGCATCCTGATAATCAGTCCACCACTCGCCCAGGCCATCGGTCTGCTCACCTGCGCTCTCACGCAGCAGCAGGAAGTCATAGCCGGCACGAAAACGCGGGTTGTCCAGTAACTGGTCGGCGCGCTTGCCGCTACGACGTGGCAGGCGCTCCTGCATGTCCCAGATCTCGCGGATCGGCATGGTGAAGCGTTTCGGAATTGCTATGCGCTGGCATTGTTCGGCGATCAGCTCATGTGCCGCTTCCTGCATCGCCGGAATTGGCGGCATGCCGCGTTCCTGCAGGCGCAACACGCGGGCCGGAAGGGCCGGCCAGAGCAGCGCGGCGAAGAGGAAGGCCGGGGTCACCGGTTTGTTCTGCTTGATGCGCAGATCGGTATTGGCCAGGGCTTCGCTGATCAGGGTATGGGTATAAGTCGGGTTGTACTCCAGGGCCTCGGCGCTGGCCGGGAACAACGGATCGAACAGTTGCAGGTCCACCAGCATCTCAAAGGTGTCTGCTGCGTGGCCTGAGAGGAACAGCTTGAGCACTTCCTCGAACAGGCGTGCCGACGGGATCTCCCGCAGCATCGGGGCCAGGTCGCGAATCGGCGCGGCGGTGTGCTTCTCGATGCCGAAATCCAGCTTGGCTGCGAAGCGCACGGCCCGTAGCATCCGCACCGGGTCTTCCTGGTAGCGTTGCTGAGGGTCGCCGATCAGGCGGATCAGATGATTGCGGATGTCGTGCACGCCATTGGCGTAATCGAGAATGCGCTCACTGACCGGATCGTAATACAGGGCGTTGATGGTGAAGTCGCGGCGTTGGGCATCTTCTTCGAGGGTGCCGTAGACGTTGTCGCGCAGGATCCGCCCGCTTTCATTACGCGAGGACTGATTGCTGTCTTCCTCTTCGTCGTTCTGCGGGTGGTTGGCGCGGAAGGTCGCGACCTCGATGATTTCGCGACCAAAATGGATATGCACCAGTTTGAAACGGCGACCGATGATGCGCGCGTTACGAAACTCCGCCCGCACCTGTTCCGGTGTGGCGCTGGTGGCGACGTCGAAATCCTTGGGCGTGATATTGAGCAGCATGTCGCGCACGCAACCACCTACCAGGTACGCCTGATAGCCAGCGTTCTGCAGGCGTTCGACGATGTTCACCGCATAGCGGCTGAACTGGGCGCGTTGCAGCGAATGTTGGCTGCTGTTGAGCACTTCAGGCGTGCTACGGATGTGTTGCGTATGACGCTTGGGCGAACGGAATGACTGGAACAACTTCTTCAGCATGGGATGCACTGTTTGAAGGAATGTTCGGCCATAACGAAGAATGACCGCATGATGGGCCGGGATTCTAGCATTTAGTCGGGGGATGGTGTAGGACGGCGGAGTTTTGAGCTGAAAGCCGTGAGCGGCATGGGTTGGGCGGGTAAAGCTGAATCGCGGAAACTACAAGGGGAGCCGAAGCTCCCCCAGAAGTAGTTGCGTGCTCTATTTTTATTATTGGTTTTGGGCTTCTTGTTTTTGTTTAACGCCCGTGTCACCTGGTTTACCCAGAGTGACCCTCCCAATCGGGAGCCAAGAGCAAACGGATTGCTTTGATCGCTGTGTTGCAATGATCTGATGATCCAACCAGTTCAGGCTCTGCCTTAGGGCAGTTTTTGTTGTTCTCGGCCTGGTTGTGGGGCAAGCCCCAAATACAACGCCTCTCCAAAAGAATCAGTTAGCTGCGCCTCCGCCGTGTTGTTTTTATTATGCGTGAGTCGATTCGTCTTATTTTTATTGTCTTATGCATTGCTTGTTATTGTTCTTGTACCAGACATATAGCAGATGCCGTGCCAACTTTTGCGAGCCCCAATGAAACTGGGGGTTGACCGGTGTTTTGGGTTTTTTACGGGCAAAAAAAAGCCGGGGCTTCGTTACCTTTAGCCCCGGCTTTTGTTACGTGAAATTGCAGAGGTAACAGTTTTTTCACAAAGTCGAGTGTTACCCGCACTCCCTACAGCCAAGGTTCAGCTTTCGCTGGCAACCCCGGTTTTGCGGCGTGGAATGCCCAGGCGCTGGCGCCGTTCCCACAGGCACTTGCGGCTGACGCCCAGTTTGCGTGCCAGTTCGGTCTCGGTCATATGGTCCTGATGCTCGAGCACGAAATGCTGGAAGTAGTCTTCCAGAGACAGATCTTCGGTGGGCTCGTGGCTGGTGGTATTGGCGCCGCCCTGTTGCGGAGCCAGGCCGATGAAGTCGTCATCGTCCAGGTCGCTCAGTTCGATATCGATGCCCAGCAGCTCGGCAGAAATCTCCGGGCTTTCACACAGGATCACCGCACGCTCGACGGCGTTTTCCAGTTCCCGCACGTTTCCTGGCCAGGAATAATGGCGAATGGCCTGTTCGGCGTCCGGGGCAAACCTCAGGTCGGTGCGGCCGACACGTGCGCTCTGGCGTGCCAGAAAGGCGGTGGCGATCTCGTTGACGTCGGCGCCACGCTCACGCAGTGCGGGCAGCTTGAGGGCAATCACGTGCAGTCGGTAATAAAGGTCTTCACGGAACTGGCCGATCTTGGCCAGGCTCTTGAGGTCCCTGTGGGTTGCAGCGATCAGGCGCACATCCACCTTCTGCGACTGCACCGAGCCGACACGACGGATTTCGCCTTCCTGCAGTACCCGCAACAGGCGCGCCTGGGCTTCCAGGGGCAGCTCGCCGATTTCGTCGAGGAACAGCGTGCCGCCGTCCGCTGCTTCCACCAAGCCGGCGCGCCCGGCGCTGGCTCCGGTGAATGCACCTTTTTCGTGGCCGAACAGTTCGGACTCGATCAGGGTTTCCGGAATGGCTGCACAGTTGACCGAAATCATCGGCGCCTTGGCGCGTTTCGACAGATTGTGCAGGGCGCGGGCCACCAGTTCCTTGCCAGTCCCGGATTCGCCCTGGATCAGTACATTGGAGTCGGTCGGGGCGACCTTGCGGATCTTGCTGTACATGTCCTGCATCGGCGGGCATGAGCCGATGATGCCGATCTCGCCATTACTGTTGCCGGCGCCGGCTTTCTCGCCAGCGTTGGCTGCCTTGCCCGCCGGACGCTCAGCCGGGTTGGCCTGGGCGCTTTGCCGATCGCGCAGGATGCGCGCCACGGCCTGGAGCATTTCATCGTGGTCGAAAGGTTTGGCGATGTAATCCACCGCGCCCATCTTCATTGAGTCAACGGCCGAACGCAGGCTGGCGTAGCTGGTCATGATCAGCACCGGCGTGCCCTGGCCGAGCTTGATCAGCTCGGTACCGGGGGCGCCCGGCAAGCGCAAATCACTGACGATCAGGTCGAACGTGGGGATGCTGAAACGCTCCTGCGCTTCCTGCACCGAGCCGGCTTCGCTGACCTGGTACTGGTTGCGCTCCAGCAGACGACGCAAGGCGGAGCGGATGATGGTTTCGTCTTCGACGATCAGAATGTGCGGCATTGATTCAATTCTCTCGACGGTCTCAGTTCACAGCGGACGTCGCTTCGACATGACGCGGTAGAGTCACCCGGATACGGGTGCCGCGTTGGCTTTCGGTGTCAGCCGGGCTGTCGATGGTGATTTGTCCATAATGCTCTTCAACGATGGAATAGACCAGTGCAAGGCCCAGTCCGGTGCCTTCGCCAGGATCCTTGGTGGTGAAGAAAGGTTCGAACAATCGGTCCATGATGTTCTTCGGAATGCCGCTGCCTTCGTCTTCTACGATCAGATCGATCGTATGTTCCGAGGCCTCGCTTTTCACTCGTACTGCACTGCCCGCCGGTGAGGCGTCGCGGGCGTTGGACAGCAGATTGATCAGAACCTGGGCGAGCCGTTGCGGGTCTCCGTCGACCCAGTGATCGGGGTCGCACAGGTTGAAAAATTGCACTTCGAAATTGCGCCGGTTCAGCGCCAGCAGACCGATGGCGTCCTGGGCGACTTCGGCCAGGCAGACCGGCTCGTCGTTGTGCTGATGGCTGCCGGCATGGGCGAAGCTCATCAGCGATTGCACGATGCGCGACACCCGCTTGGTCTGCTCAAGGATCTGGCCGCTGATTTCGGTCAGCTCGCTGTCATCTTCCCGTTCTTCGCGCAGGTTTTGCGCCAGGCAGGCGATACCGGTGATCGGGTTGCCAATTTCGTGGGCCACGCCCGCAGCCAGGCGGCCGATGCTGGCCAGTCGCTCGGAGTGCACCAGCTTGTCTTCGAGCATCTGGGTTTCGGTCAGGTCCTCCACCAGCAGCACCAGGCCGCTATTGCCCGGGGCCAGGGGCTCATCGATGGCAGCCTTGTGCAGGTTGAGCCAGCGGGTCTGGCCGTCGAGGGCCAGGTGCTGTTTGTGCAAATGTTCGTCAGGCAGGTTGATAAAACCCTGCAGCAGTTCTTTCCAGGGATCGGCAATGGTGCTCAGGCGCGAGCCGACCACGTGTTGCGCCGGGATGTTGGTCAGCTCCTCCATGGCCTTGTTCCACATCAGGATCTCCTGATCCTTGGCCAGGGAGCAGACCCCCATCGGCAGTTCCTGCAGGGTTTGCCGGTGATAGCGGCGCAAGGCGTCGAGCTCGGCGGCAAGACCTGTCAGGCGCGAGTGGTAATCCTCCAGCCGGCTTTCAATAAAGTGGATGTCTTCGGTGACGTAGTTTTCGCCGCTGGCCTTATAGGGCAAGAAGGTCTCGACCATGTCCTGGGCCACGCTGGGACCCATCAGCCCGGACAGGTTGGCCTCGATGCGGTCGCGCAGGCGGCGAAGGGCGTACGGACGGCGCTCGTCGAAGGGCAGATAAAGGTCGCGCAAGGCCTGTTCGACTTCCTTCTGCGCAGCCTTGGCACCCAGGGGCTTGGCCAGCTGTGTGGCGAATTCCTGGGGTGAAGCCGCATGCAGTTCACGGCGCTGTGGGCGGCGCACGTTGTCCACCGCACAGGCTTCGGCGGCGCTGGCCTCTTCGGCGCTGGCGTTGGTGAACAGCGAGATCAGGGTGAACATCAACACGTTGGCGGCCAGGGAGGCGATCGCCGCCATATGCCAGCTGGTGTCATCCAGCACGTAGATCATGTTCAACAGCGGAATATAGAAACCCTGCAAGTTGCCGATCAACGGCAGCAGCATGGTCACCAGCCATACCAGGATCCCCGCCAGCAAGCCGGCGATAAAGCCCCGGCGGTTGGCGGTCGGCCAATAGAGTACGGACAGCACGCCGGGCAAGAATTGCAGGGTGGCGACAAAGGCGACGATGCCCAGGTTCGCCAGGTCCTGCTCGGCGCCCAGCAGCAGGTAGAAGGCGTAGCCGGCCATGATAATGGCGACGATCAGCGCGCGACGGGTCCATTTCAGCCAGCGGTAGATATTGCCCTCGGCCGGTGGCTGATACAGCGGCAGCACCAGGTGGTTCAGGGCCATGCCCGACAGTGCCAGGGTCGTGACGATGATCAAGCCGCTGGCCGCCGACAGCCCGCCGACATAAGCCAGCAGCGCCAAGGCTTTGCTGTTGGCGGCGATGCCGATGCCAAGGGTGAAGTATTCCGGGTTGGTGGTGGCGCCCAGTTTCAGGCCGGCCCAGAGGATCAGCGGCACCGCCAGGCTCATCAGCAGCAGGAACAACGGCAGGCCCCAGCTGGCGCTGACCAGTGAGCGCGGGTTGAGGTTCTCGGTGAAGGTCATGTGGTACATGTGCGGCATCACAATCGCCGAGGCGAAGAACACCAGCAGCAGGGTGCGCCACGGACCTTCCTGCAGCGGGGTGTGCAGGGCGGCGAGGGCGGTCTGGTTCTGCAGGAGCCAGATTTCCAGCTGCTGCGGACCATCGAACACGCCATATAAGGCGTAGAGGCCGACGCCGCCGATGGCGATCAGCTTGATCACCGACTCGAAGGCAATGGCAAACACCAGGCCTTCGTGTTTTTCCCGGGTGGCGATATGCCGGGACCCAAAGAAGATGGTGAACAGGGTGATCAGTGCGCAGAAGCTCAGGGCAACCCGATGCTGCACCGGCTCGCGGGTGAGAATGCCAATGGAGTCGGCGACCGCCTGGATTTGCAGCGCCAGCAGCGGCAGCACTCCGATCAGCATGAAAATCGTGGTCAGTGCGCCGGCCCAGGTGCTGCGAAAGCGGAAGGCGAACAGATCGGCCAGGGATGACAGCTGGTAGGTGCGGGTGATTTTCAGAATCGGGTAGAGCAGTACCGGTGCCAGCAGAAAGGCCCCGGACACCCCCAGGTAACTGGATAGGAAGCCGTAACCGTACTGATACGCCAGGCCGACCGTACCGTAGAACGCCCAGGCACTGGCGTAGACCCCGAGGGACAGGGTGTAGGTCAGCGGGTGGCGAATGATCGAGCGCGGAATCATTCCGCGTTCACTGATCCAGGCGACGCCGAACAGCACGGCCAGGTAGGCGGCGCTGATCAGGATCATCTGGGTCAGGCTAAAGCTCATCGGCATCTTTTTGGCTCTGCAGGATGAAGGTCACGACGATCAGAATCAGCCAGAGCAGATACGGGCGATACCAGGCGCCGGTAGCATCGATCCACCAATCCATGATGGCGGGGGAAAACAGATAGATCCCCACTACCAGGAGCAGGACCAAGCGATAGATGTACATCCCGGCCTCTCTTTATTGTGTGCGTGCCCGAAAACGTGCGGCGATGGTAACGGATGGGCGCCAAGCTGCAAGTGGCGTCAGCGTAATTGCGCTTCCGGCACGCTGAGGGTGCGCGGGATCAACCCGGCGTCCCAGTGAGTGATACCCCAGTTCAGCACTTCTCGCGGGGTGGCGTCGTCCAGTTCACTGCCGGGTATCTGGCCCAGTGCCCGCAATGCGCGCAGTAACAGGGCGGTGGCCTGATCTTCGGCCAGCGGCGGTGAGCGGTAGGACTTGCCCAGCTTGTTGCCGTCCGGCTGGGTTATCAAGGGCACGTGTAGGTAGCGTGGCTGCGGCAGCCCAAGCAACTCCTGCAGGTATAGCTGGCGTGGGGTGGAGTCCAGGAGGTCGGCGCCGCGCACAATATCGGTCACGCCCTGCCAGGCATCGTCCAGCACCACCGCCAGTTGATAGGCGTACAGGCCGTCACGCCGTCGAATCACGAAATCGCCGACCTCACGCCCCAGATGCTGGCGAAACTCGCCCTGTACTCGATCGTTGAAATGGTATTCCAGCTCCGGCACGCGTAGACGGATCGCGGCATTATCCTGGCCATGGCCAGCGTTGCGGCACAGCCCTGGGTAGATCCCGTGGTAGGGCTCCAGTTGTTTGCGCGAGCAGGTGCAGGCGTAGGCCAGGCCATGGTTGAACAGGCGATTCAGGACCTCGGCGTAGGCGTCATGGCGCTCGCTCTGGCGGACCATTTCGCCGTCCCATTCAAAGCCGTAGCTTTCCAGGGCCTTGAGAATCGCCGCCTGGGCGCCGGGCTCTTCCCGTGGTGGATCAAGGTCTTCCATGCGCAACAGCCAGCGCCCACCGGCGGCGCGTGCGTCCAGGTACGAGGCGAGGGCTGCCACCAGCGAGCCGAAATGCAGGTAGCCGCTGGGAGTCGGGGCGAAACGCCCGATGTATGAGGAGTTCGAGGCAGTCATGGGAGGGCGATTACATGCTCTGGTTCGGTCGACACGAGGTTGGCGCGTGCTGCGGGCTCAGGGAGCACCATCGGTTGAAATGCCAGAAACAAAAACGGAGCGTTCGCACGCTCCGTTTTTCACTCGGGCCGGCTGTTATTTGCCGACCTGTTTTTCCTTGATTTCGGCCAAGGTCTTGCAGTCGACGCACATGTCGGCTGTAGGACGGGCTTCCAGACGGCGAATACCGATCTCGACGCCGCAGGATTCACACCAGCCGTATTCTTCGTCTTCGATCAGTTGCAGGGTCTTGTCGATCTTCTTGATCAACTTGCGCTCACGGTCGCGGGCACGCAGTTCAAGGCTGAACTCTTCTTCCTGGCTGGCACGGTCGGCCGGGTCAGGGAAGTTGGCGGCTTCGTCTTTCATGTGGTCAACCGTGCGGTCGACCTCCTGCATCAAGTCCTGTTTCCACTTGTTCAGGATCTTGGTGAAGTGCTCGCGCATGGGCTTGCCCATGTACTCTTCGCCCTTCGTTTCAACGTAGGGTTCGAAGCCACTGATCGATTGGCTGCTCTGTTGCTTTGCTTGGGTGGGCATGAATGGACCGCCTCTACTCTTGTAATCCATTGCGCAGGATTGCTCCATCTCCGACGGTTGCCGGCCCTGCGCCTGCAAGCGGGCGAACTTACCAGAACAAGTCGGACCGCGCTACTCCCGGTTGTCGAGCCCCCAGCCCACGGCGCTTGCAGATCCTGGAGAGGGTTGCTCCGGCCAGTCCGAGGGCCTGGCCAAAATGTAATTTTAGTCAGTTTTTTGCCCCACGTTGGTGCTCATGGCTCCCGGCCATCGGGCGGAGCCAAGCGCTTTAGACTCTCTCCTCGCTCCCCGGTTGGGTAGAATCGAGCTTTTGTTCCCTCTCTTATTATATGAAGGAAGGCTAATGGCTCAGCCCTACAGTGCGCGCAGCCGCGCTATCGAACCTTTCCATGTGATGGCCCTTTTGGCACGTGCCAATGAATTGCAGGCCGCCGGTCGGGATGTCATTCACCTGGAGATCGGCGAGCCGGACTTCACCACGGCCGAGCCGATCATCCAGGCCGGCCAGGCCGCGCTGACCGCCGGTAAGACCCGTTACACCGCTGCTCGCGGCATTCCCGAGCTGCGCGCGGCCATTTCCGGCTTCTATCAACAGCGCTACGGCCTGGATATCGACCCGCAGCGCATCCTGATCACCCCGGGCGGCTCCGGGGCCTTGTTGTTGGCCAGCAGCTTGCTGGTCGATCCCGGCAAGCACTGGCTGCTGGCGGACCCGGGCTATCCGTGCAACCGGCATTTCCTGCGGCTGGTGGAGGGGGCGGCGCAGTTGGTGCCGGTTGGCCCGGATGTGCGTTACCAGCTGACTCCGGGTCTGGTGGAGCGCTACTGGGATCAGGACAGTGTCGGCGCTCTGGTGGCGTCGCCGGCCAACCCGACCGGGACCATCCTGACTCGCGATGAGCTGGCCGGCCTGTCGGCTGCGATCAAGGCGCGAAATGGTCACCTGGTGGTGGACGAGATCTACCACGGCCTGACCTACGGCACAGATGCCGCCAGCGTGCTGGAGGTGGATGACAGCGCCTTTGTGCTGAACAGTTTTTCCAAGTACTTCGGCATGACCGGCTGGCGCCTGGGATGGCTGGTGGCCCCGCCAGCGGCCGTCGGTGAGCTCGAAAAGTTGGCGCAGAACCTCTACATCAGTGCCCCGAGCATGGCCCAGTATGCGGCGTTGGCCTGTTTTGAGCCCGCGACCATCAGCATCCTTGAAGAGCGCCGCGCAGAGTTCGGCCGGCGGCGGGACTTTCTCCTGCCGGCGTTACGCGAGCTGGGCTTTGGCATTGCCGTCGAGCCCGAAGGTGCGTTTTACCTGTATGCAGACATCAGCGCGTTTGGCGGTGATGCCTTTGCCTTCTGTCGACACTTTCTCGAAACCGAGTCCGTGGCGTTCACCCCGGGCCTGGATTTCGGTCGGCATCAGGCCGGGCACCATGTGCGCTTTGCCTACACCCAAAGCCTGCCGCGCCTGCAGGAAGCGGTGGAGCGCATTGCTCGTGGCTTGCGGAGCTGGCAAGGCTGATGCGCTTTCATCCTCCTCTCGAAGAAGGCCGTCTGATACGGCGCTACAAACGGTTCCTGGCGGATATCGAGACCGCCAGCGGCGAGCTTCTGACAATCCACTGCCCCAACACCGGCTCGATGTTCAACTGCATGGTCGAGGGCGGGCAGGTCTGGTTCAGTCGGTCCAACGACCCCAAGCGCAAGTTGCCCGGTACCTGGGAAATCAGCGAAACCCCACAAGGGCGCCTGGCCTGTGTCAACACTGCGCGGGCCAATCCGCTGATTGAAGAGGCGCTGCGGGCCGGGCTGATCAGTGAACTCAATGGGTTTACAGCGCTCAAGCGCGAGGTGCCGTACGGCCAGGAAAACAGCCGCATCGATTTTCGTCTCGACTATGACGACGGCCCGGCCTTTGTCGAAGTCAAAAGCGTGACCCTGGGGTTCGACGGCACGCCGGTGGCAGCTTTTCCGGATGCGGTGACCCAGCGGGGGGCCAAGCATTTGCGCGAATTGGCATGCCTGGCGCGCGAAGGCGTGCGGGCAGTGCAGTTGTATTGCGTCAACCTGAGCGGGATCGAGGCCGTGCGCCCGGCCCAGGAAATCGACCCGGCCTACGCTGCCGCATTGCGCGAGGCGGTGGCGGCAGGAGTTGAAGTGCTGGCCTATGGCGTGCGCCTGACGGCTGAAGAAGTCTGTGTCGAGCGGCGTCTGGAGGTCTTGCTCGACGGTTAAAGCTGGACCCAGACCCCCTGCTGATCTTCGCGGCAGGGGATGGCAGTCAGGGACTGGCCGGCGCAGGGGCCGGCGACGCATTCACCGTCCTCGATCAGAAACAGGGCGCCGTGGGTCGCGCATTGAATGAGGCTGGCGCTCTGATCAAGGAATTGGTCGGGCTGCCACTCCAGGGCCACGCCCCGGTGCGGGCAGCGGTTGGCGTAGACGTACACCTGCTGGTTGCGGCGCACGGCGAACAGCTTGACCCCGTCAAGCTCGAAGCCCCGGCTGCAAGCGTCGGGCAGGTCGTCATTGGCGCAAAGAAACTTCATTTCAATCCTCGAGCGCCGGAGGCTCTAAGCTCAGGCTGTTGGTGCGTTTTCGGGTGATTTGCTGAAACACGTCTGTGCTTGACTGCTAAATGCAAACAATTATCAAATAGCCGCTTCGCCCGTTTGCGGCGCTTGCTCATTTCGATGCCCGGGTTGTAGGGCATGTCACATGGACGGCGGTGTCATCGGCTCAATCTTCTATAGGAAATGCTTTTATGCGCCTGAGTGCCAGCGCAATCGCGCTCTGTATCGCAATGCTGGCCGGCCATGCCAACGCGGCCGAGTTGCCGCAACGTTGGGTGAGTGCCGGCGGTGCATTGTCCGAGTGGGTCAGTGCGCTGGGAGCCGAATCGAAGCTGGTCGGTGTCGACACCACCAGCCAGCATCCGGAGTCGCTCAAGACGCTGCCGAGTATTGGTTATCAGCGTCAGTTGTCCGCCGAGGGCATCTTGAGCCTGCGTCCGCAGATTTTGGTCGGCACCGAGGAAATGGGGCCGCCACCCGTGCTGTCGCAGGTTCGCAGCGCTGGGGTGCAGGTCGAATTGTTCTCGGCCCAGGCCGATCTGCCGACGCTGCAGCACACGCTTGAGCATCTGGGTCAACTGCTGGGTAACGAGGCCCAGGCCGCGCAATTGTTCCAGGATTATCAGCGGCAGCTTGAACAACAGCAGGCCAGCGTCAGCCAGGCCCAGTCCAAGCATGCGGCCCCGGGTGTGCTGTTGTTGCTCGGGCATGCCGGTGGCAAGCCGCTGATCGCGGGCAAGGACACGGCGGCTGATTGGGTATTACGCCAGGCGGGCGGCCGTAACTTGGCGACCCACAGCGGTTACAAACCCTTTTCGGTGGAATCGCTGGCCAGTCTCAGCCCGGATGTACTGGTGTTTGCCGACCGCAGCTTGACCGGTGAAGCGGCGCGCGCGGCCTTGTTCAAGGAAAACCCGATTCTGGCCTCCACCGCGGCAGCCAAGTCTGGACGCGTGGTTGAGCTGGATCCAACGCTCCTCGTGGGTGGGTTGGGCCCGCGCCTGCCGCAAAGCCTCAAGGTGCTGTCGGCGACCTTCTACCCTGATGCAGCGAGTGCGGCGACCTCCGCTCCATGAAGCCTCTGGTCAAACCTCGTAGTTTGTTTATTGGCCTGAGTTGTCTCTGCCTGCTGGCGATATGGCTGTCCCTGGCCCTGGGGCCGGTCAGCCTGCCTCTGCTGGATACTCTGCGCGCCGCCTTGCGCATGCTCGGGCTGCCGATCGACGGCCAGGGCCTGGAGCAGGCCGAACTGATCCTTGGGCAGATCCGCCTGCCGCGTACCCTGCTGGGCCTGGCCGTGGGCGGGGTGCTGGCGTTGTCCGGGGTGGCGATGCAAGGCCTGTTTCGCAACCCGCTGGCCGATCCCGGGCTGGTGGGGGTCTCCAGCGGCGCAGCCTTGGGCGCGGCGCTGGCGATTGTCGGCGGCTCCCTGTTTGGTGGACTGCCGGAGGCCGTTGGGCCTTATTTGCTGTCGTTGTGCGCGTTTCTTGGTGGCTTGGGAGTGACCGCACTGGTATATCGCCTGGGGCGGCGTAATGGCCAGACCAACGTAGCGACCATGCTCCTTGCGGGCATCGCGCTGACTGCCCTGGCGAGCTCCGCGGTGGGGCTGTTCACTTATCTGGCGGACGACGCCACCTTGCGCACCCTGACGTTCTGGAACCTGGGCAGCCTCAATGGCGCCAGTTACTCGCGCTTGTGGCCATTGGTGCTGGTGAGCGCGGGCGTGGCGTTGTGGTTGCCGCGCCGCGCTCGGGCGCTGAATGCCCTGTTGCTGGGGGAGTCGGAAGCCAGTCACCTGGGCATCGATGTCGAGCGGCTCAAGCGTGAACTGGTGTTCTGTACTGCGCTGGGGGTCGGCGCGGCAGTTGCCGCCGCCGGGATGATCGGCTTCGTCGGGCTGGTGGTGCCGCACCTGATACGTCTGCTGGCGGGCCCAGATCATCGGACTTTGTTGCCTGCTTCGATCCTGGCGGGCGCCAGCCTGTTGCTGCTGGCGGACCTGGTAGCGCGCCTGGCCCTGGCGCCGGCCGAGTTGCCCATCGGTATCGTCACCGCCTTCATTGGTGCTCCGTTCTTTTTGTATTTGCTATTGCGAGGGCGTGCCTGATGTTGTGCGTACACAACCTGCATGTCCTGCGCGGCAAAAAAGCGGTGCTGACGGCCATCGACCTTGAGCTCAAGCCGGGTGAAGTGCTTGGCGTACTAGGCCCCAATGGCGCGGGCAAGAGCACCTTGCTGGGCGCGTTGTGTGGTGAGTTACAGCCCGATCAGGGCCAGGTCCTCCTCGATCAGCGCGAACTGGCGCAATGGGGAGGCGCACAACGGGCCCAGCGGCTGGCGGTCTTGCCTCAACACTCAACGCTGGATTTTGCCTTTCGTGTGGAAGAGGTCGTAGGGATGGGGCGCTTGCCGCACCAGAGCGGGCGGGTCCGGGATGACGAAATCGTCCTTGAGGCCCTGCAAGCGGCAGACGCCGCCCATTTGCAAGGGCGCAGCTACCTCGCGCTGTCTGGCGGTGAGCGCCAGCGTGTCCACCTGGCGCGGGTGTTGGCTCAGCTATGGCCAGGGCAGGTGGGGCAGACGTTATTGCTCGATGAGCCCACTTCGGCCCTTGATCCCTTGCACCAGCACATCACCTTGCAGGCAATTCGGGCATTTGCCGATCGTGGGGTCGCGGTGCTGGTGATCCTGCATGATCTGAACCTGGCCGCGCGCTATTGTGACCGGGTGCTGCTGCTTCAGGGGGGCAGTCCCCATGCGCTGGATACTCCGGAACAGGTCCTGCGCCCCGAGCCGCTCAAGGCGGTGTTTGGCCTGGAGGTGCTGGTGCAGGCACATCCGGAGCGCGGTCATCCCCTGATCATTGCTCGTTGAGCCATTTGCGGAGAGCGATCCATGCGCGGGCTGATAGGGTTACTCGCGGTACTGCTGGTTGCGGGGTGCCAAGGCGTGGCGCTGCCGCCGTTACCTGAGGCGCAGCGGGCCAGCGAGATTATTGAGTTGCGCAGCGGACGGTCACTGTCGACTGCAGAGCTGGTCGAGCGACTGGCCCAGGCGCCCCGGGTGATTGTCGGCGAGCAGCACGACAATGCCGATCACCATGTCCTGCAGCTGTGGCTGATGCGGGCACTGGCCAGCCAACGCCCGCAAGGCAGCCTGTTGCTGGAGATGTTGGTTGCGCAGCAGCAATCGCGGGTCGATACCGTGCGTCAGCAATTGAAGTCCCAGGGTTGGCCCGAGGATTTGCCGGCGGCTCTGGCCTGGCAGCCGGGCTGGGATTGGGCCTTGTATGGGCCGATTGTGCGCTTCGCCCTGGCGCAGCCTTATCCACTGCTGGCGGCCAACCTGGACGCCAGCGAAATTCGCCGTATTTATGCGCAGCCTCCGGTTCTGAGTGGCGTCCATGCCAACTCCCAGGCGGTCAAGGACCTTTTGCAGACCCAAATTCGCGATGCGCATTGCGGTTTGTTGCCCGAGAGCCAGGTGCCAGCCATGTTGGCGGTCCAGCAGCAGCGCGACCGGCGCATGGCCGAACGTTTATTGGCGGCGCCGGTTCCAGCACTGTTTTTCACGGGGGCTTACCACGCCCGCAAGGATGTGGGAGTGCCGGTGCACCTGGCCGATCTCGGCGCGGCCCAGGGCACGGCGGTGCTGATTCTTGCCCAGCAGGGGACACCGGTGGCTGCCGACAGCGCCGATTACGTCTGGTACACCGCACGGATGCCGGATCAGGATGACTGCGCGCCCTTGCGCAAATAAAACTCGGACTTTGTTACCAGGGACTTTTCCACAGGCAAAAAAAGACCCGGCAAGAGCCGGGTCAAATAACCGTGATTAGCCTGATGAGGAGATAATCTGAGAGTCCGAACCACTGGTCTTCCAGGTTATCGACTGATCTCGCGACCAGTTGCGATAATCATAACGATTCTCATTTCTATGTCAACAGAGGTTATTCAAGTTTCTTTGATTTCTGCCAAACGCTCGTTTGGATTGCCCGTAAACAGTGGGCTCAGGCGCGGTTACTCAGGGCGTTCAGCCGGGTGACTTCCTTGTTCAGCAGGTCGATGCGCCGCGCCATGCTCTCGATAAGGCTGTGGGCGATGCGCGGATTGCTCATGGTCAGGCTGAGAAACTGCTCCTTGGGAATCAGCATCACGGTGCTGGGCTCGCTGGCAATCACGCTGGCGCTGCGTTTTTCGCCGGTGAATACCGCCATCGCACCGAAGATTTCATCTTTGGGTACCTCACCGACGTTGTGACCGTCGACATAGGCCTGCGCATGGCCTTCGATGATCACGAACACATGGTCGGCCTCATCGCCCTGATGGATCAGCACCTCGCCAGCGTCCACCCGCCTGAAGCCGTTGCTGCTGCGAAACTCCGGTGGTTTCAGCCGCGCCACCGCGTCCGCGAGCAGGGCAGTCTGGCCAAGCAGGTATTGCAGGAACAGCTCGGCACGCTGCTCGTCGGCGTAGATATGCTGGAACACCGCCGAACGCAGGTACGGAATCAGGCTCAACTCGGTCTCGCAGCGCAAATGCCAGGCCGGCTGCTCACTGCCGCGCCGTAGCCCAAGCAAGTCACCCTCATGCAGATAGAACAGCGGGCGCTGGTCGATGCTGGCCTGCACCTGGCCACTTTCGAGCAGGAACAACTGATGTCCCGCAAGCACGCTGGAGAGGTCCTGGACGGCGTCGATCAGCACGTGATCGCCTGCCGGAGCCAGGCCTTCCAGCAGCTGTGTCGGGATACTTTGCAGTCGATTGATCAGGCTGTCGGCATACGCCGGTTGTTCCCCCAGTAAGTACATGCAGCCCCCTCGCGAGGTCAGTTCTGATGGCGCGCGGAAATCGCTTCCAGCTGCCGGTTCAGCGCTTCTTTGCGCTCGGCCGGAATGTCGTTCCAATGCACATCCATCAATGCACCTTCAATGGCATACAGCAGAACTTTCGAGGCACGAAAGCCGCGGGTGCGTACAGCCCTGTAAGCATCCACCGCGCCCAGGCGACGCAAGTCCGACGCACTATGGATACCCACTGCATGCAGCCATTGTGCGGACGTCTTGCCAAGGTTTTTCAGATGTTGCAGTTCATCATTCATCAAGCCTCCTTGCGACGGCCGAATGGTGCGTGGGCAAGTCTCAGAGGAGTGTAGCGCTCAGTAGGAAAAGCGCTGTTCTTTGGTCGGTTTCAACGCAAATGCTTCTAAGCCGGACGCTGCGGGGTGCTCAGTGGGGCATTTGGGGGGAGGAAAGGAAGAGGCAAAGCGAGGAGTCCAGCGCAAATTCTGGGGCGCCGGACCTGTAGCAGCAGGTTGTTACTTGGTGCGATAACGCAGGCGGGTGCCGAAATTGACCGACATGAGAATTTCATCTGCCGTCAGTTCCGGAGGAAAGTAGGTCCCGGAGATCTGCGCATGGGACAGGCTCGCGCCTTCCATGGCCGAACTGCGCAAATCCAGGCCGCGCAAATCGGCGGAGCGGAAATAGGCGTCGGTGAAGTCGATACCCTCGGCGTTCAGATCGCGCAGGTCGAGGCCACGAAAATCGCCGCCACGCATGTCGATCGGCTGGTCCGTTGGGCGCTCGCGGTTGAATCCGGTGATGTCATCTTTGTGCAGCAGGGCGTACAGCGGGGTGTCGAGAAGCTTTGGTTGGCTCATGGCAACGTCACCTGTTGGATTTATGACGCCATTATAGTGCCACTGTTTTTCAGCCGCGAAGTCTTTCCCTCTTCGCGGCTGAAATAGTTGCTTACAGGCCTGGCAGACGCTGGCGAATATTCGCCACCAGCGCGTCGAGGCTTCCGCTTTCATTGGTTTCCACGCGCTTGCTGCGCAGTACTTCTTCGGCGCTCAGCGGTTCGCGATTGGCCTGCTGAGCTTCGATGACGGCCAGGTTGGCATCCGATGGGTCGTTTTGATCCGCCTGACGCTGCGCCAACCAGCTGGCGATGACCGCGGGTGGAGCATTGCAGTCGATGATCAGGCAGGGCGCGCCAGTGGCTTCGGCCACCTGGGCAGCCGCATCGCGTTGCGCACGTTTGAGGTAAGTGGCATCGATGACCACCGGAAAACCGGCCCGCAGGATGATGTCGGCGATTTCGTGCAGGCGTGCGTAAGTCGCAGCACTGGCGTCGCTGCTGTAAATGCCGGCATTCGGGTCGTTTTGCACCTGCTGCTCACCGAACAGGCGCTTGCGCTCGACATCGGAACGCAGGCGCACTGCGCCCAAGGCCTCGACCAGGCGCATGGCGACGTGGCTTTTACCGACAGCAGATACACCGCAGGTGATCGCCATGAACCGCGAAGGGATGGTGCTGTAACTTTCCGCCAGGTTGGCGTAGTTGCGGTATTGGCGCAGGTTCGTGGCACGCTGCACCGGAGTGGCGTCGGCCGGCATGCTGAACAGGCTAACCTTGGCCCGGACCAGGGCACGGTAGGCTTTATAGAAGTTCAGCAACTCCAGGCCTTGATAGTCGCCGGTCAGCTCCAGGTACTGGCTGATAAAGCGGCGAGCGAGGCTTTTCAGACCACGGTCTTCAAGGTCCATCGCCAGGAAGCCGGTATCGGCATAGACGTCGGTGAAGCGGAACGGTTCGTTGAATTCGATGCAGTCGAAGATCACTACCTGGCCGTCGATCACGGTGGCGTTGCCCAGGTGGATATCACCGTGGCATTCGCGAATGAAACCGTCAGCCTTGCGCTGGGCGAACAGTGGCTTGAGGCGTTCGAAGCTGCTTTCGGCCCAGGCCTGCAACGCATCCAGTTGCTGCAGGTCAGCCTTG
This sequence comes from Pseudomonas sp. QD4, assembly GCF_049199125.1. Classification (NCBI taxonomy): domain Bacteria; kingdom Pseudomonadati; phylum Pseudomonadota; class Gammaproteobacteria; order Pseudomonadales; family Pseudomonadaceae; genus Pseudomonas; species Pseudomonas sp. QD4. Next base: position 335,654 of record NZ_JBLZOM010000006.1, read on the forward strand.
TCGCTGAGGAAAGGGTGGATCTGCTCGAAGTTCTGCCGCACCGGTGCCATCACGCTGTCCGGAGTGCCGGCTTCGTGATCGGCTGGAACACGCGGTGCGTTGAGGTGGAACTGGGCAATCTGCTTGGCCATCTGGTCGATATGCGCGGCGGTCAGTTCGCCGTTGGCTTGCAGTGTGCTGAGCAGTTGGCTTTGCGGGAACTGGCGCATTTTCAGGGCGTAGTCGACAACCGGCCCGCTGCCACCAAACTGTGGGGCCTCGGCGCTGCCGGTGATCGGCAGCACTTCAAGGTACAAATCTTCGGTCAGGCGCTGATTCAAACGCAGCTCTTCGCCACAGAAATGCTCGCGAGCCTCGAGGCCGGTGAAGTCGAGGAAGCCGAAATTGACCGGTTTCTTCACTTTATAAGCAAAGGGGCCAGTGAGCAGCACCCAGGAAATGTGGGTCTCGATGACCTGGAACCCGTCGACGGGGTGTGGATAAAGGGCCGGGTTTTGCAGGGCGGCGATCAGGGACTGGCTCACAGGCGATCCTTCAGAGACGGAGAAAATTCAAGGCCGTCATTATGGCCGCTCGGGGGGCTGACGCAAACCTCGGGACGCTCCTGTTGAGTATGAATAAAGTGCGTATAATCCGCCGCCATGACTCGTACTCGATCCCCTCGCTCCGCTAAAAAACGTCCCTCTGGTGGCCTGCGCCCCTGGCTGGGCTGGGCTCTTAAGCTCAGTCTGGTCGGCTTGGTGGTGCTCGCCGGCTTTGCGGTTTATCTCGACGCTATCGTCCAGGAGAAATTCTCCGGCAAGCGCTGGACTATTCCGGCCAAGGTCTACGCCCGGCCGTTGGAACTGTTCGTCGGCCAGAAGCTGAGCAAGGAAGACTTCCTCACCGAACTCGACGCTCTGGGCTATCGCCGCGAAAGCGTGGCCAACGGCCCGGGGGCGGCGGCCGTGAATGGCAATGTCGTGGATTTGAATACCCGCGGCTTTCAGTTCTATGAGGGCCTGGAGCAGGCGCAGCCGGTACGGGTGAGATTTTCCGGTGACTATGTAGCCGAGCTGGCGGGAGCCAAGGGGTCGAAACTGGCGGTGGTGCGCCTGGAGCCCTTGCTGATTGGCGGGTTGTATCCGAAGAACCTCGAAGACCGGATCCTGATCAAGATCGATCAGGTCCCGCCGTACCTGCTGGAAACCCTGGTGACCGTGGAAGACCGGGATTTCTACCATCACTTTGGCGTCTCGCCGAAGTCGATTGCTCGGGCGGTCTGGGTCAACACCTCGTCCGGAAAGATGCGTCAGGGCGGTAGTACCTTGACCCAGCAGTTGGTAAAGAACTTTTACCTGACCAACGAGCGCAGCCTGTCACGCAAACTCACCGAGGCCATGATGGCCCTGCTGCTTGAGATGCATTACGACAAGCGCGAGATTCTCGAGGCCTACCTCAACGAGGTTTTCGTCGGGCAGGACGGTCAGCGCGCGGTGCATGGTTTCGGTCTGGCCAGTCAGTTCTTCTTCAGTCAGCCGCTGTCCGAACTCAAGTTGCATCAGGTGGCTTTGCTGGTGGGCATGGTCAAGGGGCCTTCGGCCTACAACCCTCGGCGGTATCCGGAGCGCGCGCTTGAACGGCGCAACCTGGTGCTCGACCTGCTGGCGCAACAAGGCGTCGCCACGCCCGAGCAAGTTGAAGCAGCGAAGAAGATGCCGCTGGGCGTGACCAAACGCGGCAGCCTTGCCGACAGCTCATTCCCGGGTTTCCTCGACCTGGTCAAGCGTCAATTGCGTGAAGACTACCGCGACGAAGACTTGACCGAGGAAGGGCTGCGTATTTTCACCAGCTTCGACCCGATCCTGCAGATGAAGGCCGAAGCCTCGGTCAACGACACCTTCAAGCGCCTGGCAGGGCGCAAGGGGTCCGAGGATGTCGAAGCCGCGATGGTCGTGACCAACCCGGAAACCGGAGAGGTTCAGGCCATGATTGGCAGCCGCCAGGCCAGCTTTGCCGGTTTCAACCGGGCGCTGGACGCAGTTCGCCCGATCGGCTCGCTGATCAAGCCGGCGGTCTACCTGACAGCGCTGGAAAAACCCAGCCAGTACACCCTGACCAGTTGGTTGTCCGATGAGGCGTTCTCGGTCAAAGGCGCGGACGGCCAGGTATGGAAGCCGCAGAACTACGATCGCCGCTCCCACGGTACGGTATTCCTCTATCAGGGCCTGGCCCATTCCTACAACCTGTCGACCGCCCGTCTTGGTCTGGAAGTCGGCGTGCCGAACGTGCTCAAGACCCTGGCGCGGCTGGGCGTTTCCCGCGAATTCCCGGCATTCCCTTCGATGCTGCTGGGGGCGGGCGGGTTGAGTCCGATGGAAGTGGCGACCATGTACCAGACCCTGGCCAACGGCGGTTTCAACACGCCGATGCGCGGGATCCGCAGCGTGCTGACGGCCGAGGGCGAGCCGCTCAAACGCTACCCGTTCCAGATCCAGCAGCGTTTTGACCCAGGTTCGATTTACCTGATCCAGAGCGCCATGCAGCGGGTGATGCGTGAAGGTACTGGCAGCTCGGTCTATAACGTGCTGCCCAAATCCCTGGCGTTGGCGGGCAAGACCGGTACCAGTAACGACTCGCGCGACAGTTGGTTTGCCGGGTTCAGCCAGGATCTGCTGGCCGTGGTCTGGCTGGGGCGTGACGATAACGGCAAGACGCCGTTCACCGGTGCTACCGGTGCACTGCAGGTCTGGACCAGTTTTATGCGCAAGGCCGACCCATTGCCGCTGGATATGCCACAACCGGATAACGTGGTTCAGGCATGGGTCGATTCCCGGACCGGACAGGGCTCCGATGCCAACTGTCCGGGAGCGGTGCAGATGCCGTATATTCGCGGCAGCGAACCGCCTCCCGGCGCTGCGTGCGGTGGCGAAAGCCCTGCATCCGGCGACTCGGTGACGGATTGGATCAAAGGCTGGATGAACTAAGCGAAGAGGGTTTGACGTGAACAAGTGGTGGGTTCCAGCTATTACAGCTCTGGCTTTGCTCAACGGCTGCTCCAGTGTGCAGCGCGGTTCGATCCCGGTGGTCGATGCCGGTACTGCGGTCTCCAACAGTGAGCGGATTTCGGCTAACGGTGGCTTCCGGCAGACGACTATCAAGCGTCCGGCTCAGGCGCAGTCGCAAAATATCCCGCAGGATTCCGGCGTGGTGGTGATGGTGCCAGGAGGCGGTGCGACGACATCGGCCCCTATCAGCTCATCGCCTATTACCCCGGGTCCGATTATTCCAGGGCCGGTTGATTCGGCGCCGATCAACCAGGGCACCTACAACATGCCGTCGAGTTCGATCCCGTCGGCCAGCGCCGGCGGTTTGTCGGCGGACGAGCAGTTGGATGGTCCGGTGCTGGCCTTGCTCAGCACCGCCCAGCAACAGCAGGCCAGCGGTGACCTGAATGGCGCCTCGTCGAGCCTTGAGCGAGCGCAACGGGTAGCCCCGCGCGAGCCACAGGTGCTCTACCGCCTGGCGCAGGTGCGCATGGAGCAGGGCGACGCGCCTCAGGCCGAACAGTTCGCTCGCCGTGGGCTGACCCTGGCTTCCGGTCGTCCGGCCCTGCAGGCTAGCTTGTGGGGGCTGATCGCCCAGGCGCGAGAGAAGCAGGGCGATGCCGCCGGCGCCGCGCTGGCTCGTCAAAAAGCCAAGGTCGCACTCTGATGGATGGGCGCTTTCCCGAGATCGCCGAACAGTTGCTGCTGATCGAGCGTGAACTGCGGCTTCTGGGGTTGTGGGATGAGGTTTCGCCCAGTGCCGAAGCCTTGTCCAGCCAAGAACCGTTCAGCGTCGACACGCTGGATTTCGAGCAGTGGCTGCAGTGGATTTTCCTGCCGCGCATGAAACTGATTCTGGAGCAGGACCTGCCGTTGCCCAATGCCTCGGGCATTCAGGAAATGGCCGAGATGGTCTTCGCCAGTCGGGACATGCAAGGCCGGGATCGGCAGTTGCAGGTCTTGCTCAAAGAGTTCGATCAACTGATCGTCGCCACGCGTTGAACCTCAACCGCCAGTTTTCACTGGCGGTTTTTCTTTGGGCGTCGGACGCCTGACTCAGGCTCCTGGTCTTTCAAGCCGCGCACATTTTTACCGGTCAGAGTTCAGTGGCGTGCAGCTCATGAGAGGTGTCCGCCAAGGCTTGCGGGTTCGCAGATGTCCCAGACCTGCGAGAGATTGCGCAATTGAGACTTACGCAGTTGCCGTTTTGAGGTTTTTTCTTGCGTTCTCATGCGCTTAGTTCGAATTAAGTACATTGACGTCTTGACTTGGAGAGGGCGAAACAGAAGAATCTCAAGTCCGCTGTAGAGGGACTGCCAGAAGCAGGCCCACTCAGCAGATCATGAGGCGCATATCCGCGCCGACCTGCTACACCCGCAACGCGTTACCTCGCGCTGGGTGGGAAGCCCCCGCAACACTTTGGGGCGCTCCCAATACTTGCTCAGTCAGTGCTGACGTAGTCGGCGACCACCGTCGCTCATGCTCTGCTGAGAAGTAAACCTATTAAGACCCGCCTCCTTTTGAGGGCGGTATTCTGGCGTTTTAGAGGTGAACAACGTGGAGCTTTTATCTGGCGGTGAGATGCTCGTCCGCTTTTTGCGTGACGAAGGCGTCAAATATATCTATGGGTACCCAGGTGGTGCTCTCCTTCATGTCTACGATGCCCTGTTCAAAGAACCGGAAGTGACCCATATCCTGGTTCGTCACGAACAGGCTGCTACCCATATGGCTGACGGCTATGCCCGTGCCACCGGTAAAGCCGGCGTGGTACTGGTGACTTCCGGCCCTGGCGCGACCAATGCCATCACCGGTATCGCCACTGCCTATATGGACTCGATTCCAATGGTGATTATCTCCGGTCAGGTGCCCAGCACCATGGTCGGCACCGACGCGTTCCAGGAAACCGACATGATCGGTATCTCCCGGCCGATCGTGAAGCACAGCTTCATGATCAAGCACGCTTCGGAAATCCCGGAAGTCATGAAGAAAGCCTTCTACCTGGCGCAATCCGGTCGTCCGGGCCCGGTGGTGGTCGATATCCCTAAAGATATGACCAACCCGGCTGAAAAGTTCGAATACGTTTTTCCCAAGAAAGCCAAGCTGCGCTCCTACAGCCCGGCTGTCCGCGGTCACTCCGGGCAAATCCGCAAGGCGGCAGAAATGCTCCTGGCGGCCAAGCGTCCCGTGCTGTACGCAGGCGGTGGGGTGATCCTCGGTGGTGGTTCCGCACCGCTGACCGAGCTGGCCAAGATGCTTAATCTGCCAGTGACCAATACCTTGATGGGCCTGGGTGCCTATCCGGGTACTGATCGGCAGTTCGTCGGCATGCTTGGCATGCACGGCAGCTACACCGCCAACCTGACCATGCACCATGCCGACGTGATTCTGGCAGTGGGTGCGCGCTTCGATGACCGTGTTATCAACGGTGCGCCGAAGTTCTGCCCGAATGCCAAGATCATCCATGTCGATATCGACCCGGCTTCCATCTCCAAGACCATCAAGGCCGATGTGCCTATCGTGGGTCCGGTAGAGAGCGTCTTGACCGAGATGGTCGCGGCACTCAAGGAAATCGGCGAGACCCCGAACAAGGACACGGTTGCCAGTTGGTGGAAGCAGATCGAAGAGTGGCGCGGTGATCGTGGCCTGTTCCCTTATGACAAGGGTGACGGCAGCATCATCAAGCCGCAGACCGTGATCGAAACCCTGTGTGAAGTGACCAAGGGCGATGCCTATGTTGCTTCCGACGTGGGCCAGCACCAAATGTTCGCGGCGCAGTACTACAAGTTCGACAAGCCTAACCGCTGGATCAACTCCGGCGGCCTGGGCACCATGGGCTTCGGTTTCCCGGCGGCCATGGGCATCAAGTTGAGCTTCCCGGATGCCGACGTCGTCTGCGTGACAGGCGAGGGCAGTATCCAGATGAACATTCAGGAACTGTCCACCTGCCTGCAATATGGTTTGCCGGTCAAAATCGTCATCCTGAACAACGGTGTTCTGGGCATGGTTCGCCAGTGGCAAGACATGAGCTATGGCAGCCGTCACTCCCATTCCTACATGGAATCGCTGCCTGACTTCGTCAAGCTGGCTGAGGCCTATGGCCACGTTGGCATGCGTATCAGCGACTCGAAAGAATTGAAGTCGAAGATGCAAGAGGCGTTTGCCATGAAGGATCGCCTGGTGGTGCTCGATATTTCGGTCGACACCAGCGAGCACGTCTACCCGATGCAGATCAAAGACGGCTCGATGCGCGATATGTGGCTGAGCAAGACGGAGCGTACTTAATCATGCGGCACATTATCTCCTTGCTTCTGGAAAACGAACCGGGCGCTTTGTCTCGTGTAGTCGGCCTGTTTTCGCAACGTAACTACAACATCGAAAGCCTGACCGTGGCCCCGACCGAAGACCCGACCCTGTCGCGTCTGACGCTGACCACTGTCGGCCACGATGAGGTGATCGAGCAGATCACCAAGAACCTGAACAAACTGATCGAAGTGGTCAAGTTGGTCGACCTGTCGGAGAGCGCTCATATCGAGCGTGAACTGATGCTGGTCAAGGTCAAGGCCACCGGCGCCCAGCGCGCCGAGATCAAGCGCACCACCGATATTTACCGTGGGCAGATCGTAGATGTCAGCGCCAGCGTGTATACCGTTCAATTGACCGGTACCAGCGACAAGCTCGACAGCTTCATTCAGTCCATCGGCACCGCCTCGATTCTGGAAACCGTCCGTAGCGGCGTAACCGGCATTGCTCGCGGCGACAAAGTACTCAGCATCTAAACCAAATTAGCGAATGGCCTGAACGGCCTGGATATATAGGGGAAATTCATGAAAGTTTTCTACGATAAAGACTGCGACCTGTCGATCATCCAGGGCAAGAAAGTTGCCATCATTGGTTACGGTTCCCAGGGCCACGCTCAAGCGTGCAACCTGAAAGACTCTGGCGTTGACGTTACTGTCGGCCTGCGTAAAGGCTCGGCTACCGTTGCCAAGGCTGAAGCTCACGGTTTGAAAGTGACTGACGTTGCTTCCGCTGTTGCTGCTGCCGACCTGGTCATGATCCTGACCCCGGACGAGTTCCAGTCCTCGCTGTACAAGAACGAAATCGAGCCGAACATCAAGAAAGGCGCCACCCTGGCCTTCTCCCACGGCTTCGCGATCCACTACAACCAGGTTGTGCCGCGCGCTGACCTCGACGTGATCATGATCGCGCCGAAAGCTCCGGGCCACACCGTACGTTCCGAGTTCGTGAAGGGCGGCGGTATTCCTGACCTGATCGCTATCTACCAGGACGCTTCGGGCAACGCCAAGAATGTTGCACTGTCTTACGCCGCAGGCGTGGGCGGCGGCCGTACCGGCATCATCGAAACCACCTTCAAGGACGAGACTGAAACCGACCTGTTCGGCGAACAAGCCGTTCTGTGCGGCGGTACCGTTGAGCTGGTCAAGGCCGGTTTCGAAACTCTGGTTGAAGCTGGCTACGCGCCAGAAATGGCCTACTTCGAGTGCCTGCACGAACTGAAACTGATCGTCGACCTCATGTACGAAGGCGGTATCGCCAACATGAACTACTCGATCTCCAACAACGCTGAGTACGGCGAGTACGTGACCGGTCCGGAAGTGATCAACGCCGAATCCCGTCAGGCCATGCGCAACGCCCTGAAACGCATTCAGGACGGTGAGTACGCGAAGATGTTCATCAGCGAAGGTGCAACCGGCTACCCTTCGATGACTGCCAAGCGTCGCAACAACGCTGCACACGGCATCGAAATCATCGGTGAGCAACTGCGCTCGATGATGCCGTGGATCGGTGCCAACAAGATCGTCGACAAAGCCAAAAACTAAGTCGCGAACTTGCACGGAAAACGCGGCCTAGGCCGCGTTTTTTCGTTTGGGGGGGCTGGTTCTGGTATAAAGCTGCATCGTTTGCGATGCGAACCGTTGTTGCAGACACCTGTCGAAACTTTCCACACCGTTGCAAGGTAATGTTCATGAGCGAACGTCCCGAAGAGCCAAACCAGGCCTCTGACGCCGAAAGCCTGCTACCGATCGATGAGCATGTCGAAGAAGGGCATGATGCTGAAGGCCGTAAAGTCCGGCATCGTGGTATCTATCTGCTGCCGAATCTGTTCACCACTGCGAACCTGTTCGCGGGGTTCTACTCCATCATCAGTTCCATGAGTGCGCAAAGTGCAATGAGTGCGGGCGACTCCGTTGCCGCGAGCAAGTACTTTGCCTTCGCCGCCATTGCGATTTTCGTCGCCATGGTGCTCGACGGTCTGGACGGTCGCGTTGCCCGGATGACCAATACCCAGAGCGCCTTTGGCGCCGAATACGACTCCTTGTCTGACATGGTCGCGTTCGGTGTTGCCCCGGCCTTGCTGGCATTTGGCTGGGCCTTGGGCGATATGGGCAAGGTCGGGTGGATGGTTGCCTTCATCTATGTGGCTGGGGCGGCGTTGCGCCTGGCGCGGTTCAATACCCAGGTCGGGACTGCCGACAAGCGTTACTTCATCGGTCTGGCCAGTCCGGCAGCGGCGGGTGTCGTGGCGGGGATTGTCTGGGCGTTCAGTGACTACGGGATCCAGGGCTCGAAGATGTCGTTCCTGGTGGCGCTGCTGGTTGCGGCGGCCGGCATGCTGATGGTCAGCAACATCAAGTACAACAGCTTCAAGGAACTGGACCTCAGGGGGCGGGTGCCTTTTGTGGCGATCCTGGCGGTGGTCCTGGTGTTTGCGGTGGTGTTCAGCGACCCGCCGCGTATTCTGCTGCTGGTTTTCCTCGCCTATGCGGCCTCCGGCCCGGTTCAGTACTTGTTGCGCCTTCGTCGGCATAAAAGCGGCGAGTGATGTAATTTCCCCCATACTCCGCAGTCTATTGGTGCATCAGTTCTCCAATCCTGCGGAGTTGCCATGTTGATCAAAGTGCCAAAGGCGTCTGACTGCAAAGAGTCGGACGTCACCCCGGAATCCCTCTATTTCTCTCGACGCACCCTGCTGGGCGGAGCGATGGCCGGCCTGGCGGTCAGTGGCCTGCCGCGTTGGGCTAGCGCCGCTGAGGCATCGCGTTATGCGGATGTCGAGGCGGGCAGGGCGCCCTCGTGGTTCGCCGAAAAGTTGCCAGCCACACACTGGCAGGCGGTGATGGTCAAGGACGAGGCGATCACCCCCTTCAAGGATGCGACCCACTACAACAACTTCTATGAGTTCGGCACTGACAAGGGGGATCCGGCGGCTAACGCGGGATCGCTGAAGACCGAGCCCTGGAGTGTGGTGATTGACGGTGAAGTGGCCAAGCCAGGTCGCTATGCGCTGGAGGACTTCATGAAGCCCTACGCATTGGAGGAGCGCATCTACCGTCTGCGCTGTGTCGAGGCTTGGTCGATGGTGATCCCCTGGATCGGTTTTCCCATCTCGGCGTTGCTCAAGCAGGTCGAACCAACCGCCAGCGCCAAGTTCATTCGTTTCGAAACCCTGCAGGATCCTAAAAGCATGCCCGGTCAGCGTTCAGGTTTCGCCTTGATCGACTGGCCTTATGTAGAGGGCCTGCGTCTGGATGAAGCGATGAATCCGTTAGCGATCCTCGCCGTCGGCATGTACGGGCGTGAGCTGCCCAATCAGAACGGGGCTCCACTGCGGCTGGTGGTGCCGTGGAAATATGGTTTCAAGAGCATCAAATCCATAGTGCGTATCAGTCTGGTGAGCGAGCAGCCGAAAACCACCTGGCAGAGCATTGCGGCCGATGAGTACGGCTTTTATGCGAACGTGAATCCCACCGTCGACCACCCGCGCTGGACCCAGGCGCGGGAACGGCGTCTGCCCAGCGGCCTGTTCAAGCCCAATGTGCGTGAAACCCAGATGTTCAACGGTTACTCGGATGAGGTCGCCTCCTTATATAGTGGCCTCGATTTGCGGACGAACTACTGATGCGTTATCCGCTCTGGCGCGTGGCCGTATTTATCGCAGCGGCGGTATGGCCGCTGTATTGGCTATTCCAGGCGGGAGACTCGGCGCTGGGGCCGGATCCTGGCAAGGTGCTGGTTGATCGCCTGGGGCTGGGTACGTTGATTCTGTTGTTGATCACCCTGGGCATGACCCCTTTGCAAAAGCTGACGGGGTGGGCTGGCTGGATTGCGGTGCGACGGCAACTGGGTTTGTGGTGTTTTGCCTATGTGGTGCTGCACTTGAGTGCCTACGCCGTGTTTATCCTCGCGCTGGACTGGTCGCAGTTGGGTGTGGAGCTGCGCAAGCGGCCTTACATTATTGTCGGCACCCTGGGTTTTGCAGGATTGCTGGTGTTGGCGGTGACATCCAATCGCTACAGTCAGCGTCGGCTCGGTAGTGGATGGAAGAAGTTGCACCGTTTGGTCTACGTCATTTTGGGGTTGGGTCTGTTGCATATGCTGTGGATCGTTCGTGCCGATCTCAAGGAGTGGGCGATCTATGCCTTTATAGGGGGGTTGTTATTGGTGCTGCGCATACCCCCTGTAACGCGCCGGATACCCCGCTTAATAGCTAAAAAGTCATCTTCTGCAACAAAAGCGTAATTAACCCTTGACGGCAGATTCTGGAAGTCTATAATTCGCCCCACTTCCGGCGCAGTCGAAACGGAAAACTCCTTGGTAAACAAAGAGTTACGCGGTTTTCGACAGTGAGCTGCTTCAGGTCATCGAAGCCCAGA
>NZ_JBLZOM010000007.1:0-236818 GCF_049199125.1 Pseudomonas sp. QD4
TTTTTTTTTTGTTTTTTTTTTTGGTTTTTGTGGGGGGCGCTGTTCGTTTGGTGTTTTGTTTTTTTTTTTTTGGGGGGTGGGGGGGGGGGGGGGGGCCCCCCCCCCCCCCCCCCCCGACGGCTATCCCAGGCGCTTGAGCAGGACCCGGGTGACCCGGCGCTCTTCCACAGCTATCACCTCAAGGCTCCAGCCCTGCCATTCCAGGCGATCGCCGATCACCGGCAGGCGGTCCAACAGGCTGATGACCAACCCGGCCAGGGTCTGATAATCATCGGTCGGCTCGGCGGCGAAGCCGGTGCGCTGGCGGATCTGTGTCAGGTTCAACGCGCCGCCGACCAATAGCCCATCCTCGGTCTCGACAATGTCCGGGCCTTCGATTTCGCTGGCGTCCGGCAACTCGCCGGCGATGGATTCGAGAATGTCGGTCATGGTCAACAGCCCGATGAAATCGCCGAATTCGTTGATCACGAAGGCGATGTGGGTCGAGGCCTTGCGCATCTGCTCCAGGGCATTGAGGATCGAGAAACTGTCCAGCAGGTTCGGCGTCTTGCGCGCCAGGTGCTCCAGGTTCGGCGGATTGCCGGCCAGGTATTCCTTGAGCAGTTCCTTCTTGTGCACGAAGCCCAGGGGTTCATCCACCGCGCCATTGCGGATCAGCGGCAGGCGCGAATAGGACGAATGCATAAGCTTGGTGCGGATGACCTCGGGGCTGTCCGCCAGGTCGATATGGTCGACATCGGCACGCGCGGTCATGATGCTGCGGATCGGCCGCTCGGCCAGTTGCAGCACGCCGCTGATCATCACCCGCTCGCGCCGGTCGAACAGCTCGGCAGTGGGTTCCTGGCCGTTGTCCAGCAGGTCGGCAATTTCCTCACCTACCTCCTCCACCGCCAGTTTCCGCCCGCCCAGCAGGCGCATTACCGCATGGGCTGTACGCTCGCGCATCGGCCGCAGGCCCTGCATCGACTTCTTGCGCCGGGCGCGGGCGATCTGGTTGAACACTTCGATCAGGATCGAGAAGCCAATGGCCGCGTACAGGTAGCCCTTGGGAATATGGAAGCCCAGGCCTTCGGCGGTCAGGGCAAAACCGATCATCATCAAGAAGCCCAGGCACAGCATGATCACCGTCGGGTGCGCATTGACGAAGCGGGTCAAGGGTTTGCTGGCGACGATCATCAGGCCGATGGAAATGATCACCGCGATCATCATCACCGCCAGTTCGTCGACCATACCCACGGCGGTGATCACCGCATCCAGGGAGAACACCGCGTCAAGCACCACGATCTGCGCCACGATCGGCCAGAACATGGCGTAGGCGGCGTTGCCGGTACGCTGGCTGATATGGCCCTCAAGCCGTTCGTGCAATTCCATGGTGGCCTTGAACAGCAGGAACACACCGCCGAACAGCATGATCAGGTCACGCCCGGAGAAGCTCTTGTCGAACACCTCGAACAGCGGCTGCGTCAGGGTGACCAGCCACGAAATACTGGCCAGCAGGCCCAGGCGCATCAACAGCGCCAGGGACAGGCCGATGATCCGCGCCCGGTCGCGCTGATGGGGCGGCAGCTTGTCCGCCAGAATCGCAATAAACACCAGGTTGTCGATACCCAGCACCAGCTCGAGCACGATCAGGGTCAACAGGCCAAGCCAGGCCGTGGGGTCCACTATCCATTCCATAAAAACGACGCGATCTCTCTAATTGAATTCAGGCAGCCGGGCGCAAAAAAACGCCCGCACAACGGGTTGTAGCAGGAATCGGGCGCATGCGCCGACCGACCAGGGCAACCGTTGGCGAGAATCGAAAAACCGGAAACTTAGTGCGACGGCAACGCCTCAGAGCGGCCGAATGGCGTGAGGCGAATGGAACGAGGGAGAGGTGCGGCGTCCTGGGGAAAGGACGACTGGGAGGCTCCGAAAGGGTGTTCATGCAAGTCCTGATATAAAAAACGGACTTGGAGATTACAGCGCCCAGTCACATTCCCCACAGCAGGAAATCATTACAAAACTTTATAAACCCCGTAGCCGCTGCCGCCGTGGCGTATCTGACGGCATACGGCGACCTCAAGGGCCAGCGCAGCCTGGCGGCAGCGGCTACAGGCGCTATGTGCAACCTGAAAGCCGCACCTGCAACCCTTAGCTCCTGCGGGTCGCATCATCCAGGGCGAGGATGGTGTGGGCATTGGTGACGGTGGTCGCCAGGGTGTTGATCACCCCGGAACGCAAGGCACCCAGGGTCGCGGCAGCCTTGGTGTTTTCACTGGCGATGGCGACCACATCGGGGATGCGTACCAATTCCTGCACACTCAAACCGATCACCCGCCCCTGGATCGCGTTGACCGCCGGCTGGCCATGGATGTCGATAAAGTCGTAGCCCATCATGTCGCCCACCGTGCCGGACAATCGCGCCTGGGCGATTTCCTGGGGCGAGAACCAGCCCATGCGCACCATATTGCTGTTTTCACTCATATCACCGATGCCAATCAGGGCGATGTCGGCGCGGCGTGCGCGATCCAGGGTCGAGCGCACGGTATCGTTGCTGATCAGCACGCTGCGCAGTTCCGGATTGGCCACCAGCGCCGGGGCATACAGGGTTTCGCTTTCAGCCCCGAAACGCAGGGCAAGACGGCGACAGATATGGTCCGGGTTCATATATTCGCCAGCCCGCAGCGAACCGCCGATGGCGCAGACGAACGTGCAGTTGCGCGTCACCGGCAAAAACACGTTATCGGCCACCGCCCCGACATTGCGGCCCATGCCGACGGCGACGATCATGCCGTCGCTCAAGGTCTTGTTCAGGTAGTTGGCCACCAGGCTGGCAACCGCCGAACGCTGGGTATCCGGGTCACTGTGATCGACCGCAATCAGCGCCCGATCCAACTGGAAGCGCTCCACCAGCGCCTGCTCCAGCTCATTGTTCATCGCCGGATGCTGCAGCACCCGGACCTCGACAATCCCTTCATCCCGCGCCCGCTTGAGCAGGCGGCTGACCTTGGCCCGCGACAGGTCGAAGCGCTTGGCAATGGCTTCCTGAGTGACGTTCTCAAGGTAATAGAGCATGGCGACTTCGGTCATCAGATCGATATCGCTGGCCCCGCGCTGGGTACTGTCACTCATGTGGACTGGCTTCCGTCTTGGCGTCAAAGGCGCATTCTCTCTAGTGGATGCGGGGTACGTCTACAAGCGGCTTGCGCGCAGCCCTGCGCCCCTCACTGATGACCATCACGCTCGATGGCATTGATCCGCTCGACCTTGGCCCCCGAGCGCGCCGCCTCGAACTCCGACTCCAGGAACGCCTTGACGATGCTCTTGGCCAGTTCCACCCCCACTACCCGCGCGCCGATCGAGAGAATTTGCGCATCGTTGCTCTTGCGTGCGCGCTCGGCGGAATAGGTGTCATGGGCCTGGGCCGCGCGAATCCCCAGCACCTTGTTCGCCGAGATGGCCATGCCGATGCCGGTGCCGCACACCAGCACTCCCAACCGGTGGTGCCCGGCATTTATGGCCGTGGCCACGGCCAGGGCTATGTCCGGGTACAGCACCGGTTCCAGGGAATGGGTGCCGAAATCCTCGACCGGATGCCCCAGTGCCTCGATGTGCCGCTTGAGCAGCTCCTTGAGTTCAAACCCCGCCTCATCGCATCCAATCGCCACTGAAAAGGCTCTATTCATCGCATTTCGCTCCGCTGACAGGGAAAGAGCATGACTGATCATATGATCAATCAGTGAAACTTTGATCAGTCATTTTTCAGGCATTCGCCCCTCAACTGTCAAGCGAGATTTACCAGGTCCGAGGAATAACGCCCTACACAGGGCGGTAAAAAGCCTCACTCGCCACCGGGACATATTTAAAGCGAAAGGGATTGACTGATCAGAATTTCATTTGTTACACATATGATCAGCGCAAAACATGGTTATGCGATCTAATAAGAATTCACAGCACGAGGACACGCCGATGGCCACGCCATTACTGCTCCAGGCTGAACATGTCGCCAAGGCCTATGCCGGGATCCCTGCCCTGCGTGACGGTCGCCTCTCCCTGCGTGCCGGCAGCGTGCATGCCCTGTGCGGCGGCAATGGCGCCGGCAAGTCCACCTTCCTCGGCATTCTGATGGGCATCACCCAGCGCGATGCCGGCAGCATCCTGCTCAACGGCCAGCCGGTGCAGTTCGACCGCCCGAGCGCCGCCCTGGCGGCCGGGGTGGCGATGATCACCCAGGAGCTGGAACCGATCCCCTACATGACCGTCGCCGAAAACATCTGGCTCGGTCGCGAACCGCGTCGCGCCGGCTGCATCGTCGACAGCAAGGAACTCAACCGGCGCACCCGCGAGTTGCTGGCCAGCCTGGAGTTCGAGGTCGACGCCAACAGCCCCATGCACCGCTTGAGCGTGGCGCAAATCCAGCTGGTGGAAATTGCCAAGGCCTTCAGCCATGACTGCCAGGTGATGATCATGGACGAGCCGACCTCGGCCATTGGCGAACGCGAGGCCGAGACCCTGTTCAAGGCCATCCGCCGCCTCACCGCGCGTGGCGCCGGCATCATCTACGTGTCGCACCGCCTCAGCGAACTGGCGCAGATCGCCGACGACTACAGCATCTTTCGCGACGGCGCCTTTGTTGAAAGCGGGCGCATGGCCGACATCGACCGCGCCCACCTGGTGCGCGGCATCGTCGGCCAGGAATTGACACGCATCGATCACAAGGCCGGGCGCCAGTGCGCCGCGCAAAACTGCCTCGATATCCAGGGCCTGAGCCGCCACGGCGAGTTCCAGGACATCAGCCTGCAACTGCGCCAGGGCGAAATTCTCGGCATCTACGGCCTGATGGGGTCAGGGCGCAGCGAATTCCTCAACTGCATCTATGGCCTGACCGAACCCCATGCTGGCAGCGTCACCCTGCAAGGCCAGCCGCTGCCGGTGGGCGTGCCGGCAGCGACCATTCGCGCCGGCATGTCGCTGGTCACCGAAGACCGCAAGGACAGCGGGCTGGTACTCAGCAGCAGCATCCTCTCCAACATCGCCCTCAGCGCCTACCGCCAGCTGTCGAGCTGGTCGCTGATCAGTGCGCGCAAAGAACTGCAACTGGCCCGGGACATGGTCCAGCGCCTGCAGATCAAGACCAGCTCCCTGGACCTGCCGGTGGAATCCATGAGCGGCGGCAACCAGCAAAAGGTGGTGCTCGCCAAGTGCCTGTCGACCACGCCGATCTGCCTGCTGTGCGACGAGCCGACCCGAGGCATCGACGAGGGCGCCAAGCAGGAGATCTACCACCTGCTGGACGAGTTCGTGCGTGCCGGCGGCGCAGCCATCGTGGTGTCTTCAGAGGCCCCCGAGCTGCTGCATCTGAGTGATCGAATCGCGGTATTCAAGGGCGGCCGGCTGGTCACCATCAGCACTGACACCGCCCTTTCCCAGGAAGCCTTGTTGAGTCTCGCCTCATGAACGCCAAGACCCATGCCACCCCGACCCTGCCAGCCTCGACCCACCCCGCGCCACGCAGCCGACTGCGCCTGGCCCTGGACCGCTTCGGCCTGCCGCTGGTGTTTATCCTGCTGTGCCTGGTCATGGCGTTTGCCAGCGAATACTTCATGACCTGGCGCAACTGGATGGACATCCTGCGCCAGACCTCGATCAACGGGATCCTCGCCGTAGGCATGACTTACGTGATCCTGACCAAGGGCATTGACCTCTCGGTGGGGTCGATCCTGGCGTTCGCCGGCCTGTGCAGCGCCCTGGTGGCGACCCAGGGCTACGGCCTGCTGGCGGCGGTCAGCGCCGGAATGTTCGCCGGGGCCATGCTCGGCGTGGTCAACGGCTTCATGGTGGCCAACCTGTCGATCCCACCCTTTGTCGCAACCCTTGGCATGCTCAGCATTGCCCGCGGCATGACCTTTATCCTCAATGACGGCAGCCCGGTCACCGACCTGCCGGAAAACTACCTGGCCCTGGGCATCGGCAAGATCGGCCCGGTCGGCGTGCCGGTGGTGATCTTCGCCGTGGTCGCGCTGATTTTCTGGATGGTCCTGCGCTACACCACCTACGGACGCTACGTCTATGCCGTGGGCGGCAACGAAAAAAGCGCCCGCACTTCCGGGATCGGCGTGCGCAAGGTGATGTTCTCGGTGTACGTGGTATCCGGGCTGCTGGCGGGCTTGGCCGGCGTGGTGCTCTCGGCGCGCACCACCTCCGCCCTGCCCCAGGCCGGTACCTCCTATGAACTGGACGCCATCGCCGCCGTGGTGATCGGCGGCACCAGCCTCTCCGGTGGCACCGGCAGCATTGTCGGCACCCTGTTCGGCGCCCTGTTGATCGGCGTGATCAACAACGGCCTGAACCTGCTCGGGGTGTCCTCCTATTACCAGCAAGTCGCCAAGGGCTTGATCATCGTGTTTGCGGTGCTCATCGATGTCTGGCGCAAGAAAAAACGCTAACCCCGTTCATTGCACGGCACGACCACAACAATAAGGAGTTCCCCATGAAGCTTTCACCGAAGAAGCTCGGCACATCCCTGGCCACACTGGCGGCTGTCTCCCTGCTCAGCAGCAGCGTTGCCTTCGCTGCAGAAAAAACCTACAAGATCGGCGCGGCGGTGTACGGGCTCAAGGGCCAGTTCATGCAGAACTGGGTCCGCGAGCTCAAGCAGCACCCGGCGGTCAAGGACGGCACGGTGCAGATCACTGTGTTCGACGGCAACTATGACGCCCTGACCCAGAACAACCAGATCGAAACCATGGTCACCCAGCACTATGACGCGATCATCTTTGTGCCGATCGACACCAAGGCAGGGGTCGGCGCCGTGGCCCGGGCCATGGAAAACGACATCCCGGTGATCGCCTCCAACACCAAGGTCGCCAGCGCCAACGTGCCCTATGTCGGCAACGACGATGTCGAGGGCGGGCGCCTGCAAGCCCAGGCCATGGTCGACAAGCTCAAGGGCAAGGGCAATGTGGTGATCATCCAGGGACCGATTGGCCAGTCGGCGCAGATTGACCGGGAAAAAGGCGAGATGGAGATCCTCAAGAGGAATCCGGGGATCAAGGTCATCGAAATGAAGACCGCCAACTGGTCCCGCGCCGAGGCCTTGTCGCTGACCGAAGACTGGCTCAACGCCCACCCCAATGGCGGCATCTCCGGGATCATCGCCCAGAACGACGACATGGCCCTGGGCGCCCTGCAGGCGGTGAAATCTCGCGGCCTGTCGCCGAGCGACGTGCCGGTGACCTCCATCGACGGCATGCCGGATGCGATCCAGGCGGCGAAAAAAGGCGAAGTCACCACCTTCCTCCAGGATGCCCAGGCCCAGTCCCAGGGTGCGCTGGATGTAGCCCTGCGAACCCTGGCCGGCAAGGACTACAAGCCGCAGTCGGTGATCTGGGAACGTTATGCCAAGGACGTGAAATGGGGCGATGGCAGCGACAAGCTGTACATCCTGCCGTGGGTGCCGGTGACCAACGGCAATGCCGATGCGCTGTACCAGCAGGTAGCGGGCAGCAAATAGGTCGGACCTGCGCCAGCGCTCCGGGGCCTGGCACCTGCGCTCTGCCAGCGCAATCATCTATCGCTGGCTTGCACCCTCCCCGTGGCGAGCGCACTTGCTCGCGCTGGGTGGTGCAGCCGCCCCCAACACCTGACGCAGTTGATTGGTCGGTTTTACAGCCCATCGTTTTATAGAGGAGTCATGACATGTCCGGATTCTGGGATCAGGCCTTCGACCTGAACGGCCGCTGCGCGGTGATCACGGGCGGCGCCGCCGGGATCGGCCTGGCGTGCGCCAACCTGCTGGTGGAGCGCGGGGCCAAGGTTGCCCTGCTCGACCGCGACCCGGCGGTGGCCGATATCGCCGCCAGCCTCGGCGACGGGCACCTGGGGCTGGCCATCGACCTGCGCCAGCTAGATCAAGTACGAGACGCGGTGGACCTGATGGCCGCGCACTACGGGCGCCTGGACTTCCTGGTCAACAGCGCCGGGGTCGCCCTGCTGGACAAGGCCATGGAAGTCAGCGAAAGCGCCTGGGACACCACCCTGGACATCAACCTCAAGGCCAGTTTCTTCGTGGCCCAGGCCTGTGCCCGGCACATGATCGAGCAAGGCCACGGACGCATCGTCAACCTCGCTTCCCAGGCTGCGGTCATCGGCCTCGACCGGCACGTGGCGTACTGCGCGAGCAAGGCAGCGGTGGTGGGCATGACCAAGGTCCTGGCCATGGAGTGGGCGCCCCACGGCATCAACGTCAACGCCATTTCACCGACCATCGTCGAAACGGCCCTGGGCAAGAAAGCCTGGGCCGGCGAGCTGGGTGAACGGGCCAAGTTGCAGATCCCGGTCGGGCGCTTCGCCCAGCCCGAGGAAATCGCCGGGCTGGTGCTGTACCTGCTCAGCGACGCGGCCAAGATGATCACCGGGGAGAACGTGGTCATCGATGGCGGCTACAGCATTCAGTAAATACGCGCTTTTCACATCATTTCGATGAGGTCCGCTGCCATGTCTACGCTGCTCGAAACCCCGACACACGAACGCCTGTCGCCAACGATTCCGGCAACCATGCAGGCCGTGGTCTGTTATGGCCCGGAGGACTACCGCCTGGAGCAGGTCCCGGTGCCCATCCCAGGGCCCGAGGAGATCCTGACCAAGGTCGAGCTCTGCGGGATCTGCATGGGCGACATCAAGACCTATCGCGGAGCGCCTTCGTTCTGGGGCGACGCCGAGCAGCCACGTTACGTCAAGCCACCGATGATCCCCGGCCATGAGTTCGTGTGCCGTGTGGTGGCCCTGGGGCCAGGGGCTGAGAAACGCGGGGTCAAGGTGGGCGACCGGGTGATTTCGGAACAGATAGTGCCGTGCTGGGGCTGTCGCTTCTGCAATCACGGCCAGTACTGGATGTGCCAGAAGCACGACTTGTATGGCTTCCAGAACAACGTCCAGGGTGCCATGGCGCAGTACATGATCTTCACCAAGGAAGGCATCGTGCACAAAGTGCCGGACAGCATCGCGCCGGATGAAGCGATCCTGATCGAGCCGCTGGCCTGTTCGCTGCACGCCGCTGATCGCGCCGACGTGGGTTTCGACGACATCGTAGTCGTCGCCGGGGCCGGCACCCTGGGCCTGGGCATCATCGGTGCGGTGCGCATGCGCAACCCCAAGCGCCTGATCGTCCTCGACATGAAGCCCGAACGCACCGCACTCGCCCTGCGCATGGGCGCCGACGAAGTGTGGAACCCGGCCGAAGTCGACGTACTGGCGAAGATTCGCGAAATCACCGAAGGCTACGGCTGCGACATCTACATCGAAGCCACCGGCCATCACAAGGCGGTCAACCAGGGCCTGGCGATGCTGCGCAAACTGGGGCGGTTCGTCGAATTCAGCGTTTTCAACGACGAAGCCACAGTGGATTGGTCGATCATCGGCGACCGCAAGGAACTGGACGTCCTCGGCTCGCACCTGGGCCCCTACATGTACCCACGGGCCATCGACTTTATCGGCAACCGCAAGATCGACATGCGCGACGTGGTGACCCACACCTTCGCCCTGGCCGACTTCAAGGAAGCCTTCGCCGTCATGGAGCGCGGCGACCGCTCATTGAAAGTGGTGCTCAAACCCTAGCCCTCGGCAGCCGCTACCAGCACTATTCTGGCCATGTTCGGACGCTGGCCAATATCAACAACAAGAACACAGGAAACCCCGTCATGAATCGAGTGATCAACGACCCGGACCACGTGGTCGAGGACATGCTGCAGGGCATCCTGCTGGCGCACCCGGAACTGGCCCAGTTCGAGACCAACCCACGGGTGATCTGCAAACGCGACGCCTCGCCGACAGGCCAGGTGGGCATCGTCACCGGCGGCGGCTCGGGGCATGAACCGGCGTTTCTCGGCTATGTCGGCCCAGGCCTGGTGGACGCGGTGGCGGTGGGCGAAATCTTTTCTTCGCCCACCGCCAAAAGCTTCTTCGACGCCTTTCGAGCCGCTGACCAGGGCGCGGGCGTCGCCTGCCTGTACGGCAACTACGCGGGCGACAATATGAACGTGAAACTGGCGATGAAGATGGCCGCCAGCAAAGACCTGCAGGTGCGCACTGTGGTCGCCAACGACGACGTGGCCTCCGCGCCCCAGGCCGAGATTGCCAAGCGCCGGGGCGTGGCCGGCGAGATCTTCATGTGGAAGGTCGGCGGCGCGGCGGCGGCCAAGGGCTATGACCTCGACGGAGTGATTCGGGTCGCGCAGAACGCCGTCGACCGGTGCCGTTCCATTGGCGTGGGGCTCACCCCCTGCACCATTCCGGCGGTGGGCAAGCCCAACTTCCAGATCGCCCCCGGGCAAATGGAACTGGGCATCGGTCACCACGGCGAGCCGGGGATTGAGGTCATCCCCGTCGAGTCCGCTGCGGCCATGGCCGAGCGCATGCTGGCGCCAATCCTCGCCGACCGCGATTTCAGTACCGACGATAGCGTGGTGGTACTGGTTTCCGGCCTCGGTGCGACGCCGGTGATGGAGCTGTATATTTTCTACGCTGAAGTCGAACGGCAGATCCGCGCCAAGGGGCTCAAGGTGCACCGCTGTTACGTCGGCAACTATTTCACCTCACTGGAAATGATGGGCGTGACCCTGACCCTGCTGGGCCTGGACGCCGAACTCAAAACCCTGATCGACCAACCTTGCCGCTCCATCGGCATGACCCAGACGGAGTGAACCATGAGCCAGTCTTTTTCCAGCAGTGACGGCGGCGCCATCGTGGCCGACCTGGTGACCGTAATAGTCGCCAACCGTGAATACCTGAGCGAAGTCGACGGAGCCATCGGCGACGGTGACCACGGCATCAATATGGCCAAGGGCTTTGCCCACTGTGGCCGTGCCCTGGAAGGGCGTGAACTGGACCTGGCCGGGGCACTCGACGAACTGACCCTGAGCCTGATGGAAGGCATAGGCGGCTCCATGGGCCCGCTCTACGGCAGCCTGTTTATCGGCATGGCCAATGAGGTGCGCGACCGCCAGGAGATCGACACGGCGACCTTCGCCCGCCTGCTGCGCGGTGGCCTGACCTCGCTGCAAGACATCACCGAGGCCGGCGTCGGCGACAAGTGCTTGATGGACACCCTGATCCCTGCGGTGCAGGCGTTCGAACAGGCACACGCAGCAGGGGCTTCATTCCATGAAGCACTGGAGCACATGAAAAGCGCGGCGTCTCAGGGCCGGGACTCAACCCGCGACCTGGTGGCCCGGATCGGCCGTGCCAGCCGCCTGGGCGAACGGTCACTCGGCGTGCTGGATGCCGGCGCCGTGTCCTGTTGCCTGATCCTGACCCGCCTCGCCGACTCCATCCGCCCCCGACTCCTGTAGCCGCTGCCGCCTTGGCGCATCTGACGGAACGCGGCGATCTCAAGGGTCCAACGGCCACGCCATTCAGCTCTATCAGGGCACTCTTCGATACTCGCGCTTGATCTGTTCGAGATAGCGCACCACGGCCGGGGCCTGTTCGAAGCGGCGGTGGATCAGGGACAGGCGTGAGGAGGCGTCGCCGCCCTTGATCGGCCGGTACAGGACGTTGGGCAGGCTGATATGACCGATCACCGACTCAGGCACCACGGCCACGCCCTGGCCCAGGGACACCAGGGCCAGCACGGCCACCAGGCCGCCGGGCTGGGGGCCCAGGGTCGGCGCGTAGCCGCCCTGGGCCGCCACTTGCAGGGTGCCGCTGATCTGTTCGGGGAGGATAAAGGTCTCGCCGCGCAGATGTTCCGGGCTGATGTCCCCCAGGCGGGCCAGCCAGGACTGCGCCGGCAACGCCAGCACAAACCCATCGGCGTCCAGGGCGATGGCTTCCAGCCCCTCGGGCAGGGTCATGGGGGAGCGGATATAACCGATATCGAAGCGCCCATCGGCCACCAGTCCCGGCAGCGCGGCCATGGGCTTTTCGCGCACGCTGAGGCTGACGTCCGGGTATTGCCGGCAAAAAGCCTGCACCTGCTTTTGCAGCAGGCCCGAGTACACCGCCGAGGCCACGTAGCCCAGTTCGATATGGCCGATTTCCCCGCGCCCGGCGCGCTGGGCATTGCGCTGGGCAAACTCGAACTGGCGCACCGTGGCCTCGGCCTCCATCACCAACGCGGCACCGGCCTCGGTCAAGCTGACCTCGCGCTGCTGGCGCAGGAACAGGCGCGTGCCCAGGGCTTGCTCCATGTCCTGGATCTGCCGGCTCAAGGTCGGCGGGGCAATGCCCAACTGCTCGGCGGCGCGGGTGAAATTGCGCTGCCGGGCCACGGCCAGGAAGTAGCGAAAATGACGAATTTCCATAAAGGCGTTAGCTCAAAGGTAATGAAGTCCCGCGTTGCGCCTAACAAGGCACCCGAAGCGTCGCGATAAGCTGGCTCGACCTCCACCCTAGAGAGCCTATGCCATGCGCGTCAAACCCCTGTTTCTGGCGATGATCACTTGTTACAGCCTGCAGCTCGCTTCTGCCGGCGCTGCCGACACCGGTATTGCCCACAAGGCAATCCTTGACCTGAAGAGCGCCCAACAGCTGCTCCAGGCCGCCCAGCAGACCGCCGACGCCAAGGGCTGGCCGTGCGCGGTGGTGATCGTCGACGACGGCGGCTGGCCGATCCTCAGTGCGCGCATGGACGGTGCTCCGGTGGTCGCCGGGATCGAGCTGGCCCAGGGCAAGGCGCGCACCTCGGCGCTGTTCAAGCGGCCCTCGGGCGATCTGGAAAATGCCATCAATGGCGGGCGTCAGGCGGCGATTACCGCCGGTTTGCTGATGATGAAAGGCGCGCAGCCCATCATCGTCGACGGCCAGGTGATCGGCGCCATCGGGGTCAGCGCCGACACCCCGGCCCATGATGATGAAATCGCCCTCGCCGCCCTGGCGGCCCTGCCCCAGCGGAGTCAGCCATGAGTCAACCCAACCCGCGCTGGACCCTGCTCACCGCGTCCGGGGTGTGCTCGCTGATCGTGCTCGACACCAATATCGTCGCCGTGACCCTGCCGAGCATCGCCCGCGACCTGGGGGCCAACTTCGTCGATATCGAATGGGTGGTCAGCGCCTACATGCTGGCCTTCGCCGCCTTGCTGCTGCCCGCCGGCAGCCTCGCCGACCGCTTCGGACGCAGGAAGACCCTGCTCTGCGGCCTGGTGATTTTCATCCTCGCCTCCCTCGGCTGCGGCGCCGCCCCCTCGGCGCTGTGGCTGGATATCGCCCGGGCGATCAAAGGCGTGGGCGCAGCCTTGCTCTTGACCTCGGCCCTGGCCTCCATCGGCCATACCTTTCACGACGATGTGCAGCGGGCCAAGGCCTGGGCATTCTGGGGCGCCTGCATGGGCGTGGCGATGACCGCCGCACCGACCCTTGGCGGGCTGATTACCCAGTACATCGGCTGGCGCTGGATCTTCTACCTCAACCTGCCGGTGGGCCTGGCGCTGATGACCATGGTCCTGCGCCATGTGCCCGAGTCCCGCGACACCCAGGCCGCGCGCCTCGATCCCTGGGGCAGTCTGGCCTTCAGCGCCAGCCTGCTGTGCCTGATCTGGGGCCTGATCGAAGCCAACCGCATCGGCTGGAGCAACCCGCTGACCTACGCCCGCCTGCTGGGCGGCGCGGCCTTACTCGGGCTGTTCGTGCTGATCGAAAAAGCCCAGCGCCGGCCCATGGTGGATTTGCAGTTGCTGCGCCACCCACGACTGATCGGCGCCCTGCTGGGGATGTTCGCCTACGCCGGTTGCGCCCAGGTGATGATGACGCTGCTGCCGTTCTACTTGCAGAACGGCCTGCAGTTTTCCGCCATCGCCTCGGGCCTGGGCATGCTGCCATTTGCCCTGACCATGCTGATTTGCCCGCGCATCGGCGCACGCCTGGCCGGGCGTTACGCCCCGGCCACCCTGATGGCCGCAGGCCTGACCCTGGTCGGGGTGGGCAATCTGCTCAGTGCCTGGGCAGTGCACGCCGGTGGCTACCTGAGCTTTGCCCTGGCGATTGCCGTCACCGGTGCCGGCGCCGGGCTGCTCAATGGCGACACCCAGAAAAACATCATGGCCTGCGTGCCGCGGGAGCGGACCGGGATGGCCTCGGGCATGAGCACCACCATGCGTTTCAGCGCCATCATGCTGGCCATCGGCGTGTTCGGGGCGCTGCTGGCCAGCCACACCCAGCACCTGTTGCAGGTCGATCTCGGCCAGCAGGCGCCGCAATGGCTGGACCAGGCGCCGGACATCGCCTCGCGGGTGGTCGCCGGGGATATGCAAGGCGCCCTGGCCAGCCTGCCGGACAGCGCCCGGGCCCTGGTCGAGCCCCTGGCCGTGCAGGCCTTTGTCGGCGGTTTCGGCCGGGTGCTGACGGTGGCCGGGATCCTCGCACTGCTGGGGGCGCTGATGGTCGGCCGGCTGATGCGCACCCCCTTGCCCCAGGCCCAGGGCCTGAGCCTGAAGCTGGAATAGAAGCCCCTCTGCAACCGCCCCCAGGCTCGCGCCCGAGCCTGGGGGCGGTTGCACTTTCATAACATTCATTCCTTTGCCTGGCGCCACCCGCCAGCGCTAAGGTGCGGCCACCTGAAATACCCACTCCCCCGAGGTGCAGATGCCCCCTTCAAGTGTGATCGTGGTCGGGGCCGGCATTGTCGGCGCCTCCATCGCCTACCACCTGGCACGCCAGGGCGCACAGGTGACGGTGCTTGAGCAGTCGGTTGCGGCGAGCGGCGTTACCCGCCATTCATTTGCCTGGATCAACACCGCCGATGAAGCGCCTAAGGCGATCCAGGCCCTGCGCGCCCAAGCCCTGGGGGACTATTGGCGCCTCGAACACGAGCTGCCGGACCTGCGCATCACGTGGTCGGGAGCGCTGTGCTACACCGCCGCCGCCCTGGCCGCGAACGGCGCCAGCGCCCACCTCAGCCCCAGCCCATCGCTGCAGTGGCTCGACCAGGCCCAGGTCGCGCAGCTTGAACCCAACCTGATCACGCCGCCGCAGCGCGCCCGCTACGCCCCCGCGGAGGGCAGTCTGGATCCGGTGGCCGCCACCCGCACCCTGCTGGACGGGGCCCGAGCCCACGGCGCCCAGGTGCTGGAACAGACCCCGGTGCTGGGCCTGCGACTCGACGGCAGCCGGGTGATCGGCGTCGACACCGCCAACGGCGCCTGCCATGCCGATTACGTGGTGCTCGCCGCCGGCTGCGCGACCCCGACCCTGGTCGCCCCACTGGGCCTGCCTCTGCCGGTGCAGGCCTCGCCGTCGATCCTGATCCGTCTCGATGCCCCGCCAGGCCTGATCAAGACCCTGATCTCCAACAGCGAGATGGAAATCCGCGAAGCGGCGGACGGCAGCTTGCTGATGGCCGAGGACTACATCGCCGCCAGCGGCGCACAAGGACCGGACGCCCTGGCCCAGGCCGCATTGCTCAGCGTGCGCCAGTCATTGCGCGGCGCCGAAGCCGTGACCCTGCGCAGCGTCGAGGTCGGCCAGCGCCCGATGCCCGCCGACCGCCTGCCAGTGATTGGCCCGAGTGCCGGGCACCCGGGGCTGTATCTGGCGGTGATGCACCCCGGGGTGATCCTCGCGGCCACGGTCGGGCGCCTGGTCAGCGAAGAACTGATCCACGGCCAGACCTGCGACGCCCTCGCCCCCTGCCGCCCCTCGCGCTTTAGCTGAGGGCGCGGCAACACCGCCCTGGGGGCCGGATAAGTGCCCCCTCAGTGGAATCATCCGCCCTCGCCTGTTGTCCTCTCTTGATCGCAACGACTTCTTAATCGGACGACGGGAGCACTCCATGGCGAAAATCACCCTTGCCCAGCAACTGGCAACCACCCTTGAGCAAGCCGGGGTCAAGCGCATCTGGGGCCTGACCGGCGACAGCCTGAACGGCCTGACCGACGCCTTGCGCACCATGGACAGCATCGAGTGGATGCACGTGCGCCACGAGGAGGTGGCGGCCTTTGCCGCCGGCGCCGAAGCCGCGGCCACCGGCGAGCTGGCGGTGTGCGCCGGCAGCTGCGGGCCGGGCAACCTGCACTTGATCAATGGCCTGTTCGACTGCCATCGCAACCATGTGCCGGTGCTGGCGATTGCCGCGCAGATCCCGTCTTCGGAGATCGGCCTCAACTATTTCCAGGAGACCCATCCCCAGGAGCTGTTCAAGGAATGCAGCCACTTCGTCGAACTGGTCAGCAACCCGGCGCAGATGCCCCAGGTGCTGCACCGGGCCATGCGCAGCGCGATCCTCAACCGGGGCGTGGCGGTGGTGGTGATTCCCGGCGATGTGGCGTTGCAGGAGGTCGAGGCGCACCTCAAGCCCTGGCCGGCACTGCACGCGCCGCGCACCCTGCCCGCGCCCCAGGACCTGGACCGGCTGGTCGAGCTGCTGAGCAACAGCAAGGCCACCACCCTGCTCTGCGGCAGCGGTTGCGCCGGTGCCCATGACCAGGTGGTGGCCCTGGCCGACGCCCTCGGCGCGCCGGTGGTGCATGCCCTGCGCGGCAAGGAGCACATTGAATGGGACAACCCGTTCGATGTCGGCATGACCGGGCTGATCGGCTTCAGTTCCGGTTACCACGCCATGCTCAACTGCGACACCCTGGTGATGCTCGGCACCGACTTCCCGTACCGCCAGTTCTACCCCAGCGATGCCCGCATCGTGCAGATCGACCGCGACCCGCAGGCCCTCGGCCGGCGCGCCACCCTCGACCTGGGGATTGCCGCCGACGTCGGCGAAACCCTGGCCGCCCTGCTGCCGCGCCTGCCGTACAAGGGCGACCGCAGCTTCCTCGACGAGTCCCTCAAGCATTACGCCAAGGCCCGCAAGGGCCTGGACGACCTGGCCCAACCCAGCGCCGCCAACCGGCCGATCCACCCGCAGTACCTGACCCGGGTGCTCAGCGAACTGGCGGACGAAGACGCGATCTTCACCGCTGACGTCGGCACCCCCACGGTGTGGGCCGCGCGCTACCTGAAAATGAACGGCAAGCGGCGCCTGCTGGGTTCGTTCAACCATGGCTCGATGGCCAATGCCATGCCCCAGGCCATGGGCGCCCAGGCGGCATTCCCCGGGCGCCAGGTGATTTCCCTGTCAGGCGACGGCGGTTTCAGCATGTTGATGGGCGACTTCATTTCCCTGGCCCAGCTCAAGCTGCCGGTGAAAGTCATCGTCTACGACAACGCCTCCCTGGGCTTTGTCGCCATGGAGATGAAATCCGCCGGCTACCTGGACACCGGCACCGACCTGCACAACCCGGACTTCGGCGCCATGGCCAATGCCATGGGCATCCTCGGCCTGCGGGTGGAGCGCTCCGAAGACCTGGAAGGCGCCTTGCGCACCGCCCTGGCCCATGACGGGCCGGCGCTGGTGGACGTGGTCACCGCCAAACAGGAGCTGGCCATGCCGCCGGCGATCAAGCTCGAACAGGCCAAGGGCTTCAGTCTCTACATGCTCAAGGCGGTGATGAGCGGGCGCGGCGATGAGGTGATCGAACTGGCCAAGACCAACTGGCTCAAGGGCCTCTGGTCCAAGCCTCAGGAATGACATCAAAACAGCAGCAACTTCATGATTGCCACCACGGCCCGCAACCTACGGCCGTGGTGCGCATCATTGCCCGCCTGCCCCCGTTTGTGCCCCGCATGGTGGGAGAAAATCCGCAGCGTGGGCGCAGGTCTTCTACGCTCTGGCTGGTTGACCTCATTTCGATATGAGCAACCCAGCACAACCCCGGTATTTTTTAAGACTTTCTTCAAGCGTGGCAGTGTTCAAAATGGTTCAAATTGGTAGAAACTACCGCCCGCGCAAGACTGCCCCCAGGTCCGGGTCCAAAGGCACT
Organism: Pseudomonas sp. QD4; assembly: GCF_049199125.1. Lineage (NCBI taxonomy): Bacteria > Pseudomonadati > Pseudomonadota > Gammaproteobacteria > Pseudomonadales > Pseudomonadaceae > Pseudomonas > Pseudomonas sp. QD4. Next base: position 17,787 of record NZ_JBLZOM010000007.1, read on the forward strand.
ATCGCCCAGGGACGCCGCCACGGGTCAGTCACCTTTTTGTCCTTTCTGTCGTGTACATCAGCGTTATTCCCAGGAGATCAACATGGCGGTACTTCAAGCTCGCACACTGGATTTATTGCAGAACAATCAAAAGAACCTGCTGGGCGAATGGGTCGCCAGCCTCGAGGCCTCAGGTGCCGCGCGCAATATCAAGCAGGACGACTTGCGGCAGCAGGGCGCCGATTTCCTGGGGCTGATCATTGCCGCATTGAAAACCGGCAATTCGCAGAATGTGAACCATGACGACTGGGCCGAAGCCCGGCAGTTCCTGGAAAAGCTGTCCCATAGCCGCGCCCTGATCGGCCAGGATTCGCAGCAGACCGCCAGTTTCATCTTCTCCCTCAAGGGCCCGCTGTTTGCCCTGCTGCAACACGAGTACGTGGAACAGCCGGCGCTGCTGGCCGAGCAACTCTGGGAAGTTTCCGAGCTGCTGGACGCCCTGGGCATGCACACCATCCGGACCTTCCAGAAGTCCCGCGAATCGGTGATCAAGCGTCAGCAGGAAGAACTGCTGGAGCTGTCGACCCCGGTGGTCAAACTGTGGGAAGGCGTGCTGGCCCTGCCGATGATCGGCACCCTGGATTCGCAGCGCACCCAGGTGGTGATGGAATCCTTGCTGCAACGCATCGTCGACACCGGCTCGGAGATCGCGATCATCGACATCACCGGGGTCCCGACCGTCGACACCCTGGTGGCCCAGCACCTGCTCAAGACCGTGACCGCCATCCGCCTGATGGGCGCCGACTGCATCATCAGCGGCGTGCGTCCGCAGATTGCCCAGACCATCGTCCACCTCGGCCTGGACCTGCAGGGCGTGGTGACCAAGGCCAACCTGGCCGATGCCCTGGCCCTGGCCCTGAAACGCCTGGGCGTCACTGTCAGCAAGGCGGTTTAAGCATGGAGCGCATTCCTATTCTGCAGATGGGCGACTTTCTGCTGGTGACGATCCAGGTCGATATGCATGACCAATTGGCGCTGACGCTGCAGGACGACCTGTCCGAACGCATCAGCCGCACCTCGGCCCGGGGCGTGTTGATCGATATTTCCGCGCTGGACATGGTCGACTCGTTTATCGGGCGCATGATCGGCACCATCTCCGGGCTGTCGCGGATCATGGACGCCCAGACCGTGCTGGTGGGCATGCAGCCGGCCGTGGCCATTACCCTGGTGGAACTGGGCCTGACCCTGCCCGGGGTCAGCACCGCGCTGAATGTCGAGCGCGGCATGCAACTGTTGCGCACCCGAGTACAGGCAGAATGACCCCGGCGCGCAGCGGCACCCATCCGATCCTGATCGAGCAGGACGTGGTCCTGGCCCGCCAGTTGGCACGCAAGCTGTGCCAGGAGTGCGGCATGCGCCTGATCGACCTGACCAAGCTGGTGACGGCGGTCAGCGAGCTGGCGCGCAACACCGTGGTCTACGGCGGTGGCGGCCACATGGACTGGGACATCATCGAAGACCAGGCCCGCACCGGCTTGCGCCTGACCTTTCGCGACGAGGGCCCGGGCATTCCCGACATCAAGCTGGCGATGACCGACGGCTGGACCTCCGGTGGCGGCCTGGGCCTGGGGCTGACCGGGGCCAAGCGCCTGGTGGATGAGTTCGTACTGGACACTGCGCCCGGCCAGGGCACCCGCGTGACGATTACACGATGGGCCTGAATATTCCGAGCGCACTCACCGAAGTGCTGTTGATCGAAGACCCGAGCCAGATCGGGCATGCCCGGCGCACCGCGCAAAAGCGCGCCGAGCAGCTGGGTTTCGACGAAACCGACTGCGGGCGCGTGGCGCTGGTGGTCACCGAACTGGCGAGCAACCTGCTCAAGCATGCGACTCACGGCGCCCTGCACCTGCGCACCCTGGCGGGGCCCGAGGCCCAGGGCATCGAGATCATCGCCGTGGACCGGGGCCAGGGCTTCGACCTGCGCCACTGCCTGATCGACGGTTATTCCACCGGCGGCACCCAGGGCATTGGCCTGGGCAGCATCAGCCGCCTGGCGCAGGTGTTCGACGCCTACGCCGACGAACGTGGCTCGGTGCTGCTGGCCCGGCTGTATCCGCGCCAGTCCGTGGTCAAGGACCTGCGCTACGGGGTCAGCCAGCACTCGCTGCACAACGACCCGGCCTGCGGCGATGCCTGGCACCTGGCGCTCGAACCCGGGCGCCTGAGTGTGCTGGTGGTCGACGGGCTGGGTCACGGCAGTGAAGCCGAACGGGCGGCGCGGGCCGGCGAAGAGGTGTTCGCCCTGGCACCGTTCCTCAGCCCCACCGAGCTGATGAACGACCTGCATATCGCCATGACCGGCACCCGGGGAGGCGCCGTGGCGATTGCCCAGTACCATGCCACCGCAGGCCGGCTGACCTTCACCGGCATCGGCAACATCGGTGCCAGCCTGATCAGCCAGGGTAAATCCCGGGGCCTGGCCTCGCACCCGGGCATCGTCGGCAGCCAGTTCCGCAAGGCGCAACCCTTCGACTACCCGGACGCCAGCGGCCAGTTGCTGATCCTATACAGCGACGGCTTACAGTCGCGCTGGAACCTGCAGGATTACCCCGGGCTCGCCCAGCGCCACCCGGCCCTGATCGCGACCGTCCTGCATCGTGACTACTGTCGCGGCCGGGATGACGTAACCGTATTGGTGATTGCCCTGGAGGCCATCGATGGCTGATTCCACTCCCCCGCCTATCCCCGAAGATTCGCCGTTGGTGCGCCAGCTGCAAGCGGAAGCCGAGGCGCTGCGCGACGAACTGGATGAAACCAACCAGGGCGTGCTGGCGCTCTACGCCGAGCTGGATACCCAGGCCGAGCAACTGCGCCAGGCCTCGGACCTGAAAAGCCGCTTTCTGTCCTATATGAGCCACGAGTTCCGCACCCCGCTGGGCTCGATCCTGAGCATCGCCAGCCTGCTCAGCGACGAGCTGGACGGCCCCCTGAGCCCCGAGCAGCACAAGCAGGTGGCCTTTGTCAGCAGCTCTGCCCGCGAGCTCAGCGACATGGTCGATGACCTGCTGGACCTGGCCAAGATCGAAGCCGGGCGAATCAGCATTTCCCCGGCCTGGTTCGACATGCTGGACCTGTTTTCCGCCTTGCGCGGGATGTTCCGGCCGATTGTCGACGCCTCGTCCATCGACCTGATCTTCGAAGAGCCGTCGGGGTTGCCTCGCTTGTTCACCGACGATAAAAAACTGGCGCAGATCCTGCGCAACTTCATCTCCAACGCCCTGAAATTCACCCTGCAAGGCGAGGTGCGGGTCTCGGCGCGGATGGAGAACCAGCAGGAAATCCGCTTTGCGGTGAATGACACCGGGCTCGGGATCCCGGCGGAGCTGCACAGCAACCTGTTCGAGGACTTCTCGCAAATCGACTCACCGCTGCAAAAGCGCCTGCGCGGCACCGGGCTTGGCCTATCCTTGTGCAAGCGCTTTGCCGAACTGCTGGGCGGCAGAGTGGGTGTAGACAGCACGCCAGGGATAGGCTCGACCTTCTTTGTGATCATCCCTCTCTCAATTGCCGAGGAGCCCGTCGATGAAGCGTGACATCCGTTTGCTGATCGTCGACGACAACGCCGCCACCCGCTACGCCATGCGCCGGCGCCTGGAGCGCCACCATTATCAAGTACTGGAAGCCGGCACCGGCCAGGAAGGCCTGGACATCATCGCCAGCGAGGTGGTCGACGGCCTGATCCTGGACGTCAACCTGCCGGACATGAGCGGCTTCGACATTGTCCGCACCCTGCGCGCCGACCCGGCCACCGCCCTGCTGCCGGTGGTGCATGTGTCGGCCGCGTCGATCGAGACCGGCGACATCATCACCGGCCTGGATGCCGGGGCCGATGCCTACCTGATCCACCCGGTGGACCCGGACGTGCTGCTGGCCACCCTGCGCACCCTGCTGCGGGTGCGCGACACCGAATATGCCTTACGAGAAAGCGAGGCACGCTTTCGCGAGATTTTCTTCAATATCAGCGCGCCCATCGCGGTGATGGACGCCGAGCTGAAAGTGCACGAATGCAACCACGCGTTCGCCCAACTGATCCAGGACAACCTCAACCCCGACACCCTGCTCGAATGCTTTGCCAGGGACCAGTGCGCGGTGCTCAAGGAACTGCGTCTGCGCCTGGCGGCCGGCGAGCGCTGGAAAGGCACGTTGCAGATGCAGGTCGCCGGCCAGACCCGGGAAACCGAATGGCAGATCTCGCCCTATCGCAGCCCCGAGCTGAGCCTGATATTTGTCGAAGACGTCACCGAACACCGCCTGCGCGAACGTGACCAGCGGGCCGAGCTGGACATCGCCACCAGCCAGCTGGCACGCACCGAAGCGCAGTTGCTGCAAGCGCAGAAAATGGACGCCCTGGGCAAGCTCACCGGCGGCATTGCCCACGACTTCAACAACCTGCTGACCGGCATCATCACCAGCCTGGAACTGATCAAGAAGCGCATGCTCAGCGAGCGCACCGACAAGGTCATCGACTACGCCGACGCCGCCCTGAGTTCGGCCCTGAGCGCCGCCGGGCTGACCAATCGGCTGCTGGCCTTTGCCCGCCAGCAGCCGCTGGACACGAGGCCGATCGACATCAACGAGCACATCCGCTCCCTGGAAGAATTGCTGGTGCGCACCATCGGCGAACACATCACCCTCAAGCTCGAATTGACCACCAAGGCCGCCGTGGCCCTGGTGGACCCGATCCAGTTGCAGAGCGCGGTGCTGAACCTGGTGATCAACGCCCGCGACGCGCTGCCCAAGGGCGGCAATATCTGGGTCACCACCTATGCCGCGTACTCCCATGGCAACCTGAAACTGGACAACGGGCCCTATGTCGCGCTGTCGGTCAGGGACGACGGGGTCGGCATCGACCACAACGTGATCGACAAAGTGTTCGATCCGTTCTTCACCACCAAACCCCTGGGCCAGGGCACCGGCCTCGGACTGTCGACCATCTACGGCTTTGCCCGGCAATCGGGGGGCGATGCGCGGATTCGCAGCGTGGCGCGCCAGGGCACCGAGGTCACCATCATGTTGCCGGCCAGTGCCGACGCCGCAGCGCAACAGGTCGAGCACCTGGTGGCAGTCGAAGACAGCAGCGGCGAGCATGTGCTGATCGTCGAAGACATGCCCTCGGTGCGCAGCTTTGTCGCCGAGGTGCTGGTGGATGCCGGCTACCGCTGCACCCTGGCGGCTGAGGTCGAACAGGCCATGGCCAGCCTGCAGGGCGACCCGTCGATCGACCTGCTGTTGACCGATGTCGGCCTGCCGGGCCTGAACGGGCGCGAACTGGCGGATATGGCCCGGGTCTGGCGCCGCGAACTGCCGGTGCTGTTCATGACCGGCTATGCGGAAAACGCAGCCAATATCCAGGGTTTCCTGGGGGACGGCATGGACATCATCTCCAAGCCGTTTCATATCCAGGAGCTGCTGGCCAAGGTGCGGCGGACCCTGGAGTGGAGCCCCGTGGCCGACGCGCCACCGGACCTATGACCGGCGGGTGACGGTCAAGGCCACCACGGCGATGCGCTCGACCCGTTCGTAGCCCGGCTTCTCCAGCTCTTCACCGAACACATCCGGATCGAGTTCGCGGTAGGTCCAGGCATAGGCATCGTTGTCGAGCAGCGGTCGCGCGGCGGCGAGAAACGGGTCGCGGCCCTCGACCATCGCCACGCCGGTGTAGAGCAGCAAGCTGCCGTCGCACTGCAGACGCGGCAGCGCCTCCCGCAGGATACGCAGCGACAGCTGCTCCCCCAGCTCACCGCCACCGTGGCGATAGGCCCGTTGTTGGGTGTCCTGCATATAGGGCGGGTTGGCCAGGATCAGGTCGAACCGGCCCTCGACGCTGCCCAGCACATCACTGTGATAGACGCTGACGTTGTGCGCCTCGGCCAGCTCGGCGTTGACCGCGCTCATGCGCAGCGCCCGCGGGTTGATGTCCACCGCCAGGACCTCGGCCGTGTGGCGCGCGCGGGCCACCAGCAAGGCGCCGACCCCACTCCCGCAACCGATGTCCACCGCCCGCCGCACAGGGCTGAAACGCTGGCGCAGGTGGTCCTCGATCAGGCTGGCGAAGCGGTAGCTGTCAGGACCGAAAAACACCGCGTCCGCCTCCTCCGTGGGGTACGCGGAATGGGCCAGCAGCAAGGGCCCCAGGCTCGACCAGCGCACCGTGCTGCGCAACTGCCCGGCGTCCTCCTGGACAATGCCGGCCTGTTGCAGCTCGGCCAGTTCGGCGGCGTCGAACAGCCCTGCATCGAAGGGCCGTGACCAGCCGAACACCCCACGCAGGTCCGTCGCGCGCGGGTCGGCCAGGCGCCCATTGACCCGCTGGTGGGTCAGGGGCGTCGGGGTAATGAACCGATAGCTGGCCGCCATCAGCCGTTGCCCAAGTCGCAGCAGGGCCTGATCGGCCTGGGCTTGGGACGAGTCATGCAAAGGCGTGGTGCGTGGCGCGGAATCAATCATGGACCGGGCTTCCTTGTGGGTCAGCGCACACTGGCGCGCAGTTGGATAAAGCGCCGCGTGGCGTACAGCCCGGCCGGACGCGAATGACGCTGCGGGCCGAGCCAGGGCAGCAGCAGCGCCAGTTGCCCCTCGACCGGCTGCTGCTCCAGGGCAGTGGCCAGGGCCTGGGTTTCCGGGTCCTCGACTGCGGGCGGTGGCGCGGCGTCATGGGCACTGCCGAGGCGCGCCGGGGTGATGCGCGGGCGGGCGTCCCAGTCGCCGGCGATCCAGTCCTGCAGCAGTTGTTTCTCAAAACCGCTGAACACCCCGAACATCGCCGCGCCCGCGCCCTCAATCAATTGCCAGAAGCGGCTGTCGGCCGGGTCCTGATGGCGCTTGATCCAGCCTCTGGCCTGCAACGCCTGGAGGAATGCCGGGATCTGCCCCGGCTCGGCCAGCCATTGGTTGACGCTCTTGCCATCGAAGCGGCAGTAGTCGGAATGCATGTGCTGGCCAAAGCGCCGCTTGCGTTCGAGCATGGCCACCACCTCACGCTCCAGGTCGAAACCCCGGATCACCGCGCTCGATCCCAGGCCCAGGTCGTTGAGGCGATAACCACGCCGCACCCGACGCCAGTACTCGTCGGCGTCCATGCCCATAGGCCTGAGCTCCAGCACCGACTGCACCGCGCGCCGGGCATGGCCGGTGCTGGCGTTGTCGATGGTGACATGCAGGGTGAAGTAGTACGGGTCGATGCCCAGTTCACTGAGTTCATAGGCACTGATCAACAGGTGCAGGGGCAGTTGCTCGTAGCCCAGGTTGTAGCCCAGCACCTCGGGCATAAAGACCTCGGCGCAACAGCCGAGTGCCAGCTGAATGGCGCCCTGACGATACAGTTCGTCATCCAGCGGCAGGTCGCCGTCACAGCCCTGTTCGGCGAGCAGGCGACGATAAATCGCCACATGGTTCTGCGCCGGCTCGCCGTCGCCCAACTCTTCGAGGTAGGTGGTCAACAGGCCGTCGTAACGGTAGTCCTGCCAGTGGCCCAGGGCGCCGTAGAGCCAGGCCCCGTCCACCAGTTTGGTAGGCGCCACGCCTTGCAGGAAATACAGCGCATGGGCCTTGTTCTGAAAGTAGCGCCGGGGGGCGCCCTGCTGCCGCGCCGTTAAATACGCGGCGTAGTCCTGGGCCACATCGGCACAATTGCCCTCGATCCAGGCCAGCAACTGCTCGGGATGCTCGGGCAGCGGGTCATCGCCGGCCTCGGCCTGTTGCAGTTGCTGGCGCAAAAAGTCGTCAGCCAGGGTCCGTGACTGCGGGTCGGCATCGGCCAACAAGCGCTGGTAAAGGCTATGCAGGGGCTCACCCTGGTACAACTCGCCGGGAGTACCGCGCAGTGCTTCGAGCAGGCTCATGAGCGGCTCCCCGGGGTGCGAGACGAATAGCGTACGGCGGCTAAATCAGGCATGGCAGGCTCCAGCACCAGTAAAGGGTCGACGCGTCGACGGCCATCACGGCCGGACGCCGGGCGTTGTTGCACGCCTCTAGAAGGAAGAGCGCTGCGCCTCGAAAAAAATTCCATCGGCGTGCAGCCGCCCGCGACCACCGGTGCAGGCGGCTGTTGAGCACTACGGGAATGGACGGCGGCGAGGCGGGTCAGCGGCGTTTGCGCGTGCCCAGTTCGATCCAGGTCGGCGCGTGGTCGCTGGCATGGGGCTCGTTGCGCACCCAGGCGTCGATCCCGGCGTTTTTCAGGTAAGGCGCCAGGGCCGGGTTGAGCAGCAGGTGGTCGATGCGCAGCCCGGAGTTGCTCTGCCAGTGCCGGCGAAAGTAATCCCAGAAGGTGTAGACCCGTTCCTCGGGGTACAGGTGGCGCAAGGCATCGGTCCAGCCCTGGTCCAGCAGACGCTGGTAGCAGGCGCGGCTTTGCGGTTGGAGCAAGGCGTCCTTGAGCCAGGAGCGGGTGTTGTAGATATCGAAATCGGTGGGCACCACGTTGTAGTCGCCGGCCAGCAGCACCGGATGCTCGCTGCTTTGCAGCTGCGCCGCGTGCTCGATCAGGCGTTCGAACCAGGCCAGTTTGTAGTCGAACTTGGGCCCCGGTTGCGGGTTGCCGTTGGGCAGGTACAGGCAGCCCACCACGATGCCGTGGACCGCCGCTTCCAGGTAGCGGCTCTGGGGGTCGTCCTCGGTGCCGGGCAAGGACCGGCGGATCTCCAGCGGCTGCGAATCCCGGGCCAGGATCGCCACCCCGTTCCACGAGGCCTGGCCCCGATACAGGCTGCCGTAACCGGCCGCTTCCAGTTGGCTGGCGGGGAAATCCCGATCCACTGCCTTCAGCTCCTGCAGGCAGGCGATGTCGGGGCGCTCGCGTTCGAGCCAGTCCAGCAGGTTGGGCAATCGTGCGCGGATACCATTGATATTGAAGGTGGCGATCTTTAGCGCTTTCATCCCAGGCGCCCCTGTGCCGGGGGCTTTTCCAGCGCCTGGGTCACGGCTTCGAGCAACTGCAACTGGGTGTAGGGCTTGAACAGCCGTGGCAGGGTGCTGGCCAGGCCGGCGAGGTCCTGGGCATAGCCGGTGGCCAGGATGACCGGCAACTCCGGACGCAATTGGCGCATGGCCTCGGCCAGTTGCGCACCATCCATTTGCGGCATGGCGACGTCGGTGATCATCAGGTCGATGTCCGGCTCGTGCTCGATGCAATGCAGGGCCTGGGCCCCGGAGTCTGCGCAGATCACCCGGTGGCCCAGGTCTTCGAGCAGCAGCGTGGTGCTGTTGAGCACCAGGCTGTCATCGTCGACCACCAGCACCGACAACGGTTTGAACGTCGGTTTCAGGCCTGGATCCTGTTTCAGCGGCAACTGACGGGCCGCTTCGGTGGCCAGGGGCAGCCACAGCTCGGCGGTGGTGCCCTGGCCCTTGCTGCTCTTGAGCACCAGTCGCCCGCCCAGCTGTTCGGCCAGGCCATGCACCATGGACAAACCGAGCCCGGTGCCCTTGCCCAGGCCCTTGGTGGTGAAGAAAGGCTCGGCGGCGCAGGCCAGGGTCTGTTCATCCATGCCTTCGCCGGAGTCCATCACCGACAGGCACACGTAGTGTGTTTCACCCAGGGTGCCGAGGGCGCCGCGCACCTGGGCACTGATATGGATATTGCCGCCGCCGGGCATGGCATCCCGGGCGTTGCTCGCCAGGTTGAGCAGGGCCAGTTCCAACTGGTTGATATCGGCCTGCACCGCCGGCAGCTCGGGCGGCAGTTCGGCGGTGACGATCACCTGGGGCCCCACGGAACTGCACAGCAGGTCATTGAGGCTGGCCAGCAGCTGGCTCAGTTGCACCGATTCGGTCTTGAGTTCCTGGCGCCGGGCAAAGGCCAGCATGCGCTGGGTCAGCGACACCCCACGCTGGGCGCCCAGCACGGCATTGGTCGCCAGACGCGTCAGCTTCGGGTCATCCCCCAGGCGCTTTTGCAGCAGTTCCAGGTTGCCCAGAATCACCGTCAGCAGGTTGTTGAAGTCATGGGCGATGCCACCGCTGAGCTGGCCGATGGCCTGGAGTTTCTGCGACTGGAACAGCGCCTCCCGCGCCAGTTCGAGTTTTTTCTGGGCTTCGAAGGCTTCGCTGATGTCCCGGGTGATTTTGGCGAAGCCCATGATTTCCCCGGTGTCGGCGCGGATCGGGTCGACCACCACATGGGCCAGAAACTGCGTGCCGTCCTTGCGCACCCGCCAGCCCTGTTTTTCGAAGCGCCCGTCCTGCCGGGCAATCTCCAGGGTCCGCGCCGGCTCCCCGGCGGCGCGGTCCTGCTCGCTATAAAACAGCGAGAAATGCTTGCCGATGATCTCCTGGGCGGCATAGCCCTTGATCCGTTGCGCCCCCAGGTTCCAGCTGCTGACCCGGCCCTGGGCATCGAGCATGTAGATGGCGTAATCGGTGACGCTCTGCACCAGCAGGCGAAATTGCTGCTCGCTCTGCTTCAGGGTCTGTTCGGCGAGTTTGTGCTCGGTCAGGTCGCGGGTGATTTTCGCAAACCCCAGCAACTGGCCCTGGGGGTCGCGGATCGGGTCGACCACCACATGGCACCAGAAGTGCGTGCCGTCCTTGCGCACCCGCCAGCCCTCGCCCTCGAACCGGCCCTCGTGCAGGGCAGTATCCAGGGTGCGCTGGGGCAGCCCGGCCTGACGGTCCTCGGGGGTATAGAAACAGGAGAAATGCGCGCCGAGGATTTCCGCTTCCTGATAGCCCTTGAAGCGCCTGGCCCCGGTGTTCCAACTGACGACAAACCCCTGGGCGTCGATCATGTAGATCGCGTAATCGATCACGGCATCGACCAACAGCCGGAAGCGATCATCATCGACGCGGGGTGGCAGCTCGGGCTGGTCAGACATGGCGGTCTCCGCGGTTTATTATTGTGTGCCTGAACAAAGGGAGGGGGCCTGCCCCGGACGGGGCGCCGAATCAGTCTGCACCCTCCCGTTGAAAATACAACATGCCATTCGTGCCGCCCTGCAGCGGCCTGCCCCCACCGGAACCGCCGCCACGCGGGCTGCAATGTTCATCGGACAAGCCCCAGCGCGCTTCCATTCATCGTTGATCGGCAAATTTTTTAAACTTTCCGGGCTCCTGCGCTTTCCCAATCTGGCGAGGTTTGAAATCGCTCACCGGATGAGGACTGCACCCTGACCGCCCGCGGCAGATGCCCTTGGGTCGTGCATTGCACCTGGTCCCAGCAAGAGGTTCTCCCATGAAAAATTCTTTGCGTACCACATTGGCCCTGGCTGGCCTGGCCTGCGTGCTGGCAGGCCCGGTGCAGGCTGCAACCGCCGATACCAACCAGGCGCCGAACGCGTCGGGCATGAACAGCAACGACAACGGCGGCTCGGCGATGCCACCGGGCACCAACCCCAGCCCGCCCAGCGGCGGCACCGGTTCGGGCGCCAAACCCAAGAACAACACCACCAATACCCAACCCGGCCCGTACTCCAACGACCAGTTGCAGAACAATAAATCGGAACAGACCCAGAAAGGCCCGATGGGCACCGGCAAGGCGGGCTCCGGCGGCGCGGTCGGCGCAGGTTCGGGGGCTGGGGGCGCCGGCGACTGATTGAAGGAGACGGCCCATGACCTTTCATGCCGTGGCCCGACTGGATGAGTTGCGTGACGACCGCGGCATACGGCTCCAGGTCGGGGCCGAGGAAGTCGTGCTGCTGCGCCATGGCCAGGCCGTCCGCGCGTTCCAGGCCCAATGCCCGCATGCCGGCGCACCGCTGGAAGACGGGGCGGTCTGTGCAGGCCGGTTGATCTGCCCCTGGCACAAGGCGGCGTTTGCCCTGGAAAACGGCGAGGTCTGTGAGCCGCCGGCCCTGGCACACCTCAAGCGCTACGGAGTGCGGGTCGAGGAACAGACCGTGTGGGTCGATGACCAGCCCATGCCGGCGACGCCCCCCTCCTCCCGACGCGACAATCGCTGTTTTGTGGTGGTGGGCGCCGGGGCGGCCGGCAGCGCGGCCATCTTCGCCCTGCGGTCCAAGGGCTATGCCGGGCGACTGGTGTGGATCGACCCGGAACACCCCACGTCCTACGACCGTACCGCCTTGAGCAAATTCGTGATCGCCGGCGACATGGCGGTCGAAGAAATCCCCTCCCTGCTCGACCCGCATTTTTATCGCAGCGCCGATATCCAGCGCCTGCGCGGCAAAGTGCGCGCGGTGGATGCCGACGCGCGCACCCTGACCCTGGCCGACGGCCAGAGCCTGACCTACGACGCGGCGCTGCTGGCCACCGGCGGCATTGCCCAGCGACCGGCGATTGCCGGCGCCCAACTACCCGGGACCTTTGTCCTGCGTTCCCTGGCCGATGCCGAACAGTTGCTCGATGCCTGCGCGCCGGGCAGCCGAGTGGTGATTATCGGCGACGGTTTTATCGGCCTGGAAGCGGCCTCGGCCATGATCAAGGCCGGGTTGCAGGTGCAGGTGGTGGCGCGCCACGCCGTGCCCCTGGCCAAGCAGTTGGGGCAGCGCATCGGCCGCTCCTTGCGCGACCTGCACCAGCGCAACGGCGTGATTTTCCACCCCGACACCGAGGCCGTGAGGCTTGAGGGCACGAGCCGGGTCGAAGCGGTAATGCTGCGGGACGGCACCCGGCTCGACACTGATCTGGTGCTGTTCGGCACCGGCATCAAACCGGCGACCGGCCTGACCCGTGGCCTGCCCCTGGCCGACGACCAGTCACTCCAGGCCGATGGCCAGATGCGCGTGGCCGAGGGCCTGTGGGCGGCCGGCGACATGCTGACTTTCCCCCTCGCCGGTCGCCCGCTGCGCCTCGAACATTGGCGCCTGGCGCAGCAGCAGGCCTTTCTCGCCGCCGGCAATATGCTGGGTGGGCAGCGGGAGTTTGCCGATGTGCCGTTTTTCTGGACTTACCACTACGGCAAGACCTTCGAAGTCCTGGGCCACGCCCGGGACTGGACGCACATTGAGTACCTGGGAGAACCGGAGCGCCAGTGCTTTATCGCGCTGCTGTGCGTCGATGAACAGGTCGAGTCGGTGGTGGCCTGCGAGCACCAGCGCACCATGGCCGTGCTCGCGCAACGCATGCAGCGCCCGCTGTCACGCAGCGAGGCCCTGGCCTTGATCGAGGCGATCGAGGGTGATGGCGCCTGACGCTGAATGCGGCGCCAGTCGACTCAGGGCTGTTCCAGGTGTTCGAACCCAGCGTCGCAGGGTTCGATCTCGGGCAATGGTCGCGGCCATGCTGGTCCCCGCCACTGCCGGAATTCAGCGCAACAAACGCCGCAGCCCGGCTTCATACGCCCCTTCCAGTGCGTGCCCAGCCTCACCGGCCAAGGCCAGCGCCAGGGCATGGCCGTGGGTGTAGTCGAGCAGCAGGTCGAACAGCACCGGGTCATCGTCGAACTGGCCCACGGCCTGCCGCAGGCGCGCGCTGAGGTCCGCCAGCGAGCCATGGAACAACTGCGGGTCACTGAGGACGCACAAGGTCAAAGCCGGGTGCCGGCGAACCCGCGCCATATAACCACCCAACAGGGCCTGGAGCCGTTGCCGGGGCGGCAGGTCCGGTGCCGGTTCGGGCAGCGGTTCGGCGTGCACCCGCTCCACCAGCAGGCGCATCAGGTTGTGCTGATCGCCCACGTGATAGGCCACCGACATCGGCGTGATCCCCAGTTGTCGCGCCAGGGCCCTGCCACCAAAAGCCTGGGGCCCCACTGCTTCCAGCAGGCTCAGGCCGGCGTCCAGGACCTGATCGAGGTTGAGAGAACTGCCGGCTGCGGGACGACCGCTGCGCCTGGTTTTCTCAGTCATGGGCGGGCCCCGTCTCGACGCGATAGCGGGTACTGACCAGGCCATCGGCATACAGCGTCGAAGCGACCACGCTCAAGCGCACATCCCCCTCAAGTTCGCCGAACAGGGGCCGCCCGCTGCCGATCAGCACCGGCACCCGGGTCAGGGTCAATTCGTCGATCAACCCGGCGTGCAAAAAGCTTCGAATCACCGCCCCGCCATCGATATAGGCATGTTCCCAACCCTGGGCCCGCAACTGCGCCACCAGCGCAAGGGGCTCGGCGGCGCTGATCCGCAGCCGGTGCCGCAGGGGGTGCGGCACATCCTGCTCACTCAAGGTACGGCTGAGCACCACCACCGGTTTTTCGAACGGCCAGGGCTCGAAGCCCAGGACGCTTTCATAGGTGCCACGGCCCATGACAACGCCATCCACCGAGGCCATGAACGCCCCGTAGCCATAGTCCTCGCCGGACTCCCCAGCGGGCAGCCAGTCGATGCCGCCATCGCTGCGGGCGATAAATCCATCCACCGATGTGGCGATAAAAACCTTGCCGAACGCCATAGCCGCTACCTCGCGCAAATAAACATACGGCGTATGATAAATCATTTTTCGTGTGGATCAGGCAGCCACTTGCTCATTCATTCACGGCCAGGCCAAAGGCACGCCCCACTCTTGAAAAGCCGGCGCTGCGTCTGCTCGCAGCACCGGCCACAAACGCCGCCCAGCGTCAGAAGCTGTAGCGGTAGCCGATATTGGCCGCCCAGGGACGGTCGATGCTGGAACCCTCGCTGGTCTCCAGATCGGCATACAATTGGTGCTTGGGACTCACCTGCGCAGTGACCCCGGCCCCGGCATACCAGCCGCCGCCACTGCCATCGGGGCGGCTGCTGATGCCGTTGGTCTTGACCGTATTGCGGGCCGAGAAGTCTTCGACCCAACCGGCCTTGAGGTAGGGTTGCAGGCGCACGCCGTTGTCCAGTGGCAATGCGCGTCCGGTGCGGGCGCCGGCGCGCATCTGGGTCGACAGGCCGTTACCGGCATCGACTTGCAGGCCGTTGTCCAGGCGGTAGCTGTCCGCGGCCACGTAGAGCATCGAGACTTGCACCTGGGGTTCGACAAACCAGCCGTCATCGAGGTTGATTTTCTTGCCGGCTTCCACCGAAACCCCGGCCCCGTGGCTGCGTGAATGCCCGGAGACCTTGGCGCCATCGGTGCCGTGCACATCCAGCCGGGTGGACCAGCGGTTGAGGGTGAGCAAGGTGTCGGTGTACCAGCCCGAGTCATCCAGGTAGGTGGCGTAGGCCCCCGCGTGGTAACTGTCGAGCTTGCCGCTGCCCTCGCCCTTGAAATCGCGGTCGGTCTGGCTGTACCCCGCCAGGCCACCCACCACCAGCGCCCCCTGGGCAGTGGCGATGCGGGTGTCGATCCCCAGTTGGCTGCCCTGCACCCGTTGCGAAAAGTCCCGGCCCACGCCGTTGTCCAGGGATTGCTGCTGCCCGAAGCCACGGACCCACAGGCCCTGGCCGCCCGTACCGGCACGCAGTTCGCCGACCCGCTGTACCAGGGTCGCGCGCTCGGCGTCCCAGGTGCCGCGCAAGGTGGCGATGGCGCTGCTGTTGATGGCAGCACTGGCGCCGGTGGACAGGTTGTCCGGCCCTGGGGTCAGCGGCTGGTTGCGCCCGACGTTGACCAGGTCCCACTCGCCGGACTGGGCATCGCCTTGCAGCTCATAGCGATAGGTCCCGGCATCGACCACCTTTCCGGCGTTGGCCAGGCTGAACGAGCCCGGTCCCCCGGCACTCTCCACCAGGGTCAGGCGTTGCCCGTCGGCACCGGGTTCGGCGCCGGAGTTGCGGACCAGGATCTGGTTCTGCCCGGTGACCTGGCCACCGACCAGCAGCCGATCGCCCGCCTGCTGGCCCAGGTCGGTGTTCATGATGTACAGCCCGTCGCCGCTCAGGTCACCGCTCACCTTGAGTTGCTTGAAGGCGCCGCCCAGGCCCGGATCGGCGAACTCCACCACCCCGGCATTCGTCAACTGATTGAGCGTGGAGTCGCCCGTGAGCGTCCAGAAGCTGCTGTCGTCGATGTCCAGCCGGGCGCTTTGCCGGTTGTCCTGAATGGCCCCGTGCAAGGTCGAGTGATCGCCCAGGTTCAGTTGCAGGGTGCCGGCGTCGACCACGATGTCGCCGCTGATCTGCGACCTCACGGCATCCAGTTGCACATCCCCCGCCAACACCCCGCCGGCACGGTCGGTAATCCATAGCGCGGTGCCCGGCTGGCCGGCGCTGCGGGCCAGCAGGCGGCTGTCGGTGAGGCGGATGTCGAGGCCGCCGCCATTGACCAGGATGCCCACACCATCCTGGGTGTCGATCTGGCTGGCGTTGACCTCGATGTCATTCACCACCCCGGCCCCGGTGGCGTAACTGACAATGCCGTGGGCGGAGGTACCCACCGTTTGCACGGCCGATCCCTGAAACCTGGCCGTGGAATTGTTGCTGATGGACAGGCCATAGGCTGACTCGCCCTCAGTCAACAGGTCGGAGTCGACAAGTGCCACGCTGGCTCCACGCCCGGAGGCGAACAGGCCGTAGGCGGAGTCACCGTGGGTCAGGATGCGGCTGTTACTGACGCTGACTTTGGCCCCGGACATTCGCGCCAGGGCGCCCACCGAACTACGGCCGAAGGTTTCGATCCACGCCCCTTTGACGTCGAACTCGGCGCCCGGGCTGTTGATGGTATCGGCCGACGCATACAGTGCGTGAGAGCTGGCGCCGTGGGTGACGATACTGCCCCCCGTGATGGTCGCCTTGCCAGCGCGGTTGTCGATGCCCGTCGCCTGGTTGCCGAAGGTTTCGATGGTGCTGCACTTGAGGTCGGCGCGGCTGTTGCTCCCGGGCATCCACAGCCCCGAGCCGTAATTGCCCTGGGTGGTGATGCGCACGTTATCCAGGTCGGCGGCGGCGCTGTCAGCGTTGATGTTGATGCCGTAGCCGTTCTGCGAAACGATGTCGCTGTTGCTGACCTGGGCCACGCCGCCCGGTATCTGGTACAGCTGACTCAGCAGAATGCCGTCGCCCTTGGCGTTGATGCTGCCATTGCGGAAGGTCAACGCCGCGCTGGTGACACGCACGCCCTGCCCGTCAGTCGCCGTCAGGTTGACGCCATTGGCGCTGATGGACGAACCAACCCCTTCAGCGGACATCGCGCCCATGCTGCCCAGGGTGTTGAGCGTCACGTTGTCCAGGCTGATGGAGGCACCGCTCGCGGCCCGCACCAGGGTGCCGCTCCAGGTCGCCGTGCTGGAAAGATCCATGTTCGAGGCCTGGATGCTGGAGCCGCTGCCACTGGCGGACAGGGCCTCGGCCTGGTTGCCCGAGGTGCTGATCGAGCCACCGGACAACACCGCCTGGCCGCCGTCGGTAGCCACCACCCCGCGACTGCCGGAGCCACCGGTGGTGATCTGCACATCGTTCAACGTCAGGCGGCTGCCGGTCCCCGTCACCAGCGCGCCGTCGGCCCGGTCGGAGCCGCCGGTGATGATGCTGACGTCATTCAACGTGGCCTGGCCTCCGGCCTCCACCTGCACCCCGACCACCGCGCTGTTCGCGCTGGCCGCCGTGACCTGCACCTGGTAACCGTCGCCCTGCAACTGGTTTTGCGCGCCGCTGACAAGAATCCCCGGGCCGCTGCCGGTGAAGTCGACGCGCACGTCATCGAGCACCCGAGATTCGCCTTGCGCGGAACTGAGGTCGATTTTTTCATAATCAGTCGCCTGAGCAGACTGGGCGGAAAGTGTCAGCAGCGGCAACACGGAAAATACCGTGAGCGCCCTTTTAACCAGAAACATAACTTCCACACCTTTGCATAGAGCAAGAGAGGCCTGGATGGTCGAATCTTTCACGCAACTAACCTATGAGAATTATCCTAAATGACGGGTATTAAGAATTTTCTTAAAGGGACTATTCAGCGATATCCCTAACATGGGCGGATGACTAAACACGGCCCTTCCCCGCAGCCCCTCAGGCACTTTTCCGGACCCCATATTCCGGTGGCTCTGCTGCGTCTGTTCATGCTCAGTTTGCTGTCTTGCATCCTGATCATTGCGGGTTTTTTGATTCAGGGTTCATTGACGGAAACCCTTTCCAGCTATCGGCGTCAGATGAATGCCGCGGCCTTCAATGCGCAACAGTTCTTCAATCAACGGGAAAGTCTGCTGAAGGCTATTTCTTCTTCCGCCGTGCGCAATATCGACGGCAGCCTAAGTTCCAAAACTGCCAACTTCCTTGCAACTAATAATCAACTACGCCTGTTACCCCTGGGGAATAACGCCGCGAACTATTCCTGGGCGCTGATCCTCACGGCCCGCGACCTGGTCGAGATCGCCAACACCCACAGCGAACTGATTTACCTGGCCCCGGACCAGGGCCTGATCCGCACCGTGTATGAGCCCGGGGGCGGCAGCGGCACGAACCTCGATGCCAGCGCCCAGTGGCTGCAAAGCCTCGACCAGAGCGCGGCGCAAGCCTTGTTGAACCAGCACCCGGGGGCGCGCACCCTGTGGTCCTGGGTGCCCAACGGCCGCTCGAAACAGGTGTACCTGCTGCGCCCTATCGACGAGCACAACGCTGCCGACGGCTGGCTCGGGCTGCAACTCAAAGAGACCGACCTGGCGCTCGACCCCTTGCAATTGCACCAGGGCAAATACGTGCTCTATGACGCCAACGGCGCGGTGGTGCTGCACAGTGCCGCCTGGGCGGTGCCCGAGGCGCTGTCGCGGTTCAAGGCCGAGGAAGACTCCTTTGGCCTGCACCGCCTGCGCGGCCTGCCCGACTACGTCGTGCTCAACAAGTCGGTGGGCAACGCCGGATGGCGCCTGGTGTACTACGCCCCGGTCAGCCAATTGCTGCAGGACACCGCAGGCCCTCTGTACACCACGGCCCTGATGACCCTGCTGCTGTTTGCCGGGATTTTCCTCGGGGCACGCTTTATCCGCCTGCGCCTGGTGGAGCCTGCGGTTCGCCATTACAGCGCGCTGGCGGACAGCGTCTCGCTCAACCACCGGTTTATCGAAATGGCCCCGGTGGGCCTGTGCCTGATTCGCCGCGACGAGGGCTCGCTGATCCTGTCCAACGAATCGGGCCGGCGCTGGCTGGCCGCAGTCCCGGAACTGCAGGCGCAGATCCTGGCCACCGCCCACGGCCGGGTCCACGCCATCGAGCACCAGTTGGCGGACGGCACCTTTCTCCAGCTGACCTGCGCCCCCACCGGCTACAACGGCGTGGCCGCGGTGCTGTGCTGCATGAACGATGTCACCGACTTCAAGCTGGCCGAGCAATCGCTGCTCCAGGCCAAGAGCCTGTCGGACCAGGCCAACCGTGAAAAAACCCTGTTCCTGAGCACCCTCAGCCACGAGATCCGCACCCCGATGTACGGCATTCTCGGTTCCCTGGAAATGCTCGACACCACGCCCCTCAATGCCCAGCAGCAGGACTATCTGCAAGCCTCGCAGCAAGCCTCCTCGGCGCTGATGCGCACCATCAACGACACCCTCGACCTGTCGCTGATCGAGTCCGGCCGGCTGAGCCTGAACCTCGCCCCGTTCTCCCCGGTGCAACTGGTAGAAGAAGTGGCCTTCAGCTACTCGGCCCGGGCCCGTGGCAAGGGCCTGCGGCTGTACGTGACCCTGGACCCGGACACGCCCGAACAGGTGCTCGGAGATGGCGGGCGGATCCGGCAGATCCTCAACAACCTGGTGAGCAACGCGATCAAGTTCACCGAGTCGGGCCATGTGATCCTGCGCCTACATTGCACGCCAACCAGCGGCCACCTGGCCCGCTTGCGTTTCCAGGTAGTCGACACCGGCCCCGGCATTGCTGGCGAATTCCAGGCCAGGTTGTTCGAACCTTACTACCGGGTACCCAGCTGGTTGAGCCAGGAAGCCTGCGGCACCGGCCTGGGACTGGCGATCTGCGCGCGCCTGGCGGACATGATGCACGGCCAGCTCTCGGCCATCAGTGAGCCCGGGCTGGGTTCGAGCTTCGGCCTGAGCCTGGCCCTGGAAGCCGTTACCGACCGCTCCGAACCTGAAATGCCGCGCCTGGGCGTGACCCCGGTGTATGTCCGGGGCGACGTGCTGGAAGTGGTGCAGAACCTCTGCCACTGGCTGCGCCACTGGGGCGCACTGGCCTTGCCCTACACCCCGGACAAAGAGGCCCCGCCCCTGCGCTCGGTGTTGGTGGAGGCGTTTCTCGACCCGTTCAAGCTCGGCCCCTGGAGCGGTCCGCGGGTGATCATGCATGCCCCCGGGATAGCCCCCGCGCTACGCCAGGCGAACCCGGCCTGGGTCGCGCGGATGTACAGCCTCGACAGCCTGCGCGACGCCGTGGCCCAGGCACAGGCCGGGATTGTCAACGAAATGCGCTTTTCGCCGCCGGACAACCTGGCACCGCAGATGGACCTCAGGCTGCTGGCGGTGGACGACAGCCCCCTGGCCTTGCAGGTGATCCTGCAACAAGGCCTGTACCTGGGGAACCGGGTGGTGGCGGTCGCCAGCGCCGTCGACGCCCTGAAACGCGACGACCTGCTGGCGTTCGATGCGGTGCTGACCGACTTGCAGATGCAGCACATGGACGGCCTGGCATTCGCCCGCACCCTGCGTGAGCGCGGCTTCGACGGGCCGATCATCGGCATCACCGGTGAGCTGTCGCCGGTACTGCGCAGCCGCTGCGAATCAGCGGGGATTCGTCATCTGCTTATCAAGCCGGTACCTCTGGATACGCTTTGCGAGGTACTTCAATCAGTAAAGAGGAAGGTGATGT
The DNA here is from genome assembly GCF_049199125.1 of Pseudomonas sp. QD4. Taxonomy (NCBI): domain Bacteria; kingdom Pseudomonadati; phylum Pseudomonadota; class Gammaproteobacteria; order Pseudomonadales; family Pseudomonadaceae; genus Pseudomonas; species Pseudomonas sp. QD4. The sequence continues at coordinate 38,375 of NZ_JBLZOM010000007.1, forward strand.
GAGCATGCCCAAGACAATCCGTGTTCTGGTACTGGACGACCACCCGATCCAGTGCCTGCGGGTCAAGCGCTTGCTGGAAGAGGCAGGCTTTGGCACCGTGCACACGACCCTCGACGCCCGCCAGGCCCTGGCCCTGTTGCACCAGCAGGAATACGACCTGGTGCTGGTGGACCTGCACATGCCGGAGATGGACGGCGTGCAATTCATCGACGCCCTGAGCGGTATGCCACGGGCACCGATCCTGGCTATAGTCTCGTCCTGCTCAAGGCGCCTGATGAACAGCGTCGGCCTGATGGCCAAGGAGAAAGGCCTGGCGGTACTAGGCACCTTCCCCAAACCGCTGGACGCCGGCCACGTGCAGCAGATCTGCACCATCATCAGCACCGGCCAGCGCGCCGGCACGCGGCTCAAGCCCGAGCACGAGCCGGTGTTCGAACGCCAGGTGCTGGAGCGGGCCATCGCCCGCCGCGAACTGCAGGCGCGCTTCCAGCCACGCCGCTCGCTGGCCAGCGGCAAGATCATCGGCGCCGAAGCCCTGGTGCGCTGGAACAACCCGTCCTTCGGTTTGTTGATGCCGGACTCGTTCCTGGCGTCCATTACCCGGCACCGGCTGGATCGCGCGCTGCTGTTCCTGATGCTCGACGACGCGATCGAGGCGCAGAAGCACTGGCACGCCCTGGGCCACCGCATCACGGTATCGGTGAACCTGCCCACCGGGCTGCTGGATGACCCCGACCTGCCGGACCACCTGCAACAGATGACCGCCCGCGCCGGCCTGGCCACCCGCGACATCTGCTTCGAATTGCTGGAAACCGAACGCCCACTGTCGCCCGGGCAATACCACATGGGCGCCAGTCGCCTGCGGCTGAAGGGTTTCGGCCTGGCTCAGGACGACTTCGGCATGGGCTACAGTTCGATGTACAGCCTGATTTCGACGCCTTTTACCGAGATGAAAATCGACCGCCACTTCGTCAACGGCGCAGCAGCCGACGAAGCCCGGGCCGCGGCCCTGGTGGCAGCGGTGCAACTGGGTCGGCAATTGGGCCTGGAAGTGGTTGCCGAAGGCGTGGAGTCAGGACGTGACCTGGAGTTTCTGCGGCTTATTGGCTGTGACAGCGCCCAGGGTTATCTTATTTCCGCGGCATTGGAGCTGGACGCTTTCTCGCAGTTGCTGGGATGCAGTGTACCGCCACCTTTTTCTCCACCCACCCGGGCCGCTTTTCCTACTCCATGCCAAACCTCCCGCTACGACGCATCGCGCGAAACTCTCGACGACTGAACCTGGTGCTGTTCGGCGTCCTGCCACTGCTGCTGATCATGTCCGGTGCCCTGCTCTGGGGCTTCCAGCGGATCATCAGCCAGGAGCAGGAGCGCATCAGCATCGACTTCACCCTGCAGAGCCGCTACATGGACGAGCAGCAGGCGCTGCTCACCCGCCTGCAGCAGGCGCATATCCTCGACTACAGCGACCCGCAGCAGAATTCGCCGTGGATCTTCCACGCCATGGACGACCAGCAGATACCCGGCGCGACCCTGTACCAGGGCACGCCTTCGCCGGTCGATACGCCGTTCACCCTGATCTGCCAGGATCTCAAGTCCTGCCCTCTGCAAAGCAGCCGTGCCGCGGGGTTCGGGCGCTACCTGGCCGACCTCTATTCCAGTTTCTGGGTGCGTTCGAGCTTTCCCGCCTCGGGCCTGCTGGTGGTGGATGCAGAACCGGGCACCAGCTACACCGTGCCCACGGTCGGCAACCGCCGCCCCAACCTGTCGGCGCCCCTGACCCAGGCGGCGATGGCCGCGATCCGCGCCGATGCCGCGAGCGCCGACCGCATCCGCTGGATCGGCCTGCAGGGCTACCCCGACCATGTGATCGCCTACCTGCCCTTGCGTCACGCCGCGAGCGGCAGCCCCGGCACCTATGCCGCGACCCTGATCAGCCGCGAGCGAATCAATATTTTTTCCCGGGTGCTGCAACGTGGCGTCTACGACGCCCATTGGCTGGTCGGCCGGGAAGACGGCCTGCTGCTGGGTCCGGCGCCGTACCCGAGCGGGGTCGGCCCCGGGGTCAATTATCGGGCTGACGGGCTGGTGTTCCGGGTCGACGCCGCCAACGGGGCCTGGACCGGCTACTACATCCTGTCCTACCCCAGCCTGTTCTTCGGCCACTATTGGCTGCTGGCAAGCATCATCGCCCTGCTGTCACTCAGCCCGCTGGCCGGCTGGGCCTATGTGCGCCGCTACAACCGACGGGTGATCGCACCGGCGCAACAGGCCCACCGGCAACTGATGGAAAGCGACCAGTTCAGTCGTACCCTGCTGGAAACCACCCCGGTGGCGCTCTGCGTGTTCAGCCGCGACGAACGCCGGATCGTCTTCGCCAACACCCTGGCCTTCAAGTGGTTCGACACCCAGGTCGGCCAGAGCCTGCACGACAGCGGACTGGAGCAACCGCTGCTGGAGCGGCTCAGCCGCGCCACGCAACCGGGCACCATCGAAAACCACCGCGCCCACGATGGCCGCTCGTTCTATATCGCCTTTGCCCCGACCCGCTACCACGACCAGGATGTGGTGGTCTGTGCCTTCGCCGACCTCAGTGCAAGGGCGCAGATGGAACAGGAGCTGACCCAGGCCAAGCACGCCGCCGACCGGGCCAACGGCGCCAAGTCGGTGTTCCTGGCAACCATGAGCCACGAAATCCGCACCCCGCTCTATGGGGTCCTCGGCTCGCTGGAGCTGATGGGGCTGACCGACCTCGACCCCGAACAGCGCCAGTTGCTCGAACGCATCCAGGTGTCCTCCGGGCTGCTGTTGCAGATCATCAGCGACATTCTCGACATCACCCGGATCGAGTCCGGCCAACTGGCCCTGGGCGGGCAGTCGTTCGACCCCCGGGAGCTGGTCCAAGGCTGTACCGGGGCCTTTATCGACAGTGCCCGGAACAAGGACCTGCTGCTGTTTTCCTGCGTCGATCCGCAACTGCCCCAGGCGCTGCTGGGGGATCCGGTGCGGATCCGCCAGATCCTCACCAACCTGATCAGCAACGCCATCAAGTTCACCCTCTCCGGGCACGTCATCGTCCGCGCCCGTGCCGAGCCCGGGAGCGATGGCCAGGTGCTGATGACCCTGCAAGTGGTGGACACCGGCATCGGCATCGGCCAGGAAGAGCAGCAACAGCTGTTCACCCCCTTCTATCAGATCGACGCCCACTCCCACACCGTGCATGGTGCCGGGCTGGGCCTGTCGATCTGCGCCAAACTGGCGGCGATGATGGGCAGTGAAATCCGCCTGACCAGCGCACTGGGGCTGGGCAGCAGTTTCTCCATGAGCCTCGAGCTGCCGTTGGCTGGCACCAGCACCGCGACGCGCCAGCCGGACCTGGCCGGTGCACGAATCTACGTGCACAGCCCCCATCACGAACTGACCGGCAACCTCTGCCAATGGCTCAATCGCTGGGGCGCCGAGGCCACGTCCCTGGAAGGCGCGACGCTCGACGGGGTCGGGCCGGGCATTCTGCTGCGCATGTTCGACGCCCCCGGCGGCCGCGCCGAGGCCCTCGCCGGCCTGACTGAAATCGTCCTCGACGGGCATCGGACCGGCCCCGGGGCCAGCCTGGCCGATGCCTGTGATTTCAGCGCCATCGGCTTTCTGCTGGAGCGCAAGCTGCGTGGTGAACCCGAGCCCGGGCCGACCGGCCGGGCCGCGGGCCTGCAGCCGCTGAACAGCCTGCCGCCGCTTCGCCTGAACGTGCTGGTCGCCGAAGACAACCCGATCAACCAGGCGACCCTCAGCCACCAGCTCAAGCAATTGGGCTGCCACAGCACCCTGGCCGCCGACGGCGCCGAGGCCCTCGACCTGTGGCGGATCGGCGACTACGACCTGCTGCTGACCGACGTCAACATGCCGCGCATGAGCGGCTATGAGCTCACCACCCGCATTCGCGCGGGCGGCGATGACCGACCGGTGATCGGCGTCACCGCCAACGCCATGTGCGAGGAGGAAGCACGCTGCCGGGCCTGCGGCATGGACGCCTGGCTGGTCAAGCCGGTGCAGTTGCAGACGCTGTGGGCCAGCCTGTCCCAACTCAGCGGCCTCGACACCGAGCAGTGCATCCCGTTGTTCGAGGAACCGCCCGGCCTGCCCAGCGACCTGCGGCAGATCTTCATCAGCACCATGACCGTGGATATCCAGACCTTGCGCCAGGCACTCGACGAACAGGATTACGACCGCATCTTCGAGCTGCTGCACCGGGTTCGCGGCTCCCTCGCGGTGGCCGGCTACGAGGCGCTGATCGAGCAGCTCGAGCGTTTCGGGAATGACCTGAGGGAGGCCGGTTTGACGCCCTCCACCCACGCGCATAGCCTGACTCTGCTGCACGCCCTGGAGCGGATCAGCCTGCCCGACTGAAACGCTGCCACTTATCCTCTACCGTGCATTTCTTCTGAAAATGGATCGTGTCCACATGAAAAAAATCCGCGTTGCACTGGCCGACGATCATCCACTGGTACTGGCTGCCGTCAGCAGCCTGCTGAACAGCACCGCCCACTACGAGGTGGTGGCGGCAGTCACTACCCCCAGCGCCCTGATCCAACAGTTGGCGGACAACCCGAGCATCGATGTGGTGATCACCGACTATTTCATGGAGGGCGATGAAAAATTCGGCGACGGGATTCGCCTGGTGACCTACCTCATCCGCCACTTCCCGCGGGTCCAGGTGCTGGTCCTGACCATGATGTCGAACCCGATGATCGTCGCCACCCTGTACGACATCGGCGTGCGCTCGGTGCTACTCAAGCGCCACGACATGAGCGAGCTGCTCAGCGCCCTGGACAACGTCCGGCGCGGGCGCGTGCACTACCCGCCCGACCTTGAGTACAACGAGCAGCACAACGGCCCGGTGCGTTCGATGGCCGAGGGGCTGAGCAGCCTCACGCCCAAGGAATACGAGGTGCTGCGCCACTTCGTGCGTGGCGAATCGATGATGCAGATCGCCGCCAACCTCAAGCGCAGCATCAAGACCGTCAGCGCACAGAAGATCTCGGCGATCCGCAAGCTGAACCTGGACAGCGACCAGGCCCTGGTCGCGTTCTGCCTGGAGTCCGGCGCGTTCCAGTGAGCGTGCGGCCCGGGCCCGGGCCGTGCTCATTCATCCAGGTAGTTGTCCTTGATACCCCTGGACCGGCGGTACAGGTACAACCCGACCCGCAGCGCCACCAGCAGCAGGCAAAAGGCCCCGACCACCAGCCAGGTCTCGCCGAAATACTGGGTCAGTACGTTGTACAAAAGAGCCAGCGGGATGAAGATCGCCGTCATCAACAGCATGCGTTTCATTGTTCCTGGCACTCCTCTTCTTCGTCTTTCAACGGACACTTGACCACTTGTTTTGCGCCTTGCCAGGCAATCTGGGTGCCGACGGCACTTTTGATTTTCGAGGAATGGGCCGCTTTGCGCGCAGCCAGTTTAGCGGCGCGGTTCGCGGTATTGGCGGCCTGGCCATTCAGGGTCTTGAGGGCCTTGGCCGAGGTCAGCACGTTCTTGCCGGTGGTGAGCATACCCGGGGCCACGGTGCTCACGGCCCCCGATACCGCCACATGCTTCCAGTTGATGTCGATGCACTTCCACTTGATATCGGTGAGTTCGCGGTCGTTGTCCCAGTTGTCCTTGACCTGCCCCAGCACCTGCTTGCCCGCCTGCACCCCCAGCTCGATGCCGGCACCGATCACCCCGCGCAGGGCGAAGGCGCCGATCACCAGCAAGGGCACGAACAGACCCGTCGGGTCGTAGGCCACCGAGGGCACGTTCAACGCATAGACGTACAGGTTAGGCCCGCCCCGCAGGCCGATCGGGTCCTGGGTCGCATAGCGCCCCAGTTCCGGCAGGTAGTAGCGATAGCGGTTGTAGTAGAGGTCGCTTTCCAGGTCGTGATACTGGCCCTGGAAACGCAGCGGCTGGTCGGTGGAACCGCTTTGCCCGGTTATCGCGCGCCAGTCGTCGGCCTCGGCCTGCCACAGGATACGGCCCTGCTCGTCACTCAGGCGCAGCGGGGTGCCGATATGGTCGGTGTGAAAGAAGCCGATACGCGCTGCGCCCAACGCCGGGAAGCACTGCGCCGGCAGCGGTTGGTCTTCGGCCGCCATGGCTTGGCGCACCTGCAACAGTTCCGGGCTGTCGGGCTCGCAGTCCTGCTCCAGGCGCAGCCACGGCACACTGGTCCCGGGCTCGTAGACCGTGGTGCGCAGGCGTTGGCCAAAGGCTTCGGCGCACTGGCGATCGCCGTCCCAGCCGAAGCGCACGGTGTATTCCTGCTCACCTTCGCGCACGGTCTTGGCAATGCGCCGCGACAGGCCGTCATAGCGATAGCGCGCCTCGACCCGCCCCCCATCGGCGCGCCAGCGCACCAGGTGGACCAGGCGATGAGCACCGTCGTAGGCCAGTTGCAGGCGGTTGCCATCGGCGTCGATGCGCTCCAGCAGATTGCCCGCGCCGTCGTAGCGGTAGCGGCTGCCGCCGAACGCTTCGACCCGATTGCCCAGGCTGCCGACCGCGGACTGCGGCCCGGCCTGGGACGCACTGTCGGTGTGCACATAACCCGAGCGGTACAACTCGTTGTGCAGGCTGGTGCTGCTGTGTTGCGCCGCCGAGGTCAGGGCCTCGCTGTCGAAACGGTTGCCCGCCGGGTCGAAAGCGTAGCGCTGGGGCGTCCCGTCGCTGCGCTGGCTGGCCACCAGGCGGCCGCTGCGGTCGTAGTCATAACGCCGGTTCGGGCGCAGGTTTTCATCGATGCCGGTCAGTTGCCCCAGGGCGTCGTATTGATAGCTGCGCCGCCAGTCATCGCCCGCCGCCAGGGTCAATTGGCTGTGGGTCAGGCGTCCCAGGCGGTCGTAGCGGCGCTCGAGGTTGAACAACGCCTCGGGCTGGCCCTTGAGCCGGCCGTCGCGGCGGGTTTCACGGTGCAGGGCGTCGCGCTCGAACGCCAGCTCGGCCTGGGCCACCAGCACCCCGTGCACATGGCCGGGGCCGTAGGTCAACCAGTTGACCTCGGGGGCATCGCCAAAACGGCTGCTCTGGCGCGCGCCCAGTTCGTCATGGCGGTGCGCGACGCTGTAGACCCAGCCGTCGGCGTGGATCTGGTTTTCCAGGCACAGATTTCCCGCCTCGTCATAGGCAAAGCGCAGTTCGCAATCCGCGCCCTTGACCCCGGCCAGGCGCCCGTCGGCCAGCCAGCGGTAATGCTGGCTGCTCGCCGGCGCGCTGGCGGTGGCCGGCAGGTGACAGCTCAGCAGACGCCCGTCGAGGTTGTAGGCGTAGGTGGTCTCGCGCTCGTCGGCATCGACCCGCGCCACCAATTCATCGGCGGCGTTGTAGCGGTAGCGCTGGCAGCGCCCGTCGAAGCCGGTTTCCTGCACCAGACGGTCCAGCAGGTCATAGGCAAAATGCGCCTGGGCGCCATTTTCATTGGTCAGCATGACCAGGCGTCCGGCTTCGTCGTAGCGGTAATGCTGCTCATGTCCGGCAGCATCGGTGACGCAGGTCAGGCGTTCGGCGCGGTCCCAGAAGAACTGGGTGAAGTGCCCGTCGCCATCGGCCATATGGGTCTGGCGCCCCTGGGCATCGTAGCGGTACTTGAGTTGGGTGCCGTCGGCCATGGACAGGCCCGTGACCTGGCCCAGGTGATCGTAGCCACGGCGGGTGACCTGGCCCAGGGCATCGGTTTCGGCCAGCAACTGGCCTTCGCCATCGTATTCGCAGGTCCGGGTCTGGCCCGAGCAGTCGGTGACACTGGCCAGCAGGCCGAGGCGGTTCCAGGTCAGGCGCTTGATGCCGCCCCTGGCATCCACCACCTGGGTGGGCCGGTCCGGCAGCGCCGGGTCGTCGTAGGCATAGCGGGTGATGCCGGCCGGCCCCTGGACGCTGAGCAACCGGGCACTGGCGTCATGCTTGAGCAGCCACTGGCGACCCATGCTGTCGATCAGTTCCTTGAGCAGCCCGGTTTCGTCGTCGATGCTCTTGCGGAATCGGGTCTTGCCCGGGGTCTGTTCTTCCAGCACCCGGCCCTGGCCATCGAGTCGACGACGGAACTCGCGGCCCAGTGGATCGCGGATCAGCACCAGGCGCCCGAACATGTCGTACTCGAACTCGGTACGGCTGCCATCGGCACGCACCAGGGCGGTCCAGCGCTGCTCGCCGCCGCTGCCGCTGAACTCGTAACGCTCGGTACGGCCCAGGCTGTCGACCACCTCGGTGGCCTCGCGCTGGTAACGGAACTCCCGGGTCAGGCCGTCGGTTTCACTTTGCTTGAGCACCCGGCCGTGGGGCTGGTGCAGGTCCCAGGTGTAGCGCACTTCCAGGCCGCCCGGCTCACCGTGGGCCACCAGGATGTGGTTGTGCCAGGCAAACACCCGGACCACTTCGCCGAGGCGGTTGCGCACCGCCACCAGGTCGCCGCTGTCGTTGAACTGGTAGCGCACCAGCCAGTCCAGGCGGCGGCTTTGCAGGTCCAGGTCGGCCGGTACCGGGCCGTCGACATTGGCCAGGATCACCCCCTGCAGACGCACCCCGTCATCCCCCGGCGACGGTTCGCAACAGCCCTGGTAGACCAGGGCGTAACTGCGTCCGGCACTGTCGCGGATGCTGGTCAGCAGGCCACTCTGGCTCCAGCCGAACTCGGTGCGGTAGCCACTGCGGCCGAATGTGGCGTGCAGGCGCCAGACACCGTCGGCCTGGCGCTGGAAATGCAGGTAGCTGGTGTCGATCAACAGCAGCACGGCACCCTCGTCGGCGGCCAGCGCCTCCGGCACCGCGGCCCAGCGCCCCTTCCACGGCTGAACGGCCGGTCCTTCCTGCGGGGCGCAGCCCCGACGCAGCCACAGGCGCTCGGTACCGGAGTAGAACACCGCCCCCGGCGCCAGGGCCGGAAAGCTGATGCGCCGGCCCTGGGCGTCAATCAGCACACAGGCGGTCGGGCTCAGCTCCAGGTGCATGCTCTCCCCCGGCAGCCACCAGCCCTGGCCGAGCCGGCTGATGCGCGGGTTGCTCGACAGGTAGCCGCGACCGAAGGTGAAGGTGTCCGGCGCGGCGAGGGCGAAGTCGACTTCCTCGGGCAGCAGCTTGCAGCCCAGCATCGGGTTCACCGGCTGGCCGACATTGGGCACGCAGGCCGACACCCGGTCGGCGATGCCGACCCCGGACGCGCCGACATGCACCGTTGGCGAGCCGGTGGCGATCACACCGCCGGAAACCTTTTCGCCAACGTGGGAAACGGGAAGACCGCTCATCTATCTGTCCATCCTTGAGGTCTGTGGGACCGTTTACCTGAGGGTGTGCTAGCAGTTGATATCGACATTCGGCGAGAGAATCTCGATCTCCGAGGGCGTGATGCGGATCGTGCTCTGGCCGCAGGTCAGGCGGATCTCCTTGTCGGCCGTGAGTTCGATGGTCTGGCTGCCGAGCTTGAGGCTCTTGCCGTCCAGGGTGATGGTCGAGCCATCGTCGCTGCCGCCCACCGCCAGGTGATAGCTTTCACCGGCCGAGATCACGTTTTTCTTGCCGATCTGGGTGGTCTGGTTCAGGCCGACAAAGGTGTTCATCATCATGCCGACGTTGAGGCTGTAGCCGAGCCCGACGTTTTCCATGCGGCCCATGCCGACGTTCTGCAGCGAGGCCATGAGAATGGTCTCGGACTTGTTCATGCCGATCAGCACCGTCTCGTTCAGGTCCACGGTCTTCTTGCGGTTGGCGTGGACCGTGATGGTCTCGTTGTTGTCCACGGTTTCGGTGCGGTCCCGGTGGACGTGCACGGTCTCGTCGCGGTCGATGGTTTTCGCACGGTCGCGGCCCACCCAGTGGGTTTCGTCGTTCTCGACCTCGATGTCCTGGTTCTTCTCGGCATGGATAAACAGCTGCTCCTCGCCCTTCTTGTCCTCCATGCGGATTTCATTGAAGTTGGCCGGCGTGCCGCCCTTGCTTGAACGGCTCTTGATCCCGCTCTGGGTGGCGTTGGCCGGCAGGTCGTAGGGCACCGTCTGCTCAGCGTTGTACACCCGGCCGGTGATGATCGGGCGGTCGGGGTCGCCTTCGAGGAAGCTGACGATCACTTCCTGGCCGATGCGCGGAATGTGCATCGCGCCCCAGTTCTTGCCGGCCCAGCTTTGCGAGACGCGGATCCAGCACGAGCTGTTTTCATCCGAGCGGTCGTGGCGATCCCAATAGAAATGCACCTTCACCCGGCCGAATTTATCGGTCCAGATTTCCTCGCCGGCGGGGCCCACCACCATCGCCGTCTGCGGGCCGCGCACCAGGGGTTGCGGGGTCAGCGGCAGCGGACGGAAGACCTGGGTGGCGTCGATGCAATCCAGGGTGCTTTCAAACTGAAAATCGCCATCGGCGGCGCCCGATTCGTAGGCCTCCTGGCTGATCCGGTAACGGGCGGTGGCCACCAGGTACTCGCGGTTCTGGTCGAGCCGGGGGTAGCCGGTCAGGCTGAACAGATGCCCGCTGCCAATGCCCCGGGCGTTGCCGTGCATGACAATGCGCTCGTACTGAGTCTGGATCGCTTCGATGCGGTTGCGCGCGTACTGCTCGCCATCCTCGGCCTGCACGTATTCGCCGGGGTAGTCGTACAGCGGGTAGTCGCCGTTGCTGTGGGGGCGCGGCACCGTGGAGCGCACTTCCAAACGGGTGCTGGGGCGCTGGAAATCGTAATCGCTGAGCTCCAGGGAGCCGGGCTGCACCTCGTGGTCCAGGTGCCAGTCGAAGATGTGGTCGCGCTCGCGGATCCGGTCCTTGAGCGGGTAGTACGGCACGCTGGCGTAACCGGGCGCCGTGCTGTGGGCGCCGTAGTCGTCGGCCAGCACCAGCACATGGCGCCCCGCCTCATGGCGGAAGAAATAGTAGATGCCCTCCTGCTCCAGCAGGCGGCTGACGAAATCGAAGGCGGTCTCGCGGTACTGCACGCAGTATTCCCACTCGCGGTAGGTGCGGGTCAGGGCGTCTTCGAAGTCGGTGAAGCCCAGGTCGCGAAACACCTGCATGACGATGTCCGGCACCGTGCGGTTCTGGAAGATCCGGCAATCGGAGGTGCGGCTCAGCAGCCACAGCCAGGGTCGGACCGACAGCCGATAACCGGCAAACTGCCCACTGCCGGCAGTCTGCCCGCAGCGGCTGACAATGCCGTGGAAGTAGCGCAGGGAGCCGTCGTATTGCTCGATGGACAGGCTCACCGGCTGGCCGAGCAAGGCGTTCAGCGGCAACGAATGGTGTTTGGAAACCAGCGCCAGCTCGTATTCGAAGGGACGGCCCAGGGCTTCATTGCCATCCATTCGGTCGAGTTGCAGGACATCGGCGCCCAACGGGCTGATGAGCTTGACCACTCGGGCCTGCTGAGTGAGATTCATTGCGATCCTTGCCTGACGATGAGGGACGGTACCCTGTCGGTCCGCGGGACCCAGGGTGCACCCAAACCCGCATTATTCAGAATGCACGGACCCAGCGCCAGATTTATAACCACATCGACCAGGAAGAATCTGAAGACAATCAAGGATTTGTGACTCAGGCCGCAGGCGCGGCCCGAGTCCGGCAGGTCTTCAGCGCACCGGGGTCAGCAGCGCACCGGGGGCCGGGGCGAAAGGCGGTTCGGCGCTGGCCGCGCGGGCCACAAAGTCGTCCTGGCGCAGTACCACCAGGGCAATCAGCGACACCACACCGGTGCCGATGTAGAAGTACCAGGGCGACGTGATGTCACCGGTGAGCTTGATCAGCCAGGTGGAAATCAGCGGCGCGCTGCCGCCAAACACTGCCACCGGGATGTTGTAGGCCACCGCGATGCCCGTGGAGCGGATCCGCGTCGGCAACAGCTCGCTCATCAGGGCGTAGGTCGAGGAAGCGTAAAGCCCGAACAGAATCGCCACCGCCATCAGCGGGAAGAAAAACGAGGTGGGCGTCGCGGTCGGGGCCGACTTGAAGAACCAGAACATCGCCAGCGTGGCCAGCGTCCCGACCACCAGCAAAAACGGCTTGCGTCCGTAGCGGTCGGTAAAGGCCCCGCCGAACGGCATGACGAACGCCGCCGAGAAGCTGGCGACGAACACGTACAACAGGGTGGTGCCACTGTCGAACTTGAGGATGCTCGACATGTAGGTCGAGGCGAAGGTCAGCACCAGGTAAAAGATCGAGCTGTGCAAGGTGATGATGAAGAACACCAGGGCAATCGCCCGCTTCCATTGCCAGACCTCACGCAGCGGCGCCCTGGACGTTTGTCCGGCGCGTTGCAGGGCCAGGAACTCGGGGCTGTCCTCGAGCCGCAGGCGGATGTACATCGAGACCAGGCCCAGGGGCGCGGCAATCAGAAACGGAATGCGCCAGCCCCAGGCCTGCATCAGGTCCGCGCCCAGGGCCCAGGTCATGCCATTGGCCACCGCCCCGCCCAGCAACAGCCCGAGCACCGCGGTGACCATCAGCCAGCAGGTGGCAAACCCACGGCGCCCGGGTCCGGCGTACTCGGAAATAAAGCTGGTGATGGTGCCGATCTCGCCACCGGCCGAGAAGCCCTGCACGCAGCGAATCAACACCAGGATGATCGGCGCGGCGATCCCGATCGAGGCATAGGTCGGCAACAGCCCCAGCAGGCAGGTGGAGCCGGCCATCATCACCAGTACCGTGATCAGGGTCTTGCGCCGGCCGATCTTGTCCGCCAGCGGACCGAAAAACAGACCACCCAGGGGCCGGATGAAAAAGCTCAGGGCAAAGGCGGCGAAGCTCGCCAGCAGGCTGGTGGTCGGGTCGTCGGAGACAAAAAATGCCTTGCCGATGTACACCGCGAGAAAGCCGTAGACGCCGTAGTCGTACCACTCGATAAGGTGCCCCGACGTGGCACCGATAAACGCCCGGCGCCGTTGCCGGGCCGGGTTTTTCTGTTGCAGATCCATTGTGTGGACTCCTGTCTTGTCGCTATCCATGAAAAACACGCCTCAAGGCGTCGCTGAAACGCTCACCGCCTCCATCAACGACAGACGCAGTTCGGTCTTGAGGATCTTGCCGTAACTGTTGCGGGGTAATTCTTTGCGAAACACGTACTTCGTCGGCTTCTTGAACGAGGCCATGCGCTGCACAAACCAGGCGTTGAGTTGCTGTTGATCAAGCACCGCGCCGTCGCGCGCAACGACGAAGGCTACCACCGACTCGCCCCATTGCGGGTGCGGCTCACCCACCACGCAAACTTCAAACACCGCCGGGTGCTGGGCCAGCACCTCCTCCACCTCGCGCGGGTAGATGTTGCTGCCACCGGAAATGATCACATCCTTGGAGCGATCGGTCAGGGTCAGGTAACCCGCGCAGTCGAGGTAGCCGATGTCCCCGGTCAACAACCAGCCCTGCACCAGGGCCTCGCGGGTGGCCCGCGCATTGCGCCAGTAACCGAGCATCACCGTGGCGCCGCGCACGGCGATTTCACCGGGCTGGCCAGCGGGCAGCGGCGCGCCCTGAGGGTCGCGAATGCTGATTTCGACGCACGAGTGGGCACGCCCCACCGACGACGCCAGGGCCGCCCAGTCGGCGCGGTCGCAGTCGGCGATCAGTTCGCGGGGCAAGGCGCTGATGGTCATCGGGCTTTCGCCCTGGCCGTAGATCTGCACCAGTCGCGGGCCAAAGGTGGCAAGGGCTTCGCGCAAGTCCGCGAGGTACATCGGGGCTCCGCCGTAGACGATGGTCTTGATCCCCGCCCCGGCATAACCCTGGGCCCGCGCCTGCTCGACCATGCGTTTGACCATGGTCGGCGCGGCAAACAGGCTGACCTGCCCTAGCTCACCGGCCAGGGCGAACAGCTCCTCGGCCTTGAACCCGCGGGACTCGGGCACCACATGCCGCGCACCGCAGCGCACATGAATAAAGTTGTACAGCCCGGCGCCGTGGGACATCGGCGCGGCATAGACCACCGCATCCCCGGCGGCTACCGGGTCGACATCGATCGGGTAGCACAGGGACATGGCGCTGAGGTTGCCGTGGGACAGCATCACCCCCTTGGAGCGCCCGGTGGTGCCGGAGGTGTAGAACAACCACGCCAGGTCCTCGGACTGACGCGGGCATGGGCTGCCGAGGCTCTCGGTCAGCGGCCCGCAGGCGCTCAGGGCCAGCTCCCGGCACGGCGGCGTCAGCGCCTGGGGCTCGAACACCTGACCGTCATCGGTGAAGATCAGCCGCGCCTGGGCGTTGTCGGCGATCCACGCGGCTTCGGCCGGGTGCAGCCGGCTATTGATCGGCACCGCCACTGCGCCCGCCCACCAGATGGCATACAGCAACTCCAGGTAGTGGCAGCTGTTTTTCATGAACAACGCGACACGCTCGCCCGGCGCAATACCGTGCTGCTGCACCAGCTCGGCCGCACGCTGCGCGGCGTGGGCGGCAAAGGTGCGATAGTCGGCCACTGCCCGCGCGCCGCTGAACAACGCCGGGCGCTCGGGCCAGCGGCGACCGGCATCCAGTAACCAGTTGGCGATATTCATGCTCAGGCCCTGAGTGCCTGAAGCACCGAGGCATAGTTGGCCACCGCCATGCCGCCCATGTTGAACACCAGCCCGAACTCCGGGCCCGGCACGGCGATCCCGATTGGCTCGCCGGTCAGTTGGCGGAACGCCAGGGCGTGCATTGACACCCCGGTCGCGCCCACTGGATGCCCCTTGGCTTTGAGTCCGCCGGACAGGTTTACCGGCAGGCGGCCACCGGCGCGGACGATGCCGTCGTCCAGGGCCCGATGCCCCTCGCCCTTGGGCGCCAGGCCCATGGCTTCATAAATCAGCAGTTCGGCGATGGTGAAGCAATCGTGGACCTCGGCAAAGCTCAGGTCGGTCAAGGTCAGGCTGGCACCGCGCAGCGCCGAGTGAATCGCCCGCTGCGGGCCCTCGAAGGCCAGCAGGTCGCGCTGGGCGATCGGCAGGAAGTCATTGACCTGGGTCGCGGCGCGAATCAGTACATCACGCCGAAACAGCCGGGCGCGCTTGGACGAGGCCAGCACAATGGCCGCCGCGCCGTCACTGATCAGCGAGCAATCGGTCAGGCGCAGCGATGGCGCCACATACGGGTTGCTCTTGGACACGTTGTTGCAATGCTCGAAATCCATGACCCGGTGCATCTGCGCCAAAGGGTTGGCCATGGCGTTGGAGTGGTTTTTAGTGGCGATGGCGGCCATCGAGGCCATCGGGCACTGATAGCGATCGCGGTACTGCTCGGCGGCCAGGCCGAACAACTGGGGAAAACTCAGCCCCGCCTCTTCGACGTCGTTCTGGTAGCCGGCGCCCGCCAGGGCCTGGGTGACCTCAGCCGTGGAGTTGTGGGTCATCTTCTCGGCCCCCACCACCAGCACCAGCTCGGCGGCGCCGGAAAGGATGGCGTTGATCCCCGCCTGGATCGCCGCCGAGCCCGAAGCGCAGGCGTTCTCGCAGCGGGTGGCCGGCTTGAAGCGCAGGCCCGGGTCGGCCTGCATCAGCAAGGACGCGGGGAACGCATCAGGCACCATCCCGGCGTTGAAGTGCCCGAGGAACAGCGCATCGATCTCCGATGCATCGATGGCGGCGTCCGCCAGGGCCTCGCGGCTGACCTGGACGATCAGGTCTTCCAGGGTGCGACCGTCCAGCCGGCCAAAGGGGGTGTGTCCGGCGGCGACGATGGATACGGAATCATGGGTCATGGCGATTTTCTTCTTTGCTTGTCACAGGCATTCCTTACAATGCCTCCAGCACGAACCCCTCGCTAGTTCGTGCAACTACGTACATGGATAAGTAGCCGCGCCGGGGAGCAGCACCCCGACTGCGAATTCACATCGAGGCAGGATGCCCAATGAACGCTTTCGCCCAACAGAAAAATGACCTTGAGCGCCTGGCATTCCAAATGTCTCCCGCCCCGCAGCTGATCACCGGCCACCGGGTGATGCTCGACTGCAACGAGGCCTTCCTGCAGCTGTTCGGCTACTCCCATGAAGAACTCGTGGGCCACCTGACCCTGCTGATCTACCCCTCTCAGGCGGACTACACCACCATCGGCAACCGCAGCCGCAACTGGTTGCTCAACAGCAACAGCTGCGCCTATTCCGACGAACGCTTCATGCAGCACAAGAGTGGCGAAGTGTTCTGGGCCAAGGCCCATGGCTACACCCTGACCCTGGACGACCCGTTCAAGCTGATGATCTGGCACTTCGAGCGCATGGACCGCCCGCACCACGCCACGGTCAACCTCACACCCCGCGAACGCGAAGTGTCGATGCATATCGTCAACGGCCTGACCTGCAAGGAAGTGGCGAAGAAACTGGCGATCTCCCACCGCACGGTGGAAGTCCACCGCGCGCGGCTGATGAAAAAGCTGCAAGCCAAAAACAGTGCGGAACTGGTCTCGAAGATCATTTTCGTCAATTGAGCGGGCCCGGCCCAAGCCAGGCCCCGGGCGGCCTCAGCGCCCGGCAAAGCGCAGCCGCGACAACTGGCGCAAGTCGCCCTCGCGGTAGTAATCGTCACTCCAGGCATCATCCACCGCCAATGGCTGGACCTGCTTGAGCGCCAGCTTCTTCGCGTAATAGCGAAAGCGGTAATGCTCGTAAAAACGCAGCAACTCCAGGCCGTAACGGTCCGCCAGGTCGGTGTCGCCACGGATGATCAGAAAGTTCTCGTCATTGCCATTGCTCGCGGCGGCGCTGAGGTTGTGGCTGCCGCTGATGATCACCGGCGCGTCGCTGGTGAAGTCGCTGACGATGGCCTTGGTGTGCACCAGCAAATTGCCCTTCTGGCCCTTCAGTCCTTCCTTCAGCCAGCCTTCCAGGCCGTCGTTGAGCAATGCGGTGGCGGCGAACTCGGCGCTGCGGTCGGCATGGAAACCGGTGATGCGGCTGGCGGTGTTTTGCAGGCCGTAACGCAGCACGTCGTCGTGGGGCTGGCCGAGCAAGGCGTTGAGGATCATGTCCGGCAGGGTGAATGCGGTGACGAACAGCAGGTCCTTTTTCGAGGCGTTGATGATCTCGACAAAGGCTTGCAGGTCGCCCTGCCCCGAGCGCGGGGAAAACCCGGCAAACAGCGGCGTGTCCAGCCGCACCGGGTTGTGCTGGGTCAGCCATTTGCGCGTCGCGCCGACGTCTGCCGGGGCGGCCCAGATGTGCTCGAATACCTCCAGGTAGCTCGCGGCCAGGCTGGGGTTGTCCAGCACGTGCACCACGTTGGCCTGGCGGTAGACCCCGTTGGCGGTGAAGTTGGTGCTGCCGCAGAGCACGGCGGCCGGCTGCGCCGTGCCGTTGGCGTCGAGCTGGCTGAGGACAATGAACTTGTCATGGAAAATGCTGTGGGTCACCCGCCCGCGCGCATTGGCCGGCGGCAGGTGCTGCAGATTGGCCTGATTCAGCGCCGTGTCCGCATCCCCGGGCTGGGCGTGGTACAGCACCCGCACCCTGGCGCCACGGTCGAAGGCGGCATTGACCGCGTCGATGACCGATTGCAGCTGGTATTCGTAGATCGCGATATCCAGCGCCCAGTGCGCATCCACCGCACGTTCGATAAACCCCAGCAGCTCGCCGAGCAGGCCGTTTTCCAGCCATTGCCGGGGCGCCTCGGGCCAGGCTTCGATGGGCAGGTGCTTGTTGGCGCTGATCAGCGCATCCAGCTCGGGAAACTTGCGCGAAAACGCCTGGCTGGCGGCCACCGCTCGATTGAAGATCACCCGCTGCCCCGGCGGCAGGCCGTTATCGGCCGTGACCGTGACCTGCAGCGACTCCCCCAGTTGCGGCGCATCCGGGCTGCCATAGGCCAGGTGCACCCGGTAATCCATGGTCGCCCCGGGGTTGACCGCGTAATCGGCCCAGCGAAATTTTTGCAGCGGCGCCTGATCGCTCGGCGTGGCGTTGTACTGAGGGAAACTGTGGGCCTTGCCGGGGAAAGTCAGGCTGTTGAACAGAAACAGCCAGGGCTTGGTGGCGCTGCGCTTTTCAATGGCAAACCCGAGCAACCCCTTGCGCCGCGCGGGGTCCAGGTCCATGGCCAGCAACACCCCGTTAGTCCCGGCATAAGCCTTGACCCGAAAATCATCCTTGTCGTTACTCACCAGTACCCGCATACATTCACTCCTGTGACGGTGGACCAAGCGTAGCCCCTGAACCGCTCCCCGGCCTGCGCCCGCGACGGACACCCGTAGCCGCAGCCAGCAGGCTGCGCTGGGCAGCACAGACGCCGTGGCGTGTCAGGTGAATTACGGCGGTTGTGAGGGACAGCGCAGCCTATCGGCAGCGGCTACAGGAGTTGTGTCAGGCGGTTGGGAGCAGCAGGTCGATATGACGGTATTCGGCGCCCAGGGCAGTGGCCAGTTGCTGGGCGCGGGCGAGGCGGATGGGGCCGCGCTCGATGTCGATCAGCAATGCCGGACAGTTGAGGGGGGGCTGCGGCGGCAGGCTTTTCAGCCGGCCGTCGGTGATAAGCAAGACCCGCTGCTGCTCTGCCGGAAAACGCCATTGGCGCCGGGCCAGCCATTGCGCGGCTTCTTCCAGCGCCTGCAGCAAGGGCGTTCCGCCACCCGCGCCAAGCCCGTCCAGCCACTGGCGCAAATCCGCCGAAGCCTTCAAACCCTGGACCTGCCAGCTCGGTGTGCGGCCACTGGCGGTCAGCAGCGCCAGCCGGGCGCGCTGGCGGTAGGCGTCGTCGAACAGTTGCGCCAGCAGCCCCTTGGCATCGCTCAGCGCCGAATGCCGGCGGGTCGAAGCCGAGGCGTCGACAATCACCAGCCACAGCTCATGGGCCGTGCGACTGCGCAGGCGATACAGCAGATCCTCGCGCACCCGTGGCCGACCTTTAAGCAAGGTCCCTGGCCAGTTGATCGTGCCCTCAGGCGCCGCCCGGCCCCGACCCTGCCGTCCCTGGTCCAACCTCCCTGCCCGGGGCCTGGCATCCGCCCCCGCGGCAGAGCGAGGGCGGATGCCTAGGGCTTTTTTGGCCAGCTCGGCACTTCACGGCGCACGCCGGTGGCTTGGGCTTGGGCCGGCATTTCGCCCCATTGGCCCTGGCCCGTGGCGGCTTGCTGCTGCGTCGCGGACGGCGCCTGGGAAGATTGGGGCTGGTCTGCCGCCGCCGGCGGGGTGTCGCGACGGCGATGGCGCAACGCAAACTCGGCCACGGCGTCGATATCCTGCCCAGTGATCGCCGTTGCCCCGCGCCAGGCGGCATGGGCCCGGGCCGCGCGCAACCACACCAGGTCGGCGCGCAGACCGTCGACCCCAGCGGCGAAACAGCGCTCGGTGATCTGCGCCAGAGCCCCATCGTCCAGGGCGATCTGCCCCAGCAACTCACGTGCGCCCTGGCAGCGCTCACGCAGCGCCACTTGCTGCGGCGCCCACTGCTCGCAGAAACCCTGGGGATCACTGTCGAAATCCAGGCGCCGACGAATGATCTGCCCGCGCTCGCTCGGCGGCGTCTGCCCACCCAGCGCCACATTCAGACCGAAGCGGTCGAGCAGTTGCGGGCGCAGCTCGCCCTCCTCCGGGTTCATGGTGCCGATCAGCACGAACTTCGCCGAATGCCGATGGGAAATGCCGTCACGCTCGATGAGATTGGTGCCGCTGGCGGCGACGTCCAGCAACAGGTCCACCAGATGATCGGGCAGCAGGTTGACCTCATCGACGTACAGCACGCCGCCATCGGCCTTGGCCAGTACCCCGGGGGAAAACTGCGCCCGGCCCTCGCCCAGCGCGGCATCCAGATCCAGGGTGCCCACCAGCCGCTCTTCGGTCGCGCCCAGGGGCAAGGTGACAAATTGCCCGCTGGCCAATAGATCCGCCAGCCCCCGGGCCAGAGTCGACTTGGCCATGCCCCGTGGCCCTTCGATCAGCACCCCACCGATTTTCGGATCGATGGCAGTCAGGCACAGCGCCAGTTTCAGGTCATCGGCGCCAACCACGGCGGACAGCGGAAAATGTGGGGTATCGCTCATGTCGGGGTCTCGGTCAGGGCCTGGGTGCGTAAAGATTGGGGTGAGCGCTGGTTGTGTGTGGCTTGTGCCGGACAGCGCAGCCTGCGGCAGCGGCTACAGGTGTGGCTAGCTCTCTTCGATGTCCAGCAGCAGGTTTTCCAGGGCCTCGCGGTACTCGCCAGGCTCTTGCCACAGGCCACGCTGCTGGGCTTCGAGCAGGCGTTCGGTCATGTCGCGCAGGGCATGGGGGTTGTGCTGCCGGATAAACTCGCGGGTCGACGGGTCAAGCACATAGGCGTCAGCCAGCAAGGCGTATTGGTGGTCATCGATCAGTTCGGTGGTGGCGTCGAAGGCGAACAGATTATCCACGGTCGCGGCCATTTCAAAAGCGCCTTTATAGCCATGGCGCTTGACCCCCTCGATCCACTTCGGATTGGCCGCCCGGGAACGGATCACCCGGTTCAACTCCTCCTTGAGACTGCGGATTTTCGGCAGGTCCGGCTGGCTGTGGTCGCCATGGTAACTGGCGGCCTTGGCCCCGCTGAGGCTTTCCACCGCCGCCAGCATGCCGCCCTGGAACTGGTAGTAGTCGTTGGAGTCGAGCAGGTCGTGCTCGCGATTGTCCTGGTTTTGCAGCACCGCCTGCACCTGGCTCAGGCGCTGGGCGAACCGCTCGCGGGCCGCCGTGCCTTCATCACTGCCGCCGTAGGCATAACCGCCCCAATTGAGGTAGACCTCGGCCAGGTCTTCGCGGCTTTGCCACAGGCGCCCATCGATGGCGCCCTGGACCCCGGCCCCATAGGCCCCGGGCTTGGCCCCGAAAATCCGCCAGCCGGCCTGGCGCGCCGCCGCGTCGGCATCCAGCCCTGCCTCCAGCAGGCTCTGGCTCTCGGCGCGGACCTTGGCCGCCAGCGGGTTGAGGTCATCGGGCTCATCCAGCGCCGCCACTGCCTGCACCGCGGCATCGAACAGCCGGATCAGGTTGGCGAAGGCGTCGCGGAAGAACCCCGAGACCCGCAGGGTCACGTCGACCCGAGGCCGGTCCAGCAGGCTCAGGGGCAGGATCTCGAAGTCATCGACCCGCTGGCTGCCGGTGGCCCACACCGGGCGCACGCCCATCAGGGCCATGGCCTGGGCGATATCATCACCGCCGGTGCGCATGGTCGCCGTGCCCCAGACCGAGAGCCCGAGCTGGCGCAGGTGGTCGCCGTGATCCTGCAGATGTCGCTCAAGAATCAGATGGGCTGACTGAAAGCCGATGCGCCAGGCGGTGGTGGTCGGCAGGTTGCGCACGTCCACCGAGAAAAAATTGCGTCCGGTGGGCAGCACGTCCAGGCGTCCGCGACTCGGCGCACCACTGGGCCCGGCCGGCACGAAGCGCCCGCCCAGGGCATCCAGCAGGCCGCGCATTTCTGCCGGGCCGCAGGCATCCAGGCGCGGTGCGACCACGTCGCGCAGGCCGTCGATAATCGCCTTCACCTCTGCCCAACCCGGCTCCTCGAGTTGCTCCAGCGGCCCTTGCAGGGCACTTTCGATCAACTGTCCGGCAAACAGTTCGAGGCGCTCGCGGGTATCCCCGGCGGTGCGCCACAGCTCAGTGCTGACCTGCTGCAACAGCGGCGGACGGCGTTCGCTCCAGGGTTCGGCCAGGGCGCAATCCAGCGGATCGAACCCCAGCTCGAAAGCCTTGGCCAGGGCCCGCAGCAGGCTCGACTGCGCACCCCGGCCATCGCCGCGGGGGATGCGCAGCAGGGCCAGCAGGGTGTCGAGGCGCAGGCGCCCGGTGGGCGATTCGCCGAACACGTGCAGGCCGTCGCGGATCTGCGACTCCTTGAGGTCGCACAGGTAGGTGTCCAGGCGTGGCAGCCAGATCGCCGCATCGGCGTCGCTGTCGAGTTTCTCGTCGAGCTGCAATTCGCGGTCGATGCGGGTTTCCCGCACCAGCTTGAGAATGTCGCGCTGCAACTCGCGGGCACGCCGCGGGTCCAGCAGTTGGGCTTCGTAATACTCGTCGGCCAACAGCTCCAGGTCGCGCAGCGGACCATAGGTTTCGGCGCGGGTCAGGGGCGGCATCAGGTGGTCGATGATCACCGCCTGGGTCCGGCGCTTGGCCTGGGCGCCTTCCCCCGGGTCATTGACGATAAACGGGTAGATATTGGGCAGCGGCCCCAGCAATGCATCCGGCCAGCAGCTCTCGGACAGCCCGACACCCTTGCCCGGCAGCCACTCCAGGTTGCCGTGCTTGCCGACGTGAATCAGTCCGTGGGCGCCATAGGCCTGGCGCAGCCAGAAATAGAACGCCAGGTAACCGTGGGGCGGCACCAGGTCCGGGTCGTGGTAGACCGCGCTGGGGTCGACCTGATAGCCCCGGGCCGGCTGGATACCGACAAAGGTCAGGCCAAAACGCAGGCCGGCGACCATCATCCGTCCGCCGCGAAACATCGGGTCCTGTTCCGGGCTGCCCCAACGCGCTTGCACCGCCTGTCGATTGGCCTCGGGCAAGGCGTTGAACATCAGCCGGTAGTCGTCCAGCGCCAGGCTTTGCGCGCAGGGCCGCAGGTCGATGCTGTCGAGGTCATTGCTGACGCCACCGAGCAATTGCTGGATCAACGCCGTGCCGCTGGCCGGTAGCTCGGTGCTCAGCGGGTAGCCCTCGGCCTGCAAGGCGCGCAGGATATTCAGCGCCGCCGCCGGAGTATCCAGGCCGACACCATTGCCGATGCGCCCGTCGCGGGTCGGGTAGTTGGCCAGGATCAGCGCGATGCGCTTTTGCCCGTTGGGCACCCGGGCCAATTCGATCCAGCGCCGCGCCAGTTCGGCGACGAAATCCATGCGCTCGGGCTGGGCCCGGTAGCAGACCACGTCCGACTGGCTGCGCTCGCTGCGCCAGGCCAGGTCCTTGAAGCTGATGGGCCGGCTGATGATGCGCCCGTCCAGCTCGGGCAAAGCGATGTGCATCGCCAGGTCGCGCGGGCCCAGGCCTTGTTCGCTGGCGCGCCAGCCGGGTTCGTTGTCCTGGGCGCAGATGGCCTGGATCACCGGGATATTGCGCCGAAATGGCCGCAGATGCGGGGCCTCGGGGCTGGACTGGGCAAAGCCGGTGGTGTTCAGAATCACCCCGGCCTCGACTTCATCCAGCAAGTCTTCGACCACCGTCAGGCAGCCGGGCTCCTTGAGACTGGCCAGGGCAATCGGCAACGGGTTGAGCCCGGCCGCCTGCAAACGCTGGCAAAACACATCGATAAACCCGGTATTGGCCGCCTGCAGATGGGAGCGGTAAAACAGCACCGCCGCCACCGGCTGTCCGGCGTGCCAGTCGGCCTGCCAATCGCTCAGGGTCGCGGCGCTTTTATGGGGGTGGTAAATCGCCGTGCGCGGCAGGGTCTGCGGCTCGGCCCAGGCATAGTCGCGGCCCAGCAGGCTGGCGGCCAGGCAACGGTACAGATTCAGGGCGTTGTCGCGCCCGCCCTGGCGCAAGAAGTGCCACAGCCGATCGCGCGCGGCCGCCGGCACCGTGCTCAGGTCGCTGAGCTCCGGGTCCGGGCGGTCATCCCCCGGCACCAGAATCAGCTGCACCCCGCGCTCGGCCAGTTGCACCAGGCGTTCGACGCCGTAGCGCCAGTAGCCGATGCCGCCGTGCAGGGAAATCAGGATCACCTTGGCGTGACGCAGCACCTGGTCGACATACAGGTCGACCGAGGCGTGGTTCTGCACCTGCATCGGGTTGGCCAGGCGAAAGCTCGGGAAGTCGTCCGGCAACTGCTGGGCCGCCTCCGCCAGCAGCGCCAGGCTGGAGTCGCCGCTGCACAGGATCACCAGCTCGGCGGGGGTTTGTCCAAGGTCGGCAATGTTGTCATCCGACACGAAACCGCCGGGCTGGGTCCTGAGCAGGTGCATGGGTTAAACGCTGAGGGCGGCGCGCAGTTGCGCTTCGAGTTGCTCGGCGTCCAGCTCCTGGCCGATCAGCACCAGGCGCGTGGTCCGGGCCTCGTCGGCGCCCCACTGGCGGTCGAAGTGCTTGTCGAAACGGGTGCCCACGCCCTGGATCAGCAAGCGCATCGGCTTGTTGGGGATGGCGGCAAACCCCTTGACCCGCAGGATCCCGTGCTTGACCACCAGTTGGGTCAGGGCATCGAGCAGCAGGCTTTCCTCGGCTTGCGGCAGTTCGATGGAGATCGAATCGAAAGCGTCGTGATCGTGGTCGTCATGATCGGCATCGTCGCCGTCATGGTGATGGTCGTGGTGGCTGTGACGGCTGTCGATGTGTTCTTCGGAGCCGGCACCCAAGCCCAGCAACACGTCCAGCGGCAGGCGACCGCTGCTGGCTTCGATGACCTTGACCGCTGGTGGCAGTTCTTCAGCCACTTCCAGGCGTACTTTTGCCAGGTCTTCGGCGCTGATCAGGTCAGCCTTGTTGAGAATCACCAGGTCGGCGCTGGCCAGTTGGTCGGCGAACAGCTCGTGCAGCGGCGATTCGTGGTCCAGGTTGGGGTCAAGCTTGCGCTGGGCATCGACCTGGTCCGGGAAGGCGGCGAAGGTGCCGGCGGCCACGGCCGGGCTGTCGACCACGGTGATCACCGCGTCGACGGTGCAGGCGCTGCGGATTTCCGGCCACTGGAAGGCCTGGACCAGGGGTTTTGGCAGAGCCAGGCCCGAGGTTTCGATCAGGATGTGGTCAAGGTCGCCGCGCCGGGCTACCAATTCGCGCATCACCGGGAAGAATTCTTCCTGCACGGTGCAGCACAGGCAGCCGTTGGCCAGCTCGTAGACCCGGCCGCTGGCTTCTTCTTCAGTGCAGCCGATGGAGCATTGCTTGAGGATTTCACCGTCGATGCCCAGTTCGCCAAATTCGTTGACGATCACCGCGATCCGGCGACCCTGGGCGTTGTCGAGCATGTGCCGCAGCAAGGTGGTTTTGCCCGAGCCAAGGAAGCCGGTGACGATGGTGACGGGAAGTTTGGCCAGTGTTTTCATCGGATGCCCTTTGGCAAGGTGGCGGGCATACGGGACGAAAACCGCGGCAATGGCTGCGCGGAAGAGTTCGCCACCGGATCACCCCGCCCGGTTGTAGTGAGAATTCGTCACGAGGCAGGTCTCCTGGCTGAGGGTGTGCCGGTGGTAACCGACGATTGACGCGCCTTCCCGCCAACGCCTTGAAGCGCGTGCAGTGGCTGTGCATCAACCATGACCCTTTACAGTTGCGGGGGCAGCCGCGGCTTGGACCGCGTTCCCTTCTTAGCTTCGGCCGACTGCGCCGAAGAACCTCGAGTGCGCAAGGCTACGCAGAGCGCAGGGGCCGGTCAATGCGCATTGTCGGCCAGCCTCGGTGCCGGCGCGGGGAAAATTCATTGCCCGGTCCCGGCGCCATTGCGAAAGAGTGGCAATTGACGGCCCTCCCCCGCCCATGCTCTCCTACACACCTTGTTACGGGTGCCCTTCACAGGGTGAAACGGGAAACCGGTGCGTCACGTGCCTTACTCAAGGCCTTGACCAGTCCGGTGCTGCCCCCGCAACGGTAAGCGAGCGAAGAATCAGATCCACTGCGCCGGTCATCCGGCATGGGAAGGCGATTCTTGCAGGCCAGGCGCAAGCCCCGCCCCTCGCGAGCCCGGAGACCGGCCCGCAATAGACACATAACAAACCCGCGGTGGGCGGGCGCTGTTAATTCCCTGTGCGCCCGTCGCGCGGGGTTTTGCTGCGTTCGATCCACCCGCTGATAACCAGAGGGATGCGCCATGTCGATCATCAGCAGCACCAGTCAATCCGCCAGCAGCACCTCCACCCTGAGCCAACGCCTGGTCGCCGCCATCGGTGCCTCGATCCTCGGCGCGTGCCTGGTGTATTTCGCCGGGTTCTCCCATATCGAAGCAGTGCACAACGCTGCCCACGATACCCGTCACAGCTCCGCCTTCCCGTGCCATTGAGACCTGCTGACATGATCAAGCGTATTGCGCAAACCGCAGGTTTCACCGGGCTGCTGGCCGCCCTGTTGCTGACCCTGCTGCAAAGCTTCTGGGTCGCCCCGCTGATTTTGCAGGCCGAAACCTACGAAAAGGCCCCGGCCACTGAAGTCCATGAACACGCCGAAGGCGCCATGGCCGGCCACACCCACGATGCCGAAGCCTGGGAACCGGAAGATGGCTGGCAGCGCGTGCTGTCGACCACTGGCGGTAACCTGGTGGTGGCCGTCGGCTTCGCCCTGATGCTCGCCGGCCTGTACACCCTGCGCGCGCCGAATCGCACGTCCCAGGGGCTGCTGTGGGGCCTGGCCGGTTACGCCACCTTCTGCCTGGCACCGACCATGGGCCTGCCGCCCGAGCTGCCGGGCACCGCCGCTGCGGACCTGGCGCAACGGCAGATCTGGTGGGTCGGCACCGCGGCCTCGACCGCCGTCGGTATCGCGCTGATCGTGTTTGCCCAGCACTGGCTGTTGAAGGTGCTGGGTGTCGCCATCATTGCCGTGCCGCACATCATTGGCGCGCCACAGCCGGAAGTGCATTCGATGCTGGCTCCGGAGGCCCTGGAAGCGCAGTTCAAAATCGCCTCGCAACTGACCAATGCCGCGTTCTGGCTGGCCCTGGGCCTGATCAGCGCCTGGTTGTTCCGGCGTAAAAGCGCAGGTCACTACGCGGCATGAGTGAACGGCACGCAGCGCCGGCCCTGGTGGTCGGCCTGGGTTGCCAGCGCGGCTGCCCGGTGGACACGCTGCGCGCATTGCTCGACCAGGTCCTGGAGACCCATGGCTTCGGGCTGGATCAAGTCCGGGGCCTGGCCAGTATCGACCTGAAACGCGAAGAACCCGGCCTGCTGCAACTGGCCGAGCAACTGGCCCTGCCCCTGACCTGCTTCAGCAGCTCGCAGCTCACGCCCTATGCGCTGCAACTGAGCCACCGCTCGGAAATCGCCTACGAACGCACCGGCTGCTATGGCGTGGCCGAAAGCGCCGCCCTGGCGCTGGCCGAACGCCTGGCGCAGAGCCCGGCGAAACTGCTGATCCGCCGCCAAAAGTACGCCCAGGCGACCCTGGCCATGGCCTGCTGCGGCTAAAACCCCGATAATCCCCCGCGTTGATCATGAGCAATCTTCATCTACAGGCTTGCCTTGACCCTTTTTTCACAGGAAACAGCCATGACCGTCTTTTTTATCGGCGCCGGCCCCGGCGACCCGGAGCTGATCACCGTCAAGGGCCAGCGGCTGATCCATCGCTGCCCGGTGATTATCTACGCCGGCTCCCTGGTGCCGGAGGCGGTGCTGGCGGGGCATAGCGCCGAACTGCTGGTCAACAGCGCCGAGTTGCACCTGGAACAGATCATCGAACTGATCAAGAACGCCCACGCCAAGGGCCAGGACGTGGCCCGGGTGCATTCCGGCGACCCCAGCCTGTATGGCGCCATCGGCGAGCAGATCCGCCACCTGCGCCAATTGCAGATCCCCTTTGAAATCGTCCCCGGGGTCACCGCCACCGCCGCTTGCGCCGCGTTGCTCGGGGCGGAGCTGACCCTGCCGGATGTGTCGCAAAGCGTGATCCTGACCCGCTACGCCGACAAGACCGCGATGCCCCCTGGCGAGGAGTTCTCCAGCCTGGCCCAGCATGGCGCGACCATGGCGATTCACCTGGGGGTCAACCACCTGCAGAAAATCGTCGCCGAACTGCTGCCCCACTACGGCGCCGATTGCCCGATTGCCGTGGTCCATCGCGCCACCTGGCCGGATCAGGACTGGGTGCTGGGCACCCTGAACGACATCGAGCAGAAAGTGGCGGCCAAGGGTTTTCGCCGCACGGCGTTGATTCTGGTGGGCCGGGTGCTGGCGACGGATCATTTCAGTGAGTCGTCGCTGTATCGCGCGGGGCATGCGCATTTATATCGCCCGTAGGGCGCGCGGAGATACGGGGGGCAGCCGCTTTGCGGCCGAGCGGGAGCAAGCTCCCTCGCCACAAACCTGCTCCCCACCCGTACAGCAGAGTCATTTGCCCGGGGTTGACGGCGCCTTTTCTGGCCCATAAAAAAACGGCGCTCACGGGGCGCCGTTTTTTTGGGTGCAGTGAACGCCTTACTTAGTAGTAGGCGTTTTCTTTCTGCGTGTGGTCGGTCACGTCGCGGACCCCCTTGAGCTCAGGGATACGCTCAAGCAACGTGCGCTCGATGCCTTCCCTCAGGGTCACGTCGGCCTGGCCGCAGCCCTGGCAGCCGCCGCCGAATTGCAGCACGGCGATGCCGTCTTCAACCACGTCGATCAGGCTGACCTGGCCGCCGTGGCTGGCCAACCCCGGGTTGATCTCGGTTTGCAGGTAGTAGTTGATGCGCTCGTTGACCGGGCTATCGGCGTTGACCATTGGCACCTTGGCATTGGGCGCCTTGATGGTCAGTTGGCCACCCATGCGGTCGGTGGCGTAGTCGACCACCGCATCATCGAGAAAGGCTTCGCTGAACGAATCGATATAAGCGGTGAAGCTCTTCAGGCCAATGGCCTTGTCTTCGGGTTTTTCTTCGCCCGGCTTGCAATAGGCGATGCAGGTCTCGGCGTACTGAGTTCCTGGCTGGGTGATAAAGACGCGGATCCCGATACCCGGGGTGTTCTGCTTGGAGAGCAGATCAGCCAGGTAATCGTGGGCGGCGTCGGTAATGGTAATAGCGGTCATGGAAATTCCTCGCAGGCGTGGGCGGAGTTTACGCCAATCGGCGCGCCGTACAAAGTCCTAGGGTTTTTGTCGGGTTAACGCCAAGGCCGGGCGGGCAGCGGCCGGGGCGTCGGCCCAGCGTTTGAGCCACTGATAGCTGCGCTTCTCCACCCATTCGTAGCTGCCCCAGGCGGCCAGGCCGATGATCAGCACGCACCCGGCAAATACCGCGTAGGGGTTCAGGCCATAGCGTTGTGCCACATAGCCCCCCAGGGACAGCACCAGCACATGCATCAGGTACACCGAGTACGAGCTGTCTCCCAGCACCTTGAGCAGGCGGTTGTGCTGGAAATAACGCTCCAGCGCCATGCTCGACGCCACGATCAGGGCACTCGGCAAGCCCCAGGCCAGCACCCGCGGCTGCGGTGGCAGCTGGTAGATCGCCAGCAGCGCGCCGCCGATCAGCAGCAGCGGCAGCCACAGCCCGGGCTTGATCCAGCCTCGGCGATAGAGCATGCCCAGGCCGATCCCCAGCAAAAACTCATAGACGATGTCCGAGCGATAAAAATCGCTGACCCAGCCAAACCCGGTCCAGGCCTGGCTCACGGCAAACAGCAGCGCCGCGACGATCAGCAACCGCAGGTGCAGGCGGAACAGCAATGTCCAGGCGAACAGCAGGTAAAACAGCATTTCGTAGTTCAGGGTCCAGCCCACGTTCAGGGTCGGGTAGATGCCATACCCACCCGGGTTCTGGGTCGGGATAAACAGCAGCGACAGCAGCAAGTGCCACCAGTCGACGCTCTGATCGGCAAACGCCGGCCGCGCAAACACCACCAGCAGGCCCATCAGCAGCGTGTACAGCCAATAGGCCGGGACAATCCGAAACAGCCGGTACATCAGGAAACGCCCGGGAGGCAGGTCCTTGTTTTCAGTCGACAGGAAGATCACCAGCCCGCTGATGACAAAGAAGATATCGACCCCCACCGCGCCCTTGTCGATAAACAATTGACCCAGGGCGCTGCTGGCGTGGAAGTCGAAAAAGATCTGCATGAAGTGGTGGCAGACCACCGTCCAGGCGGCCAGCGCCCGCAGCGCCTGTACCGAAATCAACATCCTCGTGCCCTCCCCAGCCAGCCCCGACAGCGCCTGAACCACTCAGGCGCCTAAAGCTTGGGACCGCAGGCAGCGAGCAAAGGTCGATCAAAGATTCTCGTAGCGATTCATATCCAGCACACCCGCTTCCACCGGGTCGGTTTCTTCAAGAAAGCGGGTCTGGTCATGGAAATACTGCCAAAACTGCGGATGGCTGCGGCGGATCCCCCAGCGCTCGACAATCTTCTCGAAGCGATGGGCGTCCTTGGCGTTCTCCATCGCGGTGACGAACTCCGGCACCTGATCGGCGGGGATATTGAAGATGAAGTTCGGGTAGCTGCTGAGCACGCCCGGATAGAGGGTCAAGGTGTCCAGCCCCGGCTGATAACGCAGCTGCTCACCCAGCATGAACGCCACATTGCTGTGGGCCCGGTTGCGCAACAGGCTGTAGAACACCCGCTGCCCGCTCCGGGTCTGGATGCGCAGCATGCTGGCCTCGGGCAACTGATCGATGACCTTGAGCCCGGCGGCCGGACGCGAGGTCAGGCGGCTCAGGGCCTGTTCGGCATCCTGCAACTGCGGGTCGATGCCGGGCCGGGAACAATAGGCGCTATCACAGCGGTTGATTGGGTCCGGCCGAGCATTGAGGTCGCCATAACGCGCCAGCAATTGCTTGGCAAAATCGCGTTTCGGGTCTTTTTCGTCGAGCTTCAAGGCGCTGCGCTTGTCGTCGTCGATGGACTCGTAATCCAGCCACATCTTGAATTTGCCGCTGCTCTGGTACCAGTCGTCGAGGAAATCCTCGCGGGTGCCGGCAGGCATCAGGCGCAGGAAGTTCTGCTCCGCGCCGTTGCGGATCAAATCGAAGTACAGCCGGGTCTGGGCCTGGTGCGAGACGTTGCCGAACACGTCGAAATTCACCGCCAACTGGTAGTACGTGCGCTCCAGCAAGGGGTAGTCGAACAGCCACATCGTCTGCGGCACCTCGCCGATCAGGCCCTTGGTCACCGAGGCGCTGTCGAAGTGGCGGAAAATACTCAGCAAGGCGTTGTCGTTGCCGGCCCACAGGCTCGACCAGCTCGGCGCTGGCGAATCGGCATAGGAGTCGCGGCGCAGGGCCTCGTAGTCATTGCGCTTGTCGCGGTAAGCCAGCCACAGGCTCAGCACACTGCCGACATCGTCGTTCTGCCCGGGCATCGCCAGCAGCGGCGTGGCCTGACCCCGGTACGCCGGATCGGTGATGTACAGGTCATGTTCCGGCGCCTGGAACAACGCCCAGAAATTGTCGCGGATCACATCGGTGGCGATCTGTCCCCGGCACACCGGGCCGCGGATAAAGGTGCGTACGAAGTACTCCGCGTTATCCAGCATGAACTGGTAGCGGGCCTTGGCCGGGATCGCCTCGAAGGTCTCGAACGGGTTGGCCCGGCGCGTCGGTCCGTAACCGGGCAAGGCCGTGACCTGCCAATCCCCGCTGTAGAACAGACTCTTGACCCGGGCCATCTTCGCCGCGCTCAGCGGGTAGGTAATGTGGGTCTTGTGCACGATCACCCCCTGCACCGGCCACAGGCGGTAATAGACCTGGGTCCCCGGGTCATCGTTGGGGCGCCGAGTGTTGATCAGGTCGATGGGCTGGCCGCTGGGCGTACGCGAACGCACCCACTGGAAGAAATGCCCCGGCTCACCGTCCTCGAAGTAGATATGGGCCAGGAACAAGTGCTCGAACAACCAGCGTGCCACCAGGCTTTCCCGGGCGCCGGGGGCGTTGAACAAGCCTTCCCATTGCAGCACCTGCATCGCTTCGCGGGCGCTGGGGGCCAGGCCCTGCTGGTCGATCGGCGCTCCGGACGCCAACCAGCGCTGCAGGGTCTGGTACTGCTGATCGGTAAGGC
This sequence comes from Pseudomonas sp. QD4, assembly GCF_049199125.1. Lineage (NCBI taxonomy): Bacteria > Pseudomonadati > Pseudomonadota > Gammaproteobacteria > Pseudomonadales > Pseudomonadaceae > Pseudomonas > Pseudomonas sp. QD4. Next base: position 69,896 of record NZ_JBLZOM010000007.1, read on the forward strand.
CGGTCACCGCCAGCGGCATGCCTTCTTTGGGATGGGCACCGGCATAGGCGTCGAATTCGCCGGGCTGCGGGCACATGTTTTCCCGGTTCAGGCCCAGGACGATGTCCTCCGGCAGCTTGGCATTGGGTTGCAATGGGGTGTTGTGCCCCAGCTCCAGCATGCGCGCCATCAGCGCCGCCTGGCTGCCCTGGGCGTCGAGCACCGAATAGAAGTCCTTGCGCTGCCAGGCGGCCTTGCCGAACGCGTCGTAGAACAGCCGGGTCGGCGCCTGGGCCTGGCGCCGCTCGCCGTCGTAGACCGGGATCTTCGACGCGCCCCGGGCTGCGCCCTCGGCACTGCCCAGGTTGAGCTGACAGGCGGAGTCATAGCAGGCATGGCAGGCCACGCACTTCTCGGTGAAAATCGGCTGGATGTCGCGGGTGTAAGAGAGCGCCGGAACCGGAGTCTCTGCCTGCGTGGTGCTGCTTATCAGCAGTAATAAAAACGCGCTGATACTGACGCGATACGGCATGTCTCTGGTCCTGGGCGTAGAAAACCGCGCAATTCTACCGAGGTCAGGCTGATATCAACATGAGCGATATTCATGCAAAAGCAGCACATGCTCCAATAGCGCACAGGTTTGCTATGATCGCCGCCCTTCGCAATGGCCTTACCAGGTAGTCCCCATGTCCGATCGCAGTGCTCGCCTTCAAGCCCTCCAGCAAGCTCTCAAAGAGCGCATCCTGATTCTCGATGGCGGCATGGGCACCATGATCCAGAGCTACAAGCTCGAGGAGCAGGACTACCGTGGCAAGCGCTTCGCCGACTGGCCAAGCGACGTCAAGGGCAACAACGACCTGCTGGTGCTGACGCGCCCGGACGTGATCGGCTCCATCGAGAAGGCCTACCTCGACGCCGGCGCCGACATCCTGGAAACCAACACCTTCAACGCCACCCAGGTGTCCCTGGCCGATTACGGCATGCAGGGCCTGGCCTACGAGCTGAACGTCGAAGGTGCACGCCTGGCGCGCAAGGTGGCCGACGCCAAGACCCTGGAAACCCCGGACAAGCCCCGTTTCGTCGCCGGCGTGATCGGGCCGACCAGCCGCACCTGCTCGCTGTCGCCGGACGTCAACAACCCCGGCTACCGCAACGTGACCTTCGATGAGCTGGTGGAAAACTACACCGAAGCCACCCGGGGCCTGATCGAAGGCGGCGCCGACCTGATCCTGATCGAAACCATCTTCGACACCCTCAACGCCAAGGCGGCGATCTTCGCCGTGCAAGGGGTGTTCGACGAGTTGGGCTTCGAGTTGCCGATCATGATCTCCGGCACCATCACCGACGCCTCCGGCCGCACGCTGTCCGGCCAGACCACCGAAGCCTTCTGGAACTCCGTGGCCCACGCCAAGCCGATCTCGGTCGGCCTCAACTGCGCCCTCGGTGCCAGCGAACTGCGCCCGTACCTGGAAGAGCTGTCGAACAAGGCCAACACCCATGTTTCGGCGCACCCCAACGCCGGCCTGCCCAACGAATTCGGCGAATACGACGAACTGCCGGAAGAAACCGCCAAGGTCATCGAGGAATTCGCCCAAAGCGGCTTCCTCAACATCGTCGGCGGCTGCTGCGGCACCACCCCGGGCCACATCGAAGCCATCGCCAAGGCCGTGGCCGGCTACGCGCCGCGGGCGATCCCGGACATTCCCAAAGCCTGCCGCCTGTCGGGCCTGGAGCCGTTCACCATCGATCGCAGCTCGTTGTTCGTCAACGTCGGCGAGCGCACCAACATCACCGGCTCCGCCAAATTCGCCCGCCTGATCCGTGAAGACAACTACACCGAAGCCCTGGAGGTCGCCCTGCAACAGGTCGAAGCCGGCGCCCAGGTGATCGACATCAACATGGACGAAGGGATGCTGGACTCGAAGAAGGCGATGGTCACCTTCCTCAACCTGATTGCCGGCGAACCGGACATCTCGCGGGTGCCGATCATGATCGACTCCTCGAAGTGGGAAGTGATCGAGGCCGGCCTGAAGTGCATCCAGGGCAAGGGCATCGTCAACTCCATCAGCATGAAAGAAGGCGTCGAGCAGTTCATTCACCACGCCAAGCTGTGCAAACGCTACGGCGCCGCCGTGGTGGTGATGGCCTTCGACGAAGCCGGCCAGGCCGACACCGAGGCGCGCAAGAAGGAAATCTGCAAGCGCTCCTACGACATCCTGGTGAATGACGTGGGCTTCCCCCCGGAAGACATCATCTTCGACCCGAACATCTTCGCCGTGGCCACCGGCATCGAAGAACACAACAACTACGCCGTGGACTTCATCAACGCCTGCGCCTATATCCGCGACGAGCTGCCGTATGCGCTGACCTCGGGTGGCGTGTCCAACGTGTCGTTCTCGTTCCGCGGCAACAACCCGGTGCGCGAGGCAATTCACTCGGTGTTCCTGCTGTATGCGATCCGCAACGGCCTGACCATGGGTATCGTCAACGCCGGCCAGCTGGAGATCTACGACCAGATCCCGGCCGAGCTGCGCGACGCCGTGGAAGACGTGGTGCTCAACCGCACGCCTAACGGCACCGACGCCCTGCTGGCGATCGCCGACAAGTACAAGGGCGACGGCAGCGTCAAGGAAGCCGAGACCGAGGAATGGCGCGGCTGGGAGGTCAACAAGCGCCTCGAGCACGCCCTGGTCAAGGGCATCACCACCCACATCGTCGAAGACACCGAAGAGTCGCGCCTGTCCTTCAGCCGCCCGATCGAAGTGATCGAAGGCCCGCTGATGTCCGGCATGAACATCGTCGGCGACCTGTTCGGCGCCGGCAAAATGTTCCTGCCCCAGGTGGTGAAATCGGCGCGGGTGATGAAACAGGCGGTGGCCCACCTGATTCCCTTCATCGAGCTGGAAAAAGGCGACAAGCCGGAAGCCAAGGGCAAGATCCTCATGGCCACGGTCAAGGGCGACGTGCACGACATCGGCAAGAACATCGTCGGCGTGGTCCTGGGTTGCAACGGCTATGACATCGTCGACCTGGGGGTGATGGTGCCGGCGGAGAAGATCCTGCAGGTGGCCAAGGAGCAGAAGTGCGACATCATCGGCCTCTCCGGCCTGATCACCCCGTCCCTGGACGAAATGGTACACGTCGCCCGTGAAATGCAGCGCCAGGACTTCCACCTGCCGCTGATGATCGGTGGCGCCACCACCTCCAAGGCCCACACCGCGGTGAAGATCGAACCCAAGTACAGCAACGACGCAGTGGTCTACGTCACCGACGCCTCGCGCGCGGTGGGCGTGGCCACTCAACTGCTGTCCAAAGAGCTCAAGGCCGGCTTCGTGCAGAAGACCCGGGAAGAATACGTGGAAGTGCGCGAGCGCACCGCCAACCGCAGCGCCCGCACCGAACGCCTGAGCTACCCGGCGGCCATCGCCAAGAAGCCGCAGTTCGACTGGAGCAGCTACCAGCCGGTCAAACCGACGTTCACCGGCGCCAAGGTACTGGACAACATCGACCTCAAGGTACTGGCCGAGTACATCGACTGGACCCCGTTCTTTATCTCCTGGGACCTGGCCGGCAAGTTCCCGCGCATCCTGACCGATGAAGTGGTCGGTGAGGCAGCCACCGCGCTGTACGCCGACGCCCAGGAAATGCTCAAGAAGCTGATCGACGAAAAACTCATCAGCGCCCGTGCGGTGTTCGGCTTCTGGCCGACCAACCAGGTGCAGGACGATGACCTGGAAGTCTACGGCGATGACGGCCAGCCCCTGGCGCGCCTGCATCACTTGCGCCAGCAGATCATCAAGACCGACGGCAAGCCGAACTTCTCCCTGGCCGACTTCGTGGCGCCCAAGGACAGCGGCGTGACCGACTACATCGGGGGTTTCATCACCACCGCCGGTATCGGCGCCGAAGAAGTGGCCAAGGCTTACCAGGATGCCGGCGACGACTACAACTCGATCATGGTCAAGGCCCTGGCCGACCGCCTGGCCGAAGCCTGCGCCGAGTGGCTGCACCAGCAGGTGCGTAAAGAACACTGGGGCTACGCCAAGGACGAACAGCTGGATAACGAAGCGCTGATCAAGGAACAGTACAGCGGCATCCGCCCTGCCCCGGGTTACCCGGCGTGCCCGGATCACACCGAAAAAGCCCAGTTGTTCCAGCTGCTCGACCCAGAGGCCCACGAAATGCATGCCGGCCGCAGCGGCGTGTTCCTCACCGAGCACTACGCCATGTTCCCGGCCGCGGCGGTCAGCGGCTGGTACTTCGCCCACCCGCAGGCGCAGTATTTCGCCGTGGGCAAGGTCGACAAGGACCAGGTGCAGAGCTACACCGCGCGCAAAGGCCAGGACCTGGCCGTGACCGAGCGCTGGCTGGCACCCAACCTGGGTTACGACAACTGATAGCCGCCCTCCGGCCGCTCATGGGGTGAGCGCCGGCTATCACCGGGCGAGATTGGCCCGGGGATAGCCGGCTCGCCCTTGGCCAGATTGTCTATGCTCTTTGCACACACACCTGTGTCGAGGGATTTATGGACGACCCAATCAATGGCAAGCCGCCGACCTTCTGGCAGATGCTGCACAGCGTGGTAGCGGCGGCGTTCGGCGTGCAGAGCGGCAAGAACCGCGCCCGGGATTTTACCCACGGCAAGCCCAGCCACTTCGTGGCGATGGGCATCCTGTTCACTGCGGTATTTGCCTTGACCCTGTTCGGCATCGTCAAGCTGGTGCTGCACCTGGCGGGGATCTGAAAGCGCGTCAGCGCATCAACATTTGCAGGTCGAAAGGGTAGCGATAGCTGTCCGGTTTGCCCTTGGCCGAGAGCGCCCGGAAGTTGATGCCGTAGTCCTGGGTCGCCTGCACGGCAAGCAGGCGCCTGGCCAGGGGCTTGTCGATCAATTGAAACAACCCTACCTGCCAGGACGGTCCACCGTGCCGGGTCATGTCCACTCCCTGCTCATAATCGTGCAGCAACACCAGGGCCCAGCCTCCCAGGGTGAAATGCCCGGCACTCAAGGCGCTCAAGCGTCCGTCCAATAGCGCCTGCAAGGCCTGGGGCGAACTGTTGACCGCACTGAACAACACATCCTTGCCCGGCTGGTGCTTGAGTTCTTGCGCGGCGGCCATGGCACCCAGCGCCATTTCATCGTTTGCCGACCAGATCAACGCCGTGTGCGGGTAGCGCTTGAGCAGCTGCTGGGCCTGCTCATAGGCCCGCTGCCGGGTCCATTCGCCGTACACCAGTTGGCGCAGGCGCACCTCGGGGTGTTCAGCCAGTGCCCGATGCAGGCCCTGCTCGCGCAATTGCGAGGCCGGGGTGATTTTCATCCCGGAGAACGCCAGCAGATCAACGGTTTGCCCCGGCGCAACCGGGCCATGCTGGCGGATCAGTTCCTTGAGCGTCTGATAGCCGGCCTTTTCATCGTCGGCCACCAGGCTGCCGATCCACTCCGAGCGCTGGTCATTGCGCTCGTTGAGCAAACGCAACTGGTCGGGGGTGAGCACGCTGTTGACGATAAACAGCTTGACCCCGCTGCCCTGGGACAGGCGCAGGATCTCCGGCGCGACATATTGCTCGTTGACCAGGATCAGGTAGTCCGGCCGTTGGTCGCCCTGCAGCGCCTCACGGGCCTGGCTGAGGGTGTTGCCGGGGTTGCGCTCGGAATAACGCACACGCAAATCCAGGCCGAGGTCCTTGGCCGCGGCCTGCATGAATTGCGAATAATTGACCCAGAACGTTTCCGTGGAAGTGCCCGGATTGAGAAAAAGCACTGAAGTGGCGTGAGCCACTGCCCAGAACGGCAGACTCAGCAGCAGCAAGCCCTTGCACAAAACCTTCAACATCGTCACGCGAACCCCAAGATAATGCCGCGCATTATAGCGGGCAAAATACTGGCAACTGTCAGTGACATCGTCGATTTTGTCGGACAATCCGGGTTATTTCTGCCCGTTAGCTATTGATGACTGACCCAGAACACCGCCGTTCCCACCACCAGAATGATCAGGAACAGAATGGCCCAAGCATCGACACTGCTGTCGGTTTTCCTTGCCTTGGTCGGATTGCTCATAGCATCGCCTCTTGTCGGTTTTATCGGTGACTGCTCGAAGACTCCCGCAGAGTTAAGACCAGCTTTTCCCTTACCACAAATGTGGTCTTGTACCGTTAGTCGTTTTAGTTCTTTGCATATACTCAAACATCACTTTTGCGCATAACTGCAAACTGGTATCGTGCGCCGGCTCCGTTGGGAGTGCGCGGCCGTGCGCGCAGAATTGCTGAGGTGACCGCAGCCTCTCCGGTTACCTGATAAGCCTGAGAACAGGACCTATATGTACGTATACGACGAGTACGATCAGCGAATCATCGAGGACCGCGTCAAGCAGTTCCGTGATCAGACCCGACGCTATCTGGCAGGCGAGCTGAGCGAAGAAGAATTCCGCCCTCTGCGCTTGCAGAATGGCCTCTATATCCAACGTTTTGCCCCGATGCTGCGGGTCGCCGTGCCTTATGGCCAGCTGACTTCGCGCCAGACGCGAATGATGGCCAAGATCGCTCGCGACTACGACAAGGGCTATGCCCACATCAGTACCCGGCAGAACGTGCAGTTCAACTGGCCGGCCCTGGAAGACATCCCGGACATCCTGGCTGAGCTGGCCACCGTGCAGATGCACGCGATCCAGACCAGCGGCAACTGCCTGCGCAACGTCACCACCGACCAGTTCGCCGGCGTCGCTGCCGACGAAGTAATCGACCCGCGCCCCTGGTGCGAAATCGTCCGCCAGTGGACCACTTTCCACCCGGAATTCGCCTACCTGCCGCGCAAGTTCAAGATCGCCATCAACGGCTCGACCTCGGACCGCGCGGCCATCGAAGTCCACGACATCGGCCTGGAGCCGGTGTACAACGCCGCTGGCGAGCTGGGCTTCCGCGTACTAGTGGGTGGCGGCCTGGGCCGTACTCCGGTGGTTGGCGCCTTTATCAACGAGTTCCTGCCGTGGCAGGACCTGTTGAGTTACCTCGACGCGATCCTGCGGGTCTACAACCGCTATGGCCGTCGTGACAACAAGTACAAGGCGCGGATCAAGATTCTGGTCAAGGCCCTGACGCCTGAAGTCTTTGCGCAAAAAGTCGACGCAGAGATGGAACACCTGCGCGGTGGCCAGACCACCCTGACCGATGCCGAAGTGCATCGCGTGGCCAAACACTTCGTCGACCCGGACTACAAGGCCCTGGAAAACCAAACCGCCGAGCTGGCAGCACTCGACCAGCAGCACCCAGGCTTCGCCCGCTGGCGCACGCGCAACACCCTGGCCCACAAGAAGCCGGGCTATGTGGCGGTGACCCTGTCGCTGAAACCGACCGGCGTGGCCCCGGGTGACCTCACCGACAAACAGCTGGACGCCGTGGCCGACCTGGCCGACCGCTACAGCTTCGGTCAACTGCGTACCTCCCACGAGCAGAACATCATCCTGGCCGACGTTGAACAGAGCCAGTTGTTCGCCATGTGGGGCGAATTGCGTGAACGCGGTTTCGCCACCCCGAACATCGGCCTGCTGACCGACATCATCTGCTGCCCGGGCGGCGACTTCTGCTCCCTGGCCAACGCCAAGTCGATCCCGATCGCCGAATCCATCCAGCGTCGCTTCGACGACCTGGACTACCTGTTCGACATCGGCGAACTGGACCTGAACATCTCCGGGTGCATGAACGCCTGTGGTCACCACCACGTGGGCCACATCGGCATCCTTGGTGTCGACAAGAAAGGCGAAGAGTTCTATCAAGTGTCCCTGGGTGGCAGCGCCAGCCGCGATGCCAGCCTGGGCAAGATCCTCGGCCCGTCCTTCGCCCAGGACGCCATGCCGGATGTGATCTCCAAGCTGATCGACGTCTACGTGGAACAACGTAACGAAGACGAGCGCTTTATCGACACCTACCAACGTATCGGTATCGACCTCTTCAAGGAGCGTGTCTATGCAGCGAATCATTAAGAACAACGAGGTCGTCGACGAAACCTGGCACTTGCTGCCCAAGGACGCGACCCTCGATGGCATCTCCAACTGCGACGACTTGATCGTGCCGCTGGCACTGTGGCGCGAGCACGCTCACGCCCTCAAGGCCCGCGATGGCGGTCTGGGCGTGTGGCTGGACGCTGAAGAAGAAGCCGAGGAAATCGGTGATGACGTCGACCAGTTCCAGGTCATCGCCCTGAACTTCCCGGCCTTTACCGATGGACGCAACTACTCCAACGCCCGCCTGCTGCGTGACCGCTACGGTTACAAGGGCGAGCTGCGGGCCATCGGCGACGTGCTGCGCGATCAACTGTTCTACCTGCACCGTTGCGGTTTCGATGCCTACGCCCTGCGCGCTGACAAAGACCCGTACGAAGCCCTGGAAAGCCTCAAGGACTTCTCGGTGACCTACCAGGCCGCCACCGACGAACCGCTGCCGCTGTTCCGTCGCCGCTAAACCTGGCGCATAAAAAAAGCCCTGGACCGGGAAACCGGCTCAGGGCTTTTTTGTATCCGGCACTGCAGGAAATGGCGGTGGCTGTCGCACCGCCCTCCGCGGTTTACCAGAAGCGTTGCTGAGTCAGGCGGCTCCACCAGGTCAGCAGCACGCGGTCAATGGAACCGCTGGCCGCCAGCCCCACCCGCTCCTGCAGGCTCTTGCGCTCGGCATAGTGCAGGTGGAACACCTCTGCGCTCTTGGCCTTGTCGGCCAGGTATTCGTCGCTGGTCTGCAACTCGTCCACCAGCAACTTCTCTTGCGCCGCCACGCCCAACCAGACTTCGCCGGTGGCCACTTCATCGATGGCCAGTTGCGGGCGGTAGCGGGACACGAAGTTCTTGAACAGCTGGTGGGTGATGTCCAGGTCTTCCTGGAACTTCTCCCGGCCCTTCTCGGTGTTTTCGCCAAACACGGTCAGGGTGCGCTTGTATTCGCCGGCGGTCAGCACTTCAAAGTCGATGTCGTGCTTCTTCAACAGGCGGTTGACGTTGGGCAACTGCGCCACCACGCCAATCGAGCCGAGGATGGCGAACGGCGCGCTGATAATCTTCTCGCCGATGCACGCCATCATGTAGCCGCCGCTGGCCGCGACCTTGTCGATGCACACGGTCAAGGGCACGCCCGCCTGGCGGATACGCGCCAGTTGCGAGGACGCCAGGCCGTAGCTGTGAACCATGCCGCCGCCGCTTTCCAGGCGCAGCACCACTTCATCCTTGGGCGTGGCCAGGCTGAGCAAGGCGGTGATTTCGTGGCGCAGGCTTTCAGTGGCCGAGGCTTTGATGTCGCCATTGAAGTCCAGCACGAATACCCGGGACTTGGCCTCGGGCTGCTTCTTTAGTTTTTTCTGGTTTTTTTCGATCTTGCCCTGGGACTTGCGCAAGGCCTTGAGTTGGTCCTTGTCGAGCAGGCTCTGCTCCAGGCGCTCGCGCAGGCCCTTGTAAAAGTCATTGAGCTTGCTGACCTGCAACTGGCCGGCCGACTTGCGCCGCCCTTTGCTGCGCAGGGCTGCCGCGGTGATCAGCACCACCAGGATCGCCACCACCAGGGTGACGGTTTTAGCCAGAAAACTTGCGTACTCCGCAATAAAATCCACAGCGACTCCTTAAACATCTGTGCCGCTGCCAACGAGCGGCGTAATGGACGCCAGCATACCGACGCGGCCGGTCCACCACCAGCCGCGAAACCTTGTGTAACCAAGCTCCAACAATCATTTCAAACAAGCGTATGTTTTTTCATTGACAGCTCACCGGCATCCTCATAACCTCGCAAAACTTTCAACGTGCCGGGATGACGCGGACGTGGGCAGCATCTATTTGATTCGACATGGCCAGGCCTCCTTTGGTGCAGACGACTATGACGTTCTGTCGCCCAACGGTGTGCGCCAGGCGCAAGTGCTCGGCCAGCACCTGGCGCAAATGGGCCTGAGCTTCGACCGCTGCCTGTCGGGCGACCTGCGCCGCCAGCAACACACTGCCAACGAAGCCCGCGAGCAAATGCTCGCCGCCGACCTGCCGACACCGGCCCTGGAGATCGACTCGGCCTTCAACGAGTTCGACGCCGACGCCATTATCCGCGCCCTGCTGCCCGACCTGCTGAGCCAGGAGCCGAACGCCCTGGAAACCCTGCGCAACGCCGCGCAGAACCGCGCCGAGTTCCAGCGCATCTTCGCCCTGATCATCGAGCGCTGGCTGGCCGGCACCTATGACCCACCGGGGCTGGAAAGCTGGCTGGGGTTTGTCGAGCGGGTCCAGGGCGGCCTGCAACGCATCCTCGAACAGGCCGACAATCGCGACAAGATCGCCGTGTTCACCTCCGGCGGCACCATTACCGCCCTGCTCCACCTGATTACCCGGATGCCTGCGCGGCAGGCTTTCGAACTGAATTGGCAAATCGTCAACACCTCGCTCAACCAGCTGAAGTTCCGCGGGCGCGAGGTGGCCCTGGCTTCCTTCAACGGTCATGCCCATCTGCAACTGTTGAAGGCCCCGGAACTCATCACTTTCCGATGAGCCCGGCTCACTGTGACCCTTGCTGTAATCACCCCAAGAAAAGGATCGAACCATGACCTCCGTAGCTGACGCCGTACAAGCCATGAAAGCCAAGTTCAACCCAGCTGCCGCCGCCGGCCTGGACCTGGTTTTCGGTTTCCGTATCGATGACACCAAGAACTTCTCGCTGATCGTCAAAGACAGCACCTGCGAGCTGCAAGAAGGCGAAAACCCTGACGCCCAGGTCACCCTGGTGATGGACGGCGAAACCCTGGACGGCATCGTCAGCGGCGAAACCGACGGCATGCAGGCCTTCATGGGCGGCAAACTGCGCGCTGAAGGCGACATGATGCTGGCCATGAAACTGAGCGAGCTGTTCCCAGCCTAAGACCCTCGCGGTCCGGTTGTACCCGAATCCCGCCCCTGTGGCGGGATTCGTCGTTTCTGGCCCCTGCCGATTAATGCAATGACCTGTAGCCACTGCCGCAGGCTCAGGCCGCGTTCGGACGCTGGCCTGCGCGACGCCGCGAATGCGCCTGATAGGTCACCGTGCCCAAACGGGCCAGCGCAGCCTCGTGCCTCGGCAGCGGCTGCAGCGGCTACGGGGTTTGCGGGATGACCGTCGGGCACCTTGTTTGGCTGGCGGCACGCTTGATTGATCTCAGTCAGTTTCGGTTTTGCGCAGGTCTCTACTCTGGCGTCTCCATCACAGGCCAGGGACGGCTGATCGGAGCGACCGGTCGTGCCTATCACTCAAGGAAGAGTCACCCCATGGGATCACTGAAGATCATTCTGCTGTCCAGCGCCTTCAACGGCCTGACCCAACGAGCCTGGCTGAGCCTGCGCCAGGCCGGGCACCGCCCCAGCGTGGTGCTGTTCACCGACGAAGAGTCGGTCTGCCAACAGATCGAAGACGCCAACGCCGACCTGGTGATCTGTCCCTTTCTCAAGGACCGGGTGCCGCAGCGACTGTGGGCCAATACCCAACGGCCGCTGGTGATCATCCACCCGGGGATCGTTGGCGACCGTGGCGCCAGCGCCCTGGACTGGGCGATTACCAATGAGGTCAGCCGCTGGGGCGTCACCGCCCTGCAAGCCGTGGAAGAAATGGATGCCGGGCCGATCTGGTCGACCCACGAATTCACCCTGCCGGCCAACCTGCGTAAATCCGAGCTGTACAACGGCCTGATCAGCGACGCCGCGTTGCAGTGCATCGAGGACGTGGTGAAAAAATTCACCAGCGGCTTCACCCCGATCCCCCTGAACTACCTGGACCCCAACGTCCGTGGCCGCTTGCAGCCCAACATGAAGCAGAGCGACCGTACCTTCAGCTGGCACGACTGCGCGCGTTTCATCAAGCGCTCCATCGACGCCGCCGACGGCCAGCCAGGGGTGCTGGCGAGCCTGGCCGGCGGCCAGTACTACCTGTATGACGCCCACCTGGATGCACGCAGCGGTACACCCGGGGAACTGCTCGCCGTGCACGATGACGCCGTGCTGGTGGCCGCCGGCGACCACAGCCTGTGGATCGGCGCCCTCAAACCCAAGGCAGCACCCGGTGCCGAGACCTTCAAGCGCCCGGCGCGGCATGTGCTGGCGCAACATTTGGAGGGCCTGCCGCACCTGGACTGGTCAATCGAAAACTCGCCTTTGTGCAATGAGGCCTATCAGCCGATTCGCTACCGCGAGTCAGGCAATGTCGGCGAGCTGACCTTCGACTTCTACAACGGCGCCATGAGCACCGAACAATGCCAGCGCCTGACCCGTGCTCTGCGCTGGGCCAAGGCACAGAACACCCAGGTGCTGCTGATCAAGGGCGGACGTGGCGCCTTTTGCAACGGCGTGCACCTGAACGTGATCCAGGCCGCCCCCGTACCGGGCCTCGAAGCCTGGGCCAACATCCAGGCGATCGACGACGTCTGCCAGGAGCTGCTCAGCGCCCGGCAACTGGTGGTCTGCGGCCTGACCGGCAGCGCCGGCGCCGGCGGCCTGATGCTGGGGCTGGCGGCGGACATCGTCCTGGCCCGGTCCGATGTGGTGCTCAACCCGCATTACAAGACCATGGGCCTGTTCGGCTCCGAATACTGGACCTACAGCCTGCCCCGCGCCGTGGGCCAGGCCATGGCCCAGCGGCTCACCGAGGAATGCCTGCCCATCAGCACCCTCCAGGCCCTGGAGATGGGCATGGTGCAGGAGATCGGCCCGCGCTGCCCGGACGAGTTCGCCCTGTGGCTGCTGCAACGAGCCAACAGCGCCCTGAGCGATAGCCGCTACCAGGCCATCCGCGAGCGCAAGGCCCAGGCCGACCCGCAACTGATGCAGCACTGCCGCAATGCCGAGCTGGAGGAAATGCACCAGGACATGGTGCACAACCGCAAGGGCTTCGCCGAAAAATGCGCGGCATTCGTCTACAAGCGCAAAACCTGCTGCACGCCGCAGCGCTTGATCGAAGACTGGGCGCAACCCCGGGAAGTGGCATTGGTGGGCTGAGCCGCCTGACCGGCGACTTTCAATGCACCGCCAGGCCACGTAATATCGCCGCCTTTTTGTTGCCGCCCCACTGGGGCGGCAACTGTTTGCCAGGAGGCGATATGCACGACATTCCCGGCCATTCCACGTGGCGCAGCATCGAAGAACAGACCCTGGGCTGGTCCAGCGATCGGATCTTTCACATCGTCGATGCACAGGGCCAGCACCTGCTCTTGCGCACCAGCGACGCCGCCCAGCACACCAGCAAGCACCACGAATTCCAGTGGACCCAACACCTGGCGGCACAGGGCATCGCCATGTCCCAGCCATTGGCCTTTGGCCTGTTTGATTCAGGGCGCCAGGTCTACTCGCTGTTGTCGTGGATCGAAGGCCAGGATGGCGCGCACTGGGTTGCCGAGCGTCCGGCCGCTGCCTGTCATGAACTGGGCCTGCAAGCCGGTCGGATACTCCAGCAGATACACAGCGTTGCTGTGCCTCCAGGCACCGAGAACGCCGAACAGCAGATGCGTGCCCTCTACCTTAAAAAGCTCGAACAGTACCGGAGCTGCGGCTATCAAGTGGCCCATGAGCAAGACTTCCTGCAATTTATCGAGCAGCACTTTCATCTGCTGACAGACGCGCCGCGGGTGTTCCTGCACGGCGACTATCACCTGAACAACATGATCGTGGGCGCCGATGACCAATTGTCGATCATCGATTTCAACCGCTGTCGTCTCGGCGATCCGGCGCGAGACTTCAACAGGCTGGCGCTGTTTTCCTGCAATCTCAGCAGCGACTTCGCCCGCGGCCAGATCGACGGCTACTGCGCGGGCAAGGCCGACCCTGGGTTCTTCACCCGCATGGCGTTGTACGTCGCGTTCGATACCTTCTTCAGCGTGATCTGGGCCATGGCCTTCGGCGAAGAGCAAATCCACGCCAGCCTGCAACGCACGCAAAAGGTCTGGGAGGACTTCGCCGGTTTTTCCAGTGTTGTGCCTCGCTGGTACGGCCAATAAGCGCCACATCCGCTGCGGCCATGACCCGGTCGCACCCGTTTTTTTTGATCGCAGAGAAGAAAACAGCTGCTATGGTTTTGCCCGGCGCAGGGCTTTGAGCACGAAAGACGCCATTGGAAAATCTTAAGGAATGAGAGTGAACGCCAAGCTTAAAGAAACAGAAAAAGCCCAGGAAACCACCGGTAAGAGCCCGATCGCCTGGGGCATGATCGGCTCGGTGATCCTGGCCATCACCACCCCGTTCTTCTACTTGAACGGCAAGGCTTACCACGACGGATACCTGGGCTACTTCCAGCTGGAAACCTCGATGTTTCCCATGGACACCTCCAGCACCTTCGTCACCGCGGTGCTGGCTTGGTATCACGCCATGACCAATGGCTTGAAAGGCAGTTTTGAATTCATCGGGCAGCACTGGCTATGGGCAACCCTGGTCTGCGTGCTGACCATCGTGGTGTTCGGTGGCTTCAACTACCTGATCGCCAAGCTCACCAAAACGCTCAATGATAAAAAGCAGTCGAGCAAGCAGCAGGCCACCACCCCCGCGCCGTCCTTATTGAAAGAGATGGGGAAATGCGCGCTGTATATTTTCATCCCGAGCTACGGCCTGTTTGTCGCGATGTTTTTTATCTCGTTCATCCTGATGATCACCATTACCCCTTTTTCATTGATCGGTAAGGATTCAGCCGCCGACGATCTGAAAGACGGCTTCAAGAACTCGCCACTGGTGACCGTCAATGACCCCGATGGGCACAAAGGCACTTACCGGGTCATGCAGTGCTCGACCTCGTTCTGCGCGCTGTACGCCGATGGCAAGGCGATCACGGTTCCGGTCGCGACCCTGAATTGGGTAGTGTCGGATGTCTCGAAAAAACTGGAGGAGGTGCAAGCGAAATAACCGCTGCGCCTCCATCACCGCCGTTGCTGCCACTCAGGTTGCAGCAAAAGCGCCACCAACGCCGTCCACCCCGTCTGGTGGGACGCCCCCAGGCCGCGTCCGGTTTCGCCATGGAAGTATTCATGGAACAGCACCAGGTCACGATCGATCGGGTCAGCCTGCAATTGCGGATAGCCGCACATGGAGGGCCGCAGCCCGTCCTCATCACGCAGGAACAAACGGGTCAGGCGCTGGCTCAGGCCGTCCGCGACCTCTTTGAGCGACGCCAGGTAGCCTGAACCGCTGGGGTACTCCACAGAAAAGTTCTGGTCGTAGTAGCGGTGAAACTCGCGCAAGGCTTCGATCAACATGTAGTTGATCGGCATCCACAGCGGGCCGCGCCAGTTGGAGTTACCGCCGTACAGCCGCGAGTCGGACTCGGCCGGCACATAGCGAGCGTTTAACGGGTTGCCATTGACCTGCAACTCAAACGGCTGCTCGGCGAAGGCCTTGGACAGCGAGCGAACGCCGAACTCACTGAGAAATTCCGCCTCATCCAGCATGCGCTTGAGCAAATCCTTGGTCCGCTCCCCACGCAGCAGCGCCAGGAGCATGCGGTTGCCCTCCCCCGGCTCGGTCCAGCGCGACACCAGGCTGGCGAGGTCCGGCCGATGGCGCATAAAGCCCAGCAAGCGCTCACGCAGCCCCGGCAGCCCTTCGTGTTCGTGCTGCTCCAGCACCTGCACCGCGAACAGCGGCATCAGGCCGACGATGGAGCGCAGGCGCAGAGGTTCGCTGAGCCCGTCCGGGTGCTGCAACACGTCGTAGAAAAACTGGTCCTGTTCGTCCCACAGGCCTTCGGCGGCGGCGTCGACGCGGTTGATAGCGCCGGCGATATACAGGAAGTGTTCAAAGAACTTCACCGCGATATCGACGTACACCGGGTTGCGCTTGGCCAGTTCCAGGGCAATGCGCATCAGGTCCAGGGCGTAGGCCGCGACCCAGGCCGTGCCATCGGCCTGATCCAGGGTGTAGCCCGGCGGCAACGCAGCCGAGCGGTCGAACAGGCCGATATTATCCAGGCCGAGGAAGCCCCCCTGGAACAGGTTGCGGCCTTCGGCGTCCTTGCGGTTGACCCACCACGAGAAATTAAGCAGCAGCTTGTGGAAGATCCGCTCGAGAAAATCCAGGTCACCTTCGCCGGTCAGCGCCTTGTCTTGCTGGTACACGCGCCAGCTGGCCCAGGCATGCACCGGCGGGTTGGCGTCGTCAAAGCGCCATTCATAGGCCGGCAACTGGCCATTGGGGTGCATAAAGCGGTCTTTGACCAATAGCAGCAACTGGTGCTTGGCAAACCCGGGGTCGATCAGGGCAAAGGCCACCGCCTGGAACCCCAGGTCCCAGGAGGCGTACCAGGGGTATTCCCAGGTGTCGGGCATCGACACGATGTCGAAGTTGGCCAGGTGCCGCCAGTGGCTGTTGCGCAGATGCTCGCGCTCGGGCGGCGGTGGCGGCTGGCCGGGATCGCCGTCGAGCCATTGCTTGACGTCGAAGTAATACAACTGCTTGGACCACAGCAAGCCGGCCAGGGCCTGGCGTTGCACGTTGCGCGCATCTTGGTCGAGGCCGGCTTGCAGGGCCGCGTAGAAATCATCGGCCTCGGCCCGACAACGCTCGAACACCTGGCGGGCACTGACCGGCTCGGCGCCTGCCGGGGCAAAGCGCAGGTAGACACTTTTGCTCTCGCCGGCACCCAGGGCCAGGCTGAAATGCGCGGCGACCCGGGTGCCCGCGTCCCGGGCGATGGCGTTGGCCACGCCGCCCACCAGGTAATCGTTGAAGCCATCCTTGAACGGCCCCGGCGCAGCCAGCCCGTCGAGCCTGGGGAAGTTGCTGTCGTTGTTGCAGAACAGCCACTGGCAGGGCTCGGGGCCCCAGGCAGTGACTTGGCGTTCGGGTAATTGCGGGTGGCGCGCCAGCACGCGCTCGCCCTCCAGTATCAGGCTCGGCCGGCGCGGATCGTCGCCCCAACTCCAGCTATTGCGCGCCCACACTTGGGGCAGCACGTGCAGCCGCGCGGGCTGATCGGCACGGTTGTGCACCGTGACCCGCATAAACAGGTCGTCGGCCTGGTGCTTGGCGTATTCCACCGTCACGTCGAAGTAGCGCTGGTCTTCAAAGACGCCGGTATCCAGGATCTCGTACTCGGCATCGCCCAGGCCGCGCCGGGCGTTTTCGCGCACCAGGTCGTCATAGGGGAAGGCCGCCTGGGGGTACTTGTAGAGCATGCGCATATAGGCATGGCTGGGCACGCCGTCGAGGTAGAAATACAGCTCCTTGACGTCCTCGCCGTGATTGCCTTCGGCGTTGTTCAGGCCGAACAGCCGCTCCTTGAGAATGCTGTCGTGCTCATTCCACAGCGCCAGCCCCAGGCACCAGTGCTGGGCCTTGTCGGAGAACCCGGCGAGGCCGTCCTCGCCCCAGCGATAGGCCCGACTGCGCGCGTGGTCATGGGGCAGGTAGCGCCAGGCGTCGCCATCGGCGCTGTAGTCCTCGCGCACCGTGCCCCACTGCCGCTCACTCAAGTAAGGCCCCCATTCGCGCCAGTGGCCGGCCTCGGCGCCTTGCAGGCGCTGGCCTTCAACCGTGTCGAGAATGCTCGCTGCTGGTTTTGCCGTCATGGGGGTGTCCGTGGCCATGGGAATGAGCTGCAGTGTAGGAGCTGCCTGGGGGCCTGGGGCATGACAAATGTTTCATGGTGCGAGCATCCGTCACGCTCAAAACGACTGAAGAACCCCATTGCAGAGCCTTTTTATTAAATTTACCGACCCTGGTTCGTTATAATCGGCAACCCTTTTATGACAGTGCGATGTTGATGATGTGCAGTTGCAAAGCGTTTTTTACCGGTGTCCTACTCAGCCTGCTGGCCTGCTCGGCCCAGGCCGCCAGCCTGGACCTGAGCTACCCGCAGCCGCCGCTGGCAGAGGCCACGACCGCGGCGCCAGCGCCCGAACCCACTGCGCCGACACTGAAGTTGCAGTTCAAGGCCCCGATCAGTGTCGAACACCGTTGCAGCGGGCAATGCAGTTACGAGACCGATATCAATCAGCTGCATGACCGCGAAACCCGCCAGACCTCGCGCATCGGCTTCGACTGAGGCAGGGCGTTGAACCTCCGGCGTGGTTGATTCACACTCGCGCTCCTGAGTCCTACAGCAATCTCAGAAATTCCTGTCGTGCCAGTGCCTTGTCCTGTTCCTGGGGGCGTGCCTATAGTCCTGCGTCGTCCTGGTGACGATCGGGTTTGGCGACCCTATGACCGTGTGCGAGAGCCCTGCGCTTGTTTGCAGGGCTTTTCGCATCTGTAACGCTGCCTTATGGCGGCTGTACGCGGGAGACCTTCGGGTCTGCCGGCTCCGCGGTCCCGGTTCGCCAACCTGCGTACAGCTGCCACCCTTCGTTTGGCGACGATCGAGTGGCGCTCCTAACCGACCGAGGCGTTACTTATGAACAGATACATGCCGATCACCGGCCACGACTGCACCATCCCTTCCCTGCTGATCGATACCCAGGCCCCCGCCGATGTGCTGTACGAAGCGGCCGCCTATCGCATCCGCGCCGTCACTCAACTGCTGGAAAACTTCGCCGCGCGGCCCGATATCCCCGGCGATGCCCTGGTGTTGCAGGAGCTCGCGCTGGTCTGCGCCATTCCGTTGCGCGATGGCTGTGATGTGCTGGATGTATTGGGGCGCCAGCTGCGGGCACAACCTCTTCAACCCTGACACATGCCCCCCGTAGGAGCCGGCTTGCCGGCTCCTACGGCTGAACAAGGTCATCAGGGCAGCGCCACGGATGATGGTTGGGCCCGGGTGGAGACGCTACAGTCAAATCATCGGCAACCCGACTGACGCCCGGCCCAAGGATGCGTTCGATGACTGATCTGCACGAGCTCCAAGCCTCCCAACTGCTGGCCCGGTTCGCCGGCCGCACCCTGTCTCCCCTGGACTATTACGAGCATCTGCTGGCCCATATCGAGCGCTGGGAGCCGCATATCCGCGCGCTCTACGCCTTCGATCCGCAGCAGGTGCTCCAGCAGGCCCGGACCTCCACCGAGCGCTGGCACAAGGGTTCGCCCCAGGGTCCGCTGGACGGGGTGCCGGTCACGATCAAGGAGCTGATTGCCACCCGGGGCACGCCAATTCCCCTGGGCAGCGCCGCCACCCTGCTCAAGCCTGCCGTGCAGGATGCGCCGCCAGCCGCGCGAATGCGCGAAGCCGGGGCGATCATCCTGGCCAAGACCACGGTGCCGGATTTCGGCATGTTGTCTTCCGGGTTGTCGAGTTTCCATGGCATCACCCGCAACCCCTGGAACCGCGCCTGCAACCCCGGCGGCTCCAGTTCCGGGGCGGGCGCCGCGGCCGCAGCCGGTTACGGGCCGCTGCATATCGGCACCGATATCGGCGGTTCGGTGCGCCTGCCCGCCGCCTGGTGCGGCCTGGTGGGGTTCAAGCCGACCCTGGGGCGGATTCCCATCGACCCTTATTACACCGGGCGCTGTGCCGGGCCCATGACCCGCAGCGTGGATGACGCGGTGCTGATGATGCGCTACCTGGCCCGGCCCGATGCCCGCGATGCCACCAGCCTGCCACCGCTGGCCAGCGACTGGAGCGACCAGCCACTGTCGGTCCATGGCCTGAAGATCGGCCTGATGCTGGAACCTGGCGCCGGGCTGCAACCGGAAGGCTTTGTCTGCGAGGCGGTGCAGGGCGCCGCGCGGTTGTTCGAACGCCACGGGGCCCAGGTGCGGACCCTGGCGCCGATCATGGACCGCGCCCAACTGGATGGCCTCGATCGCTTCTGGCGGGCCCGGCAATGGGCGGAACTGTCGGCCCTGGGCGCCGAGCAGTTGGCCAGGGTGCTGCCCTATATTCGCGACTGGGCGGCAGCGGGGGCCGATCTTTCAGGGGTTGAGGCGGTCCGGGGTTTTAACCAGACCTTCGAGATGCGCCGCCGCGCCGCCCAGGTGTTCAGCGAGTTCGACCTGGTGCTGTCGCCCACCAACCAGGTCAACAGCTTTCCCGCCGAGTGGCCATCTCCCACCAACAATCCGCAACAGCCGTTCGAGCACATCGTCTTCACCCTGCCCTGGAACATGGGCGAACAACCGGCGCTGTCGATCAACTGCGGCTTCAGCGCCGAGGGCTTGCCCATCGGCCTGCAGATGATCGCCCCGCGCTTTGCCGATCAATGGCTGCTGCAAGTGGCCAAGACCTATGAAGGTTGGCGCGGCGCCCAGGGCTGGCCCAACCCGCCGTCTCGCTGACACGACCCGCGTCGCGCTCCGGGGGATCAGTCCGGCGAGGCTCGGCACACGGGCGGGCTATCCGGTGAAGGCAGGAAGCAACGGGCGGTCAGCCAGCAGGTGACGGCAGCGGCCAGCCAGAGCAGGAGCACGCCCGGCAGGTAGTCCACGTAGCGTGCGCGCTCGATGCCATTGACCACGGCCCGGATAAACAGCAGGACCCAACCTGTCACCGTCACGCTGCCGAGCAACGCCAAGGCGTTGCAACTGAAGGCTGAACGCCTGACTTTCAGCAGGACCACCCCCAGGGCCAGGGCAAACATCGGCAGGAGAAACACCAGAAACGCCACCAGTGGTGTCAGCAGCGGCATCAGCAGGATTTCACCGCCCCTGACCTCGCCGATCAGCCGTGGATGAGTCGCCAGGTGGGCCACCAGCAGCCCGCTATTGACCAGGCCGGCGATAAAACCCGGTATCAGCGGGCACAGCAGGAAGGCCATGAACACCTTGCCCCGCGGGTAGCTCGCTTGCGTCATGGAGCACCTCGGCGTGTCATCAGCGAATGACATACAGATCGACCCGTCCAGCCTTCTTTCTGGTCCGTTCTTCGTAGCCGGCATCGCCCTTGAGCAGGCTGGAAAAGCGCTCGGCCATGGCCTCCACGTTGTGTGCGAAGCGCTCGGGTATCAGGCTCAGCACATCTTCCAGTTCGCAGCACTCGAGAATCAGCTGCGGCAGCTCGGGCCCCAGGCCCTTGTGCTGCAAGGTATGAGCGGTGCGTGGAGAAAACAGCAGGCGCTCGGCCTCCTCCAGGTCAATGGCTTCATCCTGCACCGCGCGCAACAAACCCAATGCCAGGGCACACACCAGCCGGGTGGCCTCCTCCGGCTCCAGGGCCTCAATCGCCAATGCCACAGTCTTTTCCATCGGTTGCTCCCTGCAGTGCGCTCAAAGCCGTGGATTGTCCCCGAGGTCGCCACCCCGGTTCAACTGCGCCAAACCCTCTGGGGCGGGCTTGAGACCCTGGTAGCCCTCGGGCCTTGGCCCTGCCCATTGGCTGGATAGCCAGCCGGCGGCTACGCTGCTGCCGATAAAAACAACAACGGGAACAGGGCCATGCGAGACACCACCGAACATTTTCGCCAACAGTACCGAGCGACCGTCAGCCCGCGTTACAACCCGTGGCTGCACGGCGGTTTTGTGTTGGGCTACGGCGTGCTGTGCATCGCCCTGCTGGCCGGCACGCTGGAGCAGGTGCAGCCTCTGGAATGGCTGACGCTGCCCCTGGGACTGGTGTTTTTCAACCTGTGCATCTACGTCGTGCACCGCTGGCTGGGGCATCACAAACAGGCCTTTGCCCGGCTGTTCTATAAGCGGCATACCGGCGACCATCACAGCTTTTTTGTCCCGGGGCAGATGACCTACGACGGCGCGCGCGACTGGCGGGTGATCCTGTTTCCGACCTGGCTGATCGTGTTCCACAGCCTGCTGTTCGCCCTGCCCCTGTGGTGGCTGATGCGCCCGTTCAACGCCAATGTCGCGGCACTGTTTGCCGGTGCGATGCTGATCGGCTACCTGGCCTATGAGTGGTTTCACGCTTGCGAGCACTTGCCCGCCGAGCACCCGCTGGCGCGCCTGCCGTGGATTCGCCAGATGCGCCGCCTGCACGAGCTGCACCATCGCCGCGAGCTGATGCAGCGGCGTAATTTCAACATTGTCCTGCCGTTGATGGATTACCTGTTCGGCACCCTGTACTGGGAGCCCGAACCCATTACCGCCGAGCCCCGGAGCCTGCCCATGACCCGCATGCAGCATCAGATCGACATCCCCCGCAGCGCCGTCCCGACCCTGGCCTACGCCAGCAGCGCGAGCCGCTGGCCGGAGTGGCATCCGTCGTCGCTCACGGTCGAAGGCCCGAGCGGCCCGCTGTACGCCGGAGCACGGTTCGAGGAGGAGATTCATGCCGGCGGGCGCAGCGGACACCTGAGCTGGCAGGTCGGCGAATACCTGCCGGGCCAGCGCTGGAGCGCCCGGGCCCGTGGCGACCATGGCCTGGAGTTGCAGGTGACCTACGAATGTCAGGCGCTGGACACCGGCCACACGCGGTTTGTGCGGACCCTGGAGTATGGTTTCAGCGGGTGGCTGATGCGCCTGGGCAATCAGCTGTTATTCAAGCGACGGATCGAGCGCGAATCTTCGGACTCGTTGCTGGCATTGTGCGAAATGGCGCAACAGGCCATTCCCCCGAATCCCGCCGCCGCGTACACCGCCGACTGACATTGCCCCGGACAGGAGTCACCGTGCCATGAACCCGATCGCCCCCCGCCGATTCAAAACGGGTCGTCTGCTGTTGCTGCTGATTGTCGCCCTTGCCGCGTTTTTGCTGCTGCTCCCGACCCGGGTCCAGCCCGTGGCCTGGAGCCCTTCGCCAGCGCCGTCCCTGAGCAACGGCCCCTATGCCGACAACCAGCGCCTCAAGGGGCTTGAAGGGGTGGGTGCCCGGGATATCGACGGCCCCGAAGCCCTGCTGCTGGAAGACGGCCAATTGCTCAGCGGCCTGCACGATGGTCGAGTGATCCAGACCAGCCTCGATGGCAAGCTGCTGAAGGTCCTGGTCAATACCGGCGGCCGGCCCCTGGGCCTGGCGCGCCACCCCGATGGGCGGCTGATCATTGCCGACGGGATCAAGGGCCTGCTGGCGCTGGATACCCAAGGCCAGTTGAGTGTCTTGAGCACCGAGGCCAATGGCTTGAAATTCGGCTTCCCCGACGATGTGGCGGTGGACGCCGCCGGGCGCTACGCCTATTTCAGCGACGCCAGCAGCCGCTGGGGTTACGGCCAGGATGGCGAAGCGGTGATTGAGCACGGCGGCGACGGGCGTTTGTTGCGCTATGACTTCCAGAACGGCAAGACCGAGGTGCTGCTGGACCGCCTGGAGTTCGCCAACGGCATCGCCCTGGGGCCGGACGAAGCCTATGTGCTGGTCAACGAGACCGGCGCCTATCGCATCAGCCGCTATTGGCTCAAGGGCGAGCGCGCCGGGAGCCATGATCTGTTTATCGACAACCTGCCGGGGCTGCCGGACAACCTGAGTTTCAATGGCCGTGACCGGTTCTGGGTGGCGCTGTATGCCCCGCGCAATCCGTTGCTCGACGCCACGGCCGGTTACCCGTTGGTCCGCAAGATGGTGGTGCGGGCGCTGACGGTGCTGCCCAAACCGGTGGAGAAACGCGCCTTTGTCCTGGGCCTCGATACCCAGGGCCGGGTGATTGCCAACCTGCAGGACGCCAGCAGCGGCAATTATTCGCCGATCACCACGGTGCGCGAGTACGGCGACCACCTGTATTTCGGCTCACTTACCGCCCGCCACATGGCGCGCCTGCCCCTGAACCTGGCGCTGCAAAAACACCCGTAGCCCGTAGCCGCTGCCGAGGCACAAGACTGCGCTGACCCTGGAAAGCGCCGGAGGTTTGTCAGGCATATCTTCGGCGTCGGTCAGGGCCAGCGTCCGAACGCGGCCCGAGCCTGCGGCAGCGGCTACGGGTGTAGCCGCGGGTTGAGGGTGAGGATGGTGTCAGGAACGGGCGGTGAGTTTCTGGGAGATTTCGTCCTTGATCAGCAGGCGTTTTTCCTTGAGTTTCCTCACTTCATCATCGGCGGCGGCAGCGGCCTCCGCTTGAACGACCTGAGCATCGATCGTGGAGTATTTGTCGAACAGCGCATTCAAGTGGGGGTCGTTGGCCCGGCACTGTTGAATGTCTTCTTTGCTGCGGCTCAGGTCTTGATAAATGTCGTGAATCACCGGCATGGAACACCTCCGTTTATTGATCGGAAACAAGCACGTTACCGCGCGTGTCGCCTACCAGAATGGCCTCGCCCCCCGGGGTCTGTCGACCGCCAATCGGACCAGCGGTAACCGTTCGTCGTCCATCCTTGCGCCAGATCATGCCTGCCCCAGGGCCTGGGCCAGAAATGGCGCGGTGCGGCTCTTGCGGTTTTTCGCCACCTGCTGCGGCGTGCCGCTGACCACCACCCGGCCACCCTGGTCGCCCGCTCCCGGGCCCATGTCGATCACCCAGTCGGCCTGGGCCACCACGCGCATTTCGTGCTCGACCACCACCACGCTGTGGCCGGCCTGCACCAGGTTGTCCAACTGCTCCAGCAGCCGATCGACGTCCCGCGGGTGCAGGCCGGTGGTGGGCTCATCGAGTACGTAGAGGGTGGCGCCGCGCGGGTTGCGTTGCAGCTCGGTGGCCAGCTTGATGCGCTGCGCCTCGCCCCCGGACAGCTCGGTGGCCGGCTGCCCCAGTCGCAAGTAGCCCAGGCCGATATCGTGCAGCACCTGCAACGCGCGGCGAATGCCCGGCTGCTCGGCGAACACTGCCAGCGCTTCGAGCACCGTCAGTTGCAGCACCTGGGCGATGTTCAAGCCCTGCCACTGGATGGCCAGGGTCTGCCGGTGGTAGCGGGCCCCGTGACAGGTCGGGCACGGCGCATAAACGCTGGGCATAAACAGCAGTTCGACGCTGACAAAACCCTCACCCTCGCACGCCGGGCAGCGGCCCTTGGCGACGTTGAAGGAAAACTGCCCGGCGTCGTAGCCCTGCTCTCGGGCTTCGGGGGTGGCGGCAAACAGTTTGCGCACCTGGTCGAAGAGCCCGGTGTAAGTCGCCAGGTTCGAGCGCGGGGTGCGACCGATGGGTTTCTGGTCGACCTGCACCAGGCGCTTGATCTGCTCCAGCCCGGCGCTGACCTGGCCGCCGCTGGTTTGCGGCGCGTCGTCCTCGAGGTTGAGTTCTTCCGGTTCCTCGTTGCTCGACGCCTTGCCCAGGTGCGCGCCCACCAGTTCCAGCAGGGCATGGCTGACCAGGCTCGACTTGCCCGAACCCGACACCCCAGTCACCGCGGTAAAGCAGCCCAGGGGGAATTCGACGCTGAGGTCGCGCAGGTTATTGCGGGTGATGCCCTCCAGGCGCAGCCAGCCCTCGGCCTTGCGCAGCGTGCGCGGCACCGGGGCTTGCTCGCCGAACAGATAGGCCCGGGTCTGGGACGCGGCGACCTCGGCCAGGCCGGCCGGCGGACCGCTGTACAGCACCTGCCCGCCCTGCTCGCCGGCTGCCGGGCCGACATCGATCAACCAGTCGGCGCGGCGCATGGTCTGCAGGTCATGTTCCACCACAAACAGCGAATTGCCCGAGGCTTTGAGCCGTTGCAGCGCCTCGAACAAGGCTTCGGCATCCGCCGGGTGCAGGCCGGCAGAAGGCTCGTCGAGCACGTAGATCACGCCGAACAGTTGCGAGCCCAATTGCGTCGCCAGGCGCAGGCGTTGCAGCTCGCCGGAGGACAGGGTCGGCGTGCTGCGCTCCAGGGCCAGGTAGCCCAGGCCCAGGTCGGTCAGGGTGCTGACCCGCTCCAGCAAGTCCTGGGCGATGCGCTGGGCGGCCAGGCGTTTTTCCAGGGACAGGTTCGGCGTATGCCGCACATCCGGCGCCCCGGCATGCCCCGGCGCACCCTGGGCGACCCGCTGCTGGCGCACCGCCGCTGTCTGCTGGTGGCTGAGCACCGCGCCGCCCTCCTCGGCCTCGGCCAGGTAGCCTTGCGTTGCCACCGGGCGCAGCACCTCGGCCAGTTGCAGCAGGGGCATCTGCGACAACTCGCCGATATCCAGCCCGGCAAAGGTCACCGACAGCGCCTCGCGCTTGAGGCGCTTGCCGTCGCACAGCGGGCACGGGCTGCCGAGCATGAACTGCGACACGCGCTTTTTCATCAGCGCGCTCTGGCTATGGCTGAAGGTGTGCAGCACGTAGCGCCGGGCGCCGCTGAAGGTGCCCATGTAACTGGGCTCCTGCTTGCGCTTGAGGGCTTCGCGGGTCTGGGCCGGGGTCAGCCCGGCGTAGACCGGCACCGTGGGGGTTTCTTCGGTGAAGAGAATCCAGTCGCGCTGTTTTTTCGGCAGCTGGCTCCAGGGAATGTCCACGTCATAGCCCAGGGTCACCAGAATGTCCCGCTGGTTCTGCCCCTGCCACGCCAGGGGCCAGGAAGCCACGGCCCGCTGGCGGATGCTCAGCGAAGGGTCGGGCACCATCGATGCCTCGGTCACCTCATACACCCGGCCCAGGCCATGGCATTGGCTGCAGGCGCCTTGGGGGGTATTGGGCGAGAAGTCTTCGGCATACAGCATCGGCTGCCCCGGCGGGTAGCTGCCGGCGCGGGAATACAGCATGCGGATCAAACTGGACAAGGTGGTTACGCTGCCCACCGAAGAGCGGGTGCTGGGTGTGCCGCGCTGCTGTTGCAGGGCCACGGCCGGCGGCAGGCCTTCGATGGAGTCGACATCCGGCACCCCGACCTGATCGATCAGGCGCCGGGCATAGGGCGCCACCGATTCGAAATAGCGACGCTGGGCTTCGGCGTACAGGGTGGAAAACGCCAGGGACGACTTGCCCGAGCCCGAGACGCCGGTGAACACCACCAGGGCATCGCGGGGGATATCGACGTCGACGTTCTGCAGGTTGTGTTCGCGGGCGCCACGCACCCGGACGAAACCCGAGCTGTTCAAAGGCAGGGAGGACGCTGTGGAATCAGGGGACGGTGTGCGCTGCGAAGTCATGAGCCAGCCTTGTGTCGGGTGCCAGGAAGTGAAGAGCGACCAGACCGCGGATCATCACACAGTTGCCCGGCGCGATGCATCGCCGACGCAGGCAGGCCGCCCAGCTATTGGGGCAACGACAGGCGCTGAATGTTCAATGCCAGTGCTCGCCCGGCTCTCTTGCGGTGGCCCGGCGGTGGCAGCGCCGCGGGGCTCAGGCGCGAAACTGGCGGCCCCCCAGGTTATCGCTCAGGCCGGTGTGATTGAGGTCGTAGCGCAACTCGGCAATCAGTTCGGCAATTGCCCGGGAGCTGGTCAAGGCCGCGGTGGCGATGCCGGTCACCAGCAGGTCGACCCGGCCACTGTCAGGGTCGCTGATGCGCACGGTCATCACCCCGTCGTGACCGATGGTGCATTGGCAGTACAGGGGCAGAAAACTTGATTCGACGATTTTGCGCAGTTCAAGGTTGGAGATCACAGTGGTACGTCCCAATCAATTGTCTAGTTCAACCCGCGCAAGACGAAGTCTGTTGTCATGAGGCCCTGTCGACACTTTTTTCGGTGTCGTTTCAGTTCAAGTTAGTACAACTTTGCAGCCTATAGCCTGCCCCAGGGCTTGTCGCCGATGTTTGTCGGTTTTATGCACTGCTTCACAGTTAGGCCGCGGGGTTCAGCTACCCAGCACCGACCTGACCATGCTCGTCAGTGCCTGGGGTCCGTAGGGTTTGCTCAGCAGGTGGGTGTCGGGGCTGAGCTGGTGATTGCGCGAGATGATGTCGCGGGTATGTCCGGAGGTGAACAGCACCGCGACCGGCGGGGTGCGGGACTTGGCCCACAGCGCCAGGTCGGAGCTTTTGATCAGGCCCGGCATCACCACGTCGGTGAAGATCAGGTCCACTTCCAGCCCGTCCATCAGGCACTGCATCGCGGCATCGCCGTTGATCGCGGTCAGCACCTGGTAACCCGCGCTTTCCAGCAGCTCGACCGCGGCGTTGCGCACATCCTCGTTGTCTTCCACCACCAGGATCCGCTCCTGGCCGCCGCCGCTGCGGGGCACGGGAAGTACCGGATCACTCGCCTCCGGCTCCAGGCTGCGGGCGAAGTACAGCTGCACCTGGGTGCCCTCCCCCGGAATGCTGAGCATGTCGATATGGCCACCGCTCTGCTTGACGAAACCGAACACCATGCTCAACCCCAGCCCGGTGCCCTGGCCCTCGGTCTTGGTGGTGAAAAACGGCTCGAACGCCTGCTTCAGCACCTCTGGCGCCATGCCGCCGCCGGTGTCGGCCACCGACAGGCGCACGTAGTCACCGGCGGCGATGCCCCTGTCGGCGCAGAACTCACGATCCAGGCTGATGTTTTCACCACGGATCAGGATAGTGCCCTCACCGCGCATGGCGTCGCGGGCGTTGATCGCCAGGTTGAGCACGGCGTTTTCCAGCTGGTTGCGGTCCACCCGGATGCACCACGGCGCTTCGGGCAATTGCACCTGGATGCGGATGGTTTCGCCCAGGGCCCGTTGCAGCAACTCTTCCATCCCCTCGTACAGGCTGTCCAGGCTGTACACCGCCGGCGACAAGGGCTGGCGCCGGGCAAAGGCCAGCAGTTGGGTCGACAGTTTGGCGCCACGCTCTACCGCGGCAATCGCGGTGCGCACCCGCCGCTGCACATTGGCGTTGTCCGGCTCGTGCCGAGCCAGCAAGTGCAGGTTGCCGGAGATGACTTGCAGCAGGTTGTTGAAGTCGTGGGCCACGCCGCCGGTGAGGCCGCCGATGGCTTCCA
Source organism: Pseudomonas sp. QD4 (assembly GCF_049199125.1). NCBI lineage: Bacteria > Pseudomonadati > Pseudomonadota > Gammaproteobacteria > Pseudomonadales > Pseudomonadaceae > Pseudomonas > Pseudomonas sp. QD4. The sequence goes on from NZ_JBLZOM010000007.1 coordinate 98,393, forward strand.
GTTTCTGCGCCTGGCGCAGTTGTTCTTCGGCCGCCAGGCGCGCCTGGACTTCGTCGGCCACCCGCTGTTCGAGGTTGCGGCTGAGCTGGCGCAAGGCTTCTTCGGCGATCTTGCGCTCGTGGATATCGATCAGCACCCCGGGAAACCGCAAGGGCTCGCCCGCGCTGTCGAACTCGCAACGGCCGCACGCCAGCAGCCAGCGGTAGCTGCCATCGGCGCAACGCACACGGTACTCGGCGTTGTAGGGACCACCCTTGGCCACGCTGTAATCGACCAGTTCGCGGACCCGTGGCAGATCATCGGGGTGCATCTGGCGTTCGGCGATTTCGCTGGGCAGATTGTCCAGGGGCTGATGCAGCGGATAACAGAAGGTCCGGGCAAAACGCTCATCGCCCGACAGCCGATCGGCCTTGATGTCCCACACAAACGAACCCAGCAACGCCCCGGCGTTCAAGGCCAGTTGCACCCGCTCGTTCTCCGCCCGATACGCCTGCTCGGCGGCCTGCCGGCGCTGCTCGGAAATAACGTGGGCGGTGGTCTCCACCACGATCGCCATGACCCCGGCCGGGGCCTGGTTATCCCCCGCCACCGGGCTGTAATAGAGGTCGAGCCAGACCGGTTCCGGCACGCCGTTGCGCAGCAATTCAAGTTCTTTGTTGCGAAACGACAAGGTCCCGCCGCCGAGGCAGGTGCGCATGATTTCACGGTTGAAATCGGCGACTTCCGGCCAACCCAGCTCCACCGGGCAGCCCAGCAGGTACGGGTGGCGCCCGCCTGCGAATTGCGCATAGGCGTCGTTGTAGATCATGTAGCCCACCGGCCCCCAGAGCATCACCAGCGGCACCGGCGAGGCGAGCATGAACTGCACCGTACTGCGCAGGCTGGGCGTCCAATGCTCGAGCGCGCCCAGGTCGGTGACGGCCCAGTCAAAGGCGCGAATGCGGCCTGCCATCTCGCCTTGCCAGCCTTGGCACCCATGGTGATCAGATAAGAACGGCATCGACGAACCCGGTTAGATCGTGGTCAGAAAAAGAAGCGCGGGCATGGCGCCCGGCGGGGCACAAGATAACCCAACCCACAGGCTTTGAGCATAGGCGCTGCAGATGGTTTCAAGGCGCGCTCACAGAAGCTCGAATTACCCAAAAAACCGGCCCTGCTTCACCCTTCGCCATGGGTTTTACCAGGTACAACCGGCCGCCTGTCGGGCCTGGGGCGGCTTCAGCGAAAATCGCGACTGTGCACGCTGATGCCATCGAGCAGCGGGCTAAGGTCAGTCAGGCGCCCGGCGATCAGGTGCCGGACCTCGCCTTCGGTTTCCAGGGTGCCGTCGACCTTGAGCAGTTGCGCCCCCACCAGCACCCGGCGCTGACGCTCGGCCAGGTCACGCCAGACCACCACATTGACGTTGCCGAACTCGTCTTCCAGGGTGACGAAGGTCACGCCACTGGCCGTGCCCGGACGCTGGCGCCCGGTGACCAGCCCGGCCACGCTGACTGGCCGCCCGTGCTCCAGCGCCAGCAGTTCCCGCGAGCTGCGGCAACGCCGAGCCTTGAGTTCGCCGCGCAGCAAGGCCAGGGGGTGCGGGCCGAGGGTGGTGCCCAGGCTCAGGTAGTCGGCTTGCAGGTCTTGCGCCACGCTGGGGGCCGGCAAGGCCACCGGCGCTTCCTCCTGGCTCGGCAGGCCGGCGAACAGGCCCAGTTGCTGTTGCACCCCCGCCACCTCCCAGCGCGCCCGATGGCGGTTGCCGGCCAGGCCGCGCAGGGCCCCGGCATCGGCCAGCAGTTCCTGGGCGCGCGTGTCGAGCTCGGCCCGCAGGCCCAGGTCGGCGATATCGACAAACCCTCGCTGCTGGCGCGCCGCCTCGATGCGTCGCCCATCCTCCTCGCGAAAGCCCTTGATCATGCGCAACCCCATGCGCAGCGCCGGCTGCGCACCGGGCAGCGGTTCCAGACTGCAATCCCAGGCGCTGGCGCATACGTCCACCGGACGAATCTGCAATTGATGGCGACGGGCATCCTGGAGGATCTGGTCCGGGCTGTAGAAACCCATGGGCCAGCTGTTGATCAGGGCACAGGCAAAGGCCGCCGGCTCATGGCACTTGAGCCAGCAGCTGGCGTAGGTCAGCAAGGCAAAACTGGCGGCGTGGGATTCGGGGAAGCCGTAATTGCCGAAGCCCTTGATCTGCTCGAAGATCTGCGCGGCAAATGCTTCGCTGTAGCCTCGGTCGACCATGCGCCCGCGCAGGCGCTCGCGGTGCGGCTCCAGGCCACCGTGGCGTTTCCAGGCGGCCATGGAGCGGCGCAACTGGTCGGCCTCGCCGGGGGTGTATTGGGCGGCGACCATGGCGATCTGCATCACCTGCTCCTGAAACAGCGGCACCCCCAGGGTGCGCTTGAGCACGGCCTCAAGCTCGGCTGACGGGTAGGTTTCCGCTTCCTGTTTATTGCGCCGCCGCAGATAAGGGTGAACCATGCCGCCCTGGATCGGCCCCGGGCGCACGATGGCCACCTCGATCACCAGGTCGTAATAGGTCTTGGGCTTGAGCCGGGGCAGCATCGACATCTGCGCCCGGGACTCGATCTGGAACACGCCGATGGTGTCCGCGCGGCTGATCATCTCGTAGGTCGCCGCGTCCTCGGCAGGGATCGACGCCAGGCTCCAGCGCTGGCCGCGATAGGCGTGGATCAGGTCGAAGCAGCGGCGGATCGCGCTGAGCATGCCCAGGGCCAGGATATCTACCTTGAGCAGGCCGACCATGTCCAGGTCGTCCTTGTCCCACTGGATGATGGTGCGCTCGGCCATGGCGGCGTTTTCCACCGGCACCAGGGTGTCCAGGGGCTGCTCGGAAATCACGAAGCCCCCCGGGTGCTGGGACAGGTGCCGGGGAAAACCGATCAACTGCCCGGTCAGGCTCAGCACCCGGCGCAAGACCTGGCTGTCGGGGTCGAAGCCGGCTTCCTGCAGGCGCTCAGTGCTGGGCGGGGTGTCGCTCCAGTGGCCGCAGCAGTCGGCCAGGGCATTGACCTGGTCCGGCGGCAGGCCCAGGGCCTTGGCCACATCGCGCACCGCGCCGGCGCCGTGGTAGGTGCTGACCACCACGGTCAGCGCCGCGCGATGGCGACCATAACGGCGGAACACGTACTGCAGCACTTCTTCGCGGCGCTCGTGTTCAAAGTCGACGTCGATATCGGGCGGCTCGTTGCGCTCGCGGGATAAAAAGCGCTCGAACAACATGGTCGAGCGATCGGGATCGATCTCGGTGATGCCCAGGGCGAAACACACCACCGAGTTGGCCGCCGAGCCACGGCCCTGACACAGGATGTGCTGCTTGCGGGCGAAGTTGACGATGTCGTGCACCGTGAGGAAATAGCTCTCGTACCCGAGCTCGATGATCAGCTCCAGCTCGTTCTCGATCTGTGCCAGCACCTCGGGCCGTGCACCGCGTGGCCAGCGCCAGGCGCAGCCCTGGGTGGTCAGCTGCCGCAACCAACTGGCCGAGGTATGCCCCTGGGGCACCAGCTCCCGGGGGTACTGGTACTGCAATTGGCCCAGGTCGAACGTGCAACGCCGGGCGATGTGCAGCGACTCCTCGAGCAGCGCCGCCGGGTACAGGCTGCGCAAGGCTTCGAGGCTGCGCAGATGGCGCTCGCCATTGGGGTGCAGGCGCTGCCCGGCTTCGGCCACCGGCAGGTGATGACGGATCGCGGTCATGGTGTCTTGCAGCGCCCGGCGTCCGCGCACATGCATGTGCACGTCGCCCGTGGCCAGGGGCCTGATCTGCAACTGCGCCGCCAGCGCCAGCAACCCGGCCAGGCGCCGGGCATCGTCCTGGCCGCAGTGCAACTCCACCGCCAGCCACAACCGCTCGCCAAACAGCCCCTTGAGCCAATGGCCGTCGGCCGGTGCATCGAGCGCATCCGGCAGCCACAGCGCCAACAGGCCAGGCAAGGGTTCGCTGAAATCCTCACGCAGCACCCGGTATTGACCCTTTTCCGCCCGGCGCCGGGCACGGGTGATCAGCCGGCACAGGCTCTGGTAACCCTCCAGGTTCTCCACCAACAGCAGCAGTTTCGGGCCGTTCTCGATGCGCAGTTCGCTGCCGACAATCAGCGCCACTCCGCTGTCCCGGGAGGCTTGCCAGGCGCGCACGATCCCGGACAGGGTGCACTCATCGGTGATCGCCAGGGCCTGATAGCCCTGATCCCGGGCCCGTTCGAACAGCTCGCGGGCGCTGGAGGCACCGCGCTGGAAACTGAAGTTCGACAGGCAGTGCAGCTCGGCATACCCCCTCATGCGAACCAGCCTTGCAACAGCAACGGCCCGCCCGCGCCGACCGCACGATAAGCCCAGCCCTGCTGGCCGCTGCGGGTTTCGATCAGGTAGTAATCGCGGCGCACATCGGCGCCGTCCCACCAGCCGGACTCGATGCGTTCAGGGCCCATGAGGATCCGCGCCGAACCTTCCGCCACCGGCAGCGCCTCCTGCAACAACCAGCCCGGGCGCAACAGACCGGGGATGGCCACGCAGGGCTGGTGCGCGGCGCCCAGTTGCCAGCTGCATTCGGGGCGGTGGTCGGCCTGAAACCCCAGGCTGACCACCGCCTCATCCCCCAGGCGCGCGCGCAGGCGTTCACGCAGTTGTTCCCAGGGCAGGGACTGCTGGGGGCGTTCATCGAACAGTTCGCGGCGCTCGGGCACAAAGCTCGGCAGGTCTTCGGCCACCAGGCGCAGGCTGCGCACCGGCGCGGGCACCTGGATCTGTTCCAGGCGCCCGCGAGCCAGTTCGAACAGCATCGCCGGGGCGCGCTCGGCGCTGAGCAGCCCGACCTTGACCAGGGTGTCGGCCAGCTCCCCGTGCTCCAGGTGCAGGTCGAAGCGCTGCACCCCGCTGTCGCGGCCACAGAGAAACGCCGCCAGGTCGCCGGTCAGCCGGCGCAGGGGAAACAGCAGCGCCTGGTGCGATTGCACATCAAAATTAAGCTCGATGCGCAGGTCGAAGCGGTCCGGCGGCTGATAGAACGCCAGGGCCAGGGGCCGCTCGCCGAGCAGGGCATCCAGCTGCTTGAGCAGGCCGGCCTCGAAGCGTCGGGCCAGGGTTGCCCGGGGCAGCGCCCGCACTTGCTCGAAACTGCGCAGGCCCATGCGCGACAACGCCGTGGCGGCCTGGGGTTCCAGGCCCAGGCGGTCCAGGGGCATCGGGCCCAGGGCCTGGCGCAAGGCCCCGTCATCGGCCACCGCCAGGCCATCGTAGGCATTGGCCAAGACCCGGGCCGCCGCCGGGTTGGGCGCGGCGACAATCCGGTGGCGAAAGCCCAGGGCCGCCAATTCCGCACGCAGCCGCGCCTCGAACGCCGGCCAGGGCCCGAACAGACCCAGGCTCGATTCAATCTCGAACAGCAGCGTGCGTGGATAACGCACGCTGACCTGGGAACTGAAACGGTAGGCCCAGGCCGCCAGGAACTGTTGCCAATGCTCGATCTCATCGACGTCGTATTCGGCACTGGCAAAGGCTTTGGTCATGGCGTGGGCAGCGGTCAGCGATTGCCCCGGGTACAGGCCCAGTTCGCGGGCCGCGCCATTCACCGCCTGGATCACCCGGCGCTGCGCGGTGCCGCTCAGCAGCGCCAGCGGCTCCTGGGGTTCGGGGCGCTGGCGCAGCGCGGCATCCAACGCCAATTGCGGGAACACAATGCACACCCAGCGCATGCCAACCTCAGTGCCCGGCCGTAAAGGCGATGGGCGCGGCCTGGGCCAGTCCGCCCCGGCACTTGAGCACCCGCAGCTGTGCCGGCCGTGCATCCACGGCGATGCGCAGGGAGGCCGGCGACGGGTTGACCGCCTCCTGCAACGAGCGATAGGCAAAGGCCAGGGTCTGCCCGGTTTCGGCCGCCACCTGCAACCGACGCAAGGCCCGGTCATCGGCCTGCTGCGGCCAGCACAACACCGCGCCGCAACTGCCGGAACGCAGGCACTGCTCGGCCGCCCACAAGGCATCGCGCTCGCCGGCCTGGATCACCGACAGCTGGCGCACATCGACACCGGCGTTCTGCCAGGCCTGGGGGTAAGGCACATAAGGCGGCGCCACCAGCACGATGCGCTCCCCCGCCGCACTCAGGCGCGCCAGGGTCGGCCACACCAGCTGCAACTCGCCCACGCCCTGGGCCGCAACCAGGATTTCCGTCAGCGCCGCTTCCGGCCAGCCACCACTGGGCAAGGCCGCATCCAGCGCCGCATGCCCGGTGGGCTGGGGGCTGATGGCAGGCGCACTGGGCCGGCCCTTCCACACCCGGCCGGCATTGAACAGGGTGTCGAGTGCAACCACGGCGCCCATCAGCCTTGCCTCACCAGGCCACAGAACACGCCTTCGATGGCCAGGTCCTGATCGTCGCGCACCAGAATCGGCTCATAGGCCGGGTTGCGTGGCAGCAGGCGCACGCCCTCGGCCGTGCGCTGGAAACGCTTGATGGTGACTTCGCCGTCCAGCCGCGCGACCACGATCTGCCCGTTACGCGCCTCGGCCTCGCGGTGCACGGCCACCAGGTCGCCGTCGAGAATGCCGTCCTCGATCATCGAATCGCCCTGCACCCGCAACAGGTAGTCCGGGGTGCGGGAGAACATCCCGGGGTCGAGCAACAGGCGACTGTGGACCTCGGCATCAGCACCCATCGGCCGCCCGGCGGCGACCCGGCCCAGGACCGGGATGTCCAGCAACTCGGCGCGGGCGGGCTGATCGAGCAGGCGGATGCCCCGCGCCTGATGCGGGTTGACCTCGATAAACCCGGCCTCGGTCAACGCCAGCACATGCTTGCGCGCCACGCTGCGCGAGGCAAAACCAAAGGCCTCGGCGATTTCGGCAAGGCTGGGGGGTTGACCCTGACCGGCGATTCGCTCGCGGATAAAAGTCAGGATGGCACTGCGGCGGGGGCTGAGAGTCGTCATGGAGTACATTTGTACTCCTCTCGGATTTTTCTGACAAGAGCCGGTGATCGGTCTGAGAAAGGCGAGTCCCCTGGCATACTAGGCCCGCCCTCGGCACCGGCTGCGCCAAGGCTCACGAGAGCCTGCGCCTTCATGGATGAACAATGAAAAGAGACCTCGCATGACCGCCCCCTCCACGCCTGCGCTGTATCAAATCCTGGACCCCGACCTGCTTGAATTGTTGACATGGGACAAGGGCAACAATCGCGGTTTTAGTCCCTGGCCTTCCGGCGGTCTTAACCATCTGACCTATGGACTGATGACCTGGCTGGTGATGCGGGCCTTGAAGGTCGAGCGCTTTCCATGGCACCCGGATTCGCGCGCACGGGAGAAACCCAGCGACAAAAATGCCGTCGTACTCAACAGTTTTTTGAAAGCATTAATCGCCAACCCAGCGAAATTGGACCGCATCTGCCAAGAGATCCTCGATATACAGGCATGTACGCGCAGCTACCTGAACCCGCCAGGAAAAACAATAAAACTCCAGCGCTCAGTAAAGGATCTGGAAAAAACTTCCGAAGGCTACGCAACCCGGCTGTACAACGCTCAGCAAGCGGCCATTCAAATGGATTTGAGTCATTTCTGGTTCCCGGTCGATGGGCTGACGTCATGGGGCACCGGGCCTTACACCAACAACGACGTGCTGATAGAGATGGACATTGATATAGACGATATCGTCTGGGTCGGAGAAATCTTCCACCACGGCCCTGGCTCAGGGACGACCGGTGAAAGCGGTGAATATGTGGTCGTTAACCGAGCCTGTGACGGACGCATGAAAATCCCCACCGGCGCAGTCTCTCCAATCGGCGACCCGCCAGTAATCACGCAGAAACGTTTTGCAGATAGGGAGTCCGCCAAAGCCTATTTGAAAAAAGCATCCCGGACACTGGGCGCGCCGGCTGCAACCTGGTGCCTGGAGCACAACGACGGTTCTAAACGCCATCCTCCACTCCCTCTCAAAGAACGCATTGCCAAGGCGTATCGAGTGCTCGTCACTGGGAACTGCTACCCCAATTCGAAAGACAGGTGATGGGGGTGGCGAGGAGCTGGATACCGCTGGTTGCGTAACGGTCCCGAAACGTGCGCCTGCGTTATTTTCGTCCCTCCCAGGCTCCAGACGTCCCTCCTGGCCGGCGCAGCCTTCGGCAGCGGCTACAGCTGTAGCCGCTAGCAGCGCGAGGCCGCGCTGGCCCTTGAGGGCGCCGTAGGGTATCAGGGCGTTAGGCTGTGGCAGCCAGGGCGCGCAGGTCGAGGCGGCCGTCGAGCAGTGGCGGACACCAGTAGTAACCGCCGGTGATCGGGCGGCTCATGCGGTACAGGCCGTCGGTGATGCCGTCTTCCAGGCCGCTCATGCGCCGTAGCTGGACTTCGAAAGCGTTCAGGGTGTGGCCGAAGGCGAGAAACATCAGGCCGGCGCGGTCACCTTCGATCCAGGGCATCGAGCGACGCACCATAAAGGCTTCCGGGGTGAAGCTTTCCTGGGCGGTGCGTTTGACGTGGGCCGAGATCGGCGCGTCGTCCAGTTCTTCGTTGTCGCTCAGGCGGCGGCCCATGATGTTGTCGCGCTGTTCGCCGGTCATCGCGGCAAACCCGCTGAGGTCGTGCTGCCACTGCTGGATCGCGGCAAAACTGCCACCGCGCAAGCCATCGGCGCCAGGGGCCAGGGCGGCAGCGATGGCGGCCTCGTCGTGGGGGTTTTCGGTGCCGTCTTCATAACCGGTCAGGTCATGCCCGGTCTTGTGGCGGAAGGCTTCGTTCATCTGCACCAGGCGCAGGGCCGGGGCCAGGGCGGCCTCCAGGGCGCGGCTGCGGTGCAGCAGTTCGCCACGCTCATCGCCATGCAGCCAGACCCACAACGCGTGCTGGGTCGAGGGGTTATCCACGCCGACACCGCTCAGTGCCGGGAACGCCTTGAGCCCCTGTACACGCCCGCCCAAGGCCTTGACCAGCGAAGCACCAAAACCCACTACCGCCGTCTGCCCGTCGACCAATGTCAGCAACTGATCGAGGGCCGCCGGCAGCGCGTCGATGGCGTCGAGGGTGAAAAACAAATGACGCGCCTGGGACGGAACGGGGGCAGCAAGAATGCCCGGCTGGTAGTAACTCATAGCGACTCCTTGAAGAAAGCGCGGAGTTTACCCGCAGGCCCCGGGTTTGTGGGGACTGCGACCGGTAAAAACAGACTTTGCTCAAGCTTCGGCAGCCGCTCCCCGCCCTTCCCTGTCACTTGATTCGATAATGAAACGTATTACGCACCGCCGGCACGGCCACGGCCTGGCCATCGATGATTCGCGGCTGGTAGCGAAAGGTCTGCGCCGCCGCCAGTGAAGGTCGCATAAACAGCGGATGGCAGCCCTCCAGGACCTTGGGGTTATCGATCTTGCCCTGGGGGGTGACGGTGTACTCCACGGTGCAGTCGCCTTCGAGGTTTTTATCCAGGGCGCGCTGGGGATAGTCCGGAGCCTCCTTGCTCAGGGGTAAATATTGGCGACTGTCGGCAGCGGCCTGGGCGGCTTGCTGGCGGGCGCGCTCGGCGGCCTGGCGCGCCTGGGCCTCACGCTGCGCCTGGGCGACCTGTTGCTGTTGGGCTTCGCGCTGATGCTGCTGCTCGGCTTCCAGGCGTTCGCGCTGCTGGCGCTGTTGCTCGACCTGCTGTTCGCGTTTTTTATCCTCGACCCGCTTGCGGGCCAGGGCCGCCTGTTCCAGCTTTTGCGCCTGCACCTGCGGCTCGGGCACAACCTTGGGCGGCTCCGACACCGGCTCGCGCAATGCGGCCGGCGGCGGGCTCGGTGCGACCTCGGCCGGCAGTGGCTCGGGAGCCTGGGGTACAGGGGCTGGCGGCAACATCACCAATTGAGTCTTGAGCACCCTGGGCGGCTCGACTGGCGGCTTGTCCACCGACCAGCCGGCCACCAGCAAGGCCAGGACCCCGGCGTGCAACGCCAGGGCCAAGGCCGCCGCCAGCACGTTGGGCAGGCGTTTGCCAGGGGCCAGCGGCGACAGGTGCAAAGTGGGGCCGGGCATGATCATCGCGTTCATTGCGGGGCCTCGGTCACCAGCCCGAGGTTGCTCACCCCACCCTGCTGCAGGGCGGCCATGGCCGCGACCACACTGCCGTAGCCAGCATCCTTGTCAGCGCGGATATACACCTGAGTATCGCTACGCCGGGCCACGATCTGCGCCACCTTGGCGCGCATTTCATCCAGGTCCACGGCGCTGTCGGTCTGACTGCTGGTGTCCAGTTCGCCGCCCAGGTTCCAGTAGTAACCGCCCTCGGCCTTGACCGACAGCGTGAGGATCTGCTGCCGGGTATCGTTGGCCAGGGCCTCACTGGCGACCTTGGGCAGCTCGATCTTCACGCCCTGGGTCAGCATCGGCGCGGTGACCATAAAGATCACCAGCAGCACCAGCATCACGTCGATGTAAGGCACCACGTTCATCTCCGCCTTGGGCCCGTGCTTGCGTTGCGGCCTGACTAACATGTGCATTCTCCTTTCAGGCGGCCACGGCCAGGTTCAACGGGGCGCCATGCAGCTTGCGGTGCAGGCGCGCCTGAAGCTCGTTGCCGAAGGCGTAATAGCGGGTGAGCAAGGTCTGGCCCCGGGCCGAAAAACGGTTGTAGGCAATCACCGCCGGAATCGCCGCAAACAGGCCGATGGCCGTGGCGATCAAGGCTTCGGCGATCCCCGGCGCTACCGTCGACAAGGTCGCCTGCTGCACCTGGGACAGACCGAGGAAGGAATTCATGATCCCCCACACGGTGCCAAACAGGCCGATGTAGGGGCTGACCGAACCCACGGTGGCGAGGAACTGCAGGCCTTTTTCCAACTGCACTTCCTGTTCGCTGATGGCCACGGACAACGAGCGCTCGACCCCTTCGAGCACCACGTCGGCCGGGTTGCCGGGTTGCTGTCCAAGCTGGCTGTACGCCTGGAAGCCGGCGAGGAAGATCGGTTCCACCCCGCCCTCGCGATCACCGCTGTGCTGGCTCTCGCGGTACAGCGACGGCAGCTCCGGGGCGCTGCGAAAGCGCTGGATAAAGTCGTTCATCTGCCGCTCGCAACGGCTCAAGACCGCGCTGCGTTGAATGATCAGGTACCAACTGAGCAACGAGGCCAGCAGCAAGATCAGCATCACCGCCTTGACCAACAGGCTGGCATCGCTGATCAGCCCCCAGATCGTCATGTGTTCCAGTGTCGCTTGCATGGTGTCGCTCCTGTGTGCCAGCCCGGGAACAGTCGATGCGCGACTGCCCGCGGGCTATTGGATGAAAGTGTGATGACCGATTGATGACAGCCCGCCTCAGGGCAGTTTCAGCGCCCGGGTGACCTCGGCCCAGGGCACGAACTTGAAGTTCTGGGTCTGCTCGGGCATGCGCTTGCGCCCGTCCTGCACCACCAGCATGCCCTGGCTCCAGGGCCCGCCCAGGTTGACCGAGGTGACTTCGATGCCGTCGGTTTCCGAGGCACCGTCGATACCGGCGGCGGCGTTGATCCCGACCCGGAACGCACCGTGGGAAGCAAAGGGCGGCTCGGCGTCGAGCACCAGGTAGCTGTCGTTGCCCTGGCTGGAAATCACCAGGTAGTCCCGCGCATTGCTTTGGTACAGGGCCAGGCCCTCGACATCGGCATGCAGTTGCGGGCCGACCTTGATCACAGTGCTCAGGGTTGCCGGCTGCTCGGGACGGGCGTCCACCGCCCACACCCCAACATCCTCCTCGCCGATAAACAGCCGCTGGCGCTGGTCGTCGGCCACGCAGCCTTCAGGCTGGCTCGCGACCTTGAACTGGCGCACCAGCTCGCCCTGCACCACGCCGTTGGGCGCACTCAGGCGGTACTGGACAAAGGTCCCGTCCTTGCCGTTGGCGATGGCGTACAACTCGCCGCTGGCCGGCTGGAACAGGCACATGCCGTAGATTTCCTTGAGCGGCGTAGGGATCTCCCCCGCTTCACGCAACTCGCCGCTGCTGCGGTCGATGGCGAACAGGCTGAGGCTGTTGTGATCGCGATTGCTGGCCACCGCCAGGTCGACCTTGAGTTCGCCCAGCGCGAAGTTGGGCCGCACGTCGACGTTGTTCAGGCGCCCCACCGGCAGCTCTTGCAGCAGCTTGCCTTGCAGGTCATAGGCCAGCAGGCCCTGTTTTTTATTGGTGCCCAGGACCCGGCTCAAGGCCGGTTGCTGGGGGTGAATCCAGATCGCCGGATCGTCCGCCGCATCGCCCTGGCGCCCCACCGGGTCGCTCTGGCTGGCCGCCGCCACGTTGGGCAGTGGCGGTGACAGCGGCACCGGGCTCGCCTGCCAGTTCAACTCGCCCTGATAGAGGCGCCCGTCCTCGTCATCGCGCAGCAGCACTTGAACGCCTGTGGCGGTGGCTTGCAGGGCCAGGTTTTCCGGTTCCACCAGGCCCGGCAACGGCAGCGCGGCCACGGCTTGCCAAAGCTCGCCCTGCTGCTGGTAGAGGTGCAGTTGTGCAGCCTTGGGGTCGAGGCCGAGCACCCCGCCCGGCATGAGCGCCATGGCCCCGGCGGCTTTTTTGAGGTCGCCGAAGGGTGCGCGCAAGGCCACCGGCAGTCGCTCGACATCGGCTTCCGGGTGCGCCGGATAGGCCCACCAGCCCACGTGTTGCTCATTGACCAGCAGTTGGTTGGCGCCATCGTCGACCTGGCAAAACTGCGCCGCCGGTGGCAGCGGCAAACCGCGCACGCGCTGGGGTTGGGGGTTCAGTTGCGCGCCATTACCCACCAGCCATTGTTCACCCTTGCCCTCCTCGCCCACCAGGAACAGGAACAGGTTGCTGGCCTCGTCGCGGTACAGGCACAGGCCGTTTACCGGGTAGTCGCGGGCCGGCAGATACACCGGCTGCCCCCAACTGCGGGTGCGTGGGTCGAGGCTCACCAGCAGCGCTTGCTGGCGCTGGTTGTCGAGGCTGGCCACCAGCACTTGTTGGCCGGCGGCGCGGCTGTCCAGGGCACTGAACGACCCCGGCAAACGCGCCAGCTCCGCGCCCTGGGCATCGAGCAACAGCAAGCCGTCGCGCTCACTGGCGGCCAGGCGCTCAGGCCCCAGTTGCGCCGGCAGAAAGCTCAGGGCGCTCAGCTCAAGGTGCTGGGTCGCGGCCCAGGGTTGCAGTTGCAGCCTGGGCACCGCAGGCGCGGCCAAGACCGCGGTTGAGGCCAGGGCCAACAGCGTGGCCAGCAAGGTTGGCTTGGAGAACGGCTGAATCTTCATCAACGGTAGAAATCCTTGTGGTTCATCCGGGGCGGCGCCGGCCAGCAGCGCCGCCGGGGTTCAGAAGTGGGTAAAGGTCAGGCCGAGCTTGTAGGTCGGGCCGTACTCTTCGTACTGGCCGTTGTAGGCGCGATGGCCGGTGTAGACGAAGTACGACTCATCGGTGAGGTTCTGCGCCTCGAAGCTCAGTTGCAGGTTCTTGCTCAGCGAGTAGCGCGCGCTGAAGTCGACGAACGTCTGGGCATCGACGTGCAGGTCGTGGGCCTTGTCGTTGATCGACGCCAGCTCGTAGAGGTAGTCGGATTTGTAGTTGGCCGACAGGCGCAGGCTGACGGTGTCGTCTTCCCAGCCGAGCATCAGGTTGCCCACGGTGTCCGACTGGTTGGGCAGCGCGATATCACGCTTGCGATTGCGGCCACTGGCCTGGTCGAAGCCCTCGATGCTGGCGCTGGAGCGGCTGAAGGTACTGTTGGCGCCGACCAGCAGGCCGTTCCAGGGCGCGGGCAGCCAGTCGAACTTCTGCGAGTAGGCCAGCTCCAGGCCATACAGCTTGGCGCTGTCGCCGTTGTCGAAACTGTGGGCTTCGGAGAAACCGGCCCAGGCGCCCGTGCCGGCGAGGTCGGTGTTGTAGACGAAGTTCTTGATGTCTTTGTAGAACACAAAGGCCGAGACGGTGCCGGCGCGCCCCATGTAGTGCTCGATGCCCAGGTCGAGGTTGCTCGACTCCAGCGGCTTGAGGTCGGGATTGCCGAAGGTGGCTTCGTCGCCGTCGATGACAAACCCCGGGGCCAGTTGGCCAAAGGTCGGGCGCACCACGGACTTGGTCCAGGCCGCGCGCACCTGGGTGTTTTTATCCAGCTGGTAGCGCGCATGCAGGCCCGGCAGCCAGTGGTGATAACGGCGCTGGGTCTCGGTGGCGGTGTAGGCGCCGTCGGTGACCCCGGTGCCCTTGGCTTCGAACTCGGTGCCTTCGTAGCGCAGGCCGGCGATAAAGCGCCAGTCGTCGATGTCGAGGGTGTTCATCAGGTAGCCGGCGTTGATGTCTTCGCGAATGGTGAAGTCGTTGACCCGGGATTCCTGCTCGTCATAAAAGTCGGCGCGATCGAGGCTGCCGATCAGGTCCTTGATCGCCGAGCCGCTGATCCCAGGGCCGAACCGGCCGAGGCGGTAATCGACGCTGCCCTTCTGGAACTGCGTGAGGTTGAGCTGCTGGTCGCTGAAGCCCAGGGTGTCGAAGTCCTTGTAGACCCAGGCATCCAGGTCGTTGTCCTTGTTGCGCCGGCTGACCTTGCCGCCGAACTTGACCTGGGACGCGTAGCCGCTGAAGTCGTAGTCACGGGCCAGGTCCAGGCGCAGGTTTTTCTCGGTGTCGGTGGTTTTCTGTTGTTCCCAGTCGACCTTGTCCAGGGTGAAGTTGGCCGGGTCATAGAAGCCCGCGCCGATGATCGGCCGCGGCTTTTGCGTGTCGTAGAAACCGCTGTCGGCAAAGTCGCTGTTGCCTTCGAAGGTGGCACCGGCGATATGCCCCGGGCTGTCTTCGCTGGACCGGCTGTAGCCGGCCTGGCCGCTGAGGGTCCAGAGCCCGACCATCCGCTCGCCGCCGAATACGTAGGACTGGATTTCCTGGGTCTCTTCGCGCTGCTTGAGCTTGCGCTTGCCCTCGGCGTCGCCCAGTTGACCGGAGGCCTGGGGGTCGGCGAATTCGATGCTGGTGGAGTTGCGCGTCTCGCTGTCCTTGTAGCGGCTGTAGAGGGTACGCAGGTAATAGCGGGAGTCGTCGTCGGGCTTGTAGTCGAAGTTCAGGCCGCCACCGGCACGCTCGCGGCTGATGTCGTAGTCCCGTTGTTCAAACTCTTGCAGTCGCGCGCCTTGCTGGAAGTCCCAGGCGCCGCCGGTCTCGACGTTGTCCGAGCCGAAATCGCGCTTCTGCCAGCTCAGGGCCGCGGCCACGCCGAAGTTGTCGATGCCGTCGCCGAGGCTGAAGCGGTTGCTGGCGGCGCCGGAGAATTTGGGGCTGGTCTGGTGGCTGTTCTGGTCGTAGCTGGCTTCGCTGCTGCCGGTGTAGAACAGGCCCTTGTGGTCAAACGCCGACAGGCTCTGCACATCGACAGTGCCGCCCAGGGAGTTGGCGTCCATGTCCGGGGTCAGGGTCTTGATCACCGACAGCGACTGCACCAGCTCGGAGGGCAGCACATCCAGGGCCACGGCGCGGCGCGCGCTCTCCGGCGAAGGCACCAGGGTGCCGTTGATGGTCACACTGTTGAGGTCCGGCCCCAGCCCGCGCACGCTGACAAACCGGCCTTCGCCCTGATCGCGCTCGACGCTGATCCCCGGCAGGCGCTGTACCGCCTCGGCGACGTTTTCATCCGGCAACTGGGCCACGCCATCGGCGTGCACCACGCTTTTGATGCTGTCGGAACTGCGCTGCTCCTTGAGCGCCTGGTCAATGCTGGCGGCCTGGCCGACCACTTCGACGTGCTCGATGCCGGCGTCCATTTGCGCCGCGCTCAGGCGCTCGCTGGCCACGGCCAGGGCCAGCGCGGTGAGTGTGAAGCCGACCAGCCCGAGCGTGCCGTTGCGCTGATGATTGCTGCGCGTTTCCATCCTGTCCTCCCCCAAAGAGTCCGTTAACGCCAGGCAATCGGCCCGGCAACTGGGAGGGCACGCTAGGGTCGGCGAATGACGGTTCTGTGACAGGGGTCGGCGCTGACCCGCGAAATAGGCGCTTTGCCAGGGGGCCGGTGGGCAAAGTGAGCTGATATGACCTCTCGGGCCCGTCGGCAGCGCCCGAGCGGATAGCGGAAACGGCCTGGCGGCGCCGGGAAATCGGCTGGTTGGCAGCCAGCAGCGAAAAAAATGCCCAGCCGCGGTGAGCTGATTCGACCTCCCGGGGTGTAGTGCACGCCGTCACCGGACTGTCACATCCATCTGCTGAGCTGACGCCCATTCCGCCTTCAACCCAGGTCGCCGGCCATGTTCTCAGTGCTCAAACCCCATCGCTTGAAACTCACCCTGCTGTTGCTCGCGGCCAATGCCGGTTTGCTGTTGCACCTGGCCTGCGGCGATCTCAAGGCGGTCAGCGAATGGGAGTGGCTGGACATCGTCGGCGAAGGCGGCTCGGCACTGCTGGCCCTGGTGTGGCTGGGGCTGGTGCTGAAAAGCCGGCCGGCCGGGCGCGTCACCAACTACCTGGCGCTGGGGTTGAGCTGCATCTTTTTCTCCTGGTGGATCGACAGCCTGGATGAGTTTATCCGCCTGCCCGACAGCATCACCTGGGACCACTGGCTGGAGTCCGGGCCGATGCCGGTGGGCATGATCCTGCTGACCATCGGCATCTATCACTGGCACCGCGAACAGCTGGCCATCAGCGCGCAGATGGAGAAACGCGAACGGTTGTTCCGCGAGCATCGGCTGTTCGACAAACTCACGCCGCTGGGTGGCGCCGACTACTTCAAGCGCCAGTTGGCCAGCACCCTGGAAGACAGCGCGCGACGCCAGCAACCCTTGTCACTGCTAGCCCTGGACCTGGACCGCTTTGCCGCCATCAACCATGACTACGGGCATGCCGAGGGCGATGCGGTGTTGCAGGCCATCAGCCATCTGCTGCTGCTCAACCTGCGGCGCCAGGACCTGCTGTGTCGCCTGGCCGGCGACCGCTTTGTGGTGCTGCTGCCCAACACCGGCGAAAGCCAGGCGCGGCTGCTGGCCCTGGAGCTGGAGCAGGCGGTGCAAGGCCTGGCCCACAAGACCCGGCAGCACGGCGAACGCCTGCAACTCTCGGCCAGCACCGCGGTGGTGATGGCCCTGAGCGAAGCCCCGGAGGCCCTGCTCAAGCGCCTCAACCTGGCGCTGGCGCGGGCCAAGCAGCCCCTGGCCAAGACCGCCTGAGGCCGCCCCAATGACGCTCAAGACCCTCTGGTATGAAACCGACAGCCGCTTTATTCCCGGGCATTACCAGCCAGCGACCCTGATCGACCTGGCGCTGTCCCGGGACATCGACAGCCACCGCCTGCTGCGTGGCACCGGCCTGTTCCACGAAGACATCCTGGCGGGTCAGACCCGTCTCAGCCCACAACAATTCCTCGCCCTGATTGGTAACAGCCGGCGCCTGCTGGACGCCGACGACAGCAGCTTTCTGTTCGGCCAACGCCTGCTGCCGGGGCATTACGGCGCGGCCAGCCATGCGCTGCAACATGCGCAAAACCTGCACCAGGCCCTCGACACCCTGATCCAGCAACAGGCCTTGCTCAGCCCGTTGGTGGCGCCACGGCTGTTGCTGGATGAGCAGTACGCCTATTGCTACTGGCTCGACAGTTGCGGCGCCGGCGAGCAGTGGCGCTTTCTGCTCGAAGCCAGCATGACCTCGCTGATCGCCATGAGTCAGTGGCTGAGCGGCCAGCGCCTGCCCTGGGAATGCAGCTTCAGCCACGCCGAACCGCGTTATGTCGAGCAGTACTGGGTGCACCTCGGGGAGCACACGCAGTTCCGTCGCCCCCTGGACCTGATGCGCATCCCCCGGGAGTTTCTGACCCAGCCCTGGCCCAATGCCTCGGCCACCGCCGGCCAGGTGGCGCGCCAGCAGGCCACCGCGCAACTGGAGCAGTTGGGCCTGGGCTCGGGGTTTCTCGACTGCCTCTATCGCTACCTGCAAACCCATGTGCGCCAGACCCCGAACCTGGAACAGGCCGCACTGGCTTTCGCCATGAGCCCGGCGACGCTCAAGCGCAAACTGCAGAAACACGACACCTGCTTTCAGCATCAGGTCGACCTGGTACGCAAGCACGTGGCGCTGTACCTGTATCAGGTCAAGGGCTGGAGCAACGACGACGTGGCGCAGTACCTGAGCTTCAACGATGCGGCCAATTTCCGGCGTTCGTTCAAGCGCTGGACCGGCAGCACCCCGCGCCTGATCCGCCAGCTGTTCAGTGCCGGCTGAGGCTTGAGTCCTCGCGCCGGGCAGAGAAAAAGGTCTACTCTTGGGCCAAAGACCCAGACCATCACCCGCCTGCCCTGCCACGCATTACCCCAGACCGCTTAAAGACTGGCGCCATACAGGCGTATAACCCTTGTAGCCGCTTGTCGACTGTCATTCGCCAGCGGACCGCCCCACAGGTCCGCGCATTCAAACGGGATAGAGTCATGACCACAGCCAATCTTCTCGAGCACTTGTTTCCTGCCGCCGCTGATATTCCCGAGCAATACCGCCTGGACGGCCAGACCGAACAACGCGAGTACCTGGTCGCCGGCGAACTCAAGACCTGGACCGGCCCCCTGGCCGTGGTACGCAGCCCGGTGTACCTGGCCGGGCCCAACGGTGATGAGCAGGTGATCCTGGGCAGCACGCCGCTGCTCGATGCCGACACCGCCCTCACCGCCCTCGACGCCGCAGTGCAGGCCTATGACCGGGGTCAAGGCGTATGGCCGACGATGCGCGTGGCCGAACGCATCCAGCACGTCGAAGCCTTCCTCGGGCGCATGCGCGAACAGCGCTCGGCGGTGGTCAAGCTGCTGATGTGGGAAATCGGTAAAAACCTCAAGGACTCGGAAAAAGAGTTCGACCGTACCTGCGACTACATCACCGAAACCATCAATGCCCTGAAGGAACTGGACCGCCGCTCCAGCCGCTTCGAGCTGGAGCAGGACACCCTCGGCCAGATCCGCCGTGTGCCACTGGGCGTGGCGCTGTGCATGGGGCCGTACAACTATCCGCTGAACGAAACCTTCACCACTCTGATTCCGGCCCTGATCATGGGCAACACAGTGGTATTCAAGCCGGCCAAGCTCGGGGTGCTGCTGATCAGACCGCTGCTGGAGGCCTTTCGCGACAGCTTCCCGGCCGGGGTGATCAACGTCATCTACGGCAGCGGCCGCGAGACCGTCAGCGCCTTGATGGCCAGCGGCAAGATCGACATCTTCGCGTTTATCGGCACCAACAAGGCCGCCAGCGACCTGAAAAAACTCCACCCCAAGCCCCACCGCTTGCGAGCCGCCCTGGGCCTGGATGCGAAAAACCCGGGCATCGTGCTGCCCGAGGTCGACCTCGACAACGCGGTCAACGAGGCGGTCACCGGCTCGCTGTCGTTCAATGGCCAGCGCTGCACCGCGTTGAAAATCCTCTTCGTGCATGAAGAGGTGGTCGAGCGCTTTATCGAGAAATTCAACGCCAAGCTGCAGAACCTCAAGCCCGGCATGCCCTGGGAGCCGGGGGTAGCCCTGACGCCGCTGCCGGAGTCGGGCAAGGTCGACTACCTGCACGCGCTGGTAGCCGATGCCACCAGCAAAGGCGCGAAGGTGGTGAACAGTGGCGGCGGCGAAGCCCGGGCCTCGTTCTTCTACCCGGCGGTGCTGTACCCGGTGACCACCCAGATGCGCGTGTACCAGGAGGAGCAATTCGGCCCGGTGGTGCCGATCGTGCCCTACCGCGACCTCGACACCGTGATCGATTACGTACTCGAATCCGACTTCGGCCAGCAGTTGAGCATCTTCGGCACCAACTCCACTGAAGTCGGGCGCCTGGTCGACACCTTCGCCAACCAGGTCGGGCGGATCAATATCAACGCCCAGTGCCAACGCGGGCCCGATACGTTCCCGTTCAACGGACGCAAGAACTCCGCCGAGGGCACGCTGTCGGTACATGATGCGTTGCGCACCTTCTCGATCCGCACCCTGGTGGCGACCAAGTTCCTGGAGAGCAACAAGGAATTGATCAGCGACATCATCCGTAATCGCGAGTCGAGCTTTTTGACCACCGATTACATATTCTAAAACCCCTGACTGGAGCCCATAGCCGAGCCCGATGAGCGACCTGCGAACCTCCCGAATGCCCCTGCTGTTGCGCCGACTCCTGCGTCCCTTGCTGGACCCGTATCGGCGCTACCGCCACGCCAGGCTGATCCATGCGGTACGGGTCTCCCTGGGCCTGATCGCGACCATCCTGCTGACCACCGGGATCAACCTGCCCCACGGTGAGTGGGCGTCGGTGACCATGCTGGTGGTGATCGGCGGTTTGCAGCACCACGGCAATATCGGCAAGAAGGCCGCCGAGCGGGCCATCGGCACCCTGATCGGGGCCGGGGTCGGCCTGCTGCTGGTGCTGCAACAGGCTTACCTGGGCCTGCCCTGGGTGACATATCTGGGGATGTCGGTGGTCTGCGGCTTCTTTTCCTATCACGCCATCGGTAAGGGGGGTTACACCGCCCTGCTGTCGGCGATCACCGTGTTTATCGTGGCCGGCCATGGTGACAACCAGATCACCGACGGCCTGTGGCGGGCGGTGGATATCCTGATCGGTATCGCCCTGGCGCTGGCGTTTTCCTTTGCCATCCCGCTGTACGCGGTCTATTCCTGGCGCTACAACCTGGCCAGCGCCCTGCGTGACTGCGCCACCGTGTACGGACGCATCGTCAACGGCCAGTCGGTCACCGACGATGAACACCTCAAGCTGCTCAGCCGGCTCAACGCGACTCTGCTGCAACTGCGCTCGCTGATGCCCTCGGTGTCCAAGGAGGTGCGTATTTCCATGACCGAGCTCGACGCCATCCAGCGCAACTTGCGCATGTGCTTCAGCACCCTGGAGATCCTCGCCAACACCCGCCCCGATGTCAGCGACCCACAAGCCCTGGCGCACCTGCAACAACTGCTGAAACAGGAAAACCGCCTGGTGCGCGTGCAATTGATCGGCATGGCCCGGGCCCTGCAATCCGGCGCCTCGAAACGCCTGGGGCGACGCCTTGACGACAGCCTGCTGCAGCCCTCCAACACTACCCCGGTGTACTCGGCGCTCGATGGCTACCGCCTGCTGACCCGGCAACTGGTGGCCAACCTGGGCGATATGCGCCAGCGTCTGGCCAAAAGCGCGGAACACTGGAAGATCTGATTCAGGGCGTGATCGCACGCCGCAAACGCCAGGTCCAGCCCTGTTGCATGCCGGCAGCGGCCAGCAAAATCGCGATCACCCCCAGCCATTGCAGCCACTCAAGACGATGCCCGAAAGCCAGCCAATCGACGAAGATCGCCGCAATCGGGTAGATAAACGACAAGGCGCCGGTCAACGCGGTGGGCAGTTTCTGGATCGCGCCGTACAGCAGTACATACATCAGGCCGGTGTGCACCATGCCCAGGGTCAGCAGGCTGGCCCAGGCCGAAGGCTGCGCCGGCAACACCGAAAAGTTGGCCCAGGGCGCCAGCAACAGCACCCCGGTGCAGACCTGGATCAAGGCGATCAGATGGGGTGGCGTGCCCGTCAGGCGTTTGATCAGCAACGCAGCAAAGGCGTAGAGCAGCGCCGCGCCCAGGGCCAGGCCGATGCCTGCAAGATAATCATCGCCACCGGCGCCCTGCTGGCCATGGGCGCTGACAATCGCCAGCATCCCGGCGAACGACACACCCAGCCAGAACAGCTTCTGCGCGGTGATTTTTTCGCCCAAAAACAGCGCCGCCAGCCCAACCAGCATAAAGGGCTGCACGTTATACACCGCGGTGCCGATGGCAATGGAGGCGCGGGAATAAGAGGCGAACAGCAGCAGCCAATTACCGACGATGGCCACCCCGCTGAGCACTGCCAGGGCAAAGGTGGTGCGGGTCAGGATGCCCGGGCGCAGGAAACCGAACCCGGCGCAGATCAGCAGCAAGGTGCCGGCGCCGAACACACAGCGCCAGAACACCACATCCAGCACCGGCTGCCCAGACACCAGCACAAACCAGCCAATGGTTCCGGAAATCAGCATGGCGGCGGTCATTTCCAGCGAACCGCGGCGTGTCATTTTGTCCATCTTCAGGCTCCTCAACAGGTGCCAAAAGTATGACAATGCCGCCCTGGGCCGCTCCAGCGCTTGCGATAGGCAAAAACCGCCGTATGCCTTTTTTATCAAGGCACAATCCGTACTTCACCTAAGAGGCTGCGATGATCGACGAAATAGACCAGGCGCTGATCAGCGCCCTGATGGAGGATTCACGCCGCTCGCTCAAGGCTCTGGCACAGATCAGCGGCCTGTCGTCCCCCAGCGTCGCCGAACGCCTGCGCCGCCTCGAAGAACGCGGCGTGCTCAAGGCCTATACGGTGGAAGTCGACCCTAAACTCTTTGGCTACCAGTTGCAGGCCATCGTCCGCATCCGCCCCCTGCCGGGCAAGTTGCAGGAGGTCGAACGACAGATCCAGTCCATCGCCCAATTCACCGAGTGCGACAAGGTCACCGGTGATGACTGCTTTATCGCCCGCCTGCACGTGCGCTCCATGGAGCAACTGGACACCCTCCTCGATCACCTGAACACCTACGCTGAAACCAACACCGCCATCGTCAAGAAAACCCCAGTCAAACGCCGCCTGCCGCCCATGGGCTGATCGCCCGCGAGAGCGCCTTTTATGTGCGCCACACAAAACTGAAGGCAACAAAAAGCCCGCCGAAGCGGGCTTTTTCTATTCAGGGCAGACGATTAGTCATCGCGACCCATGATGCCAAACAGCTGCAACAAGCTGATGAACAGGTTGTAGATCGATACATACAGGCTGATGGTCGCCATGATGTAGTTACGCTCGCCGCCATGGATGATGGCGCTGGTCTGGAACAGGATGCACACCGACGAGAACAGCACGAAGCCCGCGCTGATCGCCAGTTGCAGGCCGCTGATCTGGAAGAAGAAGCTGGCCAGCACTGCGCCCATCAAGACAAAGAAGCCTGCGGTGATGAAACCACCGAGGAAGCTCATGTCCTTGCGGGTGATCAGCACATAGGCCGACAGACCACCAAACACCAGCGCCGTCATGGCAAAGGCCGAGCTGACCACTTCAGCGCCGCCCTGCATACCCAGGTAGCGGTTGAGGATCGGGCCCAGCAGGAAGCCCATGAAACCGGTCAGGGCAAACGCCGACACCAGGCCCCAGGCCGAATCACGGAGTTTGTTGGTGAGGAAGAAAAGGCCGTAGAAGCCGATCAGCACCACGAAAATGTTCGGGTAACCGACACGCATCTGCTGAGCCACAAAAGCCATCACGCCGCTGAATGCGAGGGTGAGAGCCAGCAAGCCGTAAGTGTTGCGCAGGACGCGGCTAACCTCTAGCTGCTCAGCCTGCACGCCGTTATTAACTGCGTAATCCTGTTCGCGCATGGCGACACTCCTGTTGGTTTGAAACGTTCAGTGGCAAAGATCATAACAGACGCTCTGCAACAAGCTACGCAGAGAGTTTGACAGTGTGTTTCATTCGGGTATTATGGCGCCCGCAACGCAATACGGAGGTGTGGCCGAGTGGTTTAAGGCAACGGTCTTGAAAACCGTCGACTGTAACAGGTCCATGAGTTCGAATCCCATCGCCTCCGCCATATTTGTACGTTAAAGCCCTGATTATTCAGGGCTTTTTCGTTTCTGTGGTTTGGTGAAAAGCCACTCGGAGGCGATGCGTTACAAAACTATTTGGCGCTCGTTACAAAACTATTCAGATTTCCCTGCCTCCTCGGCGTCCTGCCGACCGAACACAATCCCAAACCTCTACAGCTCGTCGGCGTAAATCGCGCTTTGCCTATGCCTCAATTACTGTATGTGCATACAGCGTAATTAAGGCCTTGCTATGGATCACATCGAGATAGAAAACACCGACGATTGGCTTGGCCTGCCCACTCCCCTGGAGTCTTGCAAGCAACACATTCTGCTGCTGGAGAATGAGGTCGACGACTTGAACCGTCAGCTGCGCAAAGCCAGATCCGACATCTTCGGCCTGGTTCAAATGAACGACCAGCTTGCCAAGGACAAGTCGAGGCTCATTGCCGAAATGAAAAACGCGAAAATTCAGATCGCGCGCCTGACCGGTGAGGCGTCTGAAATGCTCAGTAAGCTTGGAAGCCTTGAGCAGATCAGACACCAGCGCGATCACTTATTGAGGGAAATGGGGCTTGGAACCGACATGATGCTCAAGGAGCGACTACCCTGACATACGCCTGAAAGGAATTCCCCACCCTTTGCAGGGTATTTGAAGCCGTGAGAAAGGAATCCCGGTCGGGCCATCATGGAGCGGCCGTCCCGCAATACGAGGAGTCAACATGGCAAATGAAGGCAACGTAGATGTGGAAAATTTGATTGTGTGCGCCGAGCGCGCGACGACCGGCCATGAACGCAGTGCGATCTATGCAGCGCTAGCCGAGGCTGGTGGTGATGTAGCGCAGGCGTATTTGAGTGAGCTTGCTCGTTATGAAAAGTCGGATACCAAAAAGGCCACGCTGATCAAGCTGATCGAAAAGGCCGGCCGGGTGTAATTGCGCTTCGAATATCGCCCATTATGTAAAACAGGCCCCCACACCTTGCCCAGGTGCGGGGGCCTTTTTTTGAGCCGTCGAAACCAACATCCCTAGACGAGCAGGCCAGTCCCACTTAGGCTGCCTTTACGCACAGCTCTCCCTCGCTCGAAAGGATCCTTATGCCCATGCTTGATCAATCACCTCTACCAACCCCTGAGCTACAAGATGCTTGGGCTGAAGAACTGCATGCGTTCAACCAGGTCACAAGTCCGGATGCCTTAGCATTCAGACTAGGGCGCACTGGCGGTTGGATCAGCGCCTTATTGGTAGCCCAGGTGATCGACAACGAAAACTTCGAGGCCTTGGAGCAGGCGCGGCAGCAGGCCAGCGCCCAGGCGATTCGGCGTCTGAAGGTCAATACCCCATGAGCGACCGTGCCCCCTACAACAGTATCCTAGGCCACTTAGCTCTGAGCCCCGCCATACTAGCGAAGGCCCTGCAGTTGCTGGGCGACATACAGCGCGCCGACAGCCCGCAGGCAGTGCTGATCGCCACCGCGCGCGGCGTGGGCTTTTGCGAAGCCCTAGAATTGCTCAGCGCCCTCAACCCCCAGGATCTGGAAAACCTCCACATCGCCTTGGAAGCCGCCGGCCTACAGCGACAGCAGCTGTTGGCGGCGCCGTAATGGCCCAAGTCTATAAAGGCGCGCCGTGTGCGGCCTTCACTACTCCGTCATAAGCCTGCTCGCACGTCACTCCCCTGCTCCGGCTTTGATCAGCATCAGCCGCCAGGTCTCCCGCTCTTTCATCAGCGCGCTTGAACACGTCGGCAAGCACCAGGACGGCGCGGGAAGCTGCCTCACCAGCGACACGCCGGTTGTGCTCTGGC
The DNA here is from genome assembly GCF_049199125.1 of Pseudomonas sp. QD4. Lineage (NCBI taxonomy): Bacteria > Pseudomonadati > Pseudomonadota > Gammaproteobacteria > Pseudomonadales > Pseudomonadaceae > Pseudomonas > Pseudomonas sp. QD4. Next base: position 123,711 of record NZ_JBLZOM010000007.1, read on the forward strand.
ATTAAGGAAAAAAACCAACAACTCCGAATAACAACGTCTGCAGGGCTTTATTAATAAAGCTAGATAAAGCACCACGCGGCATTAAAAGGTGAATTGCTCTTAAATTCATGGACTGATTCGAAAGTCCGCTTCTGGCCGACAGACGTCTATCAGGACAGGCAGCAACCGCTAGTTAGGAGCCATTTGGTGTGGAGTTCAAGAATTTACCGCCTTTAGCTTCAACTGCCGAGCGCACTGCCTGTGCGTCTGATTTCGAGCCGATAAATGCAAGTTGCAACTTAGGGAGCATGTTTGATGTATTACTTAAGGCAGCAATGGCTGAGTTGGCTGCAAAAGAACTATCAGTTCCTGAGATGGCGACACGAACATCAACTTTGCTTGCAGGAGCAATTATTTGGTGGATGCTTGATACAATTGGGGAGTCTAAACCTGCACTTCCGATAAACGCGGATGCCATAGCCCCGGAAATGCCGTTATTCGCCGCGGGAACCCAAACTAAATTGAATTTTTGTTGCTCAAATAAAATTGCCGCAGATTGTGCGGCTTGCTGTGGCGATTGGCTCCCAGTTGTAGCGCATCCTGCTAATGAAAATAACAAAATTGTAAGTGCGGCGGTAAGTTTCATAATTACTCCTGAATATTCATTAGGCGACGTCTCTGTCGCAGACTCGCTGAGTGCACGTTGTATAACTTTCCGTCGCCACACATAACCTCTTGATTACCCTAAAAGTTGATTGTGTAAGCGCGGCAGTGATGGGGGCATCATTACTGATGCATTAGTGGACTGTCCACCGTTTGCTTTTGGCCCGACCTACACGTCGAGCCAAGCCTTAGCTGTCGCCTTACTCCTGAGTTATACGACGACTCATTCGGGCCTGATGGCAAAGGCATTTCGATGTCGCGTGAGTCTGTCGCAGGTAATCAATTATCTGCGACATGACATGTAAAAAATGTGGCATTGAGAAGAAGGGATGTACCGATACCTGTCACAACTGACCGGAAATGGCCATTGACAGCCATTCGTGAACGTCTGCTTTTGGCCGATTCTGTTGAAAAAGTCGGTTTTCTCAAATTGCCAGAAGACTGATCGGTGAAGGCGCCTTTCGAGACAGGAAAACAACGACGTCAAACAGAGAACGGTCGGCGAGCGTTGTCGGGCCATGTCTTGTTATGGATGCTCGGACCGTCCCAAGGTAAGGTTAGCGTTCCCACTCTTGTGTTGATTTTTGCACGCAAGGGAGTGGATGGAATGAACTTCACAAGGAATAGACAGTGTACCCAACCGCCTTCCCTCACGACCCGATCACCCCCATTTTCGAAAACGTTTATCTAGTACATGGCAGCATCAGGATCGGCCCCGGAATGCGCATGAACAGGAACATGGTCATCGTCAAAAATGGGGACGAGCTGACCCTCATCAATCCTGTGCGCCTGAACGATGAAGCACTCATTACGCTGGAACGCTTGGGCTCCGTTAGCCATGTCATGCGCCTTGGGGATTTCCATGGTCTGGATGATCGATTTTACGTGGATCGATATCAGGCAGAATTCTGGAGCCAATCACCACCGGATACTTATAAGCTCCCCATAGCAAGTCATGTAATCAGCAGCGCAGCAATTCCACCGGTGCCCAATGCGCAGTTTTTTGTGTACGAGGCGGCGAGGTTCCCGGAAGCCTGCCTGCTTCTGGAGGATCTGAAATTACTGATCACCACTGACAGCATTCAATATTGGGCCGACTGGAGTTACACGACTTTCCTGACCCGATGCATTCTGCGGCTGATGGGTTTTGAGCTGACATTACTGATTGGTGGGCCATGGTTGAAACGGGTTACTCCGCAGGGTGGGAGCCTGGCCCCTGACTTCGAGAGATTGCTGGCGCTTGATTTTGAACATGTTGTCGGCGCTCATGGTCAGCTATTGCGTGAGGCAGCAAAACCTATGCTTAAGGTGGCAATCAGTAAGTCGTTTGCGCAGTGAGAAAATGAGTGACTACTTTTAGCCGATTCTGTTGAAAGAGTAGCTCCCCTGTCTGGCCTGCGGCAAAATCTCTGCATTGGCCAGCAGGGAAGCACGCAGCATGATGGGACAGTTATCGAGTGGGCAGGAGCGACTGTTTTACTCGTTCAACCTTGAAGATCACATCCCAGCCAATCACCTTTTGCGCAGCATTGATCAGTGTCTCGATCTGAACGACCTGCGCCATTACCTCGCCGATTTCTATAGCCCGATTGGGCGTCCGTCGATTGATCCTGAGCTGATGATCCGCCTGCTGATCGTGGGCTATTGCTACGGCATTCGTTCCGAGCGGCGGTTGTGCGAAGAGGCCCATTTGAACCTGGCGTATCGCTGGTTCTGCCGGTTAAGCCTTGAAGATGAAGTACCCAATCACTCGACCTTTTCCAAGAACCGACACGGCCGTTTTCGGGACAGTGATCTGTTTCGCTGGTTGTTCAATGAAGTGCTGCGTCGCTGCATGGACGCAGGCCTGGTTAAAGGCGAAGGCTTTGCCGTGGACGCCAGCATCATCAAAGCGGATGCGAGTCGACAGCGCGGCGTACCGGGTGATGAACCGATCAACTGGAGCGATCCGGCCCTGAGCACCCGCGCCGTGCGTGAGTACCTTGAAGGCCTCGATGAAGAGGCTTTGGCCGAAACGCTACCGAAGCGCCTGTCGCTGACGGATCCTCAAGCTCGCTGGACCGCGGCTCCAGGCGGCCCAGCTTTCTACGCTTACTCCACGAATTATCTGATCGATACCGAGCACGGCGTGATCATGGATGTGGAACCCACACCGGCTCATCGCACCGCAGAAGTCGAGAGCACCAAGACGATGATCGATCGGGTCGAAGCGCAGTTCGACATCAAGCCAGAGCGCCTCATTGGCGACACCGCTTACGGCACAGCGCCGATGCTGGCCTGGATGGTGGAGGACAAAGACATCGAACCGCATGTGCCGGTGTGGGACAAAACTAAGCGCAAGAACGACAGCTTTTCGAGTAACGATTTCCACTGGAATGAAGAGGCTGAGGAATACTGCTGCCCGGCCGGCAACGTATTGCGCAGCGAATGGCGAGCCTTCAAGAACGAGCGTTCGCACGTCACCAAAGCCAACACCATCATCTTCCGATCCCGGCAGACCGACTGCGCGACATGTCCGATGAAAGCCAAGTGCTGCCCGAACACTCCGATTCGCAAGATCGTCCGCAGCGTCCATGAAGCCGCTCGTGATGTGGCTCGACGCATCGCGGCGACGCCGGCGTATCAGCGCTCTCGCCACGAACGTAAGAAGGTCGAAATGTTGTTTGCCCACCTCAAGCGCATCCTGAAACTGGATCGCTTGCGACTACGTGGCATGAGTGGCGCGTCCGATGAGTTCACGCTGGCCGCCGCGGTGCAGAACCTGCGACGTCTGGCCAAATTTACCTCTCAAGGGCCACCTGCTACGGGATAGGTGCGCCTGCACGAAGCAAAAAACCTCAAACTAACCCACTAACCGAGCTGCAAAGCTCAACGAAGGGCCGAAAAACCACTCAATGTGGTGAGTAGGTTCTCCGGTGGTGGTCGTGCCTGAGTTCAGGCGAGCTGAAAATCCGACTTTTTCAACAGAATCGGCCGGAAGCAGCCGCTCGCCTTGTCCGTTTTCGACCCATAACGGACGTTCAAGCAGATGTGATACCAAATGATCGATGGAGTGGGCATTGCCTCTGCGGGGCATTTCAAAGCCTCAAAAATATCACCAAAAGCCCTGGGCATTGATTTCACGGCGATGCGCTGTTTAGCCATCCTGACCACTATCAGCAAAACGCACCGCGATAGCCTGGAATTGCTCATGGTTGGCCAGGAAAACCTCGCAGATTTCTGGATCGAAATGCGTAGCACGTCCCTGGCGGATTATCTCTAGCGCCTGATCGTGTGACATGCTCTTCTTGTATACGCGTCGGCTAATCAGCGCATCATAGACATCCGCCACCGCCATGAGCCTGGCGCTGATGGGGATGTCATCGGCCCTCAGCCCGTCGGGATAACCGGTACCATCCCACTTCTCATGGTGGCTGTAGGCGATCTCCTTGGCAAGGCGCAGAAATGCCACCGAGGTGCCCAACTGCTCTTCGGCATGCCGGATGGCATCGCGCCCCAGTACCGTATGTGTCTTCATCGTCTCGAACTCTTCCGGCGTGAGGCGTCCCGGCTTGAGCAGTATGTCATCGGGTATGCCGATCTTGCCGATGTCATGCAGCGGAGCCGACTTGAACAGCAGGAGGATGCTCTCGTCATTGAGAAAATGCTGGAACCTCGGATGTTCGCGAAGCATCTCGGCCAGTAGTCTGACGTAGTGCTGAGTTCGTCGAATGTGGTTACCCGTCTCATTGTCGCGGGTTTCGGCCAGCGAGGTCATGGCCTGAATGGTCACATCCTGGATGGCGATGACCTCGGCGGTGCGGCGCTGGACTTCCTGCTCAAGGTAAGCCTTCTGATCACGCAAAAAGTCGGCGGCCGCCTTGATCTTCAATTGGGTTTCCACCCTTGCCAGCACGATGGGTGGGTTGATCGGCTTGGTGATGTAGTCCGCGGCGCCCATCTGCAAACCCAGGATCTCGTCTTCCATTGTCGCCATGGCGGTGATGAAGATGATCGGGATATCAGCGGTGCGCGGATCGCGCTTGAGCTGCTCTGCCACCTCATACCCCGACAGATCAGGCATCATGATGTCGAGCAGAATCAGATCCGGGCGAGGCTCCTGCACCGCTGCCTTCAGCGCGCGTTCACCGCTGATGGCCACCCGCGTACGGTAGGTGTCCTTCAGCAAGCCATTGATCAGCGTGATGTTCTCCGGCGTATCATCGACAATGAGGATGATCGGGCTAAGTGAGTAGTTTAGCGTTTCACTCATGATGCTCCCTCCAACACGGGGTATCGCGGGCCGTCGATGCACGTTTGAGTGTTAGCCGTGCGGCCTCGAAGTCAAAGTTGTTCACCTCATTCAGCAACTGCTCGAAACTGTCCTGGCCAAGTGCTCCGCGCAACGAATCCGTATACTGCTCAATATAATCCGGCGCTGCTCCGTCATTGGCCTCCAGCAGGTGCATGAGCGCTATGGCATGCTGTGCCCAGTCGACGCTCGATACCATTGCCGGTGCTGCCTGATCGCTACCCAGCGCTTGGCGGATCGCATGCACAGCCAGCGAGAGCGCTTCGATCAATTCATTCACCAATACGTCCGACTCAGCGTGCTCCCTGATTGCGGTTTCCAGCTTACCGGCCATGACTTGCAGGCCGCTGAAACCGAGGTTGCCTGCAACACCTTTCACGGTATGGGCCATTCGCTCGGCCGTCGCCCGATCACCCGCGCGCAGCGCGTTCCCCAGCACTTGCCCTTCCAAAGCCCTGCGGTCGGCAAATTGACCCAGCAGCTTGATGTATAGCTGGCGATTGCCTGCCACTCGCCTCAGTCCGTCGGCGCTATCTAGCCCTGGAATGTCCGGTAGGCGCTCCTCGCCCGATACGGCGCTGGACGGCTCCACTGCAACCGACCGAGGTACGACCCAGCGCAGAACAGTCGCGATGAGTGCTTGCGGATCCACGGGCTTGGTCACATGGTCGACCATGCCCGCCTCGATGCAGCGCTCCCGGTCCTCGACCCTGGCATGTGCGGTCATAGCAATCACCGGGATCTGTGCGCAGTGAGGCTCGACGCGAATACGCCGGGTCGTCTCAAGACCATCCATCTGCGGCATCTGTACGTCCATCAGCACCGCGTCGTATTGTGCTGCAGCCAACATCGACAGCGCCTCGCAGCCGTTGCCGGCAACTTCCACCAGGGCACCGGCAGCCTCGAGAAGCTCCCTGGCAATCTGTTGGTTGATTTCGTTGTCCTCCGCGACGAGCAGGCGCACTCCAGCGAGCACCCGCGCCTGCGCAATGGGTACGGTTGCCGCCACAACGCCCGTTTGCGGCGCGAATAAGTTGACCAGTACCTCTACCAGCGAGGACTGGTTGACCGGCTTGACCAGGAACGCGCGTATGCCGGCCGCTTGCGCAGCGGCGTGCATTTCGTCATGCCCAAATGCACTGACCATGACGGCGTACAGTGCAGGCTGCAGGCCAAGCGCCCGGCGCGTCGTCTCGATGCCATCCATCTCTGGCATCTGCCAATCCACCAGTAGCACCCGGAACGGGTCGTCGGCCGCAGCACCGCGAAGGCTCTCCAGAGCAGCCTCGCCTGACGCCACCGCGACCGGCGAAAGTCCCGCTACGCGAAGCATGTCGGAAAGGATCTGGCGCGCGTCGGCATTGTCATCAACGACCAGGACGCGCGCTCCGGCGAGCTCCGCAGGGACAATCTGGCGCTGCGTACGCATGTGCTGGTCAAGACCAAGCCAGACGCTGAAAGAGAACGTGCTGCCGGTGCCCGGTTCGGAGTCTACCGCGATCGTTCCGCTCATCAGCTCGACGATGCGCTTCGAGATGGCAAGGCCCAGGCCGGTACCGCCGAATTGTCGCGTGGTGGAGCTATCGGCTTGAGCAAAGGCCTCAAAGAGTCGCCCGGCTTGCTCGGGAGTCATGCCGATACCGGTATCGCGTACACGAACCTGCAGTTGAACCTTGTCGCCGGTGCGGCCCAGGTTGCGAACCACGACCGTCACCTGCCCATGCTCGGTGAATTTCACTGCATTGCCTACCAGGTTCAGGATGACCTGGCCCAGGCGCAGCGGATCTCCAAGCAGCGTCTCGGGAACGTCCGACGCCCGGTCGAACAGCAGCTCAATGCCCTTGTCGTAGGCCTTTTGCGCAATCAGCGAGGACACGTTGTCGAGCACCGCATCGATCTCAAACGGCACTGCCTCGACGCTGAGCTTGCCGGCCTCGATCTTGGAGAAGTCGAGGATGTCGTTGATGATGCCAAGCAGCGAAGTGCCCGCGTTGTGGATCTTCGAGACATAATCGCGCTGCCGCTGGTCCAGCGAAGTCTTCAGCGCAAGGTAGGACATGCCGATGATCGCATTCATGGGCGTGCGGATTTCGTGACTCATGTTTGCAAGGAAGTCGCTTTTTGCCCGCGTCGCCTCTTCAGCAATCTCCTTCGCCCGCTGCTGCACGTGCTCTGCTGCCTTGCGCTCGGTGATGTCCTGCAGCCAGTGGAGCAGCCCCTGCTCCCCCTGGATCTGGATTGGCAGGTAGGTGACAAGTATGGTGCGTTCGCGCCCCTGCCGGTCACGCATCGGTACTTCCTGGTCCTTTGCGATGCCGTCGTCCGTGAGGCGTTCGACGATGGCTTCGCGATCGTGCCCATTCGAGTAAATCTGCGAAGCAGCGTCACCGACGCCTACGCCGAACGTTTCACAAAAGCGGGGGTTGGCGAAGCGGATCACGCCCTGGGTAGAAAAGGCTATGTTGATTGGACTCGTATCGAGGATTGCCTGCAGCCGCGCGCGTTCTTCGCTAAGCGCCACTGCTGCCGCATGATGGTCCGTGACATCGCGCACCCAGCTGGCGACCAGAGTCTCACCGTGGATTGTCACGAATGATGCACCGACCAGAACCCAGAGAATTGATCCATTTTTGTGCAGCAGGCGGGTCTCGAAGTTTTCGACCTTGCCGTTTCGTGTCAGCAGTTCGAGGAAGCGTTCGCGCTCCTCAGGGTCGACATACAGGCTCGTGGCGTTGCGCCCGAGCAGGTCCTCGTTGACATAACCGGTCGCCTGTGAAAAGCGTTGGCTTACTTCCCTGACGACCCCGTTTCGATCTGCCAGCACCAGGCTGGCGGGGCTGGTATCCATGAGCGCGCGGGTGAAAGCCTCGCGCTCGGCTAGCTCTGCGGCAACGCGCTTGCGCTCGTCCACTTCGCGGTTGAGGCGTCGGTTCCAGGCCAGCATGGCGCCGAGCAACAGCAGGACCGCGACCAAACTCGGAATCGCCCAGCTCATTACGGTTTTGATATCGAGGCCGTCCTCGTTGAAGGACTCCTCGAACAGCCGGTATTCCATGAGCGATACGCGATAGTACCGCCGCCAGCTCGCATCGAGCGGCGAATCAATGCGATTGCTGGACTGGAAGAACCGCTCCAGCGCTCGCGCGAGATCCGGGGCGTTGCGCGCAACACCCCACCCAACGCTGGTCGCTTCGCTGACCGGAAACGCAATGGAGAGACGTTCGGGATCTTCACGGGCCCAGCGGAGCGCGCTTTCGCTACCCAACACCGTGAAATCCACCTTCGCATCGGCGACCAGTTTCACCGCCTGTTCGGTTGGCGCATAGACTATTCTGACCGGCTGACTGGAGAGAGGTCCGCGGTTGGCTTCATCGATCCACTGCTCGTAGCCCGTGCCCTTCTGCACTGCCGCCGTCAGACCGAGCAAATCAGACACCTCGTTGCCCAGGGACTGGTTGGAGCGATGGGCGATGACCAGGTTGCGCACCCTGTAGTAGGGCACAAGCAACATCTTCGTTTCGCGCCAAGGGACGATCTGCAAGTCATTTGGATAAAGATCACAGCTGCCGTCGGCGAGTAGCTTCGGGTCGTAGCTTGCCTCGCGTACAGTCTCGCCCCGATCGTCGTGAAACTGCGCATCGAAACTCGGCAGTTCCGTTACCTGTGGGCGTAAACCAAGTGATTGCGCGAACGCCTCCGCATTGGTCCGGTAGAAGGAAGCGCTTGAGCCAGCCACGCATACGCGCAGGACGCCACTTTCCCGAATTTGGGACAGCGTACGTGCTTCCACGCAGGGCATACTCAGCACCAACAAGCCTCCCAGCGCAAGCAACGCTCCCCAGCGCGGCTTTGTTTTCAAAATGCACCTGCTGGTAGGTAATTGCTCACGATCCAACTCGACATATCCTTGTGAACGCCCTTGAAGAGCTTGTCCGCCGTCCTGCACTGGTAAGATAGGCTTTTGGAGTGTAGGCATACGCTACAGCAAGCGCCAGCAACAAAAACTGGGCCAGCTAGCGAATTTCCACTGGTGCTTACCGTTCGGAAAGTGAGTTTCCGGACGCTTACTCAGTACTCGTACACCTAAGTTTCGCCGATGTCCGCTATGGGTCGAAAACAGTCGGTCGCGAGTGACCGCTTTTGGCCGTTAGCGGCCACTTGCGAACGTTCGCTTCTGGCCGGTTGTAGCCCTTCGCGTCAGGCTGCTTTCGGCCAGAAGCAGACCATGGACACGCAGCTAATACGTCAGTAATGTGCAAAGTAATGTGTCGCTTTTCCCCTTCTTGATGTCGCGTTTGCAATCTCGATTTTTTGATTGCTCAAGGCATTAAGCATGAACATGGAATGTTATGCCAAAATCCGTTCGGCGCCTCAAAGTTTAATTTAAGGAGTAATAAAGTGGAAATCAAGATTGATATATTGGGTTCTCCAACAGAAAAGGATAAAGGAGTTCTGAATAATAGGTTTTCAGAATATCTTCGAACTCAATATCCAAATCTTCCGCCAGAATCGGAAGATAAAATATTTATGGTGGTTGCACACGATGAAGCAGGCGACTACATCGGTGCAATAAGCTGTAATTGTTACTGGGATGGCTTAGAAATTGACACCTTTTGGGTTAAGGAATCTCATCGCGGTAAAAAAGTAGGATCTATGCTTTTGGAAAAAGCAGAAGCGATTGGTGCCAACAATGGGGCGGTAGTTGCATTCTTAAAAACCGTTGATGCTAAAAAGTTCTATGAGCGGCATGGGTATGAGATTTATGGTGTTCTTGAGGATCGCCCAATCGGGACTAATCTGTATCATTTAAAGAAACGGCTAGTAAAACTTACATAACAACTGGTTCAAATCGTTCACTTCGCTCAATGGGACGTGCTACCCCCTTAACCAAATGCTGGTCAGAGTCCGCTATGGGTCGGATACTGTCTTTCTGCGAGCGGCAGCAATTGGCCGACTGCTGCCGTCGCAAATGGAAGGTATCGGTCGAAGGCAACCCATCACCTTGCTCTACCCATACGCCGATTGTGCTCGGGCTAAGGATGTACGCCTGACACGCCCGCAAAGCGATCAGTCCTTGATCACCGTCACCGGCGATGGCGACAATTCGTTGAGCATGCGTTGGGGCAAGTCTGGCGCACTCCATGAACTACTAGTAGTGAAACATGCTTCATTAAGATCTTTTGAGAGAAGTGCGTACTTGGTATATCTTGAAATAACGGTCCGAGAGCCAATGAACCAAGAGAGTAGATAATGAGTATCTCTAAAGCATTCACAACGTTTATCCAGGACGCACCCGCCCATGCAGACGCATGGATGCAAGCTGTAAAGGCTCTTGATGAGGCTAGTGCTTTGGATAAAAAAACCGAAGAGCTGGCATATATTGCGGTGCTTGCTGCCACGGGAAACATATCTGGCGTGCCCTTTCATGTGCATTCAGCAAGGTCGCATGGGGCCTCAAGGCAAGAGGTTCTTAGCGCCGTCTTGATTGGACTTCCAGCCGTTGGTTCGACGGTTATTGCCGCGCTGTCTCCTGCTCTTGAGGCATATGATGAAAAAGCTCAATAAGCCTTGCAATTGGTCAACCAAAGCCGTGCAGAAACACTACCAAGCGTTGGTAGGTTCAATTTAGAAACAAGGGTTTCAAAATAGTTGTGCACTTTTACAGGCTCGGCCGATAGCAGTCAGCACACGAGTCAACTTCTTTGACGTAGGCCTGACAAGCTGCCAGCGCGATCAATCCTTGGTCACCGTCGCCGGCGATGGCGACAATTCGTTGAGCAGCCGCTGGGTCAAGTTCACCGCGCGCGGTTCCATGAACCAAGCTGCCGGTGCCGGGGCCGGCTGGCAGCCCATCGCAACTACTCGGGGTGGTGGCTTCGACAAGGACTGACAGCCGCAGGTCAGCAGTAGCAAGCCTGTCACGCAGCCGAGCTTGGCTTTTTTGAGCATTGGTCAACTCCTGGTAATGGGTTTTGTCATTCGCCTGCAGGCGGTCTTCCAGCGCTCGGCGTTCAACCTGCTGGCGGTCTTGCCACTCGATCACCGCCACCGCCGCCTGCTCACGCTCACGCTGATGCACCTCGGCCTGGGTGGCCAACTGGCGCTCGTAGCTGTTGGCCTGCCACTCCCAGGCGGCCCACCCGCTCCCGGCCATCAGCAACAGGACGACGAGAGCCACGCCGCACAGGCGCCAGATTGCGCCACTCACGCCAGCACCTTCGCGGCCAGGTCGCGCAGCGCGACGCGGTCCGCCTGGCCAGTCAGGCCGCCGTTGATGGTTCGGGTGATCTTGGCGAACTGCCCGGAGTCGGCCAGTTCATTGAGGCCGTTCGACTGCCAGAACCACCCGGCGACCAGGGCGGCAGTCTCGGGCTGCTCCACCAGTTCAGGGCGATTTACCAGGTCCAGGCCCAGGGCGGCGCCGGCGGCGCGGTAGTTGTTCGCGCCGGTCAACTGGATCAGGCCCCGGCCTCGATACTTCCAGCCGTCACCAGGCAACGCGTTACCCATCCGGCCGCCGTACGCGATATTCGCGATCTGCTCCGGCTTGCGTGCCACCTGCGCGGCCAGGGCGGCATCAAAGCGATTCGGCCAGACGGCCTGGAGCCGATCGGCGCTGTAGTTGAGGTTCTCGACCATTCGGGTCAACTGGCCGGACTCATGCCCGACCTGGGCGATGAAGGCCGCCATGCGCACCGGGGAGTTGATCTTGAAACGTGTCATCGCTGCATTCAGCGCGGGCACAAAAAAGCCCGCGACTTGGCGGGCTTGGGGGAGGATCTGCAGCAACTGCTGCTGGGTGATGGGCATGGTGTTTCCTCAGGCAAAAATAAACCCGCTCGATGGCGGGTGGCGGTGTATTAGGTTGGCTTGAGTGGCCGGTGGGTTGCGTCCGGGTAACCCTCGGCGCCTTCGGTCCAAGCTCGCAGTGCGAGCCAGTAGGCTTTCCACTGAGCCGATGTGCCGGGGATTGAGTCGTCGCCAAATTCGATAGCGGTCACGTTTTCGCGGGCGTGGGGCATCTCAGCTTCGCGCCATTCGTTTTCGATATCCCTGAGCGCCGATGGGCTATTGCCCCATCCAGGAAACTGCCAAGGCTGGTCAGCTCGTCCGGGGCCATCCGGCACTTCAAACTCGCTAAGGGGAGCGTCGTCGGTCGACCCCAAATAAACCCCTGCCTCTGACACGTAGTAGCGGCGTGTGCCACCAACAGTTTCATAGATCGATTGTTCTTCAGTCGATATTTCGGTAATCATGCATATAGCTCCACAATAAGGCTGCCGTAATTACCTGCCGGAATACTTAGCGGCTGACCCGCAGTAGATAGCACAATCAACCCACCTTCGGCCACGACAAGGGTTAGCTGAGTTGTGGTGGGTCTGGCGAGTTGTGACCCAAAACCCTTCTGTGCAACTCCGTAGTAATCCCCGTTCTGCTGTAGCAATACCCTATCCCCTACAGCCCATCCGGCGTATGCGGTCGTAAACGTAAAAGTAAGTTTGGCAGACTTAGGTTCTATCCCGAAGTTGTGGGTCAGCACATTCATGGATCCGAAGGTAGGATTGAATGGTGAACTCGTCCACTTCTTGGAAAACACCAGGTTCGCAGTGTCAGCCTTGACCGCCAAGGCTGTCTGTAAATCTGCCTGATCTGTGAGGGCGCCCCACGTCCCATCAGCGCGCAGAAATTTTACCTGGTCCCCGGCCGCCGAACCCGGCACCAGGCCCTTAACGCCTGCAGTCGAAGCCGTAGCCCCGACCATGGTCGGAACGCCCGTTTTCGAGCCCGTACCGCCCTGCGCCATGCTCAGCGGCGTGGTGAGCCCGGAGAGCGAAGTGATATCGCTGTTCGCGCCGCTGGCCGCCTTACCCCGGGTGACCATTTCGGCTTCTTCCGCAGACTCCGCGGCAGCCTTAGCCGACGCCGCAGCTGCTTCCTCAGAGCCAACAACGGCATCCCTTGCCGCCTCAGCCCGCAGAGCCGCTTGGCCGGCTGACGTCGCATCCTGCGAGGTCGACTCCTTATTCTGGGTCGACAGGTCAGCGGCAGCAGTTGCGATATCCGCCTTGGCCACAGCCACGGCTTCAGCCTGAACCGCAGTCGCGGCAGCTTCGGTTGCAGCCGTGACTTGCTCTTGCATGTCCGCCACGCCGCTGGCAATCACACCGGTCGCAGCGCGCAGAGCATCGGCCGAGTCTTTGACGTACCCCTGCATCGGTGCAAGCGAGTAGATCCCGCCTGAAACAGGCTCGCCCTGATAACTCGGCGCGATGGATAGAGCGATGTCGCTCGCGATGTTGGTAACTTCGTACCACTCACCATCAGGCCCGCGGAACGCATCACCCACACGCGAGTTTGCAATGAAAGAGGTGCCCGTACCAATAACCGCATTGGAACTTTGGGTAACGGAAACCGTACCCGTTTTATACCATGTCATTTCTTTCCCCTAGGAAATAGGTTTTGCAAATACTACCGGGGTGTATAGAGTTCTCTGCAAATCAACGCCTACAGCCTGAATTACCAACCTGTCGCTTTCATACTGCCAAAGAGCGTACATATTCCCTTGCCTGGAAGTACTGCCTGCAACATCCATCGCAATATTATTAAGCAACATATAGTCGCCCGTGCTAAGTGGCGAATAAGCGGTCCAACTTAACCTGTACACTCCTTGGCTTGTTTGTTCGGCGCCAAGGTAGGTCCAGCCCACGATTGTCCTTGTAAACTGGGCTGCCGGCGTACCATTATCAAATAGTAATTTTGATGCACCATCCCAAAGCCTCATGCCAAATTTTGCCGTCTCGTTAGACTTGAAGGCAGCAGAAAACCATGAGCCCGATGTTCCCTGCCCTGAAATACCAACAAACGAGAATCCTGTCCAAGCACCAGGAGATCCCGATATCTTGCAAAAACAGAACATGTTTGACTGATTTGGCCTAACGAAAACCAAGGGCGGTTCTGCGGTTGTCACTACAGCAGGGAAGGAAACCCCAACACCAGAACCGTTACCACTCCAGGTTCCACGAGCGACAACGACGAGCCTAGAAAACTCAGAGTCCAAAACCACAACATTGCTGTTATTTACAAATGTCAGTCCATAAGACATTACCTGTACCTCATAACTAGGAGCCTTTGTGGGGTAATCCCTACAGGTCCGGTTGAGGTTGCTGGGCAGCCAAAATAAACAGTGACCCCGCCGGATGAGACAACCGGAGTGAATTGAATCGCCGCAATGCTTTGGCCATCCGTTCTGTAATCCGTTACAGGAACACAAACAGCGGAATGTGTAGATGGTGTGATTCCGGGAATTGATATAAATACACTTCTGCCGGAACCAGAGATTACTGCGGAATAAACTATCCCGACGGTAAAGGAGCTCTCATCCAACTCAAGGGCGCCTGTGGCGCCCCATATCCTCATACCGAAACTCATGCCGTCAGATCTCCAAGCTGTACGCGCTTCACTCCGTTTTCGTCGTAGACCTTGACTGCACGGTTGGTCATGGTCAGGCGTCCACCACCAGGTGCAGGTCCGTTGAACTCCAGGTTGCCGGCTTTATCAAGGCGCCATCCCTGCACGCCGGCGACGTAATTGTCCGATTGCAGGGCCTGGCCGATCTTGAGCATGGTGATGCTGCCGTCCTGGATGAACGCCGAGCGCATGAAGACCTGCCCGTTATCCACCGTGAACGGCGTGAACACCTGCCCGCCTGCCAGCGTGCTGACAATCGCGAAACGGTCAGCACTCACCAGGAACTGGCTTCGAAGCACTCCCTCTTCGTCCTGCTCGATACCCAGACCAAAACCAGCCGCCACCAACTGGCCGTCGGCGTTAACCTGCATCTTCACCGAGTACATCGTTTTGAACTTGCCGTCGGTATCGGCCTGGGCCTCGCTCACGACCTGCACGGCCGCCGAAGTCTCTCCAATTTCTGCCCTGACCTGCTGAATTGCCTGAGAAGTCGCCTCGCGATCCGTAACCACCACGCTTTCGAGCTCACTCACCGAACCACTGACATCGCCCACCTCAGCTGTAAGCTCGGTCTGCCGCTGCACCAAGGCCTCGTTCTGCGAGGCGCGCGTCTTCACTTCCTGCGCGAAACTCGCCGAAGCGTTGTAGCCCTGGAGCGCATCGGCAAGATCGCCCTCCCCGTTGTCGTCCCGATAGGACGCCTGCAGAGCCTGGAGGCTCGACGCCTGGGCGGTGACCACACCATCCAGCTCAGTGATGCTGGTGGTGTTGGTCTCCACCTGGCGCGCCAGGCCATTGGCCGTGACCAGCACCTGGCCAACGTCCACCCAGTAGTCGATGTTCGGCGGCGAGGTATCGACCGGCACCAGCTTGGTGGCCTGATAGATCCGCTTGCCGACCACCACCAGGTCACCCTCGAGGTAGACCGAATCGGGGTCATAGGCCGACAGCCCGTCGAGCGCATCGATCTGCGCCTGCAAGCCTGGGATCTTGTCGAGCTCATCGTTGATGTCGTCGCCCAGCTCAGTGCGGCCGATCTGCCCGGCGATCAACTCAAGCACCGGCGCCGCGTCGGCGCTGGCCATCCCCATCACGCCATTGCCGACGGGATAGAAAGGACCCACATTGCCGGTGCGGTCCACCAGGCGCGCCCAGAAGAAGAACTGAGCACCAGCAGAAAGCGCCTGCATGCTGTAGTTGCTTTGCGGGTGCGCCAAGTCGGCCAGCTTGGTGGCCGCCGACAGATCATTGGCCTGGCCGTACCACAGCTCAGTACGCTGGGTGTCCTCGGCACCGGGCGGGAAGCCCCACCGAATGCCGATGCCGAACAGTTCGCTGGTGGTGGACAGGAACGCCACCGCCGGCGGCAGGCCCGTCTTGCCTTCCAGGTTGGTCAGGTTGGAGCTCTTCCAGATCGAGGATATCTCGAAGGCGCTCACCGAGCGGACCCGGGTCAGGTAAGCGCCCGAGTAAATGCCAGTGACGTCTACGCTGGTCGATCCAGTCCGCTGCAGCTTGATCCAGTTTCCGTTGTCCTTGCGCCACTCCACGTCATACGCGACTGCACCGGTCACAGCAGGCCAGGAGACGTTCATGGTATTGACCGCTAGGCCCTGGTCCACCGAGTAGTTCGACGTGATGTCGACACTCGACGGCGCCGGCACCACGGTGGTCGGTACAACGCTGATTGGCCGCTCCTCCAAGCGCGCGCCGGTGTCGATGTGATCGAACTTGCTCGGGTCGTACTGAACTGCCGAGATTTCGAAAACGCCAGGCTCTGGCCGAGCAACACTCACTACTCGATAAAGCGGGATGGCCAGGTCATCAGCATCCAGCGCCCACACCAACTCCGGCTCGGGCGCCACGGAGTAAGCCACCGTGACGGTGACCTGCCGGCCGCTCACAAGCTCAACGGTACGCCCCTCACACTTACCATCTGGCAGGTTAAGGATCAGACGATCGCCGGGCTTGGCCTGGGTATCACGGTCCAGCGTGATGACCTTGCCGTTCACCGCCGAGATGCGCCCGCCCACCGGCCGACCCGCAAGCAATTCGTCAGCGATCGGAATCACGTAGCCAGGCAGCGGGATACGTCCGTCCAGACCGACTTTGAACGTAACAGCCCTGTCCTTGGAGTTCGTGAGCAATGCCCACTTACCGCGGCGCTGCGCCTCAGACTCGCGCGTGCACCCTATTGCGCTGACCTCAAGTGGGTTGTCGCCGTAGCGGCGCTGAAGCTTCGGATCGGTCACAGCTGTGACGTCCGTGTCGTAATTGTTTGCTGGGTTGTCGTAGCTAATTAGCGCCCGGCTATAGCGTGTGCGCTCCGAAGCGCTCGAATACGTGAACTTGCCATCAATGACGTTTGCCCGCGTGTAGGCGAAGTCGAAGTCAGTGGCGCGCGGCATATCCGACAGGGTGAAGACCTGGCCCTGTGCCCAGTAGGTCATGCCCCGGTAGATCGCCGAGATGTCACGCAGCAGTGACCAGGCATCAGCCTTGCTCTGCAGGTTCAGGTTGCAGATGAAGCGCGGCTCCTGGCCCCCCTTCCCGTCCGGCACCAGTTGGTCGCAGTACTGCGAGATCCGGTACAGCTCCCACTTGTCCACCATCCAAGGCTTGATGCGCCGGCCCAGGCCGAAGCGGTCGTTCGTGGTGATGCCGTAGGTGTGCCAGACCGGGTTGTCGGTCCACGCCTCTTTAAAGGTGCCGTCCCAAATACCCGAATAGGTGCGAGTCCGAGGATCGTAGTTAGTCGGTACCTGCCACTTCCGGCCATCGCACTCGACGGTTACCGCAGGGATGCTGCGGAACTGCTCGGCTGAAAACTCAATGTAAAGCAGTGCAGTGTTCGGGTACCGGATCTTGGCGTCGATTACCTCCGTGAAACCAGCGATCTGCATGGTGTCGGAGATTTTGTTGTTGTTCTGATTTGGGGTCAGACGAGTGATCCGCAGCAGCCAACCAGTCGTGGCTCGCGGCAAATTGATACGACGGGTGCGCTCATAGAGACTGGTGGTCTTGCCAGATACAGCCTCGTTCAGCACTTCCTGGTAAGCGCCGCCGTCTGTGGCCAACTCGACCTTGTAGCCGATCGAATAACCGTTGATGTTGCCGCCAGAATCAACGGACTGCAGAGCCGGCCATGCGAAACGCACGCGCACAGCCGAAAGCTGGATATTTGAGATCGCCCGAACCCACGGCGTGCCACTACGCAATTCGGTGCTGATCGTAGTCTCGTTCTCTACCGAAGGGATGCCCTGAATGTAGGGCTGATCAACGGCACCGGTGCGCCACTCCCACTTCACGTTCGGGAAATTCATATTCCCCTGAGGGTCTTGCAGTGGCGTGTTGTCGAGAAGGATGTCGCGGCCTGTGGGGATGCCTTCAAAATCCCCCTCACCCACAGCGATCAGCATTTTGGCGATGGCAACAGAGCGAAGGCTGTCCGGCGCCTCGGTAGGTGTTTTGGGTTTATCTGAACCGCCTTTGGCGCCGTGGATCTCGATCTTCTCTGCTGCGCCCATACTTTTCTCCAGGCAATAAAAAACCGCCTCATGGGCGGCTGCGGTGTTAAGCGTTGCGACTACATCTGGTCTTCGGCGTAGATGGCTGCACTGATGATTGCGCCACCCCACCGGCGGCGGCCTGCGCAGAGCGAAACTGGGTTACCGGACGCCGTGGTGTTCTTGGCGCTGCCAAAAGCGTAGCCCGGCGTGTTCTCGGGCGCGGCGCTGGTTTTGAGGCCTGAGGCTTGTGGACTCAGCATTTGGATAACGCCGCCGGCGACAAGGCCAATACCGGCGCCAATGAGCGGAGTGCCGAACGGCGTGGCTGAAAAAATGACACCGACGACGATAAGGATCGCGCCGACGATCGTTTGAAGGACTCCCCCCCGCTTGCTGCCCACCACCACTGGCGCAATGCGAATATCACCGGCACCGCTGTAGGTCAGTTCCTTCTCGAAGATGTTGGGCTTATCGCGAAAAACTGCGAATTCAAGCCCTCGCGACTTGGCGTTCGACAGGAAGCGCTCGAAGCCAGGGATCTGGACGCAAAGCGCCTTGATGGCCTCGGCCGGTGACTTCACCGCAAGCCTGAAGGTTTTCCCGAACTGGCGGAGTTGCCCATACAGGCGAATCGTTGTCATCGGTTGGTAGTTGATCGCTGAAGCCTGCATCATTTTCTCCGAGCATGAAAAAGCCGCCCGGAGGCGGCTTTATGATTTTCGTTTTTTAGTTGTAGTCGACGTAGGGACCAATGTAAAAGCCGGCCATGTCGCCGCTGATGCGGTATAGGCTTTCTTTGCCGGGCTGCACCATGGCTGCGATGGTGCGAATTGCAGCGCCTGCGCACAGACCTGATCCGGCAAGGCCGGCTCCGAGGCTTGGTGAGCCTGGCGGAAGATAAAAGGTCGCCCGCTGACCGGTGCCAATTTTCGCAGCCTTGCGCCCGTCTACATAGACGACGATATCGCAGCCTGAACCAACAGCGCCGGAGTCACGCACAACCGTGACCTTCCCGCTTTCACCGGCCGGCTTTGTCTGGAAGGCATAGACCTCATCCGAAGGCACCGGCTTCGCATCCCTCACTGAAATCGCAGACGAGGCACACCCCGCCAGCATCGCCACCGCTGCCGCCGCTATCAAAATCCGCATGATCACCCCTAAATATTTGACCCGCTGAAAGTGAAAAACTTAAACGATATCCTCTCGCCACCCTGATCTCTAATTTCATAGCGGATTCTGTCGAGGCCATCATCTACACGAGACGCCTCAAGATGCATGAACTGGGTCAGTCCACCTCCAAACCCGCTCAAATCAAGAGCGCTGACATCATGAAAAATTAGTGTCACCGCATCCAAATCTGACGCATTGGCAGAAAGCACCAAAACCAAATCGTATTTGAAATCGTCGAATTTGATGTTGATCGACATAACACAATCATGCTCGCATAGCAGTTCGTTTAACTGATCAAGCCTGCCCATGTGTCAACCTATCCGGGATAAATTTCAGCGCCACATCCATATCGGTCCCTCTTTGGTTTAGCGGGATGGCAACAACGACGGTTTGAAGCAAAAAAGCTCCACATACTGACTTCTGTCGATCATTGCCCGCTGGTAATAGCTAACGGATTTCACGAAGTTGCTCGACGAGCCATGCGGCACCACCAGGCGCTGATACGTCTTCGTAAAAAGTAGTGCACTCGAAGAAGTGAAGATTCACAGCATTCAAAACATCGCGTAGCGCTTGGAGCATTGCGTCGATTCGTTGCCTACTGATTCGCTCAAGTGGATGTGTATCGCTATTGAGATAGTCCCTGTCCTGGTGAGCGATACGCTTATTTCGATGCTTTCGGGCGAACTCAGCAGCCTGGAATGCAGCCTCACTCAACTCAAGCAATCGAGTACTCAAGGTTACATCCGAAACAAGTCCTGGGAGCGCTCGCACGGAGAGGTTTTTCCCAACCACTTTTCCTCGTGTTTCGGCCGCATCTGTAAGCCTGGATATCCCCAATAAAACGCTATCCCATAACTCGCCCTGCACAACTCGGAAAAAGAATCCAGCGCGACGATTCAGCACACTCACAGTGTCTTCGCTATCGCCATATAACTGCGTGTATTGCTGCCACACAATATGAAGGTTCAGCACTTTTTGGTTGAGGTGCCAGAAGCAAATGCCTAGATCCTCTCCCATCGCTGCAATGAAGCGTTCCCTAAGCTCATCGTTGCTAAACCTAGTCACGTTACGACTCCGTCACAAATTATAGGCGTCAGCATATCAGACCCTGTGCACCCATCCAGCGTGGATGGAATGCCAGTAGCGGGATTTCATTCAGGCGTAGTAGCTTTTTGATGGCTGCTATTTTCGGGCGGCGTAACCTCAAATGGCTTTAAGGACAAAAAGATGTTCGATGATGATGCGGAAGACACTCGCGCACGCGCAGAGCAAGGCAAGAAGAATGAACAGTTCAGAGACCTTTTCATGGGCGTAAAAATGGAAATCGCGGACGATGCCAAGTCCGGATCGCTCAATACCATCGTCAGAATTGGCACTTCGGACGTAGAGTTTGTGGAGGTTTTGACCGAAAGGCTGGAGGACGAGGGCCGTAAAGTCCGATTCGAAGAAGATTCCCGCAAGCTTTATATCGACTCAAGCGAGGCTGGCGAGGAATAGGATTCGTCCCAGTCCTTCGCCTGTAAGCCCAAGGACTGGGGTTGCGCCAATATCGGCGCGTTTATGACCTGGAGGTCGATGTGAGTGAACAGTACGGCTATCTCGCTGGCCCTAGCGATGCAATGAAGCAGGAAATTGGTCAGGTTGTGATAAACCATGCCTTATGCGATCAAGGGCTATACGGTCTTTTCGCAGCGATTTCCGGATTGAAAGAAAGTCAGTCCGTTGTAATTACTCGATCCTTGAAGCTCAAAGCCGGGGCGTTGCTTGATTTGCTCATTGCGTTTCGTAGGTCGAACGAATCACTGATTTACCCAGCCCTCCTTTCGCGTATTGATTCATGTGTTGCTGACTACCGAAAGCTCTCAAGCGCTCGAAACGTCGTTGCTCACTGGCATTGGGGCTTATCACCGGAAGGTGAAGAGTCTGCAACAGCCACCAACTTCTTGAGCATGAACCACGGAAACGCTACCGGGACACAGCTATTCACCATTCAAGCGCTCAAATCAATTTCGCTTGGCCTGCTTCACGTCAACACTCTGATGATGACAATTGCAACACTATCAGCTCCTGACGTTCCTAGTTTTGTGAAGGACAAGGCGCTTGAATCGTTTGATGACACGCATGCACGGGTGAGGGAAGCTCTGCTTTGCGTACCAGATCTGCCGGATGAAGAGCTGACATGATCCTGTAAATGTCGTCCAGCATGAAGGTCGTTATATTTTGGTCGTACAAGCTATAGACGTACTCCATAGCCGCATCCTTCATCGCTTCGGTGACTATTACGCAACGCAAATGCTCTGCAGGTCGGCCTGCGTATCTTGCAAGGTTTGCGAGACTCTCACTTTCGAGCCAATCTGATAGATCGCCCATGCTCGCCTCCCACGGCCACGCCGCGTCATGTTGGTTGTCTTGCGTCTTTGTGCCTGAGGATCAGGCGCGCTCTGTCATGCCAGGGGCCGCCGTAGACGATGATCTCGGACGGCCTGCCGTAAAGGTGGTGCAGCAGGAACGGACCCAGACCGAACGCACCTGAATCCTCACCAGGCAGCGACGGATCGGTGCCAAGGTATATGCCAGCGTGGTTCGGGTGAGCTGTCCGGCCAACCTGCATGACGATCATGTCGCCGCGTTGCGGTCGATCGACGCGCACAAAGCCGGCTGCTTCGTAGTGCTTCTCGTACAGGCTTACGTTCTCTGCACTCTCCCACCAGCCATCGATGCGCTGGAAGGCCTGGAACTCAATCCCCCACGCCCGCTGATACCAATCAGCGCAAACCTGCCAGCAGTCCCAGGCGCCGTGTACGAACGGGCGCTTGAGCAGCGGCGTGCTGCCCGTGGGCGTGATCGACCTTATGTCGCCCTCGGGCCAACTCAGAATGTGCCAGGGCAAGGCGGTGGCCTCGCACATGGCCAAGTCATGCGGTGACGGCCTACTGGTGGCATCCGGGTGTGAGTGAACGATGCCGATCACTTCGCCCAAGTCTTCCGCCGCGGCGTAGTCCTCAGGGTCGAGCCTGAACTCTTCGTTTGGCTCCGTGGAGATGTTCGTGCACGGGAAGTACTTCTGCGCACGCCCAACGGCCAACAGCACGCCGCAGCACTCGTGCGGATACTCCGCCGCCGCATGCGCCTGGATCGCCGCTATGATGTGCTTGCGCATGGTCAGCTCCGGGCAATAAGGGACACGGCGGGGAATCCGCCGAAGGAAAGTTCGTTGCTCTCGCCGAAGCGCAACTTGCAGGACGACAAACAACCCTTGCACTGATCCTTGGCCGGATCAGCTGTCGGATTGTCCTCGTCATCGAACATCGCCGCGCCGGTGTAGCCGCAATCTGGCCCACGGTAGCCATTGGTCATCGCCCAGTGGCAGAACGTTGTCATCTGCCGGCCGGGCAGCCCGTGGTTATCGATCTCGCCCGGGGAAGACAGCTCCCAGACTACCGCCTCGCCGTCTTCGCTGGTTTTCTGGTCGATGTACCAGATCTCCAGCGCCTCCTGAGTCGGGTCTGCGGTTGGGTTGCCGTCCGGGAAGTTGGCCGCGTCCAGGTACTGGGCCAGGGTCTCGCGGACCGTCAGCTTGAACTTGAGCATGTCCTCGAAGGCCAGGCACAGCGCCGTGACGCGCCCATTGACGTTGCCGGCGGCGAAGGTTGGCCTGGTCGCCGTGCCGTCACTGCCCGAGGCAATGCCCTCGATCTGCACGGGCCAGGCTGCGTACTCGGCGCCCTGCCAACAAATCGACTTAGCGGGCAGATCCTGGTCCGAATGCTCATAAGCCAGCAGCTCTTCGGCCGTATGCGGAATTGCGTGCCCGTGGAAACGCAGGTAATCCGCGCCGTACTCCGTCCCGTCAATTTCGAACAGGCGAATCTCGGCGCCGGGCTCCAGTTTCTGGATGTCCGTGATCAGTGCCATGGGTGGTTATCTCAGGGGTGGAAGGTTTGTTCGAAGGTTGCGGTGATTGCGTAGACCGAGCCGCCGCGGTGGACTGGCTTATAGCCGTTGCACTTGTAGAGGCCCAGATCGCCCAGGGGGGGCTCCCAGAGGAATCCCTTTGCCCCCTTGTGCCGATCGATGAAGTCCATGATGTCTTTGATCCGATCCTTCATGCCGGTGAAGGTAACCGGCCAGGACTGGGATTTGTTGTTGATCCCGTCCTCGATTGACTGCGCATAGCCGTCGGCAAACTGCTTGGTGCGCACGCGCTGTTTGATCTCACCCTCCGCGCCCTTCTCCGTCGCCCAGGTAAATCGTTCGATTGCCATAAATCATCCTTTTACGTTTCGGCTGCTCACGCCGCCTTGGCGCCACGACTTGGCGATTTCTTCCCTAGCAACAGTCCGCATCCGCTCCTGCATGTTTCGCTGGAACAGCTCTGTATCAAGCTCGTCGCCCTCCGACTTGCCCGACTCTTCGTCCGTCATGACCATGATCGGCATGGTGAGGCTCACCGAGGTCCCTCCGCCGCTACCGCGACCAGTCATCGCAGCCATTGCAGGCCCACCGCCAGCAGTAAGCGGCGTCACGCTACCGCCGTTTGCACCGGTCATCAGGTAGGACTTCCCACCCTCGTTATAGAGTTCGGGGCCAAGCTCGTTCACCTGATACAGAGAGTTTGGATCGACCGGTCCGCCAGCAGCTCTGTAGCCAGAGAAGTCGACACCGGTATACCCAGCCTGGGTGGAGCCAGCAGAAGTCGTAGTTGAGCCACTTCCGGTAAAGTAGCTGGCTGTTGCACCCACCAAGCTACTCAACAGCGCCGAGCTGGCCTGGCGTGTTGCAATGCGAGCCATGTCAGCGAGAATCGACTTGGTGAAGTCCGCGAACGAGAGTTTCCCGGTCATGGCGAAATTGACGATCGCGTCTTCCATCGAGCTGAAGGCGTTGGTGAACAGGCTCTTGGTCTGCCCGGCAATGTCCCGCGCCGAATCCAGGTAGTTGGCCCAGGCCGATGTAGCCCCCTTCGTCCAATCACCCTGCGCCGCTTCGACGTCGGCATAGTTCTGCCGGATCTGGTCGGTGGCGGCCTTGTTTGCATCTGCGAGGGCTTGCGACTTCTGCTTGAACTCCTCCGGGCCCATGTTTCTGGATGGGTCGGAACGCTGGTTTTCCAGCTCCAGGGACTGCTGAGCAAACCGGTCTTGCTGGCTGTTCAGCTCGCCGGACAGTGCATTCTGCCGATCACCCTGGCCCACGCCGATGACGGCGCGCTGACCTGCAAGCGCCAAAGCCTTCTGCTGCTGCCCAAGGGCTGCAACGTACTGGCTGACGGCGTACGTTTGCTTGTCGAGGCGACCTTTCTCGGCTGTGGCCAGCACTTCCTGCTCGCTGTCGGCATCCTTCTGCGCCTTGACCATGGCCGCGCGCGCATCTGCGATCTTCTGGTCCAGCTGGATACGTTGCGCAGCCGACGTGCCGGCCTTCCCTTTCGCAGCCTCGAGCGCTGCGATCTCGGCGTCATACGCCGCCGAAACCTCGTCGCGCTCGTTGCCAATCATGGCCTGGCGCTTCAGCAGGTAATCGGCCTGAGAGACCAGGCCAGCCTTCTGCGCGGCGTCCAGTTCCTTCTGGGCATTCTTGTACTCGGCCAGGATGCCGGTGAGCGTGTTCTTTGAGTCGTTGAACGCAGTCAGGTCTATTGCACTAGCGGCAGACTTTGGGTCCTTCTTCTGCTCGTCGATCGCCTTGCGCAACTGGTCGTATGCGCCGCCGAAAAACTTCTTCCCGTCAAACTGAACGCCATCCAGCAGCGCCGACTTCTGGCCAGTCTTTTCGGCGTCCTGATAAAGCGTGGTGAACTGGTCGTCGAGCTTTTTGTATGCCTCCTGCCGCTTAGCGAGAGGGTTCAAATTCTCCATTTGCTTGTCCAGTTCCTTCTGGACCGCAATCAGCTCTCTGTTCGCGTGAGTGTTCTCGCCTGTCGTTGCAGTCAGTCCTTCGCTGGCAGACTGCCGAGCTTTGAGCGCAGCGAGCTTGGCCTCCAATGCCGGCGTCGAGTCGTCATTCTCGCCGTCACCCAAACCCAAGAAGGAGTTGAGCGAACTGAGCCCGTTGGAAACAGCTCCCGCAACACCGCCACCTTTGCGCGTGTCCAGCACCCGCTGGGTGATCTCGATTTGCTTGGCAAGATCAGGAAAGACTTCCGACCGAATCGCCGAATAAGCCCCCTTGATAGCGACCTTGATGTCATCCCAGTCGCGTTCAATATCAGACAACGATGCCCGGTAGGTTTTCAGCCGCTCCTGAGCCGACTGGTTCAGATTCTCGCTTAACACATCCAAGGCGCGTTGATGATCACCTTGCTCATCGATCGCCTTGATCACCTGGTACTGCTCAAGCGTCAGCAGGCCGTACTGATCACTGATCTTTGAGGCGGCCTCTGTAGCGGTGTCGCCAGCGTTCGCCAACGACTTGGCAATATCACCTGCTCCTTTACCGGTGACCTCACCAATCGCAGCGGCAGCCTGTGCCAGATTCTGCATCTGAACACCGCTGGTAGCGGCTCCAGAAGCCAGGGCGATCACGGCTTCGCGAGCGCCTGACAAATTGCCAGTCAGCATGCCAGCCGATTCGCTCATAGCCTTTAGGCTAGATATCGTCTGACCTGCGTCATTTGATCCGCCATTGATTGCGCTATTGAATTCCCGGGCCTGCTTCATTGCGTCGAAGAACGCGTAGCCCAGTCCGGCAATCACTCCGGCAAGCGCGCCAGCAGGCAGTAGCAATGCTGCCATGCTTTTCGCAGAAGCCCCCGCCCCAGCCCCCAGTTGTGCAATTGCTCTGGCCCCACTTCCCCAGTCGCCCGAGGAAAGCGCATTACTGAGCTGCATTACGTTTTCCTGAGCCTGACGAGAGCCAAGCTTCAGTTTGTCGAAAGCAGTTTCAGTTGCGGTCAGTGCAGCGCGATCACTCCCAATCTTCGATAGCGCCTCGTTGTAACGGTTGGCATCAACCACACCGGCTTTGTGAGCGGCCTCCAGGGCCTTCTCCTGCGCCTCGAGCTTGGCGAGCTTTGCCGTTACTGGATCAATGCTGTTGACGGTGCGCTTCAGAGCCTCAATTTGGCGATTCTCAGCCTCGATCAGTCGTTGCTTCTGTGCCGCCTCTTTAACTTCCGCCTTTTCGATCTTGTCGTAGGCCTTGCCCAGTTGATCCTGGTAGCGGGTCTGCTCCTCAATCGTGACCAGGCCGCCCTTGCGTGCGCGCTCCAGCAGCCCTTCGGCCTGAATCAGTTGCTGGATGCTGTCGAGGCTACCCGTCATCGCCTTGTCGAGCTGGCTGATAACAGCTATTTCGCTGGTGGCGCTTTCGGTAGCTTTCCGCCGGGCGCCGGCCTGCCGCTCCCGCGCGCCGGTGGACTTGTCGATCCCCTGAGCGGCCTCTGTTTCGGCCTGAACAATCTTCTTGCCAGTGCTGGCCAATCCATCGCCGGCCTTGCCCAGATCATCTACAGCCTTCTCCGCGCCCTCGGCAGCGACTACCAGCTTTCCCAGATCTTCGGCCGCTTTCACGGCTTCCGACGACTCAACTGCAATGCCAAGCGATGCGAAGTTGGTGCTCATTTGTTGTCTCTCTGTTCCGCCATCACCTGCAGGGCCTCAGCTTCCATGTGCCGGATATCGCTGAAGATGCTTTGCCGTTCGCTGGCGGGCACACCACACATTCGAATGACGCTCGGAAGGACGGCATAGTCCAAACCGGTAGCGCCGCACGCACCCACGCGCCACTGGGTGCTCATTGCTTCGAAGACGGTGAAGGCCGGCCAGCTATCTGGCCAGACCTCACAGTCCTGTCCGGAGAGATCGCCGACCAAGAAGCCAAAGGTCTTCAGCTCTTCAGCCGAAGGGCCTTGCGCGTAGAGCGCGCGTGCGGCGCTTAGGAGTTTCCCAGGCGGGCCTGGTTGAACGCCTCGGAGTAGGCTCCCAACACAGCGCTGGGTACCGAGACAATGGAGCTGACGAGGATGCGGATATTCTCGTCGTTCAACTCCTCCTCAAACTCCCAGCCGGCCACCACCGCCTTGACCTGGTCCACCTGCAGATCGATCTGGGCCGCGGTAAACGACTTGAGGTCCATCTCCTCGACCTTCAAGCCAAGCGCCTTGTGGCGCTCCCCCCATTCGGCATACAGATCGGCAAGCGCGGTTCGGTCCAGGTACTTGAACTCGAACCCGACCTGCACTGGATCACCGGCCACCTGAGGAACCATTACGGTGGTGTGAAAGGTCGGCTTCTGGATCAGCGTGAACTTGGCCATGGGTTAGATCACCGCAGTCAGGTAGCGAGTGGGCTCGGACTGCAACGCCAGGCTCACAGTACGAGTGAGCAGGTTGTTGCGGGAAACGGCCGGCTGCTTGGAGAACGAGGTGTATGCCCCGTAGAACAGCGTGTCGTTACCTGGAAGGTTCAAGCGAGCGGCTTCGACCTGCTTCCCGGCATCGGCCTTCATCAGCACACCGTTGAAAGGCTGTGCAGGATCATCAGCGATAGTCAGAACCATGCTGGCCGCCGACTTGTCGGTGGGGATCTGCTTGCCCTGGTCGTTCTCGAGGAACACCACATCCAGGTAGTTCTGCTCGCCGCCGGAGAAGGCCAGGTCAGTTACCTGCGGGATCTGTACCCAGGTCAGCACCTTCTTCAGGGTACCCGCGCCGTTGCCGGCCGGGAAGATCTGGGTATCGATGGTGTCGATACCTTCCAAGGTGATGGCGGTCGCTGTCGCTGCCTTCACGCGCACGACCTTGTTATCCAACTTGCTCCAGCCGGAGGTGATCAGCACGATGTCACCGGCATCGAGATCAGCACCGACGACCGTGGCCACCGCCTCTGCGGCGTTGGAGATGGCGGTAAACGGCAGCGCAACCTCATAGGTGGCTGCGTGCTGGAAGGTGCCGCCGTTAGGAATTCGGTATCCCATTGGGTGTTTCCTCTCTTCAGAAATAACAAAACCCGCTCAATGGCGGGTCTGTGGGGTTGCCCGATGGGCGGAATCAGTTGGTGTCGGCGCGGTACTGGAACGACGCGGCGACTGTGTAGCTGCTGTCGTCCGGAATGCCTGGGCCTGGTTCGACCGGGGTCATGGTCACCACTTCGAAGCTGGCTCGCTGTAGCCGCAGGTAAATCGGGTACAACGCAGCGAGCTCTTCAGCGATTGACTCAGCAGCGCCGGCGCCGGAACCCGAAGGCGTCACGACGCTAACCTGGAACACGCCCGTGAACGCTCTGTGATCACCGCTGAGGGTGTTGCTGTCGGTGCCGGCCGGGATAGCAAAGGCCCGCAAGTAGGTTTCACCGTCCGCAGGCGTGAACTCGACGTTCTCATAGGCAATTCGCAGCGGTTTAAGCCGTGCCGAAGCCCAGTCCCTCAGGCGTTTCTCGTACAGCTGCCGGATGATCAAGTGGCTCATATTTGGTTGTTCCTGATGGCTTCGGCGACGATTTGCTGAAAGCGGGCCAGTGTCACTCGCACCATGCCGCCGGGCGCCTGCCTGGAGTGGCCGTACTCGAGCGGAATGCCGTACGGCAGGTTGTTGACTATGTAGGCCGTCTGCCCCGCCGTCAGTGACTGCACCTGCGTCCGAAGCACCGCGATTGTCACACCGCCCGACGGGTCAATCTGATCCAACACGCCGTCGGCCGGGATATCGATCGAGAACTGCCAGTTACCCCGGAAACGCCCGCCAACGTAATCCTTGCCCGCGACCAGACCGTTCACATTGAAGTTTTGGTCTCGCTCGGTCTTGGTCAGGGGTTTGGCGTACTTCACACCGCGTCGCAGCTTGCCCGACTTGGTGAAGTTGCCTTCGTCCAGATTGATCAGCGTGTTGCGGACGGCCACTTTGAAGTCGTATTCGTCAGCTGCACGTGTATTGCTCGCTCGATGCGCCACGTTAGCTGCCCAGATCTCCGGATTGCCCACTGGCGACATGCGAATCACGCTGCTGCCGATCTCGATCACGACTTCACGGATGGTGGCGTCTATACCTGCCTGGGCCTGCTCAGCGAACTGGCGGATGTTTTCGGCGAAGCTGCCGTTCATACCCGCGTACCGACTGCTCATGATCGGACCTGCAGTTCGTACAGGATCGGCGTACCGGCGGGGTTGATTTCTTTCAGCGGGGGAATGATCGTCCAGGTTTTCCCCTGGGCCACCACTTTACTGAGCAGGCTGGGAGCCGGGCCCAAACCGGCGGCCGCGATCTTCAGTTTTTTGTCGCCGACCTTGATCAGCGAGTTGGTTTGGAACTCTTGCCCGGTGAAGTCCAGCAGGATGCCTTGGGCTATGCGCTCAACCACTGAGTCAGGTGAGGTCGTGCTGGTATCCGGGTCGTACTCACCCTTGATGACGTCGCGGATGGTCACGGCCTGGCCGAACTCGGAGATCATCTCAAGAGCAACCGCAGCCATCTCAAAGTAGAATGACACTTTAAGCCCCTCGGCAGGAATGAAAATGGATAATGCTGACATTGCTGAACGTCTTCGACTGGGAGGAGACGTTGTTGAACTCGCTACAGCAACGTTCTCTGCCGAAAAGCTAATTGTGAAATTAAGACTTCGGAAGGAGCTAGTTACTCTCCTTGAAAGCACATGTGCACAGAATTATCTGGAGCAAATATGCAACGACTTTGTTCATCGCTCCCAACCTTTTGATCACACCAAATTTAATGCGCTATGCAACTCAATAGCTCAAAGCACAGACGAAATGCTTTATGACGTATTCGGACAATATCTAGTGGATCACGCCCAAAGGTACTGATTAGGAGCGTATGGCAAACAGCCCACGCCGCAGCAAGTAATCAGCAAACTGCGTAGCACTTGGCCGGTCCGGCGCCGCAGGCAAGAGCCTGTTGCTGGTGGACGGGATCGCCGCATACTGCCGCGTCACCGCTCCCTCAACACGATCCAGCAGCACCGCACCCTTGCGCTTCTCCACCGGATCAATGTCGTCCTGATGGATCTCGGCGGCCAGGGCCATCTGGCCGTATTGAATCCGCGCTGGCAGGTAGTTGTTTGGCTTGATCTCCTGATCCAACAGCACTTCCCGGCGGGGCCAGGACAGGGCCTGCTCACTGTTGGTCTTGCGCCCCTTCCAGGTCATGCCATCCATCGCCAAGGCGGCTCGGCGAAGCAATGCTTCCTGTGCAGGTATCTCAGCGGGAATGGCAACGCCGAACTTCACGGCATACATGGCCAGATCCGCGGCACTCGCATAGCTTTCTGCCTCAGGCTTGCCGGTGCCGTCCTCGATGATGAGTGTCATGCGTCAACTCGCTGGAATGGTTTGAAGATTGGCCGCCGGATCACCAGCAGCCATCAGTATCACGCCCCGGGCAGATCAGCGACGAGCTTCTCCAAGGATTCTTTTGAGGCATTGGCACGGTACTGAACCTTCGCCTCGTCAAGCTTCGCTTTCAGCGCGGCAATTTCACTTGCGTCATCAGCCAGCGGAGCAGCGGCCTTCTTCAACGCTTCGACCTCACCGCGCAGTGCATCGACGGTCGAGAGCAGCCCATCGCGCTCGGTGGTCAGTTCGCCAACCGAAGCATGGATGGTGCCGAGCACATCAAACAAGCGCAACGCCAGCTCGCCAGACTCGGGTCGATGAATCTCGCCAGCGCCCAGGCCGTCAACCAAGATCTGGATCGATCCATGTTCATCACGCAAAAGCGCGATGACTTGTTCCAGATCGGCCTGATTGGCGGCGCCAGTAATCTGCACCCGCTTAGCCTCCTTCACCGACACGTCGATGCCGAGCGCTCCATACGCGTCGACCACGCTCGGCCAATCGCCAATCACCAGCACACTGGTCACACCCGCTTCGGGTTTATCGAAGTGTTCTGGGTTGCGGTAACGCTTCTCCGGGTCGAAGCCGTCAAGCTGGTTGCTGTAAGTCAGTTCCATAGGGTTCTCCAAGGCGGCCATAACTGGCCGCGCGCTGAGTTGAGGCTTAACCACCAGAGGCAGGAGGCGTTGCAGTCAGCTTGATCATCACGCCGGCGGTGACCTTGTTGCTGCCAGCGTGCTTGACCCAGTTGGCTGCAGAACCAACTGCAGCCAGGGTCGGGTTGGAGCCGCCAGTGGTGGCTTTCCAGCTGTAACCCAGCACATCGATGTTCACAGTGCCTTCAGCGCGGTAGCCGATGCTCAGGTTTTCTTCGTCGTTCACGTCGTAGGAACGGAAGCCTGGGGCTTGTGACTCAGTGATAGTCACCGCATTTGGCAACAGGCCGAAGATCACGTCGGCCGGAGCCGTGTCGGTCACCAGTACCGGCTTGCCCAGAGTGCCAGGCAGGCCGCCGTAGATCACAACGCCCGCTTCTTCGTAGATCTTGTTGGTGATGGCTTCGTCGACGATGTCGAAGTAGGCACTGGAGTGCATGACCCACAGAGCGATCCGGCCGAATTTGTCGCCGAACTTACGCATGCCACGGGTCAGCGTCTTTTTGCCATCGGTTTCGATGTTGGCCGAAACCACCATTTCAGCGTTGGAGCCGATCGCGGCGCGCAAACCAGCAGTGGCGTACTGGATGAAGCCTTCCAGAGTCGCATCGGCCACATCCGCGCCAACGATCTGGGAGAACTCCTCGACCGGACGACCACGGCGCTTGAACGCCTCCTCGGTGGTCTGGTACGGGCCGTACTTCCAGGGAGCCTTGACGCCGACAGCTTCGCCGGCGCTGATCTTCTTCGCGGTTACCTTGCCGTCAGAGTTGACGTCGCGGTGCTCCAGCGAGCCATTGAGCTTGTACAAAGCACGCTTGCGGAAATCACCTTCGATCAGCTCGTTATCGAGCACCATCGCGCCATTGGAGGATGCGTTGAACACATCCAGGTTGTCCTGGACACGCTCCAGGTATGCGGTTTGCGCCTCATCGTTGTAGATGATCAGGTCGCTGTTTACGGTTGTAGCCATGGGTCAATCCCCTTACTTGGGCAATTGCAAATATGCGGTTTGGCCGTGCTTGCGCTGGAAGTCGCGCTTTTGCTCGGAGGTCATTTCGGAGCGCTTGAATGCAGCCTTGCCGCTACCCCCGCCCGGGGCAAATGTTCCTGAAGCCCTTGGCCACAGGTGGGGTGCGCTTTCGCGCAGAGATTCCGCCCATTCGAGCGGAGTCAAAGGGGTCTTGCCGTCTTTGCCGAGGATGACCTGGCCGGATTCATCAACAGCGACTGCATCGCCATCTTCGTTAAGGGTAAACACGCCTTTGGCGCGCAGGATGATGTCGTCGGTTGCCTCAGGCAGTGCACCGGCTTTCAGTGCGGCACCACGTACCGAGTCACCCAGGACCTTGCCCTGGAACTTGGCAGCAAAGGACTCAGCCTTCTCGGCGCGTTCGCTGATGGTCTTCAGCTGCTTGTCGTAATCACCACGCAGGCGCTCGGTGCGACGGTTGAAGACCTCATCCACCTTGCCCTCGGTCAGCAGCTTGGTTTCTTCGTCCTGGCCCGCGCGACTGAGCAGACCTTTCACGGCATCGATGTCGATGCCTTCAAACTGGGTTTCGAACTGGGTGAGCTTGCCGGTGGTTTCCTTCAGCTTGCCCAGCAGTTCCGAGTTCTTGGTTTTCAAGCCCGAAACGGATGCTTCAACGGCAGTCGCGATAGCGGCCTTGATTGCCGGGTTTTCCAGGTCGATTTCGTTTTCTTCTGCCACGTTGATGCACCCCTTGGGTTTGTTCGCCCGCTTTGCAGGCATAAAAAAACCCGCCGAAGCGGGTTTCTAATAATTGAGTTTTAAATGTCGTTCCAATCAAGAACAGTCAAACTTGGGTCAAACTCATGAAATTCATGGGTACGCGCTATAGTGCTCAAAATCGCAACCTTCGCTGCTTCAATAGCTGACTCCGACGAGTTTAGGTCATTCACAATGTTCACTTGACGCAGGACATTGTCATTCAAAAAATTGAAATTCAAAAAATGATCCAGAACCAGCAACAGATCTTGCTCTGGAATGAGCACTCCGCGCTGAATAGCATCTTCAAAAAAACGCTTTACCCCCTTCCTACCAGAAATCGCTGAAAATCCATGTGGGTCGCCAGTCATAGCGTCGACAAAATGCGCACATAACTCCTCTTTCTCATGATCCTGCAGCTTACTGAACATCGCCACTTACCTTAAGACTATTCCCCCCCTTAAAGTATCAAGCCCGCATGTTCGAACGCGAGTGGCTCCAGCACTTTCATCTGCTTCAGAGTCAGTGGCGCAAAGTTGCGATCCAACTGCAGCTCAGCAAAGCGCTCCACGCTCAACCCGCCCTCACGAAACAGCTTCGCCCGCTTTGGACCAATCGCTGCATCCTGAAACGATGCCGGCTGCTGCTGGAGCCAATTGTAGTAATCAATACTGGCACTGACCTGCCCGGGGCCATTCGCGCCAACCGAAGCCCGGGTAGCGCCCTTGGCGAACACCTGGCTAAGTCTGGTCAGCAGAACGAAGGTCGTGCGGCAGTTAGGGTGAAACGGTGGCCGAGGACCGGAGTCGACAGGAAACCGTCGCTTATCCATCGTTCGGCAGAGCTGACTGGTCTTCCTGTCCAGCGTGGCGACCATCTCAATCTCGGACACGATGTCCGTATTGGCCTTGGCCACCTCCATCCGCGCCTGTGACGACACATGCTGAATCGCGGTGTGCACGACAGTGCTTGCGTTGCGGCTGGTGGTTGCGAGGATCCCATCTTTGTAGCCAGCAGCCTTGGTGCCTCGGATATTGCGGATAATCTGGAAGTTGGTGTGTCCTTCGAAGAAACCCTGCCTGATCGTGCCAGTGACGCGTTCGCGCTCAGCAACGGTCCAGCCCTTGATGAAGGCCTTCAGCAGCTTTCCGCCGCCGGTACCACGCACACTGAGCGGATTCGTCAGCACTGCTGTGCGAATTGCAGCAGCCGTCGGCGCTACGACATCGAGCGACACACCAACCGGCACCGACCTGGCCAAACTGGTCGCTTCGAACTCAGCCTCGTAGTTGGCGATATCCACCAGGTCGAGATTCAATTGCGCGCTGTAGCGATCGAAGATGCCCAGCAGCAGGCTATCGACCTCCTTCAGCAGCGCTTCCAGGCGCTTGACGTTGTACTCGGTCAGGTCCGATCTTGTAAGCCGGTCCCGGATCGAGCGGTCAATCTCCTTGAGGAAGGGGGCGAACTTGCCCACCTCCCCCGCCTTCAGCTTTTCGAGGAAGACAGCGTGCCGGATCGTGGCGTCAAGGATTGCTTGGTTTGCCGCCATTTGGTGTTACCTCGTCATCCAGGCCAAGGCCATCGCCCTGCTCTTCCAACTCGCCGTCGATCTGTTGGTCGGTGCGCTCTGGCGCAATCAGGCCAAGCTTGCGCAGGTAGGCCCGAAGATCCGCTTTCGCGAAGCCGCCGTTCTGCCATAAGCCAACCAAGGCCGTGATCATCTGCGGATCAGCCGTCAGCTCGACGAACTCCTGATTCACCTGGTAGGCGACCTTCGTTTCAGCGATACCCATGTAGGCGCAGCACCACATGATTGCCCGGGTATAAGCCTCGCTGACGTTTGCCACGCAGCCAGCCAGGACCGATGTCGATGCCGATTGATCACCGCGCGACTCAGTGGCGGTCTTGGTGGCAAGTGAAGCAACCACCATCCTCGCTCCCAGTTCGATCATCATCTGGTTCTTGTCAGCCATGGCCTCCTTGACCAGCGTGTTTGGCGCAGGCTGCGCGTAGCCGAAAGCTCCATTGACCGGAAGCAGCATGGGCGCACGAGAGCCGACGTAAACGCCCTTTTCTTCGAGCAGCTTCACCCACTGCTCAGTCAAGCCAGAAATCCATGGCTGAGCCTGGCCACACCAGAAGACGCTATCTTCGTAGTCAGCGCTGTTTCGGTAGTGTCCCAAGTTGATCATGGCAATGTCGTAGAGCGGCGACTCATCAATACTTGGATCGTTGTTCTGGGCCCCCACGAAAGTGAACGGAATCTCTTTCAATCGACCCGTGATGCCTTCCGGCCTGAACTCCTCAACGATGGCCAGCGGGCCGCCGCCCTTCGGGCCAGACCGACGCCAGACCCGGCAGACAAAGCCATCAGGCTCCAATGCCAGCTCTCGATACTGCTCAATCACCTTGAAACCGAATCCGTCCTCCTCTTCCGGAGCTTCGCGCAGCACCACAAGGGTCAGCACGCTGTGACCATTCACCATCCCGGTACGCCAGTTGATGATGTCCTCAGCGCAGTAGGACAGGATCACTGAGTGTCCACCGATGCTGTTGTCCTGGTGGTAGTCGACATAGAGCCCATGCCGTCCAGCCTCCAGCACTTTCTCAAGCGTGCCCTGGGAATGCTGGTAGATGCTCACGCCGGAACCGTTGGCGTTGTCCTGCAGGTACTCCAGCTTTTTCGATACCGTCAGTGTCGGGTCTTTGTGGAAGGCCAGGCCCAGCAACCCGTTACGGGTGTGCCCGGTGGCGTTCTTGAACACCGCGCGCTCACGGTAAGCCCGGTTACGATCTTGGTTCTCCGACGACTTGTCGTGTGCATTGATGTACGGCAGTCGGTCGACAACCCTGTGCTGACCAGCACACACGTCGCGCACTGTCGCCCAGCGGGCCAGCGCTTCAATGTAGTCCGCCCGTTTGAAGGAGACGTCATTGCTCATCGGGCGTATCCCATTTTGATAGAGGTGGCCGGTTTCCTAGCGCTCTTCGCCACAGCGAAGTAACGGAATCCGTCGGAGCCGTGAGAGGTCCAATCGTGAAGCGGCTTGTCTTTCCAACAGCCGCGCTTGTCGTCCCATTCCTTGCGGTAGTTCTCAAGGCAGGAAATTCCCTGCTCGCACTTCGAGTCATCGAATGCGCACTTGGGCAGGATCTCCCGAACCTGCTCAATGCCGTCATTGACGCCGAGCTTCGGAACGACCTGGAACGTCATGCAGTACTTCTGACCGTCGATGTCATAGCCCTCACGGGCCAGCTCTCGACGGGTCTTGGCATCGCTGCCGAACTCTCGGTTGTCGATGTCGTGCGGTCCCCAGTGCTCGGAGTAGGTGTAACCCCTGTCCTTGAGCACCTTCATGTAGTGCCGCAGGCCCTCGCCTGAGTTTTCGTAGTAGTCGATGACGTGAAACTCTTCGCCGACCTGGCGCACGAACCAGATGGCCGTGGAGTCGCCGACACCGATGTCCCAGAAGGTCATCACTGGAAGGTGGCTATTGTCGGGTATCACCCCGATCCGCTGCTGGGCGTAAAGCTTGGTCAGCTGCTGCGCGTAGTAAGCGCCCTCGACCGACTGCTGGAAGGCTTCGGCAGGAATGGACGGGTATTCCCGCTTCATGTCGTCGCCGAGCATCTTCTCCTTAGCTGCGTACCAGGCGCGCTGGCCGTCGTTCGTGACGATCCCGTGCTTGGCGTGCAGCTCGTTGAAGTAATCGGTCAGGCGCTGCGGGATGACCACGTCGGTCGCGTCAAGGCTGTAGGCCTTGTTGTTCCACCAGCTGAAGAAAAAGAACTTCCAGTCGAGCAGGCCCAGCGGTACACCGGAAAGCTGCTGCCTCTCCGCCGATTGGCTGTAATCAAAGAAATACCCCGCCCGGCCCTCTGCCGTTGACTCGATGGTGACGAAGCACTCAGCGGCCACCGCCTCGAAAGCGCCGGTGACGATCTCCCGCGCCTTATGCGGGAACTTGGCGCAGATCTTCCCAAACTCGGATACGTGCAGGTAGCGCAGCGTGCCGCCCCGGAACGAGGTTGAGACGTAGAGCGAGCCGCCCTTACTGAACACCAGCTCACCCGCAGCGTCGTTACGCGCCGGGTTTGCAGCACGGAGCTCTTTCGGGAGGTTGTCGTAGGCGTACTTGACCTTCTCCCGGAAAAGCCGCTTCGCGTCGTTGAGTGTGTGAGCGATCAGGGCGCACTTCGCAGCCTCGAACAGCGCCGCATCCAGCTGGACGATGCACACCAGTGTCGTGAAGCCGAGCTGCCTAGCCTTCAGGATGATGTTTCGGGTATGCATCCCCCGGAAGTAATCGATCTGCTCCTGCGTCATGCGGAAGCGAACCTTCTTACCCTGCTTGTCGGTGATGAAGTAGAGATTATTCAGTCGCCAGAATCGATCCCGAAGCAGCTTCATGTGCTCGGGTTTCATGTCAGGCGTCCTGTGTTAGTTCATCCATCATCTTCGAGATCTCATCGGCGTCGTCCGTTTTCTCCTTCTCGTCCAGGCTGAATGCCTGACGCTCCAGGACTTGCAGGTTCTTCATTGCAGAGGAAAGCTGGAACAAGGTTTTGGAATTGCTGGGTAGCGCGACAGCAGCAAGCATCGAAGCCCGGCGCATGCCGTTGTTGTCCTCGCTTGTCTCGTCGATGATCGCGTCTTCGATCTCTTCGCGACGTTGGATGGTATTGAGTAGGTCATCCATCAGCAGGTTCGCAAGGTTCGAGGCCTTGCGTATGTCGCGGCGATGACTGCGAACCACCCGAGCGCCTTCCTCTGCGGCCTCTTCGATGATCTCTGCGTCAAGTTCGCAGTTCGCGCCTTGGTCGTTGCGAACCTCTCCGCGAACCAGCTTGCTGCGAACCTCTTTGCGCACCTGGTCGGAAAGGTCTCTCGCCCATCCAAGGGCCTTGGCCTTCTTCCTGATTGCGGTGTCGCTCACGCCTTGGCGCTCTGCAATAGTCCTGATGGAAAGCGAACCGGCCCGGTAGGCGCGTTCGATTGCCTCCCAGTCGGGTTGCTTGGTTGTCATAAATTGTCTCAGGTAGATCCGAAGGTAGAATTGAAATAGTGGCGTGTTGCCGGTATTGGTGATTCTTTATTTAGGATTACATGAATGGCACTTTCCATCCCCGCAGTCGCTCGGACCATCATTCGAATCTCAATTCAAGGAGCCGGGGCCGCAGCGCTCATAACAATTGCTTACACGATGTGGAACGATTCAAAGGTTGAGTCAACTACAAATGGCGAAACCAAAGCCCTGCTTACCATCACGATCAAACAGCTTGAAGAGAGCAAGACTGAAAACCTGAAGCTCCAAGAAGAAAAAAAACAGAAACAGTCAATGATAGATACCCTCCATCAGCAGCTGCTAACCGAGCAGGTCGATAACAAATACACAAAAAAACTTTTGGAAGAAGCGGACACAAAAATCAAAGCTCAAGAAATTCAGCTGGAGCAATTAGCTCGACTGGCAAAGGCAAGTGATCCTTGCACTCCGGTAAGGCTTCAGATAGCCGAGATCGAGAAACTGCTTCAGCGCTCAAGCCATGATGCGTTTTCCCCAAAAGGCGCACAGAGAGAACAGCTAGCACTCTCCCTTTCGGAAAAAAACAAGACACTGAACATCTGCTTGGGCGCTCGCAGGTAATGTTCCAATGTCGCGACACAATTTGCTTACTCGCGAAACGTGTCGCGACTTACTCCACCTTCCGACTGGGCAGTTTGAAGTCAGTCACCCTGTCAGCTATCGATCGGATCTTCTCAACACCCAGGAAGCCAACCCAGCCACCCACAAAGGTGGCCATACTCTGGGGTAGCGAGAAGAACTCAAGACCGCTGATGATCGTCAAGGACAGGCCGCCACAGATAGCACCCTCCACGATCATTTGGCGTCGAGTGCCGCCCCCGTAGGTAATTCGAAGCACTGCCATCGCGCAGGACAACGCAGCCGCATAGAGGATTGGCGAGTGCTGGCTCAACCACGCAAGCGCAATCGCCCAGGTGTCTGGTTTGTCTGGCATGTTGGACATCTCGGTTCCTCCCCGTCAGGGAGTTAGGAATGTTGCAGGCCGTGACCTACAGATTTGAATCAGCCCCAGCAGCACTCCCGGCTCGGAGCGATGGGTGTGGTGGAGCCGAAAACGAAAAAGCCCTCGACGAAAGCCGAGGGCTCATGATGACCTTCTGATGAGCTGGGTCGATGTTCCAATCTGCGACCACAACTATCCTTATCGACGTGGCCGCACTAAATGGATCGCCGCATCTATTTTAGGTTACAGCAGGTCATATGTGATCCACACATATCCGGAAGGATTTGGACTGACCCACAATCCATGACCCGCCGGAATTTCAATTGGATACTGCAGATAACTCGCAGTCTGCTCCAATCGAGCGATAACCGGTTTGGTTGTGTCATATGGATACATAGGTGCCGCGGTTCCGGTTTGTACGGAACCACCGCCAGAGCCACTGAAAACGCCTGTTCTGATCACCACACCATTCACGTTATCAACGGGATTAATGATCTGAGTGACTCGAGAAAAAGAGTCAGACTTGAAGTGCGTGCCAATTTTTACTGGTTCCATTTTTTCACCTTTTGAGTCGAATGATTGGTCGCGGAAAATTCCGCTTTCATGTCGCTCAAAGGCGATGAATTGAAGCTCTTGGCTTTCTCGAATGGCGGGCTGCAGAAGCAACCCACCGGGACCTTGAAGGCAATATGCAAAAGCCCCGCATTATCGCGGGGCTCCATGTGGTTTCTTAGAACACGTTGTCCCAGGTGTAGCTACCGGTTTTCCACTTGTGGTCCGGATAGAAAACACGAGGCGGCTTGATTGTCGGGGTGTACCCGAAACGAGCCCAGATCGGGCGCTCGGTTACGATCGAGAAGCTACCATTCGCCTGCAGGCGGATAGTTGCACCAGGATGACCACCAGTGCCGCTCTGCCACACTGGGACATTGTTTGCTGCGTAGATCACCAGGTTACCGTCGGCCTGCATCACGCACTTCACGGCGCCTTTGTTCTGGGTGTAAGTCGCCCAAACAACGCTGGAGTTCGGACCGTAAACGACCAGGTTGCCATCACCTTGGAAAACAAGGGAGTGGTCACCGGCGCTATAGAACTGACCCGGAACCAGCTCAGTATTACCGCCGATAATCATTGCGGCCCCCACTCCTGGAGTGAACGGACGGCCGTTAGGTGCATACCAGTGAGGGATGGTGTCGACAGTTACGATGTTCCCGTCATCCTGAACCTGAGTGAACGCGCGCAGCGATGCATCTTCACGGGAGCCCATAGTGGGATCGCTCGGGGTAGTCGACCAAATACGACCACGCAATGGGTCATCTAGGACGAAGCCATAGTTCATGAAGACCATCATGGGGTCTTTTTTGTTGCCCTTGCTCAAATTCGTGAAGGGAGTGTTCTGGTCGGCGACCCATACCGCTTGGGCGCCGTCATAGAGCGCAAGGTTGCCATCAGCCTGAAAAATCAGCTTGAAGCGCTTGTTGGGAGACTGCAGATACTGATTCGGCGCCATGTAGTAGCGAGCCGGCAGTATAGAAGAGCCATTGTCGGTAAAGTCGTATCGAATCCAAGCCATATTGTCACCTATTGAGTCGAATGATTGGTCGCGGAGAATTCCGCTTTCATGTCGCTCAAAGGCGATTGCTCGAGGCTCGAGGCCTTCACATGATTCAACGTCCCGCATCGGGAACATTTGATCTGGAGCTCTGTGAACTCACCCACACGGGCGAGTAATCTTCTGCATTTGCCACATCTGCATTCTTTTAACATCTGCAAGTCCATTTGTTTTTCTGCTAGGCTCCGTACCGCTCGCGCGAGCAGTGAGGGCCTTGGCCGGCTTGCAGGCTAGCTCTGCGATCTGGCGGCTTCGTTGGGTGTTCGCGCACCTTCTGAAGTCGCCCTCTCTTTACCGCGCCCATGAAAAAGCCCCGAACTTGTCGGGGCTTTTTGCTTTCTGGCGGGTATCTCTTCTACCGCATATCGTCGGATAGCGGCGTTTGTTCATCCGCCTCTGGCGTCGTCCTTTCACCTGGATCCTTCCAATCGTCCGGACGATCTTCTGTTGGATTCTTCAAAGGATCGTACTTGTTGGGATCTTCAGGATCGAGCGTTGG
Organism: Pseudomonas sp. QD4; assembly: GCF_049199125.1. NCBI lineage: Bacteria > Pseudomonadati > Pseudomonadota > Gammaproteobacteria > Pseudomonadales > Pseudomonadaceae > Pseudomonas > Pseudomonas sp. QD4. Next base: position 164,603 of record NZ_JBLZOM010000007.1, read on the forward strand.
CTCGTCTGAACCAGGTTCAGGGCTGGATGGGATAGAACTCTGGGTTTGATCTTGAAAACTCGTATTGGTAGACATAGCCACCTCACCATTAAGGCCAAGACTATCTGGGCCGTATGAGTTGGAAGCTTGCCGGCGAGCCGCGTGCATTTGAGTCGATGAACGGGCAATAAAAAACCCGACTCACGGGCCGGGTTTTCAATTTTTCAAAGAGAGTTGCCGTAGGCAAAACTCTAACAGTGGGAAAATATTGCCACCAGCCGCACGGGAAGTCAAGCAGCCTCTTTCATCTTATAAATTACTGCAGCTACAGGACTCAGTGCACGTCGATCAATATCCTCACAGCACTCGAAAATCAATTGGATTACACCTCCCCAATCGCGCTCCCAGTTGCACGACTCAAGACGAATTTCGTACACCTGCCAAAGCCAGGATCGGAATTTCTCCGCGTTTGCCAATGGGTCTTCGCTAGAAGATTGGCCGCCCTGGTGCATGTGCCGGTACCGACGCATTACGCCTTTCACCACGAACTCAAGCTTCTCCCGTTTGATCGCAGTCATCCGCGGCGACTTACTCTGCACCATCAGGAATACCACCTCCTCCGCTGCCTCCCGGACATCGTCATCCTGGTCGGCTGCGTACATGTAGTCGCCGAACACACGTATCTGAGGATGCAGCCTCGCAATAGCCGACTGGATATGTCCTGCCAGTGCGCCATGTACGGCATGATTCGCTGTGGGGCCTCGTTCTGTCTTCTGAACCACTACCCCAAGTATCTCTGTGTCAGATGTCTGGCCGGGGGCCGGGTTATAACCGCAGTCATGCCATGCCTGGCGCGCCGAGTTGATCTTCATGCTGCTGCATCCTTTCTGAGTTCTCTGGTTTTTGCTCGGTATTCAGCCTTGATGGCCTTGATCTCATCGACGGTGTATTTGCGTGCCTCATGTGGTCCTTCAAGCCAAGCCAACTTCTCGGCGCCGATGCGTAGCACCAGGCGAATGCGGTACTCCACGGCGTTGCCGGACAGATTCCGATTGCACTTCACGCACTGCCGATGGATGTTCAGCGGTTCGAAGCGCAGCTCCGGGCAGGCGCCGACGGAACGGTAGTGCCCGGCGTCCCAACGGCTCCCGGTCATGAGGTCGCTGTCATTCGACGTCGAATCACAGCTGATGCACGGCAGGTGCGCGTCACGCAGGCGCACGTACTCATTCACGGCCGCCTGGGCCTCGCGCAAGTGATCCGCCCTGCTCTTCAGCTTCTCCTTGCGGACCTTGATCTCGCGGCGACCTACTTCCGCCAAGGCCTTGCCCGCTCTTTCCTGACCTTTCTCCGACTTTCCATGAGCGATCGCGCACTCGATCTCGCCGCACACCGCCTGCGAGCTTCTGGAGGGCGTGAACATTACTCGGCATGACGGGCAGCGCTTGCGACGTGGACCGCCGGAAGTGAGCGGGGTTTTGCGCTGCAGTGGGGTGCGCTTCATGCCGCCTCCTTGAATGCTTCGAACTCGGCCATTTCGGTCAGGCGCTCTTCAGTGAGAGTCGGCCAGTCATGCAGCACCAGGTATGCGCAGCACTGGCGCCAAAAGTCTTGGAATGTCTCCTCCCCCATCGAGTCGTAGGAAAGGCTACGGGGTATCTTGCGTGTGAGCTGGCCGAGCCCGGGGATATCGAACAGTTCCTCGTCGCAGTACACGCCCGACTCCAATTGCAGCGCCTTGATCGCGTCGTGGGATTGCTTTCCAGAGAACCGATCGATGTTCTGGCTCAGAACCCGGCCAAGGCCGTGAACCAGACCGTTAAAGCGTGGGTTACGTGGCTGTTTGAGGTCTGCACGTATCTTCGTGTTGATCCGAAACTCCCGTTCCCGAAGAAGCGAGCGGTCAGCGTCGGAGCAAGGCACGAACGCGGCAACCTCTTTGCCAGTGGCCGGATCGACCAGGCGGCGCAGCACGAGGTAAACGGGCATCGGGCGGGGTTTGGCCGGCTTGGTCATTGCGCCGCCCTCTTCTCTTCCAATTCCTGGGCCTGCTTGATCAGAAGCGCCCGGCGATCCGCCAATTCGTTGGCCGCTTTTATCCGGATTTCGTCTTGTTGTTCGGCCGCAGCCTTCCGCATTTCAAGCATTGAGTTCTTCACCAGTTCAAGCTTGTTACGAAGCTCCGGTGCAGGCTGGGTAACAGCACCGGTGAGCAGCCCGGCAATTGCCCGCCCGTCCTCGGAGACAGGCTCAACACTCAGGTCTGCCAGGTACTTCTGGCCGTGCTCGCTCGGGATACGCTTCAGCTCAATCGCCTTGGTTACGGCTTGAATACGACGGTTGGCGTCGAATCCCACAGAGACGTGCCAGTTGGCCGGCTTCGCATCCTCACGAGCCTGTCCCACAAAGCGCTCGTAAGCGCTGATGAACGCCATCCGCGCGCCTACCTTATCGCCGGCATCGAGGACAGGCTTTGCCGCGGCCAGGGCCAACTGGATTTCATCGGTCAGCACCACGGTTTCGTATTCGTCGTTGGTGGTCATGGCGATGGCCCAGGCCTCGTCCTTACCCGGGCGCCCATCAGCCGACTGGGCATGTTTCAGAATCGATGCAACCGTGAGTCGACCACCTTCGATACGGCAGCTACGAAGCGCTGCGGCAAGCACAGGCTCGGCGTGTCCGCGCAGATCCTCGACCATCACCAATGCCGCAGCCTGGGTGAGTTGCTGCCCCATGACCTCAGCAGTGGCAAACAGGGATAGGAGCAGTTGTTCTTGCTGTGCGTCATTCAGCATGGGTCGCGACCCTCTTGGCTCGAAGCGCTTCAATGGCCTGCTCGGCAGCGCTGAAGTTGGTTTGGGTCTGCTCGATCTGCCGAGCGGTGGTCCCGTTCATCTGGCGATTGGTGACCCACTGGGTGTGATAGCTCTCGGCATTGGCCAGAAGCTCGTTGAGGCTGTGGCACTTGCGCACGACACCGGCATCGCTGTTCTTCAGGAAGTGAGCCGCGACATGGTGGGCGACATCGGCGCCGAGGCGGTCGACCAATTGGCCGAGTTGGCCACCGACTTTGGCATTCCACACCGGCCAAGTGCTGTAGCGCTTGCGGTAGGCCATGGCGTAGTTCGCCCAGGCCTTGAAGGTTTTGCAGGCCTGGTCTTTGGGGCCAGGCATGTCGGCGGGGATCTCGACCCGTGGAGTGTCGGTGCGATCAACCACCAGCACCAAGCCGCGGGACTGAGCCGGCTTGCCGGTGGCGTCCTGCAAATCCTGATTGGTTTCCTGATTGGTACCCTGATGATTGGTATCCTGATTTGTCGGAGATTTTTCCGACCCTTGCTCGGATTTTTTTCCGACCTTGCTCGGAGATTTTTCCGAGGTAGATCGGATTTTTTTCCGACCCTTATTGTTTGGAGGGGTCGGATATTTCTCCGACCCATCAAGCTTCTGGTTCCACTCGATAGCCTTCACGGTTAGGCGAAAAAGCGTAATGTTAGAAGTGCTGGAAAGCTCAATCAAACCGGCCTCTTCAAGGGCCTTCAGCATGCGGTAAGCGGTATCTGGCTTGTCGGTGAGAAGCGGCAGCTCCTCGATGATCTTGGCCTTGCTCAGCGCGAAGAAGATCCCATCGTCAGTCTTGACCGGCTTGGTCCAGCTCGGGCAGCCGTAGATAAAGGCGAACAGCAGGGCCTGCTGAGAATTCAGCCCCCATTCGAGCGCCTTCACCTGGTTGATCGTGATGGTGAATTGCATTTCAGGCCTCCGCCGATCTGCGGAAATCAATGACCTTCACGCCCTTCCAGCTATTACAGCTGGCACAAAGCGTTTGGAGGTTCTCTAAAACGGCCTCCCCGCCCAAGCTTTCAGGGCAAATGTGATCGGCCCGCAAGTTTCTGTGATCGCCACAGCGCAGGCAGCGATACAGATCGCGCTCGAAAACCTGGGTTCTTATGGATTGGCCGATAACAGTTTTTTTGGGCCTTGGCGCCTCTTCGTTCGGCCAGGTAAGCCAGGTACCGCCATGCTTCTTGCTATAGGCGTTCGCAATTCGTTCCGCGCACTCTCCACAGACAGATGCGCCTGGCACCTCAAGGGAATAGCAATACATGGCATTGCGAGCTTCCTGGCTGGAGTCGCCGCAGACAGGGCATGAAGTCGTAGGCACCATGCTCACGCGGCACCTCGCAAGGCCTTGTCGTGAGTAAACAGGCCGTCCCAGGTCTTTTTCATAGGCAGCTCGCCAGCCAGATACAGGTCGTACAGGCGCACAGCGCCCTTCTTGAGCAAGACTGGCGTGAAGGAAATGAAGGCCTCTTTGCCGTGAGGAGTGACTTCGTGCTGGTGCTCGGTCATGTACTTGTCACGGGCGTAGGAAGCCACACGAAGGCGCAGGCCGAACTTGCTCTCGTTGTAGAGCCAGTTACGGCTCTCCAGGTACTTGCCCACCTGCATGACGTTGACCCCATTGAGGCCCTTGCAGAATTGGGTGTGGGTCATGCCTTCCTTGAAAAGGTTCTCCAAGGAATGGATCTTGGTAGCCTGGGCCTCGACCTGGATGGTCAGCTGAAGCCGGGCCTGCTCGGCCTCAAAGGCCAGCTGGATCAGATCCATGCGAGAAAGCTCGCGAGGCTGGGCAATGACTGCTTCAAGCTCGCGCCAGCGGCGAACGACAGCCAGGCGCATCTTGGCGCTATAGCCGGTCAGTAGCGTGTCGGTCATCTCTCGGTTGAGGTTGAAGCACGGCAGGAAGCGCCCGGTGCTGTCCTTGTACTGGGCTGAAAAATCAGCCGAGTCGATTTCAAGCTCAGCGAGCATCGAGCGGATATCAGCCAGCACGTTCTTGTGCAGCTTCCCGGTCAGCTCGGCGATCTCGACAGACGACATAGTCCGCGCCACGTTTTGCGAATTCTGAAAACGTGGCGCGACATTGGTAGGGGTATTGCTCGAATTGGGTTGGCTCTGCATAATCGGCCTCATCAAGTGGTAATGAATCAGCCGGGGCGCAATCCCGGCTTTTTTGTGCCCGGGATTCAGGCAATCTTCAAATTCGGTCGGTGCTTTTTGATCAGCTCTTCAGCCTTCCGACCAAGCTCCCCTGCCCGCGCTTCAACCTGGCGGCATTGCTCGGCGAACGCCGGAAGATGCGGCAGGTCCTCTTCGCACATCACCTGGTCGTCAAATACTTCGCTGCCGGTATCGATCACGTCGCCCAGGGCACGGATCAGCGCGCCGAAGCTTTTGTTGGCGCATTGATCACTCTGCATCTGGCGGGCGCCTGTCAGGCCATGGCGACCTGCCAGCTCGTTGATGCAGTGGTCGCGATACTCTGGCTCAAGAGCATTCACCCAAGACTCTTCCAGCCACGACAGCATTTCCTGGTCACCCGAAAGCCAGCGCTGCACACGCTTCAGCCAGCGGCCGGTCGCTTTCACGAATTCGCTCACGTCGTTAAGGCGAGCCAACTCATTGAAGTCAGGAACTTTCGATTCCTTGATCTTCTCCGTCGGAACTCGCAGATAGATCTCTCGGGCCAGTGATTGCGCGAAATCGTCCTGGCTCAGGCTGGTTCGGGCGATCTGGTTTGCCGCGTGCGCCACCAGCACTTGGTCACGGGTTTGGGCGCTATGTCTTGGACTGGACGTTTCCATGGGGACCGCTCTCTTCTAATCTGGCTTCAACGGATTGGCGTGACGGGTCGAACTTACGAAGCGTTCTTCCACTGGATATCCGGAAGGCACTCTTGCCGAGTCACCGTTCCGCCTGTTGCGTGTTCAATTTCAATGGCTCGCTCGGCAGTGATGGAGCGGTCACCAGAGATCAAACGAGAGAGGTAGCTCGCCGGAATGCCGAGGCTGATGGCGAGGCGTTTTCTTCCGCCGCGCGGAAGCTGCTTTGCGTACGTGGGGAAGTCCATACGGATTTACCTTCTGGTTCATTTATGCGCGAATTTACCATAAATGTTTACCAAGTAAAGGTAATTTCCCCAAAGGGAAATAAAGGTTCTAATGGGAAGATGGAAATCAAAGACATACGCAGAGCCAGAGTTCGCCAGGTCATTGACCGCGACTTTGGTGGGAAGGACGCTGATTTCGCCGCCAAGGTGGACAAGCAACCTTCATATATCTCCCGGCTTTTCACCGAGAAAGCTGAGCATCTCCGAAACATCGGGGAGAAGATGGCGCGCGACTTCGAGTTGAAATGCGGACTTACGCCCGGATCGCTTGACCTCCCATTGAGCGAGGGCGAGCTATCAGCAGCATCAGTGTCTGGCGCCGCAAAACCCAGGCTTCAAGTCGAAATCCCACTGCCATCCATCGAGACTTGGGACGACACAACCCCGCTCCCTGACGACGAGGTCTACGTCCCCTTCCTGCGCGAAGTAGAGCTGGCAGCCGGCTCTGGCCGGTTTGTGATCGAGGAAAGTGACGCTGCCAAGCTGCGCTTCTTCAAGAGTGATCTGCGCCGCAACAATGTGCAGTTCAGCAATGCCAAGTGTGTGATCGTCCGCGGCAACAGCATGTTTCCAGTGCTACGCGATGGCGCCACGGTCGGCGTGAACACTGGAAAGAACTCGCTTGGCGATATCGTCGATGGCGACCTCTACGCGATCAACCACAATGGCCAGCTACGCGTGAAGCAGGTTTACCGCCTGCCCACCGGCCTGCGTCTGCGCAGCTTCAACCGCGACGAACACCCAGATGAGGACTACACGTTCCAGGAGATCCAAGAGCAGCAGATCTCAATCCTGGGCCATGTGTTCTGGTGGGGGATGTTTGCTCGCTAACCCGAGCGAATACTGCCCCTTCACTCTTAGCTGCTCCTATTTGGATATGGACATTCAATGAAAAACCTAAAGCTCCCCCTCGCCCTATCGCTTGCTGTAGTCGTGTCGATGCTCACTGGCTGTGCCGCCTCCGTTAAAACAGGAGGTAGCAGCTCGTTGGCGATCCAGGAGTCAGCCAAGCAGAACCTGGTCGTCAACTTCCGCGGGAATGACAAGGTCCAGCAGAATCATGACTGGCCTACACTGAAGCGAGATTGGAGTGACGCCCTCCAAGTCGAGGCTCAACGAGCCGGCTACAAGATCAGCGAAGCCAAAGAGCTGCAGCCAGGTGCCGGTGACGGCGTCGGTATCGCGATTAACGTGACCAACTTCCGCTATCTGACCACTGGGGCCCGCTACGGCGCCGGCGTAATGGTGGGGAATGCCTGGGTCAACTCCAACGCAGACTTCTCAGACCTGAACTCAGGAAAGCTGATTGGCACACGCACCTATGACACCTCATCTTCAGCCTGGGAAGGCGTCATGTCAGCGATGACACAAGAGCAGGTGCAGGCGATCGCGAAGCAGATCATCAGCGATATCAAGAGCGCCAAAGCCAGATAACGCGACCGGCTCACCTGGCGCCATGCGAAACGCAGGAGGCCCTATGTCCCTCACCAAACCGAATCAGGAACTGCGCCGCGACCTGAAAGAGACTGCAGTGCTGCTCAAGTAGCCAGGCGTCGACATCATGCAGGTGGCTGTTTGGCTCTCCGGGGCGGGGCTTGAGGATGATGCGCGGAACCTGATGAAGATTGCTCTCTCCTTTCAGGAAGTCGAGGGCAAGCTGTCGGGGGTATGCGGAAGCGGTGAAGGTGGGAAGGATTTTGCGTGATGCGTAACGAGACCGATATCCAGGAACGCGTTCTGCTGGTATGGAATGCTCGAAAGTTTTAGGGCAACAGATTCACAGAAAATGACACGGAGGTTTCATGAAAAAAATCATCGCACTTCTTTCGCTATCCATATTGGCTGGCTGCACCTATCAAAAGTCTCAATATGTACTCGATGTCGAAAAGGCACCGCTACCGGCTACTGACGAGGCAAAGTCCGTTGAGTGCGCTCACATTTACAGCGAGATCGATAGAAACAACAGCGCCATGGCCAAGAGCTATCAAGACGGTACATTCTCAATGAAAAATCAACATGAGAAAGACGCTAGGAACGAAGCGCTGTCCATTCGAAGGTTCAAGATAAACTGCCCTCGACGATAGCTCTCGCTCGCCAGCCGGAAACCCGGGAATAGCTATCCCCTCACAAAACCCAGCCAGCAACTGCGCCGCGACCTGAAAGAGGCTGCAGCGCTGCTCAAGTGGTCGGGCGTAGATCTGATGCAGGCTGTGCGGCTGTCCGAGGCTGGTCAGGAAGATGAAGCCAAAGAGCTGCTGAAGATTGCTGCGAGCTATCAGGAAATCGAGGACAAGCTGGCGGGTTATGCGGGTGAGATGAAGGCGGGAAGGATTACGACCTTGAAATAAAAAATTTTTATGTCCGTTAAAATAACAATCGCAATTGTGTTTTGCTGGTATCGCGAGATTTATGGAGTTCAATTGGTGAAACAGGAAAAGCAAAAGCGCTACATATTTGATTTCTATTCGATAGCGTCAGTCCAGCATGACCTCTTCGCCATGACCACAGAGGCCGCATTCGAGAAGATAATAAACGGGGATCACCCTAAAAGCTATGCGAGCTATGGGTGTATACGAGAAGTCTTCGGCCTTAATTACCGTAGCAATACCAATTCATACGCGGGCCAAATCCGCAAAATACGGAAAGCAGATCTTCCAGAAATTGGAGCATTGGGGAAAGACGGAAAAAAGATTGAGCTGAAAATGGACGAAGGCGTTATTGAAAAGAATTTTTTTGTTTACTACAAAGAAAATTCCCTACTGGTTATACACAGGAACGATGACGGAAACACTGGCTTGCATCTTGCGCAACTGCTGACGGCTAGTGCTGGCGTGACTTTTTTTGCCAGCCCGATCATAAGACCGGACCAAGCAGAGATGCTCCTTAATAAAAAACTGAGCATAAAAAAGTTCTCCGTAAAAATCCCCAAACCAACCAACCCTGACTTGTATCCACAAGACAACTTAAGCGCCAGAACTTTAGAACTCCTAAATCAATCAGGTGCCGACTTTCTCGACGTAACCTTCACAATTGATAACAAGCTTGATACAAGCTCAGGAAAACTGAGTAGTGCCATACAAAGTTCAATTGGCTACCTTTTAACAATGGGTGCAACTAAAGCAAAAATTGAAACCGATGAAAATGGCAAAATACTACCTATAGACTTAATTGCCAATAGGATATACTCATCTCAGACCATCAGAACCAACTCATCTTTTCCGCCTCCTGAAAGCATGTATAAACTTGCTGACAAGGCAAAGGAAGAACAGAGAGAATCAGTAGATGATTATTTCGGCAAAACTAATAGAATTATTTAAACTATCCACTGCGATATTCATAACATGGATGTTTCACAGATATAACTTCCGCTTCCAGCCTGGCGAAATTTCTACGCTGGCCGGCGTCCTTGCTGGCGCTTCTGGAACGATACTCGGGTTCCTGATCACTGCAATCGCATTGATGGCATCAGTGATGGATCGGGATCTGTTGAAAAATCTCAGGTCGACCGGGGGATACCGGATACTAATCTCCGGAAGCTTCGTCTGTGCATTCCTTTTTTTGCTGCTCCTTGCGTCATCAGTATGCCTATTGCTTCCATGGGCAGGAGAAAAGCAGCTTCTCCTGCTCCTGAACATATTCATAGGGTCCTTGGCGGCAATACAGCTTGCCGGCACTGGGCTGGGTTTCTACCGAATTATTATGTCGATTAGCAGAGGCTGAGCGCGAATGCGCTGACTATTCAGCTTGTCATACCCAGCCCAGCGCCGGGCTTCTTGTTTCTGCCCTTTCACACTAGGGCTCCTCTGGTCATCCTAATTCCTAGTAACAGCCTAAGCCCACCCTCCGCATCAGAATTCATCACGGCATATCTTGTTACAACCATTCACCTGTAGGCACCGTAAGTAGAGAACTTCAAACTTTTGCTCCAGTCCTAATGCTAGGCGTGCTTTAAACCGTGAGCGCCTGCTGACAACCCATAGAGGTTCAAAAAATGAAAATGACACTACCCGTCCTAGCTTTGGGTGTCCTCATTTCGCAAGGAGCGATGGCAGCCGGAGACGGCACAGCCGCTCTTGGAGGCGGCGTTGGTGGTGCACTTGGCAACATCGTAGGCCAACAGCTCGGTGGCTCAACTGGCGCGGCGGTAGGCGCAGGCGTAGGTGGTGCTGCTGGTAGCGCTGTTGGTGCTCAAAGAGGCAACAGAGCGGAAGCTGCATTAGGCGGCGGTATAGGCTCGGCTGGCGGGTCACTTATTGGGAATCGCCTCGGCGGCACAACTGGCTCGACTATCGGTGCAGGTCTCGGCGGCGCTGCGGGTGGCGCGCTAGGAAACAACCTAGCGGATGATGGGAGCAATCATCGGTCGGATGGTAAGAAGCACAAAGGCAACAACAAGCATAAACACAAGAACAAGCATCGTTAGTTTCTGACGCTGTTACATCGAAGCCCGGCCCAGCGCCGGGCTTCTTGTTTCTGCCCTACCCCGGTCCGCCCATACATTGCGCAGTACTGCAAAGCAATGCTCCGGCATGCTTCACAAGCCTTCTCCACTCATCACTCGTGATCATGTCGGATCGCTCCATGGCGTCAGCCCGTCTCAGCAATTCGAAATACTTCACCTCTGCGTCCATTCGACCTCCAGCCAGTGCAGAAAGCTCGCCAGGCTGTCAGGTTCAGTCTTCGCTGCGCCTCTTTCAGGGGAGCCTCTATCACAGTAATGGGGTGACTTCAGCATAGTCTTGCTGACGAGCATCAAGGCGGGCTTTAGACCAATGGGGCTGCACGCCACGAATGGTAAGGTGCGGGGTCAATTATGGGAGGGATCCAATGAAAGGAATTGGGACGCTTGCCCTGGTGGTGGGCATTTGCTGGGCTGTGTTCGCACTGAGCATGGACGTGTCTGTCGCTACTGGATCTGGCGGCAGAGTGAACAATCTGGGCCTTATGGCTGACCGCCAGCTACACACCATCGTTGGCGGGATGATCACCCTCGCCGGCTTGCTTATGGCTCTGCTCGGCGGAAAAGGCTCTGCCCCGTCGGCAACCACTGCATCTGATACCCGCCCCTGCCCCGCCTGCGCGGAAACCATCAAGAATGCCGCCATCAAGTGCAGACACTGCGGGGCTGATGTTGCTGCAGATGTAGGCAGGCCCGACCATCCATTACTGGAAGCCCCGACCATCCCGGCAGCCGTAGCGGCGGGCCCCTACGATCCGAGCCCCCCTAAGAAGTCCAGCATTGAATTCAAATACCTGTGCCTCGCCCTTATCTGCGTAATCATCAGCGCGGCTGTTTACCGCCTAACCAAAGCTGCCCCGGTCGCCATCAACCGGCCTCAGAAAAAAGCCTACGAACCAAAGGCTGATGAACAGGTGATTCTTGGCTCTGGCGCATTCGGCTGCATGTCTTTGTCTGATTTTGAGCGCGCGCAGGATCATTACAATCGGGCTGAGTACTCGGCTTGGGCAGAAATCACTGCTGACAAATACTGTTTTTTCCGGAGGGATGGAGAAGCAGATATTGCATGGACGGTACTGCAGGTGCGCGACGATCTCATGCAGATCGGTATAAAGCGGGCGTCCGAGTACTCGAAGAATCCTGATCTAGGCAAATTCAACTATTGGACCCTCAAGCGATGGGCCTCCCCATCCCCATCGAGATAACACCAGCCAAACTTAATTCAAGCCCGCCTAGCGCGGGCTTTTTTGTACTCAGAGAAAAGCAAGCGGCATCAGGCATTTACCATCAACATCAAAATGTTTACCAAATTATTTACCAATATTTATTGACAGGTAATTTCCAAATGGTAAATTTACCTCAAGCCAACGCAACACCGGCCCAGCAGCGAAAGCCGCGCCGCTCTTTAACAACCCGCGCCATTAACGATTACCCGGCGATTAGCTGGGAGGTCAGCCCCGGCCACACCTGTGGGGCGAGAGAAAGTCAGGTGAACAAAATCGCGCTGCCACTACTGGCGACCGGCGATCCGATAGCCAAGAAGGGCTACCAACGCGCAGAACTGCGACGGCGGACGAGGTGTTGACCGAACTGGCGAATGACCCGGCAGGAGGCGCGACAAAGATGGAAAGCATCACTGAGCAGCCTTCTCGCGAGGGCTGCTTGGGATGACAACCACTCGGAAATTAATTGCATGGCCAAGTCATTCAAACAAATGATCAAGGATGGCGATCTGAAGCGCGCCGATGCGATGAAGGCGCGCTTGGAAGATCTCCATGAGGAACCTGGCTTCAACCTTCGCGCTGAAGGCGACGAGCTGGAAGAGAGCATCGATGCGCTGGCGGAGTTCATCTTCGCCGGTGGCCAGATCCCGGCACTGGAAGTTCGACCTCGCGCTGATGGCGGTATGTGGGTTGTCGACGGCCACCGTCGCCGTCGCGCCTACCTGAAACTGGATCAGGCCGGCCGGTTACCAAGAGTACCGAGCAAGGACGATCCTGAGCGTCTGGAATCATGGATTCCCATTGTCCCTTTCGAGGGCAACGATGCAGAGCGTGTGGCTCGTGTCATCACCAGCCAGGAGGGAAAGAAGCTCTCGCCTCTAGAGCTGGCCGACGGCTACAAACGACTTACCGCATTTGGATGGGCGCCAGACCAGATTGCCAAGAAGATCGGCAAGACCCGGCAACACGTTGAGCAGGTGATGACCTTGGGCAACGCCAATACAGATGTTCAGCAGTTGGTTGCGTCAGGCCAGGTATCTGCGACAACGGCTGTCCAGGTTGTGCGTCAGCACGGCGAGGATGCGGGCAAGGTACTGGGCGGCGAGCTGCAAAAGGCGAAGGCCACTGGCAAATCAAAAGTGACCGCGGGATCTATGCGCGGACCTACGACGCCTCGTCAGCAGCTCGAAGCAGTACGCACTGCAGCGCAAGAACTGGTGAAAGCGCTTCCGGATGGATGCCTGGAGGGTTCAGGGCACACGCTCAGCCTGCCAACCGCGTTAGTGCTGGAGCTCCAGCGAGCAATCGCAGCTGCTGCTCGGGTCGCATAGCAATTCAATTGCGCGCCGACCCTGCACGCTTCACGACAGCCTGTCGTTAACTGCCCGAGCACCTGCGTGCGAAGCGCAGGCTGTATCGGGGCGGGTCTGAACACACAGGTTGATGCAACAACACGGGGTGGCGGGCTACTGCATCCCTTGGAAGAACTGTAGGGAAATTCAACTCGGAGTGATGATCTTATTTTGGGGCGTAAGGACCGCACAGTTCCTTCTGAAGGACCTGAAAGGGTGGAGCGCTTAGGGTGTTTACCATCGCTGCCACTTCAGCTTTATAAGCAGGGTCTGATTGCACTTTTCTAACTTCAGGCTTTATTGATTCCATTGATGGTTCGTTGGCGAAGGCATTCTCGATGCTTGCGTTCATACCCGGGTTTGCTTTATCGCAAACTTGTTCCATTGCAATGGCAGTGAGAGCGGTTTGATGCAGTTCTTCACTCTCATTTGCGAAAGAACTCGCCGCGAAGCAAATGCTTGCCAAGCATAGCGACAGCCTACAAATCCTTACTACTGACATTCAAAGCTCCTTATTTATAGATGCTGAGGCCAGCACGCCCCTAGTCAAAGCCCTATCAGCTTAACACCTGCCCCGCTCCGCCTCTATTGCGTCAGCACTCCTCACCCGCGCCCATCGGCAACTAGCGGGAGGCATGAGTGTTGACGAATACAGGTGAACCAGCGAATGGAGAGAGTCATGACGACGATTTATTTGGTTTGGAATGAATCAGGCAGCGAGTGCGTGGGCTTCGATGATCGTGCTGATGCCGATTATGCGGCCACGGGTTTTGCATCGGGAAATGGCGGCGGCGTTTCAACTCTTGCCGAGGCATTCCGCGAGAACTACGCGAACGATGATCCAGACGCAGAGTTTGAAATTACCGAAATCGAAGCCTAACCCCAAACACTGGAGGTCGCCATGCACAGCTGTACCGATACCCAAGCAGTTTGCCGAGGTTGCGGCCTCAAGTTGCGCGGATCGCCTTCCTGGAAGGCGGGCATCGCCTACCACCCTGAGCCCAAAGGCCAAGTCCACCGCTGCCACTATGGCGGCTGGGTCTGCTCACGGCGCTGTGACATCCGTGCCTGTGTCGAACTGGAGGGAACGATGCCTGGTTGCGGCTCGGTGGACGGATACAGACGCCTGTCGCCTTACGCAAAAGAGAGTATTGAGCGCCACTGGCCGGAGGCAGCATGAACGCAGCGTTGAAGATATGCCAAGAGCGTTACGACGCTCAGTTGCCTCCAGTGGTGAGCGAGGCCAGCGCCGAACAGGAGTGGCTTGAGCACTCGGCCGAGCAGCTCGTGTGCGGCATGGACATCAAGTGGAAGCGCCGCTACGGCCAGCAACAGGCGGTGACCTATGACCAGCTCTGCACCTACCTGCAAGGCATCCTGAACCAGCGCCAGATCGACGGCTTGGACGAGCGCGACTCGTTTGCTCGCCTGTTTCTGTCGGCGATCCTCGGCAGCCAGAGTAACTGCCACAGCGATGCGGCCGATCTGATCGGTCATCAGCGCCCAATTGAGGCTGCCGAGAAGATCGCCATGGAGTTGCTTAAGCCGTACGCCGCCGATGCGGTGGCAGCTGAGCGCGAAGAGCAGGAAGACGATGTGGATGCTGATCTATGAGCCCTCACATCCTCATTGACCAGGCGTTGGAAGGTGCTGCCGACCCAAGCAGCCAGGCAGACATCGACGTCCTGGTGCAAAGCCTAATCACGCGCCTCTACACCGACGGCGCGATCACCACCGACGAATTCAACCACTACTGCAAGCGCCTGATGGAAGCCTGTCAGCGGCGCAAGGAGGCAGCATGACCACTTCTCCAGTCAAATCGCTCATCGACGAGCAGTTGGAAGACATCACCGCTCACAACTTGCGCGAGGCCTACAGCCTGGCCGAGCGCCGGGGTTTCTTTGGTCCACCGGTTGAGCAGTACGCGGAACCTGGTTACCGCGGGCGCGTGCTGCAGGTCCTGCGCTATCGGGTTGCCCAGTTGGAGCAGCGACAATGAGTGGGGCCGGCGCGCACAAGCGTGGACAGCATCTGGCGATCCGTTGCGCCAAGCTGCGCCGGGAAGGTCTATCGCTTTCCGAGGTGGCCCAGGCCACTGGCATCAAGAAAGAGCAAGCCAACGCCAAGATCATCCTGGGCGAAAGGCTGCTGTCGCTGGAAGAGTCGTGATCGCCCTTCTCTACTGGCGCAGCTCCTTCTCAGCGCTCGCCCTCTGCACCTTCGCAATGCTGATCAGCACCCTCGCCGATCACCTCGCTCAATAACCCACTTCCTTCAAAGCTGCGCACCTGCGCGGCGGGAGACAGTCATGCCTGCACCAAACCTCGCTCTTTGGGACGAAGTCGAAAGGACTGACCCAAAGTTCACTAAAGAGTACACCGGCCCCGGTGGTTTCACGGGTACCGCAGTGAATGCCCAGTACCTGGCCAAACGCGCCACGGAGCAGTTCGGCCCGTGCGGTACCGGCTGGGGTTATGAAGTGATCGAGGAGCGCTTCGACATCGGCGGCCCGCTGCTGAACAAGGAAGGCGCGCTATTAGCCCACGCCCAGGTGCACACCCTCAAGGTGGCTCTGTGGTACCTGGGCGGCGACGGTGAGCGCAAGACGATCACACACTACGGGCACACCCCATTCATCACGCAAAACCGGTTTGGCATCAGCACCGATTTCGACGCGCCGAAGAAGTCCCTCACCGATGCGATAGGCAAGTGCCTGAGTCAGCTTGGCTTCTCCGCTGACGTTCGCCTGGGGCTCTACGACGACATTCACTACGTCAACGAACGCCTCGGAGAGGCCGAGATTGAGCGAGCCGAAGACAAGATCGAAGCGAAAGAGCGCCTGGCCGCCGAGTACCGGGAATGGCTGACTGAAACCCTCCATCTGATCGGTACTGCGCAGTCGCTCAACGAGCTGCAGCAGATCTACAAGTCTGCCATGCGCAAGCTGGACCTTCGAAAGAACGATCCAGAACGCGAGGCCCATAAGCTCAAATTCACCCGTGCCAAGGACGCTCGTAAAGCGGACCTTGAAGACTCTTTGGAAGGTGCAGCATGACTGAACTCTACGCATTGACTGGCCTGATGGCCGAACTCGCTGCACTTGCTGACACCGACGATGAAGGGCTGCGCCAGGCCATCCAGGACACTATGGACGGCATCAAGGGTGAGTTCGAAGTGAAGTCCGACAATATCGTCATGCTGCGCCGGAACATCGAAGGCGACATTGACGCAATCGACAAGGAAGTCGACCGCCTGAACGAGCTCAAGCGCATCAAAAAGAACACCGTGGGCCAGATCAGCGACTACCTGCGCCGGAACATGGAAGCGGCAGATATCAAGTCGATCAAGCGCCCGCTGTTCACCATCACTCTTGCCCTATCGCCCGAGCGGGTGATCGTCGACAACGAACAGGCAGTACCTGATGAGTTTGTGTCGTTGAAAAGCGTGATCACTCCAGACAAGAAAACAATCGCCACCCGCCTCAAGGAAATCCGCGATCACAACGAAGCCGTCCGCAAGCGCATGGCTGCTGGAGAGGACGCGGAAGCCGAACTATTGGAAGAGCCCACCTGGGCCCACCTCGAGCGTGGCGAAAGCTCGATCCGGATTAAGTGAGTTCACCATGATCAGTAACAACCTCAGCCTGGTAGAAAACCTTCGGCCAGCATCAGAAGACATCGCCGCCAAGGTTGCCCAGTTCCTCGCAGCGGGCGGCAAGATCGACGAGGCGCCACCGCTTGGCTACAAACCCAAGCCAATCACTCACAGCAACCAAATGCCGCCGGCGCCGAAGCCGTTTGTTCGCCGGCGGGTTGAAGCGGTTCCCCTGCCCCTCGCGCGATCCGATGTTCGGGACCAGGAGCGCCTGCAGCTTGTCGAGCGCGTCCGGGAGCTGGCCGCCAGTCATCCAAAGATCGAGGTCGCAGCGGAACTTGGTATCGACCGGCGGACGGTTTCAAAGATTGGCCAGGAGCAGGGCATCACGTTCAAAGCTCCAACCCGAGGTGGGGCGCGCAATCTGGTGCACAAGGAAGTAGACGAAGCGAAGGACGCCCGACTCGCCGAGCGGATTCGAGCCTTCCTGGAGCTGGGCATTACCCGGCGCCAGTGCTGCGGAAGGCTGGCAATCGGCAACAAGGCCTTTGAACGGATCATCGCCGCCCACGGCATCGACTACCCCAAAGCGCGCCAGGGCACTTCATGCGCCGCATAGCCCGCATCCAGCAACGCAAACGTCAAACCTGGCTTGCACTGCCGGCCAGCGGAATAGAAGAGGTAGGCCATGGCCAAGAGCAGCGCGCAATTGCAGAAGGACAAGCGAGCCAAGGAGAAGGCGCTGCTCGATCGGATCGGCGCAGAGAAACGCTCGCTGATTGTGTCGAAAGCGCTCGCTGATGCGCTTTAGGTGCTGGGCGAGCGTCACGACTTCGAGGAATGGCAGGAGATGGATTCGACCCTCCTGATCAACCTAGCCGCTGCGCCCGCAGAAGTGTCTGCTCGGCTCGCTACCATGTCGCGACCTGAAATTGTCGTGACCGCAAAGTGGTCCCGACAACTTGAAGAATTCGCCAAGACAGCCGTCGATGTTATCCACGGATAGGAAGGAGGTGCCCGTTGTAGCGCAGAACGTTGAGGGCACCTTGGCGAGCAGTATCGACACTACCAGCAGGTACCATCCGAATACGCCCCTTCTCGTTGAATTGACCTTTTTCGATCAAACTCCGGAGTTTTAGCTCGTCTACATTGATGAAGTTTCGATTATTTTCAGTTTCGAGGGTGTAGCTGTAGAGGCCCTTTCCCTCACCTCTCTGCCCTTTGTACGGATGGCAAATAAGACCTGCTTCATTTTTGCCAATTACATCCTCAAGCAAATCAAGCGCCATAAACACCTCCTATTTCGGTTTGCTTGTTTTAGCACACTTAAAACCCCTTTCGACAGCACATCCGGTCATAGAGGGTGGATAGAACTCGCAAAAACCCTAAAAGCTACATTCTATAAAACAACAACTAGAAGCCCAACTATAAACCTCTTGTCATATCACGACAAAATCAAAGTACACTTTACAAAAATTTAGAACGTATTTACCAATCCATGTATTTTCAAAAAATTTTTCAGAGGCAGAGCTGTAGCAGGCGCTTTCAAATTCAACTTACCAACCAGCCTTCTCATAAGGTTATCCGCCTCCTTCTCATCTGCTGGGAGAGTGTAGTTATTAGTAATTGTTTCTTTCCACTTTTTAATAAACACAGGCTCCGCCACTTGCTTTCTCGAAAGCTCCGCGTCGAGCGTCGTAATAAGCCTCAACACGACATCCCCAAAGCCAACAACCCCTCTTAAAGTAACATTATAGATTCCTCCAGCGACGATCACTGGGCCCTCTGGAATTTCCGCCACACCTAAATCGGCAGCCGTAAGAGAAGCGTATAATTTATATGCATTCAACTGATTCGTCCCAGCCACCCCCCCGCCATGAATAAAGCCATTTCTCAGCTCTTTGAAAAACCGATAGCAAGTTATCATATGAGGGAGCGCAGACTGATTATATTTTTTATTCTGCACAAGAACAGTATATATAACAGATTCTAATGGCAAACTATCTGGCATAGTCTGAATCTGCGCCAAAATCGCGGGGTACTCATAGTCTTTCTTTTTTCGTCCTGGTAACAGCCCTGAGAGTTCCTCATTAAGAGACGAATACCAAGCCTCGTATAAGGCGCAGAACTCAGAAAGCATAATTTTTGCAAACTGCTCCTTCTGTTGCTCCCATGTACTTTCAAGACATGACCTTCTCAAATTAACTCCACGAATATCACTCCCAGCGACAAATCTGCCGAGAAGCGCATCATGGCCAATGTCCGGATTTTCTCCGACTAGACCCTTTACTTGCCATCGTAGATTCCACATCGCAGCGGCTGTTGGCCAAATGAAGTCAAATATAGCTGTCATCTGGGCAACAATAGTTTTTGACGAATTAAAAAACAATCTCTGCTGCATTAATTTATTCTCTTTAATCGAACAACAGCCAACGACACAATCAATAACGATTCAATTGAACACTTGCATAAGGCTTCTCTCCCATGCCTAGTCCTCTGGCCATATACCCGAGAACTTTAAACTTCCGTCTGATTGTAATTACTCAACTGCGTGTACGTTAAAGCCACCTAGAGATTCCACAACATCACCCAAACGTTGCATCCTTAGCTCCTACAAATGGCGAACTGCCATCCTCCCTTTTACCCGACTTTTTAAAATCACACTAGCTGCAGAGGATCACGCATGGAAATCACCTACGGCTCGATCTGCTCGGGCATCGAGGCTGCGACTATGGCCTGGCTCCCCCTCGGCATGCACGCTACATGGTACGCAGAGATCGAAGCCTTCCCCAGCGCAGTACTGGCTCACCACTACCCGAATACGCCAAACCTCGGCGACATGACCAACCTCGGAGCCTTAGTTCTGGCCGGCAAGATAGAAGCACCTGATGTGCTGGTCGGCGGAACCCCCTGCCAGGCATTCAGTGTCGCCGGCATGCGCCAAGGTCTTCTAGACCCGCGCGGCGCCCTCACCATCAAATATGTGGAGCTTGCAGATGCAGTTGACTATGTTCGCGCCGGCCAGCGAAAGCCCGCCTGCGTTGTCGTCTGGGAAAACGTCCCCGGTGTCCTCAGTGATAAAGGGAACGCCTTCGGATGTTTTCTTGGCGCGCTTGCTGGGGAAGACTGCGAACTGCAGCCTTCAGGGAAAAAATGGACAGACGCTGGTTGTGTGTATGGATCAAAAAGAACAATCGCGTGGCGGATCCTGGACGCCCAATATTTCGGCCTGGCCCAACGACGCCGCCGTGTGTTCGTTGTCGCAAGTGCTCGAGACGGGTTCGATCCCGCCGAGGTACTTTTTGAGCGCGAAGGCGTGCGCCGGGATACTGCGCCGCGCCGAGGCGAGGGGCAAGACGTTACCGGAACAGCTCCTTTCGGCCCTGCACTCCAGTGCGGATGTGGATACGTCTTCGCTGAATCCTTAGGCCAATACGGCTGCCCGAACTGCGAAGGTGATGAAGGGCCGGCGGTCGATATGTTCGGCGGCATCCCGGCGTTCGGTGGCCATAGCTTGGGCGGATCGATCGAGCGTGCTGCAACGCTCACTGCCAAGGACAGCCGACTCGACATCGAAAGCGAGACATTCTTCATTCACCCCGAGGTCTCCGGGACGCTCACAAGCCACGCGTTCAGTGGAGGCTCAGGCGGCAGGCCTGAGGGCGCAGCGGCAGGACACTTCCTTGTTGCTCCTACGCTCGCCGGCGGCGGACGGAAAAACGGCGGCTACAGCTACGACGATGTGCCATGCGTTGCCGCTACCCTCGACGCGAGCTATGGGCGGCTGCAGGGCTGCTCTGGCCAGGATGCGAACCACGGCCACAGCCACCTAGTGGTGCACGGCACGCAAGACCCCTGCATCAGCGTTGACCAGGCGCACAGCCTGGGAAGAAACAATGGTCAGGAAAACGTAGTTCTCTCTATCACGCTGCGTGGTCGCGAGGGCAGCGGAACAGCTGAGCTGGGCGGTGACGTGCAGAACTGCTTACGAGCATCCGGCGGCGGTGGCGATAAAGCGCATGCACTGATTGATTCAGCCGTTCGCCGACTTACACCAGTCGAATGCGAGCGCCTCCAGGGCATGGCCGACAACTACACGCTGATCCCCTGGCGCAGCAAGCCTGCCAGCGAATGCCCGGACGGTCCACGCTACAAGGCGATCGGCAACAGCAAAGCCGTCACCGTGGTTCGCTGGATCGGGCGGCGCCTTCTAAAACAACTAGATCACTAGCCTCCACCATCCCCAGTTCCACCGCCAAGCAACTGATAGTTATTGATGTCGACAGGAGTTATCCAAGGCTCTTCCTTGTTCTCAACTCGCATCCGCAAATATTGCCTGACACGGCCCACATCAAAGCAGCTTCCATTATCCGACATCATCTTAACCAATAGCTTGGGTATTCCGTAGTGCCCGCACTCCTGGCACTCCATCTCAAAAAAATGCCCGCCAGTAGGGATCTCTTTAGCCGGCCCCGAACAGATTAAGCAAGTCATACCCACCTCCGTTTGGCTGATCGCTGAACTGTAGCTGATCCCTCACCACCCCCACCGCCCGGGCATGCCAAGGGTTTAGGATGCAGATCAGCTAACAGAAGATTTCAAAAGCCAGCAGCGTCGATAATTCCATGCAATTTTTTTTGATTCATCAGTCACTGGCGGATGAAAAAAACTGCCGCGCCCTTCAACTAATATAGCAGCTGCGGACAACGCGTTAATAAGATTGATTAACCGAAGGAAGTTTGCTGCCGATGCGTAACCTTCAAATAATCCATGCGAAATCCCATGCCTATTTAGAAGAGTTTCACGAGTATATAAAGACGTATGTTGATAGAGAGCAGTTTCGATGAATACAACAACATTACCGAGCATTTGAATACGCTCATGAAATCGCTCAAAAAACGCTATATTCATCTGTTCTGGGTACCAACCATAACCGTCTAGTGCGCTATCAACTTCTTGCTGCTTCAGTTTCTTGAAAACCCTGAGTAGGGAGCGAGCATCCACTTTTTCGCCAACTGATAGGCCAATATCATTACCCATCGTCCTAATTATGCCTTCTACACATGGAATTAGGCCGGTGATCGCCACTCCGTATAGCCCTAAAAAATATGCTTTTATTGACTCGCTTATTTGATCGGCATACTTACTCATCGTCCTTTTCTTACGATATACACCTTCAACAAGCGCTGCCAACGACTCACAATCAAACATTCCGATCAAGCCAGCATCTGCGATTTTAAGCTTCTCCTCCATTGAGGGGGCGCAGTGAACTGCGAACGCTAGCTTGCTTAGCATACCCATCTGATAATAGGGCGGAACAACGATGTCTACCGAAAGAAAATCATCTCGCATTCCAGTCAGCCCTGAATGCGTTATCGGAACACTCAAGTTTCTCGGAAAAAAAGCTATAACATCTGGCGTACTGACTCTATATCCCTCGACTTTATGAAAAACGTCTATGGCGGCTTCCTCAACTCGCCAACCATATGCTGCCTGTTTTTCAAGGCATTCTTGAACAGAACGCAAACCTCGCTTTAAAGCCTGCGTTCTGAAACACAGTCGATAAGCCGCAGCAATATCCATGTTGCCCCCTAATAGAGTGTCAGCGTTAGAGCCGACGAAGCGTCATCTAAACAGCAGAAAATGTCATTAAAAATCTAGAAGCGCCATTAACTCTTA
The DNA here is from genome assembly GCF_049199125.1 of Pseudomonas sp. QD4. Lineage (NCBI taxonomy): Bacteria > Pseudomonadati > Pseudomonadota > Gammaproteobacteria > Pseudomonadales > Pseudomonadaceae > Pseudomonas > Pseudomonas sp. QD4. Next base: position 186,842 of record NZ_JBLZOM010000007.1, read on the forward strand.
CCCCTTCAAAGTCAGCCGCTATAGCGGCAAGGACGAAGTCATGCCTGAAGTAAAAGAACGGCCGATCCTGTTCAACGCCCCGATGGTGCGCGCCACCCTGGAAGGCCGGAAGACGGTCACGCGCCGAGCTGTTAATCCGCAGCCGCGACTTACCGACGGCTCGGGCTTTGCCTGGAAAGGCCATCTCTTCGGTTGCGGCTCTGATGACCGCGAAACCTCGCGTAACTTCTCGCAGCATTGCTGCCCCTTCGGCAAACCCGGCGACCGCCTGTGGGTGCGCGAGACCTGGGGCGTCATCAGTCATGACTTCGATGAGCACGGAAACATGATTGATTGGGAGCCTGATCGACCGGCCTCGCCAATCCGCGAAATGCGCTTCGGTCAGGGCTACTACTCAGGGCACGTTATCTACCGCGCCGATGGCGAAGCAGCCTGGGCCGGCGACGATGACGGCGGCGGGGATGATCGCTCCGCCTGGAAGCCAAGCATCCATATGCCCCGTGTCGCCAGCCGCATCCTTCTGGAGATCACCGCCGTGCGCGTCGAGCGGTTGCAGGACATCAGCGAGGACCAGGCCAAGGCCGAGGGCGTTCGGCTCTATACCGATCATGCTGAGCTTGGTGATTGGTGGCACGTAGAAGGGATTGAGACCTACAGCGCCGACCCTCGAAAATCCTTCGAGCTGCTATGGCAATCCACCGGCGGCAACTGGAACGCCAACCCGTGGGTCTGGGTGGTCGAATTCAAGCGGGTTACGCCATGAAGCTCACAGAGAAGCAGCAACTTGTCCTCAATGAGCTGCGCAAGATCGGGCGAAAAAACGCTTACCTCTATCGTGATACCCAGCCGTACCTGCACCAGAAGGACTGCGAGAAGCTGATCCTTGGTGACCAGGCGTGCGTGTTCGGCATGGGCGGCCTGACCTATCAGGTTGCGATCCGCCTCGGCGTATCGGCCCCTTCAGTGCTAAGCACCTTCAAGGCTCTTCAGCGCAAAGGTCTGGTGATTCGAGAGGAGTCGTATCCTGATTATCAGCGCGCACGTTATTGGTGGCCTGTCGGGCTGGCTGAGGACCTTGCCAGAGAACTGTCGCTTGCTCAGGAGGTGACCCCATGATCGCCCTCGCCTACATGCTCTACCTGATCTACACGGGGCCAAGGCCATGACGCAAATGATCGAAGTGAAGACCGCCGATCTAATCGGGCCGGCGCTGGACTGGGCATTGGCGAAAGCTGAAGACATGCGTCAACACACACCGGCCGACTTGAAGTACACCTACTGGTACGCGGGCGAACGCTGCATCGGCACTCACTGGTCACCATCAACCAACTGGAGCCAGGGCGGCCCGCTGATCGCGAGCCATCAAGTCAATCTGCACAGCCCTCAAACCAGCGACGATTGCTGGGCGGCATGGGTGACGATTCGCGGGAAGGACTTTTGCCAAGGCGGATGGCAGCCCCTTGTCGCAGCTTGCCGCGCCATCGTTGCCGCAAAGCTGGGCGATGTAGTCAGTGTGCCTACAGAACTGATCTGAGAAGCCCGCCCAGCCCCGAGAGCAGTCAGCGGGGTGGCCAGGACATAGGCCGGGCGAGCCACCCAACCATCCCACGGCGCAACGCCGGCGGCCATCAACACCATCTGAAACAACCCTCTCAACAATCTGAACAGCCTGCCGGCCGGCGGGCGAGGAATTCGTATGCCAAAAGTTATGCGATCCGTCGCAGATCCTAGCGCGAAATATGGGTTCCGTATGGAGCCCGCGACATACGACCAAGCCGAGAAGGTTGCGGGATTCCGGCTTGATCGACGTCGCAAATACTGGATTACCCAGGACGGCGAGGTCGAGGAAGAAGGCGTCGTAACGTTGGCGTGTAGCGGGTGCAGCTGCGGATGTGAGGGCGGCTGCAGTTGCGGCCCGTCGTCTGGATGTAGCGAGTGCGGCTATACCGGCAAACGACGCTTCTACTTCGGCTATCCCGCGCAGTCGCCAGCACAACGAAAAGAACTCCGGAACCTATAACCACCTTCTGCCGCCCAGCGCGGCGCGGAGCATCACCATGGAAACTGAAATCCTCTCCGACGAGGAGTTGGCAGAGCTCACTGGCTACAAGGCCCGGGCCTACCAACGCCGCTGGCTGGTTGATCGCCAATGGGTATTCATCGAAAGCCGCGGAAAGCGACCACTTGTTGGCCGGATGTACGCCCGCATGAAGCTGGGCATGCTCTCCCCGACCATCATGGATACCAGCCCACCGCCGGCGGCGCCGGCATGGACGCCTGACTTCTCGCGAGTGAACTGATATGCGACCCCGTAAGGCCGAAACACGCAATTTGCCGCCCCGGATGTATCAATGGACGCGGCCACGGAAAAGCGGAAAGGATTGGATTGCCTATTACTACCTGGACCTGACTGGTAAGGCGATTCCCCTGGGTAAAGACCTGGACCTGGCCAGGATCAAATGGGCGGAGCTCGAAGCGAAGGAAAAACCGCTGGACCTACGCACCATGAAGGGCATCTTCGATCGATATATCCGCGATATCGTCTCGAAGAAAGCGGCGCGCACTCAGAAGGACAACCTGGCGGAGATCAAGCAGCTCAGGCCGATGTTCGACAGCGCGCCGATTGACTCGATAACCCCGGCCACGATTGCCGGATACCGTGATGCGCGGACAGCCAAGGTGCGGGCGAACCGCGAGATTGCCACCCTCTCCCACGTCTTCAATATCGCTCGGGAGTGGGGGCTGACGACCAAAGAAAATCCCTGCCAGGGCGTGCGCAAAAATAAGGAAACACCGCGGGACTATTACGCGAATGATGTGGTTTGGGACGCTGTTTACAAGAAGGCAGCTCAAGAGCTGAAAGACGCGATGGACCTGGCGTATCTGACCGGCCAACGGCCAGCGGACGTCCTGGTGATGAGGAAGGATGATGTCGAGGGGAAATACTTGGGCGTGCAGCAGAACAAGACGCACAAGAAGCTGCGTATTCAGATGACTGACGGCGATGAGTTTAACAGCCTGGGGTCGTTGATCGCGAAAATGGCCGAGCGCAATGCTCAGCACATTTGCAGCTATCTGATCGTAAGTGCGCGTGGTAAGCGCATGACCGCGAAGATGCTCCGCGATCGGTGGGACAAGGCTCGGGAAAAGGCCAGGAAAGAGGCAGAAGAGAAAGGCGACACTCAACTCGCCGAGAGGATCGGCAGCTTCCAATTCCGCGACATCCGGCCAAAAGCTGCGTCGGAAATCATCGACGTCGCCGACGCCAGCCTGCTCCTGGGTCACACCAAAGGCGATATCACGGAGCGCGTTTACCGCCGCATCGGCGCCATCGCAAAACCGTCGAAATAGCCAGTAACCCCGTTACAAAACTCAAACCCCACCCCTTGTAGAATGCGGTCTACAGAGGACCGGAAAATCCAAAGTACTGTAACGAAAAACAGCTACAAGCCACGGTTTCACCGGCTTTAAATAGCGGTCTTGAAAACCGTCGACTGTAACAGGTCCATGAGTTCGAATCCCATCGCCTCCGCCATATTTGTATGAAAAAGCCCTGATTATTCAGGGCTTTTTCGTTTCTGGGGTTTGGTGGTGCCGGTCGCACTGGCAAGGTGTTCCATAACTATTATGGAACCCTTCCATAACTCAGACCGTTTTTCCCCCTCCTCGGCGTCCTGCCGACCGTACACATCGGCGATACGCCAGCCTGATACACCCTCAACAAAGTTCGAACTCTGCATTGCCGTGCTCCAAAAATGTAAAAGCCCCGGCAAATGCCGAGGCTCAAATGGGTATAGAGGGCCGGTGCATACCCGGCTTGGCGGTCTGGCTCGTTGGGTCACGTGCCCCAGACTCTCATCGCGCAATCGATCGAGGAGCGCGCGGCTTTGATCCACGCCACTACCGACTTAGCTCAGTTGCCTGAGCGCATCATCTGCATAACGTGCTTGTCTCTCCACGCCTGTCCGCTTGAGCCGACCCCAATAGCAAAGGATGAGCAGCTCAAGCTGCCGGTGTTCTTTCGTAAGGCGTGACTACCAGCAATACCGCGTCCAGGCCCACCCTAGCCGTGTTCACTTCACAAAACACAATGCGCCGCGCAATGCCGGGGGGCGAACTTGAAAACTTCAACAGATAGTTACTTTTCGGGGATGTACCCAGGAGAGTTACACTCTAGATAGTCATGTCCTGCCCAAGTCATTTGAAAGTAATCGGATTGGGAGCACCCTTTTATCTCTTCATCCTTGGTTAATTTTACGAAGCCTGCCGTTTCGAGAATGTGAAGATGATAGTCGGCCACCCTCCGCAGGTCTGAAATGCCGAGACCTGAACTCAAGGCGCTGTTGACGAACTCCTGGCGCAGTTCGTAGCGCTGGATGGCGAACCCGCCAGGCTCTTCAGCCAAGATGTTCAGCAACTGCAACGCGATATCTTTGTTCCTGCGCATTCATATCCCTCTGCAGATAATGCCAAATGGCCACGCCGAGGTTACCGCACTTGCGCATAAACGAAAAAGCCCCGGCGGATGCCAGGGCCTGAATACGTGTGCCCGTCTTTCCGCGCTGCCTGCGAAAGACCTTCCCGGCGTCGCATCGATCTCGCCGGCCCGGTCTCGCGCCACTCCGACAGCATGTGAGGTAAGGGTGCGCGGGCTGCCGGCGTTGATTCCGTACGTCGCACTTTCCGGCTATCGACGTCCAGGCATTCCCGAGGATTGTCCTGGCTACAGGTAAAAACTCAGGCAATAAGAAACCTCGCTCAGGCGGGGTTCACATCAGTTGGTGTAAGGCGGTGAATCGCCCTCAATATAGTATCGAAAGTTGATTAACAATAAGCTCATGGTTGCTGGCCCGCGCTGCCTTTCATCTCGAGGCGCGCCTTGGATTTCCTCTTCAAACTCATGGAAAGCCCATTGCGCCGGGGGCACATTCAGCGCAACAAAATCGCTACGACAGGTATCCGATATTTGAAAGCCTTCTTCACGAATGGCTCTGGCCTGCATGCGATTTATAAGCCCAGTTTGACCGAACTCCAGAACCTCTGCCGCAAGCGATTGCGCTTGGCGAATTGGCTCCCGCAGTTCCTCAGAACTGACCCCGCCTATCCCCGAGAAAGCGACCCGGTTAAGCAAGTAGTTATCGTCATCATTGTTCCACGCCTCGACATCGCACATGACCTCCTGTACTCGCCTGAGTGCATTCAGAAACTCACCGAACCTATTGCTCATAGTCAGAAGGACTCCGTGTCAGATGAGCCTTGACTGTACATGGAGCCCACCCAACAAAAAACCCGGCGCTTGGCCGGGCTTGATCTTTTAGGTGCGTTATTTCCGTCTTGCGTCGCTAGCGACAGAGGGATCAATCTGGCCTGTAATCATCCACCAGAGCATCACAAGGAATATGAACGCAAATACCGCAAGGATGAGACCGAAACAAACCTTGGTCAGCAGCTTTGCTAGCGGCCCTGGCTTGTCCTGCACTTCAACTCAAGAGCATTTTTTGTTTACCTTGAATTTTATCGCAAACAACAAAAACAAATAATACCCAATATATTCGACCATCCGGAGAGACCATTTTTTAATAGGACGTACGCAATGAAGTGTTCTCAACTAAGTCAAATGAGTGCACCCAGTTAAGTCAACAACTAGCCCGGCCCAGCGCCGGGCTTCTTGTATCTGCCCTTCCAGATCTGAGTCCTTAACCATCCCCTTACCTGGATTTCTTTCCTTCAGCAGCACTGCTGTAAGCCGCTGACGAAGCAACGTAGAAGTTCGACCAAGCTAGGCCGCTGAAACCAATGATGCCGGCCACTATGGTTCCGCAATCTTTGAGTGCCAAGTACATTCCCCCGATCCAGCGAGGCGTGTCCGACGCAAGCGCACCATTCAGGCCTAGATAAGCACCTCCCAGGACGACCACCGCGAGGGCCGCAACCGCTAAAACCACAGTCGCGACACCCCACGCTTTCATACCAAACTCGTTAGGGGTCATAGCTTGGTCCTTCAGATTAAAACCGCAGTAAAGCTATAGCATCGAGCCCGACACTCCGCATCCAAATCAGGGCACTTTTCGCCTCTGCAACTCCTTGCCTTGACCACCCAGGCTCCTGATCTACACTCCTCCGGACCGGCAGTAGGCTCGTATCGGTGTTTTCCCAAGCAACCCGAGTTCACAGTAAATCGGAGTAGAGGTGCTCGGAAAACCATTCAGGAAATGGATTCCGGAAACCATTCAATAGACGGGGCGAAATCCGAAAAGCCAGACGAGTAGGAATTTAAATATGGAGATTTAATTCATGACTGCTCAAGAACATCTTGTTGGTGGATGGACCGCTTACCACAAACTGACCCCAAAGGATCAGGAAGTCTTTAAAGAGGCCTTGGCCGGGTTCGTAGGTGTTAACTACACGCCCGAACTGGTTTCGACCCAGGTGGTCAATGGCACCAACTATCGCTATCAGACGAAAGCAACGCTGCCTGGCTCGTCCAGCAGCTGGCAGGCGATAGTTGAGATCTACGCGCCAATTAACGGCAAGCCGCACATCACTCAGATCCACCGCATCTAAGTACGCCCCAAGCCCTTCGGGTCCGCAGCAGTTGCGAGACCCGAAGACTATCCCCCCTCTTCCACCCCCTGTCCTTCTGCTCGTCAACACTTCCCCAGGCCTACAGGTTCGGCCAGTGGAAGCTATAAGATCCCTGAGGTAAAGTGCGCGCCCAGCCAGAGCGGCTCCCCTGCCCCTGGCGCGATCCGATGTTCGGGACCAAGAGCGCCTGCAGCTTGTCGAGCGCGTCCGGGAGCTGGCCGCCAGTCATCCAAAGATCGAGGTCGCAGCCGAACTTGGTATCGACCGGCGGACGGTTTCAAAGATTGGCCAGGAGCACAGCATCACGTTCAAAGCTCCAACCCGAGGTGGGGCGCGCAATCTGGTGCACAAGGAAGTAGACGAAGCAACGGATGCTCGACTCGCCGAGCGGATTCGAGCCTTCCTGGAGCTGGGCATTACCCGGCGCCAGTGCTGCGGAAGGCTGGCGATCGGCAACAAGGCCTTTGAACGGATCATCGCCGCCCACGGCATCGACTACCCCAAAGCGCGCCAGGGCAATTCATGCGCCGGATAGCCCGTATCAAAGCGATGTAGCAGTTCATTTGTCCAGATTCAGCACATGGTGCATCCGTAAGCCAATTATTTACCGCAACCAAGCAGTGTGAAACTCCATTTCCTCCAGAGAAGTACCCTCAGCCAATCGATATTCAACCTCTTCGTCCCTTGGCCCCCGACACACGACGCTAAAATAGCAATGACGGTCATAACTGGCTAACACGTAAGGGCTGATACAAATAATGTCGCTAAATGGCACCTGCACCTCGGTGGGCTTACGACCGCGACGGGTGACCGTGAGGGTAAGCAGTTGCTGGTTTTCGTCGAACGTGAAGGCCAGCACTCTAGCGGCAGAGGAAATCCAGGCGAAGACCAGCCCCATGAGCACAACACAACCAATCAGCATCAGAATGAGCGTCGACATTTTGAGACTCGACCCATCGCTGTTCGGTTCACTTTGCATCGCGTCGAACCCGAGAAGGAGCAAGATCGTCAGCACTAATGGCAGATCCACTATCACGCCATTGGCGTAGTTGGCCTCCTACGGATTGAACATGCCGGTGCGGATGCTGACGCGGATCTTTTTGCACAGGGAGTTCTGTGCGCGGAGCTTTTCCGAGGCGCGCATCATGTAGGTGGCCACGGCCTCTTTAATCGGTGCCAGGTCCTTGAGGCGCTTGCCAAACATCCGGCTGCAGCAGATCTCCTGTTTCGGCGGGTCAGGCTCGTCCAGCTCCAGGCACGGCGTGCCGGCAGCTCCCGCGCTGTCTTCTCGATCACCACGCTGAAGTTCTTGCGCAGCGTCCAGGGGTCGGCCTTGGCCAGGCCATCGCGGTCTTGATACCCATGGCGTCCAGGTGCGCTTTCATTCGCCGCCCTATGCCCCCAAACCTCCGAGACGTCAGTATTGCGTAACACCCAGTCGCGCTTGACCTGGTCGCAGATGTTCACGACGCCACCGGTTTGAGCCTGCAGGCGCTTTGCTGTTGCGCCAATCATCACCCACAGTTTTCTCACTATTTTCTTTTTTGGTAAACGTCTGCAAAAATTTCAGTGATTAAGCGTGTTGGTTTTTGTTTTTTCATTTCCTTGACCTGATTACTCAGGCGTATTAAATCCTCACTGGGTTTTGCCCATTGCTCCCCAGGTAGTGACTCAGACCATGTACTCATGACCTCAGGCAAAGCTTTGCGCCCAACTTTTGCAATTCGGCGAATTTCCCATTCGACAAGTAGATTGGGTAAGGTCCAGAACGTCATGACATGGAAGAGATACCAGAAGAACCCGTGAATCCAGCCCACTTCCTTTTCGCGAATCCTGCGGTGTAGGCGTGTTCGCGCATTTCGGAACGTGTGCATCCCTTCATGGGGCGGATCGTTGGGGCCTTGTAGGTTCATGGGGTCCTGAATGCTTTTGAGGTCATGGACTTCGTACTCCATATAGGCACGCACAGCCTCCCAATGGGCAATCGCGAGCGGGAGGCCTCCACAAACGAATTCCATGCTGACCATCTGGCCCTCATGTTGATATCCCATGCCCATCCCGTACTGTCGCCGGACACCATATTGCGTGGTGCCTTGCGCCTGAACCACCCAGGCGGATAGCGATTCCCAAGGCACGAAAACTGGAGTTTCTGCGCCTGTGGGCATAAAGCAGACTTCACGGCGCTGACGGTTGAAGCGAGTGGGGATGACATTTGTGTACTTGTTATGATTGTAAATCCACACCACTAATCCAACAGTAAGTCCAACTATGTACATATAAAAGGCTGGTTTCAGAGTAGCGATAAAAAGGCCTGCACTGAACTCCAGAATTTCAGTCAATCCAAAGCCGCTGGTAGCGGCGATTAGTCCCATAGTCAGCTGAGTACCTACTATCATAAAGAGCGCGGCAGTAAACGGACTTCCCAGGGTCATCTGCCATGAAAAAACTTGGGGTTTTCCTCCTCCAAAGTCCAGATACATGTCGTTGAGTTCGCTGACGTAGGGGCTATGTGGCGATGTCTCTGTAGGAAGAGGTAACGGTGCTAAGTACGTCGTGTAGCCAGATGGGAACTGTTCTACGTCTCCTGCACGGTGCAATTTAATTGCCCTCGAGTTGATCGATTGGATATCAATAGTTTTAGACATGCGAAGCTAATTCCAGCATCAGGGGCTCTACTTGAAGCAAAGGTGCGTGAGGGATGGTGGGGCTCTATCAACCGAAGGAAAGACACCACTTCATCTTGGACCAAAACGAATAGGGTGCTTTTTCTGCTGAGACAGCCCATTAGAACTAATACTTTGAACGGTCACAACCAGCATCGACGCCTCTCGAAATTTAACTACGATCCGTTCATTGGTCTCTGGGTAACTGAGACAGAAAACAATCTGCTTGTCTTCAATACGTCGAAATCTGGCGTCGGCGGGTTCGCTAAGAATTTCCCGGCGCTCCGTGTTTTGCCTGGCATCTACAAGGATTGTGTTGATACGGTGCGCCCCAATTTTCAGTAAGTAGGCCTCTCTCCCAGCGGCGCCGTAAATGCAGTTGCATCAATTCCGAGTGACAGCAATGGATATCGCCGATTTTGGCCCTTAGCAGCAAGTTCTTTTGTGGTTCTGACGTTTCGTTTCGCCGCCGCAGAATGCGTTCCAGAAAACAGGCAACCCTGGGCGCTTTCAATCGTCATGGCTGCCGGGCTAGCGGCGGGTGTACTTGGTCCACAGACGGTCACCTATACGATGGACCTATGGGAGTCCCACCTGTTTATCGTTACTTATGTTGCAGCCGCATTAATGGCGGTGGTTTCGGCGGCAGTGCTGCTAGGGATCGATGTGCCACGCCATGAGGCGGCTGTTCGTACTTCAGGTCGCCCACTTGCGGTGATTGTTCGGCAGCCTCAACTTATCAACGTCCTGCTCTGTGGTGTCATAGTTTACACGTTGATGAATTTCCTGATGACTTCGGCCCCACTAGCAATGAAGCATGAGGGGCTTTCACTGGAATCATCGAATCTGGCATTGCAGTGGCACATAATTGCAATGTACGCACCCAGTTTTTTCACTGGAAATCTGATCCGCCGTTGTGGGGCAAACCGCGTTGTATTGATGGAGTTGATATTAACCAGCGCTTCTATTGCTGTCGGATTTGCCGGCATGCAGTCCTACCACTTTTATCTATGTTTGGTACTTCTAGGGTTTGGTTGGAATTTCGGCTTTGTCGGCGCCTCTGCGCTCGTTCTTCAGTGCCATAAAACAAGCGAAAAAAACAGTGTCCGAGCGTTCAATGATTTCATTGTCTTGGGCGCCGTGGTGCTCGGCTCGTTTGCATCGGGCGGTATATTGAATCGATACGGTTGGACCATTATCTGTGCGCTTGCTTTTGTACCTGTATTGGTCGCTATATCGACGTTGATATTGAGCGAGCATCGCGGCAAATATTCAACTCAGGAACGCACAAGCTAGTTCCGCGGGGCTGGCTTAGCGTCCAGGCCATGATTCGCTTCACTCGGGATAACCGGTTTTGCGCAGTGGCGATGGCGATGGCAAGCCCACCTTGTTCAACTTGCTGACGCCTCCTTTGGATGCTTTGTCTCACTGACAGTTTTTAGGAGAAGCCGGGCGGTTTTTTGAGTATTGGTTTTACGCGGCCGCCTATCTGCCGATACAAGACTACCGCGCGCATGCCTCTCGAGATCGAACGCTGAAGGAAGTGAACATCCACGGATTGAACCTCACCCTGGCGCGCTCTACCTATTCCGAAGGTATCGTTCGGCAGAGCTTGCTACTCTTGCTCGGGCTCGTCGAGCGCCTGGAAACCGAGGGCCGTGGACCCGCACAGATCCGGCGATTAAGTATGCTCGTCAGCCGCCAACAGCCCCTGATGCCACAATTAGGCCTATCGAGACCGCGTAATTGGATACCCGCCGTAGAGAGCGCAGCAACGAACTGTCCCTGGACTGGCTTAACTTCTTCCTCGCTGATGTGCGCGATGGACTGGGGCCTTATCTGGCGATCTATCTGCTGGCCGTGCATAACTGGGAGCCGGCAAGCATCGGTCTAGTGATGACACTGGCCGGAGTCGCCGCGCTGCTCATGCAGACCCCAGCCGGTGCGTTGATCGACCGGACTTCGGCGAAACGGGCGGTAGTGGTAGTCGCCGCGCTGCTGGTAACCGGTAGCTGCCTGCTGCTGCCGTGGGTGACCTCGTTCGGGCTGGTGGCGCTGACGCAAACCGTCAGTGCCATCGCCAGCTCCGTGTTCGCCCCGGCCATCGCCGCGATCTCGCTGGGCATCACCGGCCCCCGAGCCTTCACCCGCCGCACCGGACGCAACGAAACCTTCAACCATGCAGGCAATGCCTGCGCCGCACTGCTGGCCGGCGGACTCGCCTATCTGTTCGGCCCGGTGGTGGTGTTCTACCTGATGGCGGTGATGGCACTGGGCAGCGTGATCGCCGTCAGCCTGGTCTCGGCCAAGGCCATCGATCACGAGGTCGCGCGCGGTTTTGCCTCCACCCCGGCGGGCGGCCATGCGCATCCGTCCGGACTGAGGGTGTTGCTGGCCAACCGGCCGCTGCTGCTGTTCGCCGTGTGCTGCTCGCTGTTCCATCTTGCGAATGCGGCCATGCTGCCACTGGTTAGCCAGAAGTTGTCCCAGGTCAACCTGCAGATGGCCACGCCGTTGACCTCCGCCTGCATCGTCGCCGCGCAGTTAGTGATGGTACCGATGGCCTTGCTGGTCGGCCTCAAGGCTGACCTGTGGGGGCGCAAACCATTGCTGCTGGCCGGTTTCCTGATCCTGCCGCTGCGCGGCCTGCTTTACGTGGTGTCCGACGACCCGTACTGGCTGGTTTCCGTGCAGTTGCTCGACGGTATTGGTGCCGGAATCTTCGGCGCCTTGTTTCCCGTAGTGGTCAAAGACCTGACGCAGGGTACTGGGCGATTCAATGTCAGCTTAGGCGCTCTGTCTGCGGTATTTGGCCTGGGCGCAGCCCTCAGCCCCGGCTTAGCGGGGCTGGTGGTACAGGCAGCGGGCTACGATGCCGCGTTCGTGACCCTGGCCGCGATTGCTGGCGCGGCTTTCTTCCTGCTATGGCTGGCTATGCCGGAAACCCGTAATAGCTCGGGCGACAAGATTGACACCTCGGAGCTCGCCATCCCCCCCACGGTCATCAACTGATCATGCTGCGCCGAGTTTTGCATTCACCTGAGCAAATTGAGCATCGGTGCTACGCCTGAATGAATTGTCAGGCCGCAGCAGTGCCCGCGGGGATCCAAAGATCATCGCCCTCAAGATCATAGGTGCGCTGCTCGCAGCCACCATCTTTGCAGCGGACATAGGAAAGCATACGGGTCGCGCCATCGCTGTGCGCCACCAGCCAGTAGTAAGCGTAACCATCATCTGAAAACTCGCCATCCTGCCAAACTTCGACACTGGGATGAGATGCGCTAAAGCGAGAGAACACTTCCGTCGATTTGATAATGGAGATGTCGGACATACTCTTTCCTGCGGTCTAACACACGCGTAATAGGCGCGAACTTGCGAGCGCCCTAATTGACGCGATTGTTAATGGTGTTGCGGCTCACATGGGCCGAATTTAACAATATCGGCAACAACCGATCCAATGGAGGGAACTGTAACGCCCGTCCTTAAATCAACAGTCATAACAATGCGCCCTGCTGATGTATTTTCATCTAGCTGGGCGGCTAGGTTTAGCAGCTTCTCGTGAAAACCTCTAATTGAATTTGGTTTCTCAGGCATTTCAACGCAACGATGTTCAACAGTTAACAAAATGAGGTGCTTGGCCAGGCGGGTAATGAGCCAATCCAGCAACCGCAACATCACTCGCTCAACTCCAGATGGAGATCAAACTCCCCTTCCATCGCCGCAAGCTGCTCGATCCCTGAAGTAAAACGGCCCAAGTGAACGAGGTCGTCGTAGCTTTGAAAGCTTCGGTAGTACACCACCAAAATGCCCCATGGCACATACAGCGCGAAGTCTCCCACGGATGGCTTCAGGCCGAACGGGGCAGATCCGGTTGAGAGCTTACGCGGCAGGAAAGCGATTTTCTCGACAGCGTTGTAGTCGCTGAACTTCAACGTGAGCGGCAGCATGGACACAAGATCGCGGGAAGTCAGCCACACGCTTGATTGCTCGCCACTTCTGCTCATGTCCATAACCCATCCGCTGAGAGACGGCTGATCACGTCAGGCTGTCGCGCTCGACTCGACAAGATGAACGTGCGTGGCATTGCGACCCGCCAGCCAGGCAAGCACTGACGCCGCAACCAACACCGCGGCACTGAGCTCGAATGTGGCTTTGTAACCGCTCAGGTCAAAGGCCAGACCGCCAATGATCGCGCCTCCGGCAATCGCCAGTTGGACAATGGCCACAAGCAAGCCGCCTCCGGCTTCCGCATCATCCGGAAGCGTTTGCGCCAGCCATGTCCACCAGCCGACCGGTGTGGCCGTCGCAACCAGTCCCCAGAGTCCGAGCAACACGGCGGTCAGTACCGGTGATTTGCCGAAGCTGACTAACGCCAGCGCGATGGCCGCCATGATCAGCGGGATGACGCTCAGCGTGCGGTAGAGGCCGCGGCCCATAAACCTTTCGATCAGAAAGGTGCCGACAAAACCTGCCAGTCCCAGCCCCAGCAGCATCAACGACAAGCTTGAGACACTGACGCCAGTCACGCCCTCGAGAAATGGCCGCAGGTAGGTGAACAGCATGAACTGGCCCATGAAAAATACGCTGACGGCGACCATTCCCAAGGCGACTGGCAACTGTTTCATCAGCCGCAGAACGTTGCCGCTGCCTGCCTGGCGCTCGGCCTTGAAGGACGGAAGGCTTATCAGCAGCCACACGGCGGCAAGCACTGCGACCGGGACCACACAGAAGAATGCACCGCGCCAGCCGATCAACGAGCCAAGAAAACTACCCGCCGGCGCGGCGATGACCGTCGCCAGAGCGTTACCGCCATTGACGATGGCCAGCGCCCGGGAAACCTGATCAGGCTGCACCAGGCGCATTGCAGTCGCCGCCGACAATGACCAGAAACCACCGATCGCGATCCCGATCAGGGCACGCCCAAACATGAATGAGGGATAGTCCGGCGCGAGCGCGACGACCGTACCGGAGACGATCATCAGTAAGGTCAGGCCCAGCAGCAACTTCTTCCGTTCAACGCGAGCGGCAACCGAGGCAATCAGCAGGCTGGTGATCAATGCAAAGGCACCGGACACGGAAATACCCTGCCCTGCCTGGCCTTCGGTGATGTGCAGGTCTGCCGCGATGGGCGTCAGCAGGCTAACGGGCATGAACTCTGAAGCGACCAAGGCGAATGCGGCCAACGACATGGCCAGCACTGCGCTCCAGCCGCCTGTTCTTTTAGAAGGATCTGTAGAAGGAAACGTCATGGGAACTGCCTGAGGTGCAAAAAAACGAGTGGGTGCGATGCGCAGGAGCAAGCCGTTTGTCGCCCATCCGGGCACTGCCCCTGTAACAGATAGACACATTCTCCCGGTCAATCCGGCCCTTCCCCAGTGCATTCCTCTTGAATGCTTGCCTGATCCTCTGGGGATGCAGGGTGATGGATAGGAAACGTCTCTTGCGCGGATTAGAGTTCGACCAACAGGAGTGACCTGACATGATCGATACCCCTCTGCGCCATGAATCGCCTTTGGCGTTGAACATTGACCCGCGCGTGAGCGCACCGGGTGACTTCGCCACGGCCATACCCGGGCTGTCGCTGTTTCGTCGCGACCAGCCGGCGCCGCCCGCCGTGTGCATGGTAGAACCCAGCCTGATTCTCGTGGGTCGCGGCGAAAAGCGCTTGTGGGTCGGTGGTGAGGGCTACAACTACGACCCTTCACGGTTTCTGGTCACCTCACTGGACCTGCCCGCCAACTCCGAAGTGATGCTTGCCAGTCCCGAACAGCCCTGTGTCGGTCTCGTACTCAAACTGGATATCAGCATGCTTGCCGAGGTCATCACCAAGAGCGGCTTGCCTGCGAAGCGCCAGCAATCAATGGGTACGGGCGCCGGGATCGGCAGCCTGTCTTGTGCTCTGGAGGACGCGCTCGATCGCCTGCTGGCATTGCTGGATGAACCCGAGGCGATCCCGGTCCTGGCGCCGCTGATTCTGCGAGAAATCCACTATCGGCTGCTCCATACCGATCAAGGCGCGCGGCTACGACAAATCACTGCCGTCGATGGTCAGGGTTATCGCATCGCCAAGGCCATCGACTGGCTCAAGGTCAACTACACCGATGCCCTGCGCATCGACGATCTGGCCGCACGGGTGCAGATGAGCGCCCCGACCTTTCACCATCATTTCCGTCAGCTCACCGGCATGAGCCCGCTGCAGTACCAGAAATGGCTGCGGCTGAACGAGGCTCGTCGACTAATGTTGATGGAGCACCTGGACGTCTCGCGGGCTGCATTTGCAGTCGGCTATGAAAGCCCTTCGCAGTTCAGCCGCGAATATGGCCGGCTGTTCGGTACCGCGCCCAGTCGTGACATTGCGCTTCTACGTGGGCAGCCATACGAGGCAGAAGCACTCGGCACCGCAGCGAACTGAACAAAAACCAGCGTCACCGGTGATGCGCCTCGCCGCGTGTCACCGCTCATAACAATGCACGTCAACCGATGATCAAGCGGGTGAACCATGGAACTTCGAATCAACCAGAAGACCTATCAGGTCGATGCCGACGCCGATACGCCCTTGCTGTGGGTGATCCGCGATGACTTGGGCATGACCGGGACCAAGTACGGCTGTGGACTGGCGCAATGCGGCGCCTGCTCGGTGCTGGTGGACGGCAACGTCGTGCGCTCCTGCGTCACGCCGGTGGCTGGCGTGGTCGGCCGCGAGGTCACCACCATTGAGGCCATCGAAGCCGATGAAGTGGGCAAGCGGGTGGTCTCGACCTGGGTCGATCTGCAGGTCGCCCAGTGTGGCTACTGCCAGTCCGGGCAAGTCATGGCCGCCACCGCGCTGCTCAAACACAACCCCAAACCCAGTGATGCGCAGATCGAGGCGGCGATGGTCAACCTGTGCCGCTGCGGCACTTACAACGCCATTCATGCCGCCGTGCATGAACTTGCCGCCAAGGGAGACGCGTGATGAACGTTCATATCGACCCTTCACAGCACGCCTCGGCACTGGACCTGCACGAACCGATCAATGTTTCGCGCAGACGTTTTCTGACCGGTACCGCCGTCGGTGCACTGGTCCTCGGTTTCGGTCTGCCACTTGGCGCGACTCGCGTGCAAGCTGCAGCAGCAACGGCGGCGACGGCCGAGCGCGGCACGCAGGTCCCGGCGTTTCTCGAGATCCGCCCGGACAACCGCGTGCGCTTGCTCTGCCCGTTCATGGAAGGCGGACAAGGTACATTCACCGCAATGGCGCAGATCGTCGGTGAAGAACTGGATGCCGACCCGGCGACCTTTCTGGTGGAAGCCGCCCCGCCCGGCGAGGCCTATGTGGTGATGGAGAACGGCATGCGCATCACCGGCGGCAGCATGTCGGTGCGCATGAGTTACCCGGTCATGCGCCGCCTCGGTGCCCTTGCCCGCGCCATGCTGCTGCAGGCGGGCGCGCAGCAGCTTGGGGTGTCAGTGCACGAGTTGAGCACCGAGCCAGGCAAAGTCGTGCATGCCAAGTCGGGGCGCTCGCTGGCCTACGGTGAACTGGCCGAACGCGCGATGGATCTGCCGGTTCCCGATCCGGCCTCCGTGCAACTGCGTGATCCGAGCACGTTCCGCTGGATCGGCAAACCGGTGAAGCGCATCGATGCTTACGACAAGTCCACGGGCAAGGCGCTTTACACCATCGATCTGAAGGTCGACGGCATGCTGCATGCTGCCGTGCAACATGCCCCGCGCCTGGGAATGACGGTGGGCAACCTGCGCAACGAAGACCAGGTCAAGGCCATGAAAGGCGTGCATTCCGTGCACCGTCTGCCGGGCGCCGTGGCGGTGGTCGCCGAGCGTTGGTGGCACGCCAAACGTGCCGTCGAGGCGATCCAGGTCGACTGGCAGGAGCCAACGGCCGACAGCAACGTGCGGCCGATGCCCGCCGACTTTTCCAGCGATGCCTGGTTCAAGCGCCTCGCTGAAGATAAAGGCCCCGCCAAAGATGATGAAAATGAAGGCGACGTGGCGTCGATTCTCAAGGGGACCAAGACCCGGGTCGACGCCACTTACCACAACCAATACTTGAACCACGGCCAACTGGAACCGCCTTCTGCACTGGCCCGATTCAATCCGGACGGCTCGCTGGAAGTCTGGTTGCCGAATCAGGCGCCGGACATGTTCCGTGCCGACATCGCCAAACGCACGGGCCTGGATCCGTCGCGCATCACCTTGCATTCGCCGCTGCTGGGCGGGTTCTTCGGCCGGCATTTTCTCTACGACTCGGCCAGTCCCTACCCTCAGGCGATCGCGCTGTCCAAGGCGGTTGGCCGTCCGGTCAAACTGATTTGGAGTCGCGAGGAAGAGTTCCTGCGTGATGTGCTCCGTCCCGTTGCCGCAGTGAATTTCCGCGCTGCGCTGGACAGCGACGGCTGGCCGCTGGCAATCGAAGCGATCAGTGCCACCGAAGGCCCGACCGAAGCCCTCGCTGGCAAGCAAGGTGAAAAGCTTGATCCGACGGCGCTTGAAGGGTTGTCGGGCAAGTCCTATGCGGTCCCCAACAAGCGCATCGCACAGATCTACGTCAAAGGTCCGGCCATGCTCGGTTACTGGCGTTCGGTGGGCAATTCCCTCAACGACTTCTTCTATGAATCGTTCCTTGATGAACTGGCCGACAAGGGTGGCAAGGACCCGTTCGACCTGCGCCTGCATTTGCTGCGCGACAACACACGGCTGACCACGTTGCTGCAGGCGGTGGGTGAGCTGTCGGGCGGCTGGAAACGCGGGCCGTTTACTGCCGAGGATGGCAGCCGACGTGCGCGCGGCGTGGCCATGGCTTCGCCGTTCGGTACAGAGACGGCGGTGATCGCCGAGGTGTCCATCGAGAACGGCCAGGTCAAGGTGCACGACATCTGGCAGGCGATTGACCCGGGCAGCATCGTCAATCCGGCGATTGTCGACGCTCAGGTCAATGGCGCCGTGGCGCTGGGACTGTCCCAGACGCTGGTGGAGGAGTCAGTGTGGATTGATGGCAAACCCCGGGCGCGCAATTACGATTTGTATCCGATCCTGCCGCCTGCGCGGATGGCTCGGGTACACGTGCGTGTGGTCGAGAGCGGGGAAAAAATGGGCGGTATCGGCGAACCGCCGTTGCCCGCCGTGGCGCCCGCCGTCGCCAATGCGGTGGCAAGGCTAACCGGCCAGCGGGTGCGCAGCCTGCCCATGAGCCGACACACCTTCACCTGATCAGCGCCGGAGCGTTCATGAACAACAGTCGATTCGCAAGAACCGCTGGCTGGCTGGCGGTGCCGTGCCTGGTCGCGGCAGGCCTGCTGACCTGGTACGTCACCCGCGAGCCTGTCTCGCGCCTTGAAAACCATCCGATCGCCGTGGCCGACATCGACCCGGCACTGGTCGCCCGCGGCGAATACGTCGCCAGACTCAGCGATTGCGTGGCCTGCCACAGCGTGCCGGGCGGTGCACCATTCGCTGGCGGACTGGAAATGGCCACGCCGCTGGGCGCGATCCATGCGACCAATGTCACCCCGGACACGGAAACCGGCATTGGCCACTACAGCCTGGCGGACTTTGACCGGGCCGTGCGCCACGGCGTGGCGCCCGAGAGTCGCCGTCTGTATCCGGCGATGCCCTACCCGTCCTACGCCAAGCTCAGTGACGATGACGTGCGTGCGCTGTATGCGTTCTTCATGAAAGGCGTGGCGCCGGTGAAACAGGCGAACATCCCGAGTGCGATTCCGTTTCCGCTGAACCTGCGTTGGCCGATTGCACTGTGGAACGGGGTGTTTGTCGACGCCGAGCCTTATGTGGCCAAACCGTCGCAGGATGACGTGTGGAACCGTGGCGCTTACCTCGTTCAAGGCGCAGCGCACTGCGGCAGTTGCCATACCCCGCGTGGCCTGGCGTTCAACGAGAAGGCACTGGATGAATCCGGCACGCCGTTCCTCGCGGGTGCCTTGCTTGATGGCTGGTACGCGCCGAGCCTGCGGGATGATCACAATACTGGCCTGGGCCGCTGGAGCGAGCCGGAGATCGTGCAATTCCTCAAGACCGGTCGCAACAAACACGCGGTGGTCTACGGCTCGATGACCGAAGCCTTCAACAACTCCACGCAATTCATGACCGATGACGACCTGACGGCCATTGCCCGCTATCTCAAGTCATTGCCCGGCGACCGCCAGCGCGACGGGCAGCCTTGGCAGTATCAAGAGGCCTCGGCAGCGACGCGTCTGAATGCCCCTGGCACCCACACCTACGAGACGCGCTGTGCTTCGTGCCACGGCCTGGACGGCAAGGGACAACCTGAATGGATGCCGCCGCTGGCGGGCGCCACCTCTGCACTGGCCAAGGAGAGCGCTTCAGCGATCAACATCACCCTGAATGGTTCGCAACGTGTGGTGGCTGCCGGCGTGCCGGACGCTTATCGCATGCCGGCCTTCCGTGAGCAGTTGTCGGATCAGCAGATCGCCGAAGTGCTGACCTTCATGCGCAGCACCTGGGGCAATCAGGGCAGTGCGGTTGATGCGCAGACGGTGGGCAAACTGCGTGAACACACCGACCCGGCCAGCAGCAGCCCGATCATCCTGCACATGCGCTAAGAGGAGATTTTGATGGAAAGCATCGACTTGCTGGTTCTGCGCACCGCGCGGGGCTGGCTAGCCGCCGGCGAGCGTGTGTTGCTCGCCACGGTGGCGCGCACCTGGGGTTCTTCGCCACGCCCGACGGGGTCGATGATGGCCTTGCGTGACGACGGTCGCGTGGTGGGCAGCGTGTCAGGTGGCTGCATCGAAGACGATCTGATCCATCGCTATACCACGGCCCATGGCGGCAACGCTTTTCGCGACAGCGCGCCGCAAGTGGTGCGTTATGGCGTCAGCGCCGATGAGGCGCATCGCTTTGGCTTGCCCTGTGGTGGCACGCTTGAACTGATCCTTGAGTTCAACCCGTCGTGGCAGTCTCTTGACGCGTTGCTGGTGCAACTGGACGCCGGTCAACTGGTTCGCCGTCGCCTGGCGCTGGCGACCGGTCAGGTCGCACTTGAGTCGACCGCGACGCCGGAGCAATTCAGCTTCGATGATTCGCAGATGCTCAATACCCTGGGGCCAGGCTATCGGATGCTCATGATCGGTGCCGGTGCGCTGGCCGAGTATCTGGCCACCATGGCGTTGTTCAATGGTTTCAAGGTGGCGGTGTGCGATCCGCGTCCCGAGTACATCGAGACCTGGGCGGTAGACGGCGTGGAACGCATCGTTGGCATGCCGGATGACGTGGTACGGGACTTCGCGGTGGATCTGCGCACCTGCATCGTCGCGTTGAGCCATGACCCCAAACTCGATGATCTGGCCCTGCTCGAAGCCCTCCACGGCCCGGCATTCTACATCGGCGCCATCGGCTCGCGGCGCAACAGCCAGCTGCGCCGCGAACGCCTGATCGAGCATTTTGGTGAGACCGAGGCGTCGCTTGAACGCCTGCACGGGCCAATCGGCCTCTACATTGGCAGTAAGACGCCTGCAGAAATCGCCGTCAGCGTGATGGCCGAGATCCTTGCGGCCAAGAATGGCGCGAGCTTGCCGAGTGGGCTCAGCATCGCCCAAGCTAAACAGTCCATCGAGTCTGTGGCGTTATCCTCGTAGAGCTATGCCTGGTTGCCGATGCCCAGCGCCTATTCCTCAACACTCCTGCAGCGCAAACCCACAGTGGTCACTGAAGACTTGAGCCGCTTCGTTGAGTCGCTGGCGCACACGAGCCAATTATTGGCTGGCAGAGTGACGCTACCCGCGAAAGCTGGGCTGCCGGGTATACGCGCAAGGCTTGCTACTGGCGCGAGTTGCAATATCGAGCCCCACTATGACGCGCAATCCCGGTAGTGCTGCTGGTACTCCGCCCGTGTCCCAAGATGATCCGTCCACTGGCGAACAGGTTCAGCCTCTTGCTTGGTCAACTTCATCTGTTCCAATTCATCATGAAGCAGGAACACAAAATCCTCTTCGTCCTGTATCTGCCGCACGTCATGCAGGGTCCAGTGATGCTCGCTAATCAAATGGAGCCGAACCTGGTCCATGGCTTCCAGTCTGGCCCAGATTGCCGTATCGCCTTCGAGCATCCGCCCGGCGAAACACTTGAGCTTGTACAGTCCGAGTGCCATACGGGTGTGCTGATCGCCCGGCAACTCTTCCCAGCGGAGACTGGGATTTTCAATCAGCAGTTTCTCGTACTTATCAAGCGCTGCCATCCATTCACGGTGGTGGTTGAATTCTTGAACCATATGCCGGGTCTCCGCGACAGTCCTTTCGAGTGAAATCAAAACGATATAAGGCTTCAGAAGCGCCCACTGATACCCAGCAAAGGCCCCTTCTGGACGATGTCGTAGACGAAGCCATCATGGCGATAATTCACCCCCATCGCCCGGTAACCGACCACCGCCGAAAAGCCGGGCAAAAATTCCCAGCCTGCCAGCGCTGCCAGATCCCAGTCTTCCCGAGACTGCCCGGCGCCCGCCATCCCCCAGGACGACAACCAGAATCGATCGTTCACGGCATAGTGCCCACGCAGGCCCGCCATGGCGTCTGCCCAGGTCGCATTATCAGAGCCCGATAAGCCACCCAGCGGTCCACCATGGAAGCTGAGGGTGGTACCGCTGTACCAGACGCGTACGCCACCGGCGACTTCCAGTCGACGGGTTTCATCGCCCAACACTGTGTAGCCGCCACCCAGGAACCCGGAGGCGGTCTTGCTTTGCACCTCAAGTTTGGCGCCCCCGGGCAAGCGGTTGCGGGTGTCGGTGTCGATGTACATCAGGTCGGCGAGCACGCTGTAGGGGCCCCGACGCGCCTCCCCCATCAGCATCACCGACATATCGACCGTCTTGGCGATATCGGAAAAATCGGATTTTATGAATTGGGTTCCAGTGCTGCTATGACCCACGTGTCCACGAATGCCTGCGCCCCATACATAAGGTCCGCCGTTGAACGTCCAGTCATCGTTGTCTGCCGCCATGGCGGGCCCGACGCAGATACAGGCGCTAGCCAGTAGGGCCAGACGTGCGTGCTTTCGCAGCAGAGCCGAGGGAGGGTTGTCACGGTACATGATGGTGCTTCCCCCAATCAGTGCTGAGTCAGCGAGAGCGCCACGCCCTCGGCCGCACAGTCCTCTGCAGGCTTCAAACCGGCTTTTTGCGCGGCCTTGACCTCTTCCTTCGCGGCCGCCAGATCCGCCAGGAACGCCGGATTGCTATGCAAGCTTGCTACCGTCGCAGCGCCCATGATGCGGCCTGCATCGACGTCGCTCTGCCAGTGTGCGTTGCAGATGATTCGGCTCTGGCCGAATGACAACCCGCGGGTCATCAACTCGGTTGCACGTTCAGGTTGAATCTCGGCCAGCAACAGGCCCCAGGCCCAACCGGCGGCGGAGTGGCCGGAAGGCCAGGAACCATCCGTGCGCAACAGCGGTTCCATGTCTTTGCGACAGGTTCCTTCGTTGTGTGCCACGAAGGGGCGGGTGCGGTTGTAGGCATTCTTCCCGGCATAGGTGGAGCCTCCCGCATCGGTCAGGGTGCGCTGCATCAGGGTGTAGAGATGCGGTGTACTTTTCTCGCTGATCGGGGTGCCCATCGCGCAGGAGAATGCGTTGGCCGGGCCCGGGAATGACAGCTCTGCATCCGCCGCGGCGAGTTTTTCCCGCGCCGTACCGCGTAGTGACACTGCTGCTCGCCGAGCCTCCTCATCCCGTGCAAGCGCCGCAGAGTCGGGCTTAGGTGGGGCGCCCAGCAACGCCAGGCGCAGCGGCAAGTCTGCCGAGTTCAGATAACCCGGGGCCAGCTTGAAGTGAGGGTCCGTAACCTTTGTGGCCGCGGCATCGGCAAGCACCAGTCCCGACCAGAGCAGGCTGGCCAGCCCCAACTGCTTATGTACTGTTTTCATCGAGTGTTCCCTTATCAAAACCGGTAAAGGGCATTCAGATAGGCGCCTGCGCCCACGTTTTCACCCGTCAGCGGGCTGTTGCGGGCATCAGAGACCAGCGCGTAGGTCTTGATGCCGCCTTCCAGTGCCAACTGTGGTTGCCATTGCCACGTGAGGCCCAGCTTTAAGGTCACGTCACGCATGCCGCCACCCGGGTGGTACTCGTCGAAGCCGGTGCGCGCAGCTTGTTGGGCGGTGACGCCGAAGCGCGCCATCATGTCTTTCTCATTGCTCCAGGTGCCGTACAGCGTCGAGTCCAGGGTCAATGTTGAAGACAGCGCGTATGCAGTGGCGAAACCGGCTTCCAGAAACGCGGTACGCCCCAGGCTCTCGCCACCGTAGTCGCGGCTCTGGCTGGCTTGCAGGCCACGAACAAACAGACGACCGGCCGACAGAACCCAATACGCTTCCGCTCCAACAAGAGCGGTGCTGTCCAGGTTGCCCATGCCCTTCAGGTAGTCATCACGACCGCCCAGAGTGTGGATTCTTTCCTTGCGTCCCTGGTCGTAACCCAGCAACAGGGCGATGCCGAAAGGCGACAACCCCGGCAAGTCCCAGCGCAGTCCGTCCGGGAAGGCTGCGGTGAACTTGCCCCAGTTTTCAGTCGGCAAAACCGCTTTGAGTTTCAGTGACGGGAACGAGGCGTAGTGTGAGGAACCTTCATACAGCGGGCCAACGGCGAGTCCGCCACCCACGGTCACGGAGGGCTCACCTGAATCGTCTGCGTGAACAGGCAACACCGTCGAAAACGCAAGGGTCGCACTTATCATGAGCGTCGCTTGATACTTGAAAAAGTTTGAACCGCCGGTGGTGGTCATCGTTTCCTTCCTTTGGTGTAAACAACACGTATTGATGGGCGTTTATGCCGAGTTATAAACGTCAGGCGTTATGAATTAGAGCGCGACGGGCTGCGGCTTCGGGAAGCGCCATTGGCCATTCAGTATTTGTTCGCTCGGCTGATAAAGCCTGACGGTGTAGTTCCAGCCAGGTGGGGTAGGCAGGCAATTAGCGATACTCGCGTCGCAACCGCCGAACTGGATAACAATCGAGCCGTCCGCACTTTTTTTGGCGGTGAGGTTGTTCAACGAATAGGCGTCAAAGGGGTTCTTCTGGAAATAACCGTCGGCGTTATAAACACTGACCGACCAAAAGCTCTTGACCGGTACATCTCCAACTGTGAGCCGGTAAACGGTTTTCCCATCGTTCTCAGGCATCACGCCACCGAGGTAGATAGCGTCCTTGGCTGGGTTCCCACCCCACCCCGTTGCTGTGCCGATCAAGTGATGGATTGGATTGACCGTGCCCTTGGGGCCAAAGGATTGGTTGTAGTCAGGAATCGTCGAACCCAGGACCTCCAGGGCCTCACGCACCTTTGTCTGGCTCGCCTGGTCCCACTTAGGTACTACAAACTCCCCCACCCTGGCCTGGCTGACCGTGATTGCATCCTGCAGTGCATGTACCTGTTCAAGGTCTTGGCGATCTGCGGGATCGAAGAACGTGCGCACAGCAACAAATACATAGCGTGTACCGACGGCCTCTTTGGTCAGTGTCCGACTCCCGGCGCCGTACGTAACGAAGGGCACGTAGTGATCTTCATTGATAATCGCCATCGATATGAACCGCCCGCCAGACTCTGGCAAGGTGATGGTGACGGGGCCTGCATCGAGATCGAACACGGCTGACGAATAGAGTGTGTCCCGATTCATCCGGACCACATTCTGGGCGTCGATGGGTACCGCTTCGCGGCTGTGAACAAACCGGCCCAAACTGCCACTCGCCACTATTTTCCCCAAGTAGAGGTCGGACTCGGCACGGATAAAGTTATCGACACCCACCGGTATCGCCGCCTCTGGCGATGACTGAGCGTTAGCACTTCCAGCAGCGACCAGCGCCATGGCAAAGATGCTGGCCGTGGATGAATGGGACATTTGAACCCCTTGATTTTATTAGTTGGCGTTGATTTTTTGACTGTATAAGAACGCCTTGGCGCAAACTTGCCATTTGGTGCCAAAAGCAATGCGAGCGCGTACGAGAAGGCCGCCGCGCAAAGAGGCCAATTTTTTGGGAGAGGGGTTAAACGAGGATGTTCTGGTCTTGTTTCAAGAGGGCGCGATAGTGAGACGGCGGGCTTCCCGTCCAACGCTTGAAGGCGCGCGTAAAGTGCGCTGGATCGCTGTAGCCGACCATGTAGGCAATTTCGGTTGCGCTGTATCTGCCGCAGGCAATCAACTGCTGGGCTTCACTGCGACGGGTCTCGTCACGTAAAGCGTCGAAGTCGATGCCGCAATATTCGAGGCGCCGCTGAAGGGTTCGAGCAGACAGTCCAATCTTTCTTGAAACAGTGACAAGTTTGGAAAGTTCCTGATTCGCGATCTGCTGGACGAGCACGTCAGCGGTGTCAGCCGTCGACTTCAAGGCTTGGGTGGTTTTCCAGGCAACATCTCGAACAGGTTGCAGGGGAATCTCGAGTAACTCACGATCAAATTCGATCATGTTGTACTCAGCGTTCATGACCAGGTTCGGGCCCAGGTACTCTTCAAGCGCCTCGTCGCCTCGCTCTCTCGAGTTTTTTAGATACACCCGTATAGCGCCAGGCGCGCCGGACATGAGCGGCACTTTTCTAAGCACCGCCAGAGTGCCGAAAATGACCTGCTTCGGATCAGCCCCGTGGTGCCCGGTAAAATGTTGGATCAGTTTCGCCGTGCGGCCTTCGGTGACAATTTTTACTTCGCTTCCCTGATGCACCAGGTTCGTATGGACCGCCGCCGCTGCACACGCCTGAGCGAGGTTGGTCGAGCCCAATATCAACTCGCCCCACATGCCGGTTGAGCGCACATCGGTCAGGTGCCCAATCATCGCTCCGCCGAAGGGGTCCTGTGCGACGGCAGCCATTTCATTGGCGATATGAAAGCAGGCCGCTCGCGATACCCAAGCTTCAGGGTTTTGAAAAACATGCGGGGAAATACCAAAGCGCCGAAAGAACTCCAGTGGCGACACCCCGCGCATACTCAGATAGGGGGCAATTTGCCTGAGTGTGCTGAGCTTGATGGCTGGCGTCGCATTGGTCATGGATATCCGCACCCTTTTTTAAAGGTAATGCTCTTGAAAACCGTCTGGTTATCACGCGGATAAACACTAGCAAATTTTTTACCAAACTCGCGCTTTTAAGCGCGTCGTAACCACCATGGTCGATCCAGAGGGAATGGCCGGCCAGATGGCAGCGCAGGTATTAGAAGAGAAAGGGGCCCGTCGGCAAGTATTCAGAAACCGCACCGAAGTGTGGGAAATGGATGACATGACGATCACCGGGCAGCGCACCAACGGAAGCGTATTCAAACATCGCTGACCACGACGCATACCGGGCGCGGCTCGACACTGCACAGCTCGCACTAGCGAACCACACACCTGGGGTGCGTGAGACGAAAAAGCGCAGCGGCGGGTCGGCTACCCGTCATCGAAACTCCATTCTTCTAGCGCAATTGGTAAACCAGAACGGCTTCAGCCAGCTCGATGTCGCTGACTGTACCCATCGCATTCTGAGTCCGTAAAACCTCGAATGCCGCCTCCAGGTTTGCGCCTCTAATAACGCCATCACTCGCGACGAAAGCTGCAGCATCATTGCGAGCGGCAACTATCTTTCGGTCGCCTCTGTTTGAACTATTCCGACTACTTTCTTGACTGTCTTCGGTCAGCGTCACGGGGGAAAGAGTCACAGCAAGGCTCGATGAAACAATCGCTCCAAAGGCCGAGACTTCGACCGCCCTGCCATCACCCGCAATGGCGGGAAAACTGCACGAAAAACCGAGCACAAGCACAACAATCAGTTTGCGCAAAATCCACTCCACAGGTGTGTTTCATCCTTTGGGGGCTGAATCTACCGCCTTCCTGCCCAGGCATCCAGCAATGCTGCTCCGCTTAAGTGAGCAGCATTACTTAGTGATGCCGGCCTTGTGGTTTAACCCTCGCGCAGTTGCTCTTCAATAACGGAACTTGCCGCCATGAATGTCCTGCAGCACCTGCTCGGTCACGCGCACGTAGGTTTCGGTGCCCGGTAGCCAGGCGTAGACCGGGTCTTCGCCGGTTTGGCTGGGGTCGAAGGCTTCGGTCTTTAGCTTGGTTTTCTGGTATTTGAACGTGCCGGTGGTTTCCATGCAGGTCTTGATACGCAGGAACATCGGGACCGCGTAGTGAGGCATCTGGCTTTTGACGAAGCGCAGCAAGTCGCAAAAGTCCAGTTGCTCCAGCGGGGCCGTTGGGGTGATGGCGGCCATCCCGGCGCGACCGTTGGTGTTTTTGATTTCCACACCGTAGGCCACGGCTTCGGCGATGTGGGGGTGTTGCACCATGATGTTTTCGACTTCGGTGGTGGAGACGTTTTCGCCCTTCCAGCGGTAAGTGTCCCCCAGGCGGTCGACGAATTGAGCGTGGCCAAAGCCGATATCGCGAATCAAGTCGCCGCTGTTGAAGTAGCGATCACCCTTTTCGAAAACGTCGTACAGCACTACTTTTTTGTTCTTCTCCGGATCGGTGTAACCGTCGAACGGGGCGTTGTCGTCGATCTTGGCCAGCAACAAGCCTTGGCCACCCTTGCCGACTTTCTGCATGAAACCGTTCGCGCCGCGCCGCGGCTCACCGGTGTCGTGTTCGTACTCCACCAGCGACCAGGTGTTGAGAGCAAAGCCGATGGTGTTGTCGAAATTAAGGATGTTGGTAAAGCCGATGTTGCCGTCACTGGCGGCATACAACTCGCAGACCCGCTCGATGTTGAAGCGAGTCTTGAAGTCGATCCACACGCCTGGGCGCAGGCCGTTGCCAATCATTTTCACCACCGGGTTGTCGCCATCGTTGCGCGCGGGAGGCTGGTCGATCAGGTAACGACACAATTCACCGACGTAGCAAATGGTGGTGGCCTTGAATTTGCGCGCGTCATCCCAGAACTGACTGGCGCTGAATTTGCGGCGGATGGCGAAACCCGAGGCGCCGGCCAATGCCGAGCCCCAGCTCACGCACAGCCCGGTGCCGTGATAGAGCGGCAAGGTGCAATAAACGATGTCATCGGGGCGCATATCCAGGGCGATCATGCCGAAGCTGCCGTAGGCTTTCATCCAGCGCCCGTGCTTGAACACTCCAGCCTTGGGCAAACCGGTGGTGCCGGAGGTGTAAATGTAGAAGCAAGCGTCGTCGAAATAGACCTGCTGGGTGCTCGCCGGATTGGCGGTGGAATGCTCTTCGCTGACGCGGGTCAGGTTGACGTAACCCTCGGGCGCGATGCCCGCATCGCGAGTGGTATCGGTGTCAGCCAGGAAGAACGTGCTCAGCTCATCGATGGCGATGTCGTTACGCACCGCGTCAAAGGATGGCACCAACTCTTCGCCGACGATAATCGCCGAGGGATTGACCAGGTTCAAACTGTGGATCAGGACATTTTTGGTCTGCGAGGTGTTGAGCATGGCGCAGATACCGCCGATCTTGCTGACGGCCAGCACGCTGACCAGCAATTCCGGGCGGTTTTCAATAAAGATGCCGACCACGTCGCCTTTTTTCAGGCCACGGGCAAGCAAGTAATGGGCGAAACGGTTGGCCCACTGGTTGACCTGTTCATAACTGAAACGATTGTCCTTGTAGAGCAGCGCCGGTCCCTGAGGGTTGCGCGCAACCGCCTGTTCGAAGGCCCAACCCAGGCCGCAGGGCTGATCGACCTTGAGCTTGGACGCTTTGACTCCCCTGACGAGCCGAGGAATGGCCCGGGTGATCGAGGGGATTTTGCGCAGCATCATGCCCCAGGTAATCATGTCGCTATTGCTACTCATGGCACCTCCTAGTGGATTGACCGTGGCAGCCAGGCGGTTCGACAAGCGCCATGACCAACCGATCGTTTTTATTGTTGTGCACGCCATGTAAAAAAGTCCTCACGCAGCGGGGTGCGCGAGGACGCCTGTTGCCAAGACTTAGAACTCGTCGGCGACCGACTCGAGGATCTTGCCCATCAAGTAAACCGTGGTGCGTGCGACTTGTTTGACCGCCTCTTTTTCTTCGTCGGTCTCGACCCAGCGGTCGATGGCTGCGTTGACTTGCTCGGAGTGTTTCTCGTCGATGATCGCGTGGGCGACGAAGAAGGTCAGTTCTTTATCGGTCAGCTTGAGATGGTTTTTGCATACGTCCATCAATGGCTCGAGGTGCTCGTAGCAGTCTTCGGCCCAGAAGCTGTAGCCCAGCCGTGGAATGATGCCGCGGCATACAGAGACGAAATCCAGGTAACCGTAGAACGCTTCGGTGGCCGGCAGCATTGGTTTTTCGAACTCGGACTTGTCGACGCCAATGGCGATCAGGTCGTTGTACGCCATGTTTTCATGGCCCAGTTCTTCCAGCGCATGCTTCATCGCAAAGCGCAGCAAGCCGACCTTTTTGTGGTCCTGGTTCCAGCACGCCACCGCTTGGTTGATCGCGTTGTTCTTGGTGTAGTGATACACCTGAACAATCGACTTGATGTAGAGCTCACGCTGCAACTCTGGGCGCTTCATCATCTGGAAAAAACGGCCGACCTTGATCTTTTCCCATTCGGCATCACAGACGGCTTTCAGCTCTTTGCGAAACTCGGTCACTTCAGTCATTTCACTCTCTTCCTTGGGGGGGTTGATAAATCGCTTATGACGCTTTTTTTACTTTCAGGCGAACACGGACTTACAGGCGCAACACGGACTTAATGATGTAGATGAATTTGGAGAAGAACCCCAAGCCTTCGATAGTGTCCCAGTGTTCCATCAACACACCGTTCTCCACACGATAAATATCGATCACCTTGTAATTCACGGTGAAGAACTTGTGCTTGGCCCAATGTTTGGCATACAGGAACACATAGTCGCCTTCCGCACAGACCCGTTCAATGCTGGTACCCGACTCGGGGAACGTCTTGAAGAACTGCGTAAAGTAGGTCTTGAAGCCTTCCCGGCGCGGCGGAATAAATACGTTATTGTGTTGTACATATTCCTCGGCAATCAATGTATCGGCGACCGCCAGTTCACGCTGGCCAAACATGCGCTCGTAAAACTCGATAACCACTTCTTTGTTCCTGGCTTCCATCTTGGATCAACCTCAATGTTGTCGTTATTTGGGGATGCTCATACCGCCAGTGAGTGCATAGCGGTACGGGCGGCCAAGGTGTAGCGAATCAAGTCATCAACGTCCTTCAGGTCTGCGGGGCAGCTTTGCAGGCCGAAGAAAGGCGTGACCGACGGCAACAGATCGCCTTTGTACAGGGCGTAGTAATGATCGCCGCGAGCCTTGATTTGGAAGAAAATACCGTCCTGATCAAAGACGAAGCTGTCAAACTTTGGCGCAAGTCTCGGCTTTACGTAGGTGATGAACGTTTTGTAGCCGCCTTCCAGGGCGACCAGCGAGGCGCCAGTCATGGCCAATCCGTTGACCACGTTCTTGACCGGGGAATGCTTGTCGACAATAAGTCGCGAGAGTTCAACGCATTCACGCTCGTAATTGGGCCCGGAGAACTGCACCAGTTGTTCATGGCTGATGAACTCGCCCGACTCATGAGGAAAAGGCGTAATACGCTGGGTGCCGATAATTTCACCGTCATAATAAAAGGCAAACACGTAAGAACGGGAATCGTATTCATCCAGGCAGACGCTTTCATCGACCGAGTTACCAAACAGCGTTTTGTAGTAAATCTTTCGTTGCCCGTACAACCGACTGCGGGCACGAGACAGTTCGATAAACTGTGCAGGAGTAACCACTTGCCTGACTTTAACCTTGTCAGACTGACACAACTCTTGGAGTACTGAATCATAGAAACTGTAGATGGCCGATCCGGCTGAATCATCTTTTACCAACTGCATACTTGCCGAAGGCAAGGCAGCCTTATTACTGGCGAGTGACGGCATGAGAACCCCCTTCTTGTTGTGATCTGTAGTATTTAGTTCAGCCCAGCGCAACTTAAGTTTCCACAGTACAATACATAGCTTCGCCTCCTTGCGTAGACACCTACAAGTTGATGATTTACGGACTGCGCACAGCAAGGCACCCAACCCTCTTATTACGGGCGTGCCTTTAAACTAAAAGAAACTTACAGTTAAACCGGTGGCAACGCGGTCAAGGCTCGACGGATCTGCTCTGCGCGCTCGCCCAACACTTGGGGCGTCGCGAGTGGCAGGTCCGCATGCCCCAGGTTGAAACCATCACCGACAAAGCGCGCCAGCACATGCAGGTGGGCGTGCCCCACGGTTTGCCCAGCCACAGCGCCATCGCACAGCAGCAGGTTGATACCTTCACAGGGTTGTTCGTTGAGGCTCAAGCCGCTTTCACGCAGGGCGGCCGCCACCCGTTGACCCACACGCATCATGTGGCCACAGGTTTCAGGAGGGATATCACCCAGGCCACTTGCGTGGGCCTTGGGAATGACCAGGACATGGCCAGGAGTAATCGGCTGGATGGAGAGAAATGCCAGGCACTGCTCGTCTTCGTAGACAACGGCAGCCGGTGATTCTTTCTTGGCGATTGCACAGAAAATGCAGTTCACGGATAGCTCCCTCTATTGTTGTAGGTGCAAACCCGGTGAAGGCATGAAGATCCGGGATGCTACAGGCTGAATTCCATTGCAGACCCAACAGCGTTGACCGCACAGCTTGAGGGTGAAATTACGCTTGGCATTCCGCACCTGTACACGGGAGTTTTGAAATGTTTTGTATCTTGAATTCTTGAAAATCACTTAATTGATTGATTTATAAGTGTTTTTTACGAGTGACCTTTGTATCCGTGCCTATGCTCAAGGAGCGACTTCCCTGACACCCCACTCCTCCCCTGCTTTCTTTAACGTCCGTTGTGGTAGCCAGTCCCCCACACCTCAGCCAGGTGCAAAGGCCTGCTTTTTGGACCGCCGAAACCAAAATCCCCTGGTCAAGCAGGCCCACTGTTTCGTTTGTGCGTGGTGGGAATTTCACAAGATCGAGAGGTCGTTTTCAGAGTTGCTTTAAGCGCTTGGAATAGCACATGTGTGCTAGTTGACTCTTCGCTCCTGCGACAATCATAGTCCCGACTACTGCTGCCAATTTGACGCTGCAACGGGTCGCACGGCATCACTAGCGGCGTTTGCCTGGGTAGTTCAACGCTCGAAGCTGATGATGATCGATGAAATGTATTATTTGATTTTTGGTCGTAATGAAGCTGACTTGATCTTTTAACTTCATCACCAAACGCTACGAGCATGGCAGCATCGTGCTGACCACAAACTATCGCCAGGGCAAGCCACTTGGTTGGCGGGTTAAATTTTTAGCGTGATGACTTAATTTCTTCATGCAAACAGATGTCAAATTTATATTCCAGGAGGTAGGACGCAGCATGTCAGAATTTTTGAGATTAAATAAAGGCGTCATAACACTCACATTGCTGCTCACAGCCTCCACTTCAGCGATAGCTGACAAAGCGAATCCCATTGGCGACTGGTGGAGTGTCTTTAGCACAGGCACGGGCAAAAACAACATAGTGTTTGTCGCCGATCTCACTTCCATGACACCACGAAGTCAAGCGGCGGATGGGTTTCAGTCAGTAAACGTTAACCAGGTTTTCGCCGACCCAGCCAAGCCATTGGCGGATGTCTATTCAGTTGAAGTCCAGTGCTCCAAGCACAGAGCGCGCTTTCTTAAAGGAACATCAATAGAGAGAACGAGTAACGCACGCCGGGATTTGAAGGTTTCCAATGAATGGCATACGTTGGATGACAAGGCGCTTTTATATACATTTGCCTTTGTGTGCAACCCCCAGGATCGAGTCTTCAACGGCATGCTGTCATTGGGCAAGTTCGATCAGATGAAAATGCTTGGGATGATCACCGAGTTACAAGCACCGCCAAAGAGCCCAATGGAAGAGTTGGAGCAGATGCTAGACAACCCCCCACCCGCAAAGGCCAGATAAGTAAAAAACCATGACAAATAAATGGATTAAACCGCTTTCTTTAATACTGGCAATATCAAGCATAATGATCAGCAGTGGCTGTTCCGTCATTGCTCAAAATCGTTGGGAAGGTCGCGATGCCCAAGAGGCGCTGAATTTTTTTGGCAGGCCCGATACGATGAAGGCAACGCAAAGTCCTGACGCAGGCACACTTGTCGTTATGACGTGGTACAAATCATCTCAGTGGTCGACCACTGAAGCGGCCGGAACTTCCTTGACACCGGGAGCGAACGGTTTGACCTATACCGAGTATTACGAGAATGTCGGTCATAGTTCCGACTGCACACTTGAAGCGACGGTCAATAAAGCCAGAAAAATAGTGCTTTTCAAAATTCAGAATGGGGAAATATTTCACGGCAAATGCCAAAATATTCCTTATGTTCCCCCAAGCTTTTAGTATCTTTTATAGGTGCTGAAGGGATATCTGATAAATTTCATCCTTGGCTTTCCCGCTAATCCCAATAATGGTCTGGCGGGACGTCAGAAGTCTTTGCCCAGCTTTGACACGGACATGCCAAGTTCCAATAACTGCAACACTTCCAGTTTGTTGACGTTGGGTCAACGACTCGTATCTCCCGAGCTTTTTTCCTTGAGCTAGCGCACGGACAAGCCCGGTGTTCGTGCGTTCAAACAAAGATCCCGCTCAACTCGGCCACTGCCGTGCCACTCCCCATCTGCGTGACAGGGTCTTTTACGACTGGCTGTACAACACATCATGAATATGGCTAACGATTTAGTGAAATCAATTCATTTTCACTCAAGCATTGGCTCAGCATAAAATACGTCCTAATTACAGATAATACAAATATCACTGAGTATAAAGCCATAAAAATCAATGCTTTATCTCAGAAATTAAGGCGCAATATTATAATGAGCAAAGAATTTAAATTTACCATTAAAAGCATTTATTTCGACGAGAATTATCACCCCTCCGAAAAAACGCGCATCACTACCAACTTTGCCAACTTGGCCAGAGGAAAGAGCCGACAAGAGAATTTACGCAACACCCTGAGGATGATTGACAACCGCTTCAACGCCTTGGCGCATTGGGATAATCCCAAAGGCGATCGTTATACTGTCGAGCTTGAAATCATTTCCGTCGAGATGGATATCGATGTTGAGAGCAGTGGCAACGCCATCCCCCTGATTGAAATATTGAAAACAAACATCGTTGACCGAAAGACCAATGAACGCTTTGAGGGCATCGTAGGCAATAACTTCTCCTCTTATGTGCGAGATTATGACTTTAGCGTGCTGTTGTTGGGACACAACAAGGATCAGCCAGGATTCAGCACTCCGGATAATTTTGGAGATCTGCATGCAAAGCTATTCAAGAGCTTCGTAAACTCAAACACCTACAAAGACCACTTCAATAAACCGCCTGTCATATGCCTGAGCGTTTCGAGCAGCAAGACCTATCACCGGACTGAAAACCAGCATCCTGTATTGGGCATTGAATACCAGCAAGATGAATACTCCTTGACTGATGACTACTTCAAGAAAATGGGCTTGAAAGTTCGCTACTTCATGCCTGCAAACAGTGTCGCACCTTTGGCCTTTTATTTTTCAGGCGACTTGCTTAGTGATTACACCAATCTTGAGCTAATCAGCACCATCAGCACGATGGACACCTTCCAAAAGATTTACCGCCCTGAGATTTACAATGCGAATTCAGCGGCCGGAAAATCCTATCAGCCCAGCTTGAAACACCAGGATTATTCATTAACGCTGATTGTTTATGATCGAGAAGAACGTAACCGTCTGGCTATTGAGCAGGGCAAGTTTGTTGAGGAAAACTTCATCAAACCCTACCAGACCGTTCTAGAGCAGTGGTCTGCCAATTACGCGCTTTGACTCATTAAAATCACAAGGTCATTTATCATGAAAAAACTATTGCCCACCTCCACTGCCGGCAGTTTGCCCAAACCCTCTTGGCTTGCACAACCTGAGACACTCTGGTCACCCTGGAAATTGCAAAATGAGGAATTGATCGAGGGCAAACAGGATGCCTTGCGTTTGGCATTGCAAGAACAACAACAAGCCGGCATTGATATTGTCAGTGATGGCGAACAAACCCGTCAACACTTTGTAACTACGTTTATTGAACACCTCAGCGGCGTAGACTTTGAGAAACGCGAGACCGTTAGAATTCGTGATCGCTATGATGCCAGCGTACCGACGGTCGTGGGTGCGGTGACTCGACAAAAGCCCGTTTTTGTTGAAGATGCCAAGTTCCTGCGGCAGCAGACCACGCAACCCATTAAATGGGCGCTGCCAGGCCCCATGACGATGATCGATACGCTTTATGACAACCATTATAAAAGTCGCGAAAAACTGGCTTGGGAGTTTGCCAAAATCCTCAATCAGGAAGCCAGGGAATTAGAGGCTGCCGGTGTTGATATTATCCAATTTGATGAGCCCGCCTTTAACGTGTTCTTTGATGAGGTGAACGACTGGGGGGTGGCCACCCTGGAAAGGGCAATTGAAGGCCTTAAATGTGAGACGGCTGTTCATATTTGCTACGGCTATGGCATCAAAGCCAATACCGATTGGAAAAAGACTCTGGGGTCAGAGTGGCGACAATATGAAGAGGCCTTTCCCAAGCTGCAAAAATCCAGCATCGATATAGTTTCACTGGAATGTCACAACTCTCATGTGCCGATGGATCTCATTGAACTCATTCGAGGTAAAAAAGTGATGGTCGGGGCCATTGATGTGGCATCCAACACCATTGAAACACCCGAAGATGTAGCCAATACCCTACGTAAAGCGCTTCAGTTTGTAGATGCCGACAAGCTCTATCCTTGCACTAACTGTGGCATGGCTCCCTTATCTCGCCGAGTTGCACGGGGCAAGCTGAGTGCGTTAAGTGCCGGAGCAGAAATTGTCCGCAGAGAGCTCTCGAACCCGTACTGAGCCAAAGTCGCAAGGGGGTGTACAGGGGGATTGATGCGGTCTTGAAAAACTACCGAGTTGCTTCAGGCCTTCCTTGGCACTTTCGAGTTGCACCCAATATTTAGGATTTTCCATGTCACTTCCTGCCCCCCCTATCGAGCCATTGAGCTTTCGCGAAGCGCTCGGGCACTACGCATCCGGTATCACGGTGATTACCTCACACCTTGATGGCGAGCCGATTGGCTTCACTTGCCAGTCGTTTTATAGCGTGTCGATGAGCCCGCCGCTGGTGTCATTCAGTGTCATGTCGAGTTCGGCCAGCTATCCCAAAATCCGCCAGGCAGGTCGATTCGTCGTCAACATCCTGTCGGGTGAGCAGGTCAGGATTTCCAATCAGTTCGCTCGGCGCGGCACGGACAAGTGGCATGGAGTCGAATGGCAGGAATCGCCGCTGGGCAATCCGATCATTGTCGGCAGCCTGCACTGGCTTGATTGCGAAATTCACGCCGAACACGCCGCAGGTGATCACCTGATCGTGATTGGTGAAGTGAAGGCGTTGAACCTGCAGGAAGCTGCTGCTACGCAGCCATTGCTGTATTTCAAAGGACACTATTGCAACATCGCCGCACACCGCGCGGTTTGAGCGCTGAGCTGCCCTGCCCTCTTGGCCGACAGGCTACCGGAGCACTTTATACCCAGGACACACGGTCATGACAGACATCAAAAGGCCTCAACTGAGCCTTCCCGACGGCGCGGACAAGTTGCTGCTGCACTCCTGCTGCGCACCCTGTTCGGGAGAAGTGATGGAAGCGATCACTGCCTCGGGTATCGACTACAGCCTCTTCTTCTATAACCCGAACATTCACCCTGAGCGTGAATACCTATTGCGCAAGGATGAGAACATCCGCTTTGCCGAAGAGCACAAGGTGCCGTTTATCGATGCCGATTACGATAAAGACAATTGGTTTGAACGCGCCAAAGGCATGGAGCATGAGCCCGAGCGCGGCGTGCGCTGCACCATGTGCTTCGATATGCGCTTCGAACGGACCGCGCTCTACGCCTATGAAAACGGCTTCAGTGTGATTTCCAGCTCCCTCGGTATCTCGCGCTGGAAAGACATGAAGCAAATCACCGACAGCGGCATCCGCAGCGCGCAAAAGTATCCAGGTGTCACCTATTGGGACTACAACTGGCGCAAGGGGGGCGGCTCGGCGCGGATGATCGAGATCAGCAAGCGCGAACGTTTTTATCAGCAGGAATACTGTGGCTGCATTTACTCCCTGCGCGACACCAACCACCATCGCAAGGACCAGGGGCGGGACATCATCCGCATTGGCGTCAACTACTACGGGGACGATGAATGATCGTTTCGCAGCGCGCCCTGGGCTTGTTTGATACAGCGCCTTATGCCGCAGCTCAGCAGGCATTCTTGACCTACGAGCGCCGTGAAAAAGGTGCTCAACGATCAGTCCTTCGTTGGGTGGTGGCGTTTGTTTCCAAGCCTTCACTGGAGCGTTTGGCGTCATCTGAAACGCACATGCAGTGGGTGCTTTGAGGGAGAAACATTGGACATGGAGCTGCAAAGGAGCACTCTATGGCCCGATGGCCCGCCTCGTACGGAAGAGAGGGAGCGCTGGTCACTGAAGCGGCTCAAATCCCAGCTCGCCAAATGACCAGATAGCCGGTGATCACCCGCCGGCGTTGAACGGTGCAATCGGGTCGACTCGCAAAAGCGTCAAGCGACTGGACCACCATCGGCCCAGGCTGGATACGCTTCTGTTTTGGCCCTACAGGGATTTTCGTCGCAACGACATGACATTCAGAAAAGGAGTTCACATGACCGACATTCACAGCGAATTCGAACGCAGCAAATACTTCCATGGTTCACGGATAGACAGGCGCTCAGCTGACGCCCTCGTCGGCCTAGCAGCAGGTCTTGCCGCTGACGGCGTGGTCTCAACCGCTGAAGGGTTGTTCCTCAGGGACTGGCTTGAAACCAACCTCGTCCACCTCGATGACCCGGTGATCAACCTGCTGTATTCAAGGCTCTCCAACATGCTCCTGGACGGCGTGCTGGATGCCGAGGAATCCCTTGAGCTTATCGGGCTGCTGCAGAGCTTTTCCGGCCTGAGTACCGAAAAGCCGAAGGCCAGTGATCAAACCTTCAGCGCCCCCAACGACCTTCCCTTCAATCGTCCCGAACCCGATCTTGCCTGGGATGGAAGAGTGTTCGTGTTCACTGGAATCATGGCCTACGGGCCACGAAAAGACTGCCAGCTACGGGTGCAGGAGCGTGGCGGCATCATCGGCGGCGCGGTGAGCCAGAAAATTCATTATCTGGTCGTTGGCAGCATTGGCAATGATCAATGGCGCCATAGCAGCTATGGAACAAAGATCATGAAAGCGGTCGAGTTGAGAGAGGCTGGCAGCCCTATCGCCATCATCGGTGAACAACAATGGCAACGCGCTCTTTTTGGCTGACCCCATCGGGCGGGACAGCGTGAAATGGCTCAAGCGCCCCACCGATCAACCAGCCCGGCCATGTGCCGGGCTCCGTGTTTCTGGCCAGCGCCCTACTCTGCTATCGTGGCGCCCCCAACCAGACGACACGGAAGCATCAAGGAATGGACTTATGGAAACCTTTGGCAGTCGCGCTGCTGGCGTCTATCAGCACTCAAGCCCTTTCCGCGGAAAACAATAACCCGTTCCAGGCTGCTCTGATGATCACCACGGTGATTCCGTTCGTGGTGGTCGCAGGCACCACAGCGGCCACCTCGTACATTCCGGAGCTGTTCAAGCCGGCAAAGAGTGACGCCCTCGCGTTCATTGGTTCGGACGGAGAAATCCGTGGGGCGCAGTTTGAACAAGCCTCCCGCTACTATCGCTCGTCCTTCCCGCCGCCCCTGATGTCTGACCGGCAACTGGCCCTTGCCATCGCGACGTCGTTCTAGAATCGCCGCCGAGACCCGACTCCCGCCCGAGCCCCCTTACCTGCTGTAGGCAGGCGCCGCCAACGCCAATGGCTGGGGATTGGCAATCACCCAGTGCACGGCCAACTCACAGAGACGATCGGTCTGCCCAGCGTCATCGTCCCCTCCGCGCAGAGCGGCAGCCAGCGCCCGAGCCTCATCGATTTCGGCAGCAGGCAGCGCCACGGCACTGCTCAGGTGCCCCACCAGGGCCGTCAACATCGCCTTGAAATCCGCATCCCAGTTGGCCGAGCCGTTGTGGTGAATCTCTTGGGAAATACGGCCGCTGATGCGGATCACCTCGCCCTGCACTGTCGCCGCCGCGCCGGAGGATGGAATCAGCAGCGCCCACAATTGCTGATGCTGTTCAAACCAGCCAGTGGCCGTTACCACGATGGCAGACTGCCCGTCATGCACCTTGCGCGAGGCGACCGGAGTGACGTCGAACAGGCGATAGAGACTGGCCAGGCCGGCTTGCGTTGCCTCGAGGTAGTCCGGGTTGAAGGAGGCCCGGTGAAACTCGAATTCACGGCCGATGCGCTCCACCTCGGCAAGCATGCTGTCATCGCGTTGCAGGCCTGCCGCCAACAGGATCTCGGCGATGTTCGCGGTGGCCTCGATATCGGCGTTGCGCGTAGTGACCAGGGCGATATGCAGCACGCTGTGCCCCTGCCGGTTCCTGGTGTCGACATTGGCGCCACGGCGGATCAGGGCAGCAATGGCCTCGGCCTTGTGGCTCTTGGCCGCGGCATGCAACGGCGTGTCGCCCTGGTAATCCCGGGCCTCGATATCGGCCCCCAAATCCAGCAGCAGATCGACGCCACCGATCCAACTCGTACTGCGATGGTGCAGGGGCGTACGTTGGTAAGTGTCACGGGCATCAATAGCTGCGCCCTGCTCCACCAGCCAGCGGGCCAGCGCGTCAGGACAGTTGTAAAAGCCCAGCGCGGTGTTCTTGCTATAGCCGCCGGTGGCTTCAAGCTCGCACCCTTCGAACACGGCAACCAACTCGGCAACCGAGCCCTGCTCCAGCAACTGATCGAAATCCTTCGGCAGTGTCTTGCGTTTACGCTTGGCCATGGCGGTGGTCATCATCCTGATCAAAAGGCGATCATCATAAAACCAAATCTTTCATTGGTCACAGCCATCACTTTGGGGGGCAGGCCCGTGCCAAGCCATTATCGACACACAACCCGTGGCGTCATTCCATTCAAACCGCGACATCACCCGGAAAATGGCGCACCGTGTCCCGTATCCACCAACGCATCACAGACCCACCTTTATCCGGACGTCACATGACACCCAACGCAGAGCGCTATAACCCTTCCACCGACTATGCCGACAAGCTGATTTCGCGCATCGGCCAGACCCCTTCATGGATCGCGAAACGTATTGGCGTGACCGACAAGCGCATTCGCTACATCCTGGATGGTGAAAGGACCGTCAAGGGCGAGACCAGTGCCATTCAGATGACGTACACCGAGCAGTTTGCCCTTGAGTGCCTTGCCGCAGAGGCCCAGGCCAAGAAGAAGTAAGCAGGAGTGGCGGGGCCTCGAGTCGCGCCCGAGGGTGAATCTCGGAAGTCACAGGCACCGGCCCTGGATGCAAAAAGCCCAGCGATAAGCTGGGCTTTTTGTTGTGGCGCAAGCTATTACATCCCGGCTGCATCCAACAGCGCGTTGCCCGACTGACCTGGCGTGCCACCGCCCTTGTAGACGTCCAGCAGCACGCCTTTGGACGACCATTCGAAAATGGTGCTCTCGTTGACGTTGGGGGCAAACGGAAGGGCCGCGATTTTGGTGTAGGGATAAGTCCAGATTTCCTTGCCACCCACTTCAGACTTCTTCGGTGGATGGCCAATGGCGGCAGTCACTTGCTGCTGAGTAGTCTTGCCCTTCTGGAACTGGGCAAGTTGCTGCGACGACACCTGCGTCCCGGAGTTGTAGTCCAGGGCGGCGCAGCCGTGCAACAACAGTGAAGCAGAAACGAGCACAGCAAGGGTGATGCACTTTTTCATTTACAGATCCTTGAAGGGGATAGTCTCGACCTCTGAGACTGGCCGGAAGTCTAAGCAGACTGGCCAGTTGCCCCAATAGCACAAATGTACTACTCCCCGGGTGCCCCCTTGTTGCTGACGCCTGAGTGCTCAGGCGTTTTTCAGCCGCTAGGGGACCAGCTCCACGTAGCTGGACTCCCCTCCTCCCGTCGCGCCCGACAACCAACCCCAGGTGAAGGCCAGCGTGGTGAGCCCGGCCTGATCAACGCCGACCGTCCCCCGGGACCAGCCGGCCAGAATCTCGCCCTCCGTCGTCAGGCAATGAAAGAGAAGTTCAAGGGTATCCGGGCCGGTCACACGTCCGACCTGATGCCCCAGGTGGATCCGGCCGCCCTGGTAAGTGCTCGAAATGGCGTTGCCCTCGACCAGGTAATGAAACACCGTGCCGGCCCCGGAGAGCCCCTGGGTGTTGTCCGCCACCGAAAACCGGCGGTTGTGCAAACGTTCGCCGAGTTGAGAAAAGGCGTTATCCATAGAAGTCGCGTCCTGTTTTGATCGAGAGGAGTCATTCCAGCGGTCGCTGATCTTAAGCCATTTCCAGGTACAGCTTTGCCCCCTATGAAATGGCGGATCCAGCGTCCACTTTTACCCGCCCGGCCCCTTGGCGGATTCGCAGCAGATCTATACTTAAAACAGGGAATCGACTTCCCTTTCAAGAACCTAGAGGTGATGTGTTGGGTGGGAATCGTGACGATGGCAAGCAATACCAGGGCGCGCTCTTCAAGGTGTTCGTTTCATCCACCGAGGCACTGGAAATAGAGGACTACATCGATTACTTCCTTAGAACCCGCGGCTATGAGCTGTCTGATTCAAACCGAGACATAATCGCCGCAAAACTCGAGAGAATCCCTGACAGGCCTCACCACACCCTCAACGAACTGGATCGCTGGCTCGACTTCCAATTCAGCGAATAAACCCAGCCGGAGCAGGTTCAATCCGCAGGCAGCCGCGGAGTCTCAAGGGATTGTTGATCGACTCCGAACTGCTCCTGCAACCCGACCCAGCCCTCGGGCGTGACCTGGATCGCCCGGGAGGCTTTCACCCGGCGCAGCCAGCCCCTGGCGCACAGCAGGTTCAGCAACTGCACCCCCAGCGGCCCGGCCAGGTGGTGTTCGCGCTCGGTCCAATCCAGGCATTGCAGAGCCAGGCCACGGCGGCTGGCTTTGACCTGCGTGACGTCCAGCCCCAATTCGGCCAACCAGGCCTGGCCTGAAACGGTGATCAGGAACTGCTGGTCTGGCCCAGGTTCGATGACCCCTCGCGCCTGCAGCGCCTGGGTCATGGCGACGCCCAACTGCCCCGCCAGGTGATCGTAGCAACAGCGGGCAAAACCCAGGTCTCGGGCGTGGCGCCCCGGGGCGAGCGAACGGATGTCGCGGACCGGGGTGATCGCCGCCAGGCTTTCCAGGGCGATGGCCACTTCGGGACTGGCCAGGCGAAACAGGCGATGCCGCCCCTGGGTCTCGACCGCCAGCAAACCTCCGCCCAGCAGCTTGGCCAGGTGGCTGCTGGCAGTCTGCGCGGTGATGCCCGCCACATAGGCCAACTCGCCAGCCGGGAGTGCCTGACCACCCACCAACGCCATCAGCATGGCCGCACGGGCCGGGTCGGCCATCAGGAAGGCAGTGGAAGCAAGGGTCGGGTTCACAGGCATGGTCGGTCTCCAGGGGTGGCCATGGTAGCCCGAACCCTGCCCGGACACTTCGATGCGTGACGAAACGTCCGGCAGCCCTGGGTACTTAGACTGCAAGCCGCCCCCCGTACCGGATCCTGCCCATGGTTGCCCCGACTGATACCCCGCTCCTGCACCGCGCGCGCCATACGCCTGCGTCCGCAATACAGACCGCCATCCCCGTGCCTGCCCAGCAGCGCCAGGTGTTGCTGGCCACCAGCCTCAGCTACGCGCTGATCATGCTCGACACCTCGGTGGTCAACGTCGCCCTGCAACGCATGGCGCTCGGGCTCGACGTGACGGTCAGCGGCTTGCAGTGGGTCATCAGTGCCTACACCCTGGCATTCGCCAGCGCCCTGCTGACGGGTGGCGCCCTGGGTGATCGCTGGGGCGCGCGCAAGCTGTACCTGGTCGGGCTGCTGCTATTCACTTGCGCCTCGCTGGCCTGCGGGGTTGCCGCAAGCCCGGGGATGCTGATCGCGGCGCGTGTCGCCCAAGGCCTTGGCGCGGCGCTGCTGGTGCCTTGCTCCCTGAAGTTGATTCATCAAGCCTGCCCCGACCCACAACAACGGGCGCGCGCCATCGGCCTATGGGCCAGTTGCGGCGGTATTGCGATGGCGTCCGGACCGCTGATTGGCGGGGCGCTGACCCAGTGGCTGGGGTGGCGCAGTATTTTCTTCGTCAACCTGCCCCTGGGCATATGTGGCGTGGTACTGGCCTGGCGCCTGCTGGCCGATCCGCAGGCGCCGCAGGGCGTACGCTTCGACTGGCCGGGCCAGCTCGCTGCCAGCGTCGCCCTGGCCGCGCTGATCGGGGTGTTGATCGAAGGCCAGGCGCTGGGCTGGACGTCGCCCCTGATACTCTCGGGCGCGGCCATTGCCCTCGTGGCCGGCCTGGCCTTTGTCTGGATCGAGGCCCGTTCGCCCCATGCCATGCTGCCCCTGGCGCTGTTTCGGCAACCGATATTCGCCGGCTCGACCCTGGTGTCCGCGCTGTCGGCCCTGGTGTTT
The DNA here is from genome assembly GCF_049199125.1 of Pseudomonas sp. QD4. Taxonomy (NCBI): domain Bacteria; kingdom Pseudomonadati; phylum Pseudomonadota; class Gammaproteobacteria; order Pseudomonadales; family Pseudomonadaceae; genus Pseudomonas; species Pseudomonas sp. QD4. The sequence goes on from NZ_JBLZOM010000007.1 coordinate 230,592, forward strand.
TACGGCCTGTTCTTTGTCACCAGCCTCGACTTCCAGCAAATCCGGGGCTATTCGCCGCTGCACGCCGGGCTGGCCTTTGTGCCATTGACCGCAATGGTCGCGCTGGCCAGCCTGCTCTCGCACCGCGTCGTTCGGGCCTGCGGTACGCGCTGGCCGATGTGCGCGGCGTTTGTGCTGTATGCCATGGGGGCGCTGGGGTTGATGCAGGGGGGAAGCCTGCCGAACCTGCTCTCGATGATCGCCATCGGCCTGGCCTCGGGCTTCATTTCGCCGGCGGCCACCGCGCCTGCCATGGAGGCCGTGGCGCCCCAGGCGGCCGGCGTGGCAGCCGCGACCTTGAACACTGCGCGGCAAACCGGGGCAGCCCTGGGCGTCGCGATCTTCGGTTCGCTGGTGACGGCTCTTCCATCCTTTACGACCGGCCTGTCGGCGGCACTGTGGGCCGCGGCGGGGCTTTCGCTGTTCGCGGCGCTGGTCTGGGGCAAGGTCATGGCGCGGGCGGCGCAGCCACGGCGACGCCCTCGATAAGGGCGGATGCGTATTTTGTCTTCGGGGGAGCTGACCGAGCCCTCAGGACTCGCGTATCGTCTCGCCTGCTTTTGGCCACCGCCCAGCCCCTCGTCCAGGTACCCGAAAAATGCACAACCGCCCCCCCCGCCTCATGCTTCTCGGCTTGCTACTGGCCTTTGCCGGCCAGGCTCCGGGAGCCGAGTTGCAGGCACCGAACCTCAATGTGCTGGCCTGGCCACGCATGAGTTCCGGCGAATTGGGCTGTTACCTGGAGAAGACCCTGGGCCACCGCGACCCGCGCTTCAATTGCGCCTTGAGCCATTATCAGGCGCCGACCGACCCGTGCCACGACACTGATCGCTACGACGAAGGTCCGGCGTTTCCCCCGCGCCTGGCCAGCAGGGTCCACCCGCTGGCGACGGACGTCGAGCTGACCTGGGAACACGGGGAGTTGCAGCAACTGACCCTGACCCTCAAGGGCACACTCGACGCCGCCCAGGTGCGCCAGGCCTTTGGCTTGCCCGATACCGAAGGCTCCGCAACACCCGAAGGCGGCCTGCCGGAAAACATCATGACCGCGCACATCGAGTCGTCGCCCGCATCGCTCCCGGGTGATGGTTCACAGGGCTCGACCTCGATCACGCTGACGGGTTTCGAGCATATGGGCGCGGGCGATGTCGAGTGCGACGCCGGGCAATAAAAAGCCCCGCACTTAGGCGGGGCTGATCAGCTTCGGGGGGAATTACCAGGCCCCGGTGCCACATGGGTTTTCTTTCGAGTTGTAGGGTTTGAGCAGTTTGCTCAGGCCTTTGGTCGGCACCGAGCTGGTCAGGGCGCCGGCCTTGAGCTCGATCTTTTTCGCCTTGCGCATGGCCGCCCAGAACTCCGGGAAGTACCCCGAGCACGCATTGCACTCAACGTAGAACGGGTTGCTGTACTCGACGCCGTCGACGATCACGTCGAAGCCGCCCTTGTCGTTGTGGGAGTAGAACGATTGGCCGGCGATGGTTGCCGAGCCGCTGACCGGGCTCATTTCATCGTCGGCGTCACAGGCAAAGTTCAAGTAACTGGTGCTTTCATCCCCCGCGAAAAACTCGGTCTTGCCCTGACCCCAACCCGATTGCCACTCCCCTATTGCGGCACTGGCCGACGCGCAGAGCAAAAGGAGAAGCGTCGGTGCAAATAGTTTCATGTCCGTTTCCTTGCGAAGCGATGAATTGACTGGGTGATGCCAAAACAACATTACACCCGTTATCAACCCCGCTCCGCAAGTTGAGCCTTCAGGGTTTACCGCCCAGGGCCGCCAGCAGCGCCGCATCCCGCCCGTAGATATCCGGGGCATACAGCAGTTGGCCATAGCTGTCGGCCTGCGCCGTCCAATAGGTGAGCAGGATCGGCACCGGCTTGGCCAGGCGGAACTCATGAGTCAGGCCGGTCGCCAGCAACTCATCGGTACGTGCCCGTTCGGCCGGGCTCAGCAGCCAATCACGCAACTGCATGACCTGCTCGACCCTTACACAGCCCGAGCTGAAGGCCCGCGGCCCTTTGCTGAACAGTGCCTGGCTCGGGGTGTCGTGCAAGTACACCGAAAACGGGTTGGGAAAGCGCACCGCCATTTTCCCCAGCGGGTTGCGCGGCCCGGCGTCCTGGCGCAAGAGGATATTGCCCGGGTTGTCCCAGTCGATCTGGTCCGCGGCCAGGGGGTGCCCTTCGCTGTCCAGCACCTGCAGGTTCTGCCGGCTGAGGAAGGTCTGGTCGCGACGGATCTGCGGCAGCTTGTCTTCGCGCAGAATGGTCGGCGGCACGGTCCAGGTCGGGTTCAGGGTCAGGCGCGTAACCCGGGACTTGAGCAGCGGTGTCTGGCGCTCGGCCCGTCCGACCTGGGTCCGGGTCTGCCATACCGGCACGCCATCCTGGTACACGCTCAACTGCGCCGCGGCGACGTTCACCAGCAGGCTGGTGGGCTCCAGGTCCTGGGCCAGCCAGCGAAACCGCTCGAGGTTGACCCGCAATTGCCCACGGCGCACGGCAGGGCTGATGTTCAGTTCATTCAAGGTGCCCTGCCCGACCACCCCGTCGGCCTGCAGCGAATGGTTGAGCTGGAAACTCTTGACCGCGTTTACCAGCTCCGGGCCATAGGCGTTATCGTCCGTGGCCAGGGGGCTGCTCAGGTAGCCCTCGCTGAACAGCCGCTGGGCCAACGCGGGAACCCGCGCGTCCTGCATGTCCGGGCGCAACAACGGCCCGCTGGCCAGGGGCTGCCACTGGGGCAGCGGCTGCTGGCGCTGCTCGGCATACAGCTGGCGCAGGCGCTGATAAAGCTCGATGCCCGGGCGCGCCTGCTGGAATGCGCTGGCAAGGTCCGCAAGCCCCGGAGCAGCCAGCGCCAGGAGCTCGGCCTCACGCTCGGCAGGCGCCTGACTGGCGTGCCACAGCGGCTCGAAACGCGCCTGCGACAAACGGCCGTAGTGCAGGTCCTGCAGGGCCTTGAGATATTGCCGGCTGGTATCGAGTTCGGCACACCACGCGCCGGGGGTCGCCGCATCGGCCGGCAACGGGTAGCTGGCCGGGTCGAGGCCGTCATCGGCCAACTGCTGCAATTGAGCCTGCAAGGCCGCCACGCGTCCGTCGACGGACCAGATTTCAAGGTCATTGTGTTGCTGGTAAAACGCCTGCAACAGGCTTCGGGTCGGCCCGTCCATCTGAACAGCCAGGGCCGGGCACGCGAGGGATAACTGGGTGAATGCCGACTGCACGGGGCTGGTCGGATCGACTATCGGTTCGTCGGCGGTCGCGACCAATGGCGCAGCGAGCAGGCAAAGGCTCAAGTAACATGCGGTTTTTTTGAACAACTGCTTTACTCCAAATCCATGGCCGTCATAGGACGGATCAACCTCGGCAACCGTTGCCGCGAACCAGCAGGCCAAGCGTAGCAAGCGCTGGCGGGGGAACCACAGAATGTCAGGAGCCAACGCAATGGTAGGGACTCTTTTTACCGACCGCTATACAGACCGCTTCCCATGCTGATTTTTCTGCGCCGCCTGGGCCTGGCAGCGACAACCCTGGGGGCCATCTGCAGCCCCGCGTTCGCCGTCGGCACCCCAAGCCCGATGATGTTCAACAGCCTCGCCCACGCCGCCCCGGAACTCAATCCACAGGCCCTCAAAAGCGCCCTGAGCGCCATGCAGTGCGCGGTCAACAGCGGTGCCCGCCAAGCCCGGCACCTGGCCGTCATCGACTACTCGCAACCGTCCACGGCTCGCCGTCTGTGGATATTCGACCTGCGTAAAAAGACCCTGGTGCTGCGCGACCTGGTGGCCCATGGGCAGAAGTCCGGGGAAAATTTCGCCACGCAGTTTTCCAATCGCCTGGGCAGTTATCAGTCCAGCCTGGGCCTGTTCCGCACCCAGGAAAGCTATGAAGGCAGCCACGGTTATTCGCTGCGCATGGACGGCCTGGAACCGGGGTTCAACGACCGGGCCCGTGATCGCGACATCGTGATTCATGCCGCCGACTACGTGAACCCGCTCTGGAGCCAGCGCCAGGGCCGCATCGGCCGTAGCCAGGGTTGTCCGGCGGTGCGCCCGCAAGTGGCCCGCCAGGTTATCGACAAGCTCAAGGACGGCCAGTTCATGTTTTCCTGGTACCCCGACCAGCGTTGGCTCAAGTCCTCGGCCTACCTCAACTGCCAGCCACGCCAGGTGGCGAGCATCGTCAGTGCCAAAGGCGGTTGAGGCCACCGGCGCGCCCACAAAAAAGCCCTGCAGTGCCAGGGCTTTTTTTACGGCTGGACGTCCTCAGGGCTTGAATACCTCGCGCCGGTGGTAGGCCAGGTAAACCGCCTGCTGCGGATTGAACGGTGTGGGCGTGAGGTCGCCATGCAAGTGCCAGGCGCCCAGCACTTCAGCGGCCTGGGCCGACACCCGCAACTCGCCGCTGTCTTCGAACGAAATCCAGCCCCGGTCAAATAGCCGGTCGACGTGGGGGGCGAGCATCAGCCCGTTATTGCCGTCGAGACGCTCGGTGTTATTGCAGTCTTTCCAGGGCTTGATATGGCTGGCGATAAGGAAGTTTTTCGCGCTCACCCCGGTCAGCCGGCAGCGCGGCTCGATCTGGAGCGCTCGCTGGCGAAACAGGTCCTGGCCGATGCGGGAGCGGATCAGGCGCTGTTTCTCAGTGGCGCTAAGACGGGGGTCCTGTTCGATCTGACGCTGCTGCTCATCAGCCAGGGCCTGGTCACGGATGTCCTCGGCGGCCGCTGCCTGCTCGGCTTGCTCCGGGCTCGGTATCCGGGGCTGGGCCCGGAAAAACGACACTTCGCGGCGGGTAAAATCCACTCGATCTTTAAGAAAGCCTGCGTCCAGCCATTGCTTGGCCTGAGGCCGCTGCGGGTCATTGATCCAGGCGGTATGGGTCTGGGTGTAGTCCGGCAATTCGAAACCCAGCATGTTCTCGATCTCGGTGAAGGTCAGGGTCACTGAGTCGGTGCGCAGGGCGTTGAAGTAATCGCCAAGGGGCTGGTATTTGCTCACGGGAAACCTCCATGTCGGAAACAGCCCGCAAACATACGACAAGCCAGCGCCCCGAGAAAGCAGCCAGTGAGGCATTGAGCAGGGAGCGTTGACCCAGGGTGAATGCCCGGGGCCGATCGCGGCTCAGCCTTTGTTCTTGTTTTTCGCCCCGCCCTGGCGCGCCTTGAAGCGCGGGTTGGATTTGCAGATCACGTAGATCCTCCCGCGACGCTTGACGATCTGGCAGTCGCGGTGACGATTCTTGGCTTCTTTGAGGGATGAAAGCACTTTCATGGTGAGGCTCCTGAGGGGGCTTAAAAATATGTAATAACATATCATAATCACCAATAAGAATAATTATCAACTCCTGAGTTGAAACCCCCAGCAGCCCTAACCTTTGCGTTGGCACGCGCCTCGGCCTCGGCCATAGAATGTCCATTTCAAGATAAATGATTGGGAGTTCACGTTAGACGGTCGATTGACCGGCTCTCTAGAGTGGCCGCACCCCTTACAAGAGTGCGCCCCATGGATCTCTATCGACGGTCGCTGCTGGCCTTGTTTTTTGCGACGCTCAATGGCTGCGCCAGCTGGAGCGAGCCCACAGCCAGCCCTGCCCCCCCTGCCGCCGCCAGCGTCAACAGCCCACTCCCGGACCAGTGGTGGACCCTGTATCGCGACCCGGCGCTGAACGCCGCCGTGGAGCAGGCGCTGATTCACAACCGGGACTTGCAAGTGGCGGCGGCGAACCTGCTGCAAGCCCGCGCATGGCTGCAGGAGGCCGACGCCCAGGGCCAACCGCAAACCGCCTTCAGCGCTGATGCCGGTTATGGCAGCTCGGCGGACGATCAACTGGAAGCGGCACTCAACCAGAGCTCGCACATTCGCACCGGCAGCCGCTATCACCTGGGTCTGGCGGTGGCCTGGGAACTCGACCTTTTCGGCCGTTTGCAATCCTTGAGCCGCGCGGCCCAGGCCGACGCCGAATCCGCCCAGGCCGCCGCCGACGGGCTGCGGGTGCTGGTGGCCGCACAGACCACCGGCGCCTGGCTCGATGCCTGCAACTACGCCCGGCGCGCCAGCATCGCCCGGCACGCCCTGAGCCTGGCCGAACGCAGCCAGGCCCTGGCGTCGAGCCTGCACAGCGCCGGTGCAGGCAGCGCGCTGGAAGTGGCCCGGGCCCAGGAGCGGGTCGGCCAGTTGCAAGCC
>NZ_JBLZOM010000008.1:0-75714 GCF_049199125.1 Pseudomonas sp. QD4
GCCCTGGCGTCGGCCCAGCGTGAAGCGCAGTCGTCGTTCGGCGACTCGCGGATGCTGGTGGAAAAATACGTGCTCAAGCCGCGCCACGTGTAGATCTCGGTGGTCGCCGTATCATTAAAAAAATTCCTGTGGGGGGGGGGGGGGGGGGGGGGGGGGTTCGCGGATTATTATTTTCCCCCTCAAATTTCCCGGCGCGGGGGGGGGGGGGGGGGGGCCGGCGCCCCCCCCCACCGCCCTCCCCTTCCGCAAGTTTGAATACCATGCTGACCTGGCTCCAACGCAACACCCTTGATTTCCCTCCTCTGGAAAAGGCCATGCGCGACCCCAACGGCCTGCTGGCAGCTGGCGGCGACTTGTCCGCCGATCGGTTGATCCAGGCCTATCGCCATGGCTGTTTTCCTTGGTTTTCCGAAGGCCAGCCCATTCTCTGGTGGTCGCCGGACCCGCGCACCGTGCTGTTTCCGCAGGAACTGCATGTGTCCCGCAGCCTCAACAAACTGCTGCGCCAGCAACGCTACCGCGTCACCTTCGATCAGGACTTCGCCGCGGTCATCAGCGCCTGCGCCGCGCCGCGCGACTATGCCGATGGCACCTGGATCACCGACGCCATGCAGCAGGCCTACCTGCAGTTGCATGCACGGGGCTACGCCCATTCGGTGGAAGTCTGGGACCAGGACGAACTGGTCGGCGGGTTGTACGGCTTGGCGATGGGCCAGCTTTTTTTTGGCGAGTCGATGTTCAGCCGAGCCGACAATGCATCGAAATTCGGCTTTGCCACCCTGGTCAAACACCTCCATGAATGGGGATTTGTGCTGATCGACTGCCAGATGCACACCAGCCACCTGCAAAGCCTGGGCGCCCGAGCCATCACCCGTAGTGACTTTGCCGGCTATCTGCGCCAGCACCTGGATCAACCCAGCCGCGCCACGTGGGTTTGCTGAGCGATTTTTGCACCTGTGGCTTACACTTAATTCAAAGCTTATTCCGAGGGTTGACTCATGACCGAGTTGGCGCGTTTGAAGTTCTATGCCACTCAACCCCACTCTTGCAGCTACCTGCCCGATGAACAGGCCACCACCCTGTTTCTCGATCCTAGCCAGCCAATGGATGTGCATGTCTACGCAGACCTGTCGGAAATGGGCTTTCGCCGCAGTGGCGACCACCTGTATCGCCCGCATTGCCAGAACTGCAACGCCTGCGTTCCCGCACGCATCCCCGTCGCGCAGTTTTTGCCCAATCGCCAGCAAAAACGCATTCTCAAGCGCAACAGCGAACTGAGCGTGAAAGCGGTCAAACCTGCATTCAGCGAAGAATATTTCGAGCTGTACCGCCGCTACATCGAACAGCGCCATGCCGATGGCGATATGTTCCCGCCCAGCCGTGACCAGTTCTCCACGTTCCTGGTGCGCGACCTGCCGTTCTCCCGCTTCTACGAATTCCGCCTCGAAGGTCGCCTGCTGGCCGTGGCGGTGACCGATTTGCTGCCTAATGGCTTGTCGGCGGTCTACACCTTTTACGAACCGGACGAAGAGCGGCGCAGCCTGGGACGCTACGCGATCCTCTGGCAGATCGGCGAAGCCCTGCGCCTGGGGCTGGAGGCTGTCTACCTCGGCTACTGGATCAAAAACTGCAAAAAGATGAACTATAAGACCCAATATCGCCCTATTGAGCTGCTGATTAACCAGAGATGGGCAACCCTCAGCTAGAAGGTCTTGGCTTAAACCCCATTTTTCGGGCACAATGCACGCCGCTTTTGCCTGGCGCAGTTGCACCGGGCCATTCATTGGATACCGAGGGCTTTACTGCATGTCGAAAGAAGACAGCTTCGAAATGGAAGGCACTGTCGTCGACACCCTGCCCAACACCATGTTTCGTGTGGAGTTGGAAAATGGGCACGTCGTAACCGCGCATATCTCCGGCAAGATGCGCAAGAACTACATTCGTATTCTTACCGGTGACAAAGTGCGCGTCGAGCTGACGCCCTATGACTTGAGCAAAGGGCGCATCACTTACCGCGCTCGCTAAGCAAGTCAATACAAGACGCCCGGTTATGCCGGGCGTTTTTGTACGCGCCGAGAAAGCCTGACAGGCGCCGGAGCGGCTTACCCCGCGCAGATCGATACGCCGCGCACTCACAAACCCCAGATAGCACAAAGGCACCTTGCAGTGCCTTTGGCCGTTTTACATCGATTGCGATCACGCCATTTCTGCGGTGGTCTCGAAGTCGAAGGTCAGCTCGCCGTCCTTGATGTCGATGTGAACCACACCGCCATGATCGGCCAACTCGCCAAACAGGATCTCCTCCGCCAGCGGACGCTTGATCTTGTCCTGGATCAAACGTGCCATTGGCCGCGCACCCATGGTCACATCGTAACCACCCGCCGCCAGCCAGCTGCGAGCAGCATCAGTCACTTCCAGCTGCACACGCTTGTCTTCCAACTGCGCCTGAAGCTCGGTAAGGAACTTGTCCACCACACTTTTGATGACCTCATGACTGAGGCGACCAAATTGGATAATGGTGTCCAGGCGGTTGCGGAACTCCGGCGTGAAGCTCTTCTTGATCACTTCCATGGCATCGGAAGAGTGATCCTGGTGGGTGAAACCGATCGAAGCCCGCGCGGCCGTTTCAGCACCGGCGTTGGTGGTCATGATCACGATCACGTTACGGAAGTCAGCCTTGCGCCCGTTGTTATCGGTCAGGGTGCCATGATCCATCACCTGCAACAGCAGGTTGAAGACTTCCGGATGCGCCTTCTCGATCTCATCGAGCAGCAATACGCAATGCGGCTGCTTGGTAATCGCTTCGGTCAGCAAGCCGCCCTGGTCGAAACCGACATAGCCGGGAGGTGCACCGATCAAACGCGATACGGTGTGGCGCTCCATGTACTCGGACATGTCGAAACGAACCAGCTCGATCCCCAGCGCCTTGGCCAACTGCCGCGCCGCCTCGGTCTTGCCCACCCCGGTAGGACCGGCGAACAGGAAGGACCCCACAGGCTTGTCCGGAGACTTGAGGCCCGCACGGGACAGCTTGATGGCGGTAGACAGCGAGTCGATCGCAGCATCCTGGCCGAAGACCGTCAGTTTCAGGTCGCGTTCAAGATTACGTAACAGCTCCTTGTCGGAACTGGTGACGTGCTTCGGAGGAATACGTGCAATTTTTGCGACGATATCTTCCACCTGTGGCACTTCAATACGTTTGACGCGCTTTTCGACCGGTTGCAGCCGTTGATAGGCACCCGCCTCGTCGATCACATCAATGGCTTTGTCCGGCATGTGCCGATCATTGATGTAGCGTGACGCCAACTCGGCGGCAGCGCGCAGCGCTTCATCGCTGTACTCGATGCCGTGGTGCTGCTCGAAGCGCCCTTTAAGGCCACGCAGGATACCGATGGTGTCTTCAACCGAAGGTTCGGACACATCGACTTTCTGGAAGCGCCGCGCCAAGGCACGGTCCTTCTCGAAGATCCCACGGAACTCCTGGAAGGTGGTCGAGCCAATGCAACGAATATCACCCGAGGACAGCAGCGGTTTCAGCAAGTTGGAGGCATCCATCACGCCGCCAGACGCTGCACCCGCACCAATAATGGTGTGGATTTCGTCGATAAACAGGATCGCTTGTGGGCGTTTTTTCAACTCGCCAAGCAACGCCTTGAAGCGCTTCTCGAAGTCGCCACGGTATTTGGTCCCGGCCAGCAAAGCGCCCAGGTCCAGGGAATAAACCACGCTATTGGCCAACAGATCAGGCACCTGATTGTCGACGATACGCTTGGCCAGGCCCTCGGCGATCGCAGTCTTGCCGACACCCGCCTCACCCACCAGCAACGGGTTGTTCTTGCGACGACGCGCAAGGATCTGAGCCACCCGTTCAACCTCAAGCTCACGCCCCACCAACGGATCGATTCGACCCTGGCGTGCGAGTTCATTGAGATTACTGGCATAGGCATCCAGAGGATTGCCCGAAGAAGAAGACTCACCACCCTCTTCGTCCTGCATATCTTGCTCACCTTCAGAGTGATCGCCATGCCCCGGCACCTTGGAGATGCCATGGGCGATGTAGTTGACGACGTCGATGCGGGCAACGCTCTGCTGTTTCAGCAGGAACACGGCCTGACTCTCTTGCTCACTGAAGATTGCGACCAGCACATTGGCGCCGGTCACTTCCCGCTTGCCCGAGCTCTGTACGTGGAAGACAGCACGCTGCAATACCCGCTGAAAGCCCAGGGTTGGCTGGGTTTCACGATCCTCGTCATGCACAGGGATCAATGGCGTGGTGGAGTCGATGAACTCCTGCAGATCATGCTTGAGTTTGTCGAGGTTAGCTCCGCAGGCACGTAAAACAGTGGCGGCGGCCTCATTATCTAAAAGAGCCAACAAAAGGTGCTCAACCGTCATGAACTCATGACGCTTCGAGCGGGCCTCCTTGAAGGCGAGATTGAGGGTGACTTCGAGCTCGCGGTTTAACATAGCTTCACCTCATACCCAAGTGGTCGGCGTTAACCGTCCTTCTCGATTTCACAGAGTAGCGGATGCTGGCTTTCCCTGGCGTACTGGTTGACCTGCATGGCCTTGGTCTCGGCGATGTCGCGGGTAAACACTCCACATACTGCCCGTCCTTCTGTGTGAACGGCCAGCATTACCTTGGTCGCCAGCTCGCGATTCAGGTTAAAAAACACCTCGAGCACTTCGACGACGAAATCCATCGGTGTGTAGTCATCATTGAACAAAACCACCTTGTACATCGGCGGCGCCTGCAATGCAGGCTTAGCTTCCTGTACAGCCAAGCCAGCGGAATCGTCGTCGTGTAGATCCGGGCGATCCTGATTGAATGTTAGTCGAATCTGGCTGAATGCATGCATGGAAAGAAAGGTTCGTTAGTTGTGCAAATACAGTGGTGGGGGCACCTCGGGACGATTTCAACTCCGACCGCCGGGTCACCTTGACTATCGGCAAAACGGTGTTACAACCAATAGAGCCCACATTGGGTAAAAAAGGTCCGCGCAGTCAACCTTATTTATCAGGTCCCAGTGCGGATGAACGGATGATACTCCAGTGATGGAGTCTGTTGCAGAGGGATATGAGTATGGCAAGCGGCAAGGTCAAGTGGTTCAACAATGCCAAGGGCTACGGTTTTATCAACGAGGAAGGCAAGAGCGACGACCTTTTTGCCCATTACTCGGCCATCGACATGGATGGCTATAAAACCCTGAAAGCCGGGCAGCCCGTGAGCTTCGAGATCATTCAAGGCCCCAAGGGCTTGCATGCCGTGAAGATTACCGAGCTCAAGCTTCCAGGCGAAACCAGCCATGAAACACAGCAGGAAACAGCCTTGAGCTGAGACTCGCCAGCATCCGGACATAAAAAAACCGGCCGACTCAAGGGATTGAGTCGGCCGGTTTTGTTTTAGCCGTCAATCACTCACATATGCGAGATCAGCGCATCACCGAACGCGGAAGACGACAGCAGCTTGGCACCGTCCATCAGACGCTCGAAGTCATAGGTCACGGTCTTGGCCGAGATGGCGCCGTTGGTGCCCTTGATGATCAGGTCGGCCGCTTCGGTCCAGCCCAGGTGGCGCAGCATCATTTCTGCGGAAAGAATCAGCGAACCCGGGTTCACCTGGTCTTTACCCGCATACTTCGGTGCAGTGCCGTGGGTAGCCTCGAACATGGCGATGGTGTCGGACAGGTTGGCGCCTGGCGCGATACCGATCCCCCCCACTTCCGCCGCCAGGGCGTCGGACAGGTAGTCACCGTTGAGGTTGAGGGTCGCGATCACATCGTATTCGGCCGGGCGCAGCAGGATCTGCTGGAGCATGGCGTCGGCGATGGCGTCCTTGACGATAACGTTCTTGCCGGTTTTAGGGTTCTTGAACTGCATCCACGGGCCGCCGTCGAGCAGGGTCGCGCCGAACTCTTCGGCCGCCACTTCGTAGGCCCATTCCTTGAAGGCACCTTCGGTGAACTTCATGATGTTGCCTTTGTGCACGATGGTCAGCGAGTCGCGGTCATTGTCGACCACGTACTGCAGGGCCTTGCGCGCCAGGCGCTTGGTGCCCTGCAGGGAAACCGGCTTGACGCCGATGCCGCAGTTTTCGTCGAAACGGATCTTGGTGACGCCCATTTCTTCTTTAAGGAATTTGATGACCTTGGTCGCTTCCGGCGAACCAGCTTTCCACTCGATGCCGGCGTAAATGTCTTCCGAGTTCTCACGGAAGATGGTCATGTCGACGTCGCCTGGTTTTTTCACCGGGCTTGGCACACCTTCGAACCAGCGCACTGGGCGCAGGCAGACATAAAGGTCGAGCTGCTGGCGCAGGGCCACGTTCAGGGAACGGATACCACCACCAACCGGCGTGGTCAGCGGGCCCTTGATGGACACCACGTAATCCTTGACTGCGTCCAGGGTTTCCTGAGGGAGCCAGGTGTCCTGGTCGTACACTTGAGTAGCCTTCTCGCCGGCATAAACCTCCATCCAGGAAATTTTGCGCTCGCCGCCGTAAGCCTTCTTAACAGCAGCATCTACAACCTTGATCATGACCGGGCTGATATCAACGCCAATACCATCACCTTCAATAAAAGGGATGATCGGGTTGTTAGGAACATTGAGAGAATGGTCTGCATTGACGGTGATTTTGTCGCCGACTGCTGGAACCTGAATCTTCTTGTATCCCATGCTGAACTCCGTTGTGTGGATTGAACATCTGGCTGCGTTCGAGCGTACCCCAGTTGAATCTGCACGGAAACCTCAGCTTCCCGTCATCTGCCGGGAAGTTGCACAGTTCGCCGCGTACAAGCCTGAAATCAAAGGGAAAAGCGCCAAACTTGAGCACATCGGTCGACTCTACGCCCCCACCGCGCCTGCGACCTTTAGACCAATGGACGAGTAGCGCCCTCTATGAACCATCGGCGTTTTGCCAGCTACCTATGTATAATGCCGCCGCTGACCACAGAGTCACGACGGCTGACCTCTCTAAGACGAGGCTTTCCGCCCGAAAAGCCGAGCTGTTACCGCAGCTCACCCGCTTGACGCTCGACTGATGCACCCAACATCACCGCGAAGAAATCTCGACATTCGGCTCATGGACGACTTTGAACGAACGCGCTTACCCGGCGCACCTCGAGTTTCTGCGCACGCTTTAGCAAAGAAGAGAGTTAATCCGAATATGCCCACCCGTTCGAAGATCATCTATACCTTCACCGACGAAGCCCCTGCACTCGCCACCTACTCACTGCTGCCTATCGTAGAAGCCTTCACCGCTTCCGCTGATATTGCCGTGGAAACCCGCGACATCTCGCTGGCTGGCCGCATCCTCGCAAGCTTCCCCGAGCAACTGGGCGCCAAAGCCGTGCCGGACCACCTCGCCGAACTGGGCGACCTGGCCGTTACGCCGGAAGCCAACATCATCAAGCTGCCGAACATCAGTGCCTCGGCGCCACAACTGCAAGCCGCGATCAAAGAGCTGCAGGACCAGGGTTATGCCCTGCCGGACTATCCGGAGACCGTCACCAGCGACGCCGACAAAGAAACCAAGGCCCGTTACGACAAGGTCAAGGGCAGCGCGGTAAACCCGGTACTGCGTGAAGGCAACTCCGACCGTCGCGCCCCACTGTCGGTCAAGAACTACGCGCGCAAGCACCCGCACAAAATGGGCGCCTGGGCCAAAGACTCCAAGTCCCACGTGGCTCACATGAGCAATGGCGACTTCTACGGCAGCGAAAAAGCCGCCCTGATCGAAGCCGCCGACAGCGTTAAAATCGAGCTGATCGCTCAAGACGGCACCCACACCGTCCTGAAAGAAAAAACCGCCGTGCAAGCCGGCGAGATCCTCGATTGCGCCGTCATGAGCAAAAAGGCCCTGCGCGCCTTTGTCGCCGCCGAAATCGAAGACGCCAAGAAACAAGGCGTGCTGCTGTCGGTGCACCTCAAAGCCACCATGATGAAAGTCTCCGACCCGATCATGTTTGGTCAGATCGTTGCCGAGTTCTACCAGGACGCCCTGGCCAAGCACGCTGACGTACTGAAAGAAATCGGCTTCAACCTGAACAACGGTATCGGCGACCTGTACGCCCGCATCAAGGCCCTGCCAGCCGAGCAGCAGGCGCAGATCGAAGCTGACATCCAGGCCGTATACGCCGCACGCCCTTCCCTGGCGATGGTCAACTCCGACAAAGGCATCACCAACCTGCACGTGCCGAGCGACGTAATCGTCGACGCCTCGATGCCGGCCATGATCCGTGACTCCGGCAAAATGTGGGGCACCGACGGCCAACTGCACGACACCAAGGCACTGATCCCGGATCGCTGCTACGCCACCATCTACCAGGCGGTGATCGAAGACTGCAAGCAACACGGCGCCTTCGACCCAACCACCATGGGCAGCGTGCCGAACGTCGGCCTGATGGCGAAAAAAGCCGAAGAGTACGGCTCACACGACAAGACATTCCAGATCAAGGCTGACGGCGTGGTTCGCGTCACCGACGGCAAGGGCAACCTGCTGCTGGAACAGAAAGTCGAAGCTGGCGACATCTTCCGCATGTGCCAGACCAAAGACGCGCCGATCCAGGACTGGGTCAAGCTGGCCGTCAACCGTGCTCGCGCCAGCGCCACTCCGGCCATCTTCTGGCTGGACCCAATGCGCGCCCACGACGGCGTGATGATCGAGAAAGTTCAGGCTTACCTGAAGGATCACGACACCACCGGCCTCGACATCCGCGTGATGTCGCCGGTAGAAGCCATGAGCTTCACCCTGGCCCGCACCCGCGAAGGCAAGGACACCATCTCGGTCACCGGCAACGTGCTGCGCGACTACCTGACCGACCTGTTCCCGATCATGGAACTGGGCACCAGCGCCAAGATGCTGTCGATCGTGCCGCTGATGAATGGCGGCGGCCTGTTCGAAACCGGCGCCGGCGGTTCGGCTCCGAAGCACGTGCAACAGCTGCTGGAAGAAAACTTCCTGCGCTGGGACTCCCTGGGTGAATTCCTGGCCCTGGCCGCTTCCCTGGAGCATCTGGGCAACACCTACAACAACCCCAAGGCGCTGGTACTGGCCAAGACCCTGGACCAGGCCACCGGCCAGTTCCTGGACAACAACAAGTCGCCTTCGCGCAAAGTCGGCAACATCGACAACCGCGGCAGCCACTTCTACCTGGCGCTGTACTGGGCTCAAGCCCTGGCGGCCCAGACCGAAGACGCCGCACTGCAAGCGCAGTTCAGCACCCTGGCCAAGACCCTGACCGAGAACGAGGCGACCATCGTTGCCGAGCTCAATGCGGTCCAGGGCAAGCCCGTGGACATCGGCGGCTACTACAGCGCCAAGCCTGAGCTGGTGAGCCAGGCCATGCGCCCAAGCGCCACCCTCAACGCGGCCATCGCTGCGCTGGTGTAAGCAAGACCGAACCCACAAACCCCGGCCGCGCGCCGGGGTTTGTGCTTCTGGCACCTTTTCAGGAGCATCTTTCATGGAATGGCAACCCCACATCACCGTCGCCACCATTGTCGAAGACAACGGCCGCTTCCTGTTCGTCGAGGAATATCAGGACGAACAAGCCGTACTCAACCAGCCCGCCGGGCACCTGGATCCCGACGAGAGCCTGTCCCAGGCCGCCGTGCGCGAAACCCTGGAAGAAACCGGCTGGGACGTGGAGCTGATCGGCGTCGTCGGTCTCTACCTCTATACCGCCCCCAGCAACGGCGTGACCTACCAGCGCGTGTGCTTCGCCGCCAAGCCGCTCAAACATCACCCGGACTATCAGCTGGATGACGGCATAATCGGCCCGCGCTGGTTGACCCGTGACGAACTGCTCGAACAACGCGCACACTGGCGCAGCGAGCTGATCATCCGTTGTGTCGATGATTACCTGGGCGGCCAACTGCACAGCCTTGAGCTGATTCGCCCGGCGCTTTAACCGCAGTTTTAGCCTTGCAGGCCTCAGCCTGTTAGAATCGCGTCCTTTTTCAAGACACCCATTGAATTCCTATGCGTGATCCAGCCCCTTCTGACACCCAAAAGAAGCGCGTCATCGTCGGCATGTCCGGCGGCGTGGATTCTTCCGTTTCCGCCCTCCTGCTGATCGAGCAGGGCTACCAGGTGGAAGGCCTGTTCATGAAGAACTGGGAGGAAGACGACGGAACGGAATACTGCACCGCCATGGACGACCTCGCGGACGCCCAGGCCGTGTGCGACAAGATTGGCATCAAGCTGCACACCGCCAACTTCGCCGCCGAGTACTGGGACAACGTGTTCGAACACTTCCTGGCCGAATATAAAGCCGGACGCACGCCGAACCCGGACATCCTCTGCAACCGGGAAATCAAGTTCAAGGCGTTCCTCGACTACGCCATGATGCTCGGCGCCGACCTGATCGCCACCGGCCACTATGTGCGCCGTCGCGACCTCGACGGCCGTACCGAATTGCTCAAGGGCCTGGACCCGAACAAGGACCAGAGCTACTTCCTGCACGCCGTTGGTGGCGAACAGATCGCCAAGACCCTGTTCCCCGTAGGCGAGCTGGAAAAGCCCGAAGTCCGAGCCATTGCCGAGAAACACGACCTGGCCACGGCCAAGAAAAAGGATTCCACCGGCATTTGCTTTATCGGCGAGCGCCGCTTCAGCGACTTCCTCAAGCAGTACCTGCCCGCCCAGCCCGGTGAAATCAAAACCACCGAAGGTGAAATCATCGGCCGTCACCACGGCCTGATGTACCACACCATTGGCCAGCGCCAGGGTCTGGGCATTGGCGGCCTGAAAGACGCCAGCGACGAGCCGTGGTACGTGCTGCTCAAGGACCTGGAGCACAACGAGCTTATCGTCGGCCAGGGCAATGACCACCCATGGCTGTTCTCCCGCGCCCTGCTCGCCTCCGAGATCTACTGGGTCAACCCGGTCGACCTCAGCGAACCACGGCGCCTGACAGCCAAAGTCCGCTATCGCCAGGGCGACCAGCCCTGCACCCTGGAAAAAACCGCCAACGGCTATCGCGCAACCTTCGACGACCCGCAGCGCGCGGTGACCCCAGGCCAATCCGTGGTGTTCTATGACGGCGAAATTTGCCTGGGTGGTGGCGTGATCGAAGTAGCAGAGCCTTGGAGCAGCAAGGCATGAGCCCGACTCAGGAGCAATTGACGGCGCTGGGCGGCGTGTTTCTGGCAGCGGTCCTGGTCGACAAGATCGCCAAGACCGGCCAGGTCACCGAAGCCGGCCTGAGCTGCATGCTCGGCAGCTTGCTGATCCGCGACCCCAAGGACACCCTGGAAGTCTACGGCGGTGACGACATCAACCTGCGCGAAGGCTATCGCGCACTGATCGGCGCCCTGGAGCGCGACCCCAGCACTCTGCAGCGCGAGCCCCTGCGTTACGCGCTGTCGATGCTCGGCCTTGAGCGGCAACTGGCCAAGCGCGAAGACTTGCTGGAGACCATCGGCAAGCGCCTGCCGCAGATCCAATCCCAGGTAGAGCACTTCGGCCCGGCCCATGAAAACGTGATCGCCGCCTGCGGCGCGCTGTATCAGGACACCCTGAGTACCCTGCGCCAGCGGATCCAGGTGCACGGCGACATGCGCAACCTGCAGCAGCCGAGCAACGCCTCGAAAATCCGCGCCCTGCTGCTGGCCGGGATCCGCTCGGCACGCCTGTGGCGCCAATTGGGCGGCCATCGCTGGCAGCTGGTCATCAGCCGTCGCAAATTGCTCAAAGAGCTTTATCCGTTGATGCGCAGCAGCTGAGCTGCGCCCGCAAGCGCTGTTTGCACGTCGTTACGCGTAAGACGCTGGTCAGTTGGCAACGGACCAGCGGTTTTTTTCATGTATGATACGCGCCCCATTTCGTTGCCCGACTGTCCGAGAACACCCCATGCAGCTTTCTTCGCTCACTGCGGTTTCCCCTGTTGACGGCCGCTACGCCGGCAAAACCCAGGCCCTGCGCCCTATTTTCAGCGAGTACGGCCTGATCCGTGCCCGCGTCCTGGTTGAAGTGCGCTGGCTCCAGCGCCTGGCCGCTCACCCCGCAATCGGCGAAGTGCCGGCGTTCTCTGCCGAAGCCAACGCCGTGCTGAATGCACTGGCCGAAAACTTCGCCCTGGAGCACGCCGAGCGCGTCAAGGAAATCGAGCGCACCACCAACCACGACGTCAAAGCCATTGAGTACCTGCTCAAGGAACAGGCCGCCAAGCTGCCTGAACTGGCCAACGTCAGCGAATTCATCCACTTTGCCTGCACCAGCGAGGACATCAACAACCTGTCCCACGCCCTGATGCTGCGCGAAGGTCGTGATGAAGTGATGCTGCCACTGATGCGCCAGACTGCCGACGCCATCCGCGAGCTGGCCATCCGCTTCGCCGATGTACCGATGCTGTCGCGCACCCACGGCCAACCGGCTTCGCCGACCACCCTGGGCAAAGAACTGGCGAACGTGGTCTACCGCCTTGAGCGCCAAATCGCCCAGGTCGCTGCCGTTCCGCTGCTGGGCAAGATCAACGGCGCCGTAGGCAACTACAACGCACACTTGTCGGCCTACCCGGAAATCGACTGGGAAGAGAACGCCCGCGCCTTTATCGAAGACGAGCTGGGCCTGGGCTTCAACCCCTACACCACCCAGATTGAGCCGCACGACTATATTGCCGAGCTGTTCGATGCCATTGCCCGCTTCAACACCATCCTGATCGACTTCGATCGCGATATCTGGGGCTACATCTCCCTGGGCTACTTCAAGCAGCGCACCATCGCTGGCGAAATCGGCTCGTCGACCATGCCGCACAAGGTCAACCCGATCGACTTCGAAAACTCCGAAGGCAACCTGGGCATCGCCAACGCGCTGTTCCAGCACCTGGCGAGCAAGCTGCCGATTTCCCGCTGGCAGCGTGACCTGACCGACTCCACCGTACTGCGCAACCTCGGCGTCGGCTTTGCCCACAGCGTGATCGCTTATGAAGCCAGCCTCAAAGGCATCAGCAAGCTGGAGCTCAACGCACAGAAAATCGCTGCCGACCTGGACGCCTGCTGGGAAGTCCTGGCCGAGCCGATCCAGACCGTGATGCGTCGCTACAACATCGAAAACCCCTACGAAAAACTGAAAGAGTTGACGCGCGGCAAGGGCATCAGCCCTGAAGCGCTGCAAACTTTCATCGATGCCCTCGACATGCCTGGTGCCGCCAAGGCCGAGCTGAAAAAGCTAACCCCGGCGAACTACATCGGTAACGCTGTAGAGCAAGCCAAGCGCATCTGATCGACCGCTACACCCGTTTGAGACGCCCGGCAGCGCCGGGCGTTTTTATTCCCGTCTGAAAAGTGCTTTTTTTCAATAGGTTACACATGAATCCTGACATTCCTCTTCAACTGCTGGGCGGCATTACCGCACGTGAATTCCTGCGCGACTACTGGCAGAAAAAACCACTGCTGATCCGTCAGGCTATTCCTGATTTCGAAAGCCCTATCGACGCCGACGAGCTGGCCGGCCTGGCCCTGGAAGAGGAAGTTGAATCGCGCCTGGTGCTCGAGCATGGCGAGCATCCCTGGGAATTGCGCCGCGGCCCGTTCGCCGAAGACGCGTTCAGCAAACTGCCGGAGCGCGACTGGACCCTGCTGGTACAGGCTGTTGACCAGTTCGTTCCGGAAGTGGCCGAGTTGCTGGAGAACTTCCGGTTTCTCCCAAGCTGGCGCATCGATGACGTGATGATGAGCTTCGCCGCACCCGGTGGCAGCGTGGGTCCGCACTTCGACAACTACGACGTGTTCTTGCTGCAAGGCCATGGCCAGCGCAACTGGAAAATCGGCCAGATGTGCGACTCCGAGAGCCCACTGCTGAAACACGCCGACCTGCGTATCCTGGCCGACTTCGAAGAGACCGCCGAATGGGTCCTGGAACCCGGCGACATGCTCTACCTGCCGCCGCGCCTGGCGCACTGGGGCGTTGCGGTGGACGACTGCCTGACCTACTCGGTAGGCTTTCGCGCGCCAAGTGCTGCCGAAGTCCTGACCCACTTCACCGACTTCCTCAGCCAGTTCCTGCCTGATGAAGAGCGCTACACCGACGCCGACGCGACCCCGGTCAGCGACCCGCACCAGATCCAGCACGATGCACTCGATCGCCTCAAAGGCTTGCTCGCCGAGCACATGAGCGACGAACGCCTGCTGCTGACCTGGTTCGGCCAGTTCATGACCGAGCCGCGCTACCCGGAATTGGTAGTGGGCCCGGAGCTCGAAGAAGAAGACCTGCTGGGCAGCCTGGAGCAAGGCGCCGTCCTGATCCGTAACCCGAGTGCGCGCCTGGCCTGGTCGGAAGTGGATGAAGACCTGCTGCTGTTCGCCAGCGGCCAAAGCCGACTGCTTCCGGGTAAACTGCGCGAGCTGCTGAAAATGGTTTGCGCCGCGGATGCGCTGCACGTCGACAACCTTGGCCCGTGGCTGGCCGATGACGATGGCCGCAACCTGCTGTGCGAACTGGTCAAGCAAGGGAGCCTGGGGTTTGCCGATGAATAAGATTCGCGTACGTGTCGCTGACTGGCAAAAGGATAACGCCGAGATCCGGCGCATTCGTGAAGCCGTGTTTATTGCTGAACAGTCCGTACCACCTGAACTGGAGTGGGACGCGGATGACGACAGCGCGGTGCATTTCCTGGCCTTTGAAGGTGACTTTCCGATCGGCACGGCGCGCCTGCTGCCGGACGGCCATATCGGCCGGGTATCAGTCCTCAAGGACTGGCGCGGCCTGAAAGTCGGCGACGCGCTGATGCAAGCGGTGATCGGCGAAGCCGAAAAACGCGGCCTCAAGCAGCAGATGCTCAGCGCCCAGGTCCAGGCCACGCGGTTTTATGAGCGCCTGGGGTTCAGCATTGTCAGCGAGGAGTTCCTCGAGGCAGGCATCCCCCACGTCGATATGGTGCGCGGCGCCTGACCCAAAGGCCTCAATAGCGACAACAAGACGCCCCGGCATCCGGATATTCAGCACGCTAAGCTGGACCCAGGACGCCGGGGCGTTTTGCCATCTGCGATTCAACTTGCCCCACCCCGGGCCGACAAACTGTCAAACTCAAGGCTTTACGCATCACCCATCTGCGGAGATAACGGATATGTCCCTACGCACCCTGCTCACGACGCTGCTGCTGACCTTCAGTTTCTCGGTCATGGCTGCCACCGAGATCGTGCCCCTGAACCACCGCACCAGCGCAGATTTGCTGCCAGTGGCGCAGAACTTCCTGGGCAAGGACGGCAAGGTCAGTGCCTATGGCAACCAACTGATCGTCAATGCCGAACCCGGCAAGATCGAAGAACTTCGCGCCTTTATCGCCCAGCTCGATACCGCCGCCAAGCGCCTGCTCATCACCGTCGACACCAACGAAAACAATATTCAGGACAACCAGGGCTATTCGGTGAATGGCGCCCCGCAGGCGCGCATCATTAACCGCAGCACCGAGAGCCGCGACGGCGGCATCCAGCAGATCCAGGCCAGCGAAGGCATACCGGCATTGATCCAGGTCGGGCAAAGCGTGCCGCTGACCACCACCCAGCCCGATGCCTATGGCCGTCCGCAGAACCAGACCCAGTACCGCAACGTCACCCAGGGTTTCTACGTCACCGCCAGTGTGACCGGCGACACCGTGCACCTGAGCATCAGCACCAACCGTGACCGCATGAGCCAGGAACGTCCCGATGTAGTGAACGTGCAAAGCACCGACACAACCGTCAGCGGGCGCCTCGGCGAGTGGATCACTCTGGCCGGCGTCAATCGCCAGACACAAGCCGACAAACAGGGCCTGGGCCGCAGCTACTCGACTCAAGGTCGGGATGACATGACCTTGCGAGTCAAGGTCGATTCCTTGGACTAAAGCACCAAAAACTGACTGATTAGTCGTATTAGACCAAAGATGTAGTGCCATAAAAAAAGCACTACAAAACATTTGACGAGCCAAAAAACCGAAGGCATGATGGCCTCGCTCCCGCTAATCAGGGGCCCTGGCAAGGGCCTTCGGATCGCCGCTCTAACCTACCCACCTGAGCCGATTCGTGTCTGTACCGCCCACAAGGCGTGTTTGACGAGATTGCGACTGGAACGAAGTTGTCCCGAGGGACGGAAGCGTAATTAGGTAGAACGGCAACACACTGCTGGAACGCATAAAGGCCCACGATGCCCAGACGCGCCCGACAGCTGGCCCTCACCTGCTCACTTTCCCCTCGAGCCCATCGTTCACCCGTCGCAATCCCCGCCAAACCCGACTTGACCACCTAAGCTTCTGGTCAGCGAGCAGCCATCTACGCATCCTTCAACCCTGCGTAACTGGCGGAGCGAGAATTTTCCACCCCAGACCTATGCGACGAGGTTTATCTCCATGGCACTGACACGCGAACAGCAAATTGCAGCCCTTGAAAAAGACTGGGCTGAAAACCCGCGCTGGAAAGGCGTGACACGCGCTTACTCCGCTGCTGACGTCGTCCGTCTGCGCGGTTCGGTTCAACCTGAGCACACCCTGGCACGCATGGGCGCCGAGAAGCTCTGGAACCTGGTAACCCAAGGTGCCAAGCCGTCCTTCCGCCCTGAGAAAGATTTCGTCAACTGCATGGGCGCCCTGACCGGCGGCCAAGCTGTACAACAAGTCAAAGCCGGTATCCAGGCCATCTACCTGTCGGGTTGGCAAGTCGCTGCAGACAACAACTCTGCGGAATCGATGTACCCCGACCAGTCGCTGTACCCGGTGGATTCGGTTCCAACCGTGGTCAAGCGCATCAACAACTCGTTCCGTCGCGCCGACCAGATCCAGTGGAAAGCCGGCAAGAACCCGGGCGACGAAGGCTACATCGACTACTTCGCTCCAATCGTGGCTGACGCCGAAGCCGGTTTCGGCGGCGTACTGAACGCTTACGAACTGATGAAGAGCATGATCGAGGCAGGCGCCGCCGGCGTTCACTTCGAAGACCAGCTGGCATCGGTAAAAAAATGCGGCCACATGGGTGGCAAGGTACTGGTTCCCACCCAGGAAGCCGTGCAGAAACTGACCGCAGCTCGTCTGGCTGCTGACGTTGCCGGTACTCCGACCATCATCCTGGCACGTACCGACGCTAACGCTGCTGACCTGCTGACTTCCGACTGCGACCCGTACGACCAGCCATTCGTGACTGGCGAACGTACCCAGGAAGGCTTCTATAAAGTACGCGCCGGCCTCGACCAGGCTATCGCTCGCGGCCTGGCTTACGCTCCGTATGCCGACCTGATCTGGTGCGAAACCGCCAAGCCAGACCTGGACGAGGCCCGTCGCTTCGCCGAAGCGATCAAAAAGGAATACCCGGACCAACTGCTGTCGTACAACTGCTCGCCTTCCTTCAACTGGAAGAAAAACCTGGACGACGCGACCATCGCCAAGTTCCAGCGCGAACTGTCTGCCATGGGCTACAAGCACCAGTTCATCACCCTGGCCGGCATTCACAACATGTGGCACAGCATGTTCAACCTGGCGCACGACTACGCCCGCAACGACATGACTGCCTACGTGAAACTGCAAGAGCAGGAATTTGCCGACGCCGCCAAGGGCTACACCTTCGTGGCTCACCAGCAGGAAGTGGGCACCGGCTACTTCGACGACATGACCACCGTGATCCAGGGCGGCACCTCGTCGGTTACCGCACTGACCGGTTCGACCGAAGAAGAGCAGTTCCACTGATAGCGCTTCACGCCTGAATCGGCCATTGCAGACCCGCTACACACCTAACTGCAATGCCGCACCTCTGACGCCCCGACTGGTTCGGGGCGTTTTTTTGCCCCGGCTTTCGCTGGCGACCAAGCCGAGACTCGCCAGCATCAGGCGCTCGCCGCACCCCATCCACCGCACGATCAGCTCAATCCGGCAAAACATTGATCCAGAGCGGTGTCCAGGCAAGTAAAAAAAGGTAAAAGGTCGGCGTTCGGTACTTGTAGTAACGCGCATATAAAAAACAACTTTCCCGCCAGCCACCCGTACAACAGTTTAAAAACCATTCCAAACAATATTGATTATCATTTAGCCCATATAATATTCGTTACAGCTACCGCAAAACATAATTAACCAAATGCCCGCTAATGCCCGCATCGCCTGGCTTACGGGGCTTGCGAGGTGACCTATGTCCTTATTCCAATAAACAATTTCGCTATAGAGATTTTACTTGCCCGTTGTTTAGCCATAAAATCACCGCGATTGATTGCGCTGCGACATATCGTCACTGCTTTATTTCTTTATCAAGCTCAGAGACCTTTGCTCTCTGTTAAGGATTACCAGCATGCCCGAAGCGACAGGACTCATGGCCCACAACTGGGGCTTTGCCATTTTCCTTCTGGGTGTCGTCGGCCTTTGCGCCTTCATGCTCGGCGTCTCCAGCCTCCTCGGGTCAAAAGCCTGGGGCCGCAGCAAAAACGAACCGTTCGAGTCCGGCATGCTACCTACCGGTGGCGCCCGCTTGCGGCTCTCAGCCAAATTCTATCTGGTCGCGATGCTGTTCGTGATCTTCGATATCGAAGCCCTTTTTCTCTTTGCCTGGTCTGTGTCCGTCCGCGAAAGCGGCTGGACCGGATTCGTCGAAGCTCTCGTTTTCATAGCAATTCTGTTGGCAGGTCTTGTCTACCTATTTCGAGTGGGCGCCCTTGATTGGGCTCCGGAAGCTCGTCGTAAGCGGCAGGCGAAGCTAAAACAATGAGGCTTTGGCGATGCAATACAATCTCACCAGGATCGACCCCGATGCTCCTAACGAGCAGTATCCGATCGGCGAACGGGAAACCGTTTCCGATCCGTTAGAAGATCAAGTCCACAAAAACATCTACATGGGCAAGCTGGAAGACGTGCTGAACGGCGCGGTCAACTGGGGACGTAAGAACTCCCTGTGGCCGTACAACTTCGGCCTTTCCTGCTGCTATGTGGAAATGACCACCGCCTTCACGGCGCCCCACGACATCGCGCGCTTTGGCGCCGAGGTTATCCGGGCATCGCCGCGTCAGGCGGATTTCATGGTTATTGCCGGAACCTGCTTCATCAAGATGGCGCCGATCATTCAGCGTCTCTACGAGCAAATGCTCGAGCCGAAGTGGGTTATCTCCATGGGTTCGTGCGCCAACTCCGGTGGCATGTACGACATCTACTCCGTGGTTCAGGGGGTGGATAAATTCCTGCCCGTGGACGTCTACGTGCCTGGCTGCCCGCCTCGCCCCGAAGCTTTCCTGCAAGGCCTGATGCTGCTGCAGGAATCGATCGGCAAGGAGCGTCGCCCACTTTCCTGGGTCGTCGGCGATCAAGGCGTATACCGCGCCGAGATGCCTTCGCAAAAGGAACAGCGCCGCGAACAGCGTATTCAGGTCACCAACCTGCGCAGCCCAGACGAAGTCTGATCCAGCTCTGTTCTTACAAAGAAACGAGAAACTGGCTTCATTCTTTACGTTGACCCAAAGCGATAAAAAACCATGACTACAGGCAGTGCTCTGTACATCCCGCCTTATAAGGCAGACGACCAGGATGTGGTCGTCGAACTCAATAACCGTTTTGGCCCTGAGGCGTTCACCGCCCAGGCCACCCGCACCGGCATGCCGGTGCTGTGGGTTACCCGCGCCAAACTTGTCGAAGTCCTGACCTTCCTGCGCAACCTGCCCAAGCCGTACGTCATGCTCTATGACCTGCACGGCGTGGACGAGCGTCTGCGCACCAAGCGCCAGGGCTTGCCGGGCGCCGACTTCAGCGTCTTCTATCACCTGCTGTCGATCGAACGTAACAGCGACGTGATGATCAAGGTCGCCCTGTCCGAAAGCGACCTCAGCCTGCCGACCGTGACCGGCATCTGGCCCAACGCCAACTGGTACGAGCGCGAAGTCTGGGACATGTTCGGCATCGACTTCCCGGGCCACCCTCACCTGTCGCGCATCATGATGCCGCCGACCTGGGAAGGTCACCCGCTGCGCAAGGACTTCCCGGCGCGCGCCACCGAATTCGACCCGTTCAGCCTGACCCTGGCCAAACAGCAACTGGAAGAAGAAGCCGCACGCTTCAAGCCGGAAGACTGGGGCATGAAACGCTCCGGGGCCAACGAGGACTACATGTTCCTCAACCTGGGTCCGAACCACCCTTCGGCTCACGGTGCGTTCCGCATCATCCTGCAACTGGACGGTGAAGAGATCGTCGACTGCGTACCGGACATCGGCTACCACCACCGTGGTGCCGAGAAGATGGCCGAGCGTCAGTCCTGGCACAGCTTCATTCCCTACACCGACCGTATCGACTACCTCGGCGGGGTGATGAACAACCTGCCGTACGTGCTCTCGGTCGAGAAGCTGGCCGGCATCAAGGTGCCGGAGAAGGTCGACGTCATCCGCATCATGATGGCCGAGTTCTTCCGTATCACCAGCCACCTGCTGTTCCTGGGGACCTATATCCAGGACGTCGGCGCCATGACCCCGGTGTTCTTCACCTTCACCGACCGCCAGAAGGCGTACACGGTGATCGAAGCCATTACCGGTTTCCGCCTGCACCCGGCCTGGTACCGCATCGGTGGCGTCGCCCACGACCTGCCGCGCGGCTGGGACAAGCTGGTCAAGGACTTCGTCGAATGGCTGCCCAAGCGCCTCGACGAGTACACCAAGGCCGCCTTGCAGAACAGCATCCTCAAGGGTCGTACCATCGGCGTTGCCGCCTACAACACCAAAGAGGCCCTGGAATGGGGCGTCACCGGTGCCGGGCTGCGTTCCACCGGTTGCGACTTCGACCTGCGTAAAGCGCGTCCATACTCCGGCTACGAGAACTTCGAGTTCGAAGTGCCGCTGGCCGCCAACGGCGATGCCTATGACCGCTGCATGGTCCGCGTCGAAGAAATGCGCCAGAGCATCAAGATCATCGACCAGTGCATGCGCAACATGCCGGAAGGCCCGTACAAGGCGGATCACCCGCTGACCACGCCGCCGCCCAAAGAGCGCACGCTGCAGCACATCGAGACCTTGATCACGCACTTCCTGCAAGTTTCGTGGGGCCCGGTGATGCCGGCCAACGAATCCTTCCAGATGATCGAAGCGACCAAGGGCATCAACAGTTATTACCTAACGAGCGATGGCGGCACCATGAGCTACCGCACCCGGATTCGTACCCCAAGCTTCCCGCACCTGCAGCAGATCCCTTCGGTGATCAAAGGCAGCATGGTCGCGGACTTGATCGCGTACCTGGGTAGTATCGACTTCGTTATGGCCGACGTGGACCGCTAAGCATGAACAGCACGCTTATCCAGACAGACCGTTTCGCCCTGAGCGAAACCGAGCGCTCGGCCATCGAGCACGAGCTGCATCACTACGAAGACCCGCGCGCGGCGTCTATCGAAGCCCTGAAGATCGTCCAGAAGGAACGTGGCTGGGTGCCCGATGGCGCCCTGTACGCCATCGGCGAGATCCTCGGCATCCCGGCCAGCGACGTTGAAGGCGTGGCGACGTTCTACAGCCAGATCTTCCGCCAGCCGGTCGGCCGTCACATCATCCGCGTCTGCGACAGCATGGTCTGCTACATCGGCGGCCATGAGTCAGTGGTCAGTGAGATCCAGAGCAAGCTCGGTATCGGCCTCGGCCAGACCACCGCCGACGGCCGCTTCACGCTGCTGCCGGTGTGCTGCCTGGGCAACTGCGACAAGGCGCCGGCGTTGATGATCGACGACGACACTTTCGGTGACGTACAGCCTGCTGGCGTCGCCAAACTGTTGGAGGGCTACGTATGACCCTGACATCCTTCGGCCCTGCCAACCGCATCCAGCGCAGCGCAGAAACCCACCCCCTGACCTGGCGTCTGCGTGACGACGGCGAGCCGGTCTGGCTCGACGAATACCAGGCCAAGAACGGTTATGCCGCGGCGCGCAAAGCATTTGCCGACATGTCCCAGGACGATATCGTCCAGACCGTGAAAGACGCAGGCCTCAAGGGCCGCGGCGGTGCAGGCTTCCCCACGGGCGTGAAGTGGGGGCTGATGCCCAAGGACGAATCCATCAACATCCGCTACCTGCTGTGCAACGCGGATGAAATGGAACCCAACACCTGGAAAGACCGCATGCTGATGGAGCAACAGCCCCATCTGCTGATCGAAGGCATGCTGATCAGTGCCCGCGCACTGAAAACCTACCGTGGCTACATCTTCCTGCGTGGCGAATACACCACCGCCGCCAAGCACCTCAACCGTGCCGTGGAAGAAGCCAAGGCCGCAGGCCTGCTGGGCAAGAACATCCTGGGCAGCGGCTTCGATTTCGAGCTGTTCGTCCACACCGGTGCCGGGCGTTACATCTGCGGTGAAGAAACCGCACTGATCAACTCCCTCGAAGGCCGCCGCGCCAACCCGCGCTCCAAGCCGCCCTTCCCTGCCGCCGTAGGCGTGTGGGGCAAGCCGACGTGCGTGAACAACGTCGAGACCCTGTGCAACGTGCCGGCGATCATCGGCGACGGCGTGGACTGGTACAAATCCCTGGCCCGCGAAGGCAGTGAAGACCACGGCACCAAGCTGATGGGCTTCTCCGGCAAAGTGAAGAACCCCGGCCTGTGGGAGCTGCCATTCGGCGTGACCGCGCGCGAATTGTTCGAAGACTACGCCGGCGGCATGCGCGACGGCTTCAAGCTCAAGTGCTGGCAGCCAGGCGGCGCCGGTACCGGCTTCCTGCTGCCTGAACACCTGGACGCACAAATGTACGCCGGCGGCATCGCCAAAGTCGGCACCCGTATGGGTACCGGCCTGGCCATGGCGGTGGACGACAGCGTCAACATGGTGTCCCTGCTGCGCAACATGGAGCAGTTCTTCGCCCGCGAATCCTGTGGCTTCTGCACCCCTTGCCGCGATGGCCTGCCATGGAGCGTCAAGCTGCTGATGGCCCTCGAGAAAGGTGAAGGGCAAGCCGGCGATATCGAGACCCTACTGGGTCTGGTCGGCTTCCTCGGCCCAGGCAAGACCTTCTGTGCTCACGCACCGGGTGCCGTGGAGCCGTTGGGCAGTGCCATCAAATACTTCCGTCCAGAGTTCGAAGCCGGCATCGCGCCTACCAGCGCCGCCGTCCCGCCTCTGGCCCGACCGATCGTAGTCGGCGCGTAACGCTTAAAAAGGCGAAGGGTCCGTACTCTTCGCCTTCTCATGTGCTGACGCCTTGAAGGCTGTGTTGATGCACATGAATAACAAGATTCCATTAGCCACGCCCGCTGACAACGGGCCAACGAAGAACTTTGAACCATGGCCACTATCCACGTAGACGGCAAAGCGCTCGAAGTCGATGGGGCGGACAACCTGTTACAGGCGTGTCTGTCACTAGGCCTCGACATCCCTTATTTCTGCTGGCACCCCGCTCTTGGTAGCGTCGGTGCCTGTCGCCAGTGTGCGGTCAAGCAGTACACCGACGAGAACGACACCCGTGGTCGTATCGTCATGTCCTGCATGACGCCAGCCACCGACAACACCTGGATCTCCATCGAAGATGAAGAATCCAAGGCGTTCCGCGCCAGCGTTGTCGAATGGCTGATGACCAACCACCCGCACGACTGCCCTGTGTGCGAAGAGGGCGGTCACTGCCACCTGCAAGACATGACCGTAATGACGGGCCACAACGAACGTCGTTACCGCTTCACCAAGCGCACCCACCAGAACCAGCAACTGGGCCCGTTCATTTCCCACGAAATGAACCGCTGCATCGCCTGCTACCGCTGCGTGCGCTTCTACAAAGACTACGCCGGCGGCACCGACCTGGGCGTATTCGGCGCCCACGACAACGTGTACTTCGGTCGCGTTGAAGACGGCGTGCTCGAAAGCGAGTTCTCCGGCAACCTCACCGAGGTCTGCCCGACCGGTGTGTTCACCGACAAGACTCACTCCGAGCGCTACAACCGCAAGTGGGACATGCAGTTCTCGCCGAGCATCTGCCATGGCTGCTCCAGCGGTTGCAACATCTCCCCGGGCGAGCGTTACGGCGAACTGCGGCGCATCGAGAACCGTTTCAACGGTTCGGTGAACCAGTACTTCCTCTGCGACCGTGGCCGTTTCGGCTATGGCTACGTCAACCGCGAAGACCGCCCACGCCAGCCATTGCTGGCCGGTGGCGCCAAGCTGACCCTCGACGAAGCCCTGGATAAAGCCGCCGACCTGCTGCGCGGCCGCAACATCGTCGGTATCGGTTCGCCACGCGCCAGCCTCGAAAGCAACTACGCGCTGCGTGAACTGGTAGGCGCCGAGCACTTCTACTCCGGTATCGAAGCTTCCGAGCTGGAGCGCATCCGCCTGGTCCTGCAAGTGCTGAACGACAGCCCGCTGCCAGTGCCAAACATGCGCGACATCGAAGACCATGACGCGATCTTCGTCCTCGGCGAAGACCTGACCCAGACCGCTGCCCGCATGGCCCTGGCCCTGCGCCAGTCGGTCAAGGGCAAGGCCGAAGACATGGCCGACGCCATGCGCGTCCAGCCTTGGCTCGACGCCGCGGTGAAAAACATCGGCCAGCACGCGCTGAACCCGCTGTTTATCGCCAGCCTGGCTGAAACCAAGCTCGACGACATCGCCGAAGAGTGCGTGCACGCTGCACCGGACGACCTGGCCCGCATCGGTTTCGCCGTGGCCCACGCCCTGGACGCCAGCGCCCCTGCCGTCGACGGCCTGGACAGCGAAGCCCTGGAACTGGCCAAGCGCATTGCCGACGCCCTGCTCGCGGCCAAGCGCCCGTTGATCATCGCCGGCACCTCCCTGGGTTCCAAGGCACTGATCGAAGCCGCCGCCAACATCGCCAAGGCCCTGAAGCTGCGCGAGAAAAACGGCTCCATCAGCCTGATCGTGCCGGAAGCCAACAGCCTCGGCCTGGCCATGCTCGGCGGCGAGTCGGTGGACGCCGCCCTGCAAGCGGTGATCGACGGCAATGCCGACGCCATCGTGGTCCTGGAAAATGACCTGTACACCCGCACCGATTCGGCCAAGGTCGATGCCGCGCTGGATGCCGCGAAAGTGCTGATCGTCGCCGATCACCAGAAGACCGCCACCAGCGACCGCGCGCACCTGGTCCTGCCAGCGGCCAGCTTCGCCGAAGGCGACGGCACCCTGATCAGCCAGGAAGGCCGCGCCCAGCGTTTCTTCCAGGTGTTCGATCCGAAGTACATGGACGCCAGCATCCTGGTTCACGAAGGCTGGCGCTGGCTGCATGCCCTGCGCGCCACCCTGCTGAACCAGCCGATCGACTGGACTCAGCTCGACCACGTGACGGCTGCCGTCGCCTCCAGCGCACCGCAACTGGCCCGTATCGTCGACGCCGCGCCGTCCGCCGCGTTCCGCATCAAGGGCATGAAACTGGCCCGCGAGCCGCTGCGCTACTCCGGTCGTACCGCCATGCGCGCCGATATCAGCGTGCACGAGCCACGTACTCCGCAAGACCCGGACACCGCGTTCGCCTTCTCCATGGAAGGTTACTCGGGTTCGGCTGAGCCTCGTCAGCAGGTGCCTTTCGCCTGGTCGCCAGGCTGGAACTCGCCACAGGCCTGGAACAAATTCCAGGACGAAGTCGGTGGTCACATTCGCGCGGGCGACCCGGGCACCCGCCTGATCGAAACCCAGGGCGACAAGCTGAACTGGTTCGCCAGCGCGCCACGGGCCTTTTCGCCGGCCCAGGGCACCTGGCAAGTGGTGCCGTTCTATCACCTGTTCGGCAGCGAAGAGAACTCTTCGAAAGCCGCCCCGGTGCAGGAGCGCATTCCCGCTGCCTACGTGGCCCTGGCCAAGTCCGAAGCGGACCGCCTGGGAGTCAACGACGGCGCCCTGCTCAGCCTGAACGTGGCGGGCCAGACCCTGCGCCTGCCGCTGCGCATCAACGAAGAACTGGGCGCTGGCCTGGTTGCCCTGCCGGCAGGTCTGGCGGGTATTCCACCGGCGATTTTCGGCAAAACCGTTGATGGTCTGCAGGAGGCAGCGCAATGACCTGGTTCACCCCTGAAGTGATCGACACCATCATCGCGGTGGTCAAGGCCATCGTGGTGCTGTTGGCCGTGGTGGTTGCCGGCGCCCTGCTCAGCTTCGTCGAACGTCGCCTGCTGGGCTGGTGGCAGGACCGTTACGGTCCGAACCGCGTCGGCCCATTCGGCATGTTCCAGATCGCTGCCGACATGCTGAAAATGTTCTTCAAGGAAGACTGGACTCCGCCGTTTGCCGACAAGGTGATTTTCACCCTGGCACCGGTTGTGGCCATGAGTGCCTTGCTGATCGCCTTCGCGATCATCCCGATCACCCCGACCTGGGGCGTCGCGGACCTGAACATCGGCCTGCTGTTCTTCTTCGCCATGGCCGGTCTTTCGGTCTACGCGGTGCTGTTCGCCGGCTGGTCGAGCAACAACAAGTTCGCCCTCCTGGGTTCCCTGCGGGCTTCGGCCCAGACCGTGTCCTATGAAGTGTTCATGGGCCTGGCGCTGATGGGCATCGTG
Source organism: Pseudomonas sp. QD4 (assembly GCF_049199125.1). NCBI lineage: Bacteria > Pseudomonadati > Pseudomonadota > Gammaproteobacteria > Pseudomonadales > Pseudomonadaceae > Pseudomonas > Pseudomonas sp. QD4. The sequence goes on from NZ_JBLZOM010000008.1 coordinate 26,399, forward strand.
GTCCAGGTCGGCTCGTTCAACATGCGCGACATCGTCGAGTACCAGGCGCAGAACCTGTGGTTCATCATTCCGCAGTTCTTCGGCTTCTGTACCTTCTTCATCGCTGGCGTGGCCGTGACTCACCGTCACCCCTTCGACCAGCCGGAAGCGGAGCAGGAACTGGCCGACGGTTACCACATTGAATACGCCGGCATGAAATGGGGCATGTTCTTCGTTGGCGAGTACATCGGCATCATCCTGATCTCGGCACTGCTGGTGACTCTGTTCTTCGGTGGCTGGCACGGTCCGTTCGGCATCCTGCCGCAACTGGCCTTCGTCTGGTTCGCCTTGAAGACCGCGTTCTTCATCATGCTGTTCATCCTGCTGCGCGCCTCTATCCCGCGTCCGCGTTATGACCAGGTGATGGACTTCAGCTGGAAATTCTGCCTGCCGCTGACCCTGATCAATTTGCTGGTGACCGCTGCGGTTGTGTTGTTGAACACGCCAGCGGGCGCGGTTCAGTGAGGATTTGACCCATGTTCAAATATATTGGCGACATCGTTAAGGGTACTGGTACCCAGTTGCGCAGCCTGGTGATGGTTTTCGGCCATGGCTTTCGCAAACGCGACACCCTGCAGTACCCGGAAGAAGCCGTGTACCTGCCACCGCGCTACCGCGGCCGCATCGTCCTGACCCGTGATCCCGACGGCGAAGAGCGCTGCGTAGCCTGCAACCTGTGCGCCGTGGCGTGCCCGGTGGGTTGCATCTCGCTGCAGAAAGCTGAAACCGAAGACGGTCGCTGGTACCCGGACTTCTTCCGCATCAACTTCTCGCGCTGCATTTTCTGCGGCCTCTGCGAGGAAGCCTGCCCGACCACCGCAATCCAGCTCACGCCGGATTTCGAAATGGCCGAGTTCAAACGTCAGGACCTGGTTTACGAGAAAGAAGATCTGCTGATCTCCGGCCCCGGAAAAAACCCTGATTACAACTTCTATCGTGTTGCAGGTATGGCCATTGCCGGTAAGCCAAAAGGCTCCGCGCAAAACGAAGCCGAGCCGATCAACGTGAAGAGCTTGCTGCCTTAAGGAAGAAAGATGGAATTCGCTTTCTATTTCGCGTCAGGTGTTGCCGTTGTGTCCACATTGCGTGTGATCACCAACACTAACCCTGTGCACGCCCTGCTCTACCTGATCATTTCGCTGATCGCCGTGGCCATGACGTTCTTCAGTCTCGGTGCGCCGTTTGCTGGCGTACTGGAAGTGATCGCCTATGCCGGCGCCATCATGGTGCTGTTCGTGTTCGTGGTGATGATGTTGAACCTGGGCCCGGCCTCGGTTCAGCAAGAGCGTATCTGGCTCAAGCCCGGCATCTGGATCGGACCGGTGATTCTCAGCGCCCTGCTGCTGGCTGAACTGCTGTATGTGCTGTTCAGCCATCAGAGCGGCGCCAGCATCGGTCACACCGCCGTGGACGCCAAGGCCGTAGGCATCAGCCTGTTCGGTCCTTACCTGCTGGTGGTCGAACTCGCCTCGATGCTGCTGCTTGCTGCAGCGGTCACGGCATTCCACCTGGGCCGCAACGAGGCGAAGGAGTAACTCATGCCTACTATCTCTATGGGTTCTATCCCGCTGGAACATGGCCTGGCAGTCGCCGGGATCCTGTTCTGCCTGGGCCTGGTCGGCCTGATGGTGCGCCGTAACATTCTCTTCGTGTTGATGAGCCTGGAAATCATGATGAACGCCGCTGCCCTGGCGTTCATCGTGGCCGGTGCCCGTTGGGCGCAGCCGGATGGACAGATCATGTTCATCCTGGTGATCAGCCTTGCAGCCGCCGAGGCCAGTATTGGCCTGGCAATCCTGCTGCAACTGTACCGCCGCTTCCATACGCTCGATATCGACGCTGCCAGTGAGATGCGCGGATGAACCTTATCTTTCTGACTTTCGTATTCCCCCTGATCGGTTTCCTGCTGCTGTCGTTCTCCCGTGGACGCTTCTCGGAAAACCTCGCCGCCCTGATCGGCGTCGGCTCCATCGGCCTCTCGGCCATCGTGGCGGCCTATGTGATCTGGCAATTCAACGTCGCTCCGCCCGAGGCTGGCCACTACACCCTGGTGCTGTGGCAGTGGATGGCGGTGGAAAACTTCACCCCTAACTTCGCCCTGTACATCGACGGCCTGTCGATCACCATGCTGGGCGTCGTGGTCGGTGTCGGCTTTCTGATCCACCTGTTCGCGTCCTGGTACATGCGCGGCGAAGCCGGTTACTCGCGCTTCTTCGCCTACACCAACCTGTTTATCGCCAGCATGCTGTTCCTGGTCCTGGGCGATAACCTGTTGTTCCTGTACTTCGGCTGGGAAGGCGTGGGCCTGTGCTCCTACCTGTTGATCGGTTTCTACTACAGCAACCGCAACAACGGTAACGCGGCACTCAAGGCCTTTATCGTCACCCGTATCGGCGACGTGTTCATGGCCATCGGCCTGTTCATCCTGTTCCAACAGGTCGGCACGCTGAACATCCAGGAACTGCTGGTGCTGGCACCGCAGAAATTCCAGGCCGGCGACTTCTGGATCACCCTGGCGACCCTGATGCTGCTGGGCGGCGCTGTCGGTAAATCCGCGCAGCTGCCATTGCAGACCTGGCTGGCGGACGCGATGGCCGGCCCGACCCCGGTATCGGCACTGATCCACGCCGCGACCATGGTCACCGCAGGTGTCTACCTGATCGCCCGTACCCACGGCCTGTTCACCCTGGCGCCGGAGATCCTGCACCTGGTGGGCCTGGTCGGCGGCGTGACCCTGGTCCTGGCCGGCTTTGCCGCGCTGGTACAGACGGACATCAAGCGGATCCTCGCCTACTCGACCATGAGCCAGATCGGCTACATGTTCCTGGCCCTGGGCGTCGGCGCCTGGGACGGCGCGATCTTCCACTTGATGACCCACGCCTTCTTCAAGGCCCTGCTGTTCCTTGCTTCCGGTGCGGTGATCGTTGCCTGCCACCACGAGCAGAACATCTTCAAGATGGGCGGCCTGTGGAAGAAACTGCCGTTGGCCTACGCCAGCTTCATCGTCGGCGGCGCGGCCCTGGCGGCCTTGCCTCTGGTGACCGCGGGCTTCTACTCCAAGGACGAGATCCTCTGGGAAGCCTTCGCCAGCGGCAACCATGGCCTGCTGTACGCCGGTCTGGTCGGTGCGTTCATGACTTCGCTGTATACCTTCCGCCTGATCTTCATCGCGTTCCACGGTGAAGCGAAGACCGAAGCCCACGCCGGTCACGGCATCGCTCACTGGCTGCCACTGTCGGTGCTGATCGTATTGTCCACCGCCATTGGCGCGATGATCGTTCCGCCGCTGCACGGCGTGCTGCCACAGAGCGTTGGCCATGCCGGCGGCGAAGCCAAGCACAGCCTGGAAATCGCTTCGGGCGCCATCGCCCTGGCCGGTATCCTGCTGGCAGCCCTGTTGTTCCTTGGCAAGCGTCGCTTTGTGACCGCCATCGCCAACAGCGGCATCGGGCGTCTGCTCTCGGCCTGGTGGTTCGCCGCCTGGGGCTTCGACTGGATCTACGACAAACTGTTCGTCAAGCCGTATCTGGCCATCAGCCACGTACTGCGCAAAGACCCGCTCGACCAGACCATCGGTTTGATCCCGCGTATGGCCAAAGGCGGACACAACGCCCTGAGCCGTACCGAAACCGGTCAACTGCGTTGGTATGCCGCCTCGATGGCTGCTGGTGCCGTGCTGGTTATCGGCGCCATCGTGCTGGTAGCGGTCTGACATGAACCTTGCGAACTTGCGAAAGGAATTGAGCCCGTCATGATTCTGCCTTGGCTAATCCTGATCCCCTTCATCGGCGGCCTGCTGTGCTGGATGGGTGAGCGCTTCGGCGCCACCCTCCCCCGCTGGATTGCGCTGTTGACCATGACCCTGGAACTCGCTCTCGGCCTCTGGCTGTGGGCCCATGGTGACTATTCATTTGCACCGGCGCCGGGCGCCGATCCGACCTGGGCGCTTGAGTTCAAGCACATCTGGATCCAGCGCTTCGGCATCAGCGTGCACCTGGCGCTGGACGGCCTGTCGCTGCTGATGATCCTGCTGACCGGCCTGCTGGGTATCCTCTCGGTACTCTGTTCCTGGAAAGAGATTCAGCGTCACGTGGGTTTCTTCCACCTGAACCTGATGTGGATCCTGGGCGGCGTGGTCGGCGTGTTCCTCGCCCTCGACCTGTTCATGTTCTTCTTCTTCTGGGAAATGATGCTGGTGCCGATGTACTTCCTCATCGCGCTCTGGGGTCACAGCTCTTCGGACGGCAAAAAGACCCGTATTTATGCGGCGACCAAGTTCTTCATCTTCACCCAGGCTTCCGGCCTGATCATGTTGGTGGCGATCCTCGGTCTGGTCCTGGTCAACTTCAACAACACCGGCGTGATTACCTTCAACTACGCCGACCTGTTGAAAACCAAGATGTCGTTGACCACCGAGTACATCCTGATGCTCGGTTTCTTCATCGCTTTCGCGGTGAAGCTGCCGGTGGTGCCGTTCCACTCCTGGCTGCCTGATGCTCACGCCCAGGCGCCAACCGCCGGTTCCGTGGACCTGGCGGGCATCCTGCTGAAGACCGCTGCCTATGGTCTGCTGCGCTTTGCCCTGCCGCTGTTCCCGAACGCCTCGGCCGAGTTCGCTCCCATCGCCATGACCCTGGGTCTGATCGGGATTTTCTACGGTGCATTCCTGGCCTTCGCCCAGACCGACATCAAGCGTTTGATCGCCTTCTCCAGCGTTTCGCACATGGGCTTCGTGCTGATCGGGATCTACTCCGGCAGCCAGCTCGCCCTGCAAGGCGCAGTGATCCAGATGCTGGCCCACGGTGTTTCGGCAGCCGCGCTGTTTATCCTCAGCGGCCAGTTGTACGAGCGCACTCACACCCGCGACATGCGTGAAATGGGTGGCCTGTGGTCGAAGATCGCCTACCTGCCGGCCATCAGCCTGTTCTTTGCCGCCGCTTCCCTGGGCTTGCCGGGCACTGGCAACTTCGTCGGCGAGTTCCTGATCCTGATCGGCACCTTTGTCGCCGCGCCATGGATCACGGCGATTGCCACCTCGGGCCTGGTGTTCGGTTCGGTCTACTCGCTGATCATGATCCACCGCGCCTACTTCGGCCCGTCCAAGTCGGACGCGGTCCTGCATGGCATGGATGCTCGCGAACTGATCATGGTGCTCGGCCTTGCGGTGTTGCTGATCTATATCGGCGTCTACCCGCAACCGTTCCTCGATACCTCTGCCGCCACGATGCATGGCGTGCAGCAATGGCTCGGTACCGCCTTCACTCAACTCGCTTCGGCACGGTAAGAGCGCTATGGAATTCACGATTCAACACTTTATCGCGCTAGCGCCGTTGTTGATCACCAGCGCCACGATCATCGTGGTGATGCTGGCGATCGCATGGCGCCGCAACCACTCACAGACCTTCCTGATTTCCGTGGCCGGTCTGAACCTGGCCTTGCTGTCGATCCTCCCAGCCTTGAAAGTCGCGCCACTGGCCGTGACCCCACTGCTGCAGATCGACTCGTTCGCCTGCCTGTACATGGCGTTGATCCTGGTCGCCACTCTGGCCTGTGTCACCCTCGCTCACGCCTACCTCGGCGATGGCGGTACCGGTTACCCGGGCAACCGTGAAGAGCTGTACCTGCTGATCCTGATGGCCGCCGCCGGTGGCCTGGTCCTGGTCAGCGCGCAGCACCTGGCTGGCTTGTTCATTGGCCTGGAACTGCTGTCGGTACCGGTCTACGGCCTGGTGGCCTATGCCTTCTTCAACAAGCGTTCCCTGGAAGCCGGCATCAAGTACATGGTGCTGTCGGCCGCCGGTTCCGCGTTCCTGCTGTTCGGCATGGCCATGCTCTACGCCGATGCCGGCAGCCTGAGCTTCGTCGGGATCGGCCAGGCCATCGCGGCCACCGGCCTGCCAAGTTCCCTGGCTCAGTTGGGCCTGGGCATGATGCTGATCGGCCTGGCGTTCAAACTGTCGCTGGTGCCGTTCCACCTCTGGACCCCGGACGTCTACGAAGGTGCTCCGGCACCGGTGGCGGCGTTCCTGGCCACCGCTTCCAAGGTGGCGGTGTTCGCAGTGATGGTGCGTCTGTTCCAGATCTCGCCAGCGGCCAGCAGCGGCGTGCTGAGCACCGTGCTCAGCGTGATCGCCGTGGCGTCGATCCTGTTCGGTAACCTGCTGGCACTGACCCAGAGCAACCTCAAGCGTCTGCTGGGTTACTCGTCCATCGCCCACTTCGGTTACCTGCTGATCGCCCTGGTGGCGAGCAAGGGCCTGGCCCTGGAAGCCATCGGCGTGTACCTGGTCACCTACGTCATCACCAGCCTCGGTGCATTCGGCGTGATCACCCTGATGTCCTCGCCTTACAAAGGCCGCGACGCAGACGCCCTGTACGAATACCGCGGCCTGTTCTGGCGCCGTCCGTACCTGACCGCCGTACTGACCGTGATGATGCTGTCCCTGGCCGGTATCCCGCTCACCGCAGGCTTTATCGGCAAGTTCTACATCATTGCCACCGGTGTCGAGTCGCACCAGTGGTGGCTGGTGGGTTCCCTGGTACTGGGCAGCGCCATCGGCGTCTTCTACTACCTGCGCGTGATGGTCACCCTGTACCTGATCGAGCCGAACCTGCGTCGCCACGATGCGCAATTGCACTGGGAGCAAAAGGCAGGCGGCGTGATGCTGCTGGCCATCGCCCTCCTGGCGTTCTTCCTCGGCGTCTACCCGCAACCGCTGCTGACCCTGGTCCAGCAGGCAGGCCTCGCGGGCTGATCGCTCAAGGGCGAACTGCAGTACAACAGAACGGCGCCTTCGGGCGCCGTTCTGCATTCAGGCCCTGCCCTTCTTACCCGGCATTTACAGAAAAGCCCTTCAACCTTTGCCAACCTGCCTGACAGCCCATATCAGGCCCAGGCAGTAAGGTTGAGCCACAGGCTAATAAACCGAGTGGAGGTGGTTGATGAAACGGCAAAGATTCGCCGAACGGCCGGAAGGCCTCGACGCCCCGGCTGATGAACGTCTAGGCAGCAAAGGCCAGCCAGGCAGTGCCAAGCCATGGGGCACGACAGGCAAACGTCACACAGAAAAACGGCACCCGAAGGTGCCGCCCCTGTCGCAATCGGTAGCTGTTACTTGCGCGCCGCCTCCCACGACTTGATCAGCTCGTTGTAGCTCACGGTCTCGCCCTTGGGCTTCTCGTTGGCCAGTTTCGGTTTTGGCGCGCCGGGTTGATCGAACCAGTATTGCGCGTCACGCTCAGGGTTCATTTTCGGCCCGCACACCGGCTGGACTTTCGAGCGTTCAAGCCGGGTCATGATCGCGTCCTGGTCCTTGGCCAGGCCATCGAGGGCTTGTTGCGGGGTTTTCTCGCCGCTGGCGGCTTCCGAAATATGGCTCCACCACAACTGCGCCAGGCGAGGGTAGTCCGGCACGTTGGTCCCGGTCGGGGTCCATTGCACCCGGGCCGGGCTGCGATAGAACTCCACCAGGCCACCGAGCTTCGGCGCCAGGTCGGTCATGGCTTGCGAGTTGATGTCCGATTCGCGGATCGGCGTCAGGCCGACGATGGTTTTCTTCAGCGACACGGTTTTCGAGGTCACGAACTGTGCATAGAGCCAGGCCGCGAGTTTCTGTTTCTCCGGTGTGGACTTCATGAAGGTCCAGGAGCCCACGTCCTGATAACCCAGCTTCATGCCCTCCTCCCAGTAAGGCCCGCGCGGTGAAGGTGCCATGCGCCATTTCGGCGTACCGTCGGCGTTCATCACCGCCAGGCCCGGCTTGGTCATGTCGGCGGTGAAGGCGGTGTACCAGAAGATCTGCTGGGCGATATTGCCCTGGGACGGCACCGGCCCGGATTCGGAGAACGTCATGCCGGCCGCTTCCGGTGGTGCATAGGCCTTGAGCCAGTCGACGTACTTCTGCGTGGCAAACACCGCCGCCGGGCCGTTGGTGTCGCCGCCACGGGTCACGCTGGAACCCACCGGGTGGCAGTCCTCGACGCGAATCCCCCACTCGTCCACCGGCAAGCCGTTGGGCAGGCCCTTGTCGCCGCCACCGGCCATGGAGAACCAGGCATCGGTGAAGCGCCAGCCCAGGGATGGGTCCTTCTTGCCGTAGTCCATGTGGCCGTAGACCCGCTTGCCGTCGATCTCCTTGACGTCCTCGGTGAAGAACTTGGCGATGTCTTCATAAGCCGACCAGTTGACCGGCACCCCCAGCTCGTAGCCGTATTTCTCCTTGAACTTGGCTTTCAGGTCGGCGCGCTCGAACCAGTCGGCGCGGAACCAGTAGAGGTTGGCGAACTGCTGGTCCGGCAGTTGGTAGATTTTGCCGTCTGGCGCGGTGGTAAAGGAGATGCCGATAAAGTCCTTGATATCCAGGGTCGGCGAGGTGAAGTTCTTGCCTTCATTGGCCATCAGGTCGGTGATGGATTCGGTCTTGCCATAGCGAAAGTGCGTGCCGATCAGGTCCGAATCGTTAACCCAGCCATCGTAGATATTTTTGTCGGACTGCATCTGGGTCTGGAGTTTTTCCACCACATCGCCTTCTTGCAGCAAGTCGTGGGTCAACTTGATCCCGGTGATTTCGCTGAAGGCCTTGGCCAGCACCTTGGACTCGTACTCGTGGGTGGTCAGGGTTTCCGAAACCACGTTGATTTTCATGCCACGAAACGGCTCGGCGGCCTTGATGAACCACTTCAGCTCTTCCAACTGCTGGGCTTCGCTCAAGGTGGATGGCTTGAATTCGCTGCCTATCCATTTCTTCGCCGCGTCTTCATAGGCGTCGGCCCAGGCCGTAGCGCTCAACCCGCTGAGAGCCAGCATGGCTGCCAATGAAACGCTATGTCGCAGCTTATTGTTTTTGTCGAACATAGAGACCTCCTGGTTAAATTTCGGAGCGGGGTCGCCGAACACCACACAGCTAACCCCAACGCATCACAGCCAACAGCCACACCAGGGACAGCGCGGACGCCACCCAAATGCTCCAGTCGGTCAGGCCAATCACCATCAGGTGCAGGTAGGCACTGCCGAGAAGACCGATAAACAGCCGATCGCCACGGGTGGTGGCAATCGGTAACAAGCCCCGTCGCGGGATGCTGGGCGAGCGCAACTCCCAGGTGGTCATGCCGGTCAGGATCAAGGCGATTGCGACAAAGAACGCTGCCGTGGGCGTGGTCCAGGCCATCCATTCCATCATCAGTTCCTCAGACCCGGCCCAGGGCAAAGCCCTTGGCCACGTGGTTGCGAACAAACCAGATCACCAGCATGCCCGGCAGGATGGTCAGTACCCCGGCCGCCGCCAGCACCCCCCAGTCGATGCCTGAAGCCGACACCGTGCGGGTCATGACCGCAGCGATCGGCTTGGCATTCACCGAAGTCAGGGTGCGCGCCAGCAACAGCTCGACCCAGGAAAACATAAAGCAGAAAAACGCCGTGACGCCGATCCCCGAGCCAATCAGCGGGATGAAGATCTTGATGAAGAACTTGGGAAAACCGTAGCCATCGATGTAGGCGGTTTCGTCGATTTCCTTGGGCACCCCTGACATGAATCCCTCGAGGATCCACACCGCCAACGGCACGTTGAACAGGCAGTGGGCCAGCGCCACCGCAATATGGGTGTCGAACAAGCCGATGGAGGAATAGAGCTGGAAAAACGGCAGCAGGAACACCGCCGGCGGCGCCATGCGGTTGGTCAGCAGCCAGAAGAACAGATGCTTGTCGCCAAGGAACCGATAGCGGGAAAACGCGTACGCCGCCGGCAGCGCCACGCTGAGGGAGATCACCGTATTCAGGCTCACGTAGTACAGCGAATTGAGGTAACCGCTGTACCAGCTGGGATCGGTAAAGATCACCTTGTAGTTGGCCAGGGTGAAATCCTGGGGAAACAGCGTCAGGCCGCCGAGGATTTCGCTGTTGCTCTTGAAGGACATGTTCAGCAGCCAGTAGATCGGCACCAGCAGGAACAGGATGTAGACCAGCAGAGGAATGACCTTCTTCATGGGAGTACCAGGCCTCAACGGTTGGCGTCGGAGTGGGTCATGGCGGTGTAGAACAGCCAGGACACCAACAGGATGATGAGGAAGTACACCAGCGAGAACGCCGCCGCCGGGCCAAGGTCGAATTGGCCGACGGCCATTTGGGTCAGGGTCTGACTGAGGAAGGTGGTGGCATTCCCCGGACCACCGCCGGTGAGCACGAACGGCTCGGTGTAGATCATGAAGCTGTCCATAAAGCGCAGCATTACCGCGATCAACAGCACACTCTTGAGCTTGGGCAGCTGGATATGCCGGAATACCGCCCAGCTCGAGGCCCGATCGATCCGTGCCGCCTGGTAGTACACATCCGGGATCGCCCGTAGTCCCGAATAACACAGCAGCGCCACCAGGGAGGTCCAGTGCCAGACGTCCATCACCAGCACCGTGACCCAGGCGTCCATGGTGTTGGCCGCGTAGTTGTAGCTGATGCCCATGGCATTGAGGCTCGAACCCAGCAGGCCGATATCGGCGCGGCCAAAGATCTGCCAGATGGTGCCCACCACGTTCCACGGGATCAGCAGCGGGATCGCCAGGATAATCAGCACCAGCGACGACCAGCGGCCCTTGGTCGGCATGGTCAGGGCGATGCCGATACCGAGGGGGATTTCGATCAGCAGCACACAGGCCGAATAGATGAACTGGCGCAGCAGCGAGTCATGCAGCCGCGGGTCGAGCAGCACCTGGCGGTACCAATCGGCACCGACAAAATAACGGCTCGACTGATCGAAGATGTCCTGCACCGAATAGTTGACCACGGTCATCATCGGGATCACTGCACTGAAGGCCACCAGCAGGAACACCGGCAGCACCAGCCACCAGGCCTTGTTGTTCTGCACCTTGTTCATGGCAGCACCTCCAACAGGTAATCGTCGGCATAGACCATCAGCCACTGCGCCGGAAAACTGATGTACGCAGTGCCCTGAGGCACGGGCTTGTCTTCGGCCAGGCGCACCTTGAGCGGCTGGCCATCGAGCTTGAGGGTCATGATCTTGTAGGTGCCGAGGTCTTCGACATGTACGACAGCGGCCTGCAACGCGTCATCAAACGGCTCGTCCCACACATGGACGAATTCCGGGCGGATGCCGATCTTGAGGGTGGTCCATTGCGACTCGGCGATGCGTTGCTGCTGGGCCTCGGACAGCGCCAGGTGAGTGCTGGCGAAACCGACGCCCCCAGGTTGCGGCTGGACCTGGATCAGGTTCATCCCGGGGCTGCCAATGAAGTAACCGACAAACGTATGGCTGGGTCGCTCGAACAACTCCCGGGGCGTGCCGAATTGCACGATCTGCCCGCCGTACATCACGGCGATCTTGTCGGCGAAGGTCGAGGCTTCAAGTTGGTCGTGGGTCACGTAGACCATGGTGATGTTGAATTGCTCGTGGATCTGCTTGAGCTTGCGCCGCAGTTTCCACTTCAAGTGCGGGTCGATCACCGTCAGCGGCTCATCGAACAGGATCGCCGATACGTCATCGCGCACCAGGCCACGGCCCATGGAGACCTTCTGCTTCTCGTCGGCAGTGAGGTTGCGCGCCTTTTTATCCAGCAGGGCCTGCAGATCCAGGACTTCGGCGATCTCCTGGACCTTGCTGTGGATCCTGGCCTCGGCCATGCCCTGGTTACGCAGGGGGAAGGCCAGGTTGTCGAACACCGTCATGGTGTCGTAGACCACCGGAAACTGGAAAACCTGGGCGATGTTGCGTTTTTCCGGGGTCAGCTGATTGACCACCTTGGCATCGAACAGCACCTGGCCCTCGGACGGGCTGAGCAACCCGGAAATGATATTGAGCAAGGTCGACTTGCCGCAGCCGGACGGCCCCAGCAAGGCATAGGCCCCGCCCTGCTCCCAGACATGGTTCATCTCGCGGATCGCGTAGTCTTCAGGCCCGGCCGGGGTCCGGCTGTAGCTGTGGGCGAGGTTGTGCAAGCGGATCTCGGCCATCAGGCAACCCTCGCGACACGACGACTGGGAGCCTGGACCAGACGGCCCTGGGCATCGAACACAAACAGCTTGTGGGTCGGGATGTAAATGCGGATCGGCGCATCGACGTCGTACTCGTGCACCCCGGGCAAATGCAGCACCAGCAGGAAGTGTTCGTTGCGCACATGGAGGAAGGTCTCGGAGCCGCTGATTTCCGCCACCTCGACGGTCACCGCCAACTCCAGGTCATCGTCATTGCTCGGCACCAGGGAGATATGGCTGGGGCGCACGCCGAAACGGAACTCGCCCTCGCCCACCGGGCGCAAATCGACGTTCAGCGGGAAATGCACAAAGTTGGCGAAACTCACTTCATTGCCGGTGATGCGCCCAGGCATCAGGTTGATCGGCGGCTCGGAGAACAGCTCGGCGGCCAGCACCGTCTGCGGCTGATGGTAAACCTCGGCGGTCTGGCCGCTCTGCACCACTCGGCCCTCGTGGAGGATGGTGGTGGTGCCGCCCAGGGCCAGCGCTTCGTTGGGCTCGGTGGTGGCGTAGATGGCAATGGTATGGCGCGCCTTGAACAACTCGCGCATTTCCTGGCGCAATTCTTCGCGCAGCTTGTAGTCGAGATTGACCAGGGGTTCATCGAACAGGATCAGGTCGGCATCCTTGACCAGCGCCCTGGCCATGGCCGTGCGCTGCTGCTGGCCGCCCGACAACTCCAGGGGGTAGCGCTGCAGGAACTTCTCGATGCGCAGCATCTGCGCGGTCTCCAGCACCTTGCTGCGAATCTGCTCGGCCGAGACCCCGGCCTGGCGCAGCGGCGAAGCGATGTTCTCGAACACGGTCATGGTCGGGTAGTTGATGAACTGCTGATAGACCATCGACACATTGCGCAGGCGCACCGGGCGCTGGGTCACGTCGACCCCGTTCATCAGGATGCGGCCACTGTCAGGCTTGTCCAGGCCGGCCATCAGCCGCATCAGGCTGGTCTTGCCGGACAGTGTGCGGCCGAGCAGGACATTGAAGGATCCGGGTTGGAAGCTGAGGCTGGCGTCATCGATCCAGGTCTGGCCTTCGACGACACGGCTGACGTGCTCCAGTGTGAGTGACATGGCTCGGCCTTTTTATTATTGGAGTCAAGCGACCGGGACAGCAGAGCGAGTTTCGTGCCAATCATTCAGGGTTTCAGCAAGCCATTGATAAGGCTCGGCTTTACGCAAATAGGGGCCCGCCGCGTTTTCACTGCTGAACAGAAATGAACAGCTCTGGCTGAACACTTGAACAGCTGCGCGGTTGACAATGAACAATTGTGAACAACACTGGATAGACGCTTTCTGCAACCCAAGGCTTGTGCTGCGGCCACCGCCTGCGGCGCCAGCAAGCCCGACACGCTGTCTTCAATAAGAAAAATAATAAGAGACCCACGGCCATGAGCGCTCCTGCCCCGCTGTTGCCCCACGACACCATCATCAAGGACTCCTGGCGGCGCTGCCGCGCGTTCGGCCTCGATCACCAAAGCCCCCCAGTGTTCGATCAACTGCCCGCCGAGCGCATCGCGCAACTGCTCGAAAGCCAGCATTCCCTGGTGCAGACCACGCACCAGGAAGTGCTGCCCTATTACGAGAATATCCTCAGCAACTCCAACTGCCTGATCATGCTCGCCGACAACCAGGGCCAGGTCCTCACCTCCTGGGGCACCCAGCGCTTTATCGAGCCGCGCCTGGCCCACGGCTTCAATACCGGCGTCAGTTGGCGGGAAGACCGCACCGGCACCAACGCCATTGGCACTGCCCTGGCCTGCGAGCAGGCGGTGCACATCGAGCACGACGAGCATTTCCTCAAGGCCAACCGCTTCATGACCGGCTCCGCCGCACCGATCTTCGACACCGAGCGCCGGGTGATCGCGGTGCTGGACGTGTCCAGTGACAGCTACCTGCCGCCCTCCCATACCCTAGGCATGGTCAAGATGATGAGCCAGACGGTGGAGAACCGGCTGATCCTCAATCTGTTCCACGGCCGGCACTTCCAGCTGACCTTCAACACCGGGCTGAACAACCTCGACAGCCAATGGGCCGGGCTGCTGATCTTCGACGACAGCGGCCAGGTACTCTCGGCCAACCGGCGCGCCGACAACCTGCTGGGGATCAGCCTGTCGCGTGTGGCCATCGACAGCCTGTTCCAGGTGTCGTTGCTGGAACTGCTCAACCAGCCCGAAGGCCAGCCCTTCGCCCTGCAAGCCGCCGGGCGCAATCGCTTCCATTGCCTGCTCAAACGGCCCCAGCACAGGCCGGTCCAGGCCCGGGTATTTGCCCAACCCAGCGCCGCCCCCACCCCAGCCCCGACGTCGGCCCTCAGCCTCAACTCCCTGCACTTCGGCGACAGCCGGGTTGAAAAAGCCGTGCGCCAGGCTGAGCGCCTGCTGGAAAAAGACATCCCGCTGCTGATCCACGGTGAAACCGGGGTCGGCAAGGAAGTGTTTGTCAAAGCCCTGCACCAGGCCAGCTCACGCAGCAAACAGGCATTGATTGCGGTGAACTGCGCGGCGATCCCCGCCGAACTGGTGGAGTCCGAGCTGTTCGGCTATGAAAAAGGTGCGTTCACCGGGGCCAGCCTCAAAGGCAGCATCGGGCTGATTCGCAAGGCCGACAAAGGCACGCTGTTTCTCGATGAGATCGGTGATATGCCGCTGCCAACCCAGGCGCGCCTGCTGCGGGTGCTACAGGAGCGCTGCGTACAGCCGGTGGGCAGCAGCGAGCTGTTCGCGGTGGATATCCGGATCATCTCCGCCACCAACCGCTCCCTGCGCGAGCAGGTACAGCTCGGCCGCTTCAGGGAAGACCTGTATTACCGCATCGGCGGCCTGACCCTGGAACTGCCGCCCCTGCGCGAACGCAGCGACAAAGCGGCGCTGTTCCAGAAAATCTGGGAACAGCAGCGTGAACCCAGCCAATGGGCCGGGCTCAGCCGCGAGGTACAAGCCCTGTTCGAACGCCACCCCTGGCCCGGCAACTTGCGCCAGGTCAGCAGCGTGATGCAGGTGGCCCTGGCCATGGCCGAGGAACAACCGGTGCGGCCGGAGCATTTGCCGGATGACTTCTTTGTCGACCTGGAGATGGAAGCGGTCGAGACGCCGACGGTGGATGGGCATGACGCCGAGGACTTGAACCAGATGCTCCAGGCCGTGGGCGGTAACATCTCCCACCTGGCCCGGCGCCTGGGGGTAAGCCGCAACACCCTCTACAAGCGGCTGCGCCAGCTACAGGGCTGAGCGCGGCGATGGCAAGACCGCAGGCAAACAAAAACCCGCACCAGGCGGGTTTTGTTTGTAGCCGTTACTGCAATCAGTCAGCCAGACGCCAGGTGGTCCCGCCCTTGCCGTCTTCCAGCACCACGCCCATGGCGGTGATCTGGTCGCGGATACGGTCGGATTCCGCCCAGTTCTTGTCGGCACGGGCCTGCAGGCGAGCCTGGATCAGCGCTTCAACCTCAGCCGCATCGACCCGACCTTCGGCACCGGCCTGCAGGAAGTCATCGGCTTCCAGTTGCAGCACACCGAGCACACTGGCCAGCTCTTGCAAACGCGCCGCCAGACCCGCCGCGGCATTGAGATCGCTCTCACGCAGACGATTGATCTCGCGCACCATCTCGAACAGCACGGCGCAGGCTTCGGGGGTACCGAAGTCGTCGTTCATCACCTGGGTGAAGCGTCCGACAAAGGCTTCGCCACCGGCCGGGGCCACTTTCGGCAGGCCTTTGAGCGCGTGGTAGAAACGCTCCAGGGCACCTTTGGCGTCCTTGAGGTTGTCTTCCGAGTAGTTGATCGCGCTGCGGTAATGGCTCGACACCAGCAGGTAACGCACGACTTCCGGGTGGTACTTGGCCAGCACGTCACGAATGGTGAAGAAGTTGTTCAAGGACTTGGACATCTTCTCGCCATTGATGCGAATCATCCCGCAATGCATCCACGCGTTGGCGTAGGTCTTGCCGGTGGCCGCTTCGCTCTGGGCGATTTCGTTTTCATGGTGCGGGAACTCAAGATCGCTGCCGCCGCCATGAATGTCGAAGGTCTCGCCCAGGCAGCAGGTCGACATCACCGAGCATTCGATGTGCCAGCCCGGACGGCCGTCACCCCACGGCGAAGGCCAGCTTGGCTCGCCCGGCTTGGTGCCTTTCCACAGCACGAAGTCCAGCGGGTCCTGTTTCGACTCGTCGACTTCGATCCGCGCGCCGATGCGCAGGTCTTCGATCTTCTTGCGCGACAGCTTGCCGTAGCCCATGAACTTGGCGACGCGGTAGTACACGTCGCCATTGCCCGGGGCGTAGGCGTAGCCCTTGTCGATCAAGGTCTGGATCATGCTCAGCATGCCCGGAATGTGATCCGTGGCACGGGGCTCCAGGTCCGGCTTGAGGATATTGAGGCGCGCCTCGTCCTCGTGCATCGCGGTGATCATGCGCTCGGTCAGCGCGTCGAACGGCTCGCCGTTCTCCCGCGCGCGATTGATGATCTTGTCTTCGATGTCGGTGATGTTGCGCACATAGGTCAGGTCATAACCGCTGAAGCGCAACCAGCGGGTCACCAGGTCAAAGGCAACCATGCTGCGGCCGTGGCCGATGTGGCAGTAGTCGTACACGGTCATGCCGCACACGTACATGCGCACTTTGTTGCCATCCAGCGGCTTGAAGACTTCTTTGCTCTTGGTGAGCGTGTTGTAGATCGTTAGCACTTTAATTCCTTGACTGAATCACTGGCCCCAGGAGTCGCGCAGGGTCACGGTACGGTTGAATACCGGCTGACCAGGTTTCGAGTCCTTGATATCCGCGCAGAAGTAACCTTCGCGCTCGAACTGGAAACGGTCTTCCGGCTGTGCGTTGCCCAGCGAGGGTTCGGCACGACAACCAGTGAGCACTTGCAGGGAGTCAGGGTTGATGTTGTCCAGGAAACTGGCGCTGTCCTCGGCCTTCTCCGGGTTCGGAGAACGGAACAGGCGATCGTACAGGCGCACTTCGCACTCGACGCTGGCGGCAGCCGGCACCCAGTGCACCACGCCCTTGACCTTGCGGCCTTCAGGGTTCTTGCCCAGGGTTTCAGGATCGTAGGAGCAGCGCAGTTCGACGATGTTGCCCTCGGCGTCCTTGATCGCTTCATCGGCACGGATCACGTAGCTGCCGCGCAGGCGCACTTCGCCGTTGGGCTCCAGGCGCTTGTAGCCTTTTGGCGGCTCTTCCATGAAGTCGTCACGGTCGATGTAGATCTCACGCGCAAACGGCAGCTTGCGCACGCCCAGCTCTTCTTTCTGTGGGTGACGCGGCAGTTCGAGGTCTTCGACCTGGCCTTCCGGGTAGTTGGTGATCACGACTTTCAACGGACGCAGTACGCACATGGCGCGCGGGGCGTTGGCGTCGAGGTCCTGACGGATGCTGAACTCGAGCATGCCGTAATCGACCACACCGTCGGAGCGGTTGGTGCCGACCATCTCGCAGAAATTGCGAATCGACGCCGGGGTATAACCGCGGCGACGGAAGCCCGACAGGGTCGACATGCGCGGGTCGTCCCAACCATGGACGTGCTTCTCGTCCACCAGTTGCTTGAGCTTGCGCTTGCTGGTGATGGTGTAGTTCAGGTTCAGGCGGCTGAACTCGTACTGGCGCGGGTTGGCCGGCACCGGCAGGTTCTCCAGGAACCACTCGTACAGCGGACGATGGCTTTCGAACTCCAGGGTGCAGATCGAGTGGGTGATGCCTTCGATGGCGTCCGACTGACCGTGGGTGAAGTCGTAGTTGGGGTAGATGCACCACTTGTCACCGGTCTGGTGGTGATGGGCGTGGCGGATGCGGTACATGATCGGGTCGCGCAGGTTCATGTTCGGCGAGGCCATGTCGATCTTGGCCCGCAGCACCCGTGCACCGTCCGGGAACTCGCCGGCGCGCATGCGGTTGAACCAGTCGAGGTTTTCTTCGACGCTGCGCTCGCGGAACGGGCTGTTCTTGCCCGGCTCGGTCAGGCTGCCACGGTATTCCTTGGCTTGATCCGGGCTCAGGTCGTCGACATAGGCCTTGCCGGCCTTGATCAGCTCCACCGCCCAGTCGAACAACTGGTCGAAGTACTTCGAGGCATAGCGCACTTCACCGGACCATTGGAAACCCAGCCACTTGATGTCGCTTTCAATGGCGTCGATGTATTCCTGGTCTTCCTTGGCCGGGTTGGTGTCGTCGAAGCGCAGGTGAGTCACGCCGCCGAATTCCTGGGCCAGGCCGAAGTTCACACAGATCGACTTGGCGTGGCCGATGTGCAGGTAACCGTTGGGCTCAGGCGGGAAGCGGGTCACGATCTGCGTGTGCTTACCCGAGTCCAGGTCCGCCTGGATGATCGGGCGCAGGAAGTTGACCGGTACGGCCGGTCCAGTCTTGGAATTCGAGGTAGGGTCGACAGTGGGCTTGCTCATAGGATCCTTGAACGTACAAGTGCGCGGCCGGGTGCGGCCTGATCAATCAAAAACGGACACTATAGCCGATGCGGCCAAGCGCCTGACAGCGCCGCTTGGAAAACTGCGGCTATTAATGCAACTCAAATGAAAAAACAGCCTCGAATTTCGTGCGCCTCACGCTAAACTGCGCACCGTGGCTGATTTCAGCCCGTACGGTTCGGGGCCCGCAGGCCCTATCAGCGCCCCGAAACCCACGAATTCCTTGAACCACGCACTACTTGAAAGAGTACCGATCATGACCCAAGTCAAACTGACCACCAACCACGGCGACATCGTGCTGGAACTGAACGCCGAGAAAGCCCCGGTCACCGTGGCCAACTTCATCGAATACGTTAAGGCCGGCCACTACGAAAACACCGTGTTCCACCGTGTCATCGGCAACTTCATGATCCAGGGCGGCGGTTTCGAGCCAGGCATGAAAGAAAAGAAAGACAAGCGCGCCAGCATCCAGAACGAAGCCGACAACGGCCTTTCCAACGACAAGTACACCGTGGCTATGGCTCGCACCATGGAGCCGCATTCGGCCTCCGCACAGTTCTTCATCAACGTCGCCGACAACAGCTTCCTCAACCACAGCGGCAAGACCACCCAGGGCTGGGGCTACGCAGTCTTCGGCAAAGTGGTTGAAGGCAGCGACGTGGTCGACAAGATCAAGGGCGTCTCCACCACCATGAAAGGCGGCCACCAGGACGTACCAGCAGACGACGTGATCATCGAGAAAGCCGAGATCATTGAGTGATATTGCTGATTTCAGATTTGCATCTGGAACAGGAGCGCCCGGACATCACCCGGGCGTTTCTGGATTTACTCGGCGGACGTGCCCGCGAGGCACAGGCGCTGTACATCCTCGGTGACTTCTTCGAGGTGTGGGTCGGCGACGACGCCATGAGCCCCTACCAGCTTTCCATTTGCCAGGCGCTGCGGGAATTGAGCGACAGCGGTACGCAGATTCTCCTGATGCATGGCAATCGCGACTTCATGCTCGGCAAGGCCTTCTGCAAGGCGGCCGGCGCCACCCTGCTCAAGGACCCGAGCGTGGTCGACTTCTACGGTGAGCCGGTGCTGTTGATGCACGGTGACAGCCTCTGCACCCGCGACGAAGCCTACATGCGCATGCGCCGCTACCTGCGCAACCCGCTCACCCTGTGGATTCTGCGGCACTTGCCGTTGCGCACCCGGCACAAGCTGGCGCGCAAGCTGCGCAACGAAAGCCGCGCGCAAACCCGGATGAAAGCCAACGACATCGTCGATGTGACACCCGAAGAAGTACCGCGGGTGATGCAGGCGTTTGGCGTCCACACCCTGGTCCACGGCCATACCCACCGCCCTGCCATCCACAAGCTGCAACTGGGCGAGCAGGCGGCCAAGCGCATCGTGCTGGGGGATTGGGATCGTCAGGGTTGGGCCTTGCAGGTCGACGAGCAGGGTTTCCAACTGGCCGCGTTCGATTTCGTACCGACTCAACTGGCCCTTCCCAGCCAGTAAGCCCCCTGTGGTGAAAGAGCGTGCTCCATCACCACAGGTTGCGCCTCAGTGGCCGCCTGAAGCCGGACCGGCCTTGGCCGCAAACGGCGGTTTGGCCAGCCAGACCAGCAGAATCAACCCCATGAACACCCAGCCCAACAGGGTGAAGTAGTCGACGGTCGACAGCATGTAGGCCTGGCTGGTCAGCACCTGGTCCAATTGCGCATAGGCCTTGGTACCGGCCCCGCCGAGGTTGTTCAGGGCCTCGCGGGTTGCAGGATCGAAGGTGCTGATGCTCTCGCTCATATAGGCGTGGTGCTGGTCGGCCCGGCGGATCCAGATCCAGGTGGTGAGCGACGCCGCGAAGCTGCCGCCCAGGGTCCGCAGGAAGGTCGCCAAGCCCGCGCCGTCGGCAATCTGGTGTGGTGGCAGGTCCGACATCAGGATGCTCAGGGTCGGCATGAAGAACAGCGCCACCCCAATCCCCATAAACAGCTGCACCAGGGCGATGTGCTGGAAGTCCACCTCACTGGTGAACCCGGCGCGCATGAAGCAGCTCAGGCCAATCGCCAGGAACGCCAACCCGGCCAGCAGCCGCAGGTCGAACTTGTGGGCGTACTTGCCGACAAAAGGCGACATCAGCACCGGCAGGATACCGATCGGCGCCACCGCCAGCCCGGCCCAGGTGGCGGTGTAGCCCATCTGGGTCTGCAACCACTGCGGCAGGATCAGGTTGATGCCGAAGAACCCGGCATAACCGCCCACCAGCACAATGGTGCCGATGCGAAAGTTGCGATAGGCGAACAGCCGCAGGTTGACCACCGGGTGGCGGTCGGTCATTTCCCAGATCACGAACACCGCCAGGGCAATCACCGAAATCAGCGTGCCGATGATGATGAAGTTGGACTCGAACCAATCCAGGTCGTTGCCCTTGTCCAGCACCACCTGCAGCGCGCCGACGCCGACGATCAGGCTCAGCAGGCCGATGTAGTCCATCGGCTGGCGACTGGTAACCACCGGCCGCGCCTTCAGTTGCTGCTTGACCACCCAGGCGGCAAACAGGCCGATCGGCACGTTGATAAAGAAGATCCACGGCCAACTGTAACTGTCGGTGATCCAGCCGCCGAGGATCGGCCCGGCAATCGGCGCGACCACCGTGACCATCGCCAACAGTGCCAGGGCCATCCCCCTTTTGGCCGGCGGATAGACCGCGATCAACAGGGTCTGGGTCATCGGGTACAACGGCCCCGCCACCACCCCCTGCAACACGCGAAAGCCCACCAGCTCGGGCATCGAGGTGGAAATACCGCACAGAAACGAGGCCAGCACAAACAGAATGGTGGCCCAGATAAACAGCTTCACCTCGCCGAAACGCCGGCTCAACCAGCCGGTCAGCGGCAAGGCAATGGCGTTGCTCACGGCAAACGAGGTGATGACCCAGGTGCCCTGCTCGGAACTCACCCCCAGGTTGCCGGAAATGGTCGGCAAGGCCACGTTGGCGATGGTGGTGTCGAGCACCTGCATGAAAGTCGCCAGGGACAGGCCGATGGTACTGAGCAGCAGGCTGGGCGGCGTGAAAGACGCGTTATTGCTCATCGCGAATCCTTTGGAACGAGGCTGGCGCCGCGACCCTCAAGGGCCGCGACTGGCGGATTGGCGGATCAGCGCTGCGCGGTCTTGCCGATGGCAGCGCTGTTGTCGTGGATCAGGCGCGCGATCATGGCGTCGGCTTCGCCCAACTGGCGGTCGTAGACGTTGGTGCTGAACGAGGCTTTTTGCGGGGGTTGCTGGGCCAGTACCGGGCCGCTCTGGTCATGCAGATTGACGTTGACCAGGGTCGACAGGCCGACCCGCAGTGGGTGCTGCGCCAGCTCTTCGGCATTGATGTGGATGCGCACAGGCACTCGCTGCACGATCTTGATCCAGTTACCGGTGGCGTTCTGCGCCGGGAGCAAGGCAAAGGCACTGCCGGTGCCGGCCCCCAGGCTGTCGATGGTGCCGCTGTATTTGACGTCGCTGCCGTAGAGGTCGGCTTCGATATCCACCGGCTGGCCGATGCGCATGTCACGCAGCTGGGTTTCCTTGAAGTTGGCGTCGATCCACAGCTGATTCAGCGGGATGACCGCCATCAACGCGGTGCCGGGCTGGACCCGCTGTCCCAGTTGCACAGTGCGCTTGGCCACATAACCGGTGACCGGTGCAATCAGCGTGCTGCGGGCGTTGGTCAGGTAGGCCTGGCGCAACTGGGCGGCGGCGGACTGCACGTCCGGGTGCGACGAAACCACGGTGTCGTCCACCAGGGCATTGGTGGTGTTGAGTTGTTGCTGGGCGTTGGCCAGGGCGTTTTGCGCCGAGGTCAGGTCATCCCGGGCGTGGGACAGCTCTTCCTGGGAAATCGCCCCGCTGGCCGCCAGGTTTTTCCGGCGATTGAAGTTGTCCTGGGCTTTTTGCACCTCGGCTTTCTGCGCCGCCACCTGGGCTTTCATGCCGTCGACATTGCTGTACAAGCCACGCACCTGACGCACAGTGCGAGCCAGATTGGCCTGGGCGCTTTGCAGCCCGACCTGGGCATCGTTGGGGTCGAAATTGATCAGCACCTGGCCTTCATGCACCAGGTCGCCATCGTCGGCACCGATGCTGACCACGGTGCCGGTCACCAGCGGCGTGATTTCCACCACGTTGCCGTTGACGTAGGCGTCGTCGGTGCTTTCATTCCAGCGCCCGTACAGCTCGTGCCAGGCGAAAACGCCGATGCCGCCCAGGATCACAATCAGCGCCAGGATCAGCAACATGATTTTGCGCTTGCGCGGATTGCTCGTGTCCGGGGTGTTTTCGGATGTTTGGTTAGTCTCGGCAGTGGCCATGACAAGTCCTCGAATTATTTAGTCTGCGTGGCGGGGGTCGGGGTGGCCGAAGCCAGGTTGCCGGCCTCGAAGCCGCCCCCCAACGCCTGCATCAATTGAATCGACAGGTCGATCTGCTCGGCATTCAGGGTCGCCAGCTGACGCTGGGCCTGCAGCAATTGCTGCTCGATGCTGAGCACGTCCAGGTAGTTGCCGATGCCGGAACCGAAACGCTGGACCACGGTGTTGTAGGACTCCTGGGCAATATCGGTGGCATGTTGCTGGGCGGCTATCTGCCGGCCGATATCGCGCAACTGGGAAATGCTGTCGCTGACATCCCCCAGGGCAGTCACCAGGCTTTTGTTGTACTGGGCCACCGCCAGGTCGTAGTCGGCATCCCGCGCGTCGAGGTCGGCGCGCAAGCGGCCGCCGTCGAAAATCGGCAGCGAAATCGTCGGCGCAATGTTGAAGAAACGGCTGGCGGAACCGAACATCGCATCCCCCAGCAAGGCCTGGGTACCGGCGGCGGCACTGAGGTTGAGGTTGGGGTAGAAGCGGGTCTTGCCGGCGTCGATGCTCCTGCCTGCGGCCTCTACCCGCCAGCGGGCGGCGATCAGGTCCGGGCGACGGCCCAGCAGCTCGGCGGGCAAAGTGGAGGGCAAGGCCACGGCGCTGGCCTGCAACACCTTGGGCCGGGCGATTTCATTGCCCCGGTCCGGGCCTTTGCCGAGCAGCACGGCCAGGGCGATCTTGGCGCTTTGCAGTTTTTTCTCGGCATCGATCAGGGTGGCCTGGGAGCTGGCCTCGAGGCTTTCGGTCTGCTGGTACTGATACTGGCTGTCGATGCCGGAGCTGAGGCGCTTCTGGCTCAGGTCGAGCATCTGTCGGGTGCGCTTGAGGTCGTCATTGGCCAGGTCGTGGACAATGTGCGCCTGGCCTAGGTCGCTGTAGGCCCGTGCCACGTCGGCGGCCAAGGTCAGTTGCGCGGCCTGGCGATCGATTTCTGCAGCGCGGGCCTGACCCAGCGCAGCTTCCCAGGTGGCACGCTGGCCACCCCAGAGGTCGAAGTTGTAATTGAAATTCAGCCCCAGGCTGCGCACCGTGCTGTAGGTGCCGCCCTGCCCGCTCGGGTCCTGGTCGCGGGCCAGGCGCGAACGGCTGACACTGCCGCTGGCATCCAGGGTCGGCATGCGCGAAGCATCGGCGGCATAGGCCGCGGCGCTGGCCTGATGGGCCCGGGCGCTGGCGATCTGCATATCCGGGCTATCATGCAGGGCTTCCTGGATCAGGCCGTCGAGCTGTGGGTCGCCCAGGCTTTTCCACCAGTCATTCTTTGGCCAGGCCGCTGGCGACAGGGTCACGCCCGTGAGGGACTGCCCGGCCTTGAGGCTCTTGGCATCAAGGCTCACGCCTTCGGTATCGAGGCCGCTGTAGCTGGCACAGCCGGCCATGCTCATGGCCAGCAGCACCAGGCTGACGCGGTTACGCAAGGTTTTACTGCTCATTTATCACCTACCCGCAACACGGTGATCGGGTCACCGGCTGCCAGCAAAATTTTCTTGAGGATCTGTTCCAGGGTTTCCAGCTCTTGCGGGCTGATGGCGCCCGCCAGCTGATTCATGGCCTGCGCGCCGATGTGGGGCAAACGGTCCGCGAGTTTCTGGCCTTCTTCGGTGAGCACCAGTTGCACCTGGCGCCGATCGCCTTCGGAACGCCGACGGGCGAGGAAATCCTTCTGCTCCAGGCGGTCGAGCATGCGCGTCATCGATCCGCTGTCCAGGGACAGGTGACGGCACAGCTCGGCCGGGGTGTCGACGCCGAACTGGGCCATGATGATCAGCACCTTGAACTGCGCCGCCGTGATGCCGTGGGGCTCCATATGGGTGTCGATGATCCGGTCCTTGAGCAACGCAGCGCGCCCGAGCAGAAGGCCCAGGTGGCAGTTTTGGAAGTTGTCCGGCGTGTAATGTTTCATCTGACCACCCATTAGCTGCCTAGGCAGGGAAAGTATGTCGAGATGTTACTGCCTAGGCAGCGAATGTCAAAGCAATAATTAGCATGCTTTGTATTTGGCTGGATAAACGGCATCGGGCGCGGTGTTGGCCGCTGCGAGGGGTCAGGTATTCAGGAGATGTCCGTGAGGCCTGTAGCCGCTGCCGAGCCTGCGAGGCTGCGCTGGCCCGATCAGGCGCCGTGGGGGTGTCAGGTGTTCGGACGGTGACCGTAAGGGATAGCGTCCCAACGCGGCCCGAGCCTGCGGCAGCGGCTACAAACCTTTACCGCGAGGCTGCGCTGGCCCCTCAGGCACCACGGAGGCAGCAGCTACCGCTGCCTCAAAAATCGCGCTTATAGAAAATATCCAGGGAACTGGCCACGCCACTGGCCGCTTCCAGGTACACCTTTTTGCTCAACTTGTAGCGCAAGGCGATGGTGTTGGCCGGTTCGAACACGCCGACGCCGTAGCGCAGGCTGAGTTTCTCCGAGATATTGCCGCTGGCGACCACCGCCGTGTTGGTGCCGCTGCCCTGGGTGTCGAGCTGGAAGTCCTGGATCCCGAGGTTTTTCGCCAGGCTGCCGGTGAAGTTGGAACTGCCCATCAACCCCAGCCCCAGCGCCGCCTGGGCCAGCATGTTGTTGTCCTCGCCGGTGGAACTCAGCGGCCGCCCCAGCACCAGGTAGGACAGCGCCTGCTCCTGGCTCATGGCCGGTTCGGAGAAGATCTGCGTCACCGGCTGTTCGGCGCTGCCGCTCAGGCGGATCCCGGCGATCACGTCGTCGGTCTGGCGGATCGCTTCAATGTCCAGGTACGGCTGATCGATGGGCCCGGCGAACAACAGCCGCGCGCGACGCACGGTCAGGCGCTGGCCATAGGCCCGGTAGCGCCCGTCGTTGAGCCACAACTCACCACGGGTGTCCATGTTGTCACCGATATGCACATGCCCCTGCAGGTTGGCGGTCAGGCCGAAACCGGCAAAGCTGAGCTTGTCTTCGCCCACCACCACATCGACGTCCATCGCCATGGCCATCGGCGGTTTACCCTCGGCGGTCTGCTGCCCGATGATCACCGTGTCGTCCGAAACCTTGACCGTCGACGGCGGCAACTCGCGCACCTTGATCTCGCCCTTGGGCACATGGACCTTGCCGGCAATCGCCAGTTTGTCGCCCTGCATGGAGATTTTCAGGTCCGGCGCCACTTCCAGCACCGCGTAGGGCTCGACGGTTACCGGCAACTGCGAGCCCTTGAGATTCAGGTCCACCGCCAGCGCCTGACCCCAGGCGACTGTGCCAGTGAGGCTGCCCTGCCCGGCCTTGCCGCTTTTCCAGGCGCCATTGAGTTGCACGCTCTCACCGGCGATCTGCGCCTGCAGTTGCAAATCCTCAAGACTGATCGGCA
The DNA here is from genome assembly GCF_049199125.1 of Pseudomonas sp. QD4. Classification (NCBI taxonomy): domain Bacteria; kingdom Pseudomonadati; phylum Pseudomonadota; class Gammaproteobacteria; order Pseudomonadales; family Pseudomonadaceae; genus Pseudomonas; species Pseudomonas sp. QD4. The sequence goes on from NZ_JBLZOM010000008.1 coordinate 52,562, forward strand.
GCTCGGAACCGGAAACCTCGCCACCACTGAGCGTCAGGTTGCCATTGACCTGAGGCGCCAACAGCCCGCCCGACAGGCGTCCGCTGCCATTGAGGTTGCCCGCCAGCTTCTCGACCATCGGCACAAACGGCCGCACCACCGCCAGGTCCAGGCCGCTCAAGCGGAATTCCCCGGACAGCGCCTTGTTTTTCGCCAGGGGATTGATCTGCGCCTGCACCAGCAACTCGCCAAGCTTGCCGCCGGCGAACTCGAGACGGGTGTCGATGCGCTTGGGGTTGAGCGTGGTGTTGAGTTTCAGTGCCTGGTACGGGAAGTCCAGCCACTGATCCTTTTCCTTGATGCGCAAGGTGCCACCGCTGGCGTCCACCAGGATCTGGCCTTTGGGCCCGCTGGCGGGCACGTCCAGTTGCAGGTCGGCATTGAGCTGGCCCTTCCACGCAAAATCCTTGGGCAGCCACTGCGCGAGGCTGTCGAGGGGGAATTGCTTGAGGTGATAGCGCAGCTTGGGCTCAGGCATCAGGCGTTGATCTTCGCCGCACAGGCTGGCCGCGCCGGAAGCCCAGCAATGGGCGCCGAAGTTGAGCTTGCCGTCGGCCAGGTACTCCAGTTTCGCCGGGGCTTGCAGCTTCCAGTCCTGGCCACCGCTCTGGATATCGCCGCTGGCCAGGCGTCCGCGCCAGTTGCCTTGATTAAGGACGCCATCCAGACCCAAGGCCAGTTTCAGCAGCGGGCCTTGCAGGTCCAGTTGCAGCTTCTGGTTCTTGATATCGCCCTGGCCGGCCAGGGTCAGGGTGCCCAGCTGGGTATCTCCGACCTGGATCCCGCTGCCCTTGAGGTCGAGGCGGGCCTTTTGCGCGCTGTCAAGATTCGCGGCAACCACCAGGCTTTGCAGGCGGTTATCGACAAACGCCAACTGCTGGCCTTGCAGGTCGAGCTTGCCCTGGGGCGCATTCAAGGTCCCGGCCAGGTCGAGGCGACCATTGGCCTGGCCGCGCAACTGCGGCCACAGCTGGCCCAGGCGCGGCAGCTTGATATCCAATTGCCCGGCAAGTTTCTGCTGCAGGCTGCCGGAGCCATTGATGCGGTTATCCCCCAGGCGGATATCGAGGGTGCTCAGGGTCCACTGCTGCCCCTGGCCATCGGCCTTGGCCTGCAACACCGCAGGTTGGCCACGCAGCTTGCCCTTGAGGTCGAGGTCGGCATTGAGCTTGAGCTGTTCGTTCTTCAATTGCCCCTGGCTGCGCAACGGACCCGCGAGCGTGCCCGGCAGCTCCGCCAGCCAGTACGCCGGGTTGATCGCCGACAACTGCAGCGCCGTGTCCCAGGCGATGCCGTCGGCGAATTGCAGTTTCAGGTGTCCCTCGGCCTTGCCCTGCCCGGCCGCCAGCTTGAATTCAGGGAGAAAGATCTGGGTCAGGTCACCACTGAACGGGCTGCCGAGGCTGAAGGCACCGGCCGGCCCATCGAGGTCGCCCTGGAAGTTGCCCAGGTAATGGCCGTCGCGGTACGACACTTCGGCATTGAAGGTGCGCACCGCCACCGCGGGCTCGTCGATCACCGGGTACAGGCGGTGCCAGGGGAAATCCAGCCAGGCGACCTTGCCCTCGGCGCTGAAGCCTTCGCTCCAGTCCAGTGCGCCGGTCAACTTGAGGCTTTGCTTGTCGTTGGCGGTCAGGTCCAGGGCGGCGATCTGCGCACCGTTGGCGTCAACCTTGCCGGTCAGCGCCAGGGCCACCGGGCCCTGCTCGGCCGGAAGGCTGGCGCTGCCCTGCAATTGATAGCCGTGTTTCAGGTCGCCCTGGCCGGTCAGCAGCAACTGATTGAGTATCAGGGTATCCGGCAGCTCGGCGCTGGCCTTGAAAGCATCGGCAGTAATACGGACCTGGGCCGGCAGGTTCTCCACCAGCGGTTGCAGTTCGCCGCTGAGCTGGCCCTGCAAATAACCGCTGCTGTCGGCGTGCAAGGTCAGGGTCTTGAGCAGGTCGCCTTCGACCTTCAGCGCCAACGCCCAGGGCTCATTGCCCGGCGCCGGCAGGGTCAGGTTGCCGCTGGCCTGCAGGGGCCAGTTGCCACTGGGGTGCAGCAGCCCGGCCAGGTTCAGGCTCAGGTCGTCGCGCTGCAGCTGCAGTGAGTCGATCTGCAAGCCCTGGGCGGTCCATTGTGCGGCCAGTTGCAGGCCTTTGAGTTGCTCGCTGCCGTTAAACAGCAGGTTGCCGACCCGCACCTGACCCAGCTCGATCGCCAGCGGCAATTGCAGGTCCGGCAGGCTGATGGGGCCGCTGCTGTCGTCGCTGCCCGGGGGGAATTGCAGACTGACCTGCTCCACATCCAACTGCTCGATGCACAGGGTCATGCGCAGCAGGCACGATGGCGACCAGGCAAACTTCGGCGCCACCAGCTCGACCCGGCTGCTGCCTTGCTCCCACAGCAGGTGATCGGCGCTCCACTGGCCAGCCAACTGCCCGGCAAAATTTTCCACGCTCAAGCCCGGTACCCGGCCCAGGGCCCAGCGGCTGCCGGCCTGAGTGCCTACTAGCAAGGCCACACTCACTACCAGCAGCAACAGCAGAGCCACCATTGCCAGCAGCGTTATTTTCAAACCACGCTTCACAGCTCCGGCCCCATGGAAAAGTGCAATCGAATACCACCGTCATCATTCAGCGCGTGGGCCAGGTCGAGGCGAATCGGCCCCACCGGTGACACCCAGCGCACGCCAAGGCCGACCCCGGTCTTGAGGTTCGGCAGTTCGAGCTTGTTGAAGGAGTTGCCCTGGTCGACGAAGGTCGCGATGCGCCACTTCTCGGCAATCGAATACTGATACTCGACACTGCCGGCCACCATGTAGCGCCCACCGATACGGTCGCCGTCGGAGTTTTCCGGGGACAGGCTCTGATAGTCATAACCGCGCACACTTTGGTCGCCACCGGCGAAGAAGCGCAGGGACGGCGGGATCGATTTATAACCGTTGGTGGCACTGCCACCGAACTGCACCCGCCCCAGGAAGCGGTGGTTATCCCAGACCGTGGTCAGCCCCTTGAGCAGTACCGTGCCGTACAGCAGGTTGGTGTCGGAGGCCAGGCCTTCCTTGGCCAGCTTGGTGTCGAATTGCAGGCGATAGCCGTTGTGCGGATCGATGCGGTTGTCACTGCGCAGGTAGGAATACGTCAGCCCGGGCATCAGCAGGTTGCTCAGGCCCGAGTCATCGCCCAGGCGATATTCTTCGCGCTGCCATTTCAACGACACCACGCGCTGCCAACCACTGGGCAGCTTGCTGTGCCATTCAGGGCCGATGGTCAGCAGTTTGCTGAGGGTGTCGGTGTTGGCGATTTCTTCATTCTGATAGCCACCGGCAAAACGCAGTTTGTCGGTGAGCGGTGGATCCAGCGGGATGTCGTACCACAGCCCGACGTTCTGCCGGGGCGCCGAAACCTCGGCCTCCCAGCCATAGCTGTGGCCCTGCGGATTGACCCAGTGCCGGGTCCAGTTGGCCTTGGCCCGAGGCCCGACGTCGGTGGAGAAACCCAGGCCCAGGCCCATGGTCCGGGGCTTGCGGGTTTCCAGCTGGACCGCCACCGGGATCACGTCGTTGGCCGCTGCCGTAGGCGCCGCGTCGACCCGCACGCCCTCGAAATAGCCACTCGATTGCAGCGCCTGGTTGAGTTCGGCAATCAGCTCGGAGTCATAGGGTGCGCCGGCCTTGAACGGCACCATGCGCTGCAGCAGCTCTTCATCGAACGGCGCATCGCCGGCGAAGCTGACCTTACCCAACGCATAGCGCGGGCCGCTGTCGTACACCAGTTCGATATCCGCGCCCCCTGCCTGGGGATCGACCGCCAGCCGCTGCCGGGTGAAACGCCCACTGAAAAAGCCATAGCGCGAGGCCTGATTCTGAATCAGGCGCTTCGCATCTTCGTAGTAACCGTGGTTGAGCACGGCCCCGGTTTTGAGCTGGTCGCTCTTGGGCACTCGGAAAGACTTGAGGCTGGCCGCCGGGCCTTCGATACGCACGATGACGTCGCGCAGGTGCACGGGTTCGCCGGGGTCGATATTCAATACCAGACGTGGCTTTTCGCCACCTTTGACGTCGCTGCTGATCTGCGGCTGATAGTAGCCAAGGGCCTGGGCGGCCTTGCGCGCCTGCTCCTCGGCGCCGCGACTGAAGCGCAGCAAGGCCTCTTCGTCACGGTCTCCGACACCGCCAATGTAGCCCTCCACATTGGCCTTCAACTCGTCATTGGCCGGCTTGACCCTGACATCCAGTTCGCTTTGCGCCAGCGCCGCACAGCTTGTAAACAGCAGCAACAGGCTGCTGGTGATTCTTCCAGGAAACTTCATAGGCGCGGATGCTATCACGAGCTTGGGAGCGTGATAGAACCCACAGCCCCCGGAAAAGTTCTATCTCAAGCTGTTGCGCTGTGTAACACCTGGGGATTGGCGTGAAAAAAAACGTGCTCGCGAATCGGCCCCACAGCGATTTCGCCGATCTCTTCATAACCCTGGCGCTTGTAGAACTCCAGGTAGCGTGGGTTGCCGGTATCGAGCACCACGCCCTGGGAGTTTTCGTCCACCGCGCACCAGTTGTGCACGGCGGTCAGCAGTTGCTCGCCAAAGTGCTGGCCCTGGAATTGCGGGTGAATCCCCAGCAGCGGCAACACGTGCACAGCGTCGCTGGGCAAACAGGCGCTGACTGCTGCGTGGTAGTCCAGGTAACGCCGGGTGCAGCGAAAGCCGGTGCTCAGCACCATGCGCAGGCGCCAGGCCCAGCTTTCGGTGATCCCCAGCCGGCGCTGGGGCGGTGCGATCAGGGCAATGCCGATCAAGCGGTCGTTGACCAGCAGGCCGATGGCTGGCAGATCCTGCAGAAAATGCTGTTTGACCAGTTCCCGTACCGTGGCCCGCACGCGCTGCTCATACCCCGGGCGCTCGGACTCGAACAGAAAACCGAAGGTCGGTTCATGCCGGTAGGCCTGGTACAACAGCGAACGCGCCTCCCGCGAGTAGCCGCTGTCGAGCATGTGGATATCGGCGATGGCAGTGGATGTTTCAGGCATTGCGGTTGACTCCCCTGGACCCGGCTCAAATGGCCGCGCTCTTGTTGTTACGAGCCTTTTCGTCCGGTGATCGTTCCCCGGTCCAAGGACATTAGCAGCGCATCCGGGCTGCCGCCACGCTGGTGGCGCTGCGACTTGTCGGCTAGCATCGCTGTTTTGCCAGGACCGCCGACCATGAAAATCGTCTCGTTCAACATCAACGGGCTACGTGCCCGCCCTCATCAGCTGGCGGCGCTGATCGAGAAACACCAGCCGGATGTCATCGGCCTGCAGGAAACCAAAGTCTCGGACGAGCAGTTCCCCCTGGCTGATGTCCAGGCCCTGGGTTACCACGTGCATTATCACGGGCAGAAAGGCCATTACGGTGTGGCGCTGCTTTCGCGCCAGGCGCCCCTGAGCCTGCACAAGGGGTTCGAAGGCGATGACGAAGAGGCCCAGCGGCGTTTTATCTGGGGCACCTTCGCCGACGCCGATGGCACCCCGGTGACCATCATGAACGGCTACTTCCCCCAGGGCGAAAGCCGCGACCATCCGACCAAATTCCCGGCCAAGCAGCGTTTCTACAACGACTTGCAACAGCTGCTGGAAAGCCGCTTCAGCAACGACCAGCCCTTGATCGTCATGGGCGATGTGAACATATCGCCGGAAGACTGCGACATCGGCATCGGCCCGGAGAACATGAAGCGCTGGTTGAAAACCGGCAAGTGCAGCTTCCTGCCGGAAGAGCGCGAGTGGATGGCGCGCCTGAAGAACTGGGGCCTGGTGGACAGCTTCCGTCACCTCAACCCGGAGGTCAGCGACCGCTTCAGCTGGTTCGACTACCGCAGCCGCGGCTTTGAGGATGATCCCAAGCGCGGCCTGCGCATCGACCTGATCATGGCGTCCAACGGACTGCTGCCACGGGTCAAGGATGCCGGGGTCGACTACGAATTGCGCGGCATGGAAAAACCCTCCGACCATGCGCCGATCTGGCTCGAACTGAGCTGATTCACCGGCTTTCGCCCAGGCACAAAAAAGCCCATCGCAAGATGGGCTTTTTCATGAGGTCAGCGCAGCTCGATATGCGGGGTGGTGCCAGCGGCCATGATGGCTTCGATGGCGATCTCGCGGGTCGGCTCCGAATCATAGAGGTGGCTGGCGATGATCACCTCCTGGCCGGCCTTGAGCTTGAAGTACGACTTGCCGCCCTGGGAAATCTTGCGCACATAGCGCTCGGCAGATGCGCAATGACGACGAAACAACGCAATGGCTGCTTCGGCAGTGTCTCGACACGGGTAGCGGTTGCTTTGCAGCAGGGTCTTGGCTTCCTTGGACTTCAACAGGAATCTGCATTCGCCACTGTCATACTGCTTCAGCTCGAACCAGGCACTCATTTCCAACTCCTTTGAACAACGAAATAGCAGCAACATGCTGCTGGGGAGCCTGTCGGGGATGCAGGCTTCGCAGCGCTTCCAATCCCCGCCAGACAAAGTTTTCGACTCTATCCATCCCCCCAAGGAAGGTCTTTAGGACATATCTGAAAGTCCGTCGGATCCTTCCCGAAACATCAGCCGCCGGCTGTCACATCCGCGTCACCTCCCTGACTTAATCTCGCCGCAACTCCCCTCCATAGAAGGCCGGTAGCGCATGCCCCGCGTGTTGACAGTCAGTGAACGAGATATCTGGTGCCGGACCCTCAGCATGTTGCTGATCGGTTTTGCCTGCTACGCCCTGCCCTGGTCGGTGTTCGCCGCCCTGCCGCTGGGCAGCGACAACAGCAGCGTGCTGCGTATCCAGGGCTCCAACACCATTGGCGCCAAACTCGGCCCGGCCCTGGTCAAGGGCTTGCTGGAGGAACAAGGGCTGCACAAGGTGCGGATCGAAGCCACGGGCAAGGACAACGAGCAGCGGGTGGTGGGCCAGACCAGCCAGGGCCGGCCCGTGCGGGTTGACGTCGCCGCCCACGGTTCCAGTACCGGTTTTGCCGCCCTGAAAAATGCCAGCGCCGACCTCGCCGCCGCCTCACGCGCCATCAAAGACAGCGAACTGGTGGAGCTGGAAACCCTGGGCGACTTGAAAAGCCCGGGCGCCGAGCAGGTGATCGCCATCGACGGCCTGGCAATCATCCTCAACCCCCACAACCCGCTGACCCAATTGAACACCGAGCAACTGGCGCGTGTGTTCAGTGGCGAGGTCAAGACCTGGGAAGAATTGGGGGGCGTCGGCGGCGCCATTCATTTATATGCCCGCGATGATCAATCCGGGACCTACGACACCTTCAAGGAGCTGGTACTCAGCCGGCGCGGCAAGGCCCTGGGCAGCGCCGCCAAACGCTTCGAGTCCAGCGAGCAATTGTCCGATGCGGTCAGCCAGGATCCCCAGGGCATCGGCTTTATCGGCCTGCCCTACGTGCGCCAGGCCAAGGCCGTGGCCATCGTCGACGGCGAGTCGCAGGCCATGCAGCCGCTCAACAGCCTGATCGCCACCGAGGACTACCCACTGTCGCGGCGCCTGTATTTTTACCTACCGCCCAATGGCCACAACCCCTGGGCCACGGCGCTGGTGGACTTCGCTCAAAGCGCCAGGGGCCAGGCCATCGTCGCCGCCAATGGTTTTGTCGCGCAGACGGTGCAAGCCATGAGCGTGACGGCCAGCCCGCAGATGCCCGAGGGTTACCAGGCCATCGCGCGCCAGGCGCAACGGCTGACGGTCAACTTTCGCTTCGAGGAAGGCAGCGCCAGCCTGGACAACAAGGCACGCCAGGACCTGAACCGGGTGCTGGACTTTCTCAAGCAGCACGCCAAGCTCGATCGGCAGGTGACACTGGTGGGGTTTGGCGATGCCAAGAGCGATACCGCCCGCGCCGCGCTGCTGTCCAAGCTGCGGGCCATGGCAGTGCGCCGGGAACTGGTGAAAAGCGGAGTGGTACTGCGCGAAATCCAGGGATATGGCGCGCAGATGCCGGTGGCCGCCAACACGGCGGACGAGGGCCGGATCAAGAATCGCCGGGTTGAAGTCTGGGTCTACTGAGGGCGGCAACCCGGCAGCGCGAGGCCAAACCAGCCCCGCGATGCCTGAGCGGTCAGTGGCTGCTGCGGAGCATCTCCTTGGGCACGTATTTGCCGATTTCGAACTTGCCGATCGCGGCGCGGTGCACTTCGTCCGGGCCGTCGGCCAGGCGCAAGGTGCGCTGCATGGCATACATATAGGCCAGCGGGAAATCATTGGAGACCCCGGCCCCGCCGTGGATCTGGATCGCCCGGTCGATCACCTTCAACGCCACGTTCGGCGCCACCACCTTGATTTGGGCGATTTCGCTTTTCGCCACCTTGTTGCCGACGGTGTCCATCATGTACGCCGCCTTGAGGGTCAGCAGGCGCGCCATGTCGATCTCCATCCGCGAATCGGCGATCTTGTCGATATTGCCCCCCAGGCGTGCCAGGGGTTTACCAAACGCGGTGCGGCTTACCGCACGCTTGCACATCAGTTCCAGGGCGCGCTCGGCCATGCCGATCGAACGCATGCAGTGGTGGATGCGCCCCGGGCCCAGGCGACCCTGGGCGATCTCGAAGCCCCGGCCTTCACCCAGCAACACGTTCTCGTAAGGCACCCGCACATTGTCGAACAGCACTTCGGCGTGGCCGTGGGGCGCATCGTCGTAGCCGAACACCGGCAGCGGCCGCACGATCTTCACCCCCGGGGCGTCCACCGGCACCAGGATCATCGAGTGCTGCTGGTGACGCGGCGCGTCCGGGTTGCTCAGGCCCATGAAGATCAGGATCTTGCAGCGCGGGTCGCAAGCACCCGAAGTCCACCACTTCTTGCCGTTGATCACCCACTCGTCGCCATCACGCTCGGCACGGGCGGCCATATTGGTGGCGTCGGACGAGGCCACATCCGGCTCGGTCATGGCAAAGGCCGAACGAATCTCGCCGCGCAGCAGCGGCTCAAGCCAGCGTTGCTTCTGTTCTTCGTTGGCGTAGCGCACCAGCACTTCCATGTTGCCGGTGTCCGGCGCCGAGCAGTTGAAGGGCTCGGGGCCCAGCAGCGAGCGGCCCATGATTTCCGCCAGGGGCGCATATTCAAGGTTGGTCAGGCCGGCGCCGAGTTCCGACTCGGGCAGAAACAGGTTCCACAAGCCCTCGGCCTTGGCCTTGCGCTTGAGCTCTTCCATGATCGCGGTCGGCTGCCAGCGGTCACCTTCGGCGACCTGGCGTTCGAACACCGCTTCAGCCGGGTAGACGTAAGCGTCCATGAACGCGGTGACGCGCTCACGCAGTTCCTGAACCTTGGGGGAGTAAGCGAAATCCATGGGCAGCTACCTTCTTGAGGGAGGTGGTTGAGGGCATGGAATCGATGCTAGAACAGCTTACGAAAATTTACCTAGCCTATTCTCGGCGTGTATTAACATTCATCACCGATATATGATCGGCTGATCGGCAAGGCCCACCGGCCCTATCAGGACGCCCCCAACAATAAGAGTGCAGCGCCATGAATCTGAGCAAGGTCGACCTCAACCTCTTTATCGTTTTCGACGCGATCTACACCGAAGCCAACCTCACCCGCGCCGGGCAAATCGTCGGCATCACCCAACCGGCGGTGTCCAACGCCCTGGCCCGCCTGCGCGAGACCTTCAACGACCCGTTGTTCGTGCGTACTGCCCAGGGCATGGTGCCGACGCCGATGGCGCAGAACATCATCGGCCCGGTGCGCAACGCCCTGTCGCTGCTGCGAGTGTCGGTCCAGGAAAGCCGCATCTTCAACCCGTTGCAGGCGGTCAAGACCTACCGCATCAGCATGACCGACCTCACCGAGGCGGTGATCCTGCCCCCGCTGTTCCAACGCCTGCGGCGCCTGGCGCCGACGGTGATCATCGAAAGCTTCCTATCCAAGCGCCGGGAAACCACCAAGGAACTGGCCGCCGGCCGCCTGGATTTCGCGGTCGACGCCCCGCTCAACACCGACCCCCAGGTGCGCCACGTCAAGCTGATGGAAGACCGCTACGTATGCGCCATGCGCAAGGGCCACCCCATGGCCGGCAAGGAAAAACTCAGCCTCGATGACTACCTGTCACTGACCCATATTCATATTTCCAGCCGTCGCAGTGGCCTGGGTCATGTCGACCTGGCACTGGGCAAGATGGGGATCCAGCGCAAGATCGCCCTGCGCTCCCAGCATTACCTGATGGCCTCCCAGGTGCTGCAGCAGACCGACATGGTCATGACCGTGCCGGAACGCTTTGCCCGGCGCCATGAACTGCACGCCTTCAATCTGCCGGTCAATGACGTGCCACCGGTGGAAACCCACCTCTACTGGCACGAAAGCACCGACCAGGACCCGGCCAATCGCTGGATGCGCGAGCAGATGATCGAGCTGTGCCAGCAGGTCACCGCCCACGAGAAGAAGCTGGACAAGCAGGCGGTCTGAGGGACGCAGCGGCTTTTTCGGCGGCAGGCCTGGCACGCCTGCCGGCGAGAAGTCTGCTTGACGTATACGTCAACCAGGAATTAGCTTAGCGCCAAGACTTTTCTTGAGCGCCTCCATGAGCAGCCAGACCTACAGCATCTCCGACCTCGCCCGCGAGCTCGACATCACCACCCGGGCGATCCGTTTCTATGAAGAACAAGGCCTGCTGGCCCCCGAGCGTCGCGGCCAGGAACGCATCTATTCGCCCCGGGACAAAGTCAGCCTGAAGCTGATCTTGCGCGGCAAGCGCATCGGCTTTTCCCTGGCCGAATGCCGCGAGCTGATCGAACTCTACGACCCCAGCAGCGGCAATCAGAAACAACTGCACAGCATGCTGGCGAAAATCGCCGAACGCCGCGACCAGCTGGAACAGCAACTGCTGGATATCGAACAGATGAAACTGGAGCTCGATACCGCCGAGGAGCGCTGCATCCAGGCCCTGGAGCAAACCATCGAGAACCAGAAGAACGCCGTCCAGTAACAGGCCCTTCGACCCGCCCCAGCGCAACGGCCCCGCACGGCCCTACGCCATCCCTTATAAAAGGTGCACCTGAATGTCACTCCCAAGCCATGTACGCCTGATTGAAGTCGGCCCTCGCGACGGCCTGCAAAACGAAGCCCAGCCCATCAGCGTCGCGGCCAAGGTGCAGTTGGTGGACGCCCTGACCGCCGCCGGCGTCGGCTATATAGAAGTCGGCAGTTTCGTCTCGCCCAAATGGGTGCCGCAAATGGCCGGCTCGGCCGAAGTCTTTGCCCAGATCCAGCGCAAGCCGGGCGTGATCTACGGGGCCCTGGCGCCCAACCTGCGCGGATTTGAAGACGCCCTGGCGGCGGGGGTCAAAGAGGTGGCGGTGTTCGCGGCGGCCTCTGAAGCGTTTTCCCAACGCAATATCAATTGCTCCATCAGCGAGAGCCTGGAACGCTTCGTGCCCATCATGGACGCCGCCAAACAGCACGGCGTGAGTGTGCGCGGTTACGTGTCCTGCGTGCTCGGCTGCCCTTATGAAGGCGATGTGGCACCCGAGCAAGTGGCCCTGGTGGCCCGCGAGCTGTACGCCATGGGCTGCTACGAAGTGTCCTTGGGGGACACCATCGGCACCGGTACCGCTGGGGCTACCCGCCGGATGTTCGACGTGGTTGGCGCCGATGTACCGCGCGACAAGCTCGCAGGACACTTCCACGACACCTACGGCCAGGCCATGGCCAACATCTACGCCAGCCTGCTTGAAGGCATCGCGGTGTTCGACAGCTCGATCGCCGGCCTCGGCGGCTGCCCCTACGCCAAGGGCGCCAGCGGCAACGTCGCCAGCGAAGACGTGCTGTACCTGCTCAATGGCCTGGGCATCGAGACCGGCATCGACATGGAGCGCCTGATCCTGGCGGGGGAACAGATCTGCACCGTGCTCGGTCGCGCCAGTGGCTCCCGCGTGGCCCGGGCGCGTAACGCCGGTTGAAGGGCACGGTGTTACCGGCCCCGATGGAGTGGGGCCGAAACGAGTAACACGGAAACAGTTTGTCGAATTTCCAGCGGCACAGTTCGCGCAACAAAATCTCAAGCCATTGATTTTAAAGGGATTTAAAAAGTTGGCACGGCTTCTGCTATCTCTATTGCATAACAAGAATAAAAAGCAGCAAACCTAATAAAAATAAGACGTAACGACTCTGACATAACAAAAACAACACGGCAGAGACGCAGCTAACAGATTTTTTTGGAGAAGGTGTGCTTTTCAGGGTGCTCTCAGGAGTAACCCGCAACCGGGCAGAGAACAATAAAACTACCTTCAGGTAGCTCCCGAACTGGTTGGATCGCTTGGCGAGAAAGTAGATCAGCGCTCAAAAAAATACGTTTGCTCTTGACCCCGGATGGGGGTCGCCAAAAACAGCAGTACGGGTAACGGTTACCAAAAACAACAACAGACCGCCCCGCAATAATAAAAAAAGAGCACGCAACGACAAATTAAAGGGGAGCTTCGGCTCCCCTTTGTGCTTTCCGCCATTGCGCTTTTTGCACCCTTCCCCCTTGGCATACCTGACTGACCCGCGCTGCGCGCCGGCACCCGCGATAAAACCCTGCAGATGCCGGCCCCCGCCCTCATGGCCGCTCGCGCAACTCCTCGATGCTTATTTCACGCATGCGAAACTTCTGGATCTTGCCGGTCACGGTCATGGGGAACTCTTCGACGAACTTGAAGTAACGCGGCGTCTTGAAGTGCGCAATGCGCTCCTTGCACCAGGTTTGCAACTCCAGCTCATTGGCAGTATGGCCAGGGTGGAATTTGATCCAGGCCACAATCTCTTCGCCGTATCTGTCGCACGGAATGCCGATCACCTGCACATCGGCCACCGCCGGGTGGGTGAAGAAGAACTCTTCCAGCTCCCGCGGGTAAATATTCTCGCCGCCGCGAATGATCATGTCCTTGTTGCGCCCGGCAATGCACACATAACCCTGCTCGCTCATGGTCGCCAGGTCGCCGGTGTGCATCCAGCCTGCCGGGTCGATGGCTTCCGCGGTGCCCTGGGGGTTGTTCCAGTAGCCGAGCATCACGCTGTAGCCACGGGTGCACAGTTCGCCGATGGTGCCACGAGGCACGAGGTTCCCGGCCTCGTCGATGATTTTGCTTTCCAGTTGCGGCTGGGTGCGCCCGACCGTGGTCACCCGCAGTTCCAGCTCATCGGCCGGGCCGGTCTGCAACGACACCGGGCTGGTTTCGGTCATGCCATAGGCGATCTGCACCTCGCTCATGTGCATTTCACTGATCACCCGGCGCATCACTTCAATCGGACAAGTGGCCCCGGCCATGATCCCGGTACGCAGGCTCGACAGGTCGAATTCGGCGCGGCGCGGCTGATCGAGCATGGCGATAAACATGGTCGGCACTCCATACAACCCGGTGGCGCGCTCTTCGGCCACGGTGGCCAGGGTCAGCAACGGGTCGAAGGCATCGTTGGGATAGATCATGGTGGTGCCATGGGTGATGCAACCGAGGTTGCCCATGACCATGCCGAAGCAGTGGTACAGCGGCACCGGGATGACCAGGCGATCCTCGTGGGTCAGCCCCAGGCTTTCACCGACCATGTAACCGTTATTGAGGATGTTGTAGTGGCTCAGGGTCGCCCCCTTGGGGAAACCGGTGGTGCCGGAGGTGTACTGGATGTTCACCGCCTGGTCGAAATCCAGGCTGCGTTGCCGCTCCTGCAATTGCTCGGCACTCACGCCCGCGCCCAGCGCCTCCAGTTGCGACCAGGGCAGAAAGCCCGAAGGCGGCTGCGCATCGAGGCTGATGACCCCACGCAGGTCCGGCAGCCGCTCACTCTGCAGGCGGCCGATGGACTGCTCGGCCAACTCCGGCACCAGCCCCTGAAGCATGGCGTGGTAGTCGGAGCTTTTGAACGCCCCCGCGCACACCAGCCACTGGCAGCCGGATTGCTTGAGCACGTATTCCAGTTCGGAACTGCGGTAGGCCGGGTTGATGTTGACCAGGATCGCACCGATCTTGGCGCTGGAGAATTGGCTGATGCACCACTGCGCGCAGTTGGGGGCCCAGATGCCGAGGCGGTCCCCGGTCTTCAGGCCCAGCGCCAGCAACGCCCGAGCATGCAGGTCGACGGCGGTGGCCAGTTGTTGCCAGGTGTAGCGCAGTTGCTGATGTCGCACGACCAGCGCTTCTCCCTGGGGATAGCGCGCTACGGTGTTATCGAACGCCTGACCGATGGTCAGCGCCAGCAAGGCCTTGTCTTGCGATCCACGGCTGTAGCTATGGCTCGGTTGGGAACCTGGTTGATCCATGATGACCCCTATTGTCTTTATTAGTGGGTATACCGGAGCGAAACATCGGTGTGAGAACCTGCCCACGATTTGCGGGTGAACAGGTTCTCAAGGAGGCTGGCTCCAATTGAAAACGCTGCTACTCTGGCTCAAGTTGACGTTTACGTAAAGGGTGATTGACAGCCACTGATCGCAAGTTTACGTTAACGTAAAGGTGAGAGCACATCCGCCCCGCTCTCTCACGCCCATCCTCAATAAAAACAAGCTTGAAGGTGCCCCATGAGCTATCCGACCCTGAACTTTGCCCTTGGCGAAACCATCGACATGCTTCGCCATCAGGTCCAGGCCTTCGTCAAGGCCGAGCTGGCACCACGAGCGGCACAGATCGACGTCGATAACCTGTTCCCTGCCGACATGTGGCGCAAATTCGGCGACATGGGCCTGCTGGGTATCACCGTCGCCGAAGAATACGGTGGCGCCGGCCTGGGGTACCTGGCCCACGTGGTGGCCATGGAAGAAATCAGCCGGGGTTCGGCCTCCGTGGCCCTGTCCTACGGCGCCCACTCCAACCTCTGCGTGAACCAGATCAATCGCAACGGCAACCACGAACAGAAATCCAAGTACCTGCCCAAACTGATCAGCGGCGAACACGTCGGCGCCCTGGCCATGAGCGAGCCCAACGCCGGGTCCGACGTGGTCTCGATGAAGCTGCGCGCCGACAAGCGCGGCGACCGCTATGTACTCAACGGCAGCAAGACCTGGATCACCAATGGTCCCGACGCCAACACCTATGTGATCTACGCCAAGACCGACCTGGAAAAGGGCGCCCACGGCATCACCGCGTTCATTGTCGAGCGTGACTGGAAAGGCTTCAGCCGCAGCAACAAGTTCGACAAGCTCGGCATGCGCGGGTCCAACACCTGCGAACTGTTTTTCGATGATGTCGAAGTGCCGGAAGAAAACATCCTCGGCGCCCTCAACGGTGGCGTCAAAGTGCTGATGAGCGGCCTGGACTACGAGCGCGTGGTGCTCTCCGGCGGCCCGACCGGGATCATGCAAGCCTGCATGGACCTGGTGGTGCCCTACATCCACGACCGCAAGCAATTCGGCAAAAGCATCGGCGAGTTCCAGCTGATCCAGGGCAAGGTCGCCGACATGTACACCCAACTCAACGCCAGCCGTGCCTACCTGTACGCGGTTGCCCAGGCCTGCGAGCGCGGCGAAACCACGCGCAAGGATGCCGCCGGGGTGATCCTCTACAGCGCCGAGCGCGCGACCCAGATGGCCCTCGACGCGATCCAGATCCTGGGCGGCAACGGCTACATCAACGAATTCCCGGCAGGCCGTCTGCTGCGTGACGCCAAGCTCTATGAAATCGGCGCCGGCACCAGCGAAATCCGTCGCATGCTGATCGGCCGCGAGCTGTTCAACGAAACGAAGTAGGAGCAGCGGCGAGCGACACGCCTCAAGCGGCAAGCGAGAGCTGCCTTAACATCGACTTACTCATGCAGCTTGAAGCCTGTCGCTTGAAGCTGCCGTAGGCCCTCCTATGATTCTGAAGTCTCAGCTCCACCCAAAATCCCCCGAGTTCGCGCAGAACGCCGCCAGCATGCTGGCCCAGGTCGACGCGCTGCACACCCGGCTCGCCCAGGTCCAGCAAGGCGGCGGCGCCAAGGCCCAGGAACGTCACACCTCACGCGGCAAGTTGCTGCCCCGCGAGCGGATCAACCGCCTGCTCGACCCCGGCTCGCCATTTCTGGAAATCAGCCCGCTGGCGGCCTACGAGGTGTACGGCGAAGACGTGCCGGCTGCCGGAGTCATCGCCGGCATCGGGCGGGTGGAAGGTGTCGAATGCATGATCGTGGCCAACGATGCCACGGTAAAAGGCGGCTCCTATTACCCGCTGACCGTGAAAAAGCACTTGCGGGCGCAGACCATCGCCCAGCAGAACCGCCTGCCCTGCATCTACCTGGTGGACTCCGGCGGCGCCAACCTGCCACGTCAGGACGAGGTGTTTCCGGACCGCGAGCACTTCGGGCGGATCTTCTTCAACCAGGCCAACATGAGTGCCCAGGGCATCGCCCAGATCGCCGTGGTCATGGGTTCCTGCACCGCCGGTGGGGCCTATGTGCCGGCCATGGCGGACGAAGCCATCATGGTCCGCGAACAGGCGACCATCTTCCTCGCCGGCCCACCCCTGGTCAAAGCCGCCACCGGTGAAGTGGTGAGCGCCGAGGACCTGGGCGGGGCCGATGTGCACTGCAAAATCTCCGGGGTCGCCGACCATTACGCCGACAGTGATGAACACGCCCTGGCCCTGGCCCGACGCAGCGTGGCCAACCTCAACTGGCGCAAACTGGGCGAGGTGCAGCAACGTACCCCCATCGCCCCGCTGTTTGCCAGCGACGAGCTGTACGGGGTAATCCCGGCGGACGCCAAGCAACCCTTCGATGTGCGCGAAGTGATCGCGCGCCTGGTGGACGGCTCGGTGTTCGATGAGTTCAAGGCGCTGTTTGGCACCACCCTGGTCTGCGGTTTCGCGCACCTGCATGGCTACCCGATCGCGATCCTGGCCAATAACGGGATCCTGTTCGCCGAAGCCGCGCAAAAAGGCGCGCACTTTATCGAACTGGCCTGCCAGCGCGGCATTCCCCTGCTGTTTCTGCAGAACATCACCGGTTTCATGGTCGGCCAGAAGTACGAAGCCGGCGGCATTGCCAAACACGGCGCCAAGCTGGTGACCGCCGTGGCGTGCGCCAAGGTGCCGAAGTTCACGGTGATCATCGGCGGCAGTTTCGGCGCGGGTAACTACGGCATGTGCGGCCGCGCCTACGACCCGCGCTTTTTGTGGATGTGGCCCAACGCCCGCATCGGCGTGATGGGCGCCGAGCAGGCAGCCGGGGTCCTGGTGCAGGTCAAGCGCGAGCAGGCCGAACGCAGCGGCCAGGCATTCAGCGCCGCCCAGGAAACCGAGATCAAGCAACCGATCCTCGATCAGTACGAGCACCAGGGCCACCCCTACTACTCCAGCGCACGGCTGTGGGACGACGGCGTCATCGACCCGGCGCAGACCCGCGACGTGCTGGCCCTGGCGCTGTCCGCCGCCCTCAACGCCCCCATCGAACAGAGCCGCTTCGGCGTGTTCCGCATGTGACCCGGAGCGAGACCAAAATGACCGACTTCAACACCCTGGAACTGCTGACCGACCCGCGTGGCTTTGCCACCCTGTGGCTCAGCCGTGAACAGAAGAACAACGCCTTCAACGCAGAAATGATCCGCGAGTTGATCATCGCCCTCGACCAGGTGCAGAGCGATGCCAGCCTGCGCTTTCTGCTGCTGCGCGGACGGGGCAAACACTTCAGCGCCGGGGCCGACCTGGCCTGGATGCAGCAATCGGCGGAACTGGACTACCACACCAACCTCGACGACGCCCGGGAACTGGCGGAGTTGATGTACAACCTGGCCAAACTGAAGATCCCGACCCTGGCCGTGGTCCAGGGTGCGGCCTTTGGCGGAGCCCTGGGCCTGATCAGTTGCTGCGACATGGCGATCGGCACCGACGAGGCGCAGTTCTGCCTCTCGGAAGTGCGCATCGGCCTGGCGCCGGCCGTGATCAGCCCATTTGTGGTCCAGGCCATCGGTGAGCGCGCTGCGCGCCGCTACGCCCTGACCGCCGAGCGCTTTGGCGGCCAGCGGGCCCGTGAAATAGGCCTGCTGGCGGAAAGCTACCCGGCCACCGAACTGGCGCAACAGGTCGAACTGTGGATCGACAACCTGCTGCTCAACAGCCCGGCCGCGATGCGTGCCAGCAAGGACCTGCTGCGTGAAGTGGGCAACGGTGCCCTGACCCCGGCCCTGCGTCGCTACTGTGAAAACGCCATTGCGCGGATTCGGGTCAGCGCCGAAGGCCAGGAAGGCCTGCGCGCCTTCCTGCAAAAGCGCCCGCCCAGCTGGCAGGCCGAGACGACCACCAAGGAGCCACGTTGATGAGCGCCCCTGTTCTTACCACCCTGCTGGTGGCCAACCGCGGTGAAATCGCCTGCCGCGTGATGCGGACCGCCAAAGCCCTGGGCCTCACCACCGTGGCCGTGCACAGCGCCACTGACCGCGATGCCCGGCACAGCCGCGAAGCGGATATCCGCGTCGACCTGGGCGGCAGCAAGGCCGCTGACAGTTACCTGCAAATCGACAAGCTGATCGCCGCGGCCAAGGCCAGCGGCGCCCAGGCGATCCACCCTGGCTATGGCTTTCTCTCGGAAAACGCCGGCTTTGCCCGGGCCATTGAAGCCGCCGGCCTGATCTTCCTCGGCCCGCCCGCCTCGGCCATCGACGCCATGGGCAGCAAATCGGCAGCCAAGGCCCTGATGGAAGTCGCCGGCGTGCCTCTGGTGCCCGGCTACCACGGCGAAGCCCAGGACCTGGAAACCTTCCGCAACGCCGCCGAGCGCATTGGCTACCCGGTGCTGCTCAAGGCCACGGCGGGCGGTGGCGGCAAAGGCATGAAGGTGGTGGAAGAGGTCAGCCAACTGGCCGAGGCCCTGGCGTCGGCCCAGCGTGAAGCGCAGTCGTCGTTCGGCGACTCGCGGATGCTGGTGGAAAAATACGTGCTCAAGCCGCGCCACGTGGAGATCCAGGTGTTCGCCGATCAACACGGCAATTGCCTGTACCTCAACGAACGCGACTGCTCGATCCAGCGTCGCCACCAGAAAGTCGTCGAAGAAGCCCCGGCCCCGGGCCTGAGCGCTGAGCAACGCCAGGCCATGGGTGAAGCCGCGGTCCGCGCCGCTCAAGCCATTGGCTATGTTGGCGCGGGCACGGTGGAGTTCCTGCTGGATTCGCGCGGCGAGTTTTTCTTCATGGAGATGAACACCCGCCTGCAGGTCGAGCACCCGGTGACCGAAGCCATTACCGGCCTCGACCTGGTGGCCTGGCAGATCCGTGTCGCCCAGGGCGAGCCTCTGCCCATGACCCAGGACCAGGTGCCGCTGCGGGGGCACGCGATCGAAGTGCGGCTGTACGCCGAAGACCCGGGCAACGACTTCCTGCCGGCCACCGGGCGCCTGGCCTTGTACCGTGAATCGGCGGCCGGACCGGGGCGCCGGGTCGACAGTGGGGTCGAGGAAGGCGACAGCGTGTCGCCCTTCTACGACCCGATGCTGGGCAAGCTGATTGCCTGGGGCGAGGACCGCGAACAAGCGCGCCTGCGCCTGCTGGCGATGCTCGATGAGTTCGCCATCGGCGGCCTGAAGACCAACCTCGCCTTCCTGCGGCGCATCATTGGCCACCCGGCGTTCGCCGCCGCCGAACTCGACACCGGTTTTATCCCGCGCTACCAGGAACAGCTGCTGCCGGCACCGACTGCCCTGGGTGACGAGTTCTGGCAAGCGGCGGCCCAAGCCTACATCCAGAGCCAGCCCGACCGGGTCCGTGACGATGACCGACACTCGCCATGGGCCAGTGCCAGTGGCTTCCGCACCGGCCTGCCGGCTCAAACCACGTTGCACCTGAGCTGCGATGGCCAGGACCAGGCGATCCAACTGGGCGCGCCAAGCCCGGCGCTGGAGCTCAAGGACCAGACACTCAGCGTCGAGCATCAGGGCCTGCGGCGCCAACACCGGGCGATTCGCCAGGGCGACGCGCTGTACCTGCAGTGGCAGGGGGAAATGCGCAGCATCACCTTGTACGACCCGATCGCCGCAGTGGACGCCAGCCATGGCCAACAAGGCGGCCTGACGGCTCCGATGAACGGCAGTATCGTGCGCGTGCTCGTTCAGCCCGGGCAAAGCGTCGAGGCCGGAGCGCAACTGGTGGTGCTGGAAGCCATGAAGATGGAGCACAGCATCCGCGCCCCGCACGCCGGAGTGATCAAGGCGCTGTATTGCCAGGAAGGCGAGATGGTCAGTGAAGGCAGCGCTCTGGTGGAACTGGAATCTGCCGAGTAGAAAGCCAAGAACCGTTCCCACTGCAGTGTGGGAACGGTCCTTATTTGCTGGTTAGAATTTCGCGGTAGCCTGCATCACCACACCAATGATCCGACACTCATCGCTGTAGAGCATCTTCGGATAGGTGGGGTTGAGCGGCACCAGGAACCGCTGTCCACCCTCCTCCACCAGCTTGCGGAAGATCGCTTCGTCATTGCCCGGGCATTGCACGATCACCAGCTTGCCGGGGACGGCCTCCACCGCCGTGTCCACCAGCACCAACATGTCCTGGCCGATACTGACGCCACTGGGCGCGATCATCGCGTCGCCTACCACCACTAACCAGAACGCCGCGCCCTGAGCCTGGTAGTCCGACAGCTCGTAGCGTTCGGCCGCATAGAGCGCCTGCCCGTCTTCACGAACCTCACCGACGTCGCGCCAGTCACTGACCGGGTAGCGAAAGTACGGGTTGTACTTTTCGATCAGCGACGGTTCGTCGGTCAGCGGCAGGCCTTCGTCGTCCACCAGGGGCTTCTCGCGAATCACCAGAGCGACCTCGAGAAAGCCCATGCCGATTTCATCGAGCACGCGGTTCATGTCCTCGATCTTGGGCTGGCGGCGTTTGCTCAGCCAATGGCCGATGCCGCCCTGAGACATGCCCAGGCGCTCTGCGAGTCGTTCTTGTGTGACCTTGCGGCCTTTCATGTTGGCTTTAACCAACTCGATCCATTTGTCCATGGCCGGAACAATACGTTGTGTATTTCCGCCCTCAACACACAACTTGTAGTATTTGAAATCTCGTCACAAATACAATAAGTATTAGTCTTGTCTGGACCTCTTTCCTCTTTTCAACAGGGCAGATCGATCCATGAATACAACTCGCAAGGACGTGCCGGAAACCGACTCCGAGAGCCACCTGAGCTCACTGCAAGGCAGCCACGCAGCTCGACGGGCGATGGACTATTACTTGAAACCGATTATTTCCGAATCCGTGGAGCCAGAGCGGCTGTTCGAGGTCAGGCGGTCGATCAGCAGCGAGGAAGCCATGATTCACGCTTCCGACCTGCTGCGCTGTGCTGCTGCCACCGCGTACGAGGCGGCCAACCACTTGCGCGGGACGCACCGCGACCTGACGTTTTCCGTGGTGCACATGATCGATCTGGCCAAGGCGCTGGTGGACCGGTGCGTGGAAGGCAGCAAGGAAGAATGATGGGGAACGGGACATGGGCACCGCGCCGGTCGCGAAATGGCCGGACAGCGGGCAAAGGGGAAAATATTTTCTATCGGGAAGGGAAAAACATTTGACTTGCAAATGATAATGATTATTATTGCATGCAGCTGGTCGCGAGATCAGTCGATAAACCAAGGGACCTTAGGTCGGACTCTTGGAATATCTCCTCATCAGGCTAATCACGGTTTTTGACCCGGCTTTTTGCCGGGTCTTTTTTTTTGCCAGTTATTCTGGCTAGGCTTCAGGCTAATGAAGTCGGGTACATCTGAATCCGATGGCGGCGATGATATCAAAAGAATATTTCATTGCAACACAACGCCCGTCGTAAAAGGCCCAACTATCGTAAAACAGCGCTTGAGAATCAATCGCATAGCCTCTAAGCTGCTTTCGCGTCAAGGACGACGCCCCCTACTTTATTCGCGCCCAGTGTGTAAAGTACGGCCATAAAAATCATATTCAGGAATCGATTATGACCGTGGCCAAAAGCTCTTTTCAGATCTCTGCCGACTTCGACAGCGGCAACATCGATGTACTCGATATCAGCAATCCCCTCCAGGCTTCCCTGACCATCAGGCCCGATACCCGCAGCCCGCACTTCCAGTGGTTCCACTTCAAGGCCAGCGGCCTGCACATCGGCCAGGAACACTGGTTTCGCCTGACCAACGCCAGCAAATCCTCATACAGCAGGGCCTGGACCGGCTATCAAGCCGTGGCCTCCTACGACCATGTGAACTGGTTTCGCATCCCGACCATTTTCGAAGGCGACGCCCTGCGCTTCAATCTTGAAGCCACCCAGACCCACGCCTGGTTCGCCTACTTCGAACCCTACAGCCGCGGCCGTCATGACTGGCTGATCGAACAGGCGCTGGGCAAGGCCGGCACCGAACTGCTGGCCACGGGTAAAAGCGTCGAGGGCCGGGACATCCAGCTGTTGCGCAAAGGCAGTGGCGCCGAAGGCCAGCGCAAGATCTGGATCATCGCCCAGCAGCACCCCGGCGAACACATGGCCGAGTGGTTCATGGAAGGTGTGCTCGAGCGCCTGCAGCGCCATGACGATGCCGAGCTCAATACCCTGCTGGCCGGGGCCGATCTGTACCTGGTGCCGAACATGAACCCCGACGGCGCCTTCCATGGTCATCTGCGCACCAACGCCATGGGCCAGGACCTGAACCGCACCTGGCAGAACGCCAGCCAGGAATTGAGCCCGGAAGTGTTGTTCGTCCAGCAGCAAATGCAGAAATACGGCGTCGACCTATTCCTCGACGTGCATGGCGACGAAGAGATTCCCCATGTGTTCGCCGCCGGCTGCGAAGGCAACCCAGGCTACACCCCGCGCCTGGAACAGCTTGAAGAGCAGTTCCGCAGCCACCTCAAGCACCAGACCCGGGACTTCCAGACCACCCACGGCTACCCGCGCTCGCAGCCGGGCCACGCCAATATGACCCTGGCCTGCAACAGCGTCGGTGAGCAATACGATTGCCTGTCGCTGACCCTGGAAATGCCCTTCAAGGACCACGACGACAATCCCAACCCCTACACCGGTTGGTCCGGCAAGCGCTCGATGCAGCTGGGCAAGGACGTGCTGAGTACCTTCGCCAGCCTGGTCAACAACCTGCGCTAACCCCGCGGTGGGGGGGGGGGGGGGGGGGCGCCCCCCCCCCCCCCCCCCCCCCCCCCCCCCCCGCCGCCCCCCCCCCCCCCCCCCCCCCCCCCCCACCCCCCCCCCCCCCCCCCCCCCC
>NZ_JBLZOM010000008.1:75724-208381 GCF_049199125.1 Pseudomonas sp. QD4
TTGGCCGGCCACGCGCGCTTTCCCGGTGGCAACGGCCGTGCTTTCACCCTCCCCCCCCCTGTAAAACACCCGGCCCCCCCCCCGCGGGGGGGCCCCCCCCCCCCCCCCCCCCCCCCCCGCTTCACTGCGCCGGCAGGCGCAGGCAATCATCCGGCCCCAGCAGGCGTCCATCCGCCGCACGCAGCTCCAGCGCCTGCACCGGCTGCCCGTTCTCGCGGTCGACCACCCGTGAATGCGCCTCCCCCGCCTCGAAGAAAAACGCCTCCCCCCACTGGCGCAAGCCGATGATCAGGGGGAACAGGCCCTTGCCCTTTTCCGTCAGCACGTACTCCTGGTAGGCACTGCCATCGGAAGCCGGCACCACCTGGAAAATCCCGTGGTTCACCAGGGTGCGCAGGCGAGCGGCGAGGATGTTTTTGGCCATGCCCAGGTTGCGCTGGAACTCGCCAAAGCGGCAGATGCCATCAAAGGCGTCCCGGACGATCAGCAACGACCACCAATCACCGATGGCATCCAGTGAGCGGGCGACCGGGCATTCGGCGCCTTCCAGACGTGTGCGTTTGACCATGGGTGGGGTTCACTCCGGGCTTTCAGAAAAGTGGTTGCAATATAAAACCAGTCTCACTAGGGTACAAGTGGTTTCATAACGCAACCACTTACAGCGAGCCCAGCATGCCACACCCAACTTTGCCCTCATCCGAACCTCCCCTGTCCGCCCCCGGCATCCGCGCCTCGGTGGTGCTGCTGTTCGCCGTCGCCTGTGGCCTGGCAGTGGGCAATGTGTATTACGCCCAGCCGTTGCTGGACGCCATGGGCCAGGCCTTTGGCATGCCGGCGGCCAGCGTCGGCGGCGTGGTCAGCCTGACTCAGGTGGGGTATGGGCTGGGCCTGTTGCTGTTGGTGCCCCTGGGAGACCTGCTCAACCGCCGGCGCCTGATCGTCGGCCAGACGTTGCTCTCGGTCGTGGCGCTGCTGGTGGTGGCGCTGGCCCCGAGCAGTACCTGGCTGCTGCTGGGCATGGCCGGCTGCGGCCTGCTGGCGGTGGTGACCCAAGTGCTGGTGGCCTACGCCGCCAACCTCGCCGCGCCCCATGAGCGGGGCCGGGTGGTGGGCATGGTCACCAGCGGTATCGTGATCGGCATCCTGCTGGCCCGCACCGTGTCCGGCAGCATGGCCGACCTCGCGGGCTGGCGCTCGGTGTACCTGCTGTCGGCCGGGCTGACCCTGCTGATGGCTGTGCTGCTGTGGCGAGTGCTGCCGAAAACCGAACAAAAGCCGGCCGCCAGCCACTATGGCCAGTTGATTCGCTCGATGTTCAGCCTGTTCCGCGAAGAAAAGGTCCTGCGCGACCGGGCGCTGCTGGCGATGTTGATCTTCGCCGCCGGCACCGTGCTCTGGACCCCGCTGGTGCTGCCCCTGAGTGCCCCGCCGCTGTCGCTGTCCCACACCGAGATCGGCCTGTTCGGCCTGGCCGGCGCCGCCGGAGCCCTGGGCGCTGCACGGGCCGGGGCCTGGGCGGATCGCGGTTGGGCGCAGTGGACCAGCGGCCTGGCCCTGGCCCTGATGCTGGCCTCCTGGCTGCCCATCGCATTTACCCAGTCCTCGCTGTGGGCGCTGCTGGTGGGTGTGATCACCTTCGACCTGGGCTTGCAGGCGGTGCATGTCACCAGCCAGAGCCTGATCTACAGCGTGCGCCCTGAAGCCCAGAGCCGCCTGGCTGCCGGTTACATGGTGTTTTACTCGATCGGCAGTGCCGGCGGCTCGATCGCCTCGACCACCGTGTATGCCTGGGCCGGCTGGACCGGGGTCTGCCTGCTGGGCGCGGCGATCAATGGCCTGGCGCTGCTGTATTGGCTGTGGAGCCTGGCGCCGCAAAAGCAGGCACTTTGTGCTTCCTGAAACGACGCCCGCGCGCCCTCAGCCCTTGCCACGCAACATGCTTTGCAGCACCCCGTCACGCCGGACCCAGCCGTGAAACAGGGCCGCCGCCAAATGCAGCAGCACCGTCAGAAACAACAAGTAGGCGAGCAGACCATGGGCCTTGCGCAACACTGCGAAGACCTGGGCATTGGCCGGCAGGATCGCCGGCAGTTGCCACGCACTGCCGAGCATCACCGGGTCTCCCGCCGCCGAGATCATCGCCCAGCCCAGCAACGGCAGAATCAGCATCAGTGCATACAGCAGCAGATGCGAGGCCTTGGCTGCCAGCACCTGCCAGCCCGGCAGGTCGGCAGGCAGCGGCGGCTGCCGGGTGGAAAAGCGTACAAACAGACGCACAATCACCAGCAGCAAAATCGCAATGCCCAGGGGCTTGTGCAGGTGGATCAGCCATTCATGGCGCTCAGACACCGAGGCCACCATGCCGGCGCCGATAAACAGCATGGCGATGACCATCAGCGCCATCAGCCAGTGCAGCAGCCGCGCCAAGGGCGCGAAGTGGTTCGGGTGGGCGCTCATGGGCGGGCCTCCTGGGACGGCAATTGGCTGACTTCACTGGTGCGGCGCAGGTAGGAACTGGCGTACGCCGCCGAACGCGCGGCCAGCAGCGGGTCGTCGGAGCCTTCAATCCCGGCGGGCAGAACCAGCGGGTCGTAGTTGATGTCGCGGCATTCGCCATTGTTTTGCGCCTGGGTGCTTTGCAGCACCAGGGTCCCGGCATTCAGCACCTTGCGGTCGGCGGGCCAGGCCTTGCTCGCATCGACCGTGGGGTCGCCGGGGTTGGCCAGGGTGATCATCAACTGCCATTTCAACGGCCCGGCCGCGAGGCGCTTGACCAGGTCCTGCTGCAGAAAGTCAGCCCCCTGGGGAGCATTGACGTCGGCAGCGTCCCGGGCCTCCGGCACCACGCCCCAACGTACCGCCTGGCGCTGACCGCTGGCGTTCACCAGGTAAAACGCATTGATGCCGTTGTAGGTCTCGGTGGCGTAGCTGGCCGAGGGTTTGGCGCCCTTGACCCATTGCAGGAACGGCGCCGTCTCCGGATGGCCGGCAAAGAATGCCGGCATGCTGGCCGGGTTGGGCTTGCCAGTGGCCGGGTCGGGCGAACTGGCCTGCTGCATTTGATAGAAGGCGTCGGGCGTTCCCACCGGGAACAGCGGCATGCTGTTCATCCCCGTACGCCACTGCTGGCCGTTGGCCTGGGTGAAACGCAAGGCCAGGCTGCGGATCGGCACGCTGCTGTCGGGCGCATAGGGGTTGCCGCTGGGCAAGGCGAACCGCCCGACCACCGGGGTCCTGGCTGCGCTGAAGACCTGGGCGCTGGAATAGACGCGGGCCTCGGGGCTGCTCTCGAAGTAGCCGATCACGCACACGCCCTTGGCATGGTTGCGACGAAATCCGGGATGCACCCCGTTGTTTTTCTCCAGCACGTCCACCAGGGCCTTGGGCGTCAGCCGCTGTGGGTCCAGGGTGCCGCGCACGTAGGCGAAGGCGCCGGCCACGGCGACCACCACCAGGGCTATCCCGGCCAGGCGCAGGACCAGGCTGCCGGTGCCCAGGGGCGGCGGAGTAGGCGGCGAAGGCGGTGTCGGGTGATCAACCATGAAAAACTCCAGGGCCGTGGGCCGCAGGTGGCAAGGATCAGACAGACGCAGGGCAACGGGCTTTATTCCATGGCGCGGTGTTTATTTTTCCGGCCGGGGAATAACCTCAGGCGTCGGGCGTCTTCCTAGGCTCAAGCGTAGTGACTGGCCAAAAACCTGCAGGAACCCATGAACGAACTCGATCAACAGTTGCGCCTGCTGATTCCCCGGCTGCGGCGCTTTGCCGTGTCACTGACGCGCAATCCCAGCAGCGCCGACGACCTGGTGCAGGCGTGCCTGGAGCGGGCGCTGACGAGTTGGACCGACAAACGGCCCGACGGTGACTTGCGTGCCTGGCTGTTCGCGATCCTCTACCGACAGTTTCTCGATGCCCATCGCCGTTCCCGGCGTTACGCGCGAATGCTGGCGTTCTTTACCGGCCGCGACGACAGCCAACCCTCAACGGAGCGCACGGTCCTGGCCCAATCGGCCCTGGCCGCCTTCGACCGCCTGAGCACCGAGCAGCGCGCCCTGCTGCTGTGGGTTTCGGTCGAGGGGTTGAGCTACAAGGAGGTCGCCGAGATTCTCGACGTCCCCACCGGCACCGTGATGTCGCGCCTGTCCCGCGCTCGCCAGGCCCTGCGCCAGCTCACCGACGGCGAAATCCACAGCCCTTCTTTGCGGATACTCAAATGATCAGCCTGCCCCCCAGCGAACACGACCTGCACGCCTACGTCGACCATCGGCTCAGTGACAGCGACCGGCGCCTACTGGAGACCTACCTCGGTTCCCACCCGGAATTGGCCGCGCAGGTGCAGGCCTGGCAGCAGGACGCCCAGCACCTGCGCGCGGCCCTGGGCGGCGCCTTGCAGCAAGCGCCAAACCCGCAGTTGGACCCGGGGCAGATTCGCCAGCGTCTCAAGCACCAGCTGCGGCGCCAGTTGGCCAGCGCGGCGTTGCTGCTGATTGCCGTCGGCCTCGGCGGTTTCAGCGGCTGGCAGGCGCGGGAGATGACCCTGGCCAACGGCACGCCACCGATGACCGACGCCCTGCAGGCCTACCGCCTGTTCGCCCAGGAGCAGATCCTGCCGGCTGATTTCAAGGTGGATGACAGCCGCGCGATGCAAACCTGGCTCGACCGCTACTTCACCCAGGCCACTCGCCTGCCGGACCTGCAAAGCGCCGGGTTCAAGGCGGTCAGCGCACGCCTGCTGAGCACCGAGCAAGGACCGGCGGCGATGGTGCTGTACCAGGATCCCGACGGGCGCAAGCTGAGTTTCTACATCCGCCCGCCAGGCCCGCAGAACAAACTGCTGCCCCGGGGCAGTCGCCGCGATGGCGAGTTGCAGGCGGTGTACTGGTCCGACAGTGGCTACAACTACGCCATGGTCAGCCCGACGGATTCGCCAGCGGCGCAAATGCTGCAACAGACCCAACGCTTTTAAGCCCTGGCCGGCGCGTCAAAAGCCCACATCCAGCACCACGTTGTCGAGGTAGGTGCCAGCCGGTGGCGTGGCCTGGTCGGTGTAGATTTTGGCGTTGTAGTTGAAGATCTGGCTGCCCGTGCCCAGGCCGTTGCCGGGGAAGACCTCGGCATCGGTACTGGCGCGCCGGGCCGCGCCGACACTGCCCCAGCGGGTGCTGCCGGCGCTTTTGAAGATGTCGTAGGCCAGGTAGTTGCTACCGGAAATCATCCGCCGCCGACCGCCCGCGCTGAGCGGTTGCTGGCCATCGCTCAAGCCCACCGTGTAGGCGCTGCCCTTGGTGCACATGAGGTTGATGGTCTGCCCGGTGACGGTGGCGAAAGCGCTGATCACCGGGGCGCTGCCGAAACTGATATTGGGCGCGGTAATCACGCAATCGTTGGACACGGTCATGGTGACGGTCAGGGACTTGGTCCCGCTGCCGATGTCCCGCCCCAGGCATCCGCCCAACACGGCAATCCCGGAGCAGTAGTTCCAGTTCCAGAAGATGCTCAGGTTTTCGGTATAGACCCCCGCCGCCACGTTGCTCCCGGTGATGCTGCCCAGGTAGATCGGCACCTGCTTGGCCACGGTCGGGCTGCCCAGCAGCCCCAGCAGATCGATAATCGAATTGCGTCCGAAATCGAATGGCGTGCCCCGGGTAATCGGGTAGCTGGTGCTGTTGTTGCCATACAGGGTGTAGCCGATGACGTCGCCCGTCGGCCCCACCAGGCCGCTCTGGGTCGAGGTGATGGTGGCGTAGAAATGGTCATTGCTGGCCAGCACGGACAACAGCGAGCCGGTGCAGCTCAAGCCGGCGTTGAGGCTGGAACTGGGCTGGCTGGTGGTGCGCACGGCAATCGAGCTGATGGTGCCAAACGCCGCCGGGCTGGTGGTGACCGTGGTGCACAAGGCCAGTGCCGGATACGGCAGCAGCAGTGCCAGGCCGCCCAGCACCCCTGTCCAGCGGTGGGTTTGCCCTTGCATGTCGAACCTCCTTTTTGCGTGTCCGGCCTCATTGGCACAGCAAGGGCCCGATGAGCGGCACCTGTTGCTGTTGCATATCCACGGGAAATTGCGCGCTGCAGGTCTGGCCGTCGGCCAGGGTCACGTGCAGGGTGTTCTGCGGCGCCAGGTTCTCCAGGTACACCAGGCCGTCCCAGCCAACCACCGCCCAGGTCCCGCTCTGCTCATGCTGGACGCTGCTGCCCAGAGGCAACTCCTGCTGCCGGGCATCCACCAGCACCACGCTGGCGGCGATGATCCGGCTCAATGGAAACTCCAGCAGGTAGCCGCTGCCGCGCCGCACGGCGATCCGTTGCTCGACATTCGGGCTCTGCACGTTGGCCGGCAGGTTCAACGGGTCGATTTCGTACTTGCCGCGGTAGTAGGCGCTGCTCCAGGGCACTAGCAGGTGGCCGTTCTTGTCGGTCTGGCCCACCAGCTGGTTCTCGTAGCGCACCGGGATATCCCGGTAACCGTCGGTACTGACCACCACAAAGGCATCGTCGATGCGGTTGGCGGCGAACACCTGGCGGTCCATCCACACCAGCGAACCGCTGGCATCGGCCCAACGGCTCTGGGCTTCGCTGCTGCCATAGACCCCGGCCTGCAACTGCACCGATTGCAGGCGCCAGGTCAGGTCGGCCTGACGGTAGGCCGGGCCGTCGCCATGGGCATAACCGAGGTTGAAACCGACCCCGCCCTCGCTGGGCACCGAGCGGCTGTAGTTGACCCGCTGGCGATTCTCCCCGGCCTTGCTGCGCTCGTTGCCGATGCTCAGGCTGCCGCGCAGGTCGAAGGGGATCACCAGTTGCGCCTGCATCGCCCAGTCGCTGTCACCGATCTCGCGGTTGGCCGACAGGTAGAAACTGCTGTTGCCCCACAGTGACTTGCTCCAGGTCAGGTTGAGCAGCCGGGTGCGCGAATCATCGGCGGCGCGCACATCGAAATAGCCCGCACCGAGGCTGCCGTAACGCTCGAGGTTGAGGCTCAGGGTGACTTGCTCGCTGCGCTGGCTGAGGCTGGCATAGGGGCTGTCGACCACGGTCAGGTCGGCATAGCGGTCATGGCGTTGCATGCGTTGGTACGCCAGGCTGTAGCGCTGGCTGCTGTATTGATAGCCGAAGCTGAGTTGCTGGCCGCCATCGCCGTCGAACCGGCTTTGGCTGAGGGCGGTGTTGAGCACACCGAAGTTGCCCAGGCGCAGGTTGCCCCCCACCCCACCGAGGGTCAGGGAGTCCGAGGCTTCGGCGTGGCTTTCCAGGGTCAGGCTGTCGCTCAGGCCGTAACGCAGGCTGCCCGAGGTCACGCCGGGGCCATAACCGAAATCGCGCACGGTGTAGTCTCGGCGCAGGGTCCCGGCAGCCACCGAGAAATCCGTCAGGCCTTTTTGCAACAGGGTGCTGGTGACGTAGAACGGCACCGTGGTCGACACCTGCCGCCCCAGGGCATCAGTGGTCACCACCACCGCCTCTCCCGCACCGTTGATAAACGGAATGTTGGTCAGGGTATAGGGTCCGGGTTGCAGGTCGGCGCTGCTGGACTTGTAGCCATTGATAAACAGATCGACCGAGGACGGCACTGCCGCTTCCCCGGCGAACTGCGGCAAGGGGTAGGTCACCAGGTCCGGGCGCACGCCAAAGTCCCGGGACAGTTGCACCCCGCCCAGGCGCACCGAGTTGCTCCAGGGCAATGCGCCGCTGACCAGGTCCCCGGCCTCGTACGTCAGCATCCGCACATCGTCGGAGTAACGCCACGTGGTGTCATAGCGCCGGTAGCCGTTATTCAGGGTACCGTTGCCAGCGCCGGACAGCGTGCGCCGGTACTGCCCGGTATTGGACAGCGTGCCCCAGCTGTCGAACAGCCGCACTTCGTTCCAGGCCGCGAGGTAGGTGCCGGCATCATCGGTGTCATTGAGGTACAGATCGTAATTGAGCAAACCACCGAAGCTAGTGCGGGCCTCGGTCTGCGGATAGGCCTGGCGACTGCCGACCCACTGCTCGGGCAACCAGTTCGCCGGCACATTCAACAGCAGGCGCTGGCCCTGGCTGTCGTACTCGCTGTGCAGCCCGGGCAGGCTGTCCAGATCGATCTCGTCAGGCAAGGTCTCGGGCAGTTTCATGCCGCTGGCCCGCAGCACGCTGACCGGCACCAGGAAATGCCCTGCCCGCTGCTGCACCGGCACCACCTGCCCGGTATTGAGCTGATTGACCAACAGTTCCAGATACAGCTGCGCATCGGTTACGGCCTCCAGGCTCGAGGGCGGCGGCGGCAGGTCGCCCGCCTGGCTCTCAGGCGCCAGCAGCAACCCGCACAGGCCGCTGGCCAACCAGGTTGAACGCCAGAAACAGCGAGCCGACCCCAGGCTCATGTTGAGTGTGCGTCCATCTATGGACATCTCCATCCCGAGACAAGCGGCCCGCCTTGTCCCTGTCCACTGGCGAGCACTCCGGCTCCGGCCAGCTATGTGACTTGGTCCTTATCCGGGGCGCACGCACCCACAGCCGCACAACCACCGACAGCGCACGAGCCGGCTTCAGGACCACCTGGTGAATCAGCTCAGCGGGTTAGCGGGTCGGCGCCAGACTCTGCACCTGTGGCGCGCCGTTGACCCGCCATTGCAGGGTCGAGTCGCCGGCCAGTGCCTCGGGGGCCGGCCAACGCATCACCGCCCCCGGCAGCACATACCCGAGCAGGCCCTCGACCAAGGGCTTGGCCTGCCCAGCCTGCTTGAACGCCACGTCGGTCAGTCGCGCATGCACCGCGCCCTGGTTGCGCACCTCGACATAGGAGCGCCCGTCCGCCGCCACTTTGCGCCAGCTCAGGTCCGGCACTCCGGCCCCCTTGGGGTCGCGTTTGCGGGTGGTGTCTTCCTTGCTCCAGAGCCCGGGGCCGTAGGCGAACAGCGGCACCGAATAGCGCATCTGGAAACGAATCGCGGCGGCGGTCTTGTTGTCACCAGTGGCCTCGACCGGCGCGGCCGAAGGGATCTCATCGATGATGATGCGGTAGGCCAGCTCCTGGCCCGGCGGCACTTCGCGGGTTCGGGTCAGGCGCACCAGCTGCTTTTGCCCGGGCTCGATCTTGGCCACCGGCGGGCTGCCGATGACGTCGCGCTGGTTCTGGTACTGGTCGGCGAAACCGCTCTGGTTCCAGGCAAAGACCCGGATCTGCAGGTTCGCGGTCTCGGTGCCGCGGTTTTCCAGCCACAGGGCGCTGGCTTGCTGGTCCGCTTCGAGGACCGGGTCAATCGGCCAGATCAGCACCGAACTGGCGGCCTGCACCTGGCTCGCCCCCAGCAGCACCAGCCCCAACAGCGCGCAGCGCGCGCGCCGCACCTGCGCAAGTAAAGGTGAAGACATACTGCAACTCCTTATGCCCTAAGGCCTTGATCGCTCAGCTCCATCACCACGACAGCTGCACCTGCAGCACATCGCTGTATGTCCCCCCAGGCTGATTGCCCGGCAATTGCACCTGCCCATAGATCGGCAGGCTGATGTTATTGGCATCGCTGTAGGCCACCGCCACGCTCTGGCCGATACCCAGGCTCTGGCTGTAGGCCGCATCGCGAAACAACTGATACGCCACCCGCGCACTGCCGCTATTGAGCTGCATGTGCCGCCCGCTGCTGTTGTACTGCCCGCCGTCGACAGTCATGTTCAGGGTCACCCCCGGCGTGCATTGCAGCTGTACCCCGCCGCTCAGCGCGACCCTCACGGTGCTGGTGGACAGCGCCGACAGGCTGCCGAACCCCAGGTTGCCGTAGTTCGAGACCCCGCCCACCACCAGGCAGCCGGCGGTCACGGTGGCGCTGACCTGGAAGCTCTGGCTGGTCACCGCCGCCAGTGGCGGCGGGACACTGCAGGCACAGAGCACTGCCAGGGCCGCACAACGGTGGCGGACCATGGCATCAGAACGTCAGTTCGACGGCGATGGTGTCGCTGTAGTTGCCCGCCGGCAGCCCGGCCTTGCCCACTGCCTTGCCGTACAGGTTTACGGTCTGCGCCACCCCGGTGCTGCCGGCGAGGGTGATCACTCCGTCGATGGCCAGCAATTGCGAGTGCCCGGTATCGGTGTACAGGTCGTAGGGCACAAAGTTGCCATTGCCATCGGCCAGGGCCCGCGAGCCGCCGCTGGACTGGCCGTCATGAGACCCGGCACGGACCTTGATCGCCGGGGTGGTGCCGGACGAGCAGAGAATCGACAGCGCCCCACCGCCACCGCCGAGCACCTGGCCATCGGCCTCGGTGAACAGACTGTTGGCGGTGCCGAAGCTCAAGGTACCGAAGTTCAACGACGAACTGCCGCCGACGCCATTGACCTGGCAACTGCTGATCAAGGTCAGGGTCGAGTTGATCTGGCCAGTGACGGTGGTGGCGGCCTGGGCCGTTGAAACCATGGCCAGGCCCAGCAATGACCAGCCGATTCGAGATACAAGCGCGTGCATGATGTCCTTCCTCATTTGAGTTACCAATCCAGGGTGATCGTCAGGATGTCGGTGTAGATCCCCGCCGGAACCGCACGGGTGTTTGCGACCACCGAGCCGAACACCGGTATGGGCACCTGGGTTCCGTTGGTCACCGCAAAATTGCGTTGCTGGCCGATGCTGTAACTGTCGGTTCCGGAAGCATCGACGAACAAACGATAGGGAATGGTCTGCCGGCCGTTGCTCAAGCGCCGGGTGGTGCCGTCGCCGTTGAGGCCGCCATTGATGGTCACGGTGAAACCGGTGACCGAGGAATTGCACGCGACGTGCAACTGGTCGTCGGCGCTGTCACTGAGGCTGGCGTTGATCGGGCGAGTCCAGGTCGGGCCCTGCTGGCCGAAATCCAGCATCCCCGGATCACTGACCGGGCTCCCCGGGACATCGCCGGTGCCACTGCTGACCTGGCAACTGGCGGTGATCACCAGGCGCGCGTCGATCTGCCCGGTGATCGCCGCGTATGCGTCGTCAGCCAGCAGCAACAGCGCGCCCAGCGCCACCGTGGTCCAGGTTCTGCGTGTCATCGCTCCCATCCTAATTCCATCAGGACTCCTGCATTGCCGCTCACCGCGAGCGACTTCCCTGCCTGTCCGGATCCACCGGAACAGCGCTATCCACCTGGGATTACCAGGTGACCGTGACCTTCACCACATCGGAATAGAGACTGGCCCGGGGGACGCCGGCCAGCGGTTCAATACGCCCATACAAAGGCAGGTCCACACTCCCCGAGTCGGGCACCCGGCCACTGACCGACACATTCACCGGCAGAGCAATACGGCGAGCGGCGTCCTGATACAGGCGGTAGGGGATGGGTGGGGTCGAGGGCTCATTGCTCGCCAGGTAACGCACGTCGCCCACGCCGCCATGCAGGCCACCGTCGACACGCAGTTGATAAGGGGTGTCCGGGTTGCATTCCAGGCGAGGCAAACGGCCGTTGATCAGGGCCGCGCCCAAGGGTCCGGCGGGGTCGTCCAGGCGCGCAGCGCTGCCAAAGTCGAGGACGCCGAGCTGCTCGATGCCGGCCTCGCGCGGCTGACCGATCAACTGGCAGCCGCGCTGCACATCGACCCGGACCTGCACCTGCAGGTCTGCGGCCGATGCGTTGCTGGCGAGCAGCGCGCTCATGGCTGCCAAAACCGAAAATCCATTCAAACCCCAGTCCTTTTGAGGAACCCGTTCTGGGCTGAAGGTTAGCCAGCGAACGATAAACGTCCAGTCGCCCCGGACGATTGGATCCATTGAAAATGGACTTACCTGAGGTTGAAAAGGGTTTTAGCCCAGGTTTTACGGGACATAAAACCTATACAGGCGGTAACTTTCTGTCTCATTTATTTTCGGGTTTTGCATGAGACTGGATGCACAGTTTTGTATTGGTTAAATTAGCGCGCCAGTTCCAGGGGGAGCGGCTCTGCAACACATCGGGGTGAATTCATTGGCCGCCTTACCGCCAAACCGCTCGCAACGCACATCCAAATGGCCACGCCTGCGCTCGCTGCTGGGCAAGGCGTTCGCCCGGCCGGCGGCTAACAGCGCCAGCACCCGATTGATCCACGACTACTTCCGGCACAAGGCCCAGGACCAGGGCTATACCCTGAGCCACAGCCAGCAGCGGGTGATCGATTGCATGGCGCAACTGGCCAACGCCCTGCTCCGGGGCCATGGCCAGCAGGTGCGCAGCCTGTACCTGCACGGTGCGGTGGGCCGGGGCAAGAGCTGGTTGCTGGATGGGTTCTTCCGCGCCATCCCCCTGGAGCAGAAACAGCGCCTGCACTTCCACGACTTCTTCGCCCAGCTGCATCAGGGCATGTTCCGCCATCGGCAGCAGCCAGATGCCCTGGAAACCACCCTCGACGAGTTGCTGGAGCACTGCCAGGTGCTGTGCTTCGACGAGTTCCATGTGCATGACATCGGCGATGCAATGCTCATCACCCGCCTGTTCAAGGCCCTGTTCAAGCGCGGCATCGTGCTGCTGGTGACCTCCAACTACCCGCCCGAGGGGCTGCTGCCCAACCCGCTGTACCACGCACGCTTCAAGCCGGTGATCGACCTGATCAACGCGCGCATGCAGGTGATGGAAGTCGGCGGCCCCCACGACTATCGCAGCCAGGCCCGCACCCACACCCAACAAGTGTTCACCCAGGGCCACTACATCTGGCCCGGCACGGCACAGCAGCGCCAGGCCTTGCAGTTGCCGGACCGCAACACCGCC
The DNA here is from genome assembly GCF_049199125.1 of Pseudomonas sp. QD4. NCBI lineage: Bacteria > Pseudomonadati > Pseudomonadota > Gammaproteobacteria > Pseudomonadales > Pseudomonadaceae > Pseudomonas > Pseudomonas sp. QD4. Next base: position 88,403 of record NZ_JBLZOM010000008.1, read on the forward strand.
GCCTTTGCCCTGACGGTGGGCGCGCGGGTGTTGCAGGCGCGGCTGTGCGACCAGCGCAGTGTCCGTTTCGAATTCAGCGACCTGTGCGACCAGCCGACCGCGGTCATGGATTACCTGGAACTGAGCCGGCGCTTTGATACCTGGATCATCGATGAGCTGCCGGACCTGGGCGAATGTTCGATTGCCGCCCAGCAGCGCTTTATCAACCTGATCGACGTGCTCTACGACCAGGACAAGCGCCTGTTGCTGATCGGCGAACTGCCCCTGCGCGAAAGCCTGGGCGGCAACGCCATTGATCTGGCGCGAACCCGCAGCCGCCTGGGGCAACTGCTGGAAATCGGCCCCGAGACCCCGCTCGGCTGAGGGAGTGATCGCCGCCCCCAGCGCCAGCCGCTATCATGGCGCCCTTTTGCGCGGCTCCAGGGTCGCCTTCCTGCCGAGTGTCGGAGCTGTTCATGAATACCCTTGCTCAACTGCAAGCCGGCCAATTGGCGGGCATCAAGCGCCTGGACCTGAGCGCCGGGCTGACCGAGTTCCCCCGGGAAATCTTCGACCTGGCAGACTCCCTGGAGATCCTCAACCTCAGTGGCAACGCCCTGAGCAGCCTGCCCGACGACCTGCACCGACTGCCGCACCTGCGGGTGCTGTTCTGTTCCGACAACCTGTTCAGCGAACTGCCGACCTGCCTCGGCCAGTGCGCCCATCTGAGCATGATCGGCTTCAAGGCCAACCGTATCGAACAGGTACCGGCCGCTGCCCTGCCACCGCAGCTGCGCTGGCTGATCCTGACCGACAACCGCATCAGCGAGCTGCCTGACGAACTGGGCCAGCGCCCGCTGCTGCAAAAGCTGATGCTGGCGGGCAACCGTCTGACCCAGCTGCCGCCGAGCCTGAGCCAGTGCCACAACCTGGAGCTGCTACGGATCGCCGCCAACCAGTTACGGGAATTGCCGCCGTTCCTCCTCGCCCTGCCGCGCCTGACCTGGCTGGCCTACGCCGGCAACCCGCTGGAGTCCGAGGCCGATGCCGCGGCGCTGGAGGCCACGCCGAACATTCCCTGGAGCGAACTGCAGTTGCAGCAGCGCCTGGGCGAAGGCGCCTCGGGGGTGATTTATCAAGCCCAATGGCAACCTGCCGGGCACGCTGCGCGGGCAGTGGCGGTCAAGCTGTACAAGGGCGAGATGACCAGCGACGGCTCGCCACTGCATGAAATGAATGCCTGCATCACCGCCGGCCGGCACCCGAACCTGATCCGCGTCGAAGGCCGCGTGGTCGGGCACCCCGAGGCGCAAAATGGCCTGGTGATGCAACTGATCGACCCCAGCTACCGCAACCTGGCGGGACTGCCGAGCCTGGCCTCCTGCTCGCGGGATATCTACGCCGACACCGAGCGTTTCGATGGCCCGGTAACCTTGCGCATCGCCAGCGGTATCGCTGCGGTCGGCGCCCACCTGCACGCCCAGGGCATCACCCACGGCGACCTGTACGGACACAACACCTTGTTGAATCAGCAGGGCGATTGCCTGCTCGGGGATTTTGGCGCGGCCTCGTTCCACGTCACCCAGGACACGGCTCAAACCCGAGCCTTGCAACGGATCGAAGTGCGGGCCTTCGGCATTCTGCTGGAGGAGTTGCTGCAACGCACCGACAGCGGCCTGTGCGACCAACAACGAGAGGCTCTGGAGCAACTGGTCAGCCGCTGTTGTCAGCCAGAGGTGCTGGCGCGGCCGGGCTTTGAAGAGGTTCTGGAGGTATTGCGCGAGGTTTGATTCGGGCGACGCTGGCGGCCGCTGAACTGAACGGCCGCCAGGGTCTGCGCCTTAGCCGGCCAGACCGACGAACATGTCTTGCACGTCGTCATGGTTGTCCAGGCCTTCGAGGAAGGCTTCGACCTCGGCCATCTGCTCGTCGGTGAGGCCGCTGACCGGGTTTTTCGGCTGGTAGCCGAGCTTGGCCGAGAGCACGGTGAACCCTTGCTCGGGCAGGGCTTTCTGCACGGCATCCAGGTCCGCAGGCTCGGTCAGGAACAGGGTCGCGCCGTCTTCACCTGGCTCGAAATCCTGGGCCCCGGCTTCGATGGCGGCCAGCTCAGGGTCGGCGTCCGGGCTGTCAGGCGATGCTTCGATCATGCCGACGTGGTTGAAGTCCCAGGCCACCGAGCCGGAAGCGCCCAGTTGGCCCTTGCGGAAGGCCACGCGGATTTCAGCGACGGTACGGTTGATGTTGTCGGTGACGCATTCAACGATCAGCGGCACCTGGTGCGGGGCGAAGCCTTCGTAAGTCACGCGATGGTATTGCACGGTTTCGCCCAGTTGGCCGGAACCTTTCTTGATGGCACGCTCCAGGGTCTCACGGGGCATCGAGGCCTTTTTCGCCTGCTCGACCACCAGCCGCAGGTGCGCGTTGGTCGAGGTGTCTGCGCCGTTGCGTGCGGCGATGGTGATCTCTTTCACCAGCTTGCCGAAGATCTTGCCCTTGGCGTTGGCTGCTGCTTCTTTGTGTTTAACCTTCCACTGTGCGCCCATTACTCACTCTCTTGATCGATGGCGTCGAGTTGGATTTGGCCGACGCGATGGGCAAGTTTACCCGTCCTCAAGGCGCCAATCGACCAAAAAGTCAGATCGGCGATGGCGCCAGGGCGGGCCCTTACTCCGCTGCCAGTTCGAAGAACGCCTGGATCAGGCGCAACTCCCGGCGTCGCTCCATGCACCCCAGCCAATGCCGGTTGAGCAGGCCCTCGCCAATGATCGGCAGCGCCCGCACCCGTGGGTCGGGGCTGACCTCCACCGACGACACCACGCCCACCCCCAATTGGGCCGCGACCGCCTCGGTCACGGCCTCGCGGCTGTCCAGCTCCAGCAACACCCGAGGGTTGACCTGGGCCAGGGCGCAGGCCTGGTCAAACGTGCGGCGAGTGGTCGAGCTCGGCTCACGCAAGACCATGATCACCTGGTCCAACTGTTCCAGAAGCACCCCTTCGGGCCGGGCCAGCCATGGATGATCGGCCGGCACCAGGGCGCAGATCCGCGACTCGCCCAAGCCGTGCAAATGCAGGCCCTTGCGCGGCTCGACTTCGGTCAGTACCGCGACATCGGCATGTTCGGACAGCAGCGCCGCCAGGGTTTCCTGGGCATTGCCCAGGCGCAGGTTGACGGTGATGCCCGGATACCGCGCGCGCAGGCGGGCCAGCAGCGGCATCACCAGGTGCGGCCCGTCCGCCGCCACCTCCAGGCGTCCGCTCAGCAACTGGCGGTTGGCTTCCAGCAGCGCCTGGGCCTCTTCCGACAAACTGAACATGGCCCGGGTGATGGCCGCCAGCTTGATCCCCTCCTCCGTCAGTTCGACCCGGCGTGCGGTCCGCCGCAACAGAGTGATCTGGTAGTGCTCCTCCAGCGCCTTGATGTGCCCGGTGACCGCCGGCTGGCTGATAAACAGCCGCGCCGCGGCCCGGGTAAAGCTGCCTTCACGGGCCACGGCATCGAATGCGCGGAGTTGGAATAAATTCATATCTATCAGCCTCACTTATCGCTGGCATCACAACAAACAATTTGATTGATGACAAGCCAAACTGCAATTTAGGCCCCGTAGATTTCACCCCACAGCGCACCTGCGAGGACCCCGCATGACCACCGCCGCCCCCCTCCTGCTCACCCCCGGCCCCCTGACCACCTCGGCGCGTACCCGTCAGGCGATGTTGGTGGACTGGGGCTCATGGGACGAAGGCTTCAACCAGCTGACTGCCAGCCTCTGCGAGCAATTGCTGGCCATCGTCAACGGCACCGACAGCCACCATTGCGTGCCCCTGCAAGGCAGCGGCACCTTTGCCGTGGAAGCCGCCATCGGCACCCTGGTACCGCGCGATGGCAAGGTCCTGGTGCTGATCAACGGCGCTTATGGCAAACGCCTGGCGAAGATCTGCGAGGTGCTCGGCCGCAACTATGTGACCTTTGAAACCGCCGAAGACCAACCGACCACCGCCGCCGACGTCGAGCGCCTGTTGCAGGCCGACCCCGGCATCACCCATGTGGCGCTGATCCACTGTGAAACCAGCACCGGCATCCTCAACCCGCTGGCGGACATTGCCCAGGTCACGGCCCGCCATGGCAAACGCCTGATCATCGACGCCATGAGCTCGTTTGGCGCGCTGCCGATCGATGCCCGGCAGGTGCCATTCGACGCCCTGATCGCCGCCTCCGGCAAATGCCTGGAAGGCGTGCCGGGCATGGGCCTGGTCTTCGCCCGCAAGGACGCCCTGGCCCAGGCCGCCGGCAACAGCCACTCCCTGGCCATGGACCTGTTCGACCAGCACAGCTACATGGCCAAGACCGGCCAATGGCGCTTCACCCCGCCGACCCACGTGGTCGCGGCGCTGCACGAAGCGCTGTTGCAGTACGCCGAAGAAGGCGGCTTGCCGGCACGCCATCAGCGTTATGCCGATAACTGCCAGGCCCTGATCGAAGCCATGGTCGCCCTGGGCTTTCGCCGTTTTCTACCGGCACAGATCCAGGCGCCGATCATCGTCACCTTCCATGCTCCCAAAGACCCGCGCTACCAGTTCAAGGCGTTCTACGAGCGGGTCAAGGCCAAGGGTTTCATCCTCTATCCCGGCAAGCTGACCGAGGTCGAGACCTTTCGCGTGGGCTGTATAGGCCACGTCAACCCGGCCCAGATGCAGGCTGCGGTGGCGGCCATCGCCCAGGCGCTTGAAGAAATGCAGGTGCTGGAGATCTGACACTCCAGCCCGCAGCAAAAAACCGATTGCCCTTTAAACGCCGACCTCCGGCCCACGCGGATCACCCGCCCCCAACAGGACTTCGCCATGAGCTACAACACCCCCAGCCAACTGCAAGCCGCCATCCTCGACTGGGCCGGCACCGTGGTCGACTTCGGCTCCTTTGCGCCGACCCAGATCTTCGTCGAAGCCTTTGCCGAGTTCGATGTGCAGGTGTCCATCGAAGAAGCCCGCGGCCCGATGGGCATGGGCAAGTGGGATCACATCCGCACCCTGTGCAACTTGCCGCCGGTGGCCGAGCGCTATCGCAAAGCTTTCGGCCGTACCCCGAGCGATGACGATGTCACGGCCATCTACCAGCGCTTTATGCCGCTGCAGATCGAAAAGATCGCCGAACACTCGGCCCTGATCCCCGGCGCCCTGGACACCATCGCCCAGTTGCGCGAGCAGGGGCTGAAGATCGGTTCGTGCTCCGGTTATCCGAAGCAGGTGATGGACAAGGTGGTGCAGCTGGCGGCAAAAAATGGCTACGTCGCCGACCATGTGGTGGCCACCGATGAAGTGCCCAACGGCCGCCCCTGGCCGGCTCAGGCCCTGGCCAACGTGATTGCCCTGGGCATCGAGGATGTGGCGGCCTGTGTCAAGGTCGACGACACCGTGCCCGGTATCCTCGAAGGCCGTCGCGCCGGCATGTGGACCGTGGCCCTGACCTGTTCCGGCAACGCCCTGGGCTTGAGCTACGAAACCTATCGCGCCCTCGACAGCGAGACCCTGGCCAACGAGCGCAAACGTATACACGCCCTGTTCGCAAGCTCGCGCCCGCACTACCTGATCGACACCCTCGCCGACCTGCCCCAGGTGGTCGCCGATATCAACCAGCGCCTGGCCCGGGGCGAGACACCCCAGGGCTGCTGATCGGCACCCTACCCGCCGGAACGGCAGCCTGTTGCGGGGCTGTCGCTTTTTAGGGTTTTTTCGTGCGGCGCGGCCTAAACCTCGCACCAGGTCAAGGCGCACCGGCTCAAACAGGATTACAGTTAAAGCACTCCGTCGTTCAAGAACGGAGGTTTCAGCCCTGATGAGTGAGGAAAGTCGTATGCCCTGGAAGAACTCCGATGCTCGATACAGCACGGTCTCTATCACCTTGCACTGGCTGATGCTGGTGTTGCTGGCGGTGGTTTACGCCTGCATTGAGTTGCGCGGCATCTTTCCCAAAGGCAGTGGCGGGCGGACGCTGATCAAGGAAGCCCACTTCATGCTCGGCCTGACGGTGTTTCTGCTGGTCTGGCTGCGCCTGTTTGCACGCAGCCTGGGGGTGGCGCCGAAAATCGTGCCGACACCGCCCAACTGGCAGCAGTGGCTGGCCAAGCTGATGCACTGGGCGCTGTACCTGTTCATGATTGCCATGCCGATCCTGGGTTGGCTGATCACCAGCGCCGAAGGGCATCAGGTGATGTTCTACGGCATCGACCTGCCGCTGCTGATCGCCGAGAACAAGCCGCTGGCCAAGCAGATCGAAGGCTGGCACGTACTGGGCGGCACCATCGGCTACTGGCTGATCGGCCTGCATGCGCTGGCCGGTCTGTATCACCACTACTTCATGCGCGACAACACCCTGCTGCGGATGCTGCCTAAACGCAGCTAAGCAGCGCCGGTCATGCCCCGGCGGCCCTGCAGGCCGCCGGTGTGGACAAACACCAGGCGGGTTCCCCGGGCAAAACGCCGCGCCTCGATCGCCTCCCGCAACGCCAGCAAGGCCTTGCCGGTGTACAACGGCTCCAGCGCGATACCACTCTGGCCTTCACTGGCCTCGATAAACGCCAGCAACGGCGGGTCGACCTTGGCAAAACCACCGCGACTGGCATCAAGCAACTCGTAGCCCGATGCCGTGTGCCCAGCCTCGCACAGGATCCGTTCGACGTTCTGCGCCACCCCATGATCGTCCGGCACCGCCAGCGCGCCATACACCGGGTGCGCGCCATGTTCGGCCAGCACCAGGCCGGCCAGGGTGGTGCCGGTGCCGCAGGCCAGCCACCAGCCGTGATAATCCGCCCAGCCGAGCCCACTCAACTGCTGGCGAACCTGCGCCACCAGCCCCCTGCAACCCCGCGCCCCGGGCAAGCCGCCACCGCCCTCGGGCACCGGGTACAGCTGTGGGTACCGGGTTTGCCAGGGTGCCCAGAACCCGGGCTCATGCCGCGCCCGATAGCCGCCATAGCCGAGCCAGTGCAGGTGCATGCCCATGCGTTTGAGGTCGAGCACGGTGGGGGGGTCTTGCGGATGACCGCGCAGCAGGCCGGCGGTGGCGAAACCAAAGCGTTGCCCCGCCGCGGCGAGGGCATGCAGGTGATTGGAGTGGGCCCCGCCAAGGCTGATGATTCCACTGGCCCCGGCCTGGCGCGCCGCCGCAACGTATTCAAGCAACTTGAACCACTTGTTGCCGCTGATCAGTGGATCGATCTGCTCCAGACGCAACACCGCCACCTCGACCCCGGCCTGGGCCAGCCAGTCCAGGGTCATGGGTTGCAGCGGTGCCTGGGGTAGCCAGTCGAAGGAATCGGGGAAGGACATCGGCGCGGGGTTCGGCTAACAAAGGGAGCGCAGTCTAGCAGGGGTGTGGCCCACAGGGCTCAGGGCTGCAGCGGCTACACGGTACATGCCTGTAGCCGCTGCCGAGCCCGCGAGGCTGCGCTGGCCCTCATGACCAACGCCTCGCCCACGCCCTCTTACAATGCCGCAGCCAACCGCGATCCCTGATTGATCGCGCGCTTGGCATCCAGCTCCGCCGCCACATCAGCACCACCGATCAGGTGCACGTTCTGCCCGGCAGCAAGCAGGCCGTCCTGCAGCTCGCGCAGCGGATCCTGGCCGGCGCAGATCACGATGTTGTCCACCGCCAGCACTTGCGGCTCGCCGCTGTCGCCGATGCGGATATGCAAGCCGGCGTCGTCGATCTTCAGGTATTCAACGCTGTTGAGCATCTGCACCTGCTTGTTTTTCAGCCCGGTGCGGTGGATCCAGCCGGTGGTCTTGCCCAGGCCGTCACCCACCTTGGACGCCTTGCGCTGCAACAAGAAGACCTGGCGCGCCGGGGCATGGGGCTGGGCCTTGATCCCGGCCACGCCGCCACGGGCCTGCAACTGGGTATCGATGCCCCACTCTTTCCAGAACGCTTCACGGTCCTGGCTGGTGGCGACGCCCTGATGCACCAGGAATTCCGACACATCGAACCCGATGCCACCGGCACCAATCACCGCCACGCTCTTGCCCACTGGCTTGCGTTCCAGCAGCACGTCCAGGTAACTCAGGACCTTGGCATGTTCCACCCCCGGGATCGCCGGCAGGCGCGGGGCGATGCCGGTGGCGAGGATGATTTCGTCATAACCGCCAGCCACCAGTTGCGCCACATCCACCCGAGTGTTCAGGCACACCTCGACATGGGTGGTCTGCAGTTTGCGCTTGAAATAGCGCAGGGTTTCGAAAAACTCTTCCTTGCCCGGCACGCGCTTGGCGACGTTGAACTGGCCGCCGATTTCACTCGCCGAATCGAACAGGGTCACCTGGTGCCCGCGCTCGGCCGCCACCGTGGCAGCGGACAACCCGGCAGGACCGGCACCGACCACGGCGATTTTCTTGATCTGCTGCACCGGCAGGTAATTGAGCTCGGTTTCATGGCAGGCCCGCGGGTTGACCAAGCAACTGGTGAGCTTGCCGCCAAAGGTATGGTCCAGGCAGGCCTGGTTGCAGCCGATGCAGGTATTGATTTCATCCGCGCGGCCTTCGGCGGCCTTGTTGACGAAGTCCGGATCGGCCAGGAACGGCCGCGCCATGGACACCATGTCGGCATCGCCCTCGGCGAGGATCTGCTCGGCGACTTCCGGGGTGTTGATGCGGTTGGTGGTGATCAGCGGAATCGCCACCTCACCCCGCAGCTTGGCGGTGACCTTGCTGAATGCGGCACGCGGGACCTTGGTGGCGATGGTCGGGATCCGCGCTTCGTGCCAGCCGATCCCGGTGTTGATCAGGGTGGCGCCGGCCTGCTCGATGGCCTTGGCCAGTTGCACGATTTCTTCCCAGGAGCTGCCGCCTTCCACCAGGTCGAGCATCGACAGACGGAAAATGATGATGAAGTTCGGACCTACGGCTTCGCGCACCCGACGCACGATTTCCACCGGCAGGCGCATACGGTTTTCGTAGCTGCCGCCCCAGCGATCGGTGCGATGGTTGGTGTGGGCCGCCAGGAACTGGTTAATGAAATAACCTTCCGAGCCCATGATTTCGACGCCGTCGTACTCGGCCTTCTGTGCCAGGGCCGAGCAGGTGACGAAATCGCGGATCTGCTTCTCGATGCCCTCCTCGTCCAGCTCCTTGGGCTTGAACGGGTTGATCGGCGCCTGGATCGCGCTTGGCGCCACCTGTTTCGGGCTGTAGGCGTAGCGTCCGGCGTGGAGGATCTGCATGCAGATCTTGCCGCCCGCCTCATGCACCGCGCGGGTCACGATCTGGTGCTTGAGCGCCTCTTCCTCGGTGGTCAGCTTGGCCGCACCGGAGTACACGCCGCCTTCGTCGTTGGGGCCGATACCGCCGGTCACCATCAAGCCAACACCGCCCCGGGCGCGCTCGGCGAAGTAGGCCGCCATGCGCTCGAAGCCGCCGGGTTTTTCTTCAAGCCCGGTGTGCATCGAGCCCATCAGGGTGCGGTTGCGCAGGGTGGTAAACCCCAGGTCCAGCGGGGCCAACAGGTGCGGGTAGTGAGCGGCGGCCATCGGTAACTCCACATCGAGCGTTCACGGAAAAATGCGGAAGCTCTGCGGCTTCCATCAGTCATGCTCGACAGACTAAGAGCAGCGCACCGGCCGCTCAATGACCGTAACTGACAACTTATTGATCCAAATGCGCAGCGCCCCTTGGCAAGCGTCGGCATGGGCCCTACCCTAGTCGACGAATCCTGCACACGGCCGCTGACTGTTTTCCCATGCGCAAACTTCTCTATTTCACCGCCTCCATGGCCCTGATCGCCGCCCTCACCAGCTATGCCATCTGGACCCGAGAGCGTCCGGTCGGGCACTACCTGTCGGACCTGCGCATCAACCTCGCCGTGGACCAGGGCCAGCCCGCCGACCACGGCAACCTGCTGGGCATCCAGCCCGAGCTGTTCCCCACCGATTATCAAAGCCCCGAACGCCTGCACCGCAAGCTCGCGGCCTACCTGCAGCAGGCCCGCGACAAGGGCCTGCTGAATGAAAAAACTATCGTCGTACTGCCCGAACACGTGGGCACCTGGCTGATGGTCAGCGGCGAGAAAAACGAGCTGTACCAGGCCGCCACCCTGAAAGAAGCCATGAACTGGCTGGCGGTCAGCAACCCACTGCCCTTCCTGCGGGCACTGATCGTTGCCAAGGGTGACAGTCGCCTGCAAGACGCTCACCTGCGGATGAAAGCCAAGGCCATGGCCCGGGATTATCAACAGCTGTTTGGCGGCCTGGCCAAAGAGTTTCAGGTGACCCTGGTGGCCGGCTCCATCGTGCTGCCGGAACCAAGCGTCAACCAGGGCACCCTGCAGATCGGCAGCGGCGCGCTGTACAACAGCAGCCTGGTATTTGGCCGCGATGGCCTGCCCATAGGCCAGCCACAGCGCCAGCTGTACCCGGACTTCACCGAGCGCGGCTTTATCAGCCCCGCCAAGGACCAGGCCGTCAACGTCATCGACACCCCCGCCGGGCGCCTCGGGGTATTGATCGGCAGCGACAGCTGGTACCCGGACAACTACCGCAAGCTCGACGAACAAGGCGCGCAACTGGTAGCCGTGCCGGCGGTGGTCATCGGTCGTGGCACCTGGGACAAACCGTGGCGTGGCTACAAGAACGAAATGACCCCCAGCGAGATCAGCCTCAAACCCGGCGAACTCAGTGAAGGCGAAGCCTGGCATCGCCTGACCCTGACCGCCCGCGCCCCCAGCAGCCAAGCCACAGCCGGGGTCAGCGTGTTCCTGCGGGGGCAGTTCTGGGACCAGCGCAGCACCGGCCAGAGCTTTATCAGCAGCCCCGAACAGACCTATGCCGACGACGCAGCCCGCGGCGCCCGCCTGTTGAATATCTGGTTGTAGGTGATGAAGCCGCAACCCATGCGCCTGGGCGATCTGTCGGTGGGCTTCGTCCACAGCCTGGCCGATGCCATGGGCAGCCATGGCCTGGACCCGGCGCCATTGCTGGCGCAATACGGGCTGGACGCGGCGCGATTGGGCGAAGCCGGCGCCCGACTGTCGATTCCGCGTTACATGCGCCTGGGCCATGCGGCGATTCAGCTCACCGGCGACCCGGCCCTGGGCCTGCGCATGGGCCAACTCGGCCGTCTCAGCCAGCTCGGGCTGGCCGGGGTCACTGCCGCCCAAGCACCGACCGTGCGCGAAGCCGCGCGTTGCCTGACGCGCTTTGAAGCCTTGTACGGCTCCAACTACCGGGGCCAGTCGAGCTTTCACGAAGACGCCGACGGCGCCTGGCTGCGCTTCTATTCCATCAGCCCATACAACGCCTACAACCGTTTCGTGGTCGACTCGATCATCGCCGGCTGGCTGCAACAGCTGTCCAGCCTGAGCCCGCAGCCGATCACGGCCGAACAGATCGACATCGAATTCGCCGCCCCGGATTACCACGCCGACTACGCACGACTGGGCAACTGTCCGATCCAGTTCGGCGCCGAACACAACCAACTGCGCCTGAGCCAGGCCAGCCTCGCCCAGCGCAACCCCGAACACTGCCCCAGTACCTGGCGCCTGCTGCTGCAATTGTGTGAAAGGGAGCTGGAGCAATTGACCCGCACCCGCAGCCTGCGCGAGCGCATCACTCAGTTGCTGGGGCCGTTGCTCAATGGCGGTCGCGAACCCGACCTGGAAGAAGTGGCGGCACGCCTCAAGCTGCCGACCTGGACCCTGCGGCGCAAGCTGGCCGAGGAAGGGACTCAGTTTCGCGCCATTCTCAACGACACCCGTCGTGATCTGGCCATGACTTACATTCGTGACACCGAACTGGCATTCGGTGAAATCGCCTACCTGCTGGGCTTCGCCTCAGCCGAGGCTTTTCAACGCGCATTCAAACGCTGGAGCGGCCAGACGCCCGGCGAGTTTCGCCGCAGCCACCGGCATTTTGCCTAAAAAAAAGCCACCGGCCTTACAGCTCGGTGGCGTCTTCTGTTGGGTCCAGCGGGTCCAATTCAAATGCCTGGTACTCCAGCAGTTCTTCCTGGTAATCGTCCATTGCGTCGTCCTTTGCCGTTGTATGAATAACCTGTTGCCTAATGACCTTCGCCCTCAGCATAAAGTGCCGGGATGACAGAAAAAATACTGCACGCTCCCTGCTGATAAAACGTAGCAGGCGGCAACGGATTTAGCCCGGCCAAGTTAGATGCAACTGCAATCATTGCAATTGCAATGATATTGGCATTTCCGCTAGGGTAGCCGTCTGATCCCTCCAGACGGCGCGCACCATGACCTCATCCCGCTTCGGCTCCCCTTCCCCATCCCACGCCGGCCAGGCCGCCCGTGCTTGCATCGACCGCCTGACCGTGGGCAACCCGGCAACACCAGCGCGCTCGCCGCTGTTCACGGTAATGGAGATCGCCAACACCCTGGAGCTGGAGCGCAGCGTGGCCAATCAGGCCTGGGTGGTGCGCAATAACGCCCGGCAAGGCGCATCGACCCGCATCAGCGCCTGGCCGTTGCGGTTCTCCCGGGATACCCGGGAAAAACCGCTGCTCTACCTGCACAGCGCCCATTCTTCGGCACAGCTGTGCGCGGTTTCCGCCGAGTCGGCGCGGCGCGGCATTTTCTGCAACGACAATGAAACCCTGACCACCTCCTGGCCCAAAGGCGCCGATCCGTCCCTGCCGCTGTGGCTGGCCAACAACCCGGATTGCCTGCCCTTCGACCCGGCCTCGGGCGACGAAACCCGGGCAATTGTCCTGGACGCGCTGCACCGTTTGTATGTCGAGGGCCAGCCCGGGTTCTACTACCTGGCCCTGCATGACCACGAACAGGGTCCGAGGCTCGGTGCCCAGGACCGGGGGGACGCCTTGCAAGGCATGTACAAGGTCGCCGAGTCCGGCCCGCTCGATGCCAGCCTGCGGGTGCGCCTGCTGGGGGCCGGCCAGGCCTTCGAAGAGGTACGCCAGGCGGCGGCGCTGCTGGAGCAGGACTGGGGGGTCGCCAGCCAGCTCTGGAGCTGCCCCAGTTACACCCGCCTGGCCCGCGAAGCGGCAGCCGCCGAGCGCTGGAACCGCCTGCATCCAGAAGCCGCCAAGCGCAGTGCCCACCTGATGCGCTGCCTGGGGCACAGCCGCGACCCGGTCCTGGCGGTGACCGGTTACGGCCAGGCGGTGACCGACCAACTGCGCGGCTTCGTGAAGGCACGCTTCGTCGCCCTGGGCGCCGGCTCGGCGACCGCACGCAGCCCGAGCCGGCAGTGGATCGCGACCCTGGCGCTCAAGGCCCTGGCCGATGAACAGCGCCTGCCGACAGCCAAGGTCAAGCAGGCTTTGCAGCGCTATGGCTTGCGCTAGGCGGGGCGTGACCGCCGGGTGCCTGGGCGCACGTCCGCGCCACTGGTGGAGGCCCGGGCCAGGGCGGCAGTGCGTTCCAGGGCATCGGCAAAGCTGTGTTTCTGCTGCTCGTCGAGCTGGGACAGAAACAGCTCGGCCACTGCGCTTTCGTAGATTTTCCACATCTTTTTGCGCAGTTTCCGCCCCTCTTCGGTGATGGTCACGAACGCGGCACGCCCATCGCCGTCGCAGCGCGAACGTTGCACCAGGCCTTCGTTTTCCAGGCGGTCGACCAATCGCGTCAGGTTGTAGCGCTCGATGGCCAGCACATCCGCCAGTTCGTGCATGCGCCGGGTGCCTTCGGGGCCGCTTTCCAGGCCCCACAAGGCGTCGTACCAGGCATAGGCCGGCAGCCCGGCATCTGCCAGGCGGCGCTCGATTTCACGAATGACCGTGCGATGAGCCCTGACAAAACGGAACCAGACATCGGGCTCATTTGAAGACATGCAACACCATCCGCGGGACTGAAGAGGGTTGCAATAGTAGCGCATGCCGGGATAGATTCGGCCATGTAGTTGCAATTGCAATTACATTTATCGGCACGCAAGCCCTCTCGATCCCACAAGGATCCGCGCGCTGGAACCCCGCTCAACCTGGAGCCAGGCATGACCCAGAACAACATCGCAACGCTCGACCACGATCCCCAGGAAACCCGCGAATGGCTCGACTCCATCGAGTCCGTACTGAGCGCCGAAGGCCGGCCGCGGGCCCATTACCTGATCGATCAATTGCTGGATTTCGACGTTGCACGACATGGCGATTTCTACGGTCGGGTGACCACCCCCTACATCAACACCATCGCTCCCGAACGCCAGTTGCCCTACCCCGGCAACCTCGACATCGAGCGCCGGATCAATGCCTTTATCCGCTGGAACGCCATGGCCATGGTGCTGCGCGCCGGCAAGCACTCGGGGGTCGGTGGCCATATCGCCACCTACGCCTCCGCCGCGGTGTTGTATGACGTGGGTTTCGATCACTTCTTCCGGGGCCGTACCGACAGCTTCGACGGCGACATGGTGTATATCCAGGGCCACTCCTCGCCGGGCATCTACGGCCGCGCCTACCTCGAAGGCCGCATCGACGAAGCCCAGCTCGACAACTTTCGCCGCGAATCCGCTGGCAACGGGATCTCGTCTTACCCACATCCGCGGTTGATGCCGGGCTTCTGGCAATTTCCTACTGTGTCCATGGGCCTGGGCCCGATCACCGCCGCCTACCAGGCGCGCTTTATGCGCTACCTGGAGTTCCGCGGTCTCAAGCAGCACCAGGGGCGCAAGGTCTGGGCCTTCCTCGGCGATGGCGAGATGGACCAGCCAGAGTCCCTGGCGGCGATCTCCCTGGCGGGACGGGAGAAGCTCGACAACCTGATCTTCGTGGTCAACTGCAACCTGCAACGTCTCGACGGCCCGGTACGAGGCAACGCCAAGGTGATCCAGGAATTCGAAAGCCTGTATCGCGCTGCCGGCTGGAACGTGATCAAGGTGATCTGGGGCAGTGGCTGGGACGCCCTGCTGGACAAGGACCGCAGCGGCCTGCTGCGCCAGCGCATGATGGAGTGCGTGGACGGTGACTATCAGAACTACAAGTCGCAGAACGGCGCCTATGTGCGCGAGCACTTCTTCGGTAAATACCCGGAACTGCTGGAGCTGGTAGCAGACCTCTCGGACGACGAGATCTGGAAGCTGTCACGCGGTGGCCATGACCCGGACAAGGTCTACAACGCCTACGCTGCCGCCATGCGTCACCCTGGCCAACCGACGGTGATCCTGGCGAAAACCGTCAAGGGCTTCGGCATGGGCGAGGCTGGCGAAGGTCAGAACATCAACCACCAGCTGAAGAAAATGGGCGCTGACGCCATCAGGGCCTTCCGCGACCGCTTCGAACTGCCGGTCAGCGACGAACAACTGGCCGACCTGCCCTACCTCAAGCCCGCTGCCGACAGCCCGGAAGGCCGCTATTTCGCGGCACGACGCGAGAGCCTGGGCGGCCATATCCCGTCCCGCAGCAGCCAGGCGCCGGCCCTGGTCATCCCGCCACTGACGGCCTTTGCCACGCAACTTCAGGACACCGGCGAGCGCGCGATTTCCACCACCATGGCCTTTGTGCGCATTCTCGGCACGCTGCTCAAGGACCCACAGATCGGCAAACTGGTGGTGCCGATCGTGCCCGACGAATCGCGAACCTTCGGCATGGAAAGCCTGTTCCGCCAGATCGGTATCCACTCGGCGGTCGGCCAGCTGTACACCCCGCAGGACGCCGGGCAACTGAGCTACTACAAGGAAAGCAAGGACGGCCAGATCATGCAGGAGGGGCTCAATGAATCAGGGGCCATCTCATCGTGGATTGCCGCCAGCACCTCCTACAGCAACCACGGCCTGATGACCCTGCCGTTCTACATCTTCTATTCGATGTTCGGCTTCCAGCGGGTCGGCGACCTGACCTGGGCTGCCGGCGATGCCCGGGCCCGTGGCTTCCTGCTGGGCGCCACCGCCGGGCGCACCACCCTGATGGGCGAAGGCCTGCAGCACGACGACGGCCACAGCCATGTGCTGGCCTCGGTGGTGCCGTGCTGCGTCGCCTATGACCCGACCTTCGCCTACGAACTGGCGGTGATCATTCAGGAAGGCATGCGCCGCATGTATGTCGAACAGGAAGACGTCTACTACTACATCACCCTGCTCAACGAAAACTATCCTCACCCGGCCATGCCCGACGGGGTTCAAGACGGGATCATCAAGGGCCTGTACCGCTTGAGTACCGGCGCCTCCAAACCCCGGCAGCCGCGCGTGCAACTGATGGGCAGCGGTTCGATCCTGCGCGAGGTGATGGCCGCCAGCGAGTTGCTGCTCAAGGATTTTGCCGTGGCCAGCGACGTCTGGAGCGCCACCAGCCTCACCGAACTGCGGCGCCAGGGTCATGAAGTGGAGCGCTGGAACCTGCTGCACCCGGAGCAGCCGCCCCGTACCAGCCATGTGCAGGACTGCCTGGCCGGCCAGGTCGGTCCGCTGGTGGTGGCCACCGACTACATGAAGATCTTTGCCGACCAGATCCGGCCCTTTGTCGAGCAGCGACGCTTCGTCGCCCTGGGCACCGACGGCTTTGGCCAGTCAGACACCCGAGAAGCCTTGCGCACGTTGTTCGAGGTGGATCGGCACTTTATCGTGTTGGCGGCGCTGAAAGCCCTGGCTGACGACGGCGAAATCCCCTACAGCCGGGTCTCGGAAGCCATCAGCCGCTATGGGATCGATATCAACAAGAGCGACCCCATGGCGGTCTGACGCGGTTCTATCGAGGCATGGCCGGAATCGGCTCGCTCGGCGGTGGCAGGTTGCTCGGTGGGGGCGGTGTCACCACTTCGGGGGCCGGCACCGGCTCGCTGGTTGCACCGGTTTCGGCCGGTGCGACGGGTGCAATGGGGGCCGCTTCCGGCGGTGGCGCCATGGGTTCGGAAACATTCGGCTCAGCGGCCGCCGGTGCTAGCGCTGCCGGCTCGGCTGCCGGGGTGGGCGCAGGCGCTGTCGGCGCGGGTTCGGCAGCAGCCGGCTTGGGCTCGGGTACGCCAAGATCGGTCTTGGGCTTCTCGACAATGTGCGCGGCTTTCTTCGCCTCAGGCGGCAGGAACAGCTCAACCAACGCAAAGTAGCGGTCGTAGAACTTGGCCGAGGACACGGTTTCGCTGGCCACCTTGACCATCGAATCATCGGTCGAGCCGATCGGCATCGACACCGACCCCAGCACCCCGACCCCGAGGCTCGCGGAGTTGTTGACCTTCTTCAGCGCATAGCGGTCCTGCAAGGCGTTGGCGAACATGGTCGAGTGATGGTCGACGCTGCCATCCTGGGCGCAGACCACGCTGAAGCTGATCTCCAGGTGGGTTTCGCCGGTCTGCTGAAAGCTCTTGTGGCCGCTGACCAGCTTCGGATCGCTGCTGGTGATGATGTAGCCCTGACTGAGCAAGGCCCGGCGCGCCGCTTCGCAGGAGGCGGTATCGCTCACCGGGTAATTGCGGGAAAAGGTGCCGGAATCGTCGAAATTCTCATGCTCGTAAATGGCGGTCTTTTGCGTCGAGCAACCCGCGATGGCCGCCAATAGCAGCACCAGTCCGGCAGCCGGCATGTGAAATGATCTGAACATCGAAAATCCTGAGGAAAACAGTCCGGCGCGTATTGTGCAACAGAACCACGCTACAGAGCGCACGGATTGATGTCTTAAAATTTATACAGAATGACTGACCGCGTATTCCGGGAAAAGTCGCACAGATAAATGATCGATCAGCGCGCGCACCTTGGCTGCCGCGTGACGACTCGACGGCCAAAGGATCCAGAACGTGCCGCTGTAGTCCAGGTGCTCATCGAGCACCTGCTGCAGTGCCCCTTGCTCCAGCGCCTCGCGCACCATGAAATCCGGCAGGCAGGCAATCCCCAGGCCACGGCGCACGGCATGGTCCACCGCCTCGATCGACGTGCTGACAAAACGGGTCGGCAAGAGCACTTCCGCGGCCCCCGGCAGGCGGCGCAGGGGCCAGGGCTCCAGCTTGCCGGTGTGATGGAAGGTGTGCCGCAAACAGGCATGGGACGCCAGGTCCGCCGGGTAGTGCGGCACTCCGTGACTCTCGAAGTAATCCGGGGTACCCACCAGCATCTGACGAAACTCGCCCAGCTTGCGCGCCATCAACCGCGAATCCCTGGGATTGCCGGTGCGCACCACCGCGTCAAAACCCTCCTCGACCACATCCACCATGCGGTCCGTCAGGTCGATATCCAACTCGATCTCCGGATACAACTGCATGAAATCCGCCAGCACCGGCATCAGCAGACCGTGCACCTGGGGCAGACTGATACGCAGCTTGCCTCGGGGCGCACTGGAGGATTTGCACAGTTCGAACTCGGCGGCTTCAACCTCCGCGGTGATCCGCCGACAACGCTGAAGAAACCCCGCGCCCTCGGCGGTCAGGGTGATGCTGCGGGTGCTGCGATGAAACAAACGGGTCGCCAGCCGCTCTTCGAGCCGGGCAATGCTTTTGCCGACGGCCGAGGAAGAGACCCCCAGCAGGCGCCCTGCTTCAGTAAAACTGCGGGTTTCCGCCACCTGCACAAACACCGAAATACTGCCGAGCCAATCCATCGCCCACTCCGCACATTAAGGACATGGATGTCCGATAAGTTCGGAACCTTAGCCTATTTTTCTAATAGGCACAGCGCCCTACTCTCAAGCCCGCACTTCTGCATACTCAACCGGGCCTGAAACCATGACCGAACCCCTTGCCACCGCCGACCTGCTGGACACCGACTCCAGACGTTGCGAACGGCTCCCCATCAGCGGATTGCTGGCGCTGGCCACCGCCGGCTTCATCACCATCCTGACCGAGGCCCTACCGGCCGGATTACTGCCGCAGATGAGCCTGGACCTCAAGGTGTCCCAGGCGCTGGTCGGCCAGTTGGTGACCTTTTACGCCCTCGGCTCGCTGCTGGCGGCAATCCCCCTGGTGCTGCTGACCCAAGGCTGGCGTCGTCGCCCGCTGCTGCTGACGGCGATCGGCGGTTTTGCCGTGGTCAACAGCGTCACTGCCCTGTCGGATAATTACACCCTGACCCTGATCGCCCGGCTGTTTGCGGGGGTCTTCGCCGGGTTGCTCTGGGCCTTGCTGGCCGGCTACGCCAGCCGCATGGTGGCACCGCGTCTGCAAGGTCGGGCGATTGCCGTGGCCATGCTCGGCGCACCGCTGGCGTTGTCCCTGGGTATTCCGGCAGGCACCCTGCTCGGCAATGTCCTGGGTTGGCGCTTGAGCTTTGCCGTCATGACCCTGCTGACCCTGGTGCTGATCGGCTGGGTGCGCTTTCAGGTGCCGGACTTTCCCGGGCAACGCGCAGAAAAACGCCTTTCGCTGGCCCGGGTATTTACCTTGCCCGGGGTAAGACCGGTGCTGTTCGTGACTTTTGCCTTTGTGCTCGGCCACAACATTCTCTACACCTACATCGCGCCGTTTCTGGAGGCGGCCGGTATCGCCGGGCAGATCGAACGGGTACTGCTGGTGTTTGGATTGGCAGCTGTGGCCGGCATCTGGGGCGTGGGCCTGCTGATCGACCGCTGGGCGCGGCAACTGGTGCTGATCAGTTGCAGCCTGTTTATCCTGTGCGCGCTGATCCTGGCCTTCTATAGCCAACTGCCCCTGGCTATTTACACCGCTGTCGCGATCTGGGGTGTGTCATTTGGCGGGCTGCCGACCTTGCTGCAAACAGCCCTGGCGAAAACCGCCGGGGATTCGGCAGACGCCGCCCAGTCGATGCTGGTGACCGTGTGGAACCTGGCCATCGCCGGCGGCGGGCTGGCAGGCGCGGTGCTGCTCGAAGGCCCAGGGGTCGCGACGTTCTCCTGGGTGATCATCGGTCTGCTGCTGATGTCCCTATGGGTCACGGCGAACGCCAGGCGCCACGGCTTCCCTGCCCTTAGCTAAAAAAAGACCCCGTCCTTGCGGACGGGGTCTTTTAGTGTTGCTTCAGTGCCGCAGGACAGTCATCAGTAACGCTTGATATCTGCCTGACTCTCCAGCTGCTTGCGGTAGGCGGCAAAGTCTTGCTGCCCCACACGCGATGCCAGGAAGCGACGGTACTGAGCCTTCTCTTCTTCAGTCGGCGCAGCCGCCTCGTTCACCCCGTTCAACTGCAGGATCACCAGGCTGCCATCAGGCAGGGTCACGCTGCTGAAGGTCGGTTTGTCCTTGGCTTCAGGCTTGCTCATGCGGAACAACGCTTGCAGCACAGTAGGTTCAACCCCTTCCTGGCCACGAGTAACCGCTTCGCTGACTTTCCAGCTCTGACCATCCACCGGCTTGTTCAACGGCGTCTTGCCGTCGCGCAGGCTGGCGATCAAGGCTTCAGCCTTGGTCTTGGCGGCAGCACTGGCGTGCTCCTTGGCCAATTGGGTACGGATGCTGCCGGCAACGCTTTCCAGCGGCAGTTGCTCAGGCTTGCGATGTTCCTTGGCGCGCAGGACCACTACGGTTTCCGGGTCGAGTTCAATGGCGGTGCTGTTGGCACCTTCATCAAGCACTTCCGGGCTGAAAGCAGCCTGGATCACATTGCGGTTGGCCGCGATACCGTCACCGCCTTCACGGCTGAATGGCGCGGAGGTGTGCACGGTCAGCTTCAGTTCCTGAGCCGGTTGGGCAAGGTCCGAGGCTTCGAACGACGAGTCTTCCAATTGCTTGGTGGCCTCGACAAAACGCTGCTCGACCTGCTGGGTCTTCAGCTCGCGGGTCAGCTTATCCTTCAGGCTGGCGAAGCTTGGAACTTCCGGAGCTTCAACACCCAGCAACTTGATCAAGTGGAAACCGAACGAGGTGCGCACCGGTGCCGAAACCTGATCCTTGGCCAGCGCGTACAACGCCTGCTCGAAGACCGGGTCATAGACGCCAGGGCCGGCGTAACCCAGGTCACCGCCATTGCTGGCCGAGCCCGGATCCTGGGACAACTCTTTGGCCAGAGCCTCGAAGCTTTCACCCTTGGCCAGACGTGCCTGGATCTCTTCGATCTTGGCTTTGGCCTGGGCCTCGTTCACCTTGTCGTTGACTTCGATCAGGATGTGCGCGCCGCGACGCTGCTCAGCCAGGTTCGAGGTTTCTTTCTGATACTGCGCCTGCAGATCTTCATCCTTGACCGTGACCTGATCGAAGAAAGCGGATTTCTTCAGTTCCAGGTAATCGATCACGACTTGATCCGGAGTCATGAACTCCTTGGCGTGTTCGTCGTAGTAAGCCTTGACTTCGTCGTCAGTCACTTTGACCGCGGAAGGGTCAGCCTTGACGGTCAGGGAAGCGAAATCACGGGTCTGTTTTTCCAGACGCGCGAATGCCAGCACCTGGGCATCGGTGACAAAACCGCTGCCCGCGAGACCTGCACGGACCTGGCCGATCAGCATTTCCTGAGCCAGCATCTGACGGAATTGCAGGCGGCTGTAGCCCAACTGACGAATCACCTGGTCGAAACGCTCAGGGCTGAACTTGCCATCCACCTGGAATTCAGGTGTCTGCAGGATCACTTGATCCAGTGCGGCTTCAGAGAAAGCGAACTTGGAATTTTCGGCGCCTTGCAGCAGCAGCTTGCGGTCGATCAGCCCTTTCAAGGCAGCCTCGCGCAGCATTTTTTCGTCAAGCAAGGAAGCATCGAAATCTTTGCCCAGCTGTTGCATCAGCTGGCGACGTTGCATGTCGACCGCTTGGCTCAGCTCGTTCTGAGTGATTTCCTCACCGTTGACCTTGGCCGCGTCCTGGCTGGTGGTAGTGGCTTTGAAAATGGCATCGAAACCGGTAAGGGCCATCAATGCGACGATGACCCCGATAATGGTCTTGGCAATCCAGCCTTGTGAATTGTCCCTGATATTCTGCAGCATGCGTCCCCCAGAAACGGTCGTACTTCAAATTAAGCAACCGTGGAGCGTGGGTAGAGTCCGGATAGAAGAAAGGCGCATCCGAGGATGCGCCTTCTCGTAACTGGCGGAGCGGTCGGAGGCTCGAACCTGCGACCCCCGGCGTGAGCCGATATTCTAACCGGCTGGCTAACCGCTCCGCGGCCAGATCGGGAATGACCCCGACCCGGGTGGGTAAAGGCTTGAACGAAGCTTAGTTAACGGCTTCTTTCAGAGCTTTACCGGCTTTGAAACCTGGCTTTTTAGCTGCAGCGATTTCCAGCGTCTTACCGGTCTGAGGGTTACGACCAATGCGAGCAGGACGATCGGTAACAGAGAAAGTACCGAAACCAACCAGTACCACAGAGTCGCCGGCCTTGAGAGCGCCAGTGACGGATTCGATCACAGCGTCCAGCGCACGGCCAGCAGCAGCTTTCGGGATATCAGCAGATGCAGCGATAGCATCAATCAGTTCCGACTTGTTCACTCTAAGTCCCCTTATATATCTATTTGAGTATGATTCTAAGTTTTTTGGTGAAAGCAAAAACGAGTGCTGAATGGCCTACAGACACTTAAGAGCCGCTTTATAACAAGGGCTCTAAAAAGCTGTCAAGGAAGCCCATCAGGCTAATGCGTACTTAATGCGTACTAATTCTTTCCTTAGAGTCAGAGTCGCGTTTTTCATCCTTTGCAACTATCTCGGGAGCTACATCCGGCAAGGGCTCCGGCGCGTATTGCAGCGCAATTTGCAGGACCTCGTCAATCCATTTAACCGGTTTAATCTGTAGATCCTGCTTGATATTGTCAGGAATTTCTTTCAAATCGCGAACATTCTCTTCAGGAATGATCACGGTTTTGATTCCACCACGGTGGGCCGCAAGCAATTTCTCTTTCAGGCCACCGATGGCCAATACCTGACCACGGAGGGTGATTTCACCGGTCATGGCTACATCCGCACGTACCGGAATCCCGGTCAGCGCCGAAACCAGCGCCGTGCACATGCCTACGCCTGCGCTAGGACCGTCTTTTGGCGTCGCCCCTTCAGGCATATGGATGTGGGTGTCGCGCTTCTCGTGGAAGTCCAGGGGAATCCCCAGGCTCTTGGCCCGGCTGCGCACTACCGTCAGTGCTGCAGTGATCGATTCGACCATCACATCGCCCAGGGAGCCGGTCTTGATCAACTGACCTTTGCCCGGGACCACGGCCGCTTCGATGGTGAGCAACTCACCGCCAACTTGCGTCCAGGCCAGACCTGTTACCTGACCAATCTGATCCTGCTGCTCGGCCAGGCCGTAGCGGAATTTGCGTACGCCCAGGAAGTGCTCCAGCAGCTCGGAAGTGACCTTCACCGAGAAGCGTTTTTCCATGGCGTGCTCTTTCACCGCCTTGCGGCAAACCTTGGCAATCTGACGCTCAAGGCCCCGTACACCGGCTTCGCGGGTGTAGTAACGGATGATGTCGCGGATCGATTCATTGTCGAATTCCAGCTCGCCTTTTTTCAGGCCGTTGGCCTGGATCTGCTTGGGCGAGAGGTACTTGACCGCGATGTTGATCTTCTCGTCCTCGGTGTAGCCGGGCAGACGAATCACCTCCATCCGGTCCAGCAACGCTGGCGGAATATTCATCGAGTTGGAGGTGCACAGGAACATCACATCGGACAGGTCGTAATCGACTTCCAGATAATGGTCGTTGAAATTGTGGTTCTGCTCCGGATCGAGCACTTCCAGCAATGCCGATGCTGGATCGCCGCGCATATCACTGCCCATCTTGTCGATTTCATCGAGCAGGAACAGTGGGTTGCGCACCCCAACTTTTGTCATCTTTTGAATCAATCTTCCCGGCATCGAACCGATGTAAGTCCGTCGATGACCGCGAATTTCTGCCTCGTCACGCACGCCACCCAGGGCCATGCGCACAAATTTGCGGTTGGTGGCATGGGCGATCGACTCCGCCAGGGATGTTTTACCCACCCCAGGAGGACCTACCAGGCACAGTACCGGACCGCGAATCTTCTTCACGCGCTTTTGCACGGCGAGGTATTCAAGAATGCGTTCTTTGACTTCTTCAAGGCCGTAGTGATCGGCGTCAAGAATGTCTTCTGCGCGCGCCAGATCAAGGCGTACCTTGCTCTGGGCTTTCCAAGGCACCTGGACCAGCCAGTCGATGTAGGAACGCACCACAGTCGCTTCAGCCGACATGGGCGACATTTGCTTGAGCTTGTTCAGCTCCGCCTGGGCCTTGGTCAGGGCATCCTTTGGCAAGCCGGCGGCATCGATGCGTTTTTTCAGCTCTTCGATTTCGTTGTGACCTTCGTCACCGTCGCCCAGCTCTTTCTGAATGGCCTTCATCTGCTCATTCAGGTAGTACTCGCGCTGGCTGCGTTCCATTTGCTTTTTGACGCGGCCACGAATGCGTTTTTCAACTTGCAGCAGGTCGATCTCGGCATCCAGCAAAGCCAGCACGTGCTCGACACGGGCCGACAAATCGATGATCTCGAGGATTTCCTGCTTCTGCTCGATCTTCAACGCCATGTGCGCAGCCATGGTGTCTACCAGGCGGCTTGGCTCATCGATACTGTTAAGGGACGACAGCACCTCTGCAGGGACTTTCTTGCCCAGCTGCACGTACTGCTCGAACTGAGCCAGCAGGCTGCGGACAAAGACCTCCGATTCGCGCTCGGGAGCGTCGACTTCGTCGATCAGGGAAACTTCGGCACGGCAGTGGCCGTCCACTTCGCTGAAGCGCTCGACAGCGCCACGTTGCTCGCCTTCGACCAGTACTTTGACAGTGCCATCAGGCAGCTTGAGCAACTGCAGGACAGTGGCGATGGTACCTACGCGATAGAGTGCATCTTCACCGGGATCGTCATCAGCAGGGTTTTTCTGAGCTAACAGAAGAATCTGCTTGTCGCCCGTCATCGCGGCCTCGAGGGCTTCGATAGACTTCTCGCGCCCCACGAACAGCGGGATAACCATGTGCGGATAAACCACAACATCACGCAATGGCAAGAGAGGCAATTCGATGGTTGTCTTCATGATTTCGCCTCTACGGCGGCCATAAGGCCGTAAACAGATGGAAGTAAGCTTGAAACCAAGATGGGGGCTGCCTTGAAAAAAAACAAGCTCAAAGACAGCACTTTGACAGTAAAAACAAAGGGGCCCGAAGGCCCCCTCTTTTTAAGCAGCAGTGCGACGCTTACGCGTCTGGCGCCACCTTGGCTGCCGGCTCACTGTTCTCATAGATGTACAGTGGCTTGGACTTACCTTCAATAACGCTCTCGTCGATCACTACTTTACTCACCTCGGACTGCGAGGGGATTTCATACATAGTGTCGAGCAGTACACCTTCCAGAATCGAACGCAAACCACGAGCACCGGTCTTGCGCTCAAGGGCGCGTTTAGCGACCGACTTGAGTGCATCGGTACGGAACTCCAGGTCTACACCCTCCATCTCGAACAGCTTGGCGTACTGTTTGGTCAGGGCGTTTTTCGGCTCGGTGAGGATCTGAATCAAAGCAGCCTCATCCAGCTCGTCCAACGTCGCCAGAACCGGCAGACGACCGACGAACTCCGGGATCAGACCGAACTTGACCAAATCGTCAGGCTCGACTTCACGCAGGGACTCGCCCACCTTCTTGCCTTCCTCTTTGCTGCGAACTTCGGCGTTGAAGCCAATGCCGCCGCGAGTGGAACGGCTCTGAATAACCTTTTCCAGACCGGAGAACGCACCACCGCAGATAAACAGGATGTTGCGCGTATCGACCTGAAGGAACTCTTGCTGCGGATGCTTGCGGCCGCCCTGTGGCGGAACGGAAGCAACAGTACCTTCAATCAGCTTCAGCAACGCTTGCTGCACGCCTTCACCGGAAACATCCCGGGTGATCGAAGGGTTGTCAGATTTGCGCGAAATCTTGTCGATCTCATCGATGTAGACGATACCCATCTGGGCTTTCTCTACGTCGTAATCGCATTTCTGCAGCAACTTCTGAATGATGTTCTCGACATCCTCACCTACGTAACCCGCCTCGGTGAGGGTGGTCGCGTCGGCAATGGTGAAGGGTACGTTCAACAGGCGCGCCAGGGTCTCTGCCAGCAGAGTCTTACCCGAACCTGTAGGGCCGATCAGCAAGATGTTGCTCTTGCCAAGTTCGACGTCGTCATTCTTTTTGTCACGCTGATTCAAGCGCTTGTAGTGGTTATACACCGCTACTGCGAGAACCTTTTTCGCACGCTCCTGACCGATTACATACTGATCAAGGATGCCGCTGATTTCTTTAGGCGAAGGCAATTTATGCGCGCTGCTTTCAGCCTGTGCTTCCTGCACCTCCTCACGGATGATGTCATTGCACAGGTCGACGCACTCGTCGCAGATAAAGACCGAGGGGCCGGCAATCAATTTGCGCACTTCATGCTGGCTTTTGCCACAGAAGGAGCAATAGAGCAGTTTGCCGTTGTCCTCGCCGTTGCGGGTGTCAGTCATTCGATCGATCCAAATCCGATAGGCTTGCAACACAAGATGAAGGCAATTGCGGGCTTTTTCAAGCCCGCAGGTGGCCAGTTACCCCAACCACCGACATTTGAGTTGCTTAGGCAGGCATTTGACGCTTGTTGATCACGGAGTCGATCAGGCCGTATTCCGCCGCACGCTCTGCGCTCATGAAGTTGTCGCGTTCGGTATCGCGCTCGATGGTTTCCAGGCTCTGGCCAGTGTGATGAGCCAGCAGCGAGTTCAGACGCGAACGGATGTGGAGGATTTCCTTGGCATGGATGTCGATATCCGACGCCTGACCCTGGAAACCGCCCAACGGCTGGTGAATCATCATCCGCGAGTTAGGCAGGCAATGGCGTTTGCCCGCAGCGCCGCCGGCGAGCAGGAAAGCACCCATGCTGCAGGCCTGGCCAATGCAGATGGTGGAAACGTCGGGCTTGATGAACTGCATGGTGTCGTAGATCGACATGCCTGCAGTCACCGAACCACCTGGTGAGTTGATATAAAGATGGATGTCCTTGTCCGGGTTTTCCGCTTCAAGGAAGAGCAATTGCGCCGCCACCAGGTTGGCCATGTAATCCTCTACCGGGCCAATCAGGAAGATCACTCGCTCCTTGAGAAGGCGCGAATAGATGTCATAGGCGCGTTCGCCACGGGCGGACTGCTCGATAACCATCGGGACCAGGCCGCCTGCGGCCTGGATGTCAGAGCTCTGCTGATAATAAGAATTGCGGGACATGTCCTGCAGTCACTCCCAAATAGTCATGTCTTGAATACGCATAAGCCAGCGCGAAGGCTGGCTTATGGTGTGTATTTTCGAACGAGTAAAAAATCAGTCGGCTTGTGGTGCTTCTACCGGCTTGACCGCTTCTTCGTAAGAGACCGATTTGTCGGTCACGCTAGCTTTCTGCAGAACAGTATCCACAACTTGCTCTTCCAGCACAACCGAACGGACTTCGTTCAGTTGCTGGTCGTTCTTGTAGTACCAAGACACAACCTGCTCAGGCTCCTGGTAGGCCGAGGCCATTTCCTGGATCAGCTCGCGAACACGATCTTCGTCTGGCTTGAGGTCGAACTGCTTGACCACTTCAGCCACGATCAGGCCCAGCACAACGCGGCGCTTGGCTTGCTCTTCGAACAGCTCGGCCGGCAGCTGGTCAGGCTTGATGTTGCCACCGAACTGCTGAACAGCTTGTACGCGCAGGCGGTTGACTTCGTTGTCCAGCAGCGCCTTAGGCACTTCGATCGGGTTCGCTTCCAGCAGACCGTCCATGACCTGGTTCTTGATCTTGGATTTGATCGCCTGACGCAGTTCACGCTCCATGTTCTTGCGAACTTCGGCGCGGAAACCTTCCAGACCGCTTTCCTTGATACCGAACTGAGCGAAGAACTCTTCGGTCAGCTCTGGCAGCTTAGGCTCGGACACAGTGTTGACGGTAACGGTGAACTCGGCAGCTTTGCCGGCCAGGTCCAGGTTCTGGTAGTCCTCAGGGAAGGTGAGGTTCAGAACGCGCTCTTCACCGGCTTTGGCGCCAACCAGGCCGTCTTCGAAGCCAGGAATCATGCGGCCGGAGCCCAGAACCAGCTGAGTGCCCTTGGCGGAACCACCAGCGAATACTTCGCCGTCAACCTTGCCAACGAAATCGATGTTCAGTTGATCTTCGTTCTGTGCGGCACGATCGACCGACTCAAAACGAATGTTCTGCTTGCGCAGGATTTCCAGCATGTTGTCCAGATCGGCATCAGCCACGTCAGCGCTCAGGCGCTCAACGGCGATGGACTCGAAACCGGCAACAGTGAACTCAGGGAATACTTCGAACGTTGCGACGTATTCCAGATCCTTGCCCTTCTCCAGCACTTTAGGCTCGACCGAAGGTGCGCCAGCCGGGTTCAGCTTCTGCTCAACCACTGCTTCGTAGAAGGAAGCCTGGATCACATCACCCACAGCTTCTTGACGCGCATCAGCTTCATAACGCTGACGGATAACGCTCATTGGAACTTTGCCAGGACGGAAGCCTGCAATTTTGGCCTTTTGGGCAGTCTGCTGCAGACGCTTGTTGACCTGGCTCTCAATACGCTCGGCCGGCACGGTGATGCTCATGCGGCGCTCAAGAGCAGAAGTATTTTCAACAGAAACTTGCATGGATATTCCTCGTTGCACAGACGTTAGCCGGCCGTTTCCGACCCCAGAATCAAGGGCATGCATTCTAGTGGGTCAAACTCAAGAAGTCACCCTACTGAAAACGGGTAAAAAACAGCTGGCAATTTAAAGGCGGGGACAAACGGTTGAGCCTCACCCACAGAGCAAATACAGCGAATCAAACCAGCGCCTCTAAACCGTCCCTCTATATATAGAAGAGACCAGTCGTCAGCCGCCTGGCCGCCAGACCTCGATGGCCCGGCAGATCAACCCGAACATCCAGTGACAAAAAAAGACGAACACTTCGCCAACTCATTTAGCCCACTACCGGCAGCCGCACTGAAAACCCGAACTTCTGAAACGAAAACGGCGCAGCCCTTTTCAGGTGCTGCGCCGTTATCTGCTATTAAATAGCTACTTAATTGGTGCGGACGAAGAGACTCGAACTCTTACACCTTGCGGCGCTGGAACCTAAATCCAGTGTGTCTACCAATTCCACCACGTCCGCGTATCAAGCCTTTTAAAGCAAAGGCGCCAGACTATTAATCTGGCGCCTTTTCGAAATATGGGGTGGACGATGGGGATCGAACCCACGACAACAGGAGTCACAATCCTGTGCTCTACCAACTGAGCTACGCCCACCATATTGCGTTGTTGCGTTACTTGTGCCAAAGCTGCCTAATGGCGCACCCGGCAGGACTCGAACCTGCGACCATCCGCTTAGAAGGCGGATGCTCTATCCAGCTGAGCTACGGGCGCCTTATTAATCTGTATTCTTTAACGATTACAAACTAAGTGCTTTCAGTCGTTGTGAGTTAACCATCAACTCTGCCCGACCTTCTTAACCAGTGCTAGGCTGTGCCCGACAAGTGCGACGAATGTTATAGGTGGTCGCTAAGGTCGTCAACTCTTTTTTGAAAAAAATTCATTTAATTAAAGGGGTTAGGGGAATTTGCTGACCAAGCGCCTTTGCCCTCACGTCCCGACATGCGAGAATACGTTCTCTTTTTCTCTCCCTCTCGATGGTTAATCACGCGTCATGACTGCACAACTAATCGACGGCAAAGCGATCGCCGCTAGCCTGCGCCAGCAGATCGCCAAACGTGTCGCCGAGCGTCGCCAGCAAGGCCTGCGTACCCCCGGCCTCGCGGTGATCCTGGTCGGCAGCGACCCAGCGTCTCAGGTTTATGTCTCGCACAAGCGTAAAGACTGTGAAGAGGTCGGCTTTCTTTCCCAAGCCTATGACCTGCCCTCCGACACCACTCAAGACGATCTGGCCAGCCTGATCGATCGCCTTAATGATGACCCGAACATTGATGGTGTTCTGCTGCAATTGCCTTTGCCCGAACATCTCGATGCCTCCAAATTGCTGGAACGCATTCGCCCGGATAAAGATGTGGATGGCTTCCATCCTTATAACGTCGGTCGCCTGGCACAACGCATTCCACTGCTGCGCCCCTGCACCCCCAAAGGCATCATGACCCTGCTGGAAAGCACCGGGGTCGATCTTTACGGCCTGGATGCAGTGGTGGTCGGCGCCTCTAATATTGTCGGGCGCCCGATGGCAATGGAGCTGTTGCTCGCTGGCTGCACCGTGACCGTCACCCATCGCTTCACCAAGGACCTGGCAGGCCACGTTGGCCGCGCCGACCTGGTGGTGGTTGCCGCCGGCAAGCCGGGGCTGGTCAAAGGTGAGTGGATCAAGCCGGGCGCCATCGTTATCGACGTGGGTATCAACCGCCAGGGCGACGGCAAGCTGGTGGGCGATGTGGTCTACGAGACGGCCCTGCCCCGCGCCGGCTGGATCACTCCCGTACCGGGTGGCGTTGGGCCGATGACCCGCGCCTGCCTGCTGGAGAACACGCTGTACGCGGCGGAAACCCTGCATAGCTAAACCAGGAAGTGCATCTGTTCCGCTAACAAAGAACCCCGCCATTGGCGGGGTTCTTTGTTTATGGCGTATGCCGGACTAGCTGCGCTCCGCCAGCGCCGCGCTGACCTGGGCGCGATACGCCACCTTCTGCAGGCGCTTTTCCAGGTCGAGCATCACCACCCGATCACTTCGCCCGCTTTCCAGCTCATCGACCAGGGTTTGGGCGAGGAGGCGCAGGTCATGGATGATGACAATCCGCTCATCGTTAACATCGCGTTTGTGAGACTCGAACACGCGGTGCAGAAAATCCTCGATATTGCGCTGACAACGATGACGATCAGTGGCCCGCAAATGCGCCAGATTGGCTCCAATACGCCCCAACAACTCCAGCAACTCCAACGTGAAGTAGTGCAGGCGTCGGCCATACCCCACATTGCGCTCACGCAGTTGAGCGCGTTGCGCAGCAAACTCCTGCCGCCGTTGAATAGCGGGAACGGCAATAGCCACCATCAAACCCACTATCAGCCCGACTGCCTGGATCCAGCCATACCAATCAGCCGACTTGGGGAAAAACGCGAACGCCAGCAACAGCACTGCCACCATTCCCGCCCACACCACCATGGGCAGATACTCTTTGCTGATAAAGCTTTTCGGCATTGCCCGACTCCCGTTTATTCCAGGGTGATATGCAGCAAAAAAGGCGATGCTAATCCCCGCCCGGGTGGCGCACCATGTTTATTAAGTACCGACCCGGATACCAAAGCGCCATCACTCGGAAAATACCTGTTTTTTCTTAGTTCTTAGGGGGTTTCATCGACCATTGGAAGAACAATCGACAGTTCTTCAGCCATACTCATAGAATGTAACGTTTTTTCGAAAACAACCTATTGCCAAACGGCATATCCATACTTTTTTCGAGTCCGCCCGCGTGAAAATTCGTCTTTCTATCCTGAGCCTATTTTTTGCTGTTACAGGCACCTTCATCACGCAGACCGTCGTTGCCGGCGAAACCACCGCCGCGCCCCGAGACACTTCACAGTTGCATATCGCTTCGGGCAGCGCCTTGCTGCTCGACCTGCAGACCAACAAAGTCATCTATTCCAGCAACCCGGACGTGGTGGTACCCATTGCCTCGGTGACCAAGCTGATGACCGGCCTCATCGTGCTGGAAGGCAAACAGTCGATGGATGAATACATCTCGGTGTCGATCAGCGACACCCCGGAAATGAAAGGCGTGTTCTCCCGGGTCAAGCTCAACAGTGAACTGAGCCGCCGCGACATGCTGCTGATCGCTCTGATGTCATCGGAAAACCGCGCCGCCGCGAGCCTGGCCCATCATTACCCGGGCGGTTACGCGGCCTTTATTGCGGCGATGAACGCCAAGGCCAAGGCATTGGGCATGACCAGTACCCACTATGTGGAACCCACCGGGCTGTCGATTCACAACGTGTCCACGGCTCGCGACCTGAGCAAGCTGCTGCTGGCCGCACGCAAGTACCCGATGCTCAGCGAGTTGAGCACCACCAAGGAAAAAACCGTGGCCTTCCGCAAACCCAACTACACCCTGGGTTTTCATAACACCGACCACCTGGTGAACAGGGCCAACTGGGATATCAAGCTGACCAAGACCGGCTTTACCAATCAGGCCGGTCATTGCCTGGTGCTGGTCACCAGCATGGGCAATCGCCCAGTCGCGCTGGTGATTCTCGATGCCTTTGGCAAATACACCCACTTCGCCGATGCCAGCCGCATCCGCAACTGGGTCGAGACCGGCAAAAGCGGCTCGGTGCCGGATGCAGCCTTGCGCTACAAGGCCGACAAGAACCTCAAGGACCGCCAGAGTGGCGTCGCCCAGCGCAGCCAATGAGTCCTCTTTAAATGAAAACGGCGCCTCAGGGCGCCGTTTTCACATCTGCTCAGATCAGTTGCCAATGGCCTTGACCGCCTTGGCTGCTGCCTGTTCCTGACCGGCCTGGGCCAGTTCATCCGCTGCCCGCAACCAGCGTTGGCGATCGACCTTGGCTGGCACTTGGTTCGGCGCTTGGATCAACACCGCCCAACTCCCGGCATTCTTCCAGGCTGACTCAAACGAACTGAAGCTCATCAACATTCGCCGATTCTGCCCCGCACGCAGCAGCACCGTCTGCTTGTCGCGGTTGTAGCCGGCCAACACCGCGTAACGCGGCTGCGACCAGAACGACGAACCTTCGGTAAAGCGCAGCATCACCGGAAAACCGGCGGCCACCTGGGTCAGCAAGGCTGGAAGGTTGTCGTCCAGGGGGTAGACCAGCATCCCGTACTCACGGGCGAGTTTCTGCATGTTCTGCTGCAACTGCGCCTCGGCGCCCGGCAGATGCAAGGGCTTGTCGAGCAGCCCGGGCGTGATCACCACACCTTGCTGGGACAGCATGCTGGCCAGGGCGCCGGGGCCACTCTGATAGATCTCGCCTCGAAAGAACGGCACGCTGCTGAGCTCGACCCGCTCGGGCAGGCGCTGGATCTCCGGCTGCACACCCGTGGCGCAACCCGCCAGGCTCAGGACACAGGCGCTGGCCAGCAACGCCGTTCGAATTCGAGGAAATACCCGCACCATCTTCGCTCTCTTGATCAGACGCCGGCCTGACAGTCTTCCGGCTGGGGGCCTGATCATAGGGCCCTCTGGCTCGGTGGTATAGCGTTAGGTCGCAGTTAATTGCCGGCGATAGAGCGAAGCAGTCGATCACTCTCGACTATTGGTCAATTGTTTGAAACACGGCAGCGACTAGACTGTCCATTGCAAAGAGTGTGTGCCCTGGACAGGGCAAAGAGGAGGCACGTATGAGCCTGACAACGACGATTTTCCTACTGATCTGTGGCTGGCTGGCCGTTGCTGGCGCCATGCTCTGGGGGGTGTTGCGGATCACCCGCCGGCATCACCACCCTCTCCCACCGCCAACCCCGGCAAAAGTCAGCAAACCGGCGCCACGTCCCGCGACCGCGCACTGAGTCATCCACCCGGCAAAAAAAAGCCGCCTGCATTCTTTCGAAGGCAGGCGGCCAAATGTCACGCAATCAATCAGGCATCGAGTTCACGCTTCTGCCGCGCCCGTCGCGCCAGCATGTTCAGGCTCTCGATAGCCGCCGAGAACGCCATCGCCGCATACACATAACCTTTTGGCACGTGGGCACCGAAGCCTTCGGCGATCAGGGTCATGCCGATCATGATCAGGAAGCCCAGGGCCAGCATCACCACGGTCGGGTTGTCGTTGATGAACTTGGCCAGCGGCTCGGCGGCCAGCAACATCACCAGGACCGAGACCACCACCGCGATGATCATGATCGGCAAATGCTCGGTCATGCCAACGGCGGTAATGATGCTGTCGATGGAAAACACCATGTCCAGCAGCAGGATCTGGCCGATCGCAGCGGCAAAGCCGATGGACACACCCGCAGTGGCCTTATCGTCGTGCTGGGCCTGCGGGTCCATGCTGTGATGGATCTCGGTCGTGGCCTTCCACAACAGGAACAAGCCACCCGCGATCAGGATCATGTCCTTCCAGGAGAACACCTGGCCAAACACGTCGATCACCGGCTCGGTCAACTGCACGATAAAGGCGATGGTGCTGAGCAACGCCAGACGCAGGATCAGGGCCATGCCGATCCCGATGCGTCGCGCCTTGGCTCGATGCTGCTCGGGCAATTTGTTGGTCAGGATCGAGATAAAGATCAGGTTATCGATACCAAGCACGATTTCCATCACCACCAGGGTGGCCAGGGCGACCCAGGCGGTGGGGCTGGCGGCGAGTTGTAAAAGGTATTCCATGGGCAATCCTGGCTCTGTGGTACGAAAGGGTTAGATTTCCTGCGACGACGGCTCTTTATTCTTGCCGTCGTCAGCGGGTTTTTCCTGTTTGCTGATCAAGCCACCGGTGGCGTCGCTGATGGCTTGCTCGGCCGCCTTGTGGGTGTCGTCAATCGCTTGCTTGGCCGATTCGGCAGCCTTGCCCATCAATTGCTGGGCGCTTTTTTCTGCTTGATCGCAGCCAGCCAGGCCCACTAATGCCAGCGCCAGCAAGGCTGCGGCGCCGATGTTTTGAATTTTCATGGTGTTTCCCTCGATAGAACAGACGGGCCCAACCGGCAGGCCGTCGATAGCGGGGGATTCTAAAGAGCTGGATACTTCAGGAAAATTCGTATTTTTTGCAGTTATAATTCGGTTTTTACGAAGTGAGATCGCCATGCTCAATTATCGTCAACTGCATTACTTCTGGGTCGTGGCCAAAACCGGCAGCATCGTGCGCGCCTGCGAGCAGCTCAACCTCACCCCGCAAACCATCAGCGGTCAGATTAGCCTGCTGGAGCAAACCTATGGCATCGAGTTGTTTCGCCGGGTCGGACGTCAGCTGGAACTCACCGAAGCCGGGCGCCAGACCCTGCCTTATGCCGAACAGATGTTTCAGTTGGGGGGCGAACTGGAAGCCATGCTCCGCGCCCAGCCCAATGAGCAGCAGATCCAGTTTCGGGTGGGGGTGGCCGATGTGGTGCCCAAATCCATCGTCTACCGGCTGATCGCGCCCACCATGGAGTTGAGTGAGCCGATCCGCATCACCTGCCGCGAAGACAAACTCGAACGGCTGCTGGCCGACCTGGCCATCCAGCGTCTGGACCTGGTGATTTCCGACAGTCCGATGCCGTCGCACCTCGACATCAAGGGCTACAGCCAGAAGTTGGGCGAGTGCGGCATCAGTTTTTTCGCCACGGCCAACCTGGCCCAGGCCTACGGCCAGGATTTCCCCCACAGCCTGCACGGCGCACCGATGTTGATACCAGGGCAGGAAACCGTGGTCCGCAGCCGCTTGCTGCGCTGGTTCGCCGAACAACAGATTCAGCCGCGGATCATTGGCGAGTTCGACGACAGCGCGCTGATGCAGGCCTTCGGTCAATCCGGCAGCGGGATTTTCATCGCCCCCAGCGTGATTGCCGATGAAGTGAAGCGCCAATACGGCGTGGAGCTGATCGGCCAGACCGATGCAGTGACCGAGTCCTTCTATGCCATTTCAGTGGAGCGCAAGGTCAAGCACCCCGGCATCGTCGCGATTACCGAGGGTGCGCGCCGCGAGCTGTTCACCGCCCTGCCCGCCTGAGGTTTCAGGCGCAGGCGCTGCGCGGCTTGGCGCCCATCAGCAGCAAGGCCAGGACAATCGACACCAGGATGAATCCGGCAGCGGCGAATCCCAGGCTGCCCAGGCCCAGGGTGTCGATCACCCGGCCACCGACCATGGCTCCCAGGCCGATCCCGAGGTTGGCCCCGGCGATGTTCAGGGACGCGGCAAAGGCCGGCGCTTCAGGTGCGGCCTTCATCAGCCGCACATGGCTGACCAGAAACAACGCCGCCTGGGTCACGCCCCAGATACCCATGGCCGCCGCCAGCCCCAATGTCGAATGGATAGCCGGCACCAGGGCCACCATGCCGCCGATCATAAAGGCGCAGAACACCATCGACGCCATCAGCGGATGCCGGTCCACTGCCCGTCCGCCCAGGGAATTGCCGATCAATCCGACCGCACCAAAGCCCATCAGGCACCAGCCCACCACGGTGCCGTTGAACCCGGCCAGGCGCTCAAGGATGTCGGCGAGGTAGGTGTAAGCGGTGAACATACCGCTGAACACCAGGATCGACAGCAGCACATGCCCCTGCATCAGCGGGCTGCGCAGGATCTTGAATTGCGAACCCAGGCTGACCTGCTGCTTATGCAGCTCGGTCTTCGGCAGGTAGATAAACAGCAGCAAGGCCTTGGCGAACGCCACCACCGCCAGGATCGCAAAGGCGCTGCGCCAGCCGAAGGCATCGGAAATCAGGGTCCCCACCGGAATCCCGAAAACCGTGGCACACACAATGCCGAAGCCGATTTTAGCGATGGCGCGCCCGGCGTAGTCCGGGCCGACAATGCCGACCGCAGTTTCACTGGCCAGGGCCCAGAACACCGGCAACCCCAACGCCGGGATCAACCGGGCCACAGCCATGACCCCGATATTCGGCGCCAGCGCCGCCAGGGTATTGGCCAGGCCGAACATCACCAGCACCGTCACAAACAGGCGCTTGCGTTCGAAACGGGCGAAATAGGCGGTGAGAAACGGCCCGAATGCGGCCACGGTGAAGGCGAACAGCGTCACCAGCAGGCCGGCCTGGGGCACGCTGACCTCAAGATCCCGGGCGATCGACGGCAGCAGACCGACGATGATGAATTCCGTGGTCAGCACGGTAAAACCCGCAGCCGACAACAGCAGGATGGGCAACAGCATGAATAACTCCAGAAACGACAACGCCAGCGCCAGCCCGAGGGCCCACTGAGGGGATATGAAAAAAGGATGGCGAATGTTAACAGAATGTTTGCGCCGCCGCTGAAGCGCGGGCTGTGCGGCAGATCGTCATACACCTCCGGGGAACCACCGGCGCT
This sequence comes from Pseudomonas sp. QD4, assembly GCF_049199125.1. Classification (NCBI taxonomy): domain Bacteria; kingdom Pseudomonadati; phylum Pseudomonadota; class Gammaproteobacteria; order Pseudomonadales; family Pseudomonadaceae; genus Pseudomonas; species Pseudomonas sp. QD4. The sequence goes on from NZ_JBLZOM010000008.1 coordinate 125,068, forward strand.
GTGATAAAGTCCGCCCCCCTAAAAAACCCGGCACGGTCATCGTCTACCCTCGGTGATTCAGCGCAAAGCGTTGCTGCCGCGTACGGTGGGCAATCCTTGAGACAGTCTGCCGCGTCTATTACTGTCGCCCCATCCAATACCTCAAAAAAAACAGAGATACCGTTATGACTGCTTCGCCCCCTTCGCTTCTGCAAAAACTCAAGGGCATCAGCCTGGTCACGCAGATCATTATCGGCTTGCTCGCCGGGATCGCCCTGGCGCTGTTGCTGCCCGAAGTGGCCAAGTCCACCGCTTTTATCGGCAAGGTGTTTGTCGCTGCGCTCAAGGCCGTGGCGCCGATCCTGGTGTTCGTATTGGTGATGGCCTCCATCGCCAACCACAAACATGGGCAGCAGACCCATATCCGGCCGATCCTGGTGCTGTACCTGCTGGGCACCTTCGCCGCGGCCGTGGTCGCGGTGATCGCCAGCAGCCTGTTCCCGTCGGCGCTGGTGCTGTCCACCCACGACGTCGCCATCAGCGCCCCCGGCGGCATCGCCGAAGTCCTGCAAAGCCTGTTGCTGAGCGTGGTCGAGAACCCGGTCAGCGCGCTGATGAATGCCAACTTCATCGGCATCCTGGCCTGGGCCATCGGCATGGGCGTCGCCATTCGCCATGCCGGCGAGACCACCCGCACCGTGCTCGGCGACCTGTCCAACGGCGTGACCCTGATCGTGCAGGTGGTGATCCGCTTCGCCCCGCTGGGGATTTTCGGCCTGGTGGCCTCGACCCTGGCCACCTCCGGTTTCGGTGCGCTGCTGGGCTATCTGCACCTGCTGGCGGTGCTGATCGGCTGCATGCTGTTTGTGGCTCTGGTCATGAATCCGGCCATCGTCTACTGGAAAATCCGCCGCAACCCCTTCCCGCTGGTGCTGATGTGCCTGCGCGAAAGCGGGATTACCGCGTTTTTCACCCGCAGTTCGGCGGCCAACATTCCGGTCAACCTGGAACTGAGCAAGCGCCTGGGCCTGCATGAAGACACCTATTCGGTATCGATCCCCCTGGGCGCCACCATCAACATGGCCGGCGCGGCGATCACCATCACCGTGCTGACCCTGGCGGCGGTGCACACCCTGGGCATCAGCGTCGACCTGCCGACTGCGGTGCTGCTCAGTGTGGTCGCGGCGATCTGTGCCTGCGGCGCCTCGGGCGTGGCCGGTGGCTCGCTGTTGCTGATTCCCCTGGCGTGCAGCCTGTTCGGCATCCCCAGCGAGATCGCGATGCAGGTGGTGGCGGTCGGCTTCATCATCGGCGTGCTTCAGGACTCGGCGGAAACCGCCCTCAACTCCTCCACCGACGTGCTGTTCACCGCAGCCGCCTGCATGGCCCAGGACGATCCGGTCCAACCGACAGCCTGAGCGGCACAGCCTTCGACGCGGCCCTGAACGCCGCGCACAAAAAAGCCCGGCAAGGCTCACACCTTGCCGGGCTTTTTGCAGCGTGGGGCTTAGAAAGCGCCCATGTAATCGCGCTTGCCGACTTCAACACCGTTGTGACGCAGCAAGGCGTAGGCGGTGGTGACGTGGAAGAAGAACTGCGGCAGGCCGTAGGTCAGCAGGTAGGACTGGCCGCTGAAGCGCTTCTCTTTTGGCGTGCCAGGGCGGGTGACGATTTCGATGCCTTCCTTGCCATCGATCTGCGCGGGCTGGATCCCGTCGATAAAGGCCAGGACCTTGGCGATCAGGGCTTGCAGGTCGGCGAAGGTGACTTCGCTGTCGTCGTACTTGGGCAGCTCGACCTCGGCCAGGCGGGCGCTGACGCCTTTGGCGAAGTCCACGGCGATCTGCACCTGGCGTACCAGGGGGAACATGTCCGGGTACAGACGGGCCTGCAGGAAGGCATTGGGGTCGATGTTCTTCGCCGTGGCATGGGCTTCGGCCTTGTTCAGCACATCGCTCAGGGCAGTGAGCATTTGCTTGAAGACAGGAACGGAGGCGGCGTACAGGGAAATAGTCATGACAGTCTCGACATGGGTGGCAGAAATACAGCGTGGCGCGATTATAGACATCCTTGCGCTCGGCGGGCGGCTTGTCTTTTCTTGCGCAAGGATTAGGCTAGTCGCCTTCCATAGCATAGGGAAAGCGCGATGAGCACTGAGCAAGAGACCTCCGTTGATGAACTGCGGCTCAACAGTACGGAAATCCGTATTCTTGGCTCCTTGATCGAAAAACAGGCCACCAGCCCGGAAACCTATCCCCTGACCCTCAATGCCCTGGTGCTTGCCTGCAACCAGAAAACCAGCCGTGAACCGGTGATGAACCTGAGCCAGGGCCAGGTCGGGCAAAGCCTGCGCGCGCTTGAAGGCCGAGGCTTTACCCGACTGGTGATGGGCAGCCGCGCCGATCGCTGGGAGCATCGCGTGGACAAGGCCCTGGAGCTGGTGCCGGCCCAGGTGGTGCTGAGCGGCCTGTTGTTTCTGCGTGGCCCGCAAACCGTCAACGAGCTGCTGACCCGCAGCGGGCGCATGCATGATTTCGAAGACGCCGAGCAGGTGGTGCATCAACTGGAACGCTTGATCGCCCGTGGCCTGGCACTGCTGATTCCGCGCCAGGCGGGACAACGCGAAGACCGCTATATGCACGCCCTGGGGGATCCGGCGGATATCGAGGCGATTCTGGCCGCACGCCAGAATCCGGTTGAGCGCAGCAGCGGCAGCGGTGTATCCGCCGAACGCATCGAAGAACTCGAAGCCCGCATCGCCGCCCTCGAAGAGCGCCTGGCAAAACTCGAAGGCTGACACCTCCTCCCCGGCCGCGGCTACACACTGTAGCCGCGGCCGCAGTCTGCGCTGGCCCTATCGGCTCTCCCCTTTACCTGACCTTCTACCCCCGCGCAAATGCCACCGCTTGCTGGAATTGCGCTTCGCTCGGGCGGACGCCGGTGTACAGCACAAATTGCTCCAGGGCCTGGATCGCAATCACTTCCAGACCGGTGATCACTTGCTTGCCTTCGGCCCGACCGCGCAGGATCAACGGGGTTTCCGCCGGGATCGCCACCACATCGAACACTGTCTGTGCCTCGGTGATCGCTTCGGCCGGGAACGCCAGCTGGTCGGCTTCGGCACCGCCAGTCATGCCGATCGGCGTGACGTTGATCAGCATCTGCGCCCGCACATCACCGAGCTCGGCCTGCCACTGATAACCCAGGGAGTCCGCCAGCGCGCGCCCGGCGCTCTGGTTGCGCGCAACGATAATGCCGTTGCTGTAGCCACCATCGCGCAAGGCGCTGGCCACGGCCTTGGCCATGCCGCCGCTGCCACGCAGGACAAAACTCGAGGCCTGGGGCACCTGGTGCGCGGCCAGCAATTGGGCAATGGCGATGTAGTCGGTGTTGTAGGCCTTGAGGTGGCCATTGGTGTTGACGATGGTGTTGATCGAGGCGATGGCCTGAGCCGACGCGTCCAGCTCATCCACCAGCTCGATACTGGCCTCCTTGAACGGCATCGACACGCCGCAACCGCGAATTCCCAGGGCCCGGATCCCGCCAATGGCGCCGGGCAGATCATGGCTGCTGAAGGCCTTGTAGTAAAAATTCAGGCCCAACTGTTCATACAGATGGTTATGAAAGCGCAGGCCGAAGTTCCCCGGACGCCCTGACAATGACATGCACAACTGAGTGTCTTTGTTGGGGTTCATTTGCATGTGAATCTCCTCGCAAGGCACTTTCGGATAGACGGATTAACCCGCCGCACGACTTGTGCCTGATCATATCGACGCCAAGTTTGAAGGTGGCATTACCGCCCAGGGATGACGGTAAAGAAGCCGGTACAGACCTTACACAATATTTACTCAGCGGCTGTGCAGTTTTTGCCAAAACCGCTGTCTTAGAAGTATCCCCGCGACAGTCCTTGAGTCTATTGCAGACCACAAGCCCGGGGTTGAACCGAGGAACTACCATGATTTCCAGAATCCCCAAGATAGCCTTGCTCATTGGTGCACTCGCTGTCGCTGGCCAAGCCTCCGCCCATGGCGGCAATTGGGCCGGGCCGGCCGTGTTGGGTGCTGTCGTAGGTGCTGCGGTAATGGGCTCCGTCATGTCCAACCAGGAACGTCCGGTGTACGTGCAACAGCAACCGGTGTACGTACAACCACAGCCGGTGTATGCCGCACCGCCTCCGGTCTACTACCAGCCGCAACCGGTGTATGTCGAAGCAGCGCCGGTCTACTACCGCCCGGCACCGGTGTACTACGGCCCGCCCCGTGGCTACTACGGCCCGCCTCGCCACTACTACGGCCCTGGCCGCTGGTAAGCAGCCCGCTCCACCCTGACAGGCCCCGCCCTCAAAGCGGGGCTTGTTGCATTTTGCCATCATCCAAATGTCTGAATATCCCAATCCCAGGTCGCTGACGGAACAGTAATTGCCTGTAAATCCGGCAATAGTAAGGCCGTCACCGCGCACCCATCGTGCATACGACGGTCATATATCTGTCATGCCAGGTCCGCAAGATCGGATCTGTCCATGCCAACAGGCTCATAAAAACAAGGACGAACCCTATGCCCACGCAAAACCCGCACCGCATCGCCGGCCTCTGTACCTCAAGCAAGGTCTACAGTGCGCTGACTGAACTCAAACACCTGGAGGGCCATCGCAGCGCCAAGTTTCTTTCGCTGCTGGCAGAAAACCTGGTGCGCAAAGGCCTGCTCAACGATCAGGAAGTGCTGAACATGCTCGACCAGGTGGTGGACTGAAACCACGCGAAGGACCACAACCGCCGTCGTTGCCATCAATGTCGACTATCGAGCGTGGTGATTTTTCGTAACACCCTGAGCTTTGTAAGGTAGCCCCACTGATTGATGGAGGCACTTATGCACAAGGTTCAGATCATGTCCGTTATCGGCAGCGCCGTTCCCGCACCGCTCAGAGAGCTAGGATTGCTCGCCTGTTGGTACCTGGTACGGGACGGCGAACCGATCAGCGGCCCGCTTACCTCGCTTCCCGCCGCGCAGGCACTGTCGCTGAAGTTCGAACAGCCGATGCTGGTCGCTTAAGGCAACTGCACCCGCGGCCGGGTTTCGACGAACAACGCCCAACTGGACATGAACAACGCCGCGATCAGCGGACCGATGACAAAACCGTTGAGCCCGAAGATCGCCAGGCCACCCAGGGTCGAGATCAGGATCAGGTAATCCGGCATCTTGGTGTCCTTGCCCACCAGGATCGGGCGCAGCACGTTGTCCACCAGGCCGATCACGAAGACCCCGAACAACCCGAGCACCACCCCTTGCCAGATCGCCCCGCTGAGCAGGAAGTACGCGGCCACCGGGGCCCAGACGATCCCCGCGCCCACCGCCGGCAACAACGACAGAAAAGCCATCAGTACCGCCCAGAGCAAGGCGCTGGGGATGTCGAGAAACCAGAAAATCACCCCGCCCAGCGCCCCCTGGGTCACCGCCACCAGCACGTTGCCTTTGACGGTGGCGCGCACCACTCGGTTGAATTTGAGTTGCAGGCGGCGCTTCTGATGTTCCGCCAGGGGCACCGCCGTGCGGATCTTGCGCACCAGTTCGGCGCCATCGCGCAGAAAGAAGAACAGCAGGTAGAGCATGATGAAGAAGCTCACCACAAACTCGAACGTGCCCTGGCCGAAGCTGAACGCCTGGCTGGCCAGGTACTGGCTGCCCTGCATCGAACTCTTGACGATTTTCTCGCGCAGGCCGTCGAGCTCGCCCATGCCGAAGCGGTCCAGCAGGTGCTGGAAATACGGCGGCAACGCGTGCTTGAACTGCGCCAGGTAGCCGGCGATGTCCAGGTGCCCGCTCTCGATGTTCTTGTAGACGTTGGTGCCTTCCTGCACCAGCAGCACGCTGGTGATGATCACCGGCAGAATCGCGATCACCAGGCAGATGCCCAGGGTGCACAGTGAAGTCAGGTTGCGTGGCCAGCCGAACTTCAATTGCAGCCGGCGTTGCAGCGGGGCGAAGACGATGCCGAGGATCACCGCCCAGAACACCGCGCCGTAGAACGGCAGGAGGATCCAGATGAAAGCGACCGTCACCAGTACCAGGAGTACCAGCAGGCTTTTGTTTTGCAGGTTGGTTTGATTCATATCCGATCCAGTTCGATAAGCCGCAGGACGCTGACGGGCGTCCAGAGGCTTAGTCAACCGCTGTGCGTCCAAGTGCCATCTTTTGTGCATTGAGCATAGATCCAGATCAATAAACCCCGGAGCGCACTGCTTTACCCTCGCGACCTTTTGCGACCGACAGCCCCATGACGCTCCTCGCCCGACCCGAACTGCTCGCCCCCGCCGGCACCCTGAAAAACATGCGCTATGCCTTTGCCTACGGCGCCGACGCGGTCTATGCCGGGCAGCCGCGCTACAGCCTGCGGGTGCGCAACAACGAATTCGACCACGCCAACCTGGCCCTCGGCATCCAGGAGGCCCAGGCCCAGGACAAGCGTTTCTACGTGGTGGTCAACATCGCCCCGCACAACGCCAAGCTCAAGACCTTCCTCAAGGACCTGGAGCCGGTGATCGCCGTGGGCCCGGATGCGCTGATCATGTCCGACCCGGGCCTGATCATGCTGGTGCAGCGGCACTTCCCGCAGATGCCGATCCACCTCTCGGTACAGGCCAACACGGTGAACTGGGCCAGCGTCGAGTTCTGGCAGGAACAGGGCCTGAGCCGAATCATCCTGTCCCGCGAGTTGTCCCTGGAAGAGATCGCCGAGATCCGCCAGCAGGTGCCGGGCATGGAGCTGGAGGTGTTTGTCCACGGCGCGCTGTGCATGGCCTATTCCGGGCGCTGCCTGCTATCGGGCTACATGAACAAGCGCGATGCCAACCAGGGCAGTTGCACCAACGCCTGCCGCTGGAAATACAAGGCCCAGGAGGCCACCGAGAATGCCGCCGGCGATATTGTCCAGCTGTTCGAACCGAACGCCGAGCCGACCCTGGGCCTGGGGGCGTCCACCGACCAGGTGTTCCTGCTGCAGGAGGCCAACCGCCCGGACGAACTGATGCCGGCATTCGAAGACGAACACGGCACCTACATCATGAACGCCAAGGACCTGCGCGCGGTGCAGCACGTCGGGCGCCTGACCCAGATGGGCGTGCATTCGCTGAAGATCGAGGGGCGCACCAAGTCGCACTTCTATTGCGCACGCACCACCCAGGTCTATCGCCGGGCCATCGATGACGCGGCGGCCGGACGCGAGTTCGACCGCAGCCTGATGAACGACCTCGAATCCCTGGCCCAGCGCGGCTACACCGAAGGTTTCCTGCGGCGCCATGTGCACGATGAGTACCAGAACTACCAGAACGGCAGCTCAGTTTCGGAGCGCCAGCAGTTCGTCGGCGAACTGACCGGCGAACGCCGCGACCGGCTGGCCGAGGTCAAGGTGAAAAACCGCTTTGCCCTGGGCGACCACATGGAGCTGATGACCCCCAAGGGCAACTTCCACTTCGACCTGCATCAACTGCAAAACGCCAAGGGCGAAGCCATCGAGGTCGCCCCGGGTGACGGCCACACCGTGTACCTGCCGATTCCCGACCAGGTCGACCTGCGCTACAGCCTGCTGATGCGCGATATCACTGTCTAAACCGAACCGTAGCCGCCAGTAGCCGCTGACGAGCCCGCGAGGCTGCGCGCAGCGGCTACAGGACAGTTGAGGGTTAGCCTCAGATTCGGAACTGCCCTACCAACTTGCCCAAACGCTGGCCCAGATCCGCCAGGCTGCGGGAGGTCTGGGCGCCGAGTTGGGTTTCGTCGGCGACGCTGTCCACCGCCACGGCAATCTGATGCACGCTGCGGTTGATCTCTTCGGCGACCGCAGTCTGTTCTTCGGCGGCACTGGCAATCTGGGCGTTCATCGAATTGATGGTGCCGATCAACTGCGCCATGGTGTCCAGCGACGCACCCGCCTCGTTGGCCTGGGCCGAGGTGCCATCGCCGGCATCGCTGGAACGGCGCATGGCTTCCACTGCCGTCCGCGTGCCCTGCTGCAGGCGGTCGATCATGCCCTGGATCTCCTGGGTGCTCTGCTGGGTACGACTGGCCAGCGCCCGCACCTCGTCCGCCACCACCGCAAAACCACGCCCGGCCTCCCCGGCACGTGCCGCTTCAATGGCCGCGTTCAACGCCAGGAGGTTGGTCTGCTCGGCAATCGAGCGGATCACGTCCAGCACGCTGACAATCGATGCCACGTCCTTCTGCAAACTGTCGAGGGAAGTACCGCTGCTACGGATATCGCTGACCAGCGCATGGATCTGGGCGATGCTGCCATCCACCACGCGCTTGGCGGCCTGGCCTTCAGCGTCGGTCTGTTGCGCGGCCACCGCCGCCCCCTGGGCACTGCGCGCCACTTCATGGGCGGCCGAGGACATCTCATTGATCGCGGTCGCCACCTGATCGGTCTCGTGGCGCTGACGCTCCATCGCCTGTTCCGAACGCTGGGCCTGATCGGAAACCTGGGTCACCAGGCCGGTCAACTGACTGGTCATCTCGGTGATCTGCCGCACCAGGCCATGGATCTTGTCGACAAAGCGGTTGAACGACCCGGCCAGGTCACCCAGCTCGTCCTGGCTGGTAATCGCCAGGCGCTTGGTCAGGTCGCCATCGCCGGCGGCAATATCGTCGAGGCTGACCTTCATCAGTTGCAGCGGACGCAGCATGGTGTTGGCCACCAGCAGGCCCAGCGCCGCGATCACCAGCAGCACCACCACGGCAATCCCGACAATGCTCAGGACCATGCCTTCCATGCGCTGGTTGATGCTGGCCTCGACCGCCGCCACCTGGGCATCGATACCGTCGAGATTGACCGAGGTGCCGAGCACCATGTCCCACTTGGGCAGGTATTCGGTGTAGCCGAGCTTGGGCACCAGCACATCGCTGCCCGGCTGGGTCGAGCTGTACTGCACGTAGTGGCTGCCGTCCTTGCCGACCCGCACCAGCTCGCGGTTGACGTACACGCCATTGGGGTCGCGGTTGTCCTTGAAGCTCTTGCCGACGCCGTCCGGGCTGTTGCCCTTGAACAGGCGCACGGTCTCGGAGTCGTAGCCGAAGAAGTAGCCATCCTTGCCGTACGTGATGTTCGACAGCAGCTTGACCACCTCGGCCCGCGCCGCCTGGTCGCCGTTGGCTGCAGCGTCATACAACGGTTTGACGGTGTTGAGCGCCACCTCCACGTAACTCTGCAAGGTGGCCTTGGCCTCGCCCAGCAGGCGCTGGCGGGTCTCTTCGACCTCTTTGCTGGCCTGCTGCTTGAGCATGAATACCGTGGTCAGGCTGATCACCAGCGCAAACAGCAACACCGGGAGTACCGCGAGGGACAGGACTTTGGCCTTCAAGCTTAGGCGCATAGGTATTCACTCTTGATTTTATTGGCGTGGTTAAGCCGTTAACGGCACGCCGGATCAAAAGTTGAGCCCCCGCGGGCCTGTGCGCGGGGGCTAAAGCAGGCCACGGGCAGCCCGGCAACGCCGGGCCATCGGCTCAGTGGTTCAGAGCACCATTGCCGCCACCCAACCGAACGCCAGCAACGGCAGGTTGTAGTGGAGGAAGGTCGGAACCACGGTGTCCCAGATATGGTGATGCTGGCCGTCGATGTTGAGGCCGGAGGTCGGCCCCAGCGTCGAGTCCGAGGCCGGCGAACCGGCGTCGCCCAGGGCCCCGGCCGTGCCGACGATGCAGACGATGGCCAGGGGACTGAAGCCCAGTTGCACACAGAGCGGGACAAAGATCGCGGCCAGGATCGGCACCGTGGAAAACGACGAGCCGATGCCCATGGTCACCAGCAGCCCCACCAGCAGCATCAACAGCGCACCCACGCCCTTGCTGTGGCCGATCCAGCTGGCCGAGGTTTCCACCAGGGTCTTGACCTCGCCGGTGGCCTTCATCACCTCGGCAAAACCCGAGGCGGCAATCATGATGAAGCCGATCATGGCCATCATCTTCATGCCTTCGGTAAACAGGTCGTCGGTTTCGCGCCAGCGCACGATGCCCGACACCGAGAAGATCAGAAAACCGGCCAAAGCCCCGATAATCATCGAGTCCAGCAGCAACTGCACCACAAACGCCACCACGATGGCCAAGCCTGCCACCAGCAAGGTGCGCGGGTTGTATTGCACCGTCACCTGCTCGACTTTCTCGATCTTTTCCAGGTCATACACGCGCTTTTTGCGGTAGCTGACAAAGGCCATCAACAAGCCGAAAACCATGCCCAGGGCTGGGATGCCCATGGCGTGGGTGACGTTGATCTGGCTGATGTCGACCCCGCTGCGGGCGACGTTGGCCAAGAGGATTTCATTGAGGAAGATGTTGCCGAAACCCACCGGCAAAAACATATAGGGGGTGATCAGGCCGAAGGTGATGACGCAGGCGATCAGCCGGCGGTCCAGTTGCAGCTTGGTCAGCACATATAACAGTGGCGGTACCAGCAGCGGGATAAAGGCAATGTGGATCGGCAGGATGTTCTGCGAAGCGATCGCCACCACCCACAGCAGGCCGATCAGCAGCCATTTGACCTGGCCGCCGCCGTGGGCGTCCTGGCGATCCACCAGCAGCAGGATCTTGTCTGCCAGGGCGTGGGCCAGGCCGGACTTGGCAATCGCCACCGCAAAGGCGCCGAGCAAGGCATAGGACAACGCCACGGTCGCACCACCACCCAAGCCGCTGTTGAACGCCTTGAGCGTGGCCTCGATTCCAAGGCCGCCAGTGAGTCCACCCACCAACGCGCCAATGATCAGGGCGATCACCACATGCACGCGGGACAGGCTGAGCACCAGCATGACGCCGACCGCGGCAATTACTGCATTAATCATCGTTACCTCATTACTGCGCCGCTGAAAATGGCGCAAAAGCATGTGACCGACCAGAAGGCAGGGGGCTGCCGACATCGAATGGAAAGAGGGTCTTATTAGAGGGCGCGCACTGTGCAGCAGCGGGCGCGGCTTGTCAAAACCCGGGGCGGAGAAAGCGCTTCCTCGCCAGTGGTGGAGCAGCAGGTTCGGGCTGCGTTTGGATGCTGGCCCTGTTTCAACTGAAATAAGTGGGTGTCGGTACGGGCCAGAGTCCGAACGCGGCCCGAGCCTTCGGCAGTGGCTACAGGTGGAGGTGGGGGTTATTTCGAACAAGCGTTTAAAGAATCGGTTTCGGCGGCCGTTACAGTGCAAAGTCTCAGATATTTATCGAATAAGGACGCCCCATGTCGCTTAGACAACTTTCCATCCAATGGAAAATCACCCTGCTGGCCGGACTCTGCCTGCTGGGTATCGTCACCTTGCTGGTGGGCCTCTCGCTCTATCGCATGGAGCACAACTCCGAGCTGGTGAAAGCCTCCAGCATGGACATGCTCAATGAAGCCGCCCAAGCGCGGATCGAGGCTCAGGGCGAGGTGCAGGCGCTGGGGATTCGCCAACAATTCATGGACGCCTATCAATACGGCCATGGTTTTTCACGCCAGGTGCTGTTCCTGCGGGAGCAGGCCGAGAAGCGCTTTCTCGACGCCTTCGACCTGCGTGAAGACCTGACCCGCCAGGTCAAGTCGGCACTGCAGGCCAACCCGCAGTTGCTCGGCCTGTCCCTGGTGTTCGAAGCCAACGCGCTGGACGGCAAGGACTCACTCTTCACTGGCCAGGAAGAATTGGGCAGCAACGACAAGGGCCGTTTTGCCTTGTACTGGTCCCAGCCCACGCCCGGCAAGCTGACCTCGATGTCGCTGCCCGAAAGCGACATGAGCGACACCCGCAGCGGCCCCAGCGGCGAGCCGGCCAACGCCTGGTTCACCTGCCCGCGCAGCACCCTCAAGCCCTGCGTGATCGAACCCTACTTCTACGCAATCGACGGCCAGCAGGTGCTGATGACCAGCATCGTCTTCCCACTGATGGTCGAGGGCAAAGTCATCGCCTCGCTATCGGTGGACATCAACCTCAACAGCCTGCAGGCCACCAGCCAACAGGCGAGCAAGAAACTCTACGACGGCCAGACCAACGTCAGCATCATCAGCCCGGTCGGGCTGCTGGCGGCCTACAGCCCGGACGCCAGCAAGCTGAGCCAGCGCCTGGACCAGGTCGACAAGGCCAGCGGCAGTCAGTTGATCAGCCTGCTGGCGAGCGGCACCCAGACCCGCAGCCTGCACAGCGACAGCGTGCTCAAAGTGCTCGCGCCCTTCTCGCCGATTCCCGACGGCAAACCCTGGGGCGTGCTGCTGGATGTACCGGAACACGTGCTGGTGGGCCCGGCCACTGCGCTGCAAGGCGAGCTCGACGAGCGCAACAGCGCCGGCACCCTGATCGAACTCAGCCTCGGCCTGCTGGCTGCGATAATCGGGCTGTTGCTGGTGTGGCTAATGGCGCGCAGCGTGACCCGGCCGATCCTCGGCGTGGCACACATGCTGGAAGACATCGCCAGTGGCGAAGGCGACCTGACCCGGCGCCTGGCCTACGACAAGCAGGATGAACTGGGCCAGTTGGCCGGCTGGTTCAACCGTTTCCTCGACAAGTTGCAGCCGATCATCGCCGAGGTGAAACGCTCGGTGCAGGACGCTCGCGGCACCGCCGACCAGTCTGCAGCCATCGCCACCCAGACCAGCGCCGGCATGGAGCAGCAATACCGCCAGGTCGACCAGGTGGCCACCGCCTCCCATGAAATGAGCGCCACGGCCCAGGACGTGGCCCGCAGCGCCGCCCAGGCCGCCCACGCCGCGCGCGATGCCGACCAGGCTACCCGCGAAGGCCTGACGGTGATCGACCGCACCACCACCAGCATTGGCCACCTGGCGGCCGACATGAGCATCGCCATGACCCAGGTCGAAGGCCTGGCCGCCAACAGCGAAAAAATCGGTTCGGTGCTGGAAGTGATCCGTGCCATTGCCGACCAGACCAACCTGCTGGCGCTCAACGCCGCCATTGAAGCGGCCCGTGCCGGGGAAGCCGGGCGCGGTTTTGCGGTGGTCGCCGACGAAGTGCGCAACCTCGCCCGCCGCACCCAGGAGTCGGTGGAAGAAACCCGCCTGGTGATCGAGCAACTGCAAACCGGCACCCAGGAGGTGGTCGGCTCGATGAACAACAGCCACCGCCAGGCCCAGGGCAGCGTCGAGCAGGTTGGCCAGGCCGTCACCGCCCTGCGCCAGATCGGCGACGCAGTGACCGTCATCAGCGACATGAACCTGCAAATCGCCAGCGCCGCCGAAGAACAGAGCGCGGTGGCCGAAGAGATCAACAGCAACGTGGAAACCATCCGTGACGTCACCGAATCCCTGGCCGAACAGGCCAATGAATCGGCGCGGGTCAGCCAGTCCCTGAACAGCCTGGCCAACCAGCAGCAAAGCCTGATGGACCAATTCCGCGTCTGAGCCCTGTATCCCCGTAATCCCTGTAGCCGCAGCCTTGCGGCGCTCGGCAGCAGCTACAGGTTGGCTTCGTGCGGACGGGGTGCGAGGCAACTAGCGCCCAGGCAGGTGGATTTCAACGCGCAGGCCGCCCAGGGCGCTTTCCTCCAGGCTCAGGGTGCCACCCCAGGCATCGATGATGTCGCGCACGATGCCCAGGCCCAGGCCGTGGCCATCGGTCTGTTCATCCAGGCGCGTGCCGCGGCTGAACACCTGTTCGCGCTGCGTCTCGGGGATGCCCGGGCCGTCGTCGTCCACCGCCAGGCAAAAACCCCGTGGGCTTTCCCCGACACTCAAGCGGACTTCCGCATCCGCCCATTTGCAGGCGTTATCCAGCAGATTACCCAGCAACTCCAGCAGGTCCTCACGGTCCCAGGGCAGTTGCAGCCCCGGCGGCGCCTGGTAACTCAGGGCCAGGTGTTCGCCGTGGATCATGTTCAAGGTCGCCAGCAACCCCGGCAGTTCGCCATCGCAATCGAACAGGGCACCGGGCAAGGCATCGCCGGCCAGGCGCGCCCGGTTGAGCTCGCGGTTCAACCGCTGCTGCACCTGCTGCAACTGTTCCTGCAACACCTTGCGCACTTCGGGGTGGGCATCCAGCTTGGGATTCGACGCCAGACTGAGCAGCACCGCCAGCGGTGTCTTCAGCGCATGCCCCAGGTTGCCCAGGGCATTGCGCGAGCGCTTGAGGCTGTCTTCGGTGTGGGCCAACAGGTGGTTGATCTGCGCCACCAGCGGTTCCAGCTCCACGGGCACCTGGTCGTCCAGCTGCGAACGCTGGCCCAGCTGCAACTGGGCGATCTGCTCCCGGGCCTTTTCCAGGGGCCGCAGGGCGCGGCGTACGGTCAAGCGTTGCAGCGTCAGGATCAGCAGCAGCCCCGCCAGCCCCAGGCCCAGACCGATCTGGCGCATGCGTTGAAAGCTCTCGCGCACCGGAGTGTAGTCCTGGGCCACGCTGATGGAGATCGACTGCCCCAGGCGCCGATAGTCCGAACGCAACACCAGCAGTTGCTGACCCTCCGGCCCCAGTTGCAGGTTGCCTTGCAGGCCGGCGCTTGCCAGTTGCGGCAGGTCCTGGTCCCACAACGAACGCGAGCGCCAATGGGTGTCGGCAAAGTCGATGCGAAAGTAGTGCCCGGAAAACGGTCGCTGATACGCCGGCGACAAGCGCCTCTCATCCAGCTGCAAGCCCTGGGGCCCACGTACCAGCGCCACCAGCAGGTTTTCACTGTCGTTGCGCAGGCCGGCTTCGAGGTAGCGCTGCAAGCCCACTTCGAACAGCCAGAGACTGGTCTGGGCCAGCACCAGGCCGACGATCAGCATCACGCTGATCAAGCCCAGGCTCAGGCGTCGCTGGATCGACCTCACGAAGCCTGGGCGCCAAACAGATAGCCCTGGCCGCGCCGGGTTTCGATCACCGTACGCCCCAGCTTGCGCCGCAGGTGATTGACGTGCACTTCCAGCACATTGGAATCGCGCTCGGTCTCGCCGTCATAGAGGTGCTCGGCGAGGTGGCTTTTGGAGAGGATCTGCTGCGGGTGCAGCATGAAATAACGCAACAGGCGAAACTCGGCGGCGGTCAGCTGGATATCCAGGCCATCGCGCACCACGCATTGGCGGCTCTCATCCAGGTGCAGGCCGGCGGCCTGGAGGGTTGGCTGATTGGCCTGGCCGTGGGAGCGACGCAACAGCGCCTGGACCCGCAAGTGCAGCTCTTCGGGGTGAAACGGCTTGGTCAGGTAATCGTCGGCCCCGGCCTTGAGCCCTTCAATGCGCTCGGCCCAGGAGCCGCGGGCCGTGAGGATCAGCACCGGGGTCGAAAGCCCGCCGGCGCGCCATTGGCTGAGCACCTCCAGCCCCGGCAAGCCCGGCAGGCCGAGGTCGAGGATGATCAGGTCATAGGGTTCGCTGCTGCCCTGATACACCGCATCGCGGCCATCGGCCAGCCAATCCACGGCGTAGCCCTGGCGATTGAGGCCTTCAAGCAGTTCATCGGCCAGGGACACATGGTCTTCCACCAGAAGCAGGCGCATCAGTCATCTTCCTTGTCTTTCAACAGGCGGCCGGTGGCGGCCTCCAGGTCCAGCTCGCGGACCACGCCATCGGCGGTCAGCAACTCGACTTCATAAATGTAGACGTCATGTTTTTCTTCCAGCTCGGCCTCCAGCAGCTTGGCCCCGGGGTAACGGTCCAGGGCCTGCTGCAGCAGTTGTTCGAGCGGCAGGATCACCCCTTGCTGACGCAGGCGCAGGGCTTCGTCCTGGTCCAGGTCACGGGCCAGTGCCAGCGAGCAGAACGCTGCCAGCACCAGGGCCCATCGACTGCAACGGCGCAGATTGCACTTCATTACGTATCCTGATGATCCTTGAGTACCTGGCCACTGACGGCGTCCAATTCCAGGTCCCACTCGAGGCCCTGGGCATCGCGCAGTTCGACCTGGTAGATGTACTTGCCGTACTCCTCTTCCAGCTCGGTTTCATGGATGGTGGAGCCCGGGTGCCTGGCCAATGCGGTGGCATTGAGTTTTTCAAAGGAGACAATGGTACCAGCGTCGCGCAACCTCAGGGCTTCGTCGGGGCCCAGGTCACGGGCGTGGGCCAGGCTGGCGGTGATGCCGATCAGGCTGGCGGTCAACAGGGCAGTCAGGGTTTTCATGGAATATCTCCGTATTCGTCAGGTGTTGCCTAAGGCGCCGAAGATACCCAACTGAACTTAATTGAAACTGAATGGCCAGTATCGCCAGGGCCCAACTTTCATTCGGCCACCGCGCCACCACTCCTTATACTCACCTGCTCGCCTGCGACTGAGACCGGTATGACTGCTATCCACATCAAGTTCCCCGCCCTGACCCTCAAGGCCGGCCCGCGAGCGTTCGCACGCATCCGCGAGAGCGGCCTGCGCGCCGCCGAAGTCGGTACCCTGCCCGGCGCGGCAGGTGGGCCCAAGGCCCTGGGGATTCAAGGCCTGGACCTGGCGCTGTTCGGTGACTGGCTGCCGGCGGCGCCACGGGAGCGTTCGTTGATTGGCGCCTCGGTGGGCTCCTGGCGCTTTGCCAGTGCCTGCCTGACGGACGCCGCCGAGGGCATCCGCCGCCTGGGGCTGCTGTACAACGCCATGAGTTTTGCCAAGGGGGTGAACATGGCGCAGATCAGCCACAGCTCCCAACGCATGCTCGACGATTTGCTGGACGGCCAGGACGCAAGCATCCTCGACAACCCGCTGTATCGGCTGAACATCATGGTGGTCAAAAGCCACGGCCTGCTCGCCGACGATCATCGCGGGCGCCTGGGGCTGGGGCTGTCGTCGGTGATCGCCGACAACCTGCGCGGCCGCTCGCGCCTGGCCCGGCATTTCGAACGGCTGGTGCTGCACGATCCGCGCCTGGCGCCGCCGCTGCTGGCACTCAACGACTTCCCTTCGCGCTTCGTCGCCCTGGACCTGGGCAACCTGCGCCAGGCGCTGCTGGCCTCGGGTTCGATCCCGATGGTGATGCAGGGCGTGCGCGACCTGCCCGGCGCCGGCGCAGGTACGTTCCGCGACGGCGGCCTGCTGGATTACCACCTCGACCTGCCCTACAGCGGCGACGATATCGTGCTCTACCCACACTTCACCGACCGGGTGATCCCCGGCTGGTTCGACAAAACCCTGCCCTGGCGCCGGGCCAGCACCGAGCGCCTGCAAGATGTGCTGCTGCTGGCGCCGTCGCGGCAGTACCTGGAGCGCCTGCCCTACGGCAAACTGCCGGACCGCAGCGACTTCAAGCGCTTCATGGGCGATGACGCCGGGCGCCAGAAGTACTGGCGCAGCGCGATGGACGAAAGCCGGCGCCTGGGGGACGAGTTTCTCGACCTGGCCGCCAGCGGCCGCCTCGGGGAAAACCTGCTGACCCTTTAGTCAGGGTTTTCCCGCAGCGCCAAAGCCAAGCTGTTAAACTCGCCGCCTGCCCCAACCGCCCCCCCGGCGATAGCCACCTGCCAGAGCTGACCGATACTGTGGAAATTTTCAAAGAGTTCACCTTCGAATCCGCCCACCGCCTGCCCCACGTACCCGAGGGCCACAAATGCGGGCGCCTGCACGGGCACTCGTTCAAGGTGGCGATCCACCTCAGCGGCGACCTCGATCCGCACACCGGCTGGATTCGTGATTTCTCGGAAATCAAGGCCATCTTCAAGCCGCTCTACGAGCGTCTGGACCACAACTACCTGAACGACATCCCCGGTCTGGAAAACCCCACCAGCGAAGTCCTGGCCAAGTGGATCTGGAACGAACTCAAACCCCTGCTGCCGGAACTCAGTGCGATCCGCATCCACGAGACCTGCACCAGCGGCTGCATCTACCGCGGCGAGTAAGCCCGCGCAGCCGGTTCAATCGCCCTTGGCGAACAGCGGAGCAGCGCCCATGCCCCCACGCATCTACCTCGCCGGTTTCGATGTGTTTCGCCAAGACGCCATCGAACACGGCCGACACTTGAAAGACCTCTGCGCCGCCCAGGGCCTGGAGGGCCTCTACCCCTTCGACAACCAGGTGCCCGACGGCCTGGCTCCCGAGGCCACGGCGCGGCTGATCTGCCAGCACAATCGGCAAATGATCCACGACTGCGACGCCGTGCTGGCCAACCTGAATGCCTTTCGCGGGCTGGAACCGGACTCCGGCACCTGCTTCGAAATCGGCATGGCCGTGGCCCTGGGCAAACCGGTGTGGGCCTATTTCGACGATGCCCCGACCTTGCGCCTGCAAGTGCCCCATGACGCCGGCGGGCATGATGCCCAGGGCTTTGTGGTGGAAGACTTCAACCTGCCGCGCAACCTGATGCTGGCCTGCACCTGGGCCGGTCACAGCCGCGATGCCGCCAGCGCCGTGATCGCCCTCGCGCACTGGTTGCGCCAGCCCGAGCACGTCCCTCTCGCGCCTTGATCGGCCCCCCCTTCAACCAGGAGATCACCATGGAAAACACCTGGCTGGCCCATGCCAAACGCCTGCAGGCCATCGCTTCCACCGGCCTGCATTTCTGCAAGGATGAATTTGATCGCGAGCGCTATCAGCAAGTCGCCGATATCGCCCACGGCATGCTCGCGCAACTGGGGGACGTGCCCCTGGAGCGCATCACCGGCCTGGTCAGCGACTTCGCCCAGCGCTACTCGACTCCCATGGTCGACGTGCGCGGTGCGCTGATCGAGAACGAGCGCATTCTGCTGGTCCGCGAGCGCAACGACGGCTGCTGGGCGCTGCCGGGCGGCTATGCCGATATCGGCCTGTCGGCGGCGGAAAACATCGCCAAGGAAATCCACGAGGAAGCCGGCCTGCACGTCTCGGTCAGCGCCCTTTACAGCCTGCGCCACAAGGCCAAGGGGCCGTTCAAGCCCGACACCCGGGACTTCTACAAGCTGTACTTCATGTGCGAGCGCGACGACCGACAAGCGCCGTTGGCCGGGGCCGAAGTCAGCGACGCGGCGTTTTTTGCCCTCGACGCCCTGCCCGAGCTGTCCCGGGGCCGCACCATAGAAAGCGACATCACGGCGGCCTTTGCCTTTCACCGTGGCGAAACCCGCGCGACCCTGTTCGATTGAACCCCGGGCCGGTGATCCACTTTGTATCACTGGCGCACTGCTTTTGTGCCTGATTGGGCAAGACGACCAATCAAACCGGCAAAATCCGTCGATTTGGCTATAAATCCTGTGCAGGTTGCACAGTGGCACCTGTGCGTCTGTCACCGTTCGGCCGTTGGCACGCTGGCTGCAACGGGTCTGCATCCACAGACCAGACACACCAGGGGAAGGCTCATGACGCAGAACGATCCAGGCAACGACTACCCACTCAGTGAAGTGCCGATGCACGCCCGCAAAGGGCTGGCCTCCACGGCCATGGTGCTGCTGGGGTTCACCTTTTTCACCGCCACCATGTTCGCCGGGGGCAAGCTGGGGGTGGCTTTCAGCTTTGGCGAAATGCTCGGGGTGATTGTGCTGGGCAACCTGCTGCTGGGGATCTACGCCGCGGGTCTGGGTTACATCGCCTTCAAGAGCGGTCTGAATTCGGTGCTGATGGGGCGTTTCTGTTTTGGCGAAGTGGGCAGCAAACTCAGCGACCTGATCCTGGGCTTTACCCAGATCGGCTGGTACGCCTGGGGCACCGCGACCGCCGCCGTGGTGCTCGGCAAATACTTCGAGTTGAGCCAGGGCAGCGTGCTCGGCCTGATGGTGCTGTTCGGCATGGTGTTCTGCGCCACCGCCTATGTCGGCTATCGCGGGCTGGAAATCCTCTCTTACATTGCGGTGCCGGCCATGGGCCTGTTGCTGCTGCTGTCGATGTGGGTGGCAACGGTCAAGGTTGGCGGCCTGCAGGGCCTGATGGCCGTGGTGCCGAGCACCAGCCTCGACCTGTCCACCGCCATCACCCTGGTGTTCGGCACCTTTGTCAGCGGCGCGACCCAGGCCACCAACTGGACGCGCTTTTCGCGCTCGGCCAGGGTCGCGGTACTGGCGAGCCTGATCGGCTTCTTTGTCGGCAATGGCCTGATGGTGCTGATCGGGGCCTACGGTGCCATCGTCTACCAGCAACCGGACGTGGTCGAAGTGCTTCTGCTGCAAGGCTTCGCCATGGCGGCCATGGCCATGCTGCTGTTGAATATCTGGAGCACCCAGGACAACACCATCTACAACTTCGCCGTGGCCGGCTGCAATCTGCTGCGCACCGGCCGGCGCAAGACCGTGACCCTGGTGGGCGCAGTGATCGGCACCCTGCTCGCGCTGCTGGGCATGTACGACATGCTGGTGCCGTACCTGATCCTGCTGGGCACGGTGATCCCGCCGATTGGCGGGGTGATCATGGCGGACTTCTTCTACCGCTACCGGGGCCAGTACCCGCGCCTGGCCGAGACCCGGCTACCGGCGTTCAACTGGGCCGGCCTGGGCGCCTACGCCATCGGCACGGTGACCGCGTTCAGTTCGCCCTGGGTCGCGCCCCTGGTGGGGATTGCCGCTGCCGCCCTGAGCTACATCCTGCTCAGCAGCCTGCTCGGCGCCCGCAGTAGCGCCGTGGCAGACGTCCAGGCATGAGCCTGACGGTCGACGATGTACTGGCCCTGCCCGGGCTGGAGTCCATGCGCCTGCGCGCCGGCGCGGTCGGCCTCGGCAATCCGGTGCGCTGGCCCTATGTCGCGGAGAACAGCGGGATTGCCGAGTGGGTGCTCGGGGGTGAACTGGTGTTCGTCACCGGCATCAACCACCCACGGGATCAGACCAACCTGTTGCAGTTGCTGGACGAAGCCGTCGAGCGCCAGGTCGCCGGCCTGGTGATACTGACTGGCGCGGCCTATATCCAGGCGATCCCCGAGCGCTTGCTGGCCGCCGCCGACGCCGCCGGCATGCCGCTGATCGAGCAGCCCTACTCGTTGAAAATGGTGCTGGTGACCCAGGCCATCGGCTCGGCGTTGGTCCAGGCAGAGCAGGTCGGACGCTCGCGGCATGACGTGCTGGAGCGCCTGTTGAGCGGCGAGTACCAATCCCTGGAGCTGCTGCTGCATCGCGCGCGACAGCTGAGCATGCCCATGGACGGCCAGTGGCAGGTGGCCCAGTTGCAACTGGAAGGCGGCGAGCCGCTGTTTGCCCTGGGCCATGCGGAACAGGTCGAGGCCCAACTGGCGCAGCACCGCGACCGTATCGCCCTGGGCCTGCGCCACTTCGCCCGGGAGCATCCACCGGCCCTGCCGGTGCTGGGCCGTGCCGGACAATGGAGCCTGCTGCTGCCTGCCGTCGACGCAGCGGCAGCTCAGCTCAACCGGCAACGGCTGGCGACCTGGCTGAAAAACTTCAGCCCCAGCCTGCTGCCGCTGAAACTGTTTATCGGCCTCAGCGCTGCCGCCCACCCGCCGGCGCGCCTGGCCCGGGCCCAGGATGAGGCGCTTCAGGCCCTGGGCGCCGCGCGGCGTTTCAGCGAACGGGCCGGGCTCTGCGTTTATGACGAGCTGGGTGTGCTCAAACTGCTCAGCGGCGTGCGCGACCAGGCGTTGCTCGACCAGTTTCTGCATGAACGGCTCGGCCCCTTGCTGCACCACGACCAGCACCACGGTGCGTGCCTGATGCCGACCCTGGAGGCGTGGTTCCATGAAAATGCCAACCTGGTGGCCGCGGCCCAGCGCCTGGCGGTACACCGCAATACCCTGACCCATCGTGTCCAGCGCATCGAGGCCCTGTCCGGCCTGGCGCTGGACAACCCCAATGACCGTCTGGACATCGGCGTCGCGCTGATGATCTGGCGGCTGTCAGCCTGACTGCCTGATGAACCTGAACAAGGAAACTGCCCCCATGCTTATTACCAATGCCCGTCTGCGCCACCGTGAAGGCCTGCACGCACTGCACCTGGAAAACGGCCGCATCGCCCGCATCACCCCCCAAGCCGAAGCCCAGGGCCAGCCGGCCGGGCCGGATGACCTGGACGCCGGCGGCAACCTGGTGGTGCCGCCCTTTGTCGAACCGCACATTCACCTGGACGCCACCCTGACCGCCGGCGAGCCGCGCTGGAACATGAGCGGCACGCTGTTCGAAGGCATCGAATGCTGGGGCGAACGCAAGGCCACCATCACCCAGGAAGACACCAAGACCCGGGCCAAGAAAACCATCCGCACCCTGGCCGCCCACGGCATCCAGCATGTGCGGACCCACGTCGATGTCACCGACCCGGACCTCACTGCCCTCAAGGCACTGCTGGAAGTGCGTGCCGAAACCGCGCACCTGATCGACCTGCAGATCGTCGCCTTCCCCCAGGAAGGCATCGAAAGCTACCGCAACGGCCGCGAACTGATGACCGAGGCCATCGCCCTGGGCGCCGATGTGGTGGGCGGGATTCCGCATTTCGAGTACACCCGCGACCAGGGGGTGAGTTCGGTGAAGTTCCTGATGGACCTGGCCGAACGCACCGGCTGCCTGGTGGATGTGCACTGCGACGAAACCGACGACCCGCATTCGCGCTTTCTCGAAGTGCTGGCCGAAGAAGCCCGCAGCCGTGACATGGGCTCGCGGGTCACCGCCAGCCACACCACGGCCATGGGCTCTTATGACAATGCCTATTGCGCCAAGCTGTTCCGCCTGCTCGGGCATTCCGGGATCAGCTTTGTCTCCTGCCCCACCGAGAGCATCCACCTGCAAGGGCGCTTTGACAGCTTCCCGAAACGCCGCGGCGTGACCCGGGTCAACGAGTTGCTGGAGGCCGGGATGAACGTGTGCTTTGGCCAGGACTCGATCGTCGATCCCTGGTACCCCCTGGGCAACGGCAACATCCTGCGCGTACTCGAAGCCGGCCTGCATATCTGCCACATGCTCGGTTACCGCAACCTGCAAAACGCCCTCGACCTGGTCACCGACAACAGCGCCAAGGCCCTGGCCCTCGGCGAGCGCTACGGACTCGAACCCGGGCGCCCGGCCAACCTGCTGATCCTCTCCGCCGACAGCGACTACGAAATGATCCGCAGCCAGGGCCTGCCGCTGTACTCGATCCGCCACGGCCAGGTGCTGATGCAACGGCAAATGGCCCAGGTGCAGTTGGTGGGTGAATAACCCTAGCCGCTGCCGAGGCATGAGGCTGCGCTGGGCCTAAGCCGCGCCGTGCAAACACCTGACACTCCACAGCGCCTGTCCCGGCCAGCGCAGCCTCGTGCCTCGGCAGCGGTTACAACGGGGCTTGCACTACTGCGGTGCCGAACAGGCTGACGCGGGTCAGTTCGCCGGCAGTTTCTTCCAGCAGCAGGGGCGCGGTGCCGCCGGGCATGCTGACTTCGACGCGCCCGGCCTGGACCCAGCCGACCCGCCAGGCCGCGCTGGCCACGGCGCTGGCGCTGGTACCGGAAGACGCGGTGGGGCCTTCGCCGCGCTCGAAGACCCGGGCCGCAATGCGCCCTTCGCCGTCGCGCGTGGCCCATTGCAGGTTGACCCCGGCCGGGCACGGCTCGCCGCTGCCGACGGGTTGGGCAAACGCGGTGCGGGTCAGGCCCTCGAACAGCGGCGACTCAAGCATCTGCGAGTTGCTCGGCAAGGCGCTGGCGTCCTCCACCAGGGTCACGCAATGGGGGTTGCCGATCCGCACAAACTGGCTATGCCCCCACAACGGGTTCAACCCGACCAGCGCCGGCACCCGGCTCAGTGGCCGCCCATTGATCTGCGTGCCTTCCACCCCCTGGGCCGCCACTACCTGGGGCCCGAACTCCGGTTGCCCCAGGTCCAGCCAAAAGCCCTGGACCCCATCGACCACCGCCGGCAGCACCGCCGTCGCCACTGGCGACACCCCGCCCTGATCGTGATGCACCCGCAGCACCGTCTCGCCCGCGCCAGGCAACAGACCTTGCTGGCTCAAGGCCTGGGAAAAAATCGTCAGGCCATTGCCGCTGCGCTCGGCCAGGGTGCCGTCGGTATTGACGATCAGCACATCAAACGGCGGCGCCGCCTGAAACGGCCCCACCAGCAAACCGTCGCTGCGATGCTCCTTGGCCCCCGTCGGACGCTGGCCCGGCGCCCAACTGCACAAGGCCTCGATGGCCGCGCCCGCCCACTCCTGGCGTGCCAGGGCGGCATCGGCCGCAGTGGCGGGCAAGGCAATGCCCCATTCAGCCAGGGCGGCGGGAGCCACCACACCGTAGATATTGCCGCGCGCATCGAAGAAACAGGCCATCACAGGGATTCCAGAAAAAACCGGGGCGCTGACATTACTGTGAATGCAGCGCCCCGGCCAAGCGCTGTCGGCAGTCGCTCACGTGCTGCCGGGCAACGCCCAGTGCTCACTGATGCACGCAGCCCTTCAGTCCGCGAGGACCGCCGTCGCCTCGATCTCGAACAACATGCCGTCCAGGGCCAGGCGCGGCACCGGGATCAAGGTGCAGGCCGGCTTCGGCGCATCGCCCCACAGCCGATGCAAGGCCGCGCCGAAGATCTCCAGGCGCTCATGGCTGTGATCGACGATCAATACCGTGAGCTTGGCCACCTGGCTGACTTCGGCACCGCCCGCACGCAGGGCGATCTGCAGATTCTCCAGGGCCTGGTTCACCTGCTCGGCGAAGTCGCTCGAGAGCTGGCTGTCGGCGTTTTCGCCACCCTGCCCGGCGATGAACAGCAAGCGCGCGCCGGCAGCGACCCGGGCCACGTGGGAATAGCCATTGGCGGTGGGGTCGTACAGGCCGGCGGGGTTGGACAGTTCGAGCAAGGGTTGTTTCGCGGACATGGGGCGCTCCAGACAAGCCATCAAGGGGCGAGCAGTTGAGCACACAACAGCAAAGAGTTGCAGCGCCACGATGGACATGCCCATGGCATTGAGTGGTTTTTCAGGGATAATCGCGCCCTTGATTGCTCGATATTCAACCAGGGAGAAACAATATGGATGTGTTGGCAGCCATGCGTACCTTTCGCCGGGTGGTGCAGCGAGGCAGCTTCAACCTCGCCGCAGTCGACCTGCAACAGTCCACCGCCGCCGTGAGCAAGCAGGTGCGACAACTGGAAGAGCGCCTGGGCAACCTGCTGATCATCCGCACCACCCGCAGCATGAGCCTGTCGGAAGCCGGCCAGGCGTACTTTGTTGAATGCTGTCACCTACTCGATGAATTCGACGCCCTGGAACGCGCCACCCAGGTCGGGGCCAACGCCCCCAGCGGCCGCCTGCGGATCAATGCGCCGCTGTCGTTCGGGCTCAAGGTGCTGTCGCCGATCCTTGCCGGTTTTATGCAGCACTACCCGCAGTTGCAGGTTGAGCTGAGCCTGGGCGACCGGGTGCAGGAGGGGGTGGGCGAAGGCTTCGATGTGTCGCTGCGCATCCGCAGCCAGTGGGCCGACTCGGCGTTGATCGCCCGGCGCCTGGGGGAAGTCGAGCAGGTGATCTGCGCCGCCCCGGCCTACCTCCAGGCCCACGGCACCCCGCAAACCGTCGACGACCTGCGCCAACACGCCTGCCTGGCCTATCGCCAGGCCGAACACCCCGGCATCTGGCCACTTGAGGGCCAGGACGGCGCCACCCGCCTGGAGCTGCCGGTACGCCTGGCGGTGGACAACAGCCTGCTGCTCGCCGACATGCTGCTGGCCGGCCTGGGCATCGGCGCCCTGCCCTCGTTTGTGGCCAAGCCCCTGCTGCACAGCGGGCAATTGCTGCAAGTGCTGCCGGAACACGCACTGGCTCGTACCCAGATCTACGCCCTGTTTGCCAGCAACCGCCATGTGCCGCAGAAAATCCGAGTCTTTGTCGACTACCTGGCCCAGGCGCTGGGCGGGGAAATGCAGGGGGAACTTCAAGTCGCAAGCGGCCAGCTTCAAGCTCAAGACTTGCTTGCCGGTGGCGAGGGAGTCTCCTCCCACTCGGGAACGAAGCGGCCTTAAACCTCAATCCGCATTGCAACAGCCTGCCCCTGCGCCGGCTTCTGCGCTTGCAACCTTCGGCGGCCTGTCGGGTCACAACTGCCATGCCCCTTCCTGGTGCTCGCCTGCCGGATGCGGTGTCGCCGCCCTCGCGGCAGCGCGTTCGATGTGCAAGGATGTGGCGGCTTTTCGGCGTGGGCCTGTTGCGCGCACGCTTTTTTCTGTTAACCCGCATCACAGGTGTATCGGCAATGGGTCGTGAATTCGGCGCATCGGCTAACCCGGCAGCAACGGCATCAGGTGCTGCCCCGGGTCACCGCCAAGGACTTTTATGACAGCCAGCAACCCCCATACCCAGGCCGCTCCCGGCCGCCTCGAACAGATGTCGACGCGCATCGCCTTTTTTATCGCCGGTTTCGGCATCGCCGCCTGGGCGCCGCTGGTGCCTTACGCCAAGGCCCGCGCCGGGCTGGATGAGGGCACGCTGGGCCTGTTGCTGCTGTGCCTGGGGGTGGGCTCGATCATTTCGATGCCAATCGCCGGCGCCCTGGCCTCGCGCTTCGGCTGCCGCCGAGTCATGGCCGGCGGCACGCTGTTGATCTGCCTGGCCCTGCCGCTGCTGGCCACGGTGACCTCGATCCCGCTGCTGGTGGGGGCGTTGTTTATGTTTGGCGCCGGCCTGGGCTGCGTCGATTCCACGGTCAACCTGCAAGCAGTGATCGTCGAGCGGGCCAGCGGCAAGACCATGATGTCGGGCTTCCACGGCCTGTTCAGCCTCGGCGGGATTGTCGGCGCCGCCGGGGTCAGCGCCTTGCTCGGCCTGGGCCTGGCGCCGCTGGGCGCCACCCTGGTGGTGGTGCTGTTGATGCTGGTCGCACTGTTCAAGGCCGCGCCGCACATGCTGCCCTACGGCAGCCAGAGCAGCGGCCCGGCCTTTGCAATCCCCCATGGCGTGGTGCTGTTTATCGGTTGCCTGTGCTTTATCGTGTTTCTCGCCGAGGGCGCGGTGCTGGACTGGAGCGCGGTGTTCCTCACCGCCGAGCGCAACCTCGACGCTGCCTATGCCGGCCTCGGTTATGCCGCCTTCGCCCTGACCATGACGGTCGGCCGCCTGACCGGCGACGCTATCGTGCACAAGCTGGGGGCCAGGCGGGTGATTGTGTTCGGCGGCCTGACCGCCGCGGCCGGCCTGCTACTGGCCACCCTGGCCCCGGCCTGGGAAGCGGCGCTGGTGGGCTATGCCCTGGTCGGCGCCGGTTGCTCGAACATCGTGCCGGTGCTGTACACCGCCGTGGGCAAACAAACCGTCATGCCCGAAAGCATCGCGGTCCCGGCCATCACCACCCTGGGTTATGCCGGGATTCTCGCCGGCCCGGCCGTGATCGGTTTTATCGCCCACGGCAGCAGCCTCAGCATTGCCTTCGCCCTGATCGCGGTGATGCTGCTGGGGGTGGCGGCCAGCGGCAAAGTGCTGAAAGTGTGAACACCCCAACCGCTTGCCCTGCGGCGTGGCGCTGGCCATGAAGCTCAACTTCGAGCTAGACACCCTGAAGATGCGCATCGCCGACCCTGCGTTGCACACCCTGGAGTTGCGCGTGCGGGTACAGCGCGCCTTGCGCCAGCTGATCCTGGACGGGGTGCTGCCTCCCGGCTGCCGCCTGCCCGCCACCCGCAGCCTGTCCAGCTCGCTGAACCTGTCCCGCGATACCGTGGAAATGGCCTACGTCCAATTGCAACTGGACGGCTACATCTGCCGGCGTCCGGGGTCGGGCAGCTACGTTTCGAGCAAGATCGGCCCCGACCTGCACGGCCAGCCACAGAAAAAACGCCACGCCGGCGCGCCTCGATCGACCCCGGCGGTGGTGGCCCCGGCACTCAGCCAGCGCGGCGCACAGATCCTCGCCAGCGGCGGCGTGACCGACCAGCAGAGGGTCCAGGCCTTTGTCACCGGGCTGCCGGAAACCCGTAGCTTCCCGATGGCGCTCTGGGAGCGCCTGCAACGCCAGGCCCAGAAGGATTGCCGACACAGCGGCATGCTGCATGGCGACCCCCAGGGCGCCGAGCCCCTGCGCCAGGCCATCGCCGGCTACCTGAACCTGGAACGCGGGGCGCGGGTCGATGCCGACCAGGTGCTGGTGCTGAGCAGCACCCGCCAGGCCCTGTATCTCTGCGCCCAGGTGCTGGTGGATGCCGGGCAACCGATCCTGATGGAAGACCCGGGCTATTTCGGCGCGCGCAAGGCCTTCGAGATGGCCCAGCTCAAGGTGGTGCCGATTGCAGTGGATCGCCACGGCCTGAACACCGGGCAGTTGCAGGCTGATCGCAGCGGCGCCAACACCCTGTATGTGACGCCTTCGCACCAATACCCCACGGGCGTCACCCTGGCCCTGGAACGGCGCCTGGAACTCACCGCCTGGGCCGCCGAGCGCCAGGGCTGGATCATCGAAGACGACTACGACAGCCAGTTCCACTACGAAGGCCTGCCCACGGCCTGCGTTCAGGGCCTGGACCGCCACCAGCGCACCCTGTACGTGGGCACCTTCAGCAAGTCGCTGTACCCCGGCCTGCGCATGGGGTTCGTGGTATTGCCCCGGGAGCTGGTGGCGCCCATGACCTACGCCCGCAGCATCCTCGATGGCCACACGCCGCAGATCGCCCAGTTGACCCTGGCCCGGTTTATCGACGGCGGCCATTTCGGCGCCCATGTGCGGGCCATGCGCAAGATCTACGCCGTGCGCCGCGAGGCCATGGCTGCAGCCGTCGGCCGGCATCTGGCGGGTATCGTCCAGGCCCAGCTGCCCCCCGGCGGCCTGCAGATGCCTTGCCTGCTGGCCGAAGGCTGGAACGAGGCCGAGACCCTCACCCTGGCCGCCCGCGCCGGCCTCCAACTGCCCGGGCTGAGCCGCCTGTATGCCCGTCCGCCGGCCAATGGCGGCTGGCTGCTGGGGTTTTCCGCACTGACGCCCCACGAGATCGACAGCGCCATGCAGCGCCTGGCCAAGGCCCTGCAACGCTAGGGCCTAGCCCCGGTAAAGTGGTCTGCTGCACTTGGCGAAACCGGACTGATTGAAACCACCATTGCCCACCTAAGCTAGCGCTCTTCAACGCCAGGGCCGCAGCCGCCTGCTCACGCAAGCCCGCGGCCCCCTCAGCCAGGAACGAGCCCATGCCCCACACCGCCCTACGCCCCAGCGACTTGCTGGCCCCCATCCTTGCCGCGCTGATTTCCGTCATCGTCAATTACGGCGGCACCTTTGTCCTGGTGTTCCAGGCCGCGCAATTGGGCCACCTGAGCCCGGCCCAGACCGCGTCCTGGGTCTGGTCGGTGAGCATCGGCGTCGGCCTTACCGGCGCCTGGCTGAGCTACCGCTACCGCGAGCCGATCATCACCGCCTGGTCGACGCCGGGGGTGGCCTTCCTGGCGACGATCATGCCCTTTACCCCCTACGGCGAAGTCATCGGCGCCTACGTGATCAGCGCCATCGGCTTTATTCTGCTGGGCCTGTCGGGGGCCTTCGAGCGCCTGGTACGGCTGATCCCCGGGGGCATCGCCGCCGGGCTGCTGGCGGGGATTCTGCTGCAATTCGGGATCAATGCCTTTGGCGGCGCGAGCGCCGACCCGTTGCTGGTGATTGTGCTGGTCGTGGCCTACGCGCTGTTGCGGCGCTTCACCTCACGTTTTGCGGTGGTCGGGATCCTGGCGATCGGCATGGCCCTGTTGCTGCTTCAGGAGCGCGTCGACCTGCACAGCGTCCACCTGAGCCTGGCAGCGCCGGTGTTTGAACGGCCGCAGTTCTCCATGGGCGCATTCCTCGGGGTGGCCCTGCCGCTGTTCGTCATCACCCTGACCGGCCAGTACATGCCCGGCATGCTGGTGCTGCGCAACGATGGCTTCAAAACCAGCGCCAACCCGATCCTCGGCATCACCGGCCTGGGGTCGCTGCTGATGGCGCCTTTCGGGGCCCATGCCTTCAACGTCGCCGCCATCACCGCTGCCATCTGCACCGGCCCGGACGCCCACCCGCAACCCGCCAAGCGTTACATCGCCGGCCTGGCCTGCGGCCTGTTCTATGTGCTGGTGGGGGTGTTCGGGGTGACCTTGGCGAGCCTGTTCATGATCCTGCCACGCACTTTTGTCACGACCCTGGCCGGCCTGGCATTGCTCGGCGCCATCGGTGGCAGCCTGGCCAACGCCATGGCCGAGGTGCGGACCCGGGAAACCGCGTTGATCACTTTCCTGGCCACCGCGGCCAATGTGACCTTGCTCGGTGTCGGCGGCGCCTTCTGGGGGTTGGTGGCCGGCCTGGTGGCGCACCTGCTGATGCACGGTGGGCGCCAGGCAGCGACGCCCGGCACTGCCACCCGCTGACAGAACAGCCCGGCACCCACCCGGGTGCCGGGCACGGGCATCAGAAGCCGACGCTGGCCTGGACGAAGAAGGTCCGTGGGGCGCCGACATAGAGCCCGGAGTTGTTGTCGCTGGAGCGGGTGTAGTACTGGCGGTCGAAGATGTTTTTCACCCCGGCGCCAAGCTTGAGGTTCGACAGCTGCGAACCGAAGTCATAGCCGCCCCGCAGGTTCCAGGTCACGTAGCCGGGGATATCACCGTACCGCCCGTCCGCCGTGCCTTCGGTGATGTAGTTGCTGTTGAAGCTGCCATTGGTGTTGACCATGCTCCCCGGCGAACGCTGCCTGACATAGTAGCCAGCCCTCGGAACATCATCGATTTCGACGGACGCTGGATCACCGGGCACACCGCAGCAGATGAGGTGTTCGGCCTGCCAGGGAGTGCCGACCATGCACGTCCGTCGCAAAGTCGTCTAAATCGCGGGACGAGGCCTAATCTAGAGCGTGATGCATCTCGTTTCCGGGATGAGTCATTCCACTCGGCAGCAGGGACACTCGACCGCCGAGCTACGACCCCTTCAAGTACACAAGGAACAGGGAGTAAGGAATAACCCGGCAAGGCCGCAGGCTTTGCTATCGGAGCGCGTCACCATGAACAGCACCCGAGACAGCATGGTTCTCACCCTCAAGATCATTGCGATCTTTGTCATCCTGATCAGCAGCGCCCACCTGGTTCTGATCCCGCTGTTGGCCCCAGGCATGAGGAGCGGCTGCATCCTTATCGCCGGCGCCGCAGCCGCAGCCCTGTTCGGGGCCTCCATCGGCTATAGGGCGGTCGATGACATGCTGCTGGTCAAGCTCGGCTTGAGTGCCTGCTACGCCGCCATCACCACCCTGCTGGTGCTTTTACTGTCGGTATTTATAATGCGCCACGGCGTAACGGTCTGAGGGTTGCCAGGCGCGTTCAGCCAACTCGGGACTTGCCCCCATCACCGACTGTTCAAGCTCGATTTTCTACAAGGAACGTACCTGCATGCAGCGCATCCCTGGTCTGTGCGCCCTGCTCGGCCTGCTGCTGGCCAGCGCCAGCGTCGTGGCCGACAACGCCGCCGACGAACACCTGTATTACTCCATGGTTCCCGGCCATTACGCGCTGATCGGCCAGGCGCCCGAAGGCGGCGCCGCCTACTCCGGCAGCGCTGAAATCACCTTCAGCAACGGCGCCCTGACCCTGGTCAAAACCATCAATGGCCAGACCACCACCGCCATTGGCAAGGTGGCGCGAGCGACCATGGCCGAGGCCGATGTGCTGGCCTTCAGTTGGCCGGGGCACGGTGCCACGTGCCTGGTGCGCGGCGACCTGGATAACTACAGCCGCCTGAGCTGCTACTGGACCCGCAACGGCGTGGACCACCAGCAACCGGGCCTGGAGGCCTACTTCCCGACCGCGACCTGGCCCGCCAATCGCAACCGCTAGCCACTCGCGCTTTTTTGACCCACAACCCGAGCCCGCCCCATGAAAATCGAACTGCTGGACCAGCACATGATCGGCCACTGGGACGTCAGCCCGAGCATCACCCAGTGCGAGTTCCAGTTCGCCACCACCCTGATCTACGTCGAGCACGCCAAGGGCCAGTCGCCCGCCGCACGCATCGCCCTGGCCCAGCAAACGGTCCAGGCCACCTGGGATGACCTGCCCGCCGCCCTGACATTTGCCGAGCAGGTCAGCCGGCCGCAGATGAGCGAGTTCTGGGCGCTGTATGCCCACAACCAACTCCAGGGCTCACCGCTGATGGTGTATTCGATCCACTACACCCTCGCCAGCCCATCCCCCGAGTACAGCCTGTCGTACAACCCGGACTTCCCCTGGGAGCTTGAAGTATTCGCCCCGGACGACCTGTTGCACGAGCGGCCGATCCCCCTGGAGCGCTACGCCCCGGCGGATGATGTGTGGTTTTCGGTATGGCGCCTGGGAGCGGGGCATTTTCGCAGCCAGGCCTGAACCCGACGGCCCTTGCCCGCGACCGGCGAGCGCCGGTGGATAATCGGCGCTGGAAAAAAACCGCCACAAGGCCCATCCTCCGCGACTTTTTCAAACACGGCGTCGCCCTGGCGCCCCGACTTGCCAAGGATCATTGCCATGCCAGACCAACCCTTGAACGCCGCTGACTTCGACGTGATCGAGAACACCCTGCTGCAATACGGTGACGATCACTCGGTGCTCAACCCTTCGGAACTCGACGGCTATTTCACCGCCCTGGTTTCCAGCCCTGCTCGGGTCGACATCGCCGAGTGGTTCCCGGCCATCTGGGGCGGGCAGAACCCGGACTGGGACAGCCCGGAACAAGGCAAGCAGTTCATCGAACTCTGCGTGCGCCACATGAACACCCTGGCCAGCCAGCTGGCACTGGACGCCTCGGCCTTCAAGGCACGTTTTGAAACCACCGAACACCAGGGCCAGCCCCTGACCCTGGCCGAAGAATGGTGCTTCGGTTACCTGCGCGGCGTCGCCGTGGGCAACTGGCCGCAAATGCCGGCGCCCCAGGCCGCCCTGCTGCAATCGATCATCGAGTGCGCCGAACAGGACAACTTCGAACTGCCCGCCGACCTCAACGTGGCCTTGCACAATCAGCGCGTGGCAGCCATCGAACCGGCGGCGCGCAGCCTGCACAACTACTGGCTGGATCGGCGCTAAAAGCCAGTCCACGATCTAGCGAGCGACGCTCAGGCAAGGCAAAAGTGGCTGAGAAAGCGGAGTTTAGGGCCCTAAATGAGCATTTCGAAGCCACTTTTGACGCGGCATGAGCTAAGCGCAGCAGACCGTGAACAGGCGCTAAGGCGCATCCAGTGATGAGTGCCGGGTAAAATCAGCTCACCTGTGCGGTGATTTGCCCTGCACTTTCCCTATAGAATTCGACGTCCTCTTACAGCGAGTCATGAAATGGATGTTCACTCGGTTTTGACCTACACCCTGGTCGCGGCAATCTCCATCGCCAGCCCTGGCCCGGCCACCCTGGTGGCCTTGCACAACAGCGTGGCCTACGGTGCCAAATCGACCCTGTGGTCGTCGCTGGGCAATGTCAGCGGCCTGTTTTGCATGTCCGCGGCGGCGATGCTGGGCCTTGGGGCATTGATCGCCAGCTCCGAAATCATCTTCAACGCGGTGAAAATCGCCGGCGCCGGCTACCTGTTTTACCTGGGCGCCAAGCACCTGTTGAAGAAGGAACCGGTGCTTTCGGCCAGCAGCGACGGGAGCCCCGAGGGCCAGATGCCGCCGCGCTCGAAGCTGTTCAAGTCGGCGTTCCTGACCGCCGCCACCAACCCCAAGGCGACGATTTTCTTCACCGCGCTGTTCCCGCAATTCATCGATCAAAACGCGGCGCTGGTGCCGCAGTTTTTCATCCTGACCCTGATCTTCATGGCCTTGTCGCTGATCTCCCTCAGCATCTACGCGCTGCTGGCCTCACGGGCCAAGGGCGTACTGACCCGGCCGGCGTTTTCCAAGTGGGTCAACCGCGTGGTGGGCTCCACGTTCATCTTCTTCGGCAGCGCCATCCTGACCATGCGCCGGCAAACGGCGTAATCCGTTCAAGGGCGGCCTGCCGTGCGCTCGTGGCGAGGGACCAAGCTCCTTCGCCACAGCTGAGCGAACATTGCCCCCTCCCAGACCGACCGTGTGTAGACCCCGCCCATGACTTTCTCACTCGTCGCCAACGGCCACCTCACCCCCCCCACGCAACCCGACGCCGTCATTCCCTGGTGGAGTTTTACCAAGACCGTGCTCGCGGCGACCGCCCTGTCCCTGGTGCGTGACGGGTTGCTGACCCTCGACGAACCGCTGGCCGAAGGACCGTTCAGCCTGCGCCAATTGCTCCGCCACGAAGCCGGGTTGGCCGATTACAGCGAGCTGGCGGATTACCACGCCGCCGTGGCCCGGCATGACACGCCGTGGTCGGCCGAGGAGATGCTGCAACGCCTGGATGCCGGGCGCCTGCGCTATCCACCGGGCAGTGGCTGGCGGTACTCCAACGTCGGTTATCTGTGGCTCACCCGGGTGATCGAGCGGGTCAGCGGCCTGGCGTTGCACCAGGCCCTGAGCCAGCGGGTACTGGCGCCCCTGAAGGTGTCGGATGTGCGCCTGGCCCGTACTCGCGCCGACCTGGTAACAGTAGCGATGGGCGACTGCCCGGACTACGACCCGGGCTGGGTGTATCACGGGCTGCTGGTCGGTCCCTTGGCGCAGGCGGCGCTGCTGCTGGAACGCCTGCTGAACGGGGATCTGCTGCCCCCGGCGCTGTTGCAGGCGATGCAGACGCCACGCCTGCTCGGCGGGCCGATTGCCGGGCGCCCCTGGACCGCGCCGGGCTACGGCCTGGGTCTGATGTGCGGCGCGGTGGCCGGCGGCTTGAGCTTGAGCGGCCACACCGGCTCCGGTCCCGGCAGCGTGCTGGCGGTGTATCACGCGGTGCATGGCAGCCACAGCGCCAGTTGCGCGGTATGGCAGGCCGGGGGCGATCAGGGCGCAGTCGAGGCCGAAGTGGTCGCCCGTTTGCAGGCTGAGCTGGGGCTGATTCCAGGTTGATTCGGCAAACGCGCCAACACTCATCCGCTTGACAACAGAAATTCCAAACGTCTATTGTCTGACAACCTGACTACCAAGGTTGTCTTATGCTTGAGCTCCAGCGCCCCGACTCTCTCGTGATGCGTGTTGTCAGCGTTATCCGCGCCGAGATCGAATCCGGGAACCTCGCTCCCGAGTCGCGCCTGCCCACCGAACAGCAATTGGCCGAACAGCTGAGCGTCAGCCGTTCGGTGATTCGCGAGGCCATTGCCCAGCTCAAGGCAGACGGGGTATTGATCGCCCGTCGCGGCCTCGGTTCGTTCATTTCCCAGACCCCGGCCGGGACGGTGTTTCGCTTCCCGACCCAGAACACTCGCCGGCCACAGCTGACGCAGATGTTCGAGATGCGCCTGTGGATCGAAACCCAGGCCGCCTCGATTGCCGCCCAGCGCCGTGACGAGCAGGACCTGCAACGCATGCAGCAGGCCTTGCAGGAAATGCACGACAAACGCAGCGATTTCGAAGCCGCCGCCCTGGCCGACGTGGCCTTCCACCGCGCCATTGCCGAAGCCAGTAAAAACGAATACTTCGTGGCCTTTCATGACTTCCTCAGAAGCCAGTTGGCCACCGCACGCAAAACCGCCTGGGAAAACTCGGCGTCGCGCTTTGTCGGCGGTTCGGCCGATGCGACCCAGGAACACCAGGCCATGTACCAGGCCATCGCCGCTGGCGACCGACAAGCCGCAGCCGCCTGCGCCGATGCGCACTTGCGCGCCTCCGCCAAGCGCCTGCAACTTGAGTTGCCAGCCACCGACTGAGCCCATGAACCCCTGAATATTGAGCGCGTGCTGCGGCACGCCGACTTTTGCCAGATGCATTAGTCTGACAACCTGATAACTAGACCTGCTGATCCAAGGTAACCCCCACAATGATTTATGATTTTTGCATCATCGGCGGCGGCATCGTCGGCCTGGCCACCGCGATGGAACTGCTCAAGCGCCAGCCCGGCGCCTCCCTGGTGATCCTGGAAAAAGAAGGCACCCTGGCCAAACACCAGACCGGGCACAACAGCGGCGTGATCCATGCTGGCATCTACTACGCACCGGGCAGCCTCAAGGCCGACCTGTGCAAGCGCGGCGCCGAGGCCACCAAGCAGTTCTGCACCGAGCACGGGATCAAGTTCGAGGTCTGCGGCAAGCTGCTGGTGGCCTCCACGCCACTGGAGGTGGAGCGCATGCAGGCGCTGTACGCCCGCTCCCAACTCAATGGCATGAAGGTCGAACGCCTCGATGCCGATGAACTGCGCCAGCGCGAGCCGAATATCGTCGGCCTGGGCGGGTTGTTTCTCGACGCCACCGGCATCGTCGACTACCGCGAAGTCTGCCAGACCATGGCCCGGGTGATCCGTGCCGGCGGCGGGGAAATCTGTCTCGACCGCACCGTGACCGCCATCCAGGAAAGCCCCGACCACGTCAGTGTCAGCACCCATGACGGCACCTGGCAGGCGAAGAAACTGGTGGTCTGCGCCGGTCTGCAATCCGACCGCCTGGCGACAATGTCCGGGATCAGGATCGAGCACCAGATCATCCCGTTTCGCGGCGAATACTTCCGCCTGCCGGCGTCGAAAAACAACATCGTCAACCACCTGATCTACCCCATCCCCGACCCGGAGCTGCCGTTCCTCGGGGTGCACCTGACAAGGATGATCGACGGCAGCGTCACGGTCGGGCCCAACGCGGTACTGGGCCTGGGCCGCGAGAACTACAAGAAGTTCTCGATCAACTGGCGCGATGTGGCGCAGTACGCGAGCTTCCCCGGGTTCTGGAAAACCATCTGGCAAAACCTCGGTTCCGGCAGCGTCGAGATGAAGAACTCGCTGTTCAAGTCCGGCTACCTGGAGCAATGCCGCAAGTATTGCCCGTCGCTGAACATCGACGACCTGCTGCCCTACGAAGCCGGTATCCGGGCCCAGGCGGTGATGCGTGACGGCAGCCTGGTGCATGATTTCCTGTTCGCCCAGACCTCGCGCATGCTCCATGTGTGCAATGCGCCCTCACCGGCCGCGACTTCGGCCATTCCCATCGGCGAGATGATTGCCGACCGCATGTTCCAGCACCCCTGATCCGCCCACGGCACTGCCCGAGTCACCACCCGGGCGGCCGCGTCGTGTTCGCACCACGGCTTCGGCCAGGTGTACGTACCCAGCCTGCGGGCCCGAACAGGGCCTGCGGAGCGCAATAAGTGTCCATTTGAAAATAAATATAATGATTCATGAGGAAGTCCGGAATGACCGCAGTTACCCCCCCAAGCCCTGCAGCGGAAACCCCGCAACAAACCAAAAAGCGCCTGCGCAAAGTCGCCGCTGCCACCATCTTCGGTTCGATGCTGGAGTGGTACGACTTTTACCTGTACGCGACCATGGCCGCGATCGTGTTTTCGAAAATCTTCTTCGATAACAGCGACCCGAAAACCGCGACCCTGATGGCTTTCTCGACCTTTGCCATCGGTTTTATCGCGCGCCCGTTCGGCGGCATCCTGTTCGGTTACCTGGGCGACAAGTTCGGCCGCAAGCAAGTGCTGGTGGTGACCTTCTGCATGATGGGCGTGTGCACCACGCTGATCGGCCTGATCCCCAGCTACGCCTCGATCGGCATCTGGGCCCCCATCGTGCTGGTAGCGGTACGGATCATCCAGGGCCTGGGTGCCGGTGCCGAATTGTCCGGCGCGGCCGTGACTTCCTACGAACACGCCAGCGAAGGCAAGCGCGGCAGCCAGGGAGCCTGGCCGGCGCTGGGCTTGAACCTGGGCCTGCTGCTGTCGTCGCTGACCGTGTACTTGCTGACCATCAACGGCAATGAGTTCCTGCTGCAAGGCGGCTGGCGCATCCCGTTTATCTGCAGCATCGCCCTGGTCGGCGTCGGCCTGTGGGTGCGCAACAGCATCCCGGAAACCCCGGAATTCAACCAACTGAGCCAGGAGCCGGCAAAAGCCAAGGCGTCGCCGCTCAAGGCCCTGTTCAAAAACGACCTCAAAGGCCTGGCGGTGGTGTTCTTCGTCGCGGTTGGCTACAACGCCCTGAGCTACATCTTCAAGACCTTTTCCCTGGCCTACCTCACTCAGTTCAAGGGCGTGGACGTACACGTCACCTCGTTGTCGGTGACCATC
This sequence comes from Pseudomonas sp. QD4, assembly GCF_049199125.1. NCBI lineage: Bacteria > Pseudomonadati > Pseudomonadota > Gammaproteobacteria > Pseudomonadales > Pseudomonadaceae > Pseudomonas > Pseudomonas sp. QD4. The sequence goes on from NZ_JBLZOM010000008.1 coordinate 162,833, forward strand.
GCCAGCCTGGTGGCCATCGTCGCCGTGCCGTTCTTCGGCTGGCTGTGCGACCGCTGGAGCAGCAAAACCGTGCTGATGCTCGGCGGGGTGTTCTCGCTGCTGTTCGCCTACCCGTTCCTGGCCCTGCTCAACACCGGTGAAAGCCTGATGATCTACATCGCTATCGGCGTCGGCACCGGGATCCTCGCGCCGATGATGTTCGCCCCCCAGGGTTCGTTCCTCAGCCGCCAGTTCCCGACCCAGACCCGCTCCTCGGGCTTCGGCACCGGCCGTGAAATCGGCACCGCCATCGCCGGCGGCCTGGCCCCACTGGGCGCCCTGTCCCTGGTCTCGGCCTCGGCCACCCACTCCACCGACGGCGTGGTGATCATCCTCGGCATCGCCTCGCTGCTGGTGGTGGTGTTCGCCCTGCTCGACCAGGGGCGCAAGCACTCGACGTTCAAGAACTGAGGCCATCACGGGTTCAGCCCCCCTCACCTGCAACGAGGGGGGACCTGTAGCCGCAGCCTCGTGCCTCGGCAGTGGCTAGGGGTTTTGGCACCGTTGGGGGTAACACCTCAAACCCGGGCTGTTAAGATCCCCCGCTTACTCAAAAGCCACAGGCCCACCCCCATGCCCTCTCGCCAACCGGACGGCGTCGATGCGGACGGTTTTATTCCGGCCGCTCCCAGCCAGCCTTTGCCTGCGCCTTTCCAGCCGTTGCTGGATGATCTGTGCCGCACCCTGACGGCCGAGGCCGGCGCCTTGCTCGATGGCATTTACCTGTATGGCAGCGTGGCCCGGGGCAGCGCCAAACCTGGCGTTTCGGACCTGGACGTGACCCTGGTCCTGCGCCAGCCGCAGGATGCAGCAGCCCTCGCCACCCTTGAAGCCCTGCGCCTGGCTCTGGCCGCGCGGCACCCGGAGGTGGTGAAGATCGACTTCGATATCGGCAGCCGCCAGCAGGTGCTGGATCCGCAGCACCTGTACAGCTGGGGCTACTGGCTCAAGCACCACTGCCGCTGCCTATGGGGCACTGACCTGGCAGCACACTTCGACCCGTTCAGGCCATCGCGCGCGATCGCACTGGCGCTCAATGGGGATTTCTACCCGGTGCTCAACCGCTATGCCGATCAGATCGATCAGCCAGCGCAGCCGAGCGAGGTCAAACGCCTGCAACGCGAGGCCTCGCGCAAGCTGATCCGCGCGACCAACATCCTGCGCTCGGATCAGGCCCCTGGCTGGCCCCATACCCTGGAGGAGCACGTGGCGCAGTTCGTCCAGCGCTATCCGGCGCAACAGGCGCAGATCGAATTCTTCCTGCGTCATAGCCAGCAGCCCACGGCCTCGGCCGAGGAATTCACGGCACGGCTACGGGATTTTTGCGAGTGGTGTCGGCAGGCATCCGGGCAGTAATCCAGGGACGTTGAGGCGGATCTTGCACCAGCGAAGGAGGTCGCCATCACGACGCGTGCCGGCCACATATTCATCCATTCGAATAAGTGAATGTGTCGCCTTTGCTCATCTCCCCCGAGGCACCCTGACTGATTCAAGCCTGTTCCAACCCCTGCCCCTTGGCGGCCTGGCGCTTAAAAACCGGAGCGCCCTGCCGTCCCTGACTCGCTCGCGCAGCTCGCGATCGGGCAATATCCCCAACGAGCTGATGGCCACCTATTACGGCAGCGGGCCGGTGCCGGGTTGCTGGCGGACCTGGATTGTGGAGTGCTGAGGGCCTGCATGCCCCTGGAACAACGCCATGACCCCGGTCGCCTGAATTTGAAATACCCGGCATTGCCCGCCACAATCGCGCCCCGATCCGGCCAACGCTGCCGGACGCTCGTGCTGAAAAGGGGTTGCCGTTGAACCAACAGACATTGTCCAAGCGCCTTGAGCGCGTGGCGGCGCATGTGCCCGCCGGAGCGCGCCTGGCCGATATCGGCTCGGATCACGGCTACCTGCCGGTGGCCTTGATGCGCCGTGGCGCGATCTCGGCGGCGGTGGCCGGCGAGGTGGCATTGACCCCCTTCCATGCTGCCGAACGTACAGTACGCGAGAACGATCTGACATCGCTCATCACTGTGCGCCTGGCCAACGGCCTGGCGGCGATCGAGGCGCGGGACGGGATCACTGCCATCAGCATCTGTGGCATGGGCGGCGAGACCATCCGCGACATCCTCGACTGCGGCAAGGCCCACCTCAACGGCCAGGAACGGCTGATCCTGCAACCCAACGGCGGCGAGCCGCCACTGCGCCAATGGCTGATGGACAATGGCTACCGCATCCTCGCTGAGGAAGTGCTGCAGGAAAACCGCTTCGACTACGAAATCATCGTCGCCGAGCGCGACAAGCCGGTGCGCTACAGCGCCCGGGAACTGTACTTCGGCCCGCTGCACATGCAGGCCCGCAGCCCGGCGTTCCTGCTCAAGTGGCAGCGCAGGTTGCGCCAGAAGCACAAGACCCTGGCCGACTTTGCCCGGGCGCAACAGGCGGTGCCCGAGGAAAAGGTCCAGGACGTCGCCCGCCAGGCGCAGTGGATCACCGAACTGCTGGCGTGAAATCTCTGGGGGTTGCGCGCAACCGCGTCAGCAAGGTGAAGCCCTGCTCCATCTACACAGACTCGCTGTCGGCGGCCAGGTTTGCATCCTGATCGGCTTCAGCCGCCAGCTTCAGGCGGTCAGCCTTGCTGATGTATTTCGACTTGCTGGCAGGCGCCAATTTGGCACTGGCCTTTTTCGCGTGAGCTTTTAACAGCTGCTGGATTTTTTTACGACGATTCATAGGCTTCTACTCGGTCTTACAATTTTTGAATGAAATGGCCGCCCCGCCTGGTCGCTCAAGCCGTGGGCACTGGCACCCAGTCAGCCGCTGGCGCCCGCCAGGGAAAATCCCCAGGCTCAAAGCGCTCACTCGTGTCCATCTGGATACTGCGCAGGCTCGCGGTCTGCTGATGTGAAGCGTAAAGCGACTGCGAAAAATAGCTGATCAACAGCGTACGGCGACGGGCACCGCTGATGTTCAGGCTGCCCGCATGCACCAGGTCGACGTCGAACAGCAGGACATCACCCGCGGAACCTGCAAGCTGCACCGAGCGAGACTCGTCATTAAAGTCAAAAGGCGGCGCTCCCGGCTCAGGCCGATGGCTGCCGGGGACAATCCGCGTTGCACCGTTGGCGGGCCCATAATCGTCGAAATACACCAGGGCATTGGCAATGTCCCCTGGTCGTTGCGCCGACAGGTCGCGGTGCAGCAGCTGATGCCCGCCCCCTTTCAACGGCTCTCGCCCCTCCACCTGGGACAGGAAAAACCGCTCTCCAATCAACTCCCCCGCCACCGCCAGCATCGACGGCAGACGACACAGCGCCTGCACGCAGGCATCGGTGTCCAGCTGCGAATGGCGCCAGTCCCTGCCCCTGGGCACCGGCCATTGTTCCGAGGGCTTTACGCCCGCGTCGAACACGGCACGCAGCTGATCCAGCCACTGCGCCGGGATCGCTCGGCGAAGCAGCACATAACCCTCTCGGTGCAATTGCTCGCGGTCAGTCATCGCGTGCTCGACTCCCTTGCCGTAACCCGTCCTGCACAACGGCCCGGAGCACGGCAGGCGCCGCGGGCAATAGGCGCAGGATGATAAAGCAAAGGTTTTACCCGTGCACATAAGCACCGCGATTGATGGGGGTAATAACAACCGCCGGGGCGGCACGCAGAAAAGAGCCGCCCCGCTCACGGCCCTGGCTGCTGGCAGTCGCTGATAAATGTTTGAATAGCGCCCCGACATTCAATGATCGACCAGAGGCCCTGCTATGGAGTGGCATGTATTTTCAGAAGCCCATGAACCCTTGGCCGATGAGTTGGTTGACGGCATCGAGAAAGTCCTGCGCTTCACCCTGCCCCGCGACTACGTTGAATGCGTCAAGCGCTTTCACGGCGGGCAACCCAAGGACCGAACCCTGTCGATCAACGTCAACGGCGAGCCCTGGGGCATCGGCTTCGGCATGCTGCTGACCCTGGATCCGCTACAGAGCTCGGAAAACATCATCAACGCGCTGGTGGCATTGCGAACCCATCATCAGCTTCCCGAGCACTAGCTGCCGATCGTGGTGGGCGGTGGCGGTGACTACCTGTGCCTTGATTATTCCGAGAACTCGCTGCTCCCCAAGGTGGTGTTCTATTTTCATGAACTGGGCCTGCCGGACGGCCTGTTTGAGGTGGCAGATTCATTCAGCAGCTTGCTGGGCATGCTGCAAGAGGAGCGCTGAAACTGCGGGTCACGCTGACGAAGAACTTGCCGCTTGAGGCAAGCTTGCTAGAGTCAAAAGCTCTGCCCCCAAGCCTTTGGCGTTTTCAAGGATCGATCATGCCCCCCACTCTTCAGTTATTTGCGCCTGATGTATTCCCCTCTGCCCCTGCCGAGGTTCGCGCCTACACTGTCGCCGCCTTTCGAATTGCCCAGCGAAGTGATCAGCTCTCACTGATTGCCATGTCAAAACCCCTCTTGGAGTTTTTGCTGAAAAAGCGTGCGCTGGGCTACTGGATCCAGAAAAGCAGGCTGATCGAGGTGGATCAAGGCTATCGCCTCACTGACCAGGGGCTTGTCATTTGCCAATCGGCTTTGGCAGACCAACTCGCCACCCACAACACGACTGCGGACCGGGTGGCCTACTGGGAGAACGAGTTCCGCCGCAACAGCCAACTCCCGCGCGCGGAAACCTTTCGGATCTGAGGTGGTTGTTCCCCCGAGCGGACGGACCGCCCCGGTGCGCTTCCGCTCATGGCCAAACCCGCCTTATTGCTGCTGAAAAGCCACTTTCACCCCGAGCCCGACAAACAGCGTGCCGATGATTTTGCCTTCCCAGCGACGCAGCCTTGAAAGGCCCTTGAGGCACTGGCTCAAGGGGCGAATGGCGATTGAAAGCAGGCTGGTATAAACCGCACTGAGCCCCGAAAAAATCAAGCCCAGCACCGCGAATTGACTCAGGGACGAACCCGATTCCGGGTGAATGAACTGCGGCAGGAATGCGAGGAAGAAAATCGCGGTTTTCGGGTTCAGGACCTCCGCGCCCACCGCCTGGAAAAAGGCCTGGCGCGAGGCCACATCCGCCAATGGCATGCTCCCAGTAGTTCTCGATCGAGCAAAAAAAGCACGCGCCCCCAGGTAGATCAGGTAACAGGCACCCGCCGTTTTCACCACATTGAACGCGAGCGCAGACGTCATCAGAATCGCCGACAGCCCCAGCGCAGCGCTCAGCGTATGGATCAGATCCCCCGTCGCGACGCCCAGCCCGGTGGCAATACCAACCTTGCGTCCGCCCTGCAAGGTGCGTGTGATCACCAACAGCACGGCGGGGCCGGGGATCAGGAAAAGACCGATAACGACGGCTACGTACGTCACGATAGAGGCCAGGTCAAACATCACGAGTCACCTAAAGGCAGGGCGGGACCACAGTTATCCTGAAGTGCAGTTCGAAAGCAAACGCTGTGTCCAGGTCAGAGGTGGGTCGGATGCGGTCATTGGTCAAAGGCCGTTAGCGGACAAAAGCGGTCATGCAGGTTTAAGACTGTTGCGCGCCATCGTTCCAAAACGGAAGTTGCGGGGCGTGATTTTCCACCCGTCAAAAGGCAACCTCGCACCGTGCTTCAGCGGCTTGTACTCGTAGGGTCAGACCAGACTCGAAGCGCAGGACAAGATGATGATCTGGATGAATGGTATCGGTGAGGTAGCAGGTTTTTGTCTCGGCATCGGACTCCACCACGCCAATCGACTGTATAACTCGACTGTCGTCGCCCACCTGGTTTTCATCTGCTCCACTCGCTGAAAAGTAGTCAACCTCATGGAAGCTGATGGTGATTTTCCGCGCTTCTTCCGTCGGCACCCAGGCTTCAGTTCGTCGAGTAAAGCCAAGTACAGCCAAACGATTCACGATGTCGTAATGGATGGCAGTGGCTTGGTAGAAGTTATGTAAATCGTACGCACGGCCGTGAATCTCGACCTCGATATGCCCGAACACGAAACCATGGAATTGCATGGATTAACCCTGATGATCTGCCGGTAGGCATGCATCGTACGGTATCGCCGCAATGGTCGCCTCTGGCGGACAACAGCCGCTGCCGCCCGCCCCTGCTACCCCTCTGCGCTAAAACCCCTACTCCACCCCATCTCCTTTAATCCCCTGCGCGAACTTGCTCATCAGCCGCACCAGATTCTCCACGTCCTGCTCCTCCCAGGTGGAGAAGATCGCCAGGCCGATCCGCTCCCGCGCCTCATCCACGCGGTCGGTCATGGCTTTGCCTTTGGCGGTGATGACGGACTCGCGCACGCGGCGGTCGGCGGCGCTGGCCTGGCGGTCGATCAGGCCCAGGCTTTCGAGCTTGGCGACCTGGCGGCTGACGGTGGTGTAGTCGCGGCCCACGCGGTCGGCCAGTTCGACCACGCCAATCGGCCCCAGGCGCTCCACCAGCACCAGCAGCGGGAACAGCGCTCGGTCCAGGGAGATCCCGGCTTCGCGGACCATGGCCTCGTCGCGCTGGGGGCGGTTCATGACGCCGACGATTTCTACCAGCGCGCCGTGAAGCTCGCGGAGCTGAGCACTAATATGTGTATTTTGCACTTTATTTGTTGACACGCTTTTGCCCTCGCTCAAATATGTGCATCTTGCACGCTTTGGAGCGGATTATGAAACAACCACTCGCTGTTCAGGTGTTGATTTGCGGCGCGGGCGCTGCCGGTTTGACGTTGGCGATTGATCTGGCGCGAAGGGGCATTTCCCTGCGCCTGATCGAAAAAGCCCCGCAGCCGTTTCATGGGTCACGCGGCAAGGGGTTGCAGCCCAGGACCCTGGAGGTCTTCGAGGATATCGGCATCCTCGAGCGGATTTGCGCCATCGCGGACGCTTATCCGCCTGAGCGCCGCTATCACGACGATGGCCGCCATACCGACGCCGAGGTCATCCAGCACCAGGCCCCTACCCCTGCCGAACCCTATCAACAGCCGCTGATGTTGCCGCAATTCCTGACCGAACAGCTGCTGCGCGAGCGCCTGCTTGAACTGGGGCAGCAGCCGCAGTGGGGCTGCGAGTTACTGGGTTTCGAGCAGGATGCCGACGGGGTCAGCGTGCGCCTGGCCGGCAAAAACGGTGAGGAGACCCTGCGCGTGGGTTGGCTGGTGGGCGCCGATGGCGGGCGCAGCCTGGTGCGCCATGAGCTGGGGATCGGCTTTCCGGGCAAGACCCTTGGCGTGCGCGCCGTGGTGGCCGATGTGCAGGTGTCGGGGCTGTCTCGCGACTACTGGCACCGTTTCGGCGATGGCGACATGACGCGGCAGATCTCGCTCTGCCCGCTGGCCGGGACCGATCAGTTGCAGATCCAGGGCCCGATCCCCCTGGAAGGCGAGATCGACCTCAGCGCCGACGGCCTGACGGCACTGGTGGCGCAGCGCAGCGGGCGCGACGATATTCACGTGCACGCGGTGTCCTGGGCCTCGGCCTACACCATGCATGCGCGGCTGGCCGATCAGTACCGTGTGGGCCGGGTGTTTCTGGTGGGAGATGCGGCGCATATTCATCCGCCCACCGGTGGCCAGGGCCTGAATACCAGCGTGCAGGACGCCTACAACCTGGGCTGGAAACTGGCCGCGGTGATCCATGGCGCGCCGCAGTCGCTGCTGGATACTTATGAGGAAGAACGGCGCCCCATCGCCGCCTCGATGCTCGGCCTGGCGACCCACCTGCTGGAGGCCCAGAAGCGTGGCGATATACGGCGCGGCCGCGACGTGCAGCAGCTGGATATCGGTTACCCGCAGTCCACCCTCGCGCTGCAGCAGCCCAGTCGCACCCTGGGCGTGGCAGCCGGCGACCGCGCCCCCGATGCACCGATACGCAGCGCCTCCGGGCACCGCTCGCGGCTGTTTAACCTATTCCAGGGCCCGCACTGGACCTTGCTTGGCCATGGCCTGGAGCGCAGCGCCGTGCGACCTCGGCCCGGGTTGCGTATCCACAGCGTCGGTCCGCGCGGCGACGTGCTGGACGATCAGGGGCACTGGCAACAGGCCTACGCCCCGGCCCTCGGCGATTGGCTACTGATACGTCCGGACGGCTACATCGGTGCAATCATCAACCACAGCGCGGTCGAGGCCCTGGAAAACTACCTGCAGCAGGTCGGCCTCGGAGCGGCCACGGCCGGCAATGGCGAGGAGACCCAGGCCACAGGCTGAGGACCGCGCAAGGCGATCCTGTGCTGCTCAAGGTCGAGCGGGCAGGAACGCATGCCCCTGAATCGCTCCTAGCGCCTGATTTATTACATATGTATATTCGCATATACGTAAAAACGCATATTAGGTGACACACCCATGAACCTGCTGCCTCCCGCTGTCTTCAAGTGCCTCGGCGATGAAACCCGCTGCCGGATCATGCTGATGCTCTGCGCCCAGGGTGAGCTTTGTGTCTGTGAACTCATCTGGGCACTGGATGACAGCCAGCCGAAAGTCTCCCGCCATCTCGCGCAACTGCGTACATGCGGGCTGCTGGAAGACCGCCGTCAGGGCCAGTGGATTTACTACCGCCTGCACCCGCAATTGCCGCAGTGGGTCAACGACGTGCTCAGCCTCACCCTCGAGGCCCATCGAGCCTGGGCCGACGGCGACAGCGAGCGCCTGGCGTCCATGCCCGGCCGCCCTGTGCGCGCAGCCACCTGCTGCTGACTCTTCGACCCGGGACTGTCCGATGTTGATCGCGGCTTCAATTTTCGCTCTCACGCTGCTACTCGGGCTGTTTGCCCTTGAGCCCCTGGGCATCTCCATCAGCGCGGTCGCGGCGGCTTGTGCACTGATCCTGTTGGTGATCGCGGGCCTGACCCATACGTTCGCGGCGCTTCTGGACAGCTTCGCCGCCCACGGCCTGTGGGCCGCCACCCTGGGCGCCGGGGTCACCGCGGCGCCGCTCTCCTGCATCATGAACAATATGCCCAGCGTGCTGATCGGCGCGCTGTCCATCCAGGGCAGCGAGGCCGGCGGCCTGATCCGGCAGGCCATGATCTACGCCAACATTATCGGCGCTGACCTGGGGCCTAAGATCACGCCCATCGGCAGCATCCTCACCCTTCCCATCCTGCTCGTGAACCTGGCCGCACGGGCCTTGCGCCTGAGCCTCCACGCCTAGGAAACGCTGATGAAAGTCCTGTTCATCTGTACCGCCAATAGCTGCCGCAGCGTGCTGTGCGAAGGCCTGTTCAACCTTATGGCCCCCCAAGGCCTGAGCGCCGTAAGCGCCGGCAGCATGCCGAGCGGGCGCCTCAACCCGCGCGCAGTGAGCACCTTGCAGGCCCTGGGCGCAGATACCTCGGCCCTCTTCAGCAAGGGTTCCGACAGCTTCGCCGAACACCCGCCCGAGGTGGTGATCACCGTGTGCGACCAGGCTGCCGGCGAACCCTGCCCGGTGTACTTCGGGCCCGCCCTGAAAAGCCATTGGGGCTTGGCCGACCCGTCCGAGGTTACGGGTAGCCCCGAGCAAATCCAGGCCGCTTTTGACGCCACCGTCATCCACATTCGCCAGCGCCTGACGGCGTTTTTTGCCCTCGATCTCAACGCCCTCGGCCCAGCGGAGCTGAAACTGGCGTTGAACCGCATCGGAGACCTGTAATGAAAGCGTTCACCCACGACACCCCAGACGACTGCCCCAGCCTGGACCTCGCGCTGCTCGACGTGCCCGGCCCTGAAAAGTTGGTGCCGCCCGAGCAGCCCCAGCACAAGCCGCGCATTCTTCTGCTGTACGGGTCGACTCGCGAGCGCTCCTTCAGTCGGCTGCTGACCCAGGAAGCGGCGCGCATTCTGCAATGGATGGGCGCAGAGACCGTGATCTTCGACCCCTCCGGCCTGCCACTGCCCGATGACGCCCCCGAGGATCACCCCAAGGTCCGGGAATTGCGCGACCTGGTGCTGTGGTCCGAAGGCCAGGTGTGGTGCTCTCCGGAACGCCACGGCTCGATATCGGCGGTGTTCAAGGCGCAAATCGACTGGATTCCCCTGACGCAGGGAGCCGTTCGCCCCTCACAGGGCAAGACCCTGGCCGTGATGCAGGTGTGCGGTGGCTCGCAGTCCTTCAACACGGTCAACCAGCTGCGGGTGCTCGGGCGCTGGATGCGCATGGTCACCATCCCCAACCAATCGTCGGTGCCCAAAGCCTTTCTGGAATTCGACGAGAGCGGGCGGATGAAGCCATCGCCCTACTACGACCGGGTGGTGGACGTGATGGAGGAGTTGATGAAGTTCACCTGGCTGGTGCGTGGCAAAGCCGCGTACCTGGTGGATCGTTACTCCGAACGCAAGGAAAGCGCCGAAGCGCTCTCCACGCGGGTCAACCAACGCGTCCTCTAAACCTGCCGGGCCGATTCAAGCCCTGCACTCAGCGCCCGCGCACCGCGTAAGATAGCCAGCGCCCTAATGCCGATCAGTTAAGCGATAGAGCGAGCACAAAATAACCTGTGGCGAGGGAGCTTGCTCCCTCGCCACGAGTACAGCGATCGTCCTTAACTGACTGGCATTAGCCAGCCCCCCCCCTCTTTCAGGAGCCCTGAATGCATTGCCCTACCTGCGGTGAATACGGAGACCTGGTGCTGCTCAAGGTCAAACGCACCGGCGCCCAAGTCATCGCCTGCACCGAGTGCGATTCGCTGTGGAAAACCGTGGATGTGACCACCCTCGGCGAGCCGCTGCTGGATGTGGCCGACTATCTGCGCGAGCACCACCTGCCCCCGAAATGGAGCGAGCTGGAGCTGTTGCGCAGGGTCTGAGCCGTCCCCGGCTCCCTGCGCAACAGCCCACCCGGGCTAAGGCATAAAGCGCCAATACACGCCATTGGCATCACTCACCTGCGCCAGCTTGCGCCGCTGCCCTGGGCGCTTGCCGGTGTTGATGATGTTGTAGATGTCGTAAATCAGCGTGGTCGAATCACCGTAGTACGAGTGGCTGAGAAAGTCGGTCGTGATCAGGCTGGCGTCGACCGTATCGATGCCCGGCACCACCAGCAGGTTGTCCGAGACAAAACCCGCACGCGGGTATTTGTGAAAGGTCTTGGAGGCCAGCAAGGCCAGGTCCTTGTCCGAGACGTACATGGTTACCGGCCATTTGGCAGGGCTGATGCCGGGGACGATTTCATCGGCAAACACATCGGAATCGATATCCGGCGCCGCCAGGATCACTTCCTTGATCTTGCTCCGCAGCTTGGGGTGCTTCAGGTTCAGCGTCACCAGGCTGCTGGCCACGGCGCGATTGCCCATGCTGTGGGCGATCAGGTAGACCTTTTTCACATGGGGCTGTTTCAGGTAGTCGACCAGGAAGCTGTAGAACTTGGTCTTGGCCGCCTCCACCGCGGCTTCGTCGGGCACGTACTCTTCGGTCCTGCCGGCCGAGGGCCAGCTGTAGAAGGCCGGCACACCTTTGAAGTCCAGGTCGTAGGCCATCTGCGCGGTGCGTTTCGCGGCGTCTTCAAATGCCACGTTGTAGCCGTGCACGTAGATGAAGCTGGAGCCGTTTTCCTTGAGGCGATGGCTGATCAGTTGCTCAAACTCGGCCTTGGGCACAATGCCGCCGCCGAGGATCGAGACATGCTTATCCGGATTTTCCGACCACTCGAGCTTGAACCAGGACGGGGTCTCGACCACTCCGGTCTTGTGGTCGAACGGGATCTTCACATGACAGTAGCCGTAGACCAGGGCCTTGCCGCGCTTGGTGCCCAAGGCATCGACGCAACCGGTGGCGGACAGCACATTGCGGTTGCTGGCAAAAAACACGGTGACGATGCCGGTCATCTTATCGACGAACTGATTGCGCGCCGGGTCCGCGTCCTTGGGCAAGGTGCCAATGGCCGCCCCATCGACAGGGGGCTGCCGGTACGGGTCATAAGTGCCCTCGCCGTCCTGCAGGCCTCTGCCCCCGCTGCCGCAGGCACTCAAAACAGCCAGCGCGGCCAGCAACAACATGCGCACGATCGCATCCATTCGTATCGGTTCCCGGGGTGTGGGCTGAGGAAAAACAGCCCGCGGATTTAATAGAAATACGCCACGGGTGTCCAATCAAGATGGTGTGGCAGCCGGACCCGTGGGCAATAAAAAACGCCGCTGGCCCGGACCCGGCCAGCGGCGTTGCAGTTGCATCAATGCTGCGTGTGCGTCGCCTACAACAGGCGGCGTTGCACGGCTTCTTCCAGGGTGCTGCGGGCCAGTTCCTGGACCACCTCACGGGTGTCCTGCTGGAACGGAATGGTCACGATCAGCAGCAAGTGCATCCAGGTGCGCACCGATTCGCTTTTGCGGATACGCCCCACTTCCTTGCCGTCCTTGTCCTTGAACACGGTTTCCAGGGTGAAGGTGTTTTTCGCCGTGCTCGGAATGATAAAGAAGGTCGCGCCGGTGATGATGGCCGAGGCCATGTTGAACTGCTCGTTGTTGTACAGGGTGGCTTCGGCGTACAGGTCCGAATCGACCTTGTCGGTGCTGACCCGGCTAAAGCGCCCGGACTGGCGGAACGCATCGGCCACTGCTGCTTCCCAAGCCACGGCCGGGGTACCGCCAGCGGCATTGGCCGGTCCGCCGTTGACCTGATTCATGGCAGTGGTGCGGACAAAGGCGCTGGGCTTTTGCGCCGGCGCTTCAGCGGTCGGTGGCCAGGCCTTGACCGGGGTCAGTTCGTGTTGCGAATAGGACACGCAGCCGCTCAGTAAAACGGCGGCCAGCACCAGGACGTGCTTGATGGAACCCAACATAGGTTGCTCCTTGAACTTACTGTTTCGGCAAACGGGCGGTGGCGGTGTCGAGCAACTGCGAGACCAGTTCGGTCAGTTGCTTGGCGCCCATGGTCGGGGCCCAGTATTCACGCCCGTACAGGCCGACATTGCGCTCCAGCTTGAGCTGCTGCTTGCTGCTGGCCAACTCCTTGCCGTCGCGGTCGACCACGACCAGGTCGCCGGCCAGGTCGAAGCTGTCGACGTAGATCGGCCCGTTGACCCAAATCCAGATGGTCAGAGTCAGCAGCGCCCCGGGGAAGTAACCCGGATGCGGCCCGCGATGGCCCTTGAGGGAAGTCATGTTGAATTTCAGCACCACGTCGTTTTCACCAAGGCGCGTCGGGTATTCGCTGACCTGATTGAAATAGGCGCCGGCCTTCACGTACTGGTTGAGCTGGCTGGTGAGCGAGCGGCTGATGGCGGTGCGGGTGGCTTCATCGATACCGGGGGCGGACACCACCACATCGGCCAGTTGCGCGGTGCGCGGGCTGGTGACCGGGGCCTGGTGCGGCTGTGCGCCAACCGGCCCGGTGACGTTGTAGGAAACACAGCCGGTCATCGACAACGTGGCGATAAGGGCCGCGGCCTTGAGCAAGGTTTTCAACACAAAACTTCCTTATTAATGGGCAAACAACATCAACGTCTCGACCCGGGGGCCGCGAACTTTAGGAAAAAACTCGGGAGAACGTGGCGCGGCCGGGCTGCGGCCGCATCGTTAATGGGTTGGGGCCTTGAACGGCGGCGCACCCAGGCGCGCCGCGTCGATGCCGCAGGCCATATTGCGCAATTCGCCCAGCAGCGATTGACGGGGGAAGCCGGCCCATTGCGGGACCTCCTCCTTGCGCATGACCTCGACGCCCTGGGCAAAGGGCTCGGAAAAATACACCCGGCCAAACTGCGCCGTTTCGTCGCGCTCACAGTTGATCACCCGGATCGCGCGGGAACTGTTGATCGGCGGTTTACCACTGAGTTGCGCCGGCTTGGTGTAGTTGTTGACCAGATAGAACTGCCGCAACTGCGGGTTGTTCTGATACAGGCCCAAGGAATTGGCCGCAAAGTAAGTGGCCAGCTCCGGGCTCTCCACCACCTTGAACATGCCCAAAGGCGCAGCCGGCGGCGCTTGCGGTACCGGCGCCTGCTGCACACCACTATGGCTGCAACCGCCCAACAGCAGCACCGCGCTCAAGCACCAAAGCCGGTTCATTGGCCAGCCCCCTTCGCCATATCCGGTCGCTCCTGCTGCAGCAATCGTGCATCCACATTGCCCTGCAACGAGCAGAGCAACCGGGTCTTGCCCTCTTCAACGCTGAGCATCAGGATCTTCTCCGCCGAACCCGGTGCCGGGGCAATGCCCGAAGCCGCTGCCGGGTTGTCCTGCCATGGCACATCGGCACTGAGCTTGATCTGCGGCCGAGAAATAAAGTACTCCCCCGCCTCCTGCCAACCCGCTTGGGGCAACGCGGCCATGATCGCCTCACGGCTGGCATCGACCTCAAAACCCCAGAAGTAGTAGGTGCCCATCACCCCCAGATCAAACACCCGATCGTAATAGCCGGTCAGGCGCAGGCCCTGATCGTCGAGGGGCTTGGAGAACGGCTGAAGCGCAGTTTGCGTCTCACGCCGGTCAGCCACCGGCACCCAGGCCAGGCCGCGCTTGTCGTCCTGGGCCAGTTTCACTACCCGTGCAAGTTCGCCGCGCTGGCTGTACAGCGTTTTGAAGAATGCAGGCTGGCACTGGGTCAGGCTTTCAGTAAGGTTGGCGGCCATTGAGCTGTTGGCACAGAAGCCGAGCAGCAGCGCCAGCAATGGCTTGGCGGTGGCACGGGGAAAAAGGCGCGGCAGATCCATTGGGTGGAGGCTTCCTGATGGGGCGGAAAAATAGGCGACTTTAAACCGGTGATGGCGTTGGGACAAATTTGTGTGGGGGTGGGGGTTGTTTGCTGTACTACGAGGCTGATAACGGCAAGCGATGGATGTTCGAGCGAGGGGCAGCTTGACCAGCTCGGCCCTGCGGTTTTCGCGTTACCCGCTTCGGTGGCGTGTCGCCCATCGGGTCTGCATCACCAAAGCCGGCAGCAGATCACCTGGCCACACTGCTGTATTTCCCATGAGCAGCAGCAATACCTGCTCGATCTTTGGCTGTGAATCAGTAAGTTCGCGGGCCAGGTCAGTAGCAACGTGTCCATGCAATTCAACTTGACCGGGTTTAATTATCGGAGCTTTCAGTTCACGGGCCAAAAACAGGCTCGTCGTAATTTGAAGCGATTTGACTTCGGCAATAAGCAGTCCGCAGACAGAGTATCCGCACAAATTAATCCAGACTTCGCGCTCAGCGCGATGTACTAACACCTGCGCCGCGTAGTTCCTCAAGATAACGCATTAGTACATCTGCCCTATTGCCTGGCGCTTTACATTGGGATCACATCTGCTCAGCTGTCACTCCGTCCTCGACGCCCAGCTTCTACGTTATTTAAACCCCTTGATGGAACTTGAAAAGGATCTGTTTTTTGAAAAGTTCAACCACTAGAAAAATGGTTTTAAGCTCGTTGATTGTTGCGGGCTCTACATGGACCGCCGCAGCGGTTGGCGCGACAGGCTCCTCGGCACCGTGCACCAACGAAGCGGATTTCCAAACAGGCACCGTAGTGGAATATGAAAGTCGCGATAACGTGTCGCCGGTGCCCAGTCGCAACAAGTCTGAAACCTTGGGTCGAAAAGACTTTGCAGGAACCAATCCGGTGGCGGTATCACACACCACGTTCATGAACAGTGCACCGGTGTTTCTCACCACTACTTTTTCGCAAATCAAGGACGGCAAGTTGATTCGTTATGGTGATCGGCACGGCGTCGGCGATTCATTGACCACGACACGTTACAACCCTCCCGCCGCCACCCCGGTAGATTTTCAACCTGGGCAGACAGTCACTATCAATTACAAGAGCCAGGTCGTCAGCAGCGCCGCAACGATTGATTTCGACGTGACAGAAAAGCTGACATACAACGGGCGTGAAACGATCAAGACGCCGCTCGGGACCTTCGAGACCTGTCGCTTCACTAATGAAGTTTCCACAGGACCAATGTCCGGCGATCAACCGATACAGAAGGTCATCGTCCAAAACTGGTTTGCTGCCGAGGGGCCGTATCGCGGGCAGTCAATCAAGTCAGCCAGTCGCTCTGGCAGCGATGGGCAAGAGCGGGTCGTTGAAATGATCAAGATGAGCTATGAGACTCGCGCCAACTAAACATCTCTCGTCCTGAAGCACGGAGAACAGTTCTTCTGGTTAACGGACGCACTGACGCTGTGTTTGCCACCGTTACAGTGCCTGGTTGTTTCGGCAAAGTCGGCAAGGGGACGCATCACTGGATGCCGTCCCCCTTGATATCGACAAGCGAACCGCTTGGCGTGTTCAGGCGTCAACCTACGCCGCGGTCTTATCTGAAGTGGGATGCATCAATAAAGTTTGTAGTTATCCACCACGTCATTCACGAAGTAAATAATCAACCGAGATCCCTTGGCCTGGCCATGACCGTTTTGAGCGCTGGCCACACTGCCGACATCATTGGCGACACCCTGGGCTTTAGACACTTGCGCCGAAGCGTCATACAACTTCGCTCTTGCATCGTTCGAGACATATTTGTTGGCCAAGGCCATATATTTATCCAGACCTTCTTCGCTTTTATTGTAGGTCCAATTGGAGCCGTTGCTGCGACTCGCCGAATCAAGTTGCTCTTCTGCCGGAGCCCCGAACAATTGCTGCACCTGAGTCTTGGTAGTTTTACCCGAAACAATGGTTTTCTTCAGGTAAACGGCGTCGTATTTTTGTGCCCCCGGGTTCAAGGAACTCATCAAGTCGCCGGTATTTGCACAGCCTCCCAATACCCCAGTCAGCAAACAGAGTGCGAATACGACTCTGAGTTTATTCATATATTTTAAGCGCATAGACTCACCTTGAGGTGTGTTCAGAATTGTTCAAGTCCGACCGAGTTCACGGAAGCTCACCAGCAGAGTGCAATCAATCGACTTATTGGTTTTCACTGCAGACAGACACGCAGGCGCACATCAAATCTGACATTGGAGTAGATTCCGCGTGCGTACTGGCTACTGTGTTGGGCTTATACAGCTTATGTGGGCGGGATGAATCGATGCTATAGCACAGATGTGCTATAGGCGGCCAATACCGAACTACCTAGTATGGCGCGGCATATAATGGAGACTTGTATAACTCAAAAACTTACTTGCGCCACTGTTTACAGTGGCATTATCGAATCAGCATAAACAAAATCAAAAACATGAAGTATGAGTCACTGTTTTATCTGTTGCGATACGGCATTGAGGCCCTGAACCCCCTAGTGAAGCATCGCCTTCATCAGCCCTTGCGCCGGAAGGAGAACACGGTACCGCTGCAGCCGTTGTCGTCCCGCAGGTAGACATCGAAGGTCTTGCCGACGACGGCGTAGCTGACCGTCACGACGCCCACTTCATTGGACAGATAATTGCCCGCCATTGCCGGCGCGAAATCGATCGCGTCGCGGGCGAGCAGGTAGAGATGCTCGTTATAGACGCTGGTGGCGGGCGACAGCGTCTTCAGGTGATCCTCCATTACGCTGTTGGGAGGCTGGCTGATCTGGTAGTTCATGCCAGCGTCGCGGGGCTGGCTGATCTCGTACTGCATGCCAGCGTCGCGGTACGGGATCGACAGCAGCACCTTGCCATCGACGCTCAGGCGCGTGGCGAGCGAGGTGTCCAAGTTGACCGTCATGCTGTTAAGCCGGTGCAGATCCTCGCGTGTCAGACTCACGTCCGAGACCTCGACGTGCCCATCCTCGACGACCGAGAAATTCGACTTCCATCGGCCCTTGTCTCGCCACGACTCCCACACACCGCTGGGGCAGCCCACGCCGCTGACCCTATCGAGCGCGTAAGTGCCGATCGCCTGCGTGAGCATCTCGCGCTTCGAGCCCATGATGATTTCCGAGGTCTGATGCGCGTAAACGGGCAAGCGCCGGTTGCCATCGGCCGAGGCCCAGTTGCCGTCGAGCGTGTCACTGACCAGCATGCCGGTGAAGGTGCCGGTGCGTTGGCCCGCGCTCCCGAACTCGCTCATCGTAAAGGTCCCTGATGGGTCGATCTCGCCGCTCAGGTAGAGATCATTGCGCTTGCCGGCAGGGCGATAGCTTCCCGTCAGCCTGCCGTCGACATTCTTGAGATTCATCGTAAACCCATGGCGATCGCCGATGCGGCCGGCGAAGGTCTTGTGGAAGTACTGAGGGTCGGCCAGCGCCGCGGTGGCGGTCACCCAGGACACAAGCACGGCGACGATCTGCAGGGCTGGACGAAACATGGAGAGCGCTCGAGATTGAAGGGGGCGCAATTGTGACACTCCGTGCCAACCGGTGACACGCGACCACGCGCGGAAATCGCTTGGCTGGAAGAAATTATCAGCCTAGTGATCGTCAGCATGTTCGGACCAGGCTGCCACGGACCGCTCCTGGCCGGAGCTGCCGTAGGGTGAACGTCAGCCAGTGGCCGAATGAAGCCAGTCAAATGCGCTTATGAAACAAGGGCACTTCAGTGTTCAGCAGCACTAAACAGAACCTGATTTAACCGCCACACCAAAGCTGACCATTACCAATAGCAGCCCAATCACGCTCCAGTGCAACACTGCCAGCTTGCGTTTAAGGGACGCTGGAAAGTGGGCTAAATCTTCGGAACTTAGCTCGCCCCTTTTCAAATAAAACGCAGGGAAGGTAACTATTCCCGCAATGCCACCTACGAGCAGAAGCTTTCCCCAAGGCCCAGCATGTCGAAGCGGAGCACGCGTCATGATGGCTGAGCAATTTTTCAGGTGTTCCAACATCAAATCCATCTTCGTATAAGCCAGGTACAAACAGCCCCCAATCCAAAGAAAAATCCCTGCCAGATCAATGAGGGCAACGGACAGGAGTAGCTTGTCGACAACGTTCAAACTCATTTTCCCGCCTCATGGATCTTCTCACCGGCCCATTCGCCTGTAGCCCTCAGGCTCTCCAGCGTAGGAGCCTGCACAGCGGGAACTGCGTGTTCCCGTATCTCTTCAGTGTCTCCGGCCCGAGCGCCAAGTGTTCAGCGATGGCGCCAGGGTAGTGTCGAGCCCCAAACCCAACAACCGACCAACCGTCGCAGCTTGTTTCCTTATCCCCCTTCAGCGCCCACTGCCTGAGCGATGGGGCTGGGTACGCAACCCGGCTTACCAGCGCAACGATGGGCTTGCGTCCTTGCGTGTCTCGGCCAGGAACAGTGCTGGCAGAAACGCCGCAAGGTAGCTGAACTCCGAGTAGCAATGTTGAAGCAGCCCCAGGCCCAGTTCATCCGGTACTTCGGCTCGCGGATCGCGGCAGGAGCGGCCAAGGATGAAGCGGCTGCGCAGCACACATCCGGTATCGGTCGGGTCGCCGTTCGGGTCAAGCTCCACATCCGCGCCAAAACCGATTCTGGCGCAGATGATGGCGGACACATGCTCGCGCCGGAAGGCCTCGCGCAGCGCCGGGTCGGCAAAGACATCACGGGGGTCATGGAACTTGAGGGTGGCCTCCACGGGCGGGATATCCCCCAGGGACTCCACGGCGCGAATGGTCGCCCCGATGTAATTGACCCCTCGGACCCACTGCTCGTCCCAGCCCTTGTGCTCGATATGGTCGTAGGGGTGCCACCATTTGATGTGCTCGGTGGTTTCAAAAAAAGTGAACCACCAATCGAGCATTTTGCCTTTGCAGCCGCGCAACTCATTGTGCACGCAGACCATCAGGCAGCCGTCGGGCAGCCGGGTAATGCCCATTTCAAGGTGCAGGGGCGTCGGCGACAGCATGGCCGAATGGTCGCTCCAGGGTGTCGCCAAGGTGGAAGATTTCATGCCGTGCTCCTTTTAGGTCAGGTCGCATTATTATAGAAACGCTTAGCGTTTCTCAATTACCCGATGATAAAGTCCGCCCGCCACTTCAGGAGCCTTTATGAGCAATGACATCCAGCCGGCAAAACGCGGGCGGCCGGCCCGCTCACAGGAACAGACAGTCGAGCTAATCGTGAGCGGGGCAACGCGCCTGCTGCTGAGCCAGGGTTACAGCGCGACCACCATGGAAGCCGTCGCGGCGCACTGCGGCCTGGCGAAAAAAACCCTGTACCGCTTCGCGTCCAACCGAAGTGAGCTGGTGGGCTTGGTGATTGGTTCCTGGACCCAGGGGTTTGCCGATCTGTTCGACGAAGACCCGCTCGCGGCGGACGATTTGCTTGCCGTGTTGGGCCGACTGCTGGGCGCGGTGGCGGACAGGGCGCTCAGCGACGATGCGGTCGGGCTGTTCAAGCTGCTGACCCAGGACTTTGCGGAGCGTAGCTTGGCCCTCGAGGCCTACCAGGCCAATGGCATCGAGCATGCGACCCTGCTCCTCGCCAACTGGCTGAGCAGGCAGGCGGCCAGGGGCCTGGTGACCATCGCCCAACCCCAGGTGCTGGCGCGCATGATTTTATCGCTGGTGATCGCCGAACCCTTGCGCAGAAGGGCCTTGGGCCTGGAGCTGGCGGATGACAGGGCTACCGTGGCCAGCCAGATCGAGGGCTGCATGCAGTTGCTGTCGGGGCAGGCGTTCAGCCTGAAAGCGGCGTGCCGCTAGCGCTGTTCAGCCACGGCCGATGCAGGTTCCAGCAATCAGGTAACGATCGATACCGTCACTGGCCGACTGCAATTGCGAATACGGCCGGCCAAAACGCTGGCTGAATCACAGATGGACCCGAGCCTGATTCCTGACCTCGAGAGTGGCATCCAGATCTTTGCGGAGCTGTTGAGCCGAGTGGGTGACTTCGTTTTCGGCCTCCCATGACAGGTCATCATCGAAATAGAAGGTGATAGGCGCCGAGCGTTCCTGGCGAGTGAGGCCATACCGAGCAGATGCCTGCCTAGCCCCGGGGCTGGGCTTTACTTGGCTGTCGATGGCTTTTGGAAGCCACCTGTTGGTACTCGTTGTTGTCGGCGGGTTTCTCTGGGCGCAAGGTCGACGGCGTGTTGCGAAAGCGGTTATGCACTGAGGTTTTTTTGGGCTTGGGCCGAATGCTTTCGGGATGAGCGGCCTTTCCCGAGGCGGCCGACAGGAAAGCCCCGGGTTCCATCGAAAACCGCTCTGCCAGCGCGTACGCCATCTTGTGACTGATGGGCCGCGCGCCAGCGAGCACCTTGGACACCGCTGTTTTATCGCCAATTTCAGGGAGGTCCGAGCCGGTGAGCCCGAGGCTTTCCATCAGGTCCTTGATCAACTGCACCGGGGTGCAAGTCGCCGCAAACGCGGCGTTCGATTCGCGAAACTGCTCGGCGTCGCGCTGGTAGGCCAGGATTTCGTCCTCGAGCTCGACCAGGATTTTTTCCTCGACCTTGCTCAGTTCACGCCCGTCGGTGAGTTCATCGAGCAGGTGAGTCGCCCGCTCATAGTCAGCGGGGGTCTTGATGCCGTGCACAAACTCACTGCGCAGGCGTTCCAGCACCGCGTGCAGCTCGCCCAGGGTTGCGATCACGGTTTGAAGGTCATTGCGGGCTGCGCTCATCGTTTTACCCCTTTGTTTCTGGCATACCAGGCGCTGGCAACGTCGTAGTCGGCATGCGTGTAGATGTGTTTGACGTAGAACTTCTGCCGGGTGTAGTTGACCCCGCCCAGCACCCTGAGGTTATTGCCGCCTACGTCGATCACGACCCAATTCATGGCCGCTCTTGGCTTGAACAGGTCGACCCCTTGCGGACCGAAAAGCGCTTGCAGGTCCGCGAATTCTTTCGGGCGTGCCATTCGTAAAAGGCGAAGGCAACGATCAAGCCCGGCTTTGTCGTTCGGATACAAAATCGCTGCATCGTCGAAACGTGATGGTATGAGAACGTCCATAGGCTTCCCTGTCTATAAACCCAGGCTACTCTGGTTGTGTTTTTTAACAACTACTGTTCGTCGACTGCCTGAAGCGTAAAGGACTTGCCCTGCGCGAGGATCACCTGGGCTGTTGCCCAGCGTTGGCAAGCGTCAACATCTACAGTGGCGGCAGCGTAAGTGCCGTGGCTGGAGCGGACAACCGGCAAACCGTCGCAGCTTATTTCCTTATCGCCCCCTCCCCCTGCGGCACATCCCCACAGGCAATTGCACAGCCCCGGCCCTTTCATGCATCATCCACAAATGTTAAGCATTCTCATTTAAGCATCTACCCACCATGACTCCTCATCTGCTGCTGGTCGAAGACGACGCCCGCCTGCGCAACGACCTGCACCTGCACTTTTGCCAGCGCGGTTTTTCCGTGACCGCCTGCGACAGCGGCACCCAGGGCCTGGCGGCGGCGCGTGCCGGGCATTTTGACCTGGTGTTGCTGGATATCATGCTGCCCGGCATGGACGGCCTGGCCTTGCTTGAAACCCTGCGCAGCGACCAGGACTTGCCGGTGATGCTGATGTCGGCCCTGGGGGCCGAGCAGGATCGGATCAGCGGGTTTACCCGGGGCGCCGACGATTACCTGCCCAAGCCCTTCAGCCTGGCCGAGCTGGATGCGCGGGCCGATGCCTTGTTGCGCCGCGCCGCGCGGTCCCAGCCCCAGGCGGCGCGGGCGCTGCCCCAGGCGCTGGGCAGCCTGGATTTTGACGAACTGGCGCGCGATGTGAGCCAGCAGGGCCAATACGCCGGGCTGACCGACTCCGAATACCGCTTGCTGGTGACCCTGCACGAGCACCCCGGCGAGGCGCTGAGCAAGGCCTTTCTGTACCAGAGCGTGCTGCACCGCATCTATACCCGGCTCGACCGGGGGCTGGACGTGCACGTGTGCAACCTGCGGCGCAAGTTGGCGGCGATTGGCGCCCAGCATTTGCAGATCCAGGCCGTGCGCGGCCAAGGTTATATCCTGGTGGACACGGAGCGCAGTTGATGCGGCGTCATCCGCTGTTATGGAAACTGGCGCTGCTGCAAATCAGCTTTTGCCTGCTGCTGACCTGGATTATCTGGATCTGGGGCCTGTCGGCGGAGCGTCGCACTTACTTCCTGGAGCCCGCAGACCGCCTGTACCTGGCGCAGTATGCGCAGCAGGCCGAGGCAATCTGGCGCGCCCAGGGCAGCGCCGGCGTCGAGGCGTTTCGCCAGCAGCTGGCGGACCGCGAGCACACTTGGGTCGCCGTGCTCGGCCCACGCCTGGAGAGCCTCGGCACCACGCCGCTGGACACCGAGGATTACCGCCACCTGACCTTTATGCGCAAGCTCGATTGGCCGATGAGCCGGCGCCTGCAGGATGAATTGCCCTACGTCAGCATCGCCTTCCCCGAGCAGCCGGCGCAGGGCCAACTGGTGCTGCAATTGCCGGAGCGCCTGCTGCCCCGTGGCCTTACGCCCTGGACCCACGTGCTGAGCCACGGGGTGATGCCGACCCTGCTCGCGGCCCTGCTCGGCCTGTTGCTGTACCGGCAGTTGGTGCTGCCGCTGAATCGCCTGCGGGACCGGGCCGACGCGCTGCGCGCCGATGACCTGGAGAGCGAGGGCCTGGGCACGCCGCTGGTCAATCGCCATGACGAGCTGGGCGAACTGGCCCAGGCCCTGGAGCATATGGCCGAGCGCCTGCGCCAGAGCCTGGGCCAGCAGCGCCTGCTGCTGCGTACCCTGTCCCATGAACTGCGCACGCCCCTGGCGCGGCTGCGGATTGCCCATGACAGCCCGCTGCCGCCGGAGCACCTGCGTCAGCGCCTGGACCGGGAAATCAACGACATGCAGCGCCTGCTGGAAGACACCCTGGACCTGGCCTGGCTCGACACCGAACGCCCGCAACGCCCCAGCGAACCGGTGCTGATGCTCTCGGTGTGGGAGGCCCTGCGCGAGGATGCCTGCTTTGAAAGCGGCTGGGCGCCGCAGCGTCTGCGCTGCCTGCTGGGCACCGACTGCTGCGTGCAGGTGCACCTGGACAGCGTGGCCCAGGCCCTGGAAAACCTGCTGCGCAACGCCATTCGCTATTCCCCCGAGGGCGGCCAGGTCACCCTGCGGGGCTGGCGTGAAGGCGCGTATTGGCACCTGTGCCTGGAAGACCAGGGCCCGGGGGTCGCCGAAGCTGACCTGCAGCGTATGTTCCTGCCCTATCAGCGCCTGGAGTCGGCCAGCGGCGACGGTTTCGGCCTGGGACTGGCCATCGCCCGCCGCGCCATCGAGCTGCAACAGGGGCGCTTGTGGGCCAGCAATGGCACGCCGGGATTGTGCATGCACCTGCTGTTGCCGGCGGCGCCGGAGCCGAAGTGTTTAGAAAGTTAATGCGCTTTACTCTCAAATAGCAGTCATTATCATTCGTGACCTTCCTGTTTCAGGCTGACTTCCGGAGATCACCGATGTCGTTCCCTTCGCTGCGTCCTTTCGCCCCTTTCCTGCTGTCCAGTTGCTGCCTGCTGCCCTTGGCCGTGCACGCCGCGGTGGAGGCCGAGAACGTCCCGCAACCGGGGCTGGAACTGCCGGTTCAGAGCATCGTCGCCACCGCCAAGGAGGAGACCAAGCAGGCACCCGGGGTGTCGGTGATTACCGCCGAAGACATCAAGAAGCGCCCGCCGGCCAACGACTTGTCGCAGATCATCCGCACCATGCCCGGGGTCAATCTGACCGGTAACTCCACCAGCGGCCAGCGCGGCAATAACCGACAGATCGACATTCGCGGCATGGGCCCGGAAAACACCCTGATCCTGGTCGACGGCAAGCCGGTGGGCAGCCGCAATTCGGTGCGCTACGGCTGGCGCGGCGAGCGTGACAGCCGGGGCGACACCAACTGGGTGCCGGCCGACCAGGTGGAGCGCATCGAGGTGATCCGTGGCCCGGCGGCGGCGCGTTATGGCAACGGCGCGGCAGGCGGGGTGATCAATATCGTGACCAAGCAGGCCGGCACCCAGACCCACGGCAATGCCACGGTCTACACCTCCTTTCCCCAGCACGGCAGCGAAGGCGCGACCAAGCGCATGAGCTTTGGCCTCAATGGCCCGCTGACCGACACCCTGAGCTACCGGGTCTACGGCAATGTGGCGAAGACCGATGAGGACGACACCGACATCAACGCCGGCCAGGAGTCGGCGCGCACCGGCAACCAGGCCGGCACCCTGCCCGCCGGCCGCGAAGGGGTGCGCAACAAGGACCTCAACGGCCTGCTCAGCTGGCACCTGACTCCGGAGCAGACCCTGGACTTCGAAGCCGGCTTCAGCCGCCAGGGCAACCTCTACACCGGCGACACCCAGAACACCAACAGCAACGCCACGGTGAAGAGCCTGCTGGGCCACGAGACCAACCGCAGCTACCGCGAAAACTACTCGCTGACCCATCGCGGCGAGTGGGATTTCGGTAGCTCCATGGCCTACCTGCAATACGAAAAGACCCGCAACAGCCGGATCAACGAAGGCCTGGCCGGCGGCACCGAAGGCATCTTCAGCAACAGCGGTTTCTACACCGCGGTGCTGCGTGACCTGACCGCCCACGGCGAGGTCAACCTGCCGCTGCACGCGGGTGTCGACCAGACCCTGACTCTGGGCAGCGAGTGGGTCCAGCAAAAGCTCGACGACCCCAGCGCCAACACCCAGAGCACCAGCGAAGGCGGCAGCGTCAGCGGCCTGACCAGCAGCGGCCGCAGCACCGATTCCTCGGCGCAGATTTTCTCGCTGTTCGCCGAGGACAATATCGAGCTGCTGCCCGGCACCATGCTCACCCCGGGGCTGCGCTTCGATCACCACAGCGTGGTCGGCGACAACTGGAGCCCATCGCTGAACCTGTCCCACGCCCTGAGCGACAGCGTGACCCTCAAGGCCGGCATTGCCCGCGCCTACAAGGCGCCCAACCTCTACCAGTTGAACCCCGACTACCTGCTCTACAGCCGCGGCCAGGGCTGCTACGGGCAGACCACCAGTTGCTACCTGCAAGGCAACGCCAACCTCAAGGCCGAAACCAGCGTCAACAAAGAGCTGGGCCTGGAGTACAAGGCCGACGGCGTGGTGGCGGGCCTGACCTACTTCCGCAATGACTACAAGAACAAGGTGGAGTCGGGCCTGGGTTCCGTGGGCAGCGCCAGCGGTGGCACCGGGGCCTATGCCAACGCCGCGGTCTACCAGTGGGAAAACGTGCCCAAGGCCCTGGTCGAAGGCCTGGAAGGCACCCTGACCCTGCCCCTGGCCGAGCAACTGACCTGGAACAACAACTTCACCTACATGCTGCAATCGAAAAACAAGCAGACCGGCGACTACCTCTCGGTGACCCCGCGCTACACCCTGAATTCGATGCTCGACTGGCAGGCGACCCAGGACCTGTCGCTGCAATTGAGCGTGGCCTGGTATGGCAAGCAAACTCCGAAAAAATACGACTACCACGGCAACCCCGTGACCGGCACCTCGAGCAATCAGCTCTCGCCCTATGCCATCGCCGGCCTGAGCGGCACCTACGCCCTGACCCGCAACCTGAGCCTGACCGCCGGAGTCGACAACCTGCTGGACAAACGCCTGTACCGCGAAGGCAACGCCCAGGGCGTGACCAATATCGCCGGGGCCGGCGCCGCGACGTACAACGAACCGGGGCGCACGCTCTACACCAGCCTCACCGCGTCGTTCTGACCCGTTTGCGAGATCCCCTGATGAAACGTTTTGCCCTTTGCCTCGCCCTGGCTTTGGCCCTGACGGGCCCCACGACCCAGGCGCAACCCGCGCCGGAACAACCGATGGACACCCGGCTCTTACAGCAGCCGGGCCTGCCCTACAGCTTCAGCAGCCTGCTGCTGGATTCCGCCGACGGCCAGCGCCACTACCAGGTGTGGATCGGCCGCCCGCACCAGGCCGCGCCCAAGGACGGCTACCCGGTGCTGTGGATGCTCGATGGCAACGCCGCCCTCGGCGCGCTGGACGCCGGGCAGCTGCAAAAACTCGCCGCCGGCCAGGCGCCGCTGCTGGTGGCCGTGGGTTACCAGACCCCGCTGCGCATCGAACGCACCGCGCGCACCCGGGACTACACGCCCCAGCTGCCCGGTGCCGAGCAGAAAGACCCACTGACCGGCCAGCCCAGCGGTGGCGCCGAGGCTTTTCTTGAACTGCTGCGCCAACGCCTGCGCCCGGCGGTTGCGGCCCAGGCGCCCATCGACACCGATCGGCAAACCCTGTGGGGCCACTCCTACGGCGGACTGCTGGTGCTGCACGCGCTGTTCACCCGCCCCGGTGAATTCGCCCATTACGCGGCCGCCAGCCCGTCGTTGTGGTGGGGTGATGGCGCGATCCTCGGGCAACTCCCGGGCCTGGCCCAACGCCTGGACGGCCATCCCACACAGTTGCTGCTGATGCGCGGCAGTGCCGAGCCCGCCACTCCCCGCGGCCCTTCGACCGAGCCGGCGGATGCACGGGCCCGGCAGTTGGCCGGGGAACTGCGCCAGATCCCGGGCCTGAGCCTGGACTACCACAGCTTCGACGGCCTGAGCCACGGCGAAACCCTGGGCGCGTCGCTGGCCTATGTGATGGAGCAGTTGTATCTGCGCTGATCGTTCAGACTGCGCGCCGGCCGCGACCTCGCTTTCGCCAGCCGGCGCCGCAGCCACACCCCCCGTCAAGGCCGAAAAAAAACCGTCGCCAATTTGCGTGCAGACCGCCTCCCTCCTGCAGGACTAGACTTTTCTCACACCCCACCCCGAGGAAGTCAGCATGTCCAAACCCACTCCGGCGAAATCCCGCCAGCAGCACAATGACCGCGCCAATACCCTGAACCCCAATCGTGGGACTTCCGGCAACAACCCGGAAAACGCCAAGTCCCACGGCAATCGCGGCAAGCAACTGAACCCCAACCAGGCCTGACGCGAACTGCGTATCAGCCTCCCACGACAAGGGACTGTCATGACCACGACTATCCGTTTTGCCGCACAAGGTGAACTGATCAGCCTGATGTTTGCCGCCTTTGGCATCCTGCCCCGTAGAGCAGCGCAGCGCAGCGAGGGCCTGGATGAGACCTGGAAAAAGTCTGTGCAAAAACAGCTGCAACGCTTGAATCGGGAAGAAGGCGCATTGACCTCGAACCTGGCCAGCGCCATCGACCTGTTCAGCCGCAAGCTGTACACCTACCTGCCCACCGATACCCGGGTGGTGGGCTGTACTGGCGAAGTCTTGAGCGACTTGTATGAGACCTATAACGAGCTGATCAAAAACGAGGGCACCTTTCTCGATCAGGCCCAGACCCTGCGCTACTTCATCACGGTCGAGGCGATTCCGGCCCTGGCCTTGTCCCTGACCAAGCACGGCATGACGTACCGCCTCGGTGACCTGAGGCTGTGCACCCCGGACGACGAGTGGTGGTATTTGCCGTCATGGAATGCCAAGGGCCAGATCTGCCTGCCCCTGGAAAAGGTCATGCGCTGGGCCTATCGCCTGTGTCGGCTGTCCCAGACGCGCTTTCATAACCCGCCCCAGTTGCAGGAGGATGAAAAAGCCGAGCGGCGCCTGAAAAGCGCCGTCCGCTGGGTACGGGGCAAGAACGTACCGTCGCTGTCGGAACTGCACACGAACTTCAGCGACTCGTTCGACAACCTGGCACGCCATGGCCACCTCATCAGCGAGGCGGTACAAGACAGCATCCGCACGGCCCTGGTCTTCGCCCGTAGCAGCAGCTTCTTGATCAAGGCCCTGGTCGAGCAGTACGGCACGGAGTATGTGCAGCAGAGCTGTCATCAATACCAGTGCCACATCACGCGGCTGGCCGAAGACCTCCAGGGTTTCAAGGACCAGGCGAACGCCATGCTGGAGCAGGCGCCGGCGCCTTATGACCGGCGCCAGTTATGGGACAACGCCTGCGTCAACTATTGGCACGACGCCTACCAGAGGCTCAAGGGTGCCCAGCACGCCATCGGCCAGCGCCAGGAACAAGGCGGCCACGGTGCGCTGGCCGATGCCGAGTTGCAGGCCCTGGCCCGGGATTACGGAAAATTCAACGTCGGCATGGTTCTCGATCGCCTCGAACACCTGCGGCACTACTCGGCACCGGAACACTTCGCGCACCTGCTGTATGCGGGGTTCGACCTCAAGCGCGCGCCGGACACCTGCTGGGCCGACATCGACGCCTACGCCAGCGAACTGCAGCGCCACGGCCTGAGCCAGCACCTGTGCTGGATGGAGCCCTGGCTGCGGGCCGCCTACCACTACCGGCGAGAGGACTACGCCGCCGCCCTGGGCTATTACCAGACAGCGTTCGACCTGGCCAAGTACCGCGCCGGCAAAAACCAGTACCCGCTGGTCAATCAATACATCGAGGTCGCGGCCAAACAGGACGCCGCCGTCAAGTTCAGGCAGGGCATCGAATGGGCCCAGTACCTGGGGCTCCAGGTCAGATGGCTGCGGGACGATGAACCGACCCCCGAAAAGCTGGAGTTCGTGCGCTACATGCACAAGATCGCCCGCTACGCCCAGCTGTAACCCATCCGCTGTATCGACCAAACCGGAGTTTGCCCATGGCTTATTACCTCTACCAATGCGCCCAGTGCTACACCACCCTGTATGGCGACGCCCTGCCCGCCGGCGCGGCCTATACCTCCATCGTCAACGGCGAGCTGTGCTCCAGTTGCCAGGCACAGCAGGATCAGGATGAATATGACGACGACTAAGGTCCGAGCGGCATTTGTGTTTAAAATGCCGCCCCCTGCCCTTTGCCGACCCCACCCGATGACCCCAGACGCCCTCGCTACCCTGCACGCCCATCTGCTCGACGCCCTGGCCACCCCGCCGACCGAGACCCGCCGCCTGTTCCATGG
Organism: Pseudomonas sp. QD4; assembly: GCF_049199125.1. Taxonomy (NCBI): domain Bacteria; kingdom Pseudomonadati; phylum Pseudomonadota; class Gammaproteobacteria; order Pseudomonadales; family Pseudomonadaceae; genus Pseudomonas; species Pseudomonas sp. QD4. The sequence goes on from NZ_JBLZOM010000008.1 coordinate 192,341, forward strand.
CCGCGGGCGCTGCTGGCCAGGGCTGGAGCAGGTGACGGTGGACTGGATGCAAGGGCTGGTGCTGGTGTCGCTGTTCAAGGAGCCCGAGCCCGGGCAACTGGACGCGCTGATTCAGCTGCTGCTGGGTATCAGCACCTCGCCGACGTGGCAGGCCTCGGGCGCCAGCCATTTGCTGCTGCAACATCGCTACCTGCCGGACAGCAGCGCGCAATGGCTGCTGGGCGAGGCGCTGGATGAGCTGACACTGGAAGAAGAAGGCCTGCGCTATCGGGTGGACCTGGGGCGCAAGCAGAACAACGGATTGTTCCTGGACATGCGCTACGGGCGCAACTGGGTCCGGGAAAACACCCAGGGCAAGCGCGTGCTCAACCTGTTCGCCTACACCTGCGGTTTCTCCGTGGCCGCCATCGAGGGCGGTGCCAGCCACGTGGTCAACCTCGACATGTCGCGCCCGGCCCTGAGCCGTGGCCGCGACAACCATCGGCTCAATGGCCACGACCTGAGCCGGGTGAGCTTTCTGGGGCATGACTTGTTCAAGTCCTGGGCCAAGGTCAAGAACGGCGGACCCTATGACCTGGTGATCATCGACCCGCCGTCGTTTCAAAAAGGCAGCTTTCTGTTGAGCAAGGATTACCCAAGGGTGCTGCGACGGCTGCCGGAGCTGCTGACAAGCCAGGGCACCCTGCTCGCGTGCATGAACGACCCGGCCTTCGGCCCTGAGTTCTTGATCGACGGCGTGACCCGCGAGGCGCCGGGCCTGCATTTTCAACGGCGCCTGGACAACCCGCCGGAGTTCCCGGATATCGAGGCCGAAGCCGGCCTCAAGGCGCTGCTCTTTACCCTCGGGGATTAAACCCGACCGGCTTCAGCGGGCATCGCCGTCACGGGGTTTATAGAAGCTGAATTTGCCGATCTTGGCCGTCTTCACGTATTCCCTGGCCCAGGCCGGCGAAGCGCTGCTGTCATGGAAATACATGGCGCCGTGGGTGCGATCCGGCAGTTGCTGGTTCAGGGCCTTGCGCGCGATTTCCTTGGCGACGGCGTACGGCGCGTCCTCTTCGACCTGGTCCGAACGCCCGTCGCACCACCAGGAAAACTGGCAGGCATGCTGCTCCGAACCCTGCTTGACCACCTCGCACACGGTGTCCGGAAAACCCTTGTGCCCCAGGCGATTGACCACCACATTGGCCACCGCTTCCATGTCGTCCGAGGTGCCGCCCTTGGCTTCCCAATAGATGCTGCGGGCGAGGCAGGTCAGGGCGTCGTCCAGCGGCGCCGCACCGGCCGGGTCCACCGCCTGGGCCTCACTCTGACTGATGGCCTCGACCTTGGCCGGTGGCGGTTCGCTGCCCTTGGCGGCGGCTTTCTGTTCCAGGACTTCGGCTTTGTCGACCGCGACCTGGGCGGCGGGTGCCTGATCGGCGGCAAAGACCTGGCTCGCGCAAAGCGTGAGGGCCAGGCAGGTGGCGACTAATAAGGGCTGCATGATCGAACCTTCCGGCTGCTACACAAGGGCCGCCGGGGCGGCGCAGTCTGCAGGCTGGTGGCCGTGGGTGGGCGGGCAATCGCCCAGTGCTCGACCGGGCTCATAGAATCGACACTGGCGGCGCACGATCATTCCACCCTGCCCGAAAAAACCTTGGCCATCCGGTGCCGCAAACGCCCGGGAGCCGGGGGCTCAGGGCGCGCCGAACAGCGCGGTCCAGTAGATCCCCGCGTCGCTTTTCGGGTCCACGGCGTAGGCCGCGCCCAATTCGCGAAAGGCCGGGTTCATCAGGTTGGCGCAGTGCCCGGGGCTGGTCAGCCAGCCGTCGAGCACCTTGCGCGCCGAATCCTGGCCGGCGGCGATGTTCTCGCCGATCTGCCCGCCGGCATACCCCGCCAGCTCGGCCCGATCCCCCGGGGTGCGGCCGTCGCGGTCCTTATGATCAAAAAAGTTCTGGTTGGCCATGGCCCGGCTATGACCTTCGGCAGCAGCCCCCAGTTGCGCGTTCCAGGCCAGCGGCGCGCTGGCGGCAAAGGCCTGGGCCCCGCATTGGCGAGGCTGGGCGCGGGCCGCGTTGAGCAACTGCAACAGCTGTTGCCCTTCTGCCTGCCAGTCTCCGAGGCGCGCCGCCAGCAATGGCCGGGCAAGGACGATGCGCCATTCGCGGCCTTCGCGGCTGACGCCGATGTCGACAAACTGCGGGTCGAGCACCACCTGGCAGAAGCTTTCCTGCACCGCCTGCATCGCCGCGGCGGCATCCCGTGGCCCGGACAAGCTGATGGCCTGCACATTGACCATGGGGTACGCGGCCCGGGTCAGGGCCTGCTGCAAATCACCGACACTGCCGGCGGACAGCACCAGGCGCGGGTCGCTGGTCAGCGGCGGCAGCTCGTGGGACACCTGGCCGGCGCAGCGCTGGAGCTGGCCGCGGTAGCTGTTGATCGACTGCACCAACTGCGCCTCGTCAGCGGCCATGGCCGGGGCGGCCAGCAACAGGCCGATGGACACCAGGGCCAGGCGCCCGAGGGATGAGATGACGTGCATGAAAACCTCCGTGGGCTGAGTGCGCCCATGATGCGCGATCTCCCCCCGGGCGGTGCAAGGGCTTTTCAGCCCATGGCGCCAGTGCGCGGGGTCAGTGCGCGTGGGCGGCGGACGCTGGCGCCTGGACGAACAGCTCCAGTCCCAGGTTGCGGGCAAGATCCAGGTGCGGGCGGGGGTCGCGGCTTTCGGAGTCGAGCAGCAAGTGCGAGCTGGCGACGCGGGCGCCGCAGTAATCAAAGATGCCGTGGTCGATCTGGGTCTGCATCGCCTTGGCATAACCATGGCGCTCGAAGGTGCCGGCGTCGGCGCCGCCCAGGGCCAGCAGGTGCACGTTCAGGTGGCGCAGTTTTTTCAGCAGCTTGGCCTCGGGGCTGTAATCAAAGGCCCAGCCGTTGGCGAACACACGGTCGATCCAGCCCTTGAGCAGCCCCGGCATCGACCACCAGTACACCGGGTAGACCAGCACCAGGGCGTCGGCGCCGTCGATTCGGGCCTGCTCGGCGGCAACATCGGCCGGCGGCGCGACCTGCTGGCGGTGCACCGCGTGGTCACCGGGGTTGAACCTGGGGTCGAAACCCTTGGCCGACAGGTCGGCGATTTCCCAGGTATGTCCGGTTTCGGCCAGACCGGCGGCAACCTGCGCCGCCAGGCTGTGGGTCAGGGACAGCGGGTCGTGATGGGCGACAACGATCAGGGCATGCATGGTTCAGGCTCCACGGAGATTGAAAGGCAGATTGAGGGCACGGGGTCGGCCCTATACACTGCGCAAGCTACGATTAGTAAGTTAATCACCATAAGTTACTTTTGGTATATAAGACATGTCAAGCGACCTCAACCCGCCACCGTCCGAAACCGCCCCGCCTCGTCGCCGCCTGACGCGGGAAGATCGCCTGCGCCAGCTGCTCGACGTCGCCTGGCAACTGGTCCGCGAGGAAGGCACCGAGGCCCTGACCCTGGGCCGGCTGGCCGAGCAGGCCGGGGTGACCAAGCCGGTGGTGTATGACCACTTCAGCACCCGGCCGGGGCTGTTGGCGGCGCTGTACCAGGACTTCGATCAACGCCAGACCGCCGTGATGGACGCCGCCCTGGAGCGCAGCGAAGCCACCCTCGACAGCCGCGCCCGGGTGATCGCCGCGTCCTATGTGGCCTGTGTGTCGCTGCAGGGGCGGGAGATCCCCGGGGTGATCGCGGCCCTGGCCAGTTCGCCGGAGCTGGAGCAGATCAAGGGTGAATACGAGGCGATCTTCATCGAAAAATGCCGCCGCGCCCTGGCTCCGTTCGCCGTTGGCAACGGTATCGGCGACGCCCCGCTGCGGGCCATGCTCGGCGCCGCCGAAGCCCTGTCCCACGCGGCCGCGAACGGTGAGATCAGCGCCCTGCAAGCCGAAGACGAATTGTTTGAAATCATCCGCGCCCTGGTCCAGCGAAGCGCCGCTGGCAGCCAGTGACCCGCGCCCCTTTTCCAGCGGCGGAGCACGCCATGCATTTACTGTATCCAAGCGACCCGTTTGATCAGAAGCAGGTCGACGAGACTTATCAGGACGAATATGCCGCCGCCCGGGCCCTGGGCCTGAAGGCTTCGCTGTTCTGTTTCGAAGACTTCGAGGCCGGCCGGTTCAAGGCACACCCGGCCATTCCCGAGGGCAGCACGGTGCTGTATCGCGGCTGGATGCTGACGCCGCCGGTGTACATCAGCCTGGTCGAAGCCCTGCGCGTCCTGGGTGCCACGGCGTTGACCGACCCCGCCCAATACCGGCGTTGTCACCACCTGCCGGAGTGGTACCCGTTGCTGACCGAGCACACCAGCGAGACCCGGGTGCTGCCCGCCGACGCCGACTTCACCCAGGCCCTGCATGGGCTGGACTGGCCGGGGTATTTCATCAAGGACTATGTGAAATCCCTCAACACCGCTGGCGGGTCACTGGTGGCGAACGTGGCGCAGATCGCCCCACTGGTGGAGCAGATGCGCCAGTACCGCGGGCAGATAGAAGGCGGCGTGTGCGTCAGAAAGCGCGAGGATTACCTTGAGCACACCGAGCGGCGCTACTTTGTCGCCAGGGGCCGGGCCTACGGCGCCGATGGCGAGGTGCCGGCGCTGGTGCAACGTTGCGCGCGGTTGATCGACAGCCCCTTTTTCTCGGTGGATGTGGTGCAGCGCGCTGACGGTGTGCTGCGCCTCGTCGAGTTGGGCGATGGCCAGGTGTCGGATCGCAAGGAATGGACCGCCGAGGGTTTCGCCCAGGTACTCAAGACGCTCGGCTGAGGCTCGGGTCAGCGACGCCAAGGGGTAGGACCAGACCGAAACCGACCTGGTCGCTACCGTTGGCGACCCGTGGGAACAACGCCTGGAGCAAATTCGTATACCATATCCCCCATCTCCTTTCGAACGACCGCCATTGTGAACTTACCTCGACTCAACGCCCCGGACCTGGGCAACACGCCCTCCACCTCAGAGATCATCACCCGGCATCTGCGCGACGCCATCGTCGCCGGGCATTTCGACGAGGACGAGCCGATTCGCCAGGACGATATCGCCCGTCAGTTCAACGTCAGCAAGATCCCGGTGCGCGAGGCCCTCAAGCGCCTGGAGGCCGAGGGCCTGGTGATGTTCCAGCGCAACCGCGGGGCCATGGTCACGCGGATCTCGGAAGCGGAACTGGCGCAGATGTTCGAGGTGCGCATGCTGCTTGAAGACAAGGCACTGCGCTTGGCGATCCCCAACATGACCGAAGAGACCTTCGCCCGGGCCGAGCGGATCTGCCAGGAGTTCATCGGCGAAAACGACGTCGGGCGCTGGGCCGAACTCAACTGGGAGCTGCACGCCTGCCTGTATGAACCGGCGCAACGGCCGTTTCTGGTGAGCCTGATCCGCTCGGTCAACGACAAGCTGGAACGCTACCTGCGAATGCAGATGAGCCTCTCGGCCGGCAAGGACCGCGCCGACCACGAACACCGGGAAATCCTCCAGGCCTGCCGCGACGGCAACGTCGAACAGGCCGTGGCCCTGCTGGACGAACACATCGCCGGCGTCTGCAAGACCCTGTTCGAACACCTGCCTTGTGCGCATTGACGGCCAGCCGTTGCGGCACTGCTTAAAGACCTGAGATCCACGGCGCCCATGCCGGCCTCGCGCGCTCGGCAGCGGCTACAGCCCGATGTCCCTGACACCCTGTAACCGCTGCCGCCAGGCGGCGCTGGCCCGCGACACCGTCGCATAAATCCCCTGACACTCTGCGGCGTCCACCCCGACCAGCGCCGCCTCGCGGGCTCGGCAGCGACTCCAGCTCGATGCCCCCCCGCATCCCCCTGACACCCTGTAACCGCTGCCGCCAGGCTGCACTCGCCCGCAATACCACCGCATAACCCCCCTGACACTCCACGGCGCCCAAGCCGGACTCGCGCGCTCGGCAGCAGCTACGGGCGGTGTTCCTTTAATGGGCGTCGCGGGGAGTGGTTGCTCCCTTATGTAACACCACGGCTGCACCGACTTTAGACCGGTGGCGCCACTGAAGCGGGTCTGGCGGGGTGCAACGGCTCTCCGGCAAGGATCGGTGAATTAATTCCAGGTAACGGGGAAAAACAGGCACGCCCATTGCTAATAAAATATCGTATACGAAATTCACAATACGATTGCCCCCCACCTTTGCGCTAACGAGGCACCTATGAAAAACCCCGCTTTTGCCGTAGCCCTCACCGCCGTTCTCAGCAGTTCCTTTATCGCCACCGCCCAGGCCGACAAGCTCGATGACATCATCGGCTCCGGCAAGCTGCGCTGCGCGGTGACCCTGGACTTCCCGCCCATGGGTTTTCGCGATGAAAGCAACAAGCCCGCCGGCTTTGACGTCGATTACTGCAATGACCTGGCAAAAGTCCTCGGGGTGGATGCCGAGGTGGTGGAAACACCCTTCCCCGACCGGATCCCGGCCCTGGTCTCGGGCCGCGCCGATGTGATTGTCGCCTCGACTTCCGACACGCTGGAGCGCGCCAAGACCGTCGGCCTGACCGTGCCCTACTTCGCCTTCCAGATGGTGGTGCTGACCCGGGACAACACCGGTATCAACAGCTTCGACGACATCAAGGGCAAGGCCCTGGGCAACACCAGCGGCACCTATGAAGCCATCGCCCTGGAGAAAGACGTCAAGCAATGGGGCAGCGGCAGTTTCCGCGCCTATCAGTCGCAGAACGACACCATCCTCGCCGTCGCCCAAGGCCATATCGACGCCACCGTGGTCACCAACACCGTGGCCGCCGCCACCCTCAAATCCGGCAAGTACAAGAACCTGAAAATCGCCGGTAACGCACCCTATGTGGTGGATTACGTGTCCCTGGGTGCCAAGCGCAACGAGTACGGGCTGATCAACTACCTCAACCTGTTCGTCAACCAGCAGGTGCGCACCGGACGCTACAAGGAGCTGTTCGTGAAATGGGTCGGCAGCGAGATCCCGCCCACCGACCTGACCGTGCCAAAGGTCTACTACTAAGGTGACCGGCATGCCCAGCACGCCCACTGCCCTGAGCGGTCGCAGTCTGGTAGCGGGGGCCGCCCAAGGCCCCCTGCTGTTCGCCGAAGTCGGGCTGAGCTTCTGGGGCGGGGTCGACCCGGTCAGCGGCGAAGTCATCGACCGGCATCACCCCTTGAGCGGCGAGTGCCTGGCCGGCCGGGTGCTGGCCATCCCCAGCGGCCGCGGCTCGTGCACCGGCAGCAGCGTGCTGATGGAGCTGATCAGCAATGGCCATGCACCGGCCGCCCTGGTGCTGGCCGAGGCCGATGAGATCCTGACCCTGGGCGTGCTGGTGGCGCAGACCATTTTCCAGCGTTCCCTGCCGGTGCTGTGCATCGGCCGGGAGGCCTTCGCCACCTTGCGCGGCAGCGCGTTCGCCCGGGTTGAAGGCGATGCGCTGAGCCTGTTCGCGCAAGCACCGCCAGCCCTGGCCCCGTACCGCGACAGCCCGCAACCCGACACCCGGCCAACCTCGATCACACTCACCGCCCATGACCAGGCGCTGCTCGCCGGCACCCACGGCAAGGCCGCCCAGGTGGCGATGCAGATCGTGCTGCGCATGGCCGAGCTGCAAGGTGCACGCAGCCTGGTGGATGTGACCCAGGCCCATATCGACGGTTGCATCTATACCGGGCCGGCCAGCCTGCGGTTCGCCGAACAGCTGGTGCAATGGGGCGCCCAGGTGCGGGTCCCGACCACCCTCAATTCGATTTCCGTGGACCAGCGCCGCTGGCGCGAACTGGGCATCGACGCCGCCCTCGGCGAACCCGCCAGTGCCCTGGGCGATGCCTATATGGCCATGGGCGCGCAACTGAGTTTCACCTGCGCGCCCTACCTGCTGGACAGCGCCCCCAAGGCCGGCGAACAGATTGTCTGGGCCGAATCCAACGCCGTGGTGTACGCCAACAGCGTGCTCGGCGCACGCACCCTGAAATACCCGGATTACCTGGACATCTGCATTGCCCTCAGCGGCCGCGCCCCCCTGGTCGGCTGCCACCTGGACGCTCAGCGCAAGGCCCGCCTGCAGATCGAGCTGCCGCCATTGGCCGCCCTCGACGACGCCTTCTACCCGCTGCTGGGTTACCACATCGGCAACCTGGCCGGCAGCCGCATCCCCCTGGTGCTGGGGCTGGAACGGGCGCAGCCCAGTCTCGACGACCTCAAGGCTTTCGGCGCCGCCTTTGCCACCACGTCGGCGGCGCCACTGTTCCATATCGCCGGGGTCACCCCCGAGGCGCTGGACCCGGCCCAGGTGCTGGAACCGGGCGTGGCACTGCCGGTGGAGCGCATCCAGCTCGCCGACCTGCGCGCCAGTTGGGCCGAGCTCAACAGCGCCAGGAATCCCCAGGTGGACGTGGTGTCCCTGGGCAACCCGCACTTTTCCGCCAGCGAGTTCGCCACCCTGGCCCGGCTGTGCCAGGGCCGGCATAAACACCCCGGGGTGGTGCTGGCGATCACCTGCGGCCGGGCTGTGCTGGAACAGGCCCGCGCCGCCGGGGACATCGCAGCGCTGGAGGCATTTGGCGCGACCCTGATCACCGACACCTGCTGGTGCATGCTCGGCGAACCGGTGATCCCGCCCGGCGCCCGCACCCTGATGACCAACTCCGGCAAATACGCCCACTACGCCCCCGGGCTGGTAGGCCGCCCGGTGCATTTCGCGAGCCTGGCCGACTGTGTCGACAGCGCCTGCACCGGTAACGCCAGCGGCCGCCTGCCGGCCTGGCTCGAACCCGTCGCCCCCCTGGAGAGCCCCGCGCATGTTTGACTACACCTTCCAATGGCGCTCGGCGCTACGGGCCCTGCCCGACATGCTGGCCGGTGCCCTGGTGACCTTCGAGACCGCCGCGCTGTCGATGATCTTCGGCGTGCTGATCGCCCTGGCCCTGACGGTGATGCGTGAAGCCCGGCAGCCGGTGCTGCGCGGCATCGGCAACGCCTGGGTGTCGATCGCCCGCAACACGCCGTCGCTGTTCCAGATCTACATCCTGTATTTCGGCCTCGGCTCCCTCGGGCTGCACGTCAGTTCCTGGTTCGCCCTGCTGGCCGGGATCACGTTCAACAATGCCGGCTACCTGGCCGAGAACTTTCGCGGCGGGCTCAAGGCCGTGCCCACGACCCAGGTCCGCGCGGCACGCTCCCTGGGCATGAGCGCGTTCCAGACCTACCGCATGATCATCGTCCCGCAGTTGCTGAGGGTGGTGTTCTACCCCCTGACCAACCAGATGGTGTGGGCGGTACTGATGACCTCGCTGGGGGTGATCGTCGGGCTCAACAACGACCTCACCGGCGTGACCCAGGACTACAACGTCAAGACGTTCCGCACCTTCGAGTACTTCGCCATCGCGGCGGTGCTCTATTACCTGATTTCCAAGCTGATCGTCGCGGTAGCCCGGCTGTTGGCCTGGCGCCTGTTCCGTTACTGAGGGCGCATCCATGTTTTCCACCAGTCTTACCAGCAACGATGTGCTGTTCCTGCTCAGCGGGGCCTGGGTCACGGTGCAACTGACCTTCTGGGCCATCATCCTCGGCTCGGTCGCCGGGCTGTTTTTCGGTTTGCTGCGGGCCCTGCTGCCGCGCGCCAGCCTGCCCCTGGCCTGGGTCCTGGACGTGTTTCGCAGCGTGCCGCTGTTGATCCAGTTCGTCCTGTTCAACTCGTTCAAAAGCATTGTCGGCCTCAACATCAGCGCCTTCAGCGTCGGCTGCATCGTGCTCGGGATCTACGCCGCCGCGTACTTCACCGAGATCGTGCGCAGCGGCGTGCTCGCGGTGCCGTTGACGGTGCGCCGCGCCAGTCGCTCCCTGGGCCTGAGCTACCTGCAGGACCTGCGCTGGATCGTGTTGCCGATGGCCTCGCGCGTGGCCTTCCCCGGCTGGCTGAACCTGGTCCTGAGCGTGATGAAAGACACCGCGCTGGTGATGTGGATCGGCATCGTCGAGCTGCTGCGCGCCTCGCAAACCATCGTCACTCGCATTCAGGAACCGCTGCTGGTGCTGTGCATCGCGGGCCTTATCTACTACGTCATGAGCCTGGTGGTCGCTCGCCTGGGCGCTCGTCTGGAAAGAAGGTGGCAAGAAAATGATTGAGATCGACAACGTATACAAATCCTTCGGCGACCTCGAAGTGGTCAAGGGCGTGAGCCTGACCGTGCAAAAAGGCGAAGTGGTGTCGATCATCGGTGGCTCCGGCTCCGGCAAGTCGACCCTGTTGATGTGCATCAACGGCCTGGAGCCGATCCAGAAAGGCAGCATCCGCGTCGACGGCGTTGAGGTGCACAACCGCGCCACCGACCTCAATCGCCTGCGTCAGCGCATCGGCATCGTGTTCCAGCAATGGAACGCCTTCCCCCACCTGACGGTGCTGGAGAACGTCATGCTCGCCCCGCGCAAGGTGCTCGGCAAAAGCCGTCAGGAAGCCGAGGCGCTGGCGGTCCAGCAACTGACCCATGTCGGCCTGGGAGACAAGCTCAAGACTTTCCCCGGCAAGCTGTCCGGCGGCCAGCAGCAACGCATGGCGATCGCCCGGGCCCTGGCCATGTCGCCGGACTACATGCTGTTCGACGAAGCCACCTCGGCCCTCGACCCGCAACTGGTGGGCGAGGTGCTGGACACCATGCGCATGCTCGCCGAAGACGGCATGACCATGGTCCTGGTGACCCACGAAATCCGCTTCGCCCGCGATGTGTCCGACCGCGTGGCGTTCTTCCGCAATGGCCTGGTGCATGAGATCGGTTCCCCCGACCAGGTCATCGGCAACCCCCAGCAGCCGGAAACGGCGGCCTTCCTCAAATCGGTCAAGTAGGAGCAGGCAATGCGTTCATCGAAAGTCATTCATGTGGTCAGCTGCCACGCCGAAGGCGAAGTCGGCGATGTGATCGTCGGCGGCGTCGCACCGCCCCCGGGGGCCACGGTGTGGGAGCAATCGCGCTGGATCGCCCAGGACCAGACCCTGCGCAACTTCGTGCTCAACGAACCGCGCGGCGGGGTGTTCCGCCACGTCAATCTGCTGGTACCGGCCAAGGACCCACGGGCGCAGATGGGCTGGATCATCATGGAGCCGGCCGACACTCCGCCGATGTCCGGCTCCAACTCGCTGTGCGTGGCCACGGTGCTGCTCGACAGCGGCATCCTGCCGATGACCGAACCGCAGACGCACCTGGTGCTCGAAGCCCCCGGCGGTTTGATCGAAGTCGTGGCCGAGTGCCGCGATGGCAAGGTGCAGCGGGTGGAGGTGAAGAACGTGCCGTCATTCGCCGACCGTCTGGACGCCTGGATCGAGGTCGAGGGCCTGGGTTCGCTGCAGGTCGACACGGCCTATGGCGGCGACAGCTTTGTGATCGCCGATGCCCAGCGCCTGGGCTTTGCCATCCGCCCGGACGAGGCCCGGGAGCTGGTGGAGATCGGCTTGAAAATCACCCGCGCGGCCAACGAACAACTGGGTTTTGTGCACCCGCTGAACCCTGAGTGGTCGCATATTTCGTTCTGCCAGATCGCCGCGCCCATCGTCCATGAGAACGGCGTGGCCACCGGCGCCAACGCGGTGGTGATCCAACCCGGCAAGATCGACCGCTCCCCCACCGGCACCGGGTGTTCGGCGCGCATGGCGGTGCTCCAGGCCAAGGGCTTGATGCAGGTGGGCGAGCGCTTTATCGGGCGCTCGATCCTCGGTTCCGAGTTCCATTGCCGCATCGATTCCCTGACCGAAGTGGCCGGGCACCCGGCCATTTACCCGTGCATTTCCGGGCGCGCCTGGATCACCGGCACCCATCAATTGCTGCTCGACCCCAGCGATCCGTGGCCTGAAGGCTACCGGTTGTCGGACACCTGGCCCGGCGCCTAATTTCCAACCCTTTGATTTAAAGCGAGAAAACCCGAAACCACGGGCCATTTGCAAAATACTGCTGGCCGACCTTAGGCCTTTCAAATATCGTATACGAAATACAATTAACAACCGGAGACTACTATGAGCAAGCGCATCAACTGGAGTGGCGTTTTCCCCGCGGTGACCACTCAATTCAATGACGACTTCTCCATCAACCTGGAGAAAACCCACCAGGTGATTTCCAACGTGATCCGCGACGGCGTCTCGGGCCTGGTGGTGTGTGGTTCGGTGGGCGAAAACACCTCGCTGACCGCCGAAGAAAAAATCGCCGTGACCGAAGTTGCGGTGGATGCCTCCCGCGGCCGGGTCCCGGTGATCTGCGGCGTGGCCGAATTCACCAGCGTACAGGCGGCCAAGGTGGCCAACGCCGTGCGCAAGGTCGGGGTGGACGGGGTGATGCTGATGCCGGCCCTGGTCTACGGCTCCAAGCCATTCGAGACCGCCGAGCACTACCGCTACGTGGCCAAGAATGCCGACGTGCCACTAATGGTCTACAACAACCCGCCGATCTACAAAAACGACGTGACCCCGGACATCCTGATTTCCCTGGCCGACTGCGACAACGTGGTGTGCTTCAAGGATTCTTCCGGCGACACCCGGCGTTTTATCGACGTGCGCAATGAAGTCGGCGACCGCTTCGTGCTGTTCGCCGGCCTCGACGACGTGGTCCTGGAAAGCCTGGCGGTGGGTGCCGAGGGCTGGGTCTCGGGCATGTCCAACGTGTTCCCCAAGGAAGGCGAAACCATCTTCCGCCTGGCCAAGGCCGGCCGTTACGAAGAAGCCATGCCGATCTACGAATGGCTGATGCCGATCCTGCACCTCGATGCCCGCCCGGACCTGGTGCAGTGCATCAAACTGTGTGAAGCCATCGCCGGTCGCGGCAGCGCCCTGACCCGTCCGCCACGCCTGGCCTTGCCGCAAGCCGATCGCGAGTTCGTCGAGCGCATCATGGCCAAGGCCCTGGCCAACCGTCCGCATCTGCCGGACGTCGGTCTCTGAGTGGGTGCCGGGCCGGCCTATACGGCCCGGCCCGGCTTGCCCGTTACTGCGCCCCCCACAGGAAACGCCAGCATGTCCACTCTTCCAGCCTCCCCCGCTTCCTCGAACCACACCACTCCATCGGGCCTGAAACGGGTCGTGGCCGCCGCCATGGCCGGTACAGTCGCCGAATGGTATGAATTCTTCCTGTATGGCACCGCCTCGGCCCTGGTCTTCGGCCAGTTGTTCTTCCGCCAGACCGACAGCCCCATCGACGGCATCATCGCCGCCTTCGCCCTCTACGCCGTGGGCTTTCTTGCACGCCCCCTGGGCGGCCTGGTGTTCGGTCACTACGGTGACAAATTCGGCCGCAAGCGCCTGCTGCAACTGAGTTTGGTGGTGGTCGGCATCACCACCTTCCTCATGGGCTGCCTGCCCGGTTTCGACAGCATCGGCTACGCCGCGCCAGTGTTACTGGTGCTGCTGCGGCTGATCCAGGGCTTCGCCTTTGGCGGTGAATGGGGCGGCGCGATTCTGCTGGTCTCCGAACACTGTCCGGACAACCGTCGCGGCTTCTGGGCCAGTTGGCCCCAGGCCGGGGTTCCGGCCGGCAACCTGGTGGCCACCGTGGCGCTGTTGCTGCTGTCGTCGAACCTGTCCGAAGAACAGTTCCTGTCCTGGGGCTGGCGCGTGGCGTTCTGGTTCTCGGCGGTGGTGGTGCTGATCGGCTACTGGATCCGCACCAGTGTCGATGACGCGCCAATCTTCAAGGAAACCCAGGCCCGCCAGGCCAAAAACAAGGTCCAGCAGCTGGGGGTGATCGAAGTCCTGCGCCACCACTGGCGGTCGGTGCTGGTGGGGATTGGCGCGCGCTTTGCGGAAAACATCCTGTATTACACCGTGGTCACCTTCTCCATCACCTACCTCAAGCTGGTGGTGCACAAGGACACCACCGAGATCCTGCTGCTGATGTTCGGCGCGCACCTGCTGCACTTTTTCATGATCCCGCTGATGGGCTACCTGTCGGATCTGGTGGGGCGCAAACCGGTGTACCTGACCGGTGCCGTGCTCACCGCGTTCTGGGGCTTTGTCGGCTTTCCGATGATGGACACCGGCAACAACTGGCTGATCATGGCCGCCATCACCCTGGGCCTGGCCATCGAGTCCATGACCTATGCGCCCTACTCGGCGCTGATGGCCGAGCTGTTCCCGACCCACGTGCGCTACACCGCGTTGTCGCTGTGCTACCAAGTGGCGCCGATCTTCGCCGGCTCCCTGGCGCCGCTGATCGCCATCACCCTGCTGAACAAGTACCACAGCTCCACACCCATCGCATGGTACCTGGTGGGCGCCGCGCTGATCTCCATCGTCGCCGTCGGCCTGACCCGCGAGACCCGGGGCAAGTCGCTGCATCAGGTGGATGCCGAAGCGGCCGTGCGGGTTGCCGCCCACGATGCTGCGCAAACCGCCCCGGGCCGGGGTAATTCGCTGGCCTGAGCCATGAACCCACCACTCAAGGAGCCTTGCATGACCCAGATCATCGGCCACAACTACATCGGCGGCGCCCGCAGCGCCGCCGGCAACCGCACCCTGCACAGCCATGACGCCAGCAGTGGCGAAGCCCTGCCCTACCGCTTTACCCAGGCCACCGAGGCCGAAGTCGATGCCGCAGCCCGCGCCGCAGCAGCGGCCTACCCGGCATTTCGCAGCCTGGCGGCCAGCCGCCGAGCGCAATTTCTGGACGCCATCGCCGAGCAACTGGATGCCCTGGGCGATGATTTCGTGGCCCTGGTGGGTCGCGAAACCGCGCTGCCGGCCGGGCGGATCCAGGGCGAGCGCGGGCGCACCAGCGGCCAGATGCGGCTGTTTGCCGAAGTGCTGCGCCGGGGTGATTTTTACGCCGCGCGGATCGACCGCGCCCTGCCCGAACGCCAGCCGCTGCCCCGGGTCGACCTGCGCCAATGCCGCATGGGCGTCGGCCCGGTGGCGGTGTTTGGCGCCAGCAACTTCCCCCTCGCTTTCTCCACCGCCGGCGGCGATACCGCTGCCGCGCTCGCCGCGGGCTGCCCGGTGGTGTTCAAGGCCCACAGCGGCCATATGGCCACAGCCGAGTGGGTGGCCGATGCGATCCTGCGCGCCGCCGAACAGACCGGCATGCCGCCGGGGGTGTTCAACATGATCTATGGCGCCGGGGTCGGCGAGGCCCTGGTCAAGCACCCGGCGATCCAGGCCGTGGGCTTTACCGGTTCGCTCAAGGGTGGAAGGGCCCTGTGCGACATGGCCGCCGCCCGGCCGCAGCCGATCCCGGTGTTTGCCGAGATGAGCAGCATCAACCCGGTACTGCTACTGCCGGAAGCGCTGCGGGTGCGCGGTGAGAAAATCGCCGCCGAACTGACGGCTTCAGTGGTCCAGGGCTGTGGTCAGTTCTGTACCAACCCGGGGTTGGTGCTGGGCCTGCGCAGCGCGCAATTCAGCGCATTCAGCGAACGCCTCGCGGCGCTGCTGGGGGAACAGCCGGCGCAGACCATGCTCAACGCCGGAACCCTGGCCAGTTACGCCAAAGGCGTGGCAGCGCTGCATGAGCATCCGCGCATCCAGCACCTGTCCGGGCGTGAACAACACGGGCCACAGGCGCAGCCGCAGTTGTTCAAGGCCGATGTCAGCCTGTTGCTGGAGGGTGACCCGTTGTTGCAGGAAGAGGTGTTCGGCCCGGCCACGGTACTCGTGGAAGTGGCGGACATGGCGCAACTGCAACAGGCCTTGCAGGCCCTGCACGGGCAACTGACGGCGACCCTGATTGGCGAGGCCGACGAGTTGCAGGGCCATGGCGAGCTGCTGGCGCTGCTGGAACAGAAGGTCGGCCGGGTGCTGTTCAACGGCTACCCGACCGGGGTCGAAGTCTGTGATGCGATGGTCCATGGCGGCCCTTACCCGGCCACCTCGGATGCCCGCGGAACCTCGGTCGGCAGCCTGGCCATCGAGCGCTTCCTGCGCCCGGTGTGCTACCAGAACTGCCCCGACGCCCTGCTCCCCGAAGCCCTGCAAAACGCCAACCCCTTACACCTCAACCGCCTGATCGACGGCCAAAACAGCCGCAGCGCCGTGTAACCGCAGCCTGGCGGCAGCGGCTACAGCGTTCAGCTTCCGCC
>NZ_JBLZOM010000008.1:208391-230887 GCF_049199125.1 Pseudomonas sp. QD4
CCCCCTCCCCTCCCCCCCCACACCCGCCGCCGGGGGCCCTCCCCGCGCGGGGGGGGGCGGGTCCTCCCCGTCCCGCCGCCCGGCCGCCCCCCCCCCCCCCCAGGCTCGGCTACAGGTGCTGTTCCTTCTCTCAACGGTGGTAGCCATACCCATAACGCCAGCAGCATGGATGAGGGTGGCCGTAGAAGACGCAGCCGTTGAGGGTCAACAGCACCGCGACACAGGCGAGCAATTTAAGACAGCGGGACATGGAAAATTCCTCATGGGTTCAATGGCGGTAGCCGTGCAGCAAGCCAGGAACAGCAACAACGTTCTCTGCCCTGGTAACCCTTGAACGGGGGCAGTGCCCGGGATCCGTCGGCCGCTACCGAGATTTTTCATGCCGCCGAGGGCCCGCCATGCAATGGGCGGCCCGGTGAAAAAAAACAGCGTGGCTCGCGACGGATCTTTTCCCTATCTATCGTTCAACCCATCAGCTGCGTTCATTGGCGAACGCAGGCCTGAAGGAGTTGCCATGAAGCTTGCCCGCCCCCTGCTTGCGTTACGCCATGCCTTGCTGATTCCGCTGGCACTCATGGCCCTGGCGAGTGCCCCGTCCTATGCCCAGACCGAGGTCATCATTCGCCAGGCGCCGCCGCCCATGCAGTACGAGCGCATGCCCGGGCCACGCCCCGGCTACGCCTGGGATCGCGGGCATTGGCGCTGGAGCGGTCGCGGTTATGTCTGGGCTCCCGGCTATTGGCAGCCGATGCGCGGCGCGCGCTGGATACCCGGCCACTGGCAGGCCCGCGGGCCGAACTGGTACTGGAAAGAAGGCCATTGGGTGCGCTGAGCCTGTGACCGGCGCCGAGCCCCCGTGCCCGGCGCCAGCCCCTGCTACCCGGCCAACGCACCGAGAACCGCCGATTTGAACGAACCTGATCCGGACATCGAGTTGTTGACCCGCATCGGCAACAACGAACCCCAGGCTGTCGATGAAATGGTGTCGCGCAAGCTGCCGCGCCTGCTGGCTCTGGCCGGGCGCCTGCTGGGTGACGCCGATGAAGCCCGGGACGTGGCCCAGGAAAGCTTTCTACGGATCTGGAAACACGCCGCCAGCTGGCGCGCCGGCCAGGCACGTTTCGACACCTGGCTGCACCGGGTGGCCTTGAACCTGTGCTACGACCACCTGCGGCGGCGCAAGGAACGGCCCTGGGCCGACGCCGACGAACTGCTCGAAGTGATCGACCCGGCGCCGCGCCCCGAGGAGCAACTGGAGGCCAGCGCCCGCAGCACGCAAATGGAAGCGGCCCTGGCTGCGCTACCCGAGCGCCAGCGCGAAGCCATCGTGCTGCAGTACTACCAGGAGCTTTCGAACATTGAGGCCGCGGCGCTGATGAACATCAGCGTCGATGCCCTGGAAAGCCTGCTCTCGCGGGCCCGGCGCAACCTGCGCAGCTACCTTGCCGAACCATCCGGTACTGCCGACCTAGGAAGGGGAAAACCATGACGCCCGAACGCTTTGGTCACTTAGCCGACGCCTACGGTGCCGACTTGCGACGCTGGCCCGTCGCCGAACAAGCCGCAGCCCAGGCCCTGCTTGCCAGCGGCGCGGGCCCGATGCAGGACGCCTTGCGCCAGGCCCGCGAGCTCGACCAGTGGCTCGACAGCCATCAACTGGCGCCCTCCCCTGCGGGCCTGGCCCACCAGATCGCGGCCAGTGCGCCCCGGCCTCGACCGCGCTCGTTCTGGCAGCGCTATGCAGGCTGGCTGTCGCCGGCGGGATTTGTCGGGGTCGGCCTGGCGGGGATCGGCGCCGGGATGCTGGTGGTGTCCCTGAGCCTGCCATTGCACAGCTCGCCCGAAGCCCTGCCGAGCATCTTCGAACAGAGCGATGCCGAGATCATTCTGAGTACCCCAGCCGAGGAGATCGAACAGTGACCCAGCCCAACAAGCCCCTGAAAACCCTGCTGGTGGTGTCGCTGCTGCTCAACGTATTCCTGGTGGGCGGCCTGGCCGGTGGCCTCTACCAATGGCTGGGGCACAACCGGGCGCAACCCCTGGCCGTGGCGGAGCCCCAGCACGGCCTGCGCAAGGCCCTGGTGCAACTGCCGGATGTCAGCCGCCAGCAACTGCGCCAATTGCTGCGCCAGACCCGCATCGACAGCCAACCGTTGCTCCTGGCCGGGCGCCAGGCGCGGCTGGATGTGGTCGAGCGCCTGCAGCAACCGACCCTCGACCGCAATGCCCTGGACGCCGACCTGGGACGCGCTCGGGAAGCCGACAGCGCGCTGCGGGCCCGGGTCGAAACCGCCCTCGCCGACTTTGCCGGCAGCCTCAGCCTGGAAGACCGGCAGAAGCTCGCCGACTCGCTGTACGTGCGCGGCCAGGGCAAGGCTCGTCCAGGCAACAAGCACTAAGGCGCCGGTGCTATCCGGCGCCGGCGTTTGATCCAGGCCCGACCGTTTATGGAGTCGCCGTGGTCGAGAGTCAGTCATACGACCTCATGACTGATTTGCACGACAGCGGTCGCCCGAGACGTCCTCCCGAACACCTCCTTACTCCCCCCGCATTGCAATCCCTTGGCGACTACAGGGTTGTCTCCCCTGGACGATTGCGGTACAAAGCCCAAGCCAAGTTGTACGACAACATAATAAAAAACCACTCCGTCCGGCTTCAGCCCTGACCCGGCTCCCCGCGTTCGAGACTCACTGCCATGTCCCTGCCCACTGCCTCGCCTGCTGCTCCCGTCGCCTTTTCCCGTCCACTCGCGGTGCTGATCCTGCTGTGCATGGGCTGTGCCTTCGCCGGCAACCATGTGGCGGCGCGGGTCGCCTTCGACGATGGGGCGGGGGTGCTGCTGGCGATTCTGCTGCGCTCGGGCGGGACCTTGCTGGTGCTGGCCGGCCTGGTGCTGTGGCAGCGCCAGAGCATTCGCCTGGCCCCAGGCGCCTGGCGCTGGCAATTGCTGCTGGGGCTGCTGATCGCGGCCCAGAGCCTGTGCCTGTATTCGGCGGTGGCACGGGTGCCGGTGGCCCTGGCGCTGCTGGTGGCCAACGTCTTCCCGATCCTGCTGGCGCTGCTCACCTGGGCCCTCGGCGGCCCGCGCCCTACCGCGCGCACGGCGGCGCTGATGGCGATGATCCTGGTGGGGCTGGTGCTGGTGCTCGACGTACCGGGGCGCCTGGCGGCCAGCACCGAGGTCGGCCCGCAATGGCTGCTGGGGGTGGGCCTGGCGTTCTGCGCCGCCAGCGTCTTTGCCTGCGCGCTGTGGATCACCGATCACCGGCTGTCCCAGGTGCGCGGCTCGGTGCGCAGCCTGCTGACGATCCTGGTGGTGTTCAGCAGCGTCAACCTGGCCGGCCTCAGCGGCGCCCTGCCCGGCGGCCTCGACCTGCCGCAAAGCAGCACCGGCTGGCTGGCCCTGGCGACCCTGGTGGTGCTGTATGGCACCGGTTTTATCGTGCTGTTCATGTCGGTGCCGCGCCTGGACATGCCGCGCAATGCCCCGGTGATGAACATCGAACCCCTGGCCACCTTGCTGATGGGCTGGCTGGTGCTGGACCAGATGCTCAATGCCGGGCAGATCCTGGGCGGCGCCATCGTGGTCGGCGGCATTGTGCTGCTGACCTGGCGCAAGGCCCAGCCGGCCCCCGCCGTTGCCCCTCAGCCACGCGCCGGTGCGGTGCGCAACGAGGTGGCGCAGGGCGACTGACGGCCACGGAGCATGGCGGCTGCAGGGTGTTGCCCAGGGACGGTGCAGGTTATGCTCGTCGCCCGACCCGCCACAGGGGCCTGGCGCGCATTGCGGCCACCCCCTCGAACATCACGGAAAAACAGCAATCATGGGCGAAAAAACCCGAATCACCCTGGCCGCCCTCGGCACCTGCGTCGCCCTGCTGGGCACTGGCCACTGCCTGGCCGCCGCCCCCGACGCGCATCAGCTCAAGGCCTTGGTCGATGCCACGATCAAACCGGTGATGCAGGCCCAGGACATCCCTGGCATGGCAGTCGCCATCAGCATCGACGGCCAGGCCCACTACTTCAATTACGGCGTGGCCTCCAGGGAGAACCGGCAGGCGGTGAGCAACAGCACCCTGTTCGAGATCGGCTCCCTGAGCAAGACCTTCACCGCAACACTCGGCGCCTACGCCCAGGCCACTGGCAAACTGACCCTGAGCGACGCCGCCAGCCAGTACCTGCCGGCGTTGCGCGGCAGCGCGCTGGAGCACATCAGCCTGTTGCAACTGGCGACCTACAGTGCCGGCGGCCTGCCGTTGCAGTTCCCGGACGACGTCAAAAGCGCCGAGCAGACCCTGGACTACTACAACACCTGGAAACCGACCTATCCCCCCGGCAGCCAGCGCCTGTATTCCAACCCGAGCATCGGCCTGTTCGGCTACCTGGCGGCACGCAGCCTGGGCCAGCCGTTCGAGACCCTGATGAGCAATACCCTGCTGCCCAAGCTCGGGCTCAAGCACAGCTACCTCCAGGTTCCGCAGGACCAGCAGCACCTGTACGCCCAGGGCTACACCCAGGCCAACCAGCCGATCCGGGTCGGCGCCGGCCCGCTGGACGCCGAAGCCTACGGCATGAAGACCAGCTCCAGCGATCTGCTGAGCTTCGTCCAGAGCAACCTGCAACCCGAACCACTGGAACCGGCGTTACAGCAGGCAATGGCCCTCACCCACAGCGGCTACTACCGGGTCGCTGACATGACCCAGGGCCTGGGCTGGGAGATGTACGCCTACCCGATCAGCGAGCAGAAGCTGGTGGAAGGCAATTCATCAGCGATGGCCCTGCAACCCCACGCCGTCAAATGGTTGAACCCGGTGCAAGCACCCCAGGCACAGATGCTGCTCAACAAGACCGGTTCCACCAACGGTTTCGGGGCCTACGCGGCCTTCGTTCCCGGGCAGCACATCGGCATCGTGATGCTGGCCAATAAAAACTACCCCAACGCCGAACGGGTCAAGGCTGCGCGCACCATTCTTCAGGCGTTGCAGGCCAAACCCTAGGCCACCACAACGCCCGGTAGCCGCTGCCGAGGCACAAGGCTGCGCTGGCCGGTATGGGCGCCGTGTTTTATCGGATGTACCGGGCGTCGGTGAGGGCCAGCGTCCGAACGCGGCCCTAGCCTTCGGCAGCGGCTATGGAGATTCGGGCAGGCCGTCGCCACGAGGGAATGGGATGCGCGGCTTTGGCCTATCAAAAGTCGTTCACCGCGCACGGCGATTTCTCACTAAACTGCGCTGAACCTTATCGTCCAATGTCCGGTCGATAGTTGCACCCTGGCCTGGGCCGTGGCGACCTTGTCGACGAGGATCGTTGGCCTGCACTACTTCCTGGAGAACCTCCCGTGATATCGACTCTACACATCGCCAGGCTCAAAGCATGGGGCGCCCATGGGTTCACCGCGACCGGCGTGGTAACGGCCTTTCTCGCCACCCTCGCGCTGTTCGACAACCAGCCCAAAGCCTGCCTGATCTGGCTGGGCGTGGCGCTGCTGGTGGACGGGGTCGACGGCTCGCTGGCGCGCAAGGTCAACACCCAGTCGGTGCTGCCCAATATCGACGGTTCGGTACTGGACCTGGTGATCGACTACCTGACCTATGTGTTTATCCCCGCGCTGTTTATCTACCGCTACATCGCCCTGCCCGACTACACGCCGCTGCTGGCCACCTCGCTGATCCTGGTGTCGTCACTGTTCTGCTTCTGCAACGTCAACATGAAAAGCAAGGACAACTACTTCCAGGGCTTCCCCGCCGCCTGGAACGTGGTCGCGCTGTGCCTGTACATCATCGCCCCACCGGCCTGGCTGACCCTGCTGAGCATCATCGGCCTGGCCCTGCTGACGTTGTCGCGAATGAAGTTCCTGCACCCGTTCCGCGTGCGGCGCTTTATGCCGATCAATATCGCCGTGACCTTTATCTGGCTGTTGTGCAGCCTGCTGCTGGTACTGCGCCACCCGGATGAAAGCCCGGCGGTGATGGTGGTGTGGCTGGCGATGTCGGCGTACTTCCTGGGTATCTGCCTGTGGCGCAGCTCGGTGGAATGGCTGGACCGCTCCCGCAGCTAAACCTTCCCGCCTCCCCCTGGCGCTCGCTGCAATCGTGCAGCGGGCGCGGTTGAATCTTGCCAAACCATTGCACCTGCAAGAAAATGAGATGCATTATCAAATGCCTCCGCAATGGTCCCGCCCATGTCGCCCCCCGATCTCTCGCAGCAACACGCCGTGCACACGCTTTACCAGGAGCACCATTCATGGCTGTGCGGCTGGCTGCGCAAGAAGCTTGGCTGCGTGGAGAACGCCGCCGACCTGGCCCAGGACACGTTCGTGCGCGTCATGACCCAGCGCAAGGCGCCGGAGTTGCGCGAGCCGCGGGCCTACCTGAGCACCGTCGCACGCAGCCTGATGATCGACATGTTCCGCCGCCGAGGCCTGGAGCAGGCCTACCTCGAAGCGTTGATGGCGCTGCCCGAGCCGGTGGATATCTCGCCGGAAACCCGGGCCTTGATCATCGAGACCCTGGTGCGCATCGACACCCTGCTCGACGGCCTGGGCGGGCGCACCCGGGAGATCTTCCTGCTGGCCCAGCTCGACGGCCTGAGCTATGTGGAGATCGGCCGCCGCCTGCAGGTTTCGGTCAACACCGTGAAAAAACACGCGGTCCGCGCCCTGACCCACTGCCTGCTGGCATTGGAGGACTGAGCCATGGCGCAGCCGCAAGCACTCGACTACGCCACCCTGGAAGCCGCCGCCCGCTGGTACGTCGACCTGCGCTGCGAAGCCCGCAGCGAGGCCCTGCACGAAGCCCACCGGCGCTGGCTGGAACATGACCCGCGCCACGTGCTGGCCTGGGAGCGCATGGGCCGTTTGCAGGCCACCTTCGACCAGGCACCCGCGGGCCTGGCGCGCCCGGCCCTGAACGGTGCCCGGGCCAAACGCCGCGAAGTGCTCAAGCTGCTGTCGCTGCTGCTGGCCAGCGGCTGCGTGGGAACCCTGGCCTGGCGCACCACGCCCCTGCCGACCCTGGTGGCCGACCAGCGCACCGCCACCGGCGAGCGCCGACGGGTACGCCTGGACGATGGCAGCCAACTGCAACTGAACACCGCCACCGCACTGAATATCCGCTACAGCGCCAACCTGCGGGAACTGCAGTTGCTCAGCGGGGAAATCCTCATCGAGACCGCCCGCGACGCACTGGCGCGGCCGTTTGTGGTGCACACCGTCCAGGGCAGCGTGCGCGCCCTGGGCACGCGTTTTATCGTGCGCAGCGAGGCCGGGACCAGCTCGGTGAGCGTGCAGCAGCATGCAGTGGAGGTACGCCCCGCCGACCTGCCGGGCGCCGTGCTGCGGGTCGAGGCCGGGCAGCAGTTGAGCTTTGCCGATGACCGCCTGGGCACGCTGCAACCGGCGGCGCCCTATGCCGATGCCTGGACCCGCGACATGCTGCTGGTCAGCGACCGCAGCCTCGGCGAATTCATTGCCGAGCTGCAACGCTACCGCCCGGGCCACCTGGGCTGCGACCCGGCCGTGGCGGCACTGCGGATTTCCGGGACCTTCCAGTTGCGCGATCTCGACACCGTGCTCGATAACCTGACCACCACCCTGCCAGTGCGCATCAGTCGCTTCAGCCGCTACTGGACCCAGGTCGAACCGGCCTGAAGCGGCCCGTCTACCGCGCCCCTCTACCCCCGGACAAAAAAGCCGAAAGTTTTTTCGGCTCAGGGGTTGTTGATTTTTATTCTCATGCGACTTGCTAGGTAGAGGCGCACAGACGCCGCCATCCACTGCCAATGGGCGAAAGGAAACCGCATGTCCCCTAGCAAGCCGACTCCCTCGTGTCACCCCCACCCCCACAGCCAGCGCTCTGCCCTTGATCTTCCGGCGCGCGCCCTGCGCCGCAGCCTGCTGGGCCTGGCCCTGAGCACCCCGCTGGCGATGCTGGCGCTGACCACCAGTGCCTGGGCGCAAACCACGGGCGAGCTGGAGTTCGATATTCCCGCCGGCGCCCTGGATGTGGCCCTGGCCAAGTTCGCCGCCACGGCGGGGGTGACGGTGTCCTTCGAACCGGCCTCGGCCCAGGGTCGGCAGACGGCTGGCCTGCACGGGCGCTTCGCCTCGGACGCGGCCCTGCAGCAGCTGCTGGCCGGCAGCCGGTTGCAGGCGGTGCGCCAGGCCAATGGCAGCTACTCCTTGCTGCCGGTGAGCCAGGACGGCAGCCCTCTGCAACTGGACGTCACGAGTATTTCCGGCAAGGCCGCCGAATCGGCCTGGGGCCCGGTGGACGGTTATGTTGCCACCCGCAGCGCCACCGGGACCAAGACCGACACCCCGCTGCTGGAAATCCCCCAGGCCATCAACGTGGTCACCGCCGACCAGGTCCAGACCCAGGGCGCGCGCAACCTGACCCAGGCCCTGCGCTATACCCCGGGCCTGGCGGTGAACGGTTTTACCGACCGCAACAACATTGCCGACGAGATCACCAGCCGTGGTTTCGCCCCGACCCCGCTGTACCTCGACGGCGCCTACCTGCCCTACGCCGGCAGCCTCGGCGGTGCGCCGCAGATCGACCCCTATACCCTGGAACGGATCGAAGTGCTCAAGGGCCCGTCATCGGTGCTCTATGGGCAGAACCAGCCCGGCGGCCTGATCAACATGGTGTCCAAGCGCCCCACCAGCGAGCAGCGCAACCAGGTCAAGCTGGGCGTCGGCAGCTACCACCGGGTCAATGGTGCGTTCGACTTCAGCGGCCCGCTGGATGAACAGAAACAGTTTTCCTATCGCCTGGTCGGTCTGAGCAAGAAAGGCAATGACCAACTGGACCACACCAACAGCCAACGCAGCCTGCTGGCGCCGAGCCTGACCTGGAACCCCAACGACGCCACCAGCCTTACGCTGTATGCCCAGGCCCAGCGCGATGACGGCCTGGCCGACTACCAGGCACTGCCGGCCATTGGCTCGCTGACGCGCGGGCCCAACGGCAAGAAAATCGACCGTGACCTGTTTCTCGGCGACTCCCATTACAACAACTACAAGCGCGACCAGTACGTGCTCGGCTATGACTTCAGCCACGCGTTCAGCGACGACCTGAAATACCGCCAGACCGCGCGCTATATCGACACTCGCGACGCTTACCGGGGCTTCTACCTCAGCCGTTTCGTGGTCAACGGCGGCGTCACCGACTACACCCAGGCCACCCGCACCAAACTCGACTGGCAACAGCACAACAGCGCCTACACCCTCGATAACAACCTGGAGTACCACTTCAATACCGGCCCCCTGGAACACACCACGCTGGTGGGCCTGGACTACCGCAACTTCAACCGCAAGTACACCGGCTACAACGCCTACGGCGTGCTGCCGATCAACCTCTACGGACAGAACAACAACTACAACACCGACAGTGTGACCCCGAGCCTGACCACCCAGTGGGACAACACCATCCGCCAGACCGGCCTCTACGCCCAGGACCAGATCAAGCTCGATCAGTGGATCCTCACCGTGGGTGGGCGCAAGGACTGGGCCGAAGTGGAAAACAAGGACCTGCTGGCCCACTCCATCGTCGAGCAGAAGGACCAGAAGTTCACCGGCCGCGTCGGCCTGACCTACCTCACCGACTTTGGCCTGGCGCCCTACGTCAGCTACTCGCAGTCGTTCCTGCCGACCATCGGCACCAGCGCCCCGGACCGCGGCGGCCAGCCCTTCAAGCCGACCGAGGGCGAACAGTATGAAGTCGGGGTGAAATACCAGCCGAACGACAAGACCCTGATGACCGCCTCGGTGTTCCAGATCACCCAGAAAAACGTCAAGACCGGCGACCTCGACTACCCCGAGTACGAGATCCAGGACGGCGAAGTGCGCTCGCGCGGGGTGGAGCTGGAGCTCAAGTCCAGCATCGACAACATCGACATCCTGGCCGCCGCGACCTACATCGACGCGTTCTACACCAAGACCAATTACCCCTCCGACAAGGGCAACCGCAGCGAGGCCCAGGCCCCGGTCTCGGCCACCTTGTGGGGCAACTACCACTTCACCCGGGCGTTGCTCAACGGCCTGACTGTGGGCCTGGGTGCGCGCTACACCGGGAAGAAACCCGCCGACTCGGCCAACAGCTTCACCACCCCGTCCTTCGTGGTCTACGACAGCACCATCAGCTACGACATGGGCAAGCTGACGCCGAGCCTGCGCGGCTTGCAGACCAGCCTTAACGTGCAGAACCTGTTCGACCGCGAGTACATCTCGGACTGCAACTACTCGTTTGGCTGCTACTACGGCCAGGAACGCGTGGCCTCCCTGGAAATGACCTACGACTGGTAAACCCCGGGTTTCAACGACGCGGCAAGGGTGTCAGCATGGCCCCCTTGCCTCATGCCAGTCAGTTAAGGGCAAGCACTGTCATTGTGGCGAGGGAGCTTAACTGATCGGCATTATCCCCCTTGCCACTGTCATTTCAGGAGAAGCCCCATGCTGTCCCATGTATTTATCGGCGTGAACCAGTTCGAAAGCGCCCTGGCGTTTTATCAGCCACTGATGGCGGCGCTGGGCCTGGAAGTGAAGTTTCTCGATCACCAACCCCCCTGGGCCGGCTGGAAACACCCCGAGCACGAGCGGCCACTGTTCGTTATCGGCCGGCCGTTCGACGGTGAACCGGCTGCTCCCGGCAACGGCCAGATGTTTGCCCTGCTGGCCGCCGACCGCGCCACCGTCGACCGCGCACACGCCCTGGCCCTGAGTCTCGGCGCCCACTGCGAAGGCCCGCCGGGCCTGCGCCCGCACTACCACGCCGAGTACTACGGCAGCTATTTGCGCGACCCCGAGGGCAACAAGCTGTGCCTGGTGTGCCACCACGACCGCTGAGGGTTGGCGGCTACTGTGGGAACAACTCGATATGGCCTTCGACCAGGGCCAGCAGCGCCGCGTCCAGGCTTGGTCGCAGGCGCTGGTAGGTCTGCTCGCAGGCGGCGAACAGCGGGTCCTGGCTGATGTTTGATACGGGATCAGACTGCTGCTCCCGTCGCTGGCGCTGGCGCAGGTCGGCCTGTTCAAGGGCAGTCGCCAGCTCATCGAGTTGCAACCGACGCAGCTCGGCCAGCACCAGGGGCAGATGGAAGTACAGGGCACAGTCGAAGCCTTCCCACTCTTCATAACTGAGCCATTCATCCAGGGTCATAAAGCTGCGCAAGGGCACTGGCAGCACCTGCAACTGATCCAGGCACAACCAGTACTCGCGCTTGAGGCCATGCACCGTTTCGACGGCGCCGGCGATCAGGCCCAGGGCCCGATCCGGGTCGCGATGATGGGTCCGCAGCATGCGCTGGGTCAGGCTGAAACGCGCTTCCTCCAGGGCCACCAGGGCCCGCGGCAACTCGTAGCCAGCCGCATGCAGGTACGCCTCGGCTTGTGCGGCAGGCAAGCCTGACTGAGCCACCAGATGTTGCACGGTCTCGGCCCGGAAGCGCTCGGCGGCCAAGGCCACATCGCCGGCACAATGTTGCAGCAGGGTCCGTGCATGGCGCACGCCCACCGGCACCGCCTGGCGCAGTTGCTGCAATGCCTGGAGTTGGGTGCTGTCCATCGCTCTGTCGGCCTCGTTATCGGATGCAGTCATGCGCCCGCCCTAGCCCGCCAGTTGCCAGGCCTGGGCCAGGAAGTCGGCCAGCCGTGAGTCCCGGGCGTCATCCAGGGTGCGCACCTTGCGATGCCGGCGAAACTTGCCGCCGCCCTCCAGCAACTGTTCCGGGTCTTGCAACAGATAGCCCTGGCTGAACTCCAGCGTCACATGCTCGCGGTAGGCATAAATGCCGCAGAACGGCTGCGCCTGGCTGAACAGGATGCCGCCGTACTTCACCGTTTCACTGGCCATCGGGCACACCTTCAGCACCTGTTCCCGCAGGCATTCCACCAGGGCCTGCAGCTCGGGCTGGGCCAGGCGCAAGTCATGCAGCAGGGCCTGCAGCGGATCCTGGGGCAAGTCTGTGTCCTTGTTCATCGAGCCCCCGGCTCCACAAAAAGCGGCGCGCCGTAGCGCTTGAACGAGCGCGTGGAAGATTCCCCGACCTGGTGCCACCAACTGAGCTCCATGGCACCCCGGGCGTCCATGCGCGTGGCGATTCTTTCGGCAATCAGCGGCTCGCCGTCGAACTGCCGGACCACCGTCAGCGGCGGGCTCCAGCTCTGCTTGTCGGCGCTGTAGCGGCTGACTTGCACCTCATCCATCGGTGCGCTGCCAGGCCGTGAGCCCGAGGCGTTCCAATACCCGATCAGGTTCCAGACCAGCATGATATTGCCCGCTGCATCGACCTCGGGCGTGGTGAAAAACGGGGTCTGCCAGCGCTGCAGAGACGCCAGGGTCAGGGGCGCGCTCCAGGCCTGGCGCGCCGCCTCATAGCGGGTGACCTGGATGCCCGCTTCCGGGCTGTTCCAGAGCGTCACCGCATTGCCCGCCGGGTCCATGGCCAGGGGTGGAAAACCGTCGAGGTTGCTGCGCTTGCGCTGTGGGTCATCGAGCTGGGTCTGCTGCCATTTGTCCGTACGCGGGGTGTAGTGGGCAGAAAACAGGCCGTCGGTCTGATACCACAGCACCGCCACATCGCCACGCCGGGCGCCCGCCACTACCGGTCGGCCCACCATGTAGTCGGACGTCGCGAGCGATCGCGGGCGGCTCCATTGCTTGGCTTGCGGGTCGTAGCGCGCCACCAGCAACGATGCCTCGAACGAGCGGGAAAACAGAAACGACTTCACACTTTGCTGACGCCAGGCGAGCGTGGCGAAACCGGAATCATCCACCACCAGCCGCTGCGCATCGACGCCGTAGGAACGACTGCCGATATCGCGATTGACCTTTTGCGGTTCGCTCCAGGTCTGCTGCCGGGCGTCATAGCGGGTACTGCGCAGCTCATGGGGGATGGGCGAACCCGGGGTCGCTGAGCCTCGGGGCTGCTGGTCCCAGGCCACGAACACATTGCCCTGGGCGTCGATGCCGGTCACCGGGCCGATGGACTTGTTGGTCGTGTCCCCCGGGTAGTTTCGATCCAGGCGCAACGGCGCGCCCCAACGCCCGCTGTCGGCCTGGTAGCGCACGCTGAGCACGGTATTGCCGATCTCGCTCTCGGGGCTCCAGACCACGGTCAGGTTGCCTTGCCCGTCGGCCACCAGCGAAGGCGCGAACACATGGAAGCGTTCGTTGCCCTGGGCCAGGATGGTCTGCTCATCGCTCAAGCGGCGGCTGCCGGCCTCATAGCGCGCGGTCTTGAGCAGAAAACGCGCACCGCTTTCAGGGAACTCGAACCAGACCACCATGACCTTGCCATCGCCACCGAGCGGCGACTGGTACTGGAACTGACGCGAATAGTCGCCGTGGCCGACCTGCTCGCTCCAGCCTTGGCCGGCTGTCTGTGCCTGCATGGACACCGGGGTCGGGCGCGGCGCGGGGGGCGACTGTTCACTGGCCTGGAGCGCCGCCGGCAAACAACAGCTCAACAGGCCCAGCAACATCGGCAGGGCGGCTCTGGCCGAGGCCCGGTAGGGTGCGATTCCTTTCACTTGAACATCCTGTCTGAGGGGGCACCGATAACGACCGTCATCCGCGCGCCGAGGGATTCTCCTGAAGTCGGGGGCAAGAGGCAACCCGGGACTGTCGACAGCGCAACGCTATAGACGGGCCGAGGGTGCAGCGGCGAGTATTGGCCCTTTCGCCGCACACACCTGGATTGATCCCTTATGAGCAAACTCGCCTGCTGCTGTGGACATGTGATCGTCGACCAGACCGACGACCTGCCGTACAAGGCCAGCCTGCTGCGGGACCAGGAAGAATCCATATTCCAGGAGCGTACCCAGGACAGCGTCAAGCGCTTGCTGAAGGCGGTCGGCAACAATGAACTCGACCAACTGGTCGTCGAGCAGTACGGCAACACGCCCTGGAGGCCCCGACCCGATGAGCTGTTCCAGGATCAATTCACCAGCATCCAGGTCGCCTCGATGACCAGCCTGTATGAGTGCCAGAACTGTGGCCGCCTGTGGGTCCAGCGACCGGGCAGCCAGCAGTTCGCCTCCTTCACCCCCGACAGCGGCCAGTACCTGGCCGTGTTGGCCAACCCCGTGCCCGAGACACCTGAATGAACACCGCCACGCTGCTGCTCTACACCACCAGTTGCCTGATCGGCGCACTGATTCCCGGCCCCACTTCCTTGCTGGCCATGGCCAACGGCACCTCGCGCAATGGCCGGCTGGTGGCGGTGGGCATGGCCGGTGCGGCGCTCTCGGATATCTTGATCATCGCCGCGGTCGGCCTGGGCCTGGGGGCGATGTTGATGGCTTCGCAGAACCTGTTCCTGGCCCTGAAATGGTTTGGCGTGGCGTACCTGGCCTGGCTCGGCATTCAGTTGTGGCGCAGCCAGCCCCGGGCCCTCGACCCCGCGGCCATGGCCGGCGGCAGCCGCGGCGGCGAGGTGTTCTGGCGCAGTTTTTCAGTGGCCCTGACCAACCCCAAGGTGCTGCTGTTTTTCACCGCCTTCCTGCCGCAGTTCATCGACCCCAGCCAACCGACCCTGATGCAGTACGCGCTGCTGGCGCTGGTCTCGGCAGTGGTGGATATCCTGGTAATGGGGCTCTATGCCGCAGGCGGGGTGCAGGCGGCGAAGGTCCTCACGCAAACCGGCATGCGCCGGCTCAACCGCTGCTGCGGCGCGACCATGCTTTCGCTGGCGGCGTTCCTGGCGGTCTACCGCAGGAGCTGAAAACGCCTGACGGGCCCCTGCGCCTCAGGCGTCCTGGCGCGCCCCGCCGGACTGGATCGCCACGCTCAGCGCCTGGGCCAGGGCGTCCACCGAGTAGGGTTTCTGCAAGAACACGAACTCCCGCGACCCGCCCTGGGCCAGGGCCGGGCTGTAGCCACTGGTGAGGATCACCGGCAGCCCGGGGTACAGCCGGCGAATTTCCTCGGCCAGCTCGATGCCGCTCATGCCGGGCATCAATACATCGGAAAACACCGCTTGAAACGGCGTGGTGCCCTGGGCCAGCAGCTTCAGGGCCTCGGCGGCGCTGGTGGCCCATTGCGCGCGATAGCCCAGTTCAACCAACGCCTGGGCCAGCAAGCCGCCGACCTCGGTGTTGTCCTCGACCATCAGCAGCGTCGCGCCCTGGCCGTCGATCCGCTCCGGGCTGGCTGCCATCGGTTGCGCGGCTTCCGGCGCCTGCAGCGAACGCGGCAGGTACAGGGTAAAACGCGTACCCTGCCCCGGCTGGCTGTCGACCAGCAACTCGCCACCAGACTGCTTGGCGAAACCGAACACCTGGGACAAGCCCAACCCCGTGCCCTTGCCCACTTCCTTGGTGGTGAAAAACGGCTCGAAAATACGCTCGATCTGCGCCGGGTCGATGCCCGAACCGGTGTCGGCCAGGGACACCGCGACAAACTCCCCCACCACCCCGGCATACAACCCCTTGGCCGGGGTGCAGTGCGCCCGCTCGACAGTGATCACCAGCAAGCCCTCGCCCTGCATCGCGTCGCGGGCGTTGACCGCCATATTGATCAGCGCGGTATCGAACTGCCCGGCATCGGCATGAATGAAGCACGGCTCGGCGGGCAGCTCGATCCGCAGCTCGATGCAGGCCCCCAGCAACGGGTTGAGCATATCGGCCACGGCTTGCACGCCGTGGCCGACGTCGAATGTGTGAGGTCGCAGGTTCTGCTGCCGGGCATAAGCCAGTAACTGCCCGGTGAGCTTGCTGGCCCGCTCGACGGTGTCGGAGATCGCCTCGATGTAGCTCAGCCGCCGCTGCTCGCTGAGGTTGCGCCGCAGCAGGTCGGTGGAGGACTTGATCACCGTCAGCAGGTTGTTGAAGTCATGGGCCACACCACCGGTGAGCTGCCCCATGGCTTCCATCTTCTGCGCCTGGCGCAGCACGTCTTCGGTCTTGCGCAAGGCTTCGGCGGCTTCGCGCTCGCCCTGGACGTCACGGCCCACGGCATGAATATGGGTGCGGTCCGGCACGGCCGACCAGGACACGCTGCGGTAGGAGCCGTCCTTGTGCCGGTAACGCCCCTCATAGCTGGAAAAACTCACCCCGCGCGCCAGCTCAGCCACCACCTGGGCCGCAGCCACCCGGTCCTCCGGGTGCAGCAGTTCGTAGGCGCTTTGCCCCAGCAACTCGGCCTCGCTCCAGCCCAACAACTGGGTCCAGGCCGGGTTGGCGGCGACAATCGTGCCGTTGAAATCGGCAACGATCATCAGGTCGGCAGACAGGCGCCAGATCCGGTCGCGCTCCTGGGTGCGCTGCTGCACCCGTTGCTCCAGGGAATCGTTGAGTTGCCGCAACTGCTCCTCGGCCTGGCGCGTGGCGCTGATGTCGCGGGAGATGCACAGGATCTTCTCCGGCCGGCCCTCGGCATCGAGCATCGGCGTGACTTGCACGTCCCACCATTTGCGAGTCCCCAGCAGGGTTTCGGCCACGCCCTGGAAGCGCGCCGCGCGGCCTTCCTGGGCCGCCGCAATCGCTGACCGCGCATCGGTGTTGCCCTGGTTCTGCCAGAAATCGGGCCACGGGCAGCCCCGGATCGCATTGAAGTCACTGACTTCCATGACGCGCATCCCGCCTTCGCTCATAAAGGACAGCTTGCCGTCCAGGTCCAGGACCTTGATGCAGTCATTGCTGCTGGCCAGGACGCGGGTATTGAGTTCACGGGTCTCGCGCAGCGAGGACTCGGTCAGCCGGGCATGCTCGGCCAGCAGCACCTGATCGCTGGTTTCCACGGTGCAGCACAACAGGCCGACCACCGTGTGTTGCTGTTCGTCGTAGACCGGGCTCATGGAGAACGACCACCAGGTCTGATCTTCTCCGGGAAAGCGCTGCATGCGGATCGGCATGTCTTGCAAGCGACAGGACTGGCCGCGATAAACCTGCTCCACCAATGGCTGGACCTGAGGCCAGGCATCGGCCCACAGGGTCTCGATGGTTTGCCCCAGTGCGGTGTCCAGGCGCGGGCCGAGCACCGGTTCATAGGCGTCATTGAACAGGAACATTTTTTCCGGCCCCCAGAGCAGGTACATGCTCTCGGGCGACTCCAGCATCAAACTCAAGGTGCTGCGCAACAGGCTCGGCCACTGCTCGATAGGCCCCAGGGGCGAGGTCGACCAGTCATGGGCACGGATCGCAGCGCCCGCCTTGCCGCCGCGAGGGACTGGGTTGCTGGGGATGGCGGGAGAAGACTCATTCATGGACGGAACACTGCAAAGAAGGAGGTATGGACGCTGTGGGCCGCTGGTGCAGCGCAGAATACCCGAGCCGTAGGGCCGACGATAGTTAATGCCGCCGCCTGATGGCCATTGGCTTCGCCATAGCGCCCGCAGCAGATTGCGTCGCGATGTTATGCAAAGGCGACCCGGGCATTGAGTGGCCCGCCCGCTTGCTATAGAACCCATTGGCGGCCCGCGCCGCGCCTGCGCTCATTTGCCCTGAAGGTTCGCCCATGACACTCAATAACAAGAAGATCCTGCCCCTGGCCCTCTTACTCCTGCTGCTTCAAGGCGGCGCCGCATTCGCCGCCGAGGCACCGGCCTCGAACCTGCTGACCGCCGCCGTGGCCTGGAAGCAGACCGCAGCCGAGTTCCAGGCCCTGTATTACCAGGGTTTCAACATCGCCCGCCTGCGCCTGGACCAGGCGTTGCAAGCGCACAAGGCCGGCGACAAACCCCTGGCCATCATCAGCGACATGGACGACACCGTGCTCAGCAGCAACAGCTACTGGGGCTACATGATCAACGCCGACCAGGAGTTTTTCGACGATGTGGCCTGGGATAAATGGGTCGCCGAAAACGGCCCGGTGGCCACCCCGGGCGCCGTGGAGTTTCTCGATTACGCCAAGTCCAAGGGCGTCGAAGTGTTCTACGTCACCAGCCGCGACCAAGGCGAAAAAACCTACGAATACGCCCTGGCCAACCTGCGCAAGAACGGCCTGCCCTTCGCCGACGAGCAGCACCTGACGGTGTACCGCGACAGCTCGAACAAAGAGCCGCGCCAGCAGGAAATCGCCAAGGACCATCAAGTGGTGGTGATGCTCGGCGACAACCTCAACGACTTCAAACGCAAATACTACGTGGCCGACGTCGAACAACGCCGCGCCCTGATGACCGCCGACAAGGCCCAGTTCGGACAGCAATTCATCCTGTTCCCCAACCCCACCGACGGCCATTGGCTGAAAGCGATCTTCGGCGACTCCGAGCCCCCGGCCAGCGCCGAAAACCGCGCCAAGTTCAAGGCCGCGGCGGCGTCTACGGCGTGGAAGCCGTGAGGGGTTAAGCAGCGGCTCTTGGCCAATGCGCCCGTGCGTGGCTCAGGATGACGAAGGGCTGAACAGCAGAGAGTCAGACTAAATATCGCGCGATTTAAGCGACATTTCTCTGTGCTTTTCAGTGACTTCTGATATCCACGAGCCCCGTAAAACCTGCACGCTCCTGCCCGCTAAACCCAAGCACGTCCACTTTGAGTGACGTGCAGTCAAGCACCGATTGTTCTTTCGCTTGATGTGGGTGACAAGTTGCCGGGAGCACACCATGCCAAGCCAATCCGATCTGCGTTTTACCTTCAGCGTTGGCAACGAGTCCTTTGACGTTGTTGAGTTCACCTTGCATGAAGCACTGTCCGAGACCTTTCATCTTTACGTCGAACTGAGCAGCGCCAAACCCGCCATCAACTTTGGGCAGGTGCTGGATCGGTCCGCGCTGCTGACCCTCTGGCACGGCGAGACGCCAGTGCGCTATGTGCATGGCGCCGTGTCCTCCTTCGTGCAGCACGACAGCGGCTTCAGGCGTACGCGCTATTCGGCGGTGGTCGAACCGCGTCTGGCGCGACTTAAACTCAGCTCCGACTGGCGCATTTTCCAGACCCTTACCGTGCCGCAGATTACCGAGGCGGTGCTCAAGGCCCATGGTCTGACTCACGACTACGAGCAACGTCTCACCACCGAACACCAAGCCCGCGAATACTGCGTACAGGCCGGCGACACCGACTACCACTTTGTCGAACGCATCATGCGCGAGGAAGGTTTCTTTTATTCCTTTCGGCACAGTGCCGAAGGTCACCAACTGGTCCACAGCGATCGCCTGTTTATCCACGGTCGGGTGGGCGATGAGCCGGTGCAATACAACCCCACGCCCGGCGGTGATCAGCCTCAGCCTGCACTTCGCCGATTCGCCTACAGTGAAAACGTACGCACGGCGCGCCAGACCCAGCGCGACTACACCTTTCACCATCCGCGCTATGGCCATCAGCACAGTCGTGATGGCGTCGATCTCGACCATCAAGGCCGACGGTACGAACGCTACGATTATCCGGCCCGGGCCAAGTTTGATGAGGCCGGCAAGCCCTTCGCCGAGAACCGACTTCGCGGCCATCGCCGCGATGCACGCATGGCGCTGGTGGAGGGCGATGATCCGCGCCTGCAACCGGGCATTTCCTTCACTCTCGCGGGCCACCCACGGGAAGACATGAACCGAGGCTGGCGCCCGATCAGCATCGTTCACCATGGCAAACAGCACACCAGCCAGGCCGAAGAAAGCGCCGAGGCGCAACTCGGCACTCACTACAGTTATGAAGCCGAACTTGTGCCGGACGACGTCGAGTGGCGCGCAGAGCCGCTGCCCAAACCATTGATCGACGGCCCGCAGAACGCCACGGTAGTCGGCCCCAAAAATGAGGAAATATTTACCGACGAATACGGCCGAGTGAAGGTGCAATTCCCCTGGGACCGCGAGGGCAAGCGGGACGAATACAGCTCCTGCTGGATCCGCGTTTCGCAAAACATCTCCGGCGCCACCTGGGGCCATATGGCCATCCCGCGTATCGGCCAGGAGGTGATCGTCAACCATTTCGACGGCGACCCGGACCAACCGATCATCACCGGCCGTACTTATAACCGCCTGCAACTGCCGCCCTACGAACTGCCCCGGCACAAGACCCGGATGACGATCAAGAGCAAGACCCACAAGGGCGAAGGCTTCAACGAACTGCGCTTCGAGGACGAAAAGGATCAGGAGGAAATCTACGTCCACGCGCAAAAAGACCAGAACATCCACATCAAGCACGACGAAACCACCTTCGTCGGTCACGACCGCAGCGAGCAGGTCGAGCACGACGAAACTGTTTCTATCGGTCACGACCGCAAGGAAACCGTAGGCAACAACGAGCAGGTCAATATCGGCCAAGACCGCCGCCACGATATCGGCCAGGACGACCACCTGAGCATCGGCCGTAACCACAGCATCCGCACCGGCAAAGACCGCACCGAAGAAGTCGGCAATCACCGCCGCGACAAGACCACCGCCAACCACTGGGTCAGCATCGGCGGGCATCAGGAACTCACCATCGAAGGCCGATCCGAACTGCAAGCAGGCCAGGCGATTCGGCACCGAACCAAGGACTACGAGTTACAGGCCGCAGATGAACTGCTGATCAGGGGGCCGGGGGGCAGCATCCGTATCGACGGCTCCGGCATCACGTTCAATGGCATCAACATCGTGGTCAAGGGGCCGCTAAATCTACAAGGCGGCGCTGGCAGCAACAGTCTGTCCCTGATCAATCAGGTGCTCGATGGGCTCGAAGCCGATTGCGTGGAGCGCAATCGATGACCGCGCGCCCTGTCATACACTTCGCCGAGCAGTATCGAGCGCCCGGTGACTACCTCTATGTGCTGGTCGATGGTTTGGCCGAGTGCGATCAGGAGCACCCGCTCAGCATTTCGTCACTGACTCAGGCGCTGGGTGAGTCGGCTATTGCCCGGGTTCTGCGGCCGGACCTGGCACACTCTCCCGAAGCCTGCCCTGCACTGGTCCAGTTGGCGGCACCGGGTGAAACCCCAGCAGCGCGCTACCTGGAACTGGGCGCCCATTACGCCCTGGACGATCTGACGCGCAACAAGCGCTATGTCTGCGGTTGGTTGCTCAGCCCACAACCGCTGGCGGCGGTCGCCGATCACCTTGTCGCCCAATGCCACGCCACTGCGCCCGGTCGAGGCCGGACGCTGTCGCCGTGGTATGAGCCCATCCGGCTGGAGCTCCTGATCGCAGCGTTGCGCAGCCAAATAGCTGAAGTGCTCGGCCCCATCAGTGCCTGGCTCTGCCCCACAAGCTGGGGCAGCTTTACCGTGTTGCGCGGCAGTACCGTTCCTCAGCAACGGGAGCTGCCCCCGTTAGTTCGTGACACCCAGCACCTCGCCCCTTTGATCAGCGACTTTCTGGGCGTGTGGCGCCATGCCCTGAAGCGGCCACCGCGCTACGCCCCCTGGCGCTGGAAAGGCGCCAGCCTGCTGCCACCACAAGCGGGCACCCACGCCTTCAGATTGGTCCGCGACGCCAGGGACCGAAAACTCAGCGACAGCCACGACATCATCAGCCTCTGCCTGCACCGGGTATTCATCCATCCCCACCTGCCGCAGCACCCCGACATCCAGCGCGACATCGCCCAAGCCGCCGCCGGCAACCTATCCCTGCAGGCACGCTTCGACGCCTATGAAGACGCGGCCTGGGCACGCATCGCAACCTCCCTGCCCCGCGCGGAGAACTACTCATGAGCACCAGCACCGCCCTCGGCATTGCCATCAATGAGGCCGCGCCCAACCCCACCGGGGCCTGCAATGCCTGCCAGCGCACCGGCCTGCCGATCCTGCCGCTGCGGGCGGCCTATGCGCCAACGCGTTTCGCCATGCACAAGAAGACGCCCGTGTCCGGCTCGGGGCCGGCGTCGATCCCGATGATCCTCGACCAGCCGCGGATACTTCGTCAGGGCTACCTCTACGTGCTGCTGGACCAAAAAGAATGGCAGGCCTACCAGGTGACGCCGGAAGGTGCGTTGCGCCAGTTCCGCCCTTACCAGGTCCCGCGCGAACAACCAAGGTCGCTGA
This sequence comes from Pseudomonas sp. QD4, assembly GCF_049199125.1. Taxonomy (NCBI): domain Bacteria; kingdom Pseudomonadati; phylum Pseudomonadota; class Gammaproteobacteria; order Pseudomonadales; family Pseudomonadaceae; genus Pseudomonas; species Pseudomonas sp. QD4. The sequence goes on from NZ_JBLZOM010000008.1 coordinate 230,273, forward strand.
GCCCTTCCTGCATCGCCCAGGACCATGACTTCACTGCGTCCTTTATCAATATCGACGCCGACACCTACTCGACTGCGTGGATTGCGTTCGCCAACGATCCATGGCCAGAGAACGTGCTGGATCAGTACCGGCGTGGCACGGCGGATGACGGTACGGCGCTGGACGGTCGATTCCACAAGCTCGATCTGAAGGCGGCGCGCGACAACCCGAGCAGCGTCGGCACCGTGATGACCGAGCAACACCTCGAAATTACTCAAGTGCTGGAGTACTCGGAGGCCGACCCTGGGGACTTCGTCAGTGTCCACGGCTTCTACAGCCGCCATCACCGAGGTGGGCTCTTTTTACGCCATGTGCGGAACTTGGTTAAGCGGGAAAACCTGCAGGAGGGGGGAGTGCTGGCGGTGGTGCTGCCCGACCCGATTGGCCGGGTGCAGGAATGCAATGCCCAGCGGGTGAGCGGGGTCAGGGCCCTGCAGGAATGGCGCTCAGAGCCGAAGCGGCGTTTCGAGTTCTTCACCTCCCAGGCACTGCTCGGCATCAAGGAGCTGCGCGATGCCTGGGCGGTTGCCGAGGCCAGCGAAGAGGCCAAGGCCCTGGACGAACACCATCGCCGTT
>NZ_JBLZOM010000009.1:0-86053 GCF_049199125.1 Pseudomonas sp. QD4
GGTGTTTTCCGGAGGCGGGGGGGTGGGGCTTTTTTTTCTGCCCTTTTCCGTGGGGGGGGGGCCCGGGGCGCCGCCGCCCCCTACCTTCTGGAGCCCACGGTATGAACGCCGAACTCATCGTCGATGCCCGCAATGCCACCGGCGAAAGCCCGGTCTGGCACGTGCAGGAAAATGCCTTGTATTGGGTCGATATCCCTGCGGGCCGCCTGCATCGCTGGCAGGCGGACGGCAAGACCGAATCCTGGCAGGCCGACGAGATGCTCGCCTGCATCGTCCGCAGCCCCCAGGGCCACTGGCTCGGGGCCCAGGAAAGCGGCATCTTCCAACTCACGCCCCAGGCCGACGGCCGCCTGCACGCCGAAAAACGCGCCGGGGTTGAGCACGCTCGGGCCAACATGCGTTTCAACGACGGGCGCTGCGACCGCCAGGGGCGTTTCTGGTCCAGCACCATGCAACCCGCTATGGGCACCGACCCGGTGGGGGCGCTGTACCGTTACGACGGGCAAACCCCGGGCCTGGTCGAGCCACTGAGCGCACAACTGGACGGCCTGCTGGTGGGCAATGGACTGGCCTTCAGCCCGGACGGCAAGACCCTGTACCTGTCGGACTCGCACCCCACGGTGCAGCAGATCTGGGCCTTCGACTACGACATCGACAGTGGCACCCCCCACAACCGGCGCAGCTTCGTCGACATGAACGCCCACCCCGGCCGGCCGGACGGCGCGGCGGTCGATGCCGAGGGGTGCTACTGGATCTGCGCCATCGATGCCGGCCTGGTGCTGCGCTTCACCCCCGAGGGCAAGCTGGACCGATCGCTGCCGCTGCCGGTGAAGAAACCGACCATGTGCGCCTTTGGCGGCGCCGGGCTCGACACTTTGTTTGTGACCTCGATTCGCCCCCAGGGCATCGACCTTGGCGACCAGCCGCTGGCCGGTGGCGTGTTCGCCTTGAACCCCGGGGTCAAAGGCTTGCCCGAGCCCCAGGCGCGCAGTTGAACAACCTCGGCTGAAAGGCCTTGGCGGCGGCGCTCAGGAAGTCAGCGCGGCCGCCGCTTCAAAGGCTTCGTACGCCTTGCGCATGCGCTCGCGACTGTTGGACAGGTGCAGGCGCATCGCGGCACGTGCGGCGTCGGCATCACGTCGGGCAATCGCCTGATAGATGTCTTCGTGCTCGCGGCTCAAACGCTCCAGGTAGGGCTCCTTGGCATCATTCACCAGGCGCTTGGAGTGCAGGCGGGTCCGGGGAATGATGCTGACCCCCATGTGCAACATGATGTCGGTGAAGTAGCGATTGCCCGTAGCCAGGGCGATCTGCTGGTGAAACTGAAAGTCCGCCGCCACCGCGTAATCGACACTGACCGCCGGGGAGTTCAGGGCATCGAGGGAGTCGCGCATCAGGCGCAATTGCTCATCGGTACGCCGCACACAGGCCAGGCCTGCCGCCTCCACTTCCAGGCTGATGCGCAACTCGAGCACCGCCAGCACGTCATGCAGGGTGACGATGGTCTCGGGGTCGATACAAAAGCCGCTGGGGCTGGGGATATCGCGGACAAAGGTGCCGATACCGTGGCGGGTTTCCACCAGGCCCGCGGCCTGCAACCGGGAAATGGCCTCGCGGACCACGGTGCGGCTGACCTTATGCTCGTCCATGACCTGAGACTCGGTGGGCAGCTTCGCCCCGCGCTCGATCTCACCTTCACGAATGCGCCGCGACAGCTCGGTGACCAGTTCCTGGGCCAGGCTGCGGTGCTTTCGGCGGACGGTGGGTTGGACGTTCTGGTGGTCCATTAAGAGCGTGTATCCAGGTTTACGGATGAAGGCTCATGATAGCTCAAGCAGTTGTACGACAACTACCTTTGTACGCAACAAGTGCGGCGATTTGCATACGAACTCAGCGCAATTGCTTTAAACCGAACGCTTCCCGTCACCCCACGCGCCCGCTACCCGGGGGCCTTAGTGACCGATGTACTTGTAGTGCGCCAACCACCGGCCATCGACCTGGTGCAGCGCCAGATACACTGCCGTCTCGCTGGGCTGGCCATCGGCGAACAGCACGCAGTCCAGGGCCACGGCCTGGTCGTTCTGTTGATAGAGGTCGATAAACCGCCGTTGCCCTCCGCGCTCGGCGAAGGCCAGGGCAACAGGCGCGAGAGACAAGCGGGCGCCCGGATCGAATGAGTCATCCAAGGCTAGGTAAACCTCTTCCAGGACGGCGTCGCTGATGCAGAAGCCCTGCTGAAGGGTGTCGGTGTCGCGCCGATCAAGGGCGTCGACCAGGGCCTGGGCCGCGGCATAGGCCTGGAGCTGTGTGGGCATGTTCATGGGGAGATCCGTTGGCCTGTTCAAGCGCCCAGGCGACTGGCGAAGTGACGGAGGATATCGGCAATTTCCAGGGCCTGTGTGGCCGTAAGCTCGACAGGATCGTTGTAGGCGCTGGCCGCCTTGAGATGAATGGACGAGCCTTGCTCAAGCACCACCCGCACCTCGCCGTCTGCGGTTTCAAACACGTCCTGCGGCGACGTGTCGATCATCATCAAACCCCTCTCACACGGTGCTCGGACAGCTGCATAAACGCCATGAAGCTGTCCGCCACCGGCTGGGTCACGCCGCTTTCGTGGGACCACAGGACCACCACCGGCTCGCCGCCAGCGCCTGCCACGGCGTAGTCGAAACAGTAGTAATCCCCGGTGCCGAACTCGGCAAACGGCAGCAATGCCGAGAAGTCGCTCGCGGTATCGGCCACGTTGTCCAGCCATACCAGCCAGCCCTCCTGGTACTGCCGAACGATGGAGTCCCAGGTCTTGCGCGGATCCCGCGCATCAAACACCGGAAACACCGTCAGCGCACCTAGCGAGCGACCGTTATTGACCAGCAGCCATTGCGTAAAAGACTCGGGCAAACGCCGCCCCAGCTCGCTCTCTGCCGCCTGGATGGCCGCTATCGACGTACCAATCACCCGTGCCTGAGCCATCGCTGCCTCCTCCTTGAAAAAACCGATAACGCCGACGCTCGACCGAACGCGGCAATCTGCCCGCCAACCACTGTCGCGCGGCAGTTTATGAGCAGTTTCGGATCGGCGCCAATCCCTATCCCTCAAGCCCCACGCGCCGGACCTTTGATCTGCGAACCCCGGCCACGGGTTTTTCATGCTGAAATAGCCGCGCGTTTTTGCCGCAAGCCGTTGCCGATCTGGAGTCCCCCATGAAGAAAACCGCAGCCCTGGCCCTACTGTTCACCCTGGCCCTGCTCGGCAGTCCCGCCCACGCGCAAGGCGATGCCGAGGCCGGCGGCAAGCTGTTCAAGCGGATCTGCGGCGGCTGCCACACTATCGGGCCTTCGGTACGCAGCTCTTTTGGGCCCCAGCTCAACGGCATCATCGGGCGCCCGGCGGGCAGTGCCAGCGACTACCAGTATTCGGAGGCCATGAAGAACTCCGGCGTGGTCTGGACCCGCGACAAACTGGTGGCCTATCTCGAAGACCCCAAGGCCGTGGTGCCCGGCACGCGGATGATCTTCTGGGGGCTGAGCGATGCAGAAAAAATCGACAACCTGCTGGCCTATCTACAAACCTTTGCCGAGCAGCCATAAGGCCGGGGGGCATTCCCCAGGCAAAAAAAAGGCCTCACATCGCTGTGAGGCCTTTTGCGTTACCCGTGTGCGCCAGAATCAGAACACGTTGATCGGGTAGTCGACGAACACACGCAGTTCGTTGCCGCTGTCGTTGTAGCCGCTGGACTTCTGCGCCACGCGCAGGATCGAGCTACGAACCTTCACGCTCAGGTCTTTGGCCGGGCCGCTCTGCACCACGTACTTGACCTGGTTGAAGATTTCACGCTCGGTACCACCAGTGGTGGTCGCGCCAGCGCTGTTGGTCGAAGTGATGTTGTCACCACGCACGTAGGCCAGGTTGTAGCTCAGGCCAGGCACGCCGAACGTACCGAAGTCCAGGCCGTAGCCCAGCTGCCAGCTGCGCTCGTCTTCAGCGTTGAAGTCGGACCAGTAGGAGTTGGCCAGGTAGATAGTGTTACCACCGTCACCGACACGACCTTGCTGCTTCTGGTAGCCGCCATAGGCGTAGCCCAGGTTGCTGTCACCGGTGCTGCGCTGGTGGGCCAGGGTGAACGAGTGAGGACCCACGGCGTAGACAGCGGCCAGGCTCCAGATCTTGTTGTCTTCGCCGCCAGCGTTGGTCTTCTGCGCGTAGGACTTGTCCAGCTCGGTGCGGTAGCCGTTGAAGTCCAGGGTCAGGGACTGGGAGGTGGCCAACGGGAACACGTAGTTCAGGTTCACGTATTGCTTCTTCAGCACGTCTTCGACGTCGGAAGCGTACAGCGCGCCCTTGAACTGTTCGGTGAACTGATAGGCACCGCCCAAAACGTTGATCGACTTCAGACCACCGCTGTCACGGCCTTCGGCGCTCTTGCGCGACTCAGCGGTGAAACGACCGGCGTTCAGCACCAGGCCCTTGATCTCTTTGGAAGTGATCAGGGTACCGGTGTAGCTTTCCGGCAGCAGGCGCGAACTGTCGTAGTTCAGGACCGGCAGCTCAGGCATCTGGTCGCCGTACGCCAGGGTGGTGTTGGAAACACGGAACTTGACTGCACCACCGGCCTTGGCCAGGTCGCCAGCCGGCGTCTTGTTGCCGTTTTCGCTTTGCTTGAAGAAGTCGATGCCGGCGCCGCCAGCGTGGCTACCACGGTCCAGACGCAGGCCGTACAGGCCGAAGGCGTCAACGCCCACACCGACCGTGCCCTGGGTGAAACCGGAAGAGAAGGTACCGATAGCCGCTTGGCCCCACTCGCGCTGATCGTGATTACCGTCTTTCTTGTCGCGATTGATATAAGCGTTACGCAGCAGCACTTTCAGGCTGGCGTCTTCAACAAAGCCCTTGGACTCAGCCTGGTCGTTAGCCATGGCTTGAGTAGCGCCCAAAATCCCCAGTGCAATCAGGCAGATCCGTTGTTTCAACATTCTTTTATTTTCCTTATTACGGGTTGATTACGCGCTGTGGAACCCGGTCCGGATGGCGTCTTAGCGCTCTTTTGCGACCCGAAAATAAAAAGGCCCGCCCCACGAGAAAACGTGGCGGGCCTTTATTATTTTAAGAAGTTATGGCTCTTGGCCACAGGCGTTGGGGCGAATCCTATCCGCGCCCAGAACAGTGTGTCAATTTCGAGAATCTTCTGGAAATAGGCAAAAATCTTCTAAGAATTCATTTGCACAGGGGCCATTGCGCTTGAGTGACAGGCAGCGACGGATGTGCGGCCCGTCATCAAGGAGCAGCAGCCCCTTGCATCGCCAACTGCACCGGGTGGCTGTCGACGAACTGCTCGAAGTGGCTGACCTTGCCGTCTTTCAGGGTCCATAAATGGACCACGCGGACGTTTATCGGCAAGCCGGTGGCCTTGTAGACGCCGGTGTAATTACCGTAGGCAACCACCTGGTCGCCTTGGGCCACATAGTTCTCGACCTTGAAGGCGAACCCCTCCCATTCGGTGGCCAGACGCTTGAAAACGTTCTCGACAATGGCCTCGAAACCCACATAGGTGCCGGCATAGGGAAAACCCGCCGCTTCGGTCCAGCGAGCATCGGGGGCCAGGGCGGCGGCGGTGTTCTTCGCGTTTTCCTGGGAATTGGCACCTTCATAGGTGCTTTTGATCAGCGCAAGGTTATCCATGGGTGACTCCGCGACAGGGGGAAGAACATTCAAGGGGTGCAACCGTCCAGGCCACAGACCGGGGCGCTGGAAGAGGGTACAGCGGATTCGCCGATCAGCGCTGCCTTGAGCCAGGTGGCGAACGCTTCGGGCTTGCCCAGCCAGGGGCCGATATCCAGCAGCCGCCGCTGGCCACCCAGCTCCAGCACCAGGGTCGGGAACCCTTGGCCACCGACCTGGGCCAGCAACGCACGGCTGTCCTTGATGTGGTCTGTTACCTGCTGCGCGCTGGCCAACTCGAACGCCGCGTCGAAGCTGTCGGCGTCCAGCCCCAGCTCTTGTGCAAGCTCCTGCAGTACATCCTTGTCGGCGATGCGCCGGCCTTCAAGGTAGTGCGCCGTCTGCAATCGCCCGAGCAGCGCCAGGCCCTGCCCGCTCAACGCCTGTGCAGCAAGCACCGCGGCAATGGGCGGCGCCGAATCGAAGACCGCCGAATGATCGCGCAGCAGGCCTTCAAAATACGCCTCGCCAAACGGCTGCCCGGTGTACTCGGCAATGCGCCGGTCGTGGGGCATCACGTAGTCGCGCAACTGTGGCGAGACGGCCTGGCGGTTATGGCCGGTCATCATGCCGCCGCCATGGAGCACCACCGGCACTAACGCCTGTGCAGCCTGCACCAGAGGCTTGGCGCCGTAGCACCAGCCGCAAAGAGGGTCGTAGATGTAATGAAGGGTCGCGGCAGACATGACGGGCTCCAGCAAAAGATTGAAAAAAACCGATGCCGCAGCCTATGCCCAGGCCCGCCACGGAAAAACCCCGGAATGGCATTCAGTCTGTTTCGCCAATCGGTCGAATGGGTCCTCCCGCCCCGTGTATCCAGCCCCTTACGACAAAGACACAATTTGAAACATAAACCCAAGGGAACTTTCCAGGAATAATTAACGAAAGCAAATAGCAAGCATTACCATTCGCACCCTCGACTCACCCACCCTTCGGATGCGCTTTAAATGCCTGCCCACCCTCGCCTCACGCCAGTTTCCATCGGCCTGTGCGCCCTGCTGACTTCCGGGTTCAGCTATGCCGCCACCACCCTGCCGGTCACCGCCATCAACGCCGAAGCCAATGCCGATGAAGACGATCCCCGGGTCAGGGAAAGCAGCACCGCGACTCGCACTGCCACGCCATTGCGCTACGTGCCCCAGGCCATCGACTCGATCAAGACCGCCAACGTCATGGATTACGGGATCAATGACCTGGGCACGGCGCTGAGCGGCATCCCCAACGTCAGCAACAGCGCCGATACGCGTTTCGACAGCGTGCGCATCCGCGGTTTCGACGCCAGCAACGACTTCTACCTCGACGGTATACGCGACGACAGCCAGTACGTGCGCGACCTGCACAACATCGAGCGCATCGAGGTGCTCAAGGGCCCTGCGGCCGTGCTTTACGGCCGCGGCAGCCAGGGCGGGATCATCAACCGCGTAAGCAAACTGCCACAGTTCGGCCGTCGCTCCAGTGTCGAGCTCAGGGGCGGCAGCGAGGATTTGCGCAGCCTCTACGCCGACCTCAGCAGCGATCCGTCGGAGAACATCAGCCTGCGCCTGAACATGGGCAACGAGGATAGAAACAGTTTCCGCGATGGCGTCAGCGGCAACCGCCAGCTGTTCGCACCGTCGATGAGCTGGCAACTGACCCCGGACCTGAACTGGCTGGTGCAATACGAATACAGCCGTTATGACCGTACGCCGGACCGCGGGATTCCCGGTATCAACGGGCGCCCGGCCGATGTCAGCCGCGATACCACCTACGGTGACAAGCGCGACTACATCAACGACAAATCCCAATCCCTGCGTTCCAAGCTCAGCTACGAGCTCAGCGACAACTGGCAGCTGCGCAACACCCTGGGGGTGTTCAAGCTCGACAGCGATTTCGACAACACCTACGTCACCACCTATAACCCTGCCAACAGGACCGTGACCCGCCAGCGCTGGCAGCAGGACCTCAATACTCGCAACCTTTACAACAACACCGAGCTGGAAGGCACCTTCGACACCTTCGGTCTCGAGCACCGCTTGCTGACCGGCGTTGAGCTGGGCAATCAGACCCGCGACCCCAAGCTGTACACCGCGGCCGCAGTCGGCGCTGGCGGCCAGGCCGTACCGGCACTGGACCCGTTCAACCCGAACCGCGACCTGCGGCACACCGGGAAAATGGTGATTTCCACCCACAACCGGAGCGAAGTCGAAAGCCGCGCCGTCTATGTGCAGGATCAGTTGCGCCTGAATGATCAATGGCAACTGCTCGCCGGCCTGCGTTACGACAACTTCAGCATCGAGACCGACAACCAGGTCACCCACCGCAAGGACGACCGCGACAGCCACAGCACCAGCCCGCGCCTGGGGGTGGTCTGGACGCCTCTGGAGCACCACTCGTTCTATGCCTCGTGGAGCAAGAGCTTTTCTCCGGTGGGCGGCGGCTTGATCGGCATTACCCCCAACGCCAACGGCAACACCAATGACCTGAGCCCCGAGCGCACCCGGCAGAAGGAAGTCGGGGTCAAGAGCGACTGGCTCGACGACCGTTTCAGCACCACCCTCGCGGTCTATGAACTGGAGCTGTACAACCGCCGCAGTCGGAGCGTCGACAATCCGAACATCATCCTGCTCACCGGCCTGCAACGCTCACGTGGCGTGGAGCTGACCGCCAGCGGCAAGATCGTCGGCAACTGGTCGCTGCGGGGCGGCATCGGCTTGCAGGACGCGACCGTGGTCAAGAGCAACAACGGCGACGAAGGCAACCGGGTCAACAACGTCGCCAAGCGCAACGGCAGTCTGTTCATCACTTGGAAACCGGAAGCGGGCTGGTACGCCGAAACCGGCCTGACCCTGGTCGGCGATCGCTACGCCGACAACCTCAATACCGTGGTGCTGCCCGGTTATGGCCGTTGGGATGCCCTGGCCGGCTTCCGGCAGAAAGACTGGAACCTGCGGGCCTCGCTGAACAACATCAGCGACCGCACTTACTACTCCACGGCCACCAGTGCCGGGCAGATCCAGTTCGGCGACCCACGCAGCCTGGTGGTCACCGGCACCTACAGCTTCTGAAGCCCCCCACGGAAGACGCTGAACCCCCGCTATAAAGTCCGTGCAAAAAAAAGCGCTGCCATCCCGGCAGCGCTTTTATCAATCCGTTGCTGACTATCCTTCCATTACATCCCACAACGCTTGCAGTTCTGCCTCGCTGAGCAAGCCGGCAGGGTAGCGCTCGGTGATCATCCGGCGCGGATCAGGCTCTCTGATCTGGCGCGTTCCATTGGATTTCAACCACAGGGCCAGAGCCTGAAGCGATTCGTTATTCATTGCCAAGGGATGCGATGCCCGCTCGCTGATCATATTCATTCCAGCGCTCTCTCCTGGTTCGTGAGCGGCTAACTTATCCAAGGTTTATGACAGAACATCGCAGTTCTACCGGTCTCAGAATCACCTCTGAACTGATACAAGAGCTGTGCCAATGTGCCGGCAATGTGGGTTGGCGGATACAAAAAAGCCCGCAGTCCATAAGGGCTGCGGGCTTGCTGCTCAGTACAGGATTAAATTCATCATCCCATCCCGTACTCAGGTGACATGGGCTGTTACAACCCCACTCAACCTTTGTGCGGTGCAGGCTGCTGTTGGGTAAGGCAATGGATATTGCCGCCCCCCAGTAACAGTTCGCGCCCCGGCACCATCACCACTTCATGCTGCGGGAACAGCCCCTGGAGGATCTCCCGGGCCTGGTCATCCAGGGGATCGTCAAAACTTGGGGCAATGATGCCGCCATTGACGATCAGGAAGTTCACATAAGAGCCGGCCAGACGCACCGACGGGTTGCGCTCCTGGGTTCCTTCCACGGCATCGACGCCGTCGCACTCTTCCTGGGTCGCATAGAGCGGTCCCGGGATCGGCATTTTATGCACCTTGAAGGTGCGGCCCTTGGCATCGCGGGTGTTTTCCAGCACTTTCATCGCCGCCTGGCAGCGCGGGTAGTTCGGGTCCTCGGGATCATCGGTCCAGGCCAGCAACACTTCGCCCGGGCGCACGTAGCAGCAGAAGTTATCCACATGACCGTCGGTTTCATCGTTGAACAGGCCATCCGGCAGCCAGATGACCTTGTCCACCGCCAGGTGCTCGCCCAGCAGCGCTTCGATCTCATCGCGCTTCAGATGCGGGTTGCGATTGCGGTTGAGCAGGCATTCTTCGGTGGTGATGACCGTGCCTTCGCCATCGACGTGGATCGAGCCGCCTTCGAGCACAAAACCTTCAGTGCGGTAGCGCTGGCAGCGTTCGATTTCCAGGACCTTGCTCGCGACCTGCTCGTCACGGTTCCACGGCGAATACAGGCCGCCGTCGAAACCGCCCCAGGAGTTGAACCCCCAGTGCACGCCGCGGACTTCGCCGCTGTTGTTGATGACAAAGGTCGGGCCGGTATCACGGACCCAGGCGTCATCGCTGGACATTTCCACCAGGCGGATATTGGGGACGTCGAGGCGCGCCCGGGCGTTTTCATATTGGCCGGCCGATACCGCCACGGTCACCGGTTCAAAACGGGCGATGGCCCGGGCCACCGCCGCATGCGCGGCCTGCGCCGGCTTACCGCCCAGGCGCCAGTTGTCCGGGCGCTCGGGCCAGATCATCCAGGTCTGGGTCTGCGCTGCCCATTCGGCGGGCATGTAAAAGCCGTCGGCGCGAGGCGTGCTGTGCAAAGTGCTCATGGTGCTTAGGACTCCAGGGAACCGTCGAGTGTTTTGATCGCACCATACAGGTTCGGACGACGGTCACGAAACGAACCCCAGGCGCTGCGAATGTGTTCCAGCTGATCGAGGTCAAAACTCTGAACCAGTACCCCTTCTTCGGTCTGGTTCAGTTCCTGGACCTTCTCGCCGAATTGATTGGCGATAAACGACGAGCCGTAGAAGGTAATGTCGTAGCCGTCCTGCTCTTCGTTGCCGATGCGGTTGCTGGCGATCAGCGGCATCAGGTTGGCACCTGCATGGCCTTGCTGCACGCGCTGCCAATGATCGCGGGACGAAATGCTCTGGTCATGGGGCTCGCTGCCGATGGCGGTGGGGTAGAACAGGATTTCCGCCCCTTGCAGCGCCATGCTCCGCGCGCATTCCGGGAACCACTGGTCCCAGCAGATACCGACGCCGATTTTTGCGTAGCGTGTGTTCCATACCTTGAAACCGGTATCGCCCGGGTTGAAGTAATACTTTTCGTGGTAGCCGGGACCATCCGGAATATGGCTTTTCCGATAAATCCCGAGGTTGCTGCCATCGGCGTCGATGATCGCGATGCTGTTGAACCGCGCCCGCCCGGCCAGCTCGAAGAAGCTGATGGGCAACACCACTTGCAGCTCCCTGGCGACCTTCTGGAAATGCTTGATCGCGACGTTTTCTTCAACCGTCGTCGCCAACTGCAGGTAGTCCGGATTCGGCTTCTGGCAGAAGTACGGGGTCTCGAACAGCTCCTGGATCAGGATGATCTGCGCGCCTTGGCCTGCGGCCTCGCGGACCAGCTTTTCAGCGGTCTCGATATTGGCTTCCAGATCCCAGGAACAAGCCATCTGGGTAGCGGCGACGGTAACGATACGACTCATGGAGCATCTCCTGGGCTGGCGGGCGTTGGGCCAATGGTGACAGTGGCCCGTGACAGAAAAGGGCGACGTGCGAACACGCGGGCGTTTCAGCAACGCCGACTTTATATCCGATAAAAATCGACTTTAAAAGCGATATAAATTCATAAAATTGAAAAACACGCATCTAAAGCCGATAACAATCGATTAAAGTTTACCTATTCACAGCCCCTCGCCCAGCACCTTGGATAGCATGTCGACAAAGAAATCCACGCTTTGGCGAGTGGTGACCATCGGTGGCTTGATCTTGAGAATATTCAGGTAGTCACCGGTGGGCTGCATGAAGATGCCCAACTCCCGTAGGCGTTCACACAGCAGGGTGGTTTCTTCGGTAGCCGGCTCCAGGGTCTCGCGGTCGCGCACCAGCTCCACCCCCAGATAGAAGCCGGAACCATGCACCGCCCCCACCAACGGATGAATATCCATCAGCGCCAGCAAGCGTTGCTTGAAATGGCCGCCGACCACCTGGGCGTTTTCCCAGAGCTGTTCTTGCTCCATCACATCCAACACCGCCATGCCGATCCGGCAGCTCACCGGGCTGCCGCCCGAGGACGAGAAGAAATAGCCCTCAGCCTCCAGCGCTTCGGCAATTTCGCGCCGGGTGATCACCGCCCCCAGTGGCTGGCCGTTGCCCATGCCCTTGGCCATGGTGATGATGTCCGGCACCACGCCCTGCTCTTCAAAGCCCCAGAAGAAGGAGCCCATGCGGCCGTAGCCGACCTGCACCTCATCGGCAATGCACACACCGCCCTGGGCCCGCACCAGGCCATAGACCTGCTGCAGATAACCCGGCGGCAGGGAAATCCCGCCGGCATTGCCGTACACCGGCTCGCAGATAAAACCGGCCAACTGCCGTTGTTGCGCGGCCAGCTTGACCAGGTTGTGCTCGACACTACGCACGTAGTCCGGCGCGCTGTCCTGACCGCGGAACTCGCCACGGTAGGTATTGGGCGCGGTGACCGGGTGCACCCAGTCCGGTCGGCTGCTCAGGGCCTTGGGATTATCGGCGATCGAGGTCGACACCGCGTCCGCCGCCACCGACCACCCGTGATAGGCCTCAAGCACGCTTAGCATGTCGCGCCCGCCGCTGTAGGCCCAGGCCAGGCGAATCGCCAGGTCGTTGGCCTCTGTGCCGCTGTTGACCAGAAATACCCGGTCCATGGAGTCCGGCGCCAGGGCCAGCAGGCGTTCGGAAAACTCCGCCAACGCGGCGTAGTGAAAGCGCGAATTGGTGTTGAGCAACGACCACTGGCGGCTCGCTTCAGCGGCCATGCGCGGGTGGCCATGGCCCAGCACCGCCACGTTGTTGAGCATGTCGAGGTAGGAACGGCCCTGCATATCGATCAGATGGTTGCGCCAGCCGCGCTCGATACGCGGCGGGTCTACGTAATAGTGTTTTTGCGAGCGGGCAAAACTGGCATCGCGCCGTGCCAGCAGCAGTTGGGAGTCAAGCTCCGGCTCGGCATCGCAGGCCAGCCCCAGCAGCGCCGCCGGCGACGGGCACAACGCCTGCCAGGCCGCCGCTCGGGCCGGCGTGCAAAACAGCGGCGGGTCAAGCTCCAGGCCACGGCACAACTGTACCTGCAAGCCCTGGGTCACCTCCCCCAGCACCTGCCCCTTGAGCAGCGCCGCACCCGAGTCCAGAGACGGCCTGACACCCCACAGGTGCACACTCAATTGCCCGCTGTCGAGGCGCAGGCTGCCGTCGGCGGCCACCTTGAGTACACCGGCAAAAGGTGCTTCGACCGGGGTGCCGCTGGGCACTTGCAACTGCACATGCAGCGGGCAGGTATCCGGCTCTACGGCGCTGTCAGGGCGGGTCCGGGATAAGCGGTACTGGCCATAGCGGCTGGCGGCCAGGCCATGGGTGGCGGCCGCCTCTTCCAGCAGCCGCTGATCGATGCCGGGCTGTTCCCAGTTGCCGGCTTCAAAATGCGGGCTGAGCACCCCCAGGTCGATCAGGGCGAACTCCCGTCCCACCAGGCTCGGCAACAGGGGCGCAAAACCCTCACTGGCAATGCTCGGCAGGGACTGGCCAACCGCTGTCAGAATCGCCGCCTCCATCAACTCGAAGGGCACGGCCGTGGCGACCCGGAAAATCTCCCATTCATGGCTCAGGTTGGCGCGGCTGTATGCATTACCCGGGTCGATGCTGACCTGCTGCTCACCACTGAGCACCAACACCGCCGCGCGCGCCACGATCAGCGGCCACAGCGCCCGCAACTCGGCATGCTGCAACGGGTTGACCGCGTGATAGGCCCGAACTGCCGGCAGGATGCGCAACGGATCGCCTTCAGCATGGTGCAGCAGGGCGGCGCAGGCGACCGAAAGGTCGGTGATGCGCCAGGTGCGGATCAGGTCGCCAAAATCGATGACGCCCTGTAATTGCCAGTGCCGTTGCGAATCACGCTGCCAGACCACGTTGTCATCGGTAATGTCCATATGGATCGCCTGCACCGGAAGTTCGTCGAGCAGCGGCTGCAAGCGACGCTCAGCCTGCTCGGCAGCCTCTGCAATCAACCCGCGCTGGTGCGCATCGGCAATCACCGGCAGCAGATGGCTGATCAGGGTGCTGGCGTGGCGCGCGTCCCACTGCAAGGTGCGCTCAAGGCCCGGATGCTGGAAATCGGCCAGGGCCAGGTCCATCTGCCCGCACAACCGGCCAAAGCCAGCCATCAGTTGTGGCCCCAGGTAATCCAGGTGGGTCAGGGAGTGGCCTTCGATGAAATCGAGCAGGCGCACATGTACCGTTTGTCCGGATATTTCCAGCGAAAGCAGGTCGGCACCGCTGTTGGACGGGATCACCCGCGGCACTCGCCACTCGGGATGCTGGCCCAGATGCTGCAGCCCGGCGTGCTGGGCCTGCAACTCCAGGGCGGCGTAGTCGCCATGGCAAATCTTTAGGACATACCGACCCTGATCGGTGTCGACGCGAAAGTTGAGGTCCTGCTGGCTGCCCAGGGACTGCACCGTGCCGCGCAGCCCGTAGTGGGTTTCCAACAACTCCAGCGCCTGCTGCGCGCTAATCTGCGGACTTGGCAGGCTGGCACGGTGAATCAACGTGGCGAGCAACATACAACGACCCCAGGCAATTATTATCAGGCGCTTATATCGCCACCGCGCCCGACGTTACGCAACCCCCCAGGTGTGACAGCCAGTGAACAAGCCAAGCGCCACTATGGGTTGGTATTTGTCTGCAAAAGCTTGCAGACATTGAATAGGACCACTCCCTGCCCCTTGCACTGCCGGGGCTATGCCGACAAGCTATGCGGCATCCGTTTGCATCAACGACCGACTTAAGGAAACAGGCTACCCAACATGCGCATTCTCGTTACCGGCGGAGCCGGTTTTATTGGGTCGGCGCTGGTCCGCCACTTGATCGAGCACACCGAACACGAAGTGCTCAACCTGGACAAACTGACCTACGCCGGCAATCTCGAGTCGCTGCACAGTGTTGCCAGCAACAGCCGCTACGAATTCGTCAAGGCCGACATCATCGACCAGGCCACCGTCAGTGCCGTCCTGGCACGCTTCCAGCCCCATGCCATCATGCACCTGGCTGCTGAATCCCACGTCGACCGCTCCATTGACGGTCCGTCGGATTTTATTCAGACCAATATCGTCGGCACCTACAGCCTGCTGGAAGCCAGCCGCGCCTATTGGCAGGGCCTGCCGGTGGCGGAGAAAAGCACCTTTCGTTTTCACCATATCTCCACCGATGAGGTCTACGGCGACCTGCATGGGGTCGATGACCTGTTCACCGAAACCACGCCCTATGCCCCCAGCTCGCCCTACTCCGCCAGCAAGGCTGCGTCCGACCACTTGGTCCGCGCCTGGCAGCGCACCTACGGCCTGCCGGTGCTGATCACCAATTGCTCGAACAACTACGGCCCGTTCCACTTCCCGGAAAAGCTGATTCCACTGGTGATCCTCAATGCCCTCGCGGGCAAGCCGCTGCCGGTGTACGGCAACGGCCTGCAAGTGCGCGACTGGCTGTTTGTCGAAGACCACGCCCGCGCCCTGTTCGAAGTGGTGACCCAAGGTGTGGTCGGCGAGACCTACAACATCGGCGGCCATAACGAACAGACCAACATCGAC
Source organism: Pseudomonas sp. QD4 (assembly GCF_049199125.1). Classification (NCBI taxonomy): domain Bacteria; kingdom Pseudomonadati; phylum Pseudomonadota; class Gammaproteobacteria; order Pseudomonadales; family Pseudomonadaceae; genus Pseudomonas; species Pseudomonas sp. QD4. Next base: position 15,424 of record NZ_JBLZOM010000009.1, read on the forward strand.
GTGGTGCGCGGCATCTGCGCCCTGCTCGAAGAGCTGGCGCCGCACAAACCAGCCGGGGTCAAGCAGTTCGCCGACCTCATCACCTTCGTCCAAGACCGCCCCGGACACGACCTGCGCTACGCCATCGACGCCAGCAAGATCGAACGCGAGCTGGGTTGGGCTCCCGAGGAAACCTTCGCCAGCGGCCTGCGCAAGACTGTGCAGTGGTACCTGGCAAACCTCGAATGGTGCCAGCACGTCCAGGACGGCAGCTACCAGGGCCAACGATTGGGCTTCACCGACACCAAGGATCTGATTGCATGATGAAGGGAATTATTCTAGCAGGCGGTTCGGGCACGCGCCTGCACCCGATCACCCTCGGTGTGTCGAAGCAACTGCTGCCGGTCTACGACAAGCCGATGATCTACTACCCGATCTCGGTGCTGATGCTCGCGGGGATCAAGGACATCCTGCTGATCTCCACCCCCCAGGACCTGCCGCAATACCGCAACCTGCTGGGCGATGGCAGCCAGTTCGGGGTGCGCTTCAGCTACGCCGAGCAGCCTTCGCCGGACGGCCTGGCCCAGGCCTTTCTGATTGGCGAAGCGTTTATTGGCAAGGACCCGGTGTGCCTGATCTTGGGTGACAACATCTTCCACGGCCAGCATTTCGGCGAGCAGCTAAAAAGCGCGGCCAAGCGCCCCGGTGGTGCCACGGTTTTCGGCTACTGGGTCAAGGATCCGGAGCGCTTCGGAGTGATCGACTTCGACAGCGAAGGCCGTGCCTTGTCGATCGAAGAAAAACCGCAAAAGCCGAAATCCAGCTACGCGGTCACCGGGCTGTATTTCTACGACAACGATGTGATCGAGATCGCCAAGGCGGTCAAGCCTTCGCCCCGGGGCGAACTGGAGATCACCGACGTCAACAATGCCTACCTAAAGCGCGGCGACCTGCAGGTTGAGCGTTTCGGCCGTGGTTTTGCCTGGCTCGATACTGGTACTCACGACAGTTTGCTTGAGGCATCGCAGTACGTGCAGACCATCGAGCACCGCCAGGGCCTAAAAGTTGCCTGCCTTGAAGAGATCGCCTACGAGAATGGCTGGATCAATCGTGCGCAGTTGCTGGAGCGGGCGAGTTACTTCGGCAAGACCGGCTACGGCCAATACCTCTTTACCCTTGCCGGAGAAGAACAATGAACGTGATTCCCTCTGCTTTGACGGGAGTAATGATCATTGAACCCAAGGTCTTTGGCGACGAGCGTGGTTTTTTTTACGAAAGCTTCAATGCCAGGGCCTTTGAACAAGCAACCGGGATCAAACAGCAATTTGTGCAGGATAATCACTCTCGCTCCGCGAAAGGCGTTTTGCGTGGTCTGCACTATCAAATCGAGCACGCACAAGGAAAGTTGGTACGCGTTACTGCAGGCGAGGTACTTGATATTGCGGTGGATGTCCGCCGCAGTTCTCCTAACTTCGGCCAATGGGCCAGCGTGCTGCTATCTGCCAAGAATAATCGCCAGCTATGGGTACCCGAAGGCTTCGCCCACGGCTTCGTCGTCCTCAGCGACTTCGCCGAGTTCCTCTACAAGACCACCGATTACTACACCCCGTCCGCCGAGCGCTGCATTCGCTGGGATGACCCGGACCTGGCCATCGACTGGCAACTCACGGGCACGCCGACCCTCTCGGCCAAGGATCAGGCCGGCAAGCGCCTGAACGAGGCCGACCTGTTTCCATGAGCACGCCCATGAAGATCCTTATCAGCGGCCAGCATGGCCAGGTGTCCCGCGAGCTGCAGCAGCGCCTCAAGGGCTTGGGCGAGCTGATCGTACTCGGTCGCGACCAGCTCGACCTGGCGCACCCGGAGCAGATCCGCCGCCAGGTCCAGGCCATCGCCCCGCAGCTGATCATCAACGCTGCCGCCCACACCGCGGTGGACCAGGCGCAAAGCGAACCCGAGCTGGCCTTTGCCATCAACGCCACGGCACCCGGCATCTTCGCCGAAGAGGCCCGGGCCCTGGGCATCCCGTTGATTCACTACTCCACCGATTATGTGTTCGATGGCAGCAAGGCCACGCCCTATACCGAGGACGACGTGCCCAATCCGCTTGGGGTCTACGGCCAGAGCAAACTGGCCGGGGAGCGCGCGATCGGCGCAGTCGGCGGCCAACACCTGATCCTGCGCACAAGTTGGGTCTACTCCAGCCACGGCAAGAACTTCCTGCTGACCATGCAGCGCCTGTTGCAGGAAAAACCCCTGCTGCGGGTGGTCGCCGATCAGATCGGTGCGCCAACCTGGGCCGGAACCATCGCCCACAGCACCCGCCTGCTGATCGAGCGCTGGCAGGCCGGGACAGCGGGTGCCTGGGGCACTTATCACCTGAGCGCTGCAGGCCACACCTCGTGGTTCGGCTTTGCCGAGGCGATCGCCGCGCACCTTCGGGACCAAGGCAAGGCCTGCGCCGCACTGGAGGCGATTCCCTCCAGCGACTACCCGACTCCGGCACCACGGCCGCTGAACTCGCGCATGGACTGCAGCCGCCTGGAACGCGAATGGGGCGTGAACCAGCCTGACTGGCAAGCTGCATTGCACGAGTGTCTTGCCGAGCTGGGCTAGGCATAATGCGCCTGTATCCACAGGCGCCGACCCTCATGACTCCACCCCTCCCCCGCAGACCCCGTTGGCGCAGCCTGGCGTTGCTGGCCCTGTGCCTGGCGCCGCTGCTGTGGCCGCTGGAGCATTTGGCCGAGCGCTATTACCGCAGTGAATTGGTAGGACAGAACCGCCAGACCCTCGATCTGTACGTGGCCAACCTGCTCGGCACCCTGCATCGCTACGAAGTGCTGCCGCAGATCCTGGGCGACCTGCCCGCCCTGCGCTCGGTGCTCGATGCCCCGGATGATGGCGTCACCCAAGGCAATGCCAACCGCCTGCTGAAAAACATCAGTGCCCAGACCGGCGCCGAAGTCATGTACCTGATGGACACCAACGGCAAGACCCTGGCCGCCTCCAACTGGGACAAGCACGACAGCTTTGTCGGGCGCAATTTTTCCTTCCGTCCGTATTTCAGCGAAGCCATGGCCGGGCGTCTCGGGCGTTTCTTCGGCCTTGGGACCACCTCGGCCAAGCGCGGTTACTTCTTCGCCGCAGCGGTGCACGACGGCGAGCGGATCATCGGCGTGCTGGTGATCAAGGTCGATCTCGACCACACCGAAAGCCTGTGGGGCAAAACCCCGGAACAACTGCTGGTGACCGACCACAACGGTGTGGTGATCCTGACCTCGCGCCCCGAGTGGCGCTTCCGTGCCACCCGGCCCCTGAGCGATGCGGAGCGCCAGGCGATCAGCGCCATCCAGCCCTACCCGACTCGCGAACCCAGGCCCCTGAAGCTCAACGCCAATGCCTGGCTGACCCAGACCGTGCAGATCGATGAAACCGGCTGGAGCGTGAGCCTCCTCGCTCCGCAGACCCTGGTGGCGCGCCCGGTGCGCACGGTGGTGGCGGTGGGCGGTGCTGCGCTGCTGGTGTTGATGCTGCTGCTGGGCCTGATGATGCAGCGCCGCCGCCACTACCTGGAGCGCATTGCCTTCGAGGCCAAGGCGCGCCGCGAGCTGGAAATGCGCGTAGCCGAGCGCACCAGTGACCTGGAAGGCCTCAACCGCCGGCTCAAGCAGGAAGTGCTGGAGCGGGAAACCGCGCAGCAGGAATTGGTGCGGGCCCAGGACGACCTGGTCCAGGCCGGCAAGCTCTCGGCCCTGGGTACCATGTCGGCGAGCATCAGCCACGAGCTCAATCAACCCCTGGCGGCGATCCGCAGCTACGCGGAAAACGCCGAGGTGCTGCTCGATCACCAGCGCACCGAAGACGCCCGCGGCAACCTGAAGTTGATCAGCGAGCTGACCGGGCGCATGGCCTCGATCATCGCCCACCTGCGAGCCTTTGCCCGCCGCGACCGCCATGCACCGGAAAGCGTGGCCCTGCAACCGGCGCTGGACGATGCCCTGGCCTTGCTGGCCAAGCGCCGCAGAGCGATGGAGGTCGAGCTGATTCGCGACCTGCCGGCCGCCACGCTGTGGGTCGAAGCCGGGGAGACCCGCCTGCGCCAGGTACTGGGCAACCTGCTGGCCAATGCCCTCGATGCCCTGACCGAAAAAGGCCCGCCGCGCAAATTGTGGTTGAGTGCCGAATCCACCGAGAGCGGCGTCAATCTGTACATTCGCGACAATGGCCCGGGCTTTTGCATGGAAGCCCTGGGCCGCGCCGGCGAGCCGTTCTACACCACCAAGACCCGGACCCAGGGCCTTGGCCTGGGCCTGGCGATCTGTGACACCCTGATGCGCGCCTTTGGCGGTGAGCTGTCGTTCGCCAACCACCGCGAAGGCGGCGCCCTGATCACCCTGCGACTGCGCGCCGGCGCACCGGGTGTGAGCCTGCAACCGTCCGAGGACCGCAGTGTATGAGTACCCCCATCGACCACCAGGTGCAGGTGGTGTTGATCGACGACGATCCCCATCTGCGCCAGGCCTTGAGCCAGACCCTGGACCTGGCCGGGCTGCAGATCCTGCCGCTGGCCGAGGCCCGCGGGCTGGCCGCGCGCCTGGAGCGCGACTGGCCGGGCGTGGTGGTCAGCGACATCCGCATGCCGGGCATGGATGGCCTGGAGCTGCTGGCCGAACTCCATGGCCAGGACCCGGAGCTGCCGGTGCTGCTGATTACCGGTCACGGCGATGTGCCGCTGGCAGTGCAGGCCATGCGCGCCGGGGCCTATGACTTCCTGGAAAAACCATTCGCCAGCGATGCCTTGCTCGACAGCGTGCGCCGCGCCCTGGCCTTGCGCCGGCTGGTGCTGGACAACCGCAGCCTGCGCCTGGCCCTGAGTGATCGCCAGCAACTGAGCACGCGCCTGGTCGGGCACTCGGCGCCGATGCTGCGCCTGCGCGAACAGATCGGTGCCTTGGCGGCGACCCGGGCCGACGTGCTGATCCTCGGCGAAACCGGAGCGGGCAAGGAGGTGGTGGCGCGAGCACTGCACGACCTGTCGAACCGGCGCAACGGCCCGTTCGTGGCGATCAATGCCGGGGCCCTGGCGGAATCGGTGGTGGAAAGCGAACTGTTCGGCCACGAACCCGGGGCCTTCACCGGTGCGCAAAAGCGCCGCATCGGCAAGTTCGAGTTCGCCAATGGCGGCACGCTGTTTCTCGATGAAATCGAAAGCATGAGCCTGGATGTACAGGTCAAGCTGCTGCGCATGTTGCAGGAGCGGGTGGTGGAGCGCCTGGGGGGCAATCAGCTGATCCCGCTGGACATCCGGATCATCGCCGCGACCAAGGAAGACTTGCGCCAGGCCGCCGATCAGGGGCGCTTTCGCGCCGACCTGTACTACCGGCTCAACGTCGCGCCGCTGCGCATTCCGCCGCTGCGCGAGCGGGGCGAAGATGCGCTGATGCTGTTCCAGCATTTCGCCGACGAAGCCAGCACCCGCCACGGCCTGCCACTTCATGAGCTGCAACCCGGGCAACGGGCGTTGCTGCTGCGCCACACCTGGCCGGGCAACGTGCGCGAACTGCAGAACGCCGCCGAACGCTTTGCCCTGGGCCTGGAACTGGCCCTGGACAACAGCGCCCCGGACGGCAGTGCGCAGCCGGCCCCGACCCTGGTCGAGGGCGGGTTGAGCGAGCAGGTGGAGAACTTCGAAAAGAGCCTGATCGCCGCCGAAATGAGCCGCGCTCACAGCTCGGTGCGCAGCTTGGCCGAGGCCTTGGGCATCCCGCGCAAGACCCTGCACGACAAGCTGCGCAAACACGGCCTGAGCTTCGCCGACAGTGGCGCCAGCACCGGCAGCGACGAGCTCGATTGAGCAGCGTCCACCCCTTCCCACCTTTCAAGCCAGAGGGCCCCTGCATGAACAGCGACAGTCGTTACCTGGAATCCGTGCTCCATCACGACATCCCGCTCACCCGGGACATGGGGCTCAAGGTGCTCGACTGGCAGACGCGGCAACTGCGCCTGTCACTGCCGCTGGCGGCCAACGTCAACCACAAGAGCACCATGTTCGGCGGCAGCCTGTATTGCGGTGCGGTGCTGGTGGGCTGGGGCTGGTTGCACCTGCGGCTCAAGGAAGAAGGGATCGAGGACGGGCACATCGTGATCCAGGAAGGCCAGATCAGTTATCCGCTGCCCGTGACCCGCGACGCCACGGCTATCTGCACCGCGCCCAGCGATGCGCAGTGGACGAAATTCCTGCGCACCTATGAACGTCACGGGCGGGCGCGGCTGAGCCTGGAGACGCGGATCGTCAATGAGGGAAGCGATGTCGACGCGGTGCGCTTTACCGGGCAGTACGTGCTGCACCGCTGAGCGCCGCAACGGCGACCATCAGCTACGCGCCAACTCCAGCAGCTTCTGGCGCCAGGTCGCCTTGGCCGGCAACGCCAGGAAAAACTCGTTGAGCAGCGATTCACGCGCCGGGTAGCAGAACGGTGCGCCACTCAAGTCCAGCACTTCACCACCGGCACCCTCAAGCACGCCCTGGGCGGCGGCAGTGTCCCATTGCGAGGTCGGGGCCAGTCGGGGGTAACAATCGGCGGCGCCTTCGGCCAGCAGGCAGAATTTCAGCGAGCTGCCGATATTCGCCAGTTGCAGTTCGCCCAGGCTGGCGCTGAGCCCGGCCAGCAGGCGCTCCTGCTCCGGGCTGGAATGACGCCGGCTGGCGACCACGGTGAAGGCCTGGCCGGCACTCGGCGCTTCGCGCACCTGGATCGGCACCGGCGCCTGGCCACGGTCGGCGCGCCAGGCGCCCAGGCCGGCACCGCCGCAGTAGCTGCGACCGTTGGTCGGCATCGTGACCACGCCAAACACCACGCGACCCTGTTCGATGAGGGCGATGTTGACGGTGAACTCTTCGCTGCCGGAAATGAATTCCTTGGTGCCATCCAGCGGGTCAACCAGCCACCAGCGCTGCCAGCCGGCGCGCACCGCCTGCGGAATGTTCGCGTCCTCTTCGGACAATACCGGAATGCTCGGGTCCAGCGCGGTCAGGCCGGCCAGGATCAGATGGTGCGCAGCCAGATCCGCGGCGGTCACCGGTGAGTCGTCGGTTTTTTGCGTCACCGCCACATCGGCGCGCCAGAACGGCAGGATTGCCTCGCCAGCCTGCAAGGCCAACTCGATCACCGGAGCCAGCAACGGGTGGGGAAAGGTCATCGACGCCTGACTCATGCTGGAAACACTCCGCGCTGGGTCAGCAGGTCACGGGCCAGGTACAGCGCCGCCAAGGCACGGCCTTCGGTGAAGTTGGGGTTCTGGGCCAGGCCAGAGAGTTCACGCAGGTTGATCTTGTCCACGCCCATCGGCTCGGGCTCGTCGCCTTCCAGGCTTTCTTCGTAGAGGTCGGTGGCCAGCACCACCTGGATCTTCTGGCTCATGTAACCGGGCGATAAGGACAACTCGGTCAGGTGCTCCAACTGCCGTGCGCCATACCCGGCTTCCTCCTTGAGTTCCCGCTCGGCCGCGGCCAGCACATCCTCGCCCGGCTCGATCAGGCCCTTGGGCAACGACAGTTCATAGGCGTCGGTACCGCCGCAGTATTCTTCCACCAGTACCGCGTGCTCGGCGTCGAGCATCGCCACGATCATCACCGCGCCATAACCGGCGCCTTTGCCCACCAGGCGTTCATAGGTGCGTTCCACGCCATTGGAAAAGCGCAACTGCACTTCTTCGACACAAAACAGACGGCTGGTGGCGACGATCTCGCGGGCGAGTACAGTGGGTTTCTGGCGCATGAAGGGCTCCTTGGCGTGAACGCGCTACTATAACGCGGCTTTCCCGATAGTTTGTGTCGGATATCTTTCTACCGCTCGAGACGTTTCCCATGCCTTCACTGCCCTGGCGCGATATCGACACCGTTCTGCTGGATATGGACGGCACCCTGCTCGATCTGCATTACGACAACCACTTCTGGATGGAGCACCTGCCTCAGCGCTACGCCGAGCTGCACGGAGTCAGCCGGGCCATGGCCGAGATGGAGCTGCAGCCCCTGTTCGAGAACAACGCCGGCCAGTTGAAGTGGTACTGCCTGGACTTCTGGAGCGCCGAACTGAAGCTGCCGGTGCGCGAACTGAAGCTGGAAACCGCGCACCTGATCGCCCTGCGTCCTGACGCCGACACCTTCCTGGCCGCCATCAAACAGGCCGGCAAACGTGTGGTACTGATCACCAACGCCCACCGCGACTCGCTGTCGTTGAAGCTGGAGCGGATCGAACTGGCGCCTTACTTCGAACGCCTGATCAGTTCCCATGACTACGGTTTCGCCAAGGAAAACCCGCAGTTCTGGGATGCCTTGCAGGCCGATATCGGGTTTGACCCGAGCCGCAGCCTGTTTATCGACGACACCCTGCCGATCCTGCGCAGCGCGCGGGATTTCGGTGTGGCTCATCTGTTGGCGGTGCGTGAACCGGACAGCCGCAAAGGGCCGAAAGACACCGCGGAATTCGCGGCGGTGGGAGATTATCGAGACTTGATCGAGGGACTGTAGAAAGGCCCGGAATCAGGTGGTGGATGTCAGGACCAGCGCAACCTGCATCAGCGGCGAGACACTGTAGCCGCTACCCCAGACTGCGCTGGCCCTGTCAGGCACCCACCATCACTCGGGAATTCGCAGTACCTGACCCGGATAGATCTTGTCCGGATGGGACAGCAGCGGCTTGTTGGCCTCAAAGATCTTGTTGTACTTGTTCGCGTCGCCGTACTGCACCTTGGCAATCGCACTCAGGGTGTCGCCCTTCTTCACGGTGACAAACACCGCCGCCACCGCCACCGGCCCGGTTACGGTGATCTGGTCGTCGACACTGCCGACGCCGGCGATATTGCCCACGGCCAGCAGGATTTTTTCTTTCTCTTCCTGGCTCGCGACCTCACCGGTCACCGTGACCTTGTCGCCGTCGACGCTGGCCTGCACATTCGGATTGCCCAGGCCGACCTTGGCAATGTGTTCCTTCAACTGCTCGCTCGCATTGGCGTTACCCGGCGTCAACAGATCAATAAGCTTTTCGCCTGCTTCTTTCACAAAGCTAAAAATACTCATGGTGCACACTCCTTGGGTTATGGGGTCCAGACGCGAAAGACTAGACCAGCATCGGCAAATGAGGTTCAAAAACGACCAGTGACCCAGTGCCGCACAAGCAGGCTAGAATCGGCACCTTCCCGGCGCCCTGGAGCGAAGATGGACATCAAGCAGCTGAAATTCCTCATCGCCCTCGACGAAACCCGGCATTTCGGCCAGGCCGCCGCCCGTTGCCATATCACCCAGCCGACCCTGTCCATGCGCCTGCGCAGCCTGGAAGAAGAGCTGGAACTGCCGCTGGTCAATCGCGGCCAGCGCTTCGAAGGTTTTACCGCCCCGGGCGAACGGGTGCTGGCCTGGGCACGCACCGTGCTGGCGGCCTACGACGGGTTGCAGGCGGAAGCTGCCGCCTGTCGCGGCAACCTGGTCGGCACCCTGCGCCTGGGGGTGGTGCCGCTGTCGAGCTTCGACCCGCAGCACTTGATGCAGGCCCTGCACCAGCAGCACCCGAACTTGCGTTTCGAGCTCTCGGCCTTGAGTTCCGAGCAGATCCTCGAACAACTGGCGAGCAACCGCCTGGACCTCGGCGTGTCCTACCTGGAGCGCCTGGACACCGAGCGTTTCGATTCCCTGGCCCTGGGCGAGACCCGCATGGGCTTGCTCTACGATCAACGGTTTTTCAGTTTCGGCGAGCAGCCCCTGAGCTGGGAGGCGCTGATCGAACTGCCCCTGGGCATGCTCACCAGCGGCATGCATTTTCGCCAATCCATCGACCACAACTTCCACAGCCGAGGCCTCAGTCCGCAACCGCTGTTGCAGACCGATGCAGTTCATCAGTTGGTGCAAATGGTCCATGGCGGTTTCTGCTGCGCGGTGATGCCGTTGGAAGGCGGCCTGGAAACCCTCACCGAGCACTTGCGCCTGCAACCCATCGAAGGCGCCCAGACCCTGGCGCGGCTGGGTTTGATCATGCGTCGCAGCGCGCCACGCTCAGCCTTGGCGGAGGCCTGTTTCGCGCTTTACCAGAAATCGTCCAAACCCTCTTGATCGACGCCATCTATCAACACATCAGTACTAGCAATTAGACGTGACACTTTGCCGCGCTTAGTCTTGGCGTTGAATACTCCGCTGGTATTGCCCCATGACCGCCAAGCGCCCGACCCGCGCGACGCCAGCCCTAGAAACGCCCGCGCCCGCCGCCAGTCAGAACTACAGCTACAGCAACCTTGAACACTGCGAATCGGACAGCACCGCGCTGGCCGAGGAAGTCGCGCTGGCGATCGCCTACAACGGCATCAGCCAGGCGGTGATGCTCGTGACCCCGTCGGACCTGGAAGACTTTATCGTCGGCTTCAGCCTCGGCAGCGGCATCATCAGCGACGCGACCGAGATCTATGACCTGCAACTGAGCGGTTCGGGCTCGGCGCAGTACGCGCAAGTGGAAATCGCCAACCGCGCGTTCTGGAACCTCAAGCAGCAACGTCGTCAGTTGGCTGGCACCAGCGGCTGCGGCCTGTGCGGCGTCGAGGCCGTGGAACAGGCTCTGCCCGACCTCAAGGTATTGCCCGGCGCCCCTTTGCCACCGGCGGCATGGCTTGACGGCCTGCGCCAGCGAATCGGCAGCTTCCAGCCCCTGGGCCAGCATTGCGGCGCGGTGCACGCGGCGGTGTTCATGAACCACCAGGGGGAGTTGCTGCTGGGCCGGGAAGACATCGGCCGGCACAACGCCCTGGACAAGCTGATCGGCGCACTGATCCGCCAGGACATCCCCACGGCCGGCGGCGTGGCCATTGTCACCAGCCGCTGCAGCCTGGAGCTGATCCAGAAAGTCCTGCGCGCGGGCATCCAGACCCTGGTCAGCCTGTCGGCTCCCACCGGCCTGGCCGTGCAATGGGCACGCCGGCACAACCTCAACCTCATCCACCTGCCGCAGAAAAGTGCGCCGCGGGTCTATAGCCCCGCGATGGAGAACCAAGCGTGAGCAACCACAACCAAGCCGACCAGACCCCAACCCCGCGCTACAAGCCTTACAAAGGCGCAGCAGGCGGCTGGGGCGCGCTGATCAGCGTGGCCCAGGCCTGGCTGACCAGCGACAACGCGCTGAAGAACCTGCGCATGATGCTCAAGACCAACCAGAACGGCGGCTTCGACTGCCCCGGCTGCGCCTGGGGCGACTCGCCGGAAAGCGGCATGGTCAAGTTCTGCGAAAACGGCGCCAAGGCGGTCAACTGGGAAGCCACCAAACGCCGCGTGGATGGGGCATTCTTCGCCAAGCACAGCGTTACCTCGCTGCTGGAACAGAGCGACTACTGGCTCGAATACCAGGGCCGCCTCACCGAACCCCTGAGCTACGACGCCGCCAGCGACCGCTACCAACCCATCAGCTGGGAAGCCGCGTTCGCCTTGATCGGCCAGCATTTGCAGGCGCTGCCGAGCCCGGACATGGCCGAGTTCTACACCTCGGGCCGGGCCAGCAACGAAGCGGCGTACCTGTACCAGCTGTTTGTGCGCGCCTATGGCACCAACAACTTCCCCGATTGCTCGAACATGTGCCACGAAGCCAGCGGCGTGGCCCTGGCGCAAAGCGTCGGCGTCGGCAAAGGCACGGTGACCTTCGACGATTTCGAGCATGCGGATGCGATTTTCGTCTGGGGCCAGAACCCCGGCACCAACCACCCGCGCATGCTCGAACCGCTGCGTGAAGCGGTGAAGCGCGGTGCCCAGGTCGTATGCGTCAACCCGCTGAAAGAGCGCGGCCTGGAACGCTTCCAGCATCCGCAGCATCCGCTGGAAATGCTCACCAACGGTGACAAGCCCACCAACACCGCCTACTTCCGCCCGGCCCTGGGTGGCGACATGGCAGTGGTGCGCGGCATGGCCAAGTTCCTGCTGCTGTGGGAACGCGAGGCGCAGAAAGCCGGCAGCCCGTCGGTGTTCGACCACGACTTCCTCAATGAACACACCGCCAGCGTGCTCGAGTACCTGGGGGTGATCGATGACACCTCGTGGGAGCAGATCGTCGAACAGTCCGGCCTGACCCTGGTCGAGATCGAGCAAGCGGCGCGCATGTACGCCAAGGGCAAGAACGTGATCATGTGCTGGGCCATGGGCATCACCCAGCATCGACATTCCGTGGCGACCATCCAGGAAATCGCCAACCTGATGCTGCTGCGCGGCAATATCGGGCGCCCAGGCGCCGGCCTGTGCCCGGTGCGCGGCCACAGTAACGTGCAGGGCGACCGCACCATGGGCATCAACGAACGGCCTCCGGTGGCGTTTCTCGACGCCCTGGAGCGACGCTTCCAGTTCAAGGTGCCACGCAGCGACGGGCACAACGTGGTCGAGGCGATCCACGCCATGGCCGAAGGCCGCTCGAAGGTCTTTATCGCCCTGGGCGGCAACTTCGCCCAGGCCACCCCGGACAGCCCGCGGACCTTCCAGGCCCTGAGCAACTGCGACCTCACGGTGCAGATCAGCACCAAGCTCAACCGCAGCCACCTGGCCCATGGCAAACAGGCCCTGATCCTGCCGTGCCTGGGTCGTACCGACATCGACCTGCAGAGCGAAGGTCCGCAGGCAGTGACTGTGGAAGACTCGTTCAGCATGGTGCACGCCTCCAACGGCCAGTTGCAGCCGCTGTCGCAACAGATGCGCTCGGAGCCGTGGATCATCGCCGGCATCGCCGCCGCAGCCCTGGGCAGCCGCCCGGTGGACTGGAACTGGCTGGTGGCCGACTACGGGCGCATCCGCGACCTGATCGCCGACACCATCCCAGGCTTCAAGGACTTCAACCAGCGCCTGCAAAACCCGGGGGGCTTCTACCTGGGCAACTCGGCTGGCGCGCGGCGCTGGAGCACTGCGTCCGGTCGCGCCAACTTCCGCGCCAACGTGCTGCCCAAGGACCTGGTGCACGAACGCACCCGAGCCACCGGGCAGGTACCGGACCTGATCATGCAGTCCATGCGCTCCCACGATCAGTACAACACCACGATCTATGGCCTGGACGACCGCTATCGCGGGGTCAAGGGCCAGCGCGACGTGCTGTTCGTCAACGAAGCGGACATCATCCGCCTGGGCTTCAAGCCGGGGCAGAAGGCCGACATCGTGTCGATCTGGGACGACGGCCGCGAACGTCGGGTCAAGGGCTTCACCCTGCTGGCCTTCGATATTCCGGCTGGCCAGGCTGCGGCTTACTACCCGGAGGTCAACCCGCTGGTGCCGTTGGAAAGCACCGGCGACGGCAGCCATACGCCGACCTCGAAGTTCGTGGCGATTCGCCTGGAAGCCGCCAGTGACAGCGGGTTGATCCTGGCCAAGTCGGCGTAAATCGATGGCTGCCCCGGCCCCATCACGATGGGGCCGGGCCTCTCGCCCGGGCTTTTCCAGCACGCAAAAAAAAGCCGCCTTTGTGCAAAAGCGGCCTGTCCGAAGTAGCTAAAGACCCGTCAAAACGACTTAAGTTCCCGAGCTAAAACAATAACTTACGAGATTGTGTACAACTCGTGCTATTCGTCGGATTTTGATTGTAAGCCTCCAGACACAGCCTCAGGATCGCGCCGTCATCCCTTTGAGGTTCCTCTATGAAGTTTTCCTCGATTCTCTTGTTGTCCCTTGGCCTGGTCAGCGGCTTCGCCTCTGCCGGAGGCACCACTGAAGCAGGTGTGGGCGGCGCATTGGGCGGGGTTCTGGGCTCGGTGGTCGGTCAGTCGATCGGCGGCAATACCGGCTCGGCCATCGGCGCAGCATTGGGCGGCGCGGGCGGCAGTGCGGTGGGTGCCGACAAACGCAGCCGTGGCCAGGCAGCCATTGGTGGCGCCTTGGGCGCAGCGGGCGGCAACGTGGTCGGGCGCAGCATGGGTGGCAACACCGGCAGCCTGATCGGCGCAGCGGCAGGCGGTGGTGCCGGCGGCGCGCTGGGCAACTACATGGGCAATGAAAGTGCGCGCGACGATCGCGAGTACCGTGGCCGCGACAACCGCCGCTACTACCGTGACGATCACCGCGGTCGCGGCCATGCATATGGCCACCGCAAACATCGCCATCACCGCGACTGATCAACGCGGCTCAGGCCTGCGCCCGAACGCAGGCTCTGCACACCTCGCCGGAGCCCTGGACCGCGACTTAGCGGATCGGCTCCAGCACCAGACGCTCCAACGCTTCGCGTAATCCGGCCGGCAGCGCCACCGGCCGGTTTGACGCCCGCTCTACAAACACATGCACAAAGCGCCCGGCAGCACAGGCATCCTCCTCCCCCGCCTTGAATACCGCCAACTCGTACTGCACCGAACTGTTGCCCAACTTGCCGACCCGCAGGCCGATTTCAATACGCTCGGGAAAGGCGATCGAGGCGAAGTAGTCGCAGGCGGAACTCACCACAAACCCCACCACTTCACCGTCATGGATATCCAGCCCACCCTCTTCGATCAGGTAGGTGTTTACCGCCGTGTCGAAGAAGCTGTAGTAGGTGACGTTATTCACATGCCCATACACATCGTTGTCGTGCCAACGGGTGATGATCGGCTGAAAGTGGCGATAGTCGCTGCGTTGCGGCATCCGCTCGGTCATAAGGCTCTCTCACAATCCAGGTAGGTGCGGGTTGGCCCGCGAGGTCGATCCATTGATCGCGCGGGATGCCGCCAATGGTTGTTCCCCTGGCAGATCCCGCAGCGCAGCCTCGCACAATTTGCCGCGCAGCCCAAAGGGACAGGGCCGCCAGCAAACATCAACAGCGCCTAGCGTTCGGCAAACCCTTTACCGGCTTGCGCCAGCTCAGTGAGCAAGCGTGCCGGCTGCCAGTGTTCGCCCAACTCGGCCTCAAGCCGCAGCAGACGCTGGTGCACAGCCGCCAGCCCTTGCCGATCGGCCCAGCTCATCGGACCGCCCTGGTCCTTGGGGAAGCCATAGCCATTGAGATAAACCAGGTCGATGTCATGGGCCGACTCGGCAATGCCTTCCTCGAGGATCTTCGCCCCCTCGTTGACCAGGGCCAGCAGGCACCGTTCAAGAATCTCCTCGGGGCCGATCGGCCGGCGCTGATAGCCCAGGCCTTCGCTGACCTGCTGCACCAGGGCATCCACCTCCAGGTCGTGCTCCGCCTGACGGCTGCCGGGCTCGTAGTGGTAATAGCCGTTCCCGCTCTTTTGGCCGAAGCGCCCCAGCTCGCACAGACGATTATCGACCTGCACCTCGGGTTGATCCTGGCCGACGCCGTCCAGTTGCCGGGCCCGCCAGCCCAGGTCGATACCCACCACGTCGTACATGCGAAACGGCCCCATGGCGAAACCGAAGCCTTGCAGGGCCGCATCCACCTGGTAGGGAAAAGCGCCCTCGAGCAGCATCTTGCGCGCCTCCAGCACGTAGGTATTGAGCATGCGGTTGCCGATAAAACCGAAACAATTCCCCGCCACCACACTGACTTTACCCATGCGTCGGCCCAGGGCCAGGGCCGCCTCGAGCACCTCGGGCGCGGTCCGCGCGCCGCGCACCACTTCGAGCAGCTTCATGATGTGCGCCGGGCTGAAGAAGTGCAGGCCCAGCACCTGCTGCGGACGCTGGGTGACGGCAGCGATGGCGTCGATATCCAGGGCCGACGTGTTGCTGGCCAGGATCGCTTCGGGCTTGAGCAGGGCATCGAGTTGGCGAAAGATCTGTTGCTTGAGCTCAAGGTTCTCGTAGACCGCCTCGATCACCAGGTCGACCTCACGGATCGCCGGATAGTCCGCAGCGGCGCTGACCCTTGCGATACGCGCGTCGGCTTCGGCCTGCTCGATCCGCCCCTGGCGCACGTTGTGCGCGTAGGTCTCGGCCACGGCCAGCAGCGCCTGCTCCAGCATCTGCGGGTTGTTGTCCACCCACTGCACCCGCACCCCGGCATTGGCCAGGCACATTACGATTCCGCGGCCCATGGTGCCCGCGCCAATCACGGCGGCGTGCTGAATATCGACGGCTGTCTGGCTCATATTGGCTCTCTTGTTGGCGATGCGAAGACAGCCCACACCATAGTCAGGCACCGGGTATTTTTGAAATTTATTCCTGTGATGAGCGCCATTCAGCAGATGGATGCAGCAGCGGCTGCAATCCCCCGAACCTCAAGCGCGCAGATGGCTGTCGGCCCAGTCCCGCACCTCGGCGTAGGGGTAATCCTCAAGCGCCGCAAACCCGGGGATGGCCCGCGCCTTGAGCTTGGTGAACAGCGGCACACTGATGCCGCACAAAAACCGCGTCAGGCGCTCGGCACCCGGCACGCGCTCGGTGTGCTGCTGATGCCTGTGGATAAAGGGCTCGCACAACTGGGCAAAGTTTTTATCCACAAGCGCAGGCAAGTCGGGCGGCGCCGGCAGACGCGCTACCTGGCCATGGCACACCGAACAATGCCCGCAACGCCGCGGCGCGTTATCGTCGCCAAAGTACTGCGCCAGGCGGTAACCCAGGCACTGCTCGGTGCCGAACAGATCGAGCATGGCGTGGATCCGCGCAATCTCGGCGCCCTCATGCCGGGTGAAATACCCGTGCAATTGCGCACTCAGTTCTGCCGCGTCGAAGTCGGTTTGCAGCAGGCTGTAGACCTCGGTCATTTGCTTGCTTTCCAGCTCGACCCAACCGCGCTCCTGGAAATAATCCAGGGCCTTGACCACGCGGCTGCGCTCGGCCTGATGCTGCAGGTACAGCGCATCGAAATTGACCGTGGCCCAGGTGCGGGCGCGGCTTGAGGTCTGGATGATGGCCTCGACGAAATCCCGCCGTTCGCCCTCAAAACGCGCCAGCAGGGCTTGCGGCTCCAACAGGAACTTGAAGCGATACTCGGCAAAATACGCATAACGCGGCGCAATCAAGCCGCGCAGCTCCAGTTGCACCAACAGGGTCTTGAGTGGCAGCTGGCGAATATTGCTCTGATCCGCCAGCGGCCCCAGCAGAAACTCCCATTGCCCATCCGGCGCTGCGGCCTGGAGTTCGTCCAGCACACAGCGGATGCCATCCAGTTCCGGGGTGTCGCCGTAGACGAAGTTCTCCAGCACATTGAGGCTGTCGCGGTTGGCCAGCACCAGGCAATCCGAGGGCTGCCCGTCACGCCCGGCGCGGCCGATTTCCTGGCTGTAGTTCTCGATGGATTTGGGCAGGTCGAAATGCACCACATTGCGGATGTCGCTCTTGTCGATACCCATGCCGAAGGCGATGGTGGCGACGATGCAATTGGACTGACCGCCCATGAACTGACGCTGGATTGCCTCCCGCTGCTCATGGGGCAAGCCGGCGTGATACGCCTGGGCCTGGATGCCGTGCTGGCTCAGGTGTTGGGTAATCTGCTCGGCGGTTTTCTGCAGGGTGACATAGACGATGCTCGGCTGCCCGGGGCGTTCGCCCATCCACTGCACCAGGCGCCGGCGTTTGTCCTGCCCACGCACCGGTTCTACCAGCAGGTTGAGGTTGGGCCGGTAGAAACCGGTGGTGACCACATCCTGCGGGGCGATGGCGAACTTGGCCTGCATGTCGGCGATCACCTTGGGCGTCGCGGTGGCGGTCAGCAACAAGGCCTGGGGGATGTTGAACTGACGCTGGTAGTCCGGCAGTTTCAGGTAGTCCGGGCGGAAGTTGTGCCCCCATTCGGAGATGCAGTGCGCCTCGTCCACCACCAGCAACGAGATCGGCACCTGTTGCAGGAAATTCCGGAAGCGCTCGTTCTTCAGGCGCTCCACGGAAATCATCAGAATCTTCAGCTCGCCGGAACGCGCGCGGGCCATGACGGCGTTGGCGTCGTCGCGGCTCTGGGCGGAATCGATGCTGGCTGCGGCGATACCGTGGCGTTGCAGGAACGCGAGCTGATCCTGCATCAGCGCCAGCAACGGCGAAACCACCAGGGTCAGGTGCGGCAGCAGCAGGGCCGGCAGTTGATAACACAGGGACTTGCCGGAACCGGTGGGGAAAATCGCCGCCGCCGAACGCCCGCCCAGCACCGCACTGACCGCCGCCTCCTGGCCCGGGCGAAACTGTGGATAACCAAAGACCTGTTCGAGGGTGTTGTGCATAAGCTGTCACTCCATTGACCGCTGACATGCCTTGAAGCCTAGCGTGGCCCGTCAGCAGGTCGAGAAAAGGTCGAGAGGAAAGGGATACCGGATGATACAGGCACACGGTCAAATCGGTGGCCGCCACCGTGACCGCTGCCGCCAGGCTGCGCTGGCCCTGGGCCACGACCAAGATTCACCTGACACCTCCCGGCGCCCAAGCCGGCCAGCGCAACCTTGCGGGCTCGCCAGCGACGACAATCAGCGGCCCATGCGGCAATCCACCCATTGCACGCCATTGCCCCGATTGGTGTCGAACAGCGCGGGCAAGGCCTTGGCGGCTTTGTCATGGGTGTCGTGAAACAGGATCACGCCGCTGCGCCACAGCAGCATCAAGGTCTGCACCCGCTGGCTCGCCGCACGGCTATCAACGGCCTTGCTCCAGTCCTGGGAGTCAATGTTCCACAGCATCAACTGCACGCCCTGGGCCTTGAAGAACGCAGCGCTGTCGCTGCGACGCTGGCCATAGGGCGGGCGAAACAGCGGCTGGTACTCCTCGGTCAAGGCGGCACTGACCAGGCCTGCCGATCGGGTAATCGAGCCCTGCCAATCGCGCCAGGAGCTGTGGGACTTGTGCTCCCAGCCATGTAGGCCAACGCATTGATCGCTGTAAAGATTGCGCATGTCGTCCGCCGATGACTGCTCAAGACGCTTCTGAAATGGCGCGCCCAACACGAAGAAAAAAGCATGCACATCCTCGGCCCGCACCACATCCAACAGGCGGTCGGTCGACCCGCTCCGCGCCGTCGGACCATCGTCAAACGTCAGCAGAAATTGGCGGTCACCCAGTTCATCGCCAAGGATTTCAGCTTCGGAGAAGCGTTCAATCTCACTGCTGACCATCGGGAACAACGCCGCCAGCCGCAGTTGCTCACGCAGGTATTGCTGGTGAAAACCCAGGCTCGCCTCAGCCCAGGCGCCATAGGTGGCTTTGCTCTGGCCGGTGAAGCCGGCCACCAGTTGGCGGAACTCCCCCAGGTTGCGCACCCTCAGGCAGAACGCCTCACCCTCACACTGCTGGCTGGCGAGGCGGAAGTTGTTCAGCAGCCGCTGCCAGAAACGCTCACGCACCCGATTCACCGCAGCCAGGTCGATGCGCTTGACCCCCAGCTGTTGCTGCAGCGCCTTTTCATCCAGTGCTTCGCTGGCCAATAGCGCCTTGGCGAACATCAGAATCTCGGCCCGGGAGGCGGTGTCAAATCCGTTAACGCTGCTCAGGGTAGTTGGCCAGCCGCTGCGGTCGATGGTGGCAAAAACCGAGGGACCTGCAGCACAAGCCACACCAGGAACCAGAAAAAACGCAGACAGAAAAAGGAAACGTCTTAACCCCATAACAACCTCCTTAAATACACAACGCGCCAAGGTAGGCGCGTTGTGGGTAGTACTCCGTCAGGGAGCTCAGAGTTTTCTGACCCGTTCAATAGCTTGGTCATACACCGGACTGGCTTTCTGCTCACGGGCCTTCTGATACAGGGCCAGGGCATCGGCAAACCGTCCGGCGGCCTCATAGATAGACGCCGAGTTGTAATAGGCGCTGGCACGTACAGTGGCCGCCGTCGCGCCGCTGGCCAGGGCGATGGCCTGGTTGTCGGCCTCGAGGGCCCTGGACAGCTCGCCGAGCTTGCGGTGGGTCAGCCCGAGGTTGCTGTACGCCTGGGCGTAAGCCGGGTCCTGCTCGATGGCCTGGCGAAAGAAGTCACGTGAGCGCAGCACATCACCGGCCTTGTAGGTCGCTTCGCCCTGTTCATTCAGGGTTTTCGCATCGCCCTGAGGCACCGCTCCAACCTCCAGGCTGCTCACCGCGACCTTGTCGTCCAGCAACACCTCGACCTCGCTCATGGCGTCGGCAGGTTCGCCACGCACTTCGCCGAGGCGATTGATGTCCTGCAGCTCGCTGTTACCGGTAATGCGGAACACCGTCCACAGATTGCCGACGCGCTGGCGTGGCACCTTGTAGGTGCGCAGCAGGGTTTTACCCAGGTACAGCTGCACCTTGGCCTGACTCAGGGAAAGCTGGTGGGCGCGCGCGGTAGTGCCGTGAGTGAAGTCATGCACGGCATAGATGTAACTGTCGCCGGCATGCTTTTTTTCCAGGGTGATGACTTCCGGGCCACGACCCGGTTTGTCAGCCCCTTCCAGCAAAGTGTCGGGCCCCTTCAGGGTCTCGAAGTACAGGTTCTTGCCGGGATAGATCAGGCGCGCATCCAGATCCAGCCCATCGGCCTCCCAGGTCAGCACGATACGCAGGCCATCGAAGTTCTGCTTTACCGGCAACATGGCGTAGGTTTTGCCATTGCACGGGCAAGGAGCCTCGATCACCACGAGTCCATGCTTTTTCAGGGTCAGGGTGGTGCTCGAGTCGTCTGCCATTTCGGTGTTGAGGCTGAACCGGCCTGAGCCATCGGTCAGCCCGCCAGCGACCTGCTGCCGTGCGGGAAGCAATTGCAGTTGGACCTCGGCCAGCGTCTGCTGGCGATCCAAGCCATCAACCACTTCAATCGTCCAGGGCAATGCCTGCACCGAACACGCCACCAGCCAGAGCGACAACCACCACGCCATGCGAAACCCGCGCATACCCACATCCCTTTACGTATTAACCGCCATAGGCTGACAGCCCCCGGCCATTTGGCGCGCACGATACACAGATTATCCGCACACTGCTTGAGGAACCTCTCATGCCACAGAGGCAGGTACTTCCTACTCCCGAGTCTGGCATCATCCTCCTTCACCGAATCCTGCAGTGATCACACCCCTGCACCACAACCTTGGTAAGCAATGCCCATGAGCAAGCTGCAACACCTGTTCGCCGAAGCCAGGCAAGGGCTCAGCGTCATGCAGTCCATCAGCGACGAAAAATGGCGAGCCCTTGCCACCCAATGTGGCGCAGCGGAAAGAGCAGAAGTCAGACAGCGCATCCACTCGCTGAAGGCCATGAGCCTGGAGGCCGACGAAGGCGATGAGGAACAACGGGACGACATCCGTTGTGCCATCGACAGCCTCAACCTGCTGCTGGACCTGTCAGAAGCCCATGAGCGGGCCACCGGCTCTTCTCACAAGGACTCTTAGGCATGCACCTGGCCCCGCACTTCCCCGATGACCCGGCCATGCGCCAGCTCATGCAGTTGCTGCACGAAGAACTTGGCCTGCCCGAGCGCAAGACCATCAGCCTCGATACCGCCATCAACTTCGACCTGGGTTGCGACGGCGCGGATGCCGAACAGCTGATGCTGGCGCTGGAAGAACTGTTCGTCATCGAGTTCGTCGACTACGACGCCTATCGCTACTTCCAGCCCGAAGGCTTCGACGTTTTCCTCAAGCGCCGGGCCAAGGGCCGGGGCGACAAACTGCCGCTGACCATCGGCATGCTGTACCGAGCCATCAAGGCACAGCGTTGGGACACACAGACGCTGGAAAGCCGCTAGCACTGAACCAGAGCAGGACCCGGACCTGTTGCAGGGTTGATCTGCGCCTCGTTTCCAGCGCCGTTCTGATGGGCGTCGAAGCCTGGCGGCGGCAACTGAACCCAAACCTTGCGCCCACAAAAAAGCCGCCCCGAAGGGCGGCTTCTCAAACCACTGAACCGATGCTTACAGCTTCGGGCCGGCAGCCTTGATCGCGTCGCTTACGTCGAACTTCTTGAAGTTCTCGGTGAACAGGCCGGCCAGGGCTTTGGCAGCCTCGTCGTAGGCGGCTTTGTCAGCCCAGGTGTTGCGTGGGTTGAGCAGGCCGGTTTCGACGCCTGGAACGGCCAGTGGCACGTCCAGGTTGATGGTGTCCAGGTGCTCGGTCTCGGCACCGATCAGCGCGCCGCTCTGGATCGCTGCGATCACGCCACGGGTGGTCGGGATGTTGAAGCGTTGGCCGACGCCGTAGCCACCGCCGGTCCAGCCGGTGTTGACCAGGTAGACCTTGGAGCCGAAGCCACGGATGCGCTTGATCAAAAGCTCAGCGTATTCGCCAGCCGGACGCGGGAAGAACGGTGCGCCGAAGCAGGTGGAGAAGGTCGACTTGATGCCGGTGCCCGAACCCATTTCAGTCGAGCCCACCAGAGCGGTGTAGCCGGACAGGAAGTGGTAGGCAGCTTGCTCTTCGCTGAGGATCGACACGGGTGGCAGCACGCCGGTCAGGTCGCAGGTCAGGAAGATCACCGCGTTTGGCTCGCCACCAAGGTTTTTCTCGGAACGCTTGGCAACGTGCTCCAGCGGGTAGGCTGCGCGGCTGTTCTGGGTCAGGCTGACATCGGCGTAGTCGGCGTGCTTGGCGTCATCGATAACGACGTTTTCCAGGACTGCGCCGTGCTTGATGGCTTTCCAGATGACCGGCTCGTTCTTCTCGGACAAGTCGATGCACTTGGCATAGCAACCGCCTTCGATGTTGAACACCACGCCCTCGCCCCAACCGTGTTCGTCGTCACCGATCAGGTAACGGCTTTCGTCGGCGGACAGGGTGGTTTTGCCGGTGCCGGACAGACCGAAGAACAAGGTCACGTCGCCCGCTTCACCGATGTTGGCAGCGCAGTGCATTGGCAGCACGTCGGCGGCCGGCAGCAGGAAGTTCTGCACCGAGAACATGGCTTTCTTCATTTCACCGGCGTAGCGCATGCCGGCGATCAGCACTTTTTTCTGAGCGAAGTTGAGGATCACGCAACCATCGGAGTTGGTGCCGTCACGCTCTGGAACGCATTCGAAGTTGGCAACGTTGAGCACCTGCCACTCGTCACGGCCAGCCGGGTTGTACTGCGCCGGGTTGATGAACAGGCAACGACCGAACAGGTTCTGCCAGGCAGTCTGAGTGGTCATTTTCACGGCCAGGTAGTGATCGGCAGACGCCCCTACATGAACATGGGAAACAAAATGTTCCTGCGCGTTGTTGAATGCCTCGACGCGGTTCCACAGGGCATCGAACTTGTCGGCCGGGAACTTGCGGTTGATCGGGCCCCAGGCAATGGCAGCCGAGGTGGACGGTTCTTCAACGATGAAACGATCGACTGGCGAGCGGCCGGTGCGGTGACCGGTGCGAACCACCAGCGCGCCGGTATCGGCAAGCTCGCCTTCACCGCGACTCAGGGCTTCTTTGACCAGATCATCGACACTCAGATCGGTGTACACGGCGTTATTGGCTTGCGTCATGAGGTTCCCCGTCGGCCAGTGGCCGAGTGCTCCAAACGTTTTGTAGTAGAAAGTCGTGCACTACTACCGCGAAAAAAGTGGGCCGGATTATGCCAGAAAAGCCCAAAAAGAGTAGGGCCCTCCCGTCAGAACGGCGTTATTCCGGCACTTGCCAGGTGATTTACCTGCGCTGAATCGTTTTAGTGACGAGTATCTGACGGCGTGTCGACACCCGCTCCGGCAAACAATTGAGCGATATCGGTGGCATCGAACAGGTAGCGTTCGTTGCAGAACTGGCAATCGATCTCGATGCGGCCGCCATGCTCGATGACCAGTTGCTTGGCATCTTCCAGACCCAGACTGACCAGTGCATTGCCCGAACGTTCGCGCGAGCAGCTGCAGCGAAAGCGCAGCGACTGCACGTCGAACAGGCGCACGGCCTCTTCGTGATACAGGCGATGCAGCACGGTTTCGTTATCCAGGCTGAGCAACTCGTCGGCGGTCAGGGTGCTGGCCAGGGCGGTGATGTGCTGCCAGCTGGCGTCGCGTTCTTCCTGGTCGCGCAGGCGGTCGGCGGGCAATTGCTGCAGCAGCAGGCCGCGGGCGCGGCGGCCGTCGGCGTACAGCCAGAAACGGGTGCCAACTTGCTGCGACATCACGAAATAGTTGGTGAAGCATTCCGACAGGGTCGCACCGTCCAGGTCGACGATGCCCTGGTAGCGCTGGCCCTGGGTCGGGTCGACCGTCAGGGCCAGGACGCCGTTGGGCATCAGGTCGGCCAGGGTGGCGTCAGGGGCGATCTGCGCCGCGTCATAGCGAGCCAGGCCACGGATTTCACGGTCGCTGGAGCACTCGATCATCAGCAGCGGAACCGGGCCCTCGGAGCGTGCCTGCAGGATCAGCAAACCGTCGAACTTCAAGGTGCCGACCAGCAGCGCGGCGGCGGCCATCAGCTCGCCAAGCAACTGTGCAACAGGCTCGGGATAGGCGTGTTTGGCAAGGACTTCGGCATAGCTGAGTTCCAGGCCCACGAGCTCGCCGCGGGTGTCGCTGTCATCGAAGATGAAGCGTTGGGTGAAGTCGGTATCCGGCAAATCAGTCATAGGTCTGGGTATCTGAAGTGATGACAAAATGTGTACAAGCATCGAAAATCAGTTTTTTCGCACCTTTATGGTGCGCGTATTTTCGCTTGCTGGAGGCATTTTATGAACAATCCGGGTCTGTTCCAAGCAAGGTGGAACCTCGGCAGATTGGCTGTGTGTAATTTACTCCCTTTGGCCCTGCTGGGTTTCTGGTTGTGGCCGACCGGGCAAATGCTCTGTGTGATGTTCGACGAATGGCTGTTTCATCTGCTCAATTCCCCCTTGGCGACGCACTCGACCTGGCTGCATATCTGGGCGGTGGCCAGCCTGCGTCCGTTCGATGCGGTGGTCGGGGTGATTCTGCTGAGCCTGTTGATTCGCGGTGACTGGGTGTTCAAGGCCAGCGACGTGCGCCGGGCGTTCTTCGGGTTTGTCTCGATCCTGGTGCTGATGCTGGTGATTCGCGTGCTGTTTTCAAAGTTCGCCGCCTTCATGGGCTGGCAACATCAAAGCCCGTCGATGGTGATCGACGGCGCGGTGCATATGAGCGAGTACTTCCCCGGGCTGGAAAGAACCTGGGAACTCAAGGACCGTTCCAGCCAGAGCTTCCCGGGCGATCATGCCTCGGTGCTGTTGATCTGGGCGATGTTCATGGGGTTGTTCAGCCGCAGCCTGGGGCAGTTCGTGGTGGTCTGGGGCCTGGCCCTGCTGTTCATGATGCCGCGTCTGGTGGCGGGCGCCCATTGGGGGCAGGACGATTACATCGGCGGCGTGCTGCTGGCGATCTGGGCCCTGGGCTGGGGCTACTACACGCCGTATGCGGCCAAGGCCTCGGACCTGCTGCTGCGCCTGACCGCGCCGCTGTTCAACCTGCTGGAGCGGATGCCGCTTCTGTCGCGGCTGAGCGTGGTACGGCTGCGCTGAGGCTGTAACGGCGTCAGGCGGGTGGAGTGGCGAGGGAGCAAGCTCCCTCGCCCTGCTGCGATCGCTGGACAATCATTCGTGGCTGCTGCCGTGAAACTTGAACAGGTCGCGGCGCTGCTTTTTGCTCGGCTTGCCGTCGGTGCTGACGCCCAGGGCGCCAGCCTTGCGCAGGGCGGCCGCGCCTTCGCGCTTGGCGATGCTGGCTTCGGTTTCCGCGTACAGGGCCTGCGCCTCGGGCGCGCCACGGCGCACGATGGATAACGCCAGGACCACCACGGTGCGCTCGTCGAAACCGGCGCGGATCTGAAATTCATCGCCGATTCGCGGCTCTTTGCCGGGCTTGCAACGCTCCCCCCGGTGATGCACCTTGCCGCTCTCGATCGCCGCCTTGGCCAGAGCGCGAGTCTTGAAGAACCGCGCCGCCCACAGCCATTTATCGAGACGGACCTTGTCGTCCTCTTCCTGCTTTTGAGCCACTGGAATTCCCCTCTCTGAAAGATGTCGCAACTGTACTACTTGATCGCAGGGGCGCATAAACCCCGCGCCTCACCTAAAATACCCCAGGTTTGCACCTGAACAGCGAGGAGTCCTTGTGACTGATTTCCCCACATCATTGACCTCGCCCAAGACCCGCTGCGAAGGTTGCCAACAAAGCCAGCCGCTGGACTTTGACTTTGCCTTCGCCTATCAACCCATCGTCGATCTGCGCGACCGCTCGATTTTCGCCCACGAAGCCCTGGTACGCGGGGTCCATGGAGAAGGCGCGCTGACGGTGCTGAACCAGGTCAACGACAGCAATCGCTATCGATTCGACCAGCGCTGCCGCACCCAGGCAATTGCCGGCGCGGCACAACTGGGGATGCAGAGTCACCTGTCGATCAACTTCATGCCCAACGCGGTGTACCGTCCCGAGTTGTGTATTCGCAGCACCCTGGAGGCCGCCCGCCTGCATAACTTCCCGCTGGATCGGCTGATTTTCGAGACCCTGGAAAGTGAGCACGTAGATAACTATCGCCATTTGACCAATATTCTGCGTGAATACCGCGAATTCGGCTTCAAGACCGCCATCGACGACTTCGGCTCCGGCTATTCAGGGCTGAACCTGCTGGCCGATTTCCAACCTGACCTGATCAAACTCGACATGGCGTTGATTCGCGATGTCGACCGTGATCGCGTCCGGCAGGCCATCGTTCGAGGGATTGTCACAATCTGTGCGGAATTGAGCATTACAGTCATCGCCGAAGGCATTGAAAGTGCCGGTGAACGGGACTTTCTCGCCGACTGCGGAATTTTTCTGATGCAGGGCTACTGGTTCGCCAAGCCTGCATTCAAAGCATTGGCCGAGGTTCCTCCCGAGGCCTGGAAAGCGTAATCGCTGGTTACCATTTTGAAGACATTTGACCATTTGACCGTCGTGGGTTTGCGCGAGTGGGTGGCGCTTCCCGATTTGGGAGTGGCCGGCCTGCGCGCCAAGATCGACACCGGCGCCAGCACCTCCAGCCTGCATGCCACCGAGATCGAGCCATTCGAGCGCGACGGTGAGCGCTGGGTACGCTTCACCGCGCACCTGGGCAGCGTGGTGCAGCTGCGACATCGACGCTGTGAAGCGCCGCTGGTGGCGATGAAGACCATCAAGAGTTCCAACGGCCAGGCCCAGGTGCGTTATGTGATCAGCACCACCCTGGCCCTGGGCGATCGAGTCTGGCGGGTCGAGTTCACCCTCGCCTGCCGCAAGTCCATGCGTTACCGCTTGTTGCTGGGATCCAAAGCCCTGATCGACGGCCAGTTGGTGGTCAATCCAGGGATCAAATACGTTCAAGACAAGCCGGTGTTCCCGGTGTCCACTACCTCTGCCACAGGTGTTGCATGAAGATCGCTGTGCTGTCGCGTAACCCGCGTCTGTATTCCACTCGTCGTCTGGTCGAAGCCGGCACCGAGCGTGGCCATGAAATGGTGGTGGTCGATACCCTGCGCGCCTACATGAATATCGCCAGCCACAAGCCGCAGATCCACTACCGCGGCAAGCCGCTGGAAGGCTTCGATGCGGTGATCCCGCGGATTGGCGCCTCGGTGACGTTCTATGGCTGCGCGGTGCTGCGCCAGTTCGAAATGATGGGGGTGTTTCCCCTCAACGAGTCGGTGGCGATCGCCCGCTCGCGGGACAAACTGCGCTCGCTGCAATTGCTGTCGCGCCGCGGCATCGGCTTGC
Source organism: Pseudomonas sp. QD4 (assembly GCF_049199125.1). Classification (NCBI taxonomy): domain Bacteria; kingdom Pseudomonadati; phylum Pseudomonadota; class Gammaproteobacteria; order Pseudomonadales; family Pseudomonadaceae; genus Pseudomonas; species Pseudomonas sp. QD4. The sequence goes on from NZ_JBLZOM010000009.1 coordinate 42,849, forward strand.
CGGTGACCGGCTTTGCTCACTCACCGGACGACATCCCCGACCTGATCGAAATGGTCAACGGCGCGCCACTGGTGATCAAGGTGCTGGAAGGCACCCAGGGCATCGGCGTGGTCCTGTGCGAAACCGCCACTGCGGCAGAATCGGTGATCGAGGCCTTTATGGGTCTGAAGCAGAACATCATGGTCCAGGAGTACATCAAGGAAGCCGGCGGTGCCGATATTCGCTGCTTCGTGGTCGGCGACAAGGTGATTGCCGCCATGAAGCGCCAGGCCAAGCCCGGCGAATTCCGCTCCAACCTGCACCGTGGCGGCAGCGCCAGCCTGATCAAGATCACCCCCGAGGAACGCATGACCGCCCTGCGCGCAGCAAAGGTCATGGGGCTGGCGGTGGCCGGCGTGGATATCCTGCGCTCGAACCACGGGCCGCTGGTGATGGAAGTCAATTCCTCGCCAGGCCTGGAAGGCATCGAGACCACCACCGGCAAGAACGTGGCGGGGATCATCATCGAGCACCTGGAAAAGAACGGCGGGCCGAACATGACCCGTACCAAAGGCAAGGGATAGGAGCAACTACACGCTTCAAGCTGTAAGCGGCAAGGGAAGAACAGCTTGCCGCTTACAGCGGATTCAATCGGCGTCGCGGGGGAGCAGCAGGCCTAGTGGGAGGCGTACTCGTGCTTCCAGGCCGCCACCGGCGCGGTTGCGCAGCTCGACATTGCCGCCGTGCATCGAGGCGATGCGCTTGACGATCGCCAGCCCGAGGCCGGTACCCTTGCCGCCACGGGCGCGGTCGCCGCGGGTGAACGGGTTGAAGATCGCCTCCAGCTCCGAAGGGTCGATCCCGGCCCCACGGTCCATCACGCTCAGCACCACGTACGGCGCGTTGGTGTCGCCGGACACATAGGCCGCCACTTCCACTTCGGTGCCGGCGTGATTCAGCGCGTTACCAATCAGGTTATTGAGCAGGCGCTTCATCGACACCCGACGCAGCGGAAACGGCTGGATCGGCTCCAGGCGCAGATGCACACGCTCTTCGTTCTGGTTGTAGGGCGCTGCCACTTCACGCACCAGGTCGCTCAGGTCGACCTCTTCCACCGACTCGTCACGCCCGTCGCGGATAAACGCCAGGAACTGATCGAGAATCGCGTCCATGTCCTCGATGTCGCGCACCATGTCGTCGCTCAGGTCGCTGTGGTTACCCATCAGCTCCAGCGACAGGCGCAAGCGCGTCAGCGGTGTGCGCAGGTCATGGGAGACCCCGGCCAGCATCAGTTCGCGCTCGCGCCCGGCCTGCTCCACATCCTCGGCCATCTGATTGAAGGCGCGGTAGACCTCGGTCATCTCGCTCGGGGTATCGCTGATCGGCAGGCGCACGCTGCGCCCCTGCCCCAGTTGCCGGGCGGCATACACCAGGCGCTTGAGCGGCTGGTTGAGCTGGCTGACGAAAATCCAGGCCGACGCAGTGGATAACAGGCCGATGGCAAGGAACCAGCCCAGCACGCTCCAGATCTTCTGCCCGCGCAACGGGTGCGGGTACAGCGGTACTTTCAGCCAGCCATCTCCCAGACTCGGTGCCCGGACCCAGAGGGCGGGGGGTGCATGCATGCGCAACCGCACTTCGGTGTCGGCGCCCAGCTCGGCCTGCATCTGCCGCTGGTAGATCTCGCTGTAGGGCCAGTGCTGTTCGCCGGCCGGCACGCCGCTGCCGACCACCTTGATCAACCCGGCGGCTTCGGCGATCTGGTCGCGGTTGGACTCATCGGCGGCCCAGTAGGCACGCAGGGTCAGGGCCACGCCGTGGCTGTACTGGCGGTCCACCAGCACGTCCTCGTTCATCAGCAGATAAACCAGGGTCAGGGCCTTGGAGAACAGCACCACGATCAGCACCAGCCACAGGGTGCGGGAGAAGAAACTTTGCGGGAACCACAGCGGGGTTTTCATAACAGCCCATACACACTTTGCAGGAGCGAGTCGCACTCGCAGCGTTGCGGAATGCGAACGCCCGGGCGTTGATGGCCCGGGCGTTCGCTCCTACAAATCACCGATCACTTGGTCGCGGTGCCATCCGGCACGAACACATAACCCACGCCCCAGACGGTCTGGATATAACGCGGCTTGGAAGGATCAGGCTCGATCATCCGGCGCAGGCGGGAGATCTGCACGTCGATGGAGCGCTCCAGGGCGTCCCATTCACGGCCACGGGCCAGGTTCATCAGCTTGTCGCGGGTCAGCGGTTGGCGGGCGTTCATCACCAGCGCCTTGAGTACCGCGAACTCACCGGTGGTGAGCATGTGTACTTCATCGCCGCGCTTGAGTTCGCGGGTCGCCAGGGACAATTCGTAGTCACCGAAGGTCACGCTTTCGTCTTCGCTGCCCGGAGCCCCTGGCACCGGCGCCGATTGGCGACGCAGCACCGCCTTGACCCGCGCCATCAGCTCGTCCGGGTTGAAGGGCTTGGCCAGGTAATCGTCGGCACCCAGTTCCAGGCCCTTGATGCGGCTCAGCTCGTCGCCCTTGGCGGTGAGCATGATGATCGGGATCTGGTTGTTGGCGTTGCGCAGGCGGCGGCAAGCGGTCAGGCCGTCTTCGCCAGGCAGCATCAGGTCGAGGACCACCAGGTTGAAGACCTCGCGGCCCAGCAGGCGGTCCATTTGTTCGGTGTTCGGGACTGCGCGGGCACGGTAGCCCTTGCTGACGAAGAAACGCTCCAGCAGGCTGCTCAGCCCGGGGTCGTCGTCAACAATAAGAATTTTTTCGCCTTCAGCAGTTTGTGCAGTGCTGCTCATTGGATGCTCCTCTAATCTCGGTGCGCATTATGGCGTAGCTGCCGTTATACGCACCGTGTGCATTGTTAGCAGATTTTTCCTCGGTCGCCAGCAAACCCGCCGTCGGCCGGCGCCGCGCAATACCCCGGAACAGCAGAACGCTGGTTATAATGCGCCGCCTTTTGTGTCGGGCATTATCTGATCGTTATGCCAATGGCCGCTTTTTTATTTTTCATGGCCGGCAGTAATTTTTCGATTTCGCGGGTCAACAGGCTGCCTGTTGACCCAGGTGGCGGCGCTGGTCAGGCCGCTCAACCAGGCTCGCCGGGCCCATCAATCCGCGCCTGCGAGCCTGCTTTCACAATTTGTCAGGTGGTTTTATGGACAGCATCAACAGCCGCATCGCCGAGGAACTCGGCGTACGCCCACAACAGGTCGAAGCGGCCGTCGCTCTATTGGATGAAGGCTCCACCGTGCCCTTCATCTCCCGCTACCGGAAAGAAATCACCGGTAGCCTCGATGACACCCAGCTGCGTCATCTGGAAGAGCGCCTGCGCTACCTGCGAGAACTCGACGAACGGCGGATCAGCATCCTGGCCAGCATCGAAGAGCAAGGCAAACTGACCCCGGAACTTGCTCGCGACATCAAGCTCGCCGACACCAAGACCCGCCTCGAAGACCTTTACCTGCCGTATAAGCAGAAGCGCCGCACCAAGGGCCAGATCGCCCTGGAAGCCGGCCTCGGCGAGCTGGCGGACGGTCTGTTCAACGATCCGAGCCTGGCCCCGGAAACCGAAGCCGCACGCTTTGTCGACGCCGAAAAAGGCGTGGCTGACGTCAAGGCCGCCCTCGAAGGCGCCAAATACATCCTCATGGAACGCTTCGCCGAAGACGCGGGCCTGTTGGACAAACTGCGCAACTACCTCAAGCAGGAAGCCACCCTCAGCGCCCGCGTGATCGCCGGCAAGGAAGAGGAAGGCGCCAAGTTCCGCGACTACTTCGAACACGACGAACCCCTGAAAAGCATGCCGTCGCACCGCGCCCTGGCGATTTTCCGTGGCCGCAACGAAGGCATCCTCAGTTCCGCGCTGAAAGTCGGCGACGAACTGCCGGGCACCATGCACCCGTGCGAAGGCATGATCGGCCAGCAATTCGGCATCCAGAACCAGAATCGCCCGGCCGACAAATGGCTCGGCGAAGTGGTGCGCTGGACCTGGAAGGTCAAGCTCTACACCCACCTCGAAACCGACCTCCTGGGCGAGCTGCGCGATGGCGCGGAAACCGAGGCGATCAACGTGTTCGCCCACAACCTGCACGACCTGCTGCTGTCCGCCCCGGCCGGCCCGCGCGCCACCCTGGGCCTGGACCCGGGCCTGCGTACCGGCTGCAAGGTGGCGGTGGTGGATGCCACCGGCAAGCTGCTGGACCACGCCACGGTCTACCCGCACGTGCCGCACAACAAGTGGGACCAGACCATCGCCGTGCTGGCCGCCCTGTGCGCCAAGCATTCGGTGGACCTGATCGCCATCGGCAACGGCACTGCCAGCCGTGAAACCGACAAGCTGGCTGCCGAACTGATCAAAAAATACCCAGCCATGAAGATGACCAAGGTCATGGTGTCCGAAGCCGGCGCCTCGGTGTACTCGGCCTCGGAACTGGCCGCCCGCGAGTTCCCGGACCTGGACGTGACCATCCGTGGCGCGGTGTCGATTGCCCGTCGCCTGCAGGATCCACTGGCCGAACTGGTGAAGATCGATCCGAAATCCATCGGCGTCGGCCAGTACCAGCACGATGTGTCGCAGCTGAAACTGGCACGCGGCCTGGACGCCGTGGTCGAGGACTGCGTGAACGCCGTGGGCGTCGACGTCAACACCGCGTCCGTGGCCCTGCTGGCGCGGATCTCGGGCCTCAACGCGACCCTGGCGCAGAACATCGTCAGCCACCGCGACGAGAACGGCGCATTCAAGACCCGCGCCGCGCTGAAGAAAGTCGCACGCCTGGGCGAAAAAACCTTCGAACAGGCCGCCGGCTTCCTGCGCGTGATGAACGGCGACAACCCGCTGGACGCCTCGGCGGTGCACCCTGAGGCCTATCCACTGGTGCAACGGATCGCTGCCGAGACCGACCGCGATATTCGCTCGCTGATCGGCGACAGCGGCTTCCTCAAGCGCCTGGACCCGAAGAAGTTCACCGACGAGACCTTCGGTTTGCCGACCGTCACCGACATCCTCCAGGAACTGGACAAGCCGGGCCGCGACCCGCGTCCCGAGTTCAAGACCGCCGAGTTCCAGGAAGGCGTCGAAGACCTCAAGGACCTGCAACTGGGGATGATCCTCGAAGGCGTGGTGACCAACGTCACCAATTTCGGTGCCTTCGTCGACATCGGCGTCCACCAGGACGGCCTGGTGCACATCTCCGCGCTGTCCGAGAAGTTCATCAAGGACCCGCGTGAAGCGGTCAAGGCTGGCGATGTGGTCAAGGTCAAGGTCATGGAAGTCGACATCCCGCGCAAACGCGTGGGCCTGTCGATGCGCATGAGCGACACCCCGGGCGAGAAAATCGACGGTGCCCGTGGCTCACGCCCGGGCTCGGCACCGCGCCAGTCGCAAAACAGCGCGCCGCGCAAGGAAACCGCCACGGCAGCCCCGGCCAACAACGCCATGGCGTCTCTGTTCGCCAATGCCAAACAGTTGAAGAAACGCTGATGGAAATCCCCGCCGGCCTGACCGAAAGTGCCTTCTTCCAACTGCTGGGCTGTCGCTTGCAGCGCCTGGAAGTCGGAGAGGCCGACGTTGCCCTGGCGCTGACGCCAGAACTGCGCAATCGCGGGCAGAAACTGCACGGCGGGGCGATTTTCAGCCTGGTGGACATCGCCATGGGCCTGGCTTGCTCCAGCACCCACGGCTTCGACCAGCAGAGCGCGACCATCGAGTGCAAGATCAACTACATCCGTGCGGTGGCCGAGGGCGAGGTGCTGTGCCGCGCCCGGGTCATCCATCCCGGCCGCCGGACCCTGGTGGTCGAGGCGGATGTGGTGCAAGGCGACAAACTGGTCGCAAAAGCACAAGGCACCTTCGCGGTCCTATAGCTGCCCGCCATCAAATTGGGTTAATTTCGGCGCTGCGAAAGCGGCGTCGGAATTTTTTGCCGGCGCCAGAGCCAGATTCAAGGATGGAGTGTTGGCGTTTCCAGATGAGCCCATGGGCTTACGAACAAGGCGAAAACGCCAGTTTTAACTTCACCCTTGTAGACCGTCCTGCCCACCCCCATATTGGGGCGACTGACGCGTGAAGGAATCCAACTTGAGCGAACTTCTCAACCGCCGCCTGGCTCTGCTCGGCGAGCGCGCTAACCTATCCCTGCTCGAGCAGTGCCTGCACGGCATCGAACGTGAATGCCTGCGTGTGACCGGCGAAGGCCGCCTGGCACAGACTCCGCACCCGGAGGAACTGGGTTCCGCGCTGACCAACGAACAGATCACCACCGACTATTCCGAGTCGCTGCTGGAGCTCATCACTCCCGCGCTGCCTGATCCGGCAGACACCCTCAGCAGCCTCGACAAGATTCACCGCTTTGCCTACAGCAAGCTCGGCAACGAGTACCTGTGGAGTCCATCGATGCCGTGCCCGTTGCCGGCCGAGGAAGATATTCCGATCGCCTACTACGGCACCTCCAACATCGGCCAGCTCAAGTACGTGTATCGCAAGGGCCTGGCCCTGCGCTACGGCAAGACCATGCAATGCATTGCCGGGATCCACTACAACTTCTCGCTGCCGGAAAAGCTCTGGCCGCTGCTCAAGGAAGCTGAAGGTTTTGTCGGCACCGATCGCGATTACCAGTCCACTGCCTATATCGCGCTGATCCGCAACTTCCGCCGCTACAGCTGGCTACTGATGTACCTGTTCGGCGCCTCGCCGGCGCTGGACGCGGGCTTCCTGCGCGGGCGCTCGCACCAGCTTGAACAGCTGGACCCGGACACCCTGTACCTGCCCTACGCCACCAGCCTGCGCATGAGCGACCTGGGTTACCAGAGCAATGCCCAGGCCGGCCTGACGCCCTGCTACAACGATCTGGCCAGCTACACCGACAGCCTGCGCGAGGCCGTGGCCACGCCTTACGCGCCCTATGTGGCAGTCGGCACCCACAAGGATGGCGAGTGGGTACAGCTCAATACCAACATCCTGCAGATCGAAAACGAGTACTACTCCAACATCCGCCCCAAGCGCGTGACCTACACCGGCGAGCGGCCGATCCAGGCGCTGATGGCCCGTGGCATCCAGTACGTTGAAGTGCGCTGCCTGGACATCAACCCGTTCCTGCCCATGGGCATCGACCTGCAGGAAGCCCGCTTCCTCGACGCCTTCCTCCTGTACTGCGCGCTGAGCGACAGCCCGCTGTTCGAGAACAACGAATGCGGCAATGCCACCTCGAACTTCCTCAGCGTGGTCAAGGAAGGCCGGCGCCCAGGCCTGCAATTGCAGCGCAAGGGCCAGGCCGTGGACATGAAGGAATGGGCAGCCCAGTTGCTGGAGCAGATCGCGCCACTGGCCGCCCTGCTCGACCAGAGCCATGGCGGCGACGCCCACAGCAAGGCCCTGGATGCGCAACTGGCCAAGGTCAAGGATTCGTCCCTGACCCCATCGGCCCAAGTGCTGGCGGCCATGCAGGAACGCAAGGAGAGCTTTACCCAGTTCTCCCTGCGCCAGAGCCAGGCCCACGCCGAGTTCTTCCGCAGCCCGGGGCTGGGCAAGGAAGAACAGGCCGCGTTTGAAGAAGCGGCGCGCAAATCCCTGGCGCAACAGGCTGAGCTGGAGCAGAACGAAGTCGGTGATTTCGATGTGTTCGTGGGTTCCTACCAGGCCAGCATCCTGGCCATCAGCAACTGAAACCGTGGCGAGGGAGCTTGCTCCCTCGCCACAACAGCCTCCGGGCCAGGTCCGCGTACTTCCCCTCATAAGCTAATGCAAATAAGTTATTTATTTCTGCATTCTTAGATCATTTAGTCTCCTCCCACGCCGATCACCGGCCGCCTATGAGGAGCACCTCCATGAAACTGCATTTCCCCCTTCGCCTCCTGGCGGCCGCTTCCCTGGCGGCTGCGAGTCTGTTCGCCCAGGCGGCCGACTTTACCGTTGCCTACCAGACCACCGTCGACCCGGCCAAAGTCGCCCAGGCCGACGGCGCTTATGAAAAAGCCACCCAAGCCAAGATCGACTGGCGCAAATTCGATAACGGCGCCGACATCATTGCCGCCATCGCCTCCGGCGACGTGCAGATCGGCTACCTCGGTTCCAGCCCCCTGACCGCGGCAATCACCCGCAAGGTGCCGGTACAGACCTTCCTGATCGCCACCCAGATCGGCGCGGCCGAAGCCCTGGTGGCTCGCGAAGGTTCGGGGATCAAAGGCCCGCAGGACTTGATCGGCAAGAAAATCGCCGTGCCCTTCGTCTCCACCGGGCACTACAGCCTGTTGGCAGCGCTCAAGCACTGGAACATCGACCCTTCGAAAGTACAGATTCTCAACCTGGCCCCCCCGGCGATCATCGCGGCCTGGAAACGCGGCGACATCGACGCGACTTATGTCTGGGATCCGGCACTGGGCGTGGCCAAGGAAAACGGCAAGGTGCTGATCACCTCTGGCGAACTGGCCAAGTTCGGCGCTCCGACCTTCGATGCCTGGATCGTGCGTAAGGATTTTGCCGAGAAGCACCCGGAAATCGTCACGGCTTTCGCCAAAGTCACCCTGGATGCCTACGCCGATTACCGTAAAGACCCACAAGCCTGGCTGGCCAATCAGAGCAATGTCGACAAGCTGGTGAAACTCTCCGGCGCCAAGGCCAGCGACATTCCGCTGCTGCTGCAAGGCAACGTCTACCCACTGGCCGCCGATCAGGTCATCAGCCTGGGCGCACCGACCACCAAGGCCATCACCGACACCGCGGTGTTCCTCAAGGAGCAAGGCAAGGTTGAAGCCGTGCTGCCGGATTACGCGCCCTTTGTCAGCGCCAAGTTCATCACTAACTGAAACCCGTCGGGAGAGGAGATAGCCGTCATGGCCTTGCTACAACTGGAGCGCATCAGCGCACAGTACCCCGGCGCGGCCGAGCCGGTGCTGGCGGATATTTCCCTGAGCCTTGGGCCACAGCAACTGCTGGTCGCCCTGGGCCCCTCGGGCAGCGGCAAGACCTCGCTGCTGAACCTGATTGCCGGGTTCGTCGAGCCCAGTGCCGGGCGCATCACCCTCGATGGCGTGCCCATCAAGGGGCCGAGCGCCGAGCGCGGCGTGGTGTTCCAGGACGATGCCCTGCTGCCCTGGCAGGACGTGCTGGCCAACGTCGGCTTCGGCCTGGAGCTGGCCGGCATCGCCCGCGACAAGCGCGAAACCCGCGCCCGGGAAATGCTTGCCCTGGTGGACCTGGCCGGGTTTGACACGCGACGTATCTGGCAGCTTTCCGGCGGCCAGAAACAACGCGTCGGCCTGGCCCGCGCCCTGGCGGCCGACCCACGGGTACTGCTGATGGACGAACCCTTCGGCGCCCTCGATGCCTTTACCCGCGAACAGATGCAGGAGCTGCTGCTGCAAGTCTGGCAGCGCACCGCCAAGCCCACATTCCTGATTACCCATGACATCGAAGAGGCGGTATTTCTCGCCACCGATCTGATTCTGCTGGCGCCCAATCCGGGGCAGATCGTCGAGCGCCTGAGCCTGGACTTCGGCCAGCGCTACGCGGCCGGTGAATCGGCGCGGGCCATCAAGTCTGATCCGCGTTTTATCGAAACCCGCGAACACGTGCTGTCCAGAGTGTTTTCCCAACGCGGCGCCGCCGAGCGCCAGGAGCGCGCATGAGCAGCTACCAGATTCCCGCCACCGCGACCGCCCCTGCCCAGCCCACCGCGGTGATCCCCGTGCGCCGCAACCTGAGTACGCGCTGGATCAGCCTGCTGACCCTGGTCACCCTGCTCGCCCTGTGGTGGGCAGTGACCGCCAGCGGCTGGATCGAGCCCCTGTTCCTGCCGCCGCCTGCTGCCGTGCTGCAAAAAGGCTGGCTGCTGGCAACCAGCGGCTATATGGATTCCACCCTGTGGCAGCACCTGGCGGCGAGCCTGCAACGCATCGGCCTGGCCCTGGGCTTTGCCGTGCTGACGGCGATTCCGGTGGGCATCGCCATCGGCGCCAACCGCATCGCCCGTGGCGTGCTCGACCCGCTGATCGAGTTCTACCGGCCGATTCCACCCCTGGCCTACCTGCCGCTGATCGTGATCTGGTGCGGCATTGGCGAGTTGTCCAAGGTGCTGCTGATCTATCTGGCGATCTTCGCCCCGATTGCCATCGCCACCGCCACCGGCGTGCGCACCGTGGATCCGGCCAAACTGCGCGCGGCGCAGTCCCTGGGCGCGACCCGGGCACAGCTGATTCGCCATGTGATTTTGCCCAGCGCCCTGCCGGATATCCTCACCGGGGTACGGATTGGCCTGGGTGTGGGCTGGTCGACCCTGGTCGCCGCCGAATTGATCGCCGCCACCAGCGGCCTGGGATTCATGGTGCAGTCCGCAGCGCAGTTCCTGGTCACCGACGTGGTGGTGCTGGGGATCCTGGTCATCGCCCTGATCGCCTTCAGCATGGAAATGGGCCTGCGCGCCCTGCAACGCAAACTCGTGCCCTGGCACGGCCAGTCCCACTGAACCCCTGTAGCCGCTGCCACAGGCTGCGCTGCCCCCCAAGAACACCGTGAGTGTGTCAGGTGTACACAGGGCGTTCTCCAGGGCCAGCGCAGCCTATCGACAGCGATTACGGGTCCGTAGACCGGCAATGACACGCTATCTGACCACGCCACTCCTTCGGCGCCGACTTCGAGAATGACCATGAGCCTGACCATCACCCCCTTAAGCTCCGCCCTCGGCGCCCAGATCAGTGGCGTCGATCTCAGCCAGCCGCTGAATGTGGAACAGCGCGATGCCATCGAGCAGGCGCTGCTCAAGCACCAGGTGCTGTTCTTGCGCGACCAGCCGATCACCCCGCAGCAGCAGGCGCGGTTCGCAGCGAATTTTGGCGATCTGCACATTCACCCGATCTACCCCAATGTGCCGGAGCAACCCGAGGTGCTGATCCTCGACACCGCCGAAACCGACGTGCGCGACAACGCCATCTGGCACACCGACGTCACCTTCCTGCCGACCCCGGCCCTGGGCGCCGTGCTCAGCGCCAAGCTGCTGCCGGAGTTTGGCGGCGACACCCTGTGGGCCAGCGGCATTGCCGCCTATGAGGCCCTGTCGGCGCCGCTCAAAGGGCTGCTGCAGGGCCTGACCGCGACCCACGACTTCACCAAGTCCTTTCCCCTGGAGCGCTTCGGCAATACCCCCGAAGACCTGGCGCGCTGGGAACAGACCCGGCGCAACAACCCGCCCCTGTCCCATCCGGTGATCCGCACCCACCCGGTCAGCGGGCGCAAGTCGCTGTTCGTCAACGAAGGCTTCACCACCCGGATCAACGAGCTGTCGGAGACCGAAAGCGAAGCCATTCTGAAACTGCTGTTCGCCCACGCCACCCGCCCGGAATTCACCATCCGCTGGCGCTGGCAGAAAAACGACGTGGCGTTCTGGGACAACCGCGTGACCCAGCACTACGCCGTCGACGACTACCGCCCACAACGCCGGGTGATGCAGCGCGCGACCATTGTCGGGGATGTGCCGTTCTAGGACGGCCACCACCGCTGGTACGACCAACGGCCCGTCCTCTGCGAACAAAACGATTATGCTCGCAATGATTTCATTGATTGCACTCGGAGCATGCCCATGGCCAGCCTCACCATCCGCAACCTGGACGATCAGATCAAAGAGCGCCTGCGCATCGAGGCCGCACATAACGGCCATTCCATGGAAGAAGAGGCGCGGTTGATTTTGCGCAGGGCGCTGACTAAACCCTCGAACGATCAAGACCTGGCCAGCCGGATCCGCTCGCGCTTTGCGGGTCTTGGCGGGGTCGAGCTTGATCTGCCTGAACGCAAGGAGCCGGGACGGTTGGTGGATCTTGGCCAATGATCCTGCTCGATACCAACGTGCTCTCGGAGCTGATGCGACCCAAGCCCGAACCGACGGTTGTCCTGTGGATAAGCACGCAACGCACCGATGACCTGTGCATAAGTTCGATCACCATGGCCGAGATTCTCCACGGCGTGGCGCGCCTGCCCAACGGCCAGCGTCAACGGGACCTCCACGAGTCGGCCATGATCATGTTCGAAGAGGATTTCGGCGAACGGATACTGCCCTTCGATACCCCCGCAGCCTTGTACTACGCCCACCTGATGACCACCCGAGGTCAAGCCGGACGCCCCATGAGCATGGCCGATGCGCAGATCGCAGCGATCTGCCGCACCCACGACGCCGCCCTGGCCACGCGCAATATCAGGGATTTCGAAGAGTCGGGCGTCGACCTGATCAATCCCTGGCGGCCGCTGGAGATTTAGCCTCCCGCCGCAGCACTGAACGCCGACCCGCCGGGCCGGCGCCAGCCCCATTGAGGCCTATTCGGCGGTCGACGGTTTTTCCCAGAGGTTGATCCCGCCTTCCAGGGCAAAGCGATCGATTTCCGCCAGCTCTTCAGCGCTGAAGTTCAGGTTCTGCAACGCCCCGACGTTTTCGATGATCTGCTCCGGGCGGCTCGCGCCGATCAGCGCCGAGGTCACCCGCGGGTCGCGCAGGGTCCAGGCCAGGGCCAGTTGCGCCAGGCTTTGGCCACGGCGCTTGGCAATTTCATTCAAGGCGCGGACGTGGGTGATATTGGCCTCTGACAGATGAGCCGCCTGCAGCGAGCCACCCCCCGGGCGGTTGACCCGCGCATCTTCGGGGATGCCGTTGAGGTACTTGTCGGTCAACAGCCCCTGGGCCAGCGGGGTGAACGCAATCACGCCCGCACCCAGTTCCTCGGTGGTGTCCAGCAGGTCTTTTTCCACCCAGCGGTTGAGCAGGTTGTAGGCCGGCTGGTGGATCAGCAGCGGCACTTTCCACTCCTTGAGCAGGGCCGCGATCTCGCGGGTCTTGACCCCGGAATACGAGGAGATGCCGATGTACAGGGCCTTGCCCTGCTGCACCGCCGTGGCCAGGGCGCTGGCGGTTTCTTCCAGCGGGGTGTCCGGGTCGAAGCGGTGCGAATAGAAGATATCCACGTAGTCCAGCCCGAGGCGCTGCAGGCTCTGGTCGAGGCTGGCCAGCACGTATTTGCGCGAACCGCCGCCCTGGCCGTAAGGGCCCGGCCACATGTCCCAGCCGGCCTTGCTGGAAATGATCAACTCGTCGCGGTACTGCTTGAAGTCTTCACGCAGCAGGCGGCCGAAGTTGATTTCGGCGCTGCCGTAGGGCGGGCCGTAGTTGTTGGCCAGATCGAAATGGTTGATGCCAAGGTCAAAGGCGGTGCGCAGCAGCGCGCGCTGGGTGTCGATCGGCGTGCTGTCGCCGAAGTTGTGCCACAGGCCCAGGGACAGTGCCGGCAGCACCAGCCCGCTGCGGCCGACGCGGCGGTAAGGAATGGAGTCGTAGCGGTTTTCGGCAGCCAGGTAAGTCATCGAATCCTCTCTCGTTTGGGTGTTGCTGAAACTTGGATTTACCGCGGTCGCCGCCTTGCGGCAACCCCGGCGTCATTGAGGCTGAAACTGATTGTTCGGCCGCGCCAGCCCCAGGTTCTCCCGCAGCGTGCGGCCTTCGTATTCTGTTCTGAACAGGCCACGGCGTTGCAGTTCCGGGACCACGCCCTCGGCAAAGTCCTGCAACCCTCCCGGCAGGTGCGGCACCAGCACGTTGAAGCCATCGGCAGCGCCCTCTTCGAACCAGGCTTGCAGCTCGTCGGCAATCTGCGACGGGGTGCCGATCAGGCTGTAATGACCGCGGCCGCCGGCGATTTTTCGCCCCAGTTCGGCCAGGGTCAGGTTGTCCTTCCCAGCCAGATCGGTGAGCAGTTTCTGCCGGCTCTGCTGGCCGCTTTCGGTCAACGGCAACTCAGGCAACGGGCCATCCAGCGGGTAATGCGACAGGTCGAAGTTACCCAGCATCCGCCCGAGCAAAGCCACGCCCACCTCAGGCTCGACCAGTGCCTGGAACGACTCGAACTTGTCCCGGGCCTCGCTCTCGCTTTGCCCTACCACCACAAACACCCCCGGCATGATCTTCAGTGATTCAGGGCTGCGCCCGTACTGCGCCAGGCGCCCCTTGAGGTCGGCATAGAACGCCTGGGCACTGGCCAGGGAGCTTTGCGCGGTGAACACCACTTCGGCGGTCTGCGCCGCCAGCTCGCGGCCGATAGGCGACGAGCCGGCCTGGACAATCACCGGGTAGCCCTGGGGCGGGCGCGCCACGTTCAGCGGCCCCTGGACCCGAAAGTGCTCGCCCCGGTGGTTCAGCACATGCAGCTTGGCCGGGTCGTAGTACTGGCCGCTGGCCTTGTCGCGGACAAAGGCATCGTCCTGCCAACTGTCCCATAGCCCGGTGACCACCTGATGAAACTCCCGGGCCCGGCTGTAGCGCTCAGCGTGACCGATGTGCTGGTCGCGCCCGAAGTTCTGCGCTTCGGCGGCATTATCGGAAGTCACCAGGTTCCAACCGGCCCGGCCACCCGACAAATGATCCAATGATGCGTACTTACGTGCTACGTGGTACGGATCGTTATAACTGGTCGAAGCCGTGGCAATAAGCCCTATATGCTGGGTCACAGCGCTCAAGGCAGAGAGCAGGGTCAGGGGCTCGAAGTGGTCTGAACGCGCCATACGGCTGGCGATGGCGCCTGTTGGCGCGGCGATGCTGTCGGCCACGAACAGCGCGTCAAACAACGCGCTCTCGGCAATCTGCGCCAGCTGCTTGTACGCGGCAAAGTCCAGTCCGGCGTCTGCCGGTACGTACGGGTGGCGCCAGGCAGCCACGTGATGGCCTGTAGCCATCAAAAACGCACCCAGCTTGAGTTGGCGAGCAGGTTGGGTCATGCAGCACTCCTTGATTCACGCATAACGGGGCGCAGCAGCCGGGCCCGAGAGCAGGACGCACTCCCGGGCCAAGCCGGCCGCTCCTTAGAAATCCTTGCGCAGCTGTACACCGAAGTAACGCTCGTCATCCCGTGGTACAGCGCGGTAAATGTAGCTGCCGCCGCTGGCCAGCAAGGGCGAATAGGACTTGTCGGCCAGGTTCTTGCCCAAGAGGGCCACGCGCCAGCCGTTGCTGTAGTCGGCCAGGGCCACGCTGGCGTTCCAGATGCCGTAGGCGCCCTGTTTGGTGTCGACGTTCTGGCTGATGTCGTACTGCACCTCGCTTTGCCAGCTGTAGTCGGTGCCCAGTTCGATATCCAGACCGTTATCCAGCGGGATGGTGTAATCGGCACGCACGTAGCTTTTCCAGTCCGGGCTGAAGGGCAGCGGCTTGCCATTGACGTTGCACGAGGCCGCCGCACCCGCGGGGCAGGCGAACTCATCGATGCGCGCCCGGGTGTAGGCCAGGGCCCCGGACAGCTTCAGTTGCTGGGTGGCCTGCAACGCGTAGTCCAGCTCGACCCCCTCAGTGCTGACGCTGCCGGCGTTGATCAGGCGCGTCACGACTTGCCCGGCCACGGTGTCGAAGAAGTTGGCCTGATAGTTGTCGTAGGCGCTGTGGAACACCGCAAGGTTGGTGGTCAGGCGATTGTTCCAACTGGTGGCCTTGATCCCGGCCTCCCAGGTATTGGAGGTTTCCGGCTTCAGCGCATCGGTGTCACGCGGCTGCATATTGAAGAACACGTTGTAGGCCGGGCCCTTGTAGCCACGGGAATAGGTCAGGTAAGTGGTCACCGTGTCGCTCAGGTCGTATTGCAGACCCAGGCGCCCGGACCAGCCGTCTTCATCCACCGAGCCGGAGCTGCTGGTGGCCGGCTGGATGCCGCTGACCTGCACCGCCGAGGTGGAACTGCGGCGGTGCTCGTATTCCAGCTGGTCATGGGTCCAGCGCAGGCCGGCGATGCCCCGCAGGCTGGAGGTGAAGTTCAGGGTGGTCTCGCCGAACGCCGAGTAGCTGTCGCTGCGGGTGCTGTAGTCGGCAATGCCGCGGTTGACGCTGGTGGTCGTGGTCAGGGTGCGCCGGTAGGTTTCTTCATCCTTGCCATGCATGTAGAACACGCCGCCGACGTACTCCAGGAACTGCCCCTTGGGTGAAGCCAGGCGCAGCTCTTGCGAGTACTGGTTGAAGTCCAGGTCGCCCTTGTCGGCGGTGCCGGGGAAGGCTGCGGTGACGGTGCCCAGGCGGTCGCCATCCTGGTACTGGGTGTTGTTCCAGCCGCGCCAGGCGGTGATTGAGGTCAGGGTGTAATCGCCCAGGTTCCAGTCGAGCTGGGCCGACAGGCCCTTGTTGATGTCTTCGACATGGCTGCGGGTGTCGGTGCTGATATCGCGGTTGTCACTGCTGGCCCGCACCGGGTTCAGGGCACCGGCAAAAGCCGGCGTCAGCGCCTTGCTCACCACGCCATTGGGCGCGTCGTCATGGGACTGCATGTAGTCGGCGGCCAGGGTCAGCTTGAGGTCGTCACTGGGGGTGAATTCCAGCTTGCCGCGCACGCCTTTGCGGTTGTAGCCGTTGACCTCCTGACCGTTGTGCTGGTTGTCGACGTTACCGTCGTAGCTGCCAAACAAGGTGGTCAGCGAGCCCTTGAGCGTATCGGGAATCAGGCTGCCGCCGATGCCGAAGCGGGTGCGGCTTTCATTGCCGCTGTAATAGCCCTGGTCGATATAGCCGCGGGTCTCGGCGGTGGGCGCCTTGGTCACGATGTTCAGCACCCCGGCCGACGCGTTCTTGCCGAACAGGGTGCCTTGGGGCCCGCGCAGGACTTCGATGCGCTCCAGGTCCAGCAGGTCGAGGGTGGCCTGGCCCGGACGGGCGTAGACCACGCCGTCGATCACGGTGGCCACGGTCGGCTCGACGCCCGGCGACGTGGAAATGGTGCCCACGCCACGAATGAACAGCGAGGTGTCCTTGTTCGAGGCACCGGTGCGGAAATTCAGCGACGGCACCTGCTGCACGATGCTCGCCACGCCATTGCGGTTGTCCCGCTCGAGCTGTTCGCCATCCACCACCGAGACTGCAACCGGCACTTTTTGCAGTGACTCTTCGCGGCGGGTGGCGGTGACGGTCACCGACTTCAGGGTTGGCTCCTGCTCTGCGACAGCGGTCGCGGGATCAGCGGCATATGCCCCCGGCAGCGGCAGTGCGGCCAGCCCTGCCAGCAACCAGCCCAGGTGCGGCCGGCGCGGTGTGGCGGCGCGAATCGATTGCGCCAGTTTTTGCTGATCCCCAAGAATGTTATGCATGGTCTGCCTGCTGGAAAAATGCCCTGAACCGCTGCCGATCTGCGCCGGCAGCGCCTGAATATCTGTCTTGGGCATTCGCTCGAGCGAGTAGCAGACACGACGCCTTGTTAGCGCTAACATCGGCAGTATCTGCAAGACGGTCATAGACCGTCCAATACTGAAAAATTACTTTTATATGCTTTTTGGTTTGAATAAAGGATCGCGCCCTTGACCACCGAGAACACTCCAGGCCGCAAACGCCGCGGCGCCGGACGGGTGACCCTGAACACCGTGGCCAGGCAGGCCGAGGTCTCGGCCATCACCGTATCGCGCTACTTCAACCAGCCCGAGAGCGTGTCCGCCGAGCTTCGCGAACGCATCGCCCAGGTGGTGGCGGAATTGGGCTATGTGCCCAATCTGGTGGCCGGCGGCCTGGCCTCGGCACGGGGCAGGATCGTGGCCATGGTGATCCCGAACATCTCCGGGCCAATCTTTGCCAGCACCATCCAGGGCTTCAGCGACACCCTCAGCCGCCATGGCTATCAACTGCTGCTGGCCTCCAGTTATTTCGACGTGGCCCAGGAAGAAAGCGCCGTGCGGGCCTTTCTCGGCTGGTCACCGGCGGCGCTGGTGCTGACCAGCCACTTTCATAGCCCGGGCACGGAGAAGATGCTCGCCGAGGCCGATATCCCGCTGATCGAAACCTGGGATTACCAGCCGGATCGGGCGCCGGTGCAGATCGGATTTTCCCATCATCAGGTCGGGGTCAGCGCGGCGAACTACCTGCACGGAAAAGGCTATCGACGCATCGCTTTCGTGCTCAACAGCGCGCCCGGCGACCTCAGCGCCCTGGAGCGCAGCGAGGGCTACGCCGCCACACTGCGCGGGTTAGGGCTGGAACCCTGGATCTTTACCCCGGACGCCGACCGCGCGCCGTTCGAGGCCGGCAAACAGGCGATGCACGCGCTGATGCAGGCCAGCCCGCGACCTGACGCAATCATTTTCGCCAACGACAACCTGGCCGCCGGCGGCTCGCTGGCTGCGCAACGGGCCGGCCTGCAGATCCCCGCCGATTGCGCGGTACTGGGCTTTGGCGACTACCCTTTCGCCGAGATGCTGCTGCCCAGCCTGAGCACCATCAAGCCACCCGCCCTGGAGATCGGCGTACTCGCCGCCACCCGCGTCCTGCAGAGCCTGGGCGTGTTGCCGGTGGCAGACGAAGTACAACGCCTGAACCTGTTGCAGTGCCAAGTGATCGAGCGCGAAAGCACCTGACTTCTGCTGGGCTGTGGGTGCTGCCGCAGGCTCGGGGGGCGTTCGGATGCCGGTTGTACACCTGACACTTGAACGGCGATCTGGAGGACCAGCGCAGCCTCGCGCGCTCGGCAGCGGGTACGGCGGCTACAGGGCGAGCTCGCGCAGGGCGGCGGCGGCGAGGAAGCCGGAGCGCGAGCGGTAGCGCTGGTCGCGCTTTACGGTCTGGTCGATGCGCTCCAGCAGTTGCTCGGGCAAGGTGGCGTTGAAGCGCACCGACTTGCCGAAATAGGGCGCCACATCAAACTCCACCACGCCCCATACGCCCCCCGCGTAGTCGGGGTTGTGCAGGTGGTCGTCAATTTCATGCACCTGGGGCAGCGGCTCGCCATCGGCCACCAACCCCTCGTAGTGCAGGGACAGGGCCTCCTTGATGTTCTCGAACGCCAGGGACACGGTTTTCCCGGCGGAAAAACAACCCGGCACATCCGGGACTGTCACGCCGTATTCGGAGTCGGCGTCCTTGTGCAGTACGACTGGGAATTTCATGACGTTGGGCTCCTCTTGCAGGTCGCAGCTCATCTCAAGCCCGCCTGTCTCAATATGCTGTTGATCGTGCCCCTGGGCAGATCCGAATCAGGAAGCGGAACCGTCACCCGCCCCGGCCTGTACGGATGCCGGTACTGATGGTGACTGCCCTTGATTGCAACCCGATACCAACCATTGGCCTCGATCATCCTGATCATGTCGCGACTGCGCATATCCCTGCCCTTCGATACCCATCGAACAGGCACTCTAACCAACAGCCAGAGACTAATACACACTATACACATCAAGCAATCAAATTTTGCCGGGCGGGCGTCCGTTCAATCCGCCTGGGCAAACACCTGCGCCAGCCAGTCGACAAACACCCGGACCCTGGGCGACATATGGCGATTGTGCGAGTAGAGCACTGACACCGGCATCGGCGGCGGTGGGGTCTCGACCAGGATTTCCTGCAACAGGCCCTGGGCCATCTGCTGCGCGACGCCGTAATGCGGGCACTGGATGATGCCCAGGCCGGCCACCGCCGACGCCTTGTAGACCTCGGCGCCGAACACTGAAAGCGCACCGTCGATGGCCACTTCCTGCCGTTGGCCCGCCACCATGAATTCGAACGGGAACAGCTTGGCCGTGGTGCGCGATACGTAGTTCACCGCGCGATGGTGGCTCAGATCGGCAAGGCGCTCGGGCTCGCCAAAGCGCCGCAGGTAATCGGGGCTGGCACAGGTCACCTGGCGCAGGTTGGCGACCCGCCGGCCGATCAGCGCCGAATCCCCGAGGGTGCCCGCCCGCAGCACGCAGTCCACGCCTTCGGCGATCAGGTCGACAAAACGATCGGATTCGCTGAGCGATAGCTCGATCTGTGGATAACGCGCCATGAATTGCGGCAACGCCGGAATCACAAAGTACTTGGCCAGGGTCCCGTGCAGATCGACCCGCAGCAGCCCCTTGGGCACCACTTCGCGAAACGCCAGCTCGGCCTCCTCCAGCTCCGCCAGCAACTGCACGCAACGCCGGTAGTAGGCCTCGCCATCCAGGGTCGGGCGCACCCGGCGCGTGCTGCGTTCCAGCAACCGCGTCCCGAGCCAGGCCTCGAACTGGTTGAGGGTGTGGGTCAGGGTCGCCCGCGGCAGGTTCAGGTCCGCGGCGGCTAGAGTGAAACTGCTGCGCTCGTAGATGCGCACAAAAACCTTCATCGCCTTGACCTGATCCATCAGCACCTCCAGAGCTTCGATTGTTGGCGATTATTGAACAGTCAAGGCAACTTCGCTGCATTTATCGATCCGGGCAACCATGTGAATCTGCTGCCACACCCACATCCACCTTGAGCCACAGGAACCTGAACCATGACCACTGAACAACGCAAAGTAGCCATCGTCACCGGCGCCTCCCGCGGTATCGGCGCGGTGATCGCCCGGCAGTTGGCGAGCCAGGGTTTTGCCGTCGCGATCAATTACGCCAACAGCGCCGACGAAGCCTCAAGGCTGGTGGTGGAGCTGCGCCAGGCCGGGCACCAGGCCATCGCGATCAAGGCCGACGTGGCCAATGGCGAGGACGTGCGTCGGCTGTTCGATGAGACCGAAGCCAAGCTGGGCAAGGTCGATGTACTGATCAACAACGCCGGCATCCTCAAGGTCCTGCCCCTGGCGCAACACAGCGACGAGCTGTTCGAGCAGACCTTCGCCATCAACACCCGAGGCACTTTCAATACCCTGCGCGAAGCCGCCACGCGCCTGAATGACGGCGGCCGCATCGTCAATTTTTCCAGCAGCACGGTCGGCCTCAACCTGCCGGGCTATGCGGTGTACATCGCCAGCAAGGCCGCGGTGGAATCCCTGACCCAGGTGTTCGCCAAGGAACTGCGCGGGCGCAACATCACGGTCAACGCCGTGGCGCCGGGGCCGGTGGCGACCGAGCTGTTCCTGCAGGGCAAGAGCGAGGAGCAGATTCAGGCCTTCGCCAAGATGCCGCCCCTGGAACGCCTCGGCCAGCCGGAAGACATCGCCCAGGTCATTGCCTTCCTGGTGAGCCCGGCGGCGGATTGGGTGAACGGGCAGATTTTGCGCACCAACGGCGGGCTGGTTTGAGGTCGAGCGCGGCGCTGGGGCCTATGCTCGTTGAAGGGTGCGCCACGGCCGCCCTGTCACTGGCCAGCCGGTTTTCCCATAGGGCGGTATCCATCATGCACACCACCATCGTCATCACCTTCGGCCTGCTTCTGCTGGCGCTGATGCTGTTTATCGGCAACAAGATCGGTATCAACCGCCAGGCCCTGACCTACAGCTTCGTCGGCCTGTGGCTGGCACTGACGGTGATCAACGGGACGGTGGGTGTAGTCACCGCCAACCAGCCCCTGCGCTCGGAGCTGGTGGTCGGCAGCCTGGTGTTCGTGGTGCCGGTGGTGGCCTTGGCCCTGTATCTGCTGTCGACCCGGCCCTGAAGCCGTGCCGGGGAGCCTGTGCCCCCGCCACGGCGCCCCCGATCAACGCACCAGGTGCAGGAACTGCATATGGCGTTCGTACTGGTCGAGGATGTCGTTGATGATCTGCTCTTTGGTGTAGCCCATCAGGTCGTAATCCTGGCTGCCCTCGCTCAGGTGCACCTCGGCCCGGTAGTAGCGGCGGTTGCGCAGCTCTTTCGGGCCCATGCCGCCACGGGCAAAGGACGGCGTAAAGTAACCGCGCATCTGCACCTGGTAGATGAACGGATGCTGGTCGCCGTGGCCGATCTCGAGGCTGACGTTGTCGTTGGCCGGGTCGGGCTGGGTCACCACATTCAGACCCTTCTCGACGAACACCGCACTCACCTCTTCGATCGCCGGGCGCACCGTCTGGTCGAGGAAGCGGTACACCTCGTCACGCGATGGAAAGTGCACCGCCTGGCTCAGGCGCTGGCGCCAGCCACCCTTGCCCCGACGCGACGAGGCCGCCACCGGTGCCAGGGAATGCAACTGGGCGATGCGCTTCTGCGATTCGAGGTAGAAGGCCTTGTGCAGCCCCCACATCATCAGCAACAGAATCAGCGAGAACGGCAACGAGGTCAGCACCACCGCTGACTTGAGCGAATCGATGCTGCCGGCGAACAACAGCGCGCTGGTCACCAGCGCGGTCATCGCGCCCCAGAACACCCGCAGCCATTTCGGCCCGTCTTCATCGGCACTGCCGCCCTTGGCCGACAGGGTCGAGAGCACCACGGTGCCGGAGTCGGCCGAGGTGACGAAGAACACAAAGCTGATAAACACCGTGACCGCAATCACGGTCTTGCCCCAGGGGTAGGTTTCCAGCAGCAGGTAGAGGGTCATCGACGGGTTGTCGAGCGCGCTCATGCCCAGGGCGCTCATGCCGTGGTTGAGCACCTGATCGATGGCGCTGTTGCCGAAGATCGACATCCAGGCCAGGGTGAAACCCAGGGGAATCAGCAGCACGCCGAAGACGAACTCACGGATGGTGCGGCCACGTGAAATCCGTGCGATGAACAAGCCCACGAATGGCGACCATGCAATCCACCAGGCCCAGTAGAACACCGTCCAGCCACCCAGCCAGTCGCTGGGTTTGTCGTAGGCGTAGACGTCGAAACTCTTGGTCGGCAGCGCGCCGAGGTAGTCGCCGATGTTCTGGATCAAGGTGTTGAGCAGGTGCTGGGTCGGCCCGGCGAACAACACGAACAGCAGCAGCGCCACCGCCAGCAGCATGTTGATGTCGGACATCACCCGCACGCCCTTGTCGACCCCGGCCACCGCGACCAGGATCGCCGCGCCCATCATCAGGGTGATCAGGCCGACCTGGATCCACTGGGTATGAGCGATGCCGAACAGGTAATCCAGCCCGGAGTTGAGGTGCAGAACGCCAAAGCCCATGTCGGCGCCCAGGCCGAACACCGTGGCGATGATGCCGAAGCCATCCACCGCATAGCCGATGGGGCCGTTGATGCGCTTGCCGATCAGCGGGTACAGCGCCGAACGCAGGGCCAGCGGCAGGTTATGCCGGTAGGCGAAGTACGCCAGGGCCATGCCGACGAAAGCGAACACGCCCCAGCCGTGCAGGCCCCAGTGCAGGAACAGCAACTGCATGGCCTGGCGCGCGGCGTCGGCGGTGCCGGCCTCGCCCTGGGGCGGTTGCAGCATGTGGGTCAGGGGTTCGGAGACGCAGAAGAAGAACAGGGTGATGCTGATCCCGGCGGCGAACAGCATGCCGGCCCAGGACAGGTAACTGAATTCGGGTTCGTCGTGGTCGGCACCGAGCTTGATCTTGCCGTAGCCGGACAAGGCGGTGACCACCACGAAGACCAGATACAGGGTCATCGCCAGCATGTAGTACCAGCCGACCGTGTTGGCCGCCCAGTTTTGCGCTGCCAGGAGCCAGGCGCCGGCCTGTTGCGGCAGGGTGATGACCACCAGGCCGAAGATCAGGATAAAGCTCGCCGCGAAGTAGAACACCGGCGGATTCATGCGAATTTGACTGTTGACGGGAGTAGGCGACGCACTCATGAAAGGTGCACCTCAAACGGGTTGGACGTGGCTGAAATAAACGGACTCAGCAAAGGCAAGCCTCCTGTTGTGAGCGGGCAGCGAACTACCGATTTAACTTGAACGAGCGTTCAAGTTAAACATGGATGGGGGTTCGAGGACTAATCGCAAGGCTCAGCGGTACCTTCAGTACGCTAGCTCAAGGAAGGGTATGACGTAGGCGTGACGGGATCGTTCCGCAGAAAAATCATTGTCGACCGTGGCCGCTGCCGCTGGGCCGCGAGGGCGCCGAGGGGTGTCAGGTGGGCGCAAGGTGTTGCACAGGGCCAGCGCAGCCTCGTGGGCTCGGCAGCGGCTACAGGGCTGCGCGTGGCGTCAGGTGGGCGCAGTGTTACTTCTGCGTCCCATCGTCATGCTGCAGATTGGCCTGGGTCAGGTTGCAGCCGGCCGGCACGCTGCGGGTCAGCCAGACGTTGCCGCCGATGGTCGAACCCTGGCCGATGGTGATGCGCCCCAGAATCGTCGCGCCGGCGTAGATCACCACATCGTCCTCGACGATCGGGTGCCGGGGATGGCCCTTCTGCAACTGCCCGTCCTCGTCCGCCGGGAAGCGTTTGGCGCCCAGGGTCACAGCCTGATAAATCCGCACCCGCTCGCCGATGATCGCGGTTTCACCGATCACCACACCGGTCCCGTGGTCGATAAAGAAACTGCGGCCGATCTGCGCGCCCGGGTGAATATCGATGCCGGTCGCCGAGTGGGCAATTTCCGAGCTGATCCGCGCCAGCAGCGGCAACCCGGCGCGGTACAGGTGGTGCGCCAGGCGATGGTGAATCACCGCCAGAATCCCCGGGTAGCACAGCAGCACTTCATCCACGCTGCGCGCCGCGGGGTCGCCGTGGTAGGCCGCCAGCACGTCGGTATCGAGCAGCACCCGCAGGCCCGGCAGGGCCAGGGCGAAGTCCTGGATGATGCGGATGGCCTTGGCCTCGACGTCCTCGGCCTGCTCACCGCCATGGCGGGTCGCGTAGCGCAGTTCGAGGCGAGTCTGGGCCAGCAGCGCATTGAGGGCGGCGTCCAGGGTGTGGCCGACGTAGAAGTCTTCGCTTTCCTCGCGCAGGTCTACCGGGCCCAGGCGCATGGGGAACAAGGCACCGCACAAGGCTTCGAGAATCTCGGCCATGGCCGCTCGGGACGGCAGTTCCCGGCCGCCCTGTTCGCCACTGACACGACCATTGCGGGTACGCCACTGGTCGCGGGCATCACGCAGTTGGCCGACGATGGTCTGCAGTTGCCAATGGCTGGATCGCTCGCTCACGCTCAACACTCCTCACTCAGGTAGCCGGACAGTCTGGCTACGGAAACGGCATCCACTTTACGGTATGGGCCGCAGGCAAAATTAAGAACTAATTGTGCGGGCCTTAGCACTTTTTGACATATGCGATTGACGGTTGCCCGGGCAAATATCGCTGCCTATAGTCCCCGCATCCCATCAGCCCGTGCGCCCCCATGATCAAACAACAGCTAGCCCGCTTCGACCGACTCGACCTGCTTGGCCACGCCACCGCCCTGGAAAAACTCGAGCGCCTGTCCACCTGGCTCGGGCGCGATATCTACGTCAAACGCGACGACACCACGCCGCTGGCCATGGGCGGCAATAAATTGCGCAAGCTCGAATACCTGGCGGCGGATGCCTTGGCGGCGGGCGCCGACACCCTGATTACCGCCGGGGCCATCCAGTCCAACCACGTGCGCCAGACCGCCGCCCTGGCGGCCAAGCTGGGCCTGGGTTGCGTCGCCCTGCTGGAAAACCCCATCGGCACTGAAGACAGCCATTACCTGCACAGCGGCAACCGCCTGCTGCTGGACCTGTTCGACGCCAAGGTCGAGTTGGTGGACAACCTGGACCACGCCGACGAGCAATTGCAGGCCCTGGCCGAGCGCCTGCGCAGCAATGGCAAGAAGCCCTATCTGGTGCCGATTGGCGGTTCCAACGCCCTCGGCGCCCTGGGTTATGTGCGTGCGGGCCTGGAGCTGGCCGAGCAGATCAAGGACAGCGGCCTGGAATTCGCCGCCGTGGTCCTGGCCTCGGGCAGCGCCGGCACCCACAGCGGCCTGGCCCTGGCGTTGAGCGAGGCGTTGCCACAGTTGCCGGTGATCGGGGTGACCGTGTCGCGCACCGATGAAGCCCAACGGCCAAAGGTCCAGGGCCTGGCCGAACGCACTGCCCAATTGCTGGGCGTCGAGCTGCCGGCGAGTTTCAAGGTGGAACTGTGGGACGAATATTTCGCCCCGCGCTATGGCGAGCCGAATGCCGGCACCCTGGCCGCGGTGAAATTGCTGGCCAGCCAGGAGGGCCTGCTGCTGGACCCGGTCTACACCGGCAAAGCCATGGCCGGCCTGCTCGACGGCGTCGGCCGCCAGCGTTTCAATGACGGCCCGATCATCTTTCTCCACACCGGCGGCGCCCCAGCCCTATTCGCCTACGCCGGCGCCTTCGCCTGAGCTTCCGTAGCCGTCGTAGCCGCTGCCGAGCCCACTCGGCAGCGGCTACAGTTTGCGAGGTGAGTACACAACTCAACCAACCAAACTAAAAGGAATAACAAACTAAATTTATATTATTTTTAAACCTATAAAACGCGCTTTATAGTCGCGCCGCAGGCTCATTTGCCGCGAGACGCGCAGGCTGCATTTAAGGCAGGATGAGCGCTCGTCACGTTCCTCGATTGACCTGCATCTCCCACCCGCATTGCGCATAAGAAACCACAGGGGCTTGTCATGAATTTTTCTGCACTACGTCGAAATCTGCTTATTGGCACACTGGGTCTGGCCATCGGCGCCGGAATGCTGGGGCAGGCGGTTGCCGGTGAGCAACTGCAAAAGATCAAGGACGCCGGCGTGATCAACGTCGGCCTGGAAGGCACCTACCCGCCTTTCAGTTACGTCGATGAAAACGGCAAGCTGGCCGGCTTTGAAGTGGAATTCTCCGAAGCCCTGGCGCAAAAGCTCGGGGTCAAGGTCAAGCTGCAGCCGACCAAGTGGGACGGCATCCTCGCCGCCCTGGAATCCAAGCGTCTCGACGCCGTGGTCAACCAGGTCACCATTTCCGAGGAACGCAAGAAGAAGTACGACTTCTCGGTGCCGTACACCGTCTCCGGGATCCAGGCCCTGACCCAGAAAAAAGACGAAGGCAAATTCAAGACCGCCGCCGACCTGGGTGGCCACAAGGTCGGTGTCGGCCTGGGCACCAACTACGAGCAATGGCTCAAGGACAACGTACCGACCGCGATCATCAAGACCTATGACGATGATCCGACCAAGTACCAGGACCTGCGCGTAGGCCGCATCGAAGCGATCCTGGTGGACCGCCTGGCCGCCTTCGAACTGATCAAGAAAACCAATGACACCCTGGCCGTTTCCGGCGCTCCGTTCTCCCGTCAGGAAGCCGGTATCGCCCTGCGCAAAGGCGAACCCGAACTGCTGGCCGCAGTGAACAAGGCCATCGAGGAACTGCGCGCCGATGGCACGCTGAAAAAATTCTCGGAAAAATACTTCAACGCTGACGTCACTCAATAATGGAAGCAGGCCTTCAACTGGCGCTGGATTCGGCGCCCTTTCTGCTCAAGGGCGCCTACTACACGGTCATTCTCAGCCTGGGCGGCATGTTTTTCGGCTTGCTGCTGGGCTTCGGCCTGGCGCTGATGCGCCTGTCGCGCTTCAAGCTGCTGAGCTGGACCGCCAGGGTCTATGTGTCGTTCTTTCGCGGCACGCCGCTGCTGGTGCAACTGTTCGTGATCTATTACGGCTTGCCGCAATTGGGCATCGAACTGGACCCACTGCCGGCGGCACTGATCGGCTTCTCGCTGAACATGGCCGCCTACGCCTGTGAAATCCTGCGGGCCGCCATCAGCTCCATCGAGCGCGGCCAATGGGAAGCCGCCGCCAGCATCGGCATGACCCGCGCGCAGACCCTGCGCCGGGCGATCCTGCCCCAAGCCATGCGCACCGCGCTGCCGCCCCTGGGCAACAGTTTTATTTCACTGGTCAAGGACACGGCCCTGGCCGCCACCATCCAGGTGCCGGAACTGTTCCGCCAGGCGCAGCTGATTACCGCCCGGACCTTCGAAATTTTCACCATGTATCTTGCCGCCGCCCTGATCTACTGGATTCTTGCCAGCGCCCTGGCGCACCTGCAGAACCGGTTGGAAGCGCGGGTCAATCGGCATGACCAGGAGTCTTGAACCCATGATCGTGGTTGAAAAACTGACCAAGCAATTCAAGGGTCAGACTGTGCTCAATGGCATCGATCTGACCGTCGCCGCCGGCGAAGTGGTCGCCATCATCGGCCCCAGCGGCTCGGGCAAGACCACCTTCCTGCGCTGCCTGAATTTTCTCGAAGAACCCAGCAGCGGCCGGATAAAGGTCGGCGACATCGAAATCGACGGCAGCCGGCCCCTGAGCCAGCAACAGGGCCTGGTGCGCAAATTGCGCCAGCAGGTGGGTTTCGTGTTCCAGAACTTCAACCTGTTTCCCCATCGCACCGCGCTGGAGAACGTGATCGAAGGCCCGCTGGTGGTGAAAAAAACACCGCGCCACCTGGCCGAAGCCCTGGGCCGTCGGCTGCTGCTCAAGGTCGGCCTGGCGGGCAAGGAAGACGCCTACCCCCGGCGCCTGTCCGGTGGTCAGCAACAGCGCGTGGCGATTGCCCGGGCACTGGCCATGGAGCCGGAAGTGATCCTCTTCGACGAGCCCACTTCAGCCCTGGACCCGGAACTGGTGGGCGAGGTGCTGGCGACCATCCGCAGCCTGGCTGAAGAAAAACGCACCATGGTCATCGTCACCCACGAGATGAGCTTCGCCCGCGACGTGGCCAACCGGGTGATCTTCTTCGACAAGGGCGTGATCGTCGAACAGGGCGACGCCAAGGAGCTGTTCGCCCACCCCAAGGAAGAACGCACTCAGCAGTTTCTGAGCAAGTTTCTCAACCCCGGCACATGAAGCTTCGAACTTCTACAGCCGACTACCCGCTCCCATTCCAGACCATGGATGCCTGATGCTGGCCCCGCAGAAAATCCACAACCTGCTCCGGCTCTCGCCCCAGGCCCGGTGCGACTACCTGATTCGCAAGGTGGCGGATTTCCAGGTCATCTGGGGGCTGTTCGCGGACGGCTGGGCCACTGCGGGCTCTGCCCAGGCCAGCGCCATACCATTCTGGCCGGAGGCGGACTTCGCCGCCTTGTGCGCCCATGGCCCATGGCAGGGCTTCCAACCCAAGCCCATTGAACTGACCCATTTCCTCTCCCACTGGCTGCCCGGCATGCAGCGCGACGCCACGCTTTGCCTGGTGTTTGCAGATGCGCACGGGCAAGGCCTGTTGCTGCCCCCCGAATCGCTGCTGCAATCGCTCACCGACGAGTTGGATCAGTACCAGTAACGCCTGGGACGCCGCCTGAACGTCCACCGCTGATCGCCTGCCATCGGGTGTTTTCACCCCCCGCCCGTCCTCTTCGCTGCCGACGAAAAATGCTCGCCGGCGGCAGCCACACGCCGCGCCAGCCCGCAGCCGCTGGGCCGCAACCTGTCATCCTGCCGTATACGTAAACCCCTTCTATGTATATTCCTAAAAGTTAGTTTATTTAATTTTTATACACGCATAGGGTATATGCACCGGACCACCGGACATTCTTTGATTCTGATTTCGCCGCACGACCGCGGCATATCCATGAGATGTGAGGTAGGTATGGTCCGGAACACAATCACCCCAGTGCAGATCGCCAGGGCATTGCGTGCAGCCAAGGAGTGGCGCTGATGTCCAATCTGGCCGATGCAAAAGTCCAGAGCGATCTGGATATCGCCCCCCTGTTGCTGCCCGCACAGGTCCTGCTCAACGACGCCCAAGCCCTGCAAGCCGCTCATGAACTGGCCGCTGCCGCGCGCCAGCAGGCCGCGCAGCGCGATCGCCAGCGCAAGCTGCCCTGGGCGCAGATCGAGCAATTCACCCGCAGCGGCCTGGGCAGTATTGCCATCCCCCGCGAATACGGTGGCCCGCAGGTTTCATTCGTGACCCTGGCCGAGGTCTTCGCCATTGTTTCCGCCGCCGACCCGGCCCTGGGGCAGATCCCGCAAAACCAGTTCGGCGTGCTCAACCTGGTCCTGGCCAGCGCCACCGAACGACAGAAAAAACACCTGTTCCAGAGCGTGCTCGAAGGCTGGCGCATCGGCAATGCCGGCCCCGAGCGCGGCACCAAAAATACCCTGGAACTCAAGGCACGCATCACCGCCGATGGTGACGGCTACGTGATCAACGGCCAGAAGTTCTACTCCACCGGCGCGCTGTTCGCGCACTGGGTGGCGGTCAAGGCCCTCAACGATGACGGCAAGCAAGTGCTGGCGTTCGTACGTCGCGGCACCCCGGGCCTGCGCATCGTCGACGATTGGTCGGGCTTCGGCCAGCGCACCACCGCCAGCGGCACCATCCTGCTCAACAACGTGCGGGTCGACGCCGACCTGGTGGTGGACAACTGGCGGATCAACGAGGTGCCCAATATCCAGGGCGCGGTGTCGCAACTGATCCAGGCCGCCATCGACGCCGGCATTGCTCGGGCGGCGATCGACGACGCCATCAGTTTTGTCCGTGAACGAGCGCGGCCCTGGGTCGACGCCAACGTCGAGCGCGCCAGCGATGACCTGTATGTGATCGCCGATATCGGCAAGCTGAAAATCGAACTGCACGCCGCCGAGGCGCTGTTGCGCAAGGCCGGCCGGGTGCTGGACCAGGTCAACGCGGCGCCGATCACCGCCGAGTCCGCAGCCCGCGCCTCGATTGCCGTGGCCGAAGCCAAAGTGCTGACCACCGAAATCTCGTTGCAGGCCAGCGAGAAGCTGTTCGAACTGGCCGGCAGCCGCGCCACCCTGGCCGAATTCAACCTCGACCGCCACTGGCGCAACGCGCGGGTACACACCCTGCACGACCCGGTGCGCTGGAAATACCACGCCGTAGGCGCTTATCACCTGAACGGCACGTTGCCTGCTCGCCATTCCTGGATCTGACAACCAGACCACTGGAGAAGTACATGACTCTTTCCCAACACGTCGCGGTCATAACCAGCGATGAGCAAGCCCTGATTGTCGCCAGCGACCTGGCCGAAGATTTCAAACGCGACAGCGCCCTGCGCGATCGCGAACGTCGCCTGCCGCACCCGGAACTGGAAGTGTTTTCCCGCTCGGGCCTGTGGGGCATCAGCGTGCCCAAGGAGTACGGCGGTGCCGGCGTATCCAATGTCACCCTGGCCAAAGTCACCGCGCTGATCGCCCAGGCGGATGCCTCCCTCGGGCAGATCCCGCAAAACCATTTTTACGCCCTGGAGGTGCTGCGGGTTAATGGCAGCCCCGAGCAGAAACAACGGCTGTACGCCGAAGTCCTGGCCGGCCGCCGCTTCGGCAATGCCCTGGCGGAACTGGGGACCAAGACCGCCCACGACCGCACCACGACCCTGACCCGTGACGGCGATGGCTACCGCATCAATGGCCGCAAGTTCTACGCCACCGGCGCCATCTACGCCCAGCGCATCCCGACCTCGGTGGTGGATGAACAGGGTGTGCAGCAATTGGCCTTCGTCCAGCGTGACAGCCAGGGCCTGAGCGTGATCGATGACTGGTCAGGCTTTGGCCAGCGCACCACCGGCAGCGGCTCGGTGCTGTTTGAAAACGTCTACATCGCCGCCCAGGACGTGGTCCCGTTCCAGAGCGCCTTCGAGCGCCCGACCACGGTCGGCCCGCTGGCGCAGATCCTCCACGCCGCCATCGACACCGGCATCGCCCGCGCCGCTTATGAGGACGCGCTGCATTTCGTGCGGACCAAGACCCGGCCGTGGATCGACGCCACCAGCGACAAGGCCACCGAAGACCCGCTGACCCTCAAGAGCTTCGGCCACCTGAGCATCCGCCTGCACGCCACCGAGGCGCTGCTGGAACGCTCAGGGGAGTTCCTCGACCTGGCCCAGGCCCAGACCAACGCCGAGACCGTGGCCGCCGCCTCGATCGCGGTCGCCGAAGCCCGCGCCCTGAGCACCGAAATTTCCCTGGCCGCCGGCAGCACCCTGTTCGAGCTGGCCGGCAGCCAGGCAACCCTGGCCGAGCACGGCCTTGACCGTCACTGGCGCAACGCCCGGGTGCACACCCTGCACGACCCGGTGCGCTGGAAGTACCACGCCGTGGGCAATTACTACCTGAATGAAACGAACCCGCCACTGCGGGGGACGATCTGATGGGGGCGAAGAAAAAGATCCTGCTCAATGCTTTCAACATGAACTGCATCGGGCATATCAACCACGGTCTGTGGACTCACCCACGGGACAACTCGACCCAATACAAAACCCTCGCCTACTGGACCGAACTGGCCCAGTTGCTGGAGCGCGGGCTGTTCGACGGACTGTTTATCGCCGACATCGTCGGCGTGTACGACGTCTATCAGAACTCAGTGGACGTCACGCTGAAAGAGTCGATCCAGCTGCCGGTCAATGACCCGCTGCTGCTGGTTTCGGCCATGGCCGCCGTGACGAAAAACCTCGGTTTCGGCCTGACCGCCAACCTCACCTACGAGCCGCCGTATCTGTTCGCCCGGCGCATGTCGACCCTTGACCACCTGAGCAGCGGCCGGGTCGGCTGGAACATCGTCACCGGCTACCTGGACAGCGCGGCCAAGGCCATGGGCCTGTCGGAACAGGTGGAACACGACCGGCGCTACGACCAGGCCGATGAGTACCTGGAGGTGCTGTACAAACTCTGGGAAGGCAGCTGGGAAGACGACGCGGTGCTCAACGACCCGGCGCAGCGGATCTACGCCCAGCCGGACAAAGTGCACAAGGTCGAGCACAAGGGCGAGTTCTATCAGGTCGAGGGGTATCACCTCTGCGAGCCTTCGCCCCAGCGGACCCCGGTGCTGTTCCAGGCCGGCAGTTCGGACCGCGGGTTGCTGTTCGCCGGGCGTCACGCCGAGTGCGTCTTCATCAGCGGCCAGAACAAGCCGTCGACCAAGGCCCAGGTGGACAAGGTCCGCGCCAGCGCCGTGGCCGCCGGGCGCAATCCCGAAGACATCAAGCTGTTCATGGGCCTCAACGTGATTGTCGGCGAGACCGAGGAAGCCGCCTGGGCCAAGCACGCCGAGTACCGCAGCCACGCCAGCGCCGAAGCCGGTGTCGCGCACTTCTCGGCTTCGACCGGCATCGACTTCGCCCAGTATGAAATCGACGAGCCGATCCAGTACGTGAAGAGCAACGCCATCCAGTCGGCCACCAAGAACCTGCAGAACAACGACTGGACCCGACGCAAATTGCTCGACCAGCACGCCCTCGGCGGGCGCTACATCACCGTGGTCGGCTCGGCGCAGCAAGTGGCGGATGAACTGGAATCGTGGATCGCCGAAACCGGCCTCGACGGCTTCAACCTGACCCGCATCGTGACTCCGGAAAGCTACGTCGATTTCATCGACCTGGTGATCCCGGAACTGCAACGACGCGGCTCGTACAAGACCGCCTACGACAACGGCACCTTGCGCGAAAAGCTGTTCCGCCAGGACCGCAAGCTGCCTGAACAACACACCGGCGCGGCCTACCGCCACTGAGGCCCTCGTGGCGAGGGAGCTTGCTCCCGCTGGGTCGCGTAGCGGCCCCAAATCCGGGCGACGCAGTTTCTCCAGGAATACCGAGTTATCAGGGTTTGGGCTTGCTTCGCAAGCCTGCGGGAGCACGCTCCCTCGCCACAGACAGCGGTCTTCGCTGCGTCCACAAAAATTGCTCAACTCATTCGTATCGACTGGACATAACCACCATGAAAAGCAAACTCCTGAGCCACCCAGTCAAAGCACTGGTCCTCGCCCTCGGACTCTTCAGCGGCGCCGTGTTTGCCGCCGACAAACCCCTCAAGGTCGGCACCACCGCGGCCTTTGCCATCCCCCTGGAAGCCGCCGTTGAAGAGGCTGGCAAACAGGGCCTGAAAGTCGAGCTGGTGGAGTTCACCGACTGGATCGCGCCCAACGTCAGCCTCGCGGCCGGCGACATCGATGTGAACTACTTCCAGCACATCCCGTTCCTGGAAAACGCCAAGGCCGCCGCCGGTTTTGACCTGGTGCCCTTCGCCCCGGGGATCATCAACAACGTCGGCCTGTACTCGAAGAAATACAAAAGCTTCGACGAACTGCCCGAAGGCGCCAGCGTCGCCATCGCCAACGACCCGATCAACAGCGGGCGCGGCCTGCAACTGCTGGCCAAGGCCGGTTTGATCACCCTCAAGCCGGGCGTGGGCTACAAGGCCACCGAAGACGACATCATCGCCAACCCGAAAAAGATCAAGATCCTCCAGGTCGAGGCCGTGCAACTGGTACGCGCCTATGACGATGCCGATCTGGTCCAGGGCTACCCGGCGTACATCCGCCTGGCCAAGACCTTCGATGCCGGCTCCGCCCTGCTGTTCGACGGCCTGGACCACAAGGAGTACGTGATCCAGTTCGTGATCCAGCCCAAGAGCAAGACCGACCCGCGGCTGATCAAGTTCGTCGATATCTACCAGCATTCGCCGGCTGTGCGCGCCGCCCTGGATAAAGCCCACGGCAAGCTCTACCAAGCCGGCTGGGAAGGCTGAGATGAGCGTCGCCAGCCTGCAGCGCAAGCTGCCCGAACAACAGCCCCACAGCGCCCAGCAGGCTGAGCTGCACCCGCAGCTCAACCGCGCCCACGTGCGCTTCGTCGGCCTGGGCAAGACCTACCAGGGCGCGCAAGGCCCGGTGCCGGCCCTGCAGGGCATCGACCTGGCGATCCAGCACGGCGA
The DNA here is from genome assembly GCF_049199125.1 of Pseudomonas sp. QD4. Classification (NCBI taxonomy): domain Bacteria; kingdom Pseudomonadati; phylum Pseudomonadota; class Gammaproteobacteria; order Pseudomonadales; family Pseudomonadaceae; genus Pseudomonas; species Pseudomonas sp. QD4. The sequence continues at coordinate 76,987 of NZ_JBLZOM010000009.1, forward strand.
GGTGTTCGGCATCATCGGCCGCAGCGGCGCCGGCAAGTCGTCGCTGATCCGCACCATCAACCGCCTGGAGCAACCCAGCAGCGGCCGGGTACTGATCGACCATGTGGACATCGGCGAATTCGACGAAGACCGCCTGGTGGAACTGCGCCGGCGCATCGGCATGATCTTCCAGCACTTCAACCTGATGTCGGCCAAGACCGTGTGGCAGAACGTCGAGCTGCCGCTGAAGGTGGCCGGCGTGCCCAAGGAGCAACGCCAGAACAAAGTCCGCGAGCTGCTGGAGCTGGTGGGCCTGCAGGACAAACACAAGGCTTACCCGGCGCAGTTGTCGGGCGGGCAGAAGCAGCGGGTCGGGATCGCCCGGGCCCTGGTGCATGACCCGGCGATTCTGCTGTGCGACGAGGCCACCTCGGCCCTGGACCCGGAGACCACCCAGTCGATCCTCGGCCTGCTCAAGGAGATCAACCAGCGCCTGGGCCTGACCATCGTCCTGATCACCCACGAGATGGCAGTGATCCGCGATATCTGTGACCGGGTGGTGGTGCTTGAACACGGGCGCATTGTCGAGCAGGGCCCGGTCTGGGAAGTGTTCGGCAACCCGCAGCACGAGGTCAGCAAAACCCTGCTCGCACCCTTGCAGCATGGCTTGCCGCAGGAGCTGCAGCAGCGCCTGCGGGCGCAACCGGAGTCGGCCCAGGCCGCCGTGGTGCTGCGCTTGCAGTTCACCGGCGCCAGCGGCGACGAGCCGGACCTGGCGGCGCTGTTCAGTGCCCTGGGCGGGCGCGTGCGGCTGTTGCAGGGCGGTGTGGAACGGATCCAGGGGCATGCCCTGGGGCAATTGCTGCTGGCGGTGAGCGGTTCGTCCCTGGGCGCTGAAGAACTGCGCCAGCGCGCGGGCGACTGGGCACAACAGGTGGAGGTGCTGGGTTATGTGGTTTGACCGTTTGCTGCAAGGGGTCATCGACACCTTTTTGATGGTCGGCGTGTCCTCGCTGATCGCCCTGCTGGCGGGGATTCCGCTGGCGGTGATCCTGGTCACCAGTTCCAAGGGCGGGATCTATGAAGCTCCGGCCCTGAATCGGGCGCTGGGGGCGTTTGTGAATCTGTTTCGCTCGATCCCGTTCCTGATCCTGATGGTGGCGCTGATCCCCTTTACCCGGCTGATTGTCGGCACCACCTATGGCGTCTGGGCCGCCGTGGTGCCGCTGACCATCGCCGCGACGCCGTTCTTCGCGCGGATCGCCGAAGTCAGCCTGCGGGAGGTCGACCATGGGTTGATCGAAGCAGCGCAGGCCATGGGCTGCCGACGCTGGCACATCGTCTGGCACGTGCTGCTGCCCGAGGCACTGCCGGGGATCGTGGGGGGCTTCACCATTACCCTGGTGACCATGATCAACTCCTCGGCCATGGCCGGCGCCATCGGTGCCGGCGGCCTGGGCGACATCGCCTACCGCTACGGCTACCAGCGTTTTGACAGCCAGGTGATGCTCACCGTCATCGTGCTGCTGGTGATCCTGGTTGCCGCCATCCAACTGGGCGGCGACCGCCTGGCACGAATCCTCAACAAACGCTGACGGTAGCCGCACGTAGCCGCTGCCGAGCCTGCGGCAGCGGCTACAACTCGTCGCTGCGTTGGTCATTGGTTGAACGTTGCCCCTGGGCGACTTGGGGTATATTCGGCCCCTCTCCCTTCTTCGCGCAGCTGCCATGAAACTCGCCCCCGACGACCTCGACCAGATCACCGCCACCACCCTCGGCCATTACAACCAGGTTGCCGAAGGCTTTCGCGAAGGTACGCGCGATCATGATGTGAGCCAGAACATCGATGCGCTGCTGCGGCATATCCAGGGCACGGCTCCGTTTACCGTGCTGGATTTCGGCTGCGGCCCGGGCCGCGATTTGCAGACTTTCACCCGCATGGGCCATGTCGCGGTCGGCCTCGACGGCTCCGAACGTTTTGCGCAAATGGCCCGCGACGACAGTGGCTGTGAGGTCTGGCAACAGGACTTTCTCAAGCTCGAGCTGCCCGCCGCCCACTTCGACGGGATCTTTGCCAACGCGGTGCTGTTTCACATCCCGTTGCAGGAGCTGCCTCGGATCCTCAAGCAACTGCACGCCACGCTGAAACCGGGCGGCGTGCTGTTCAGCTCCAATCCGCGGGGCGACAACCGCGAGGGCTGGAACGGCGAACGCTACGGCTCGTACCACGATCTGCCGGCCTGGCAGGCTTTGCTGACCGCCGCCGGCTTCGTCGAACTGGAACACTACTACCGCCCCGCCGGATTACCGCGCGAGCAGCAGCCGTGGCTGGCCAGCGTCTGGCGCAAGGCCTGACGCGGCCGGCGGCTCACGCCTGCTGCTGCGGTTCCTTGATTTTGTACCAGGCCACATAGAGCGCCGGCAGGAACAACAGGGTAAGCAGGGTGGCGACGATAATGCCGCCGATCATGGCGTAGGCCATCGGCCCCCAGAACACTTCGCGGGCGATGGGGATCATCCCCAGGCTCGCCGCCGCTGCGGTCAGCAGGATCGGCCGGCGCCGGTGCTGGGTGGCTTCCACCACCGCATCCCAGGGTGAATAACCGTCCTTCTCGAAGGCATCGATCTGGGTCACCAGGATCACCGAGTTGCGGATGATGATGCCGATCAGCGCAAGGATCCCGAGGATCGCCACAAAGCCCATGGGCGTGCCCGTCGGCACCAGGGCCAGGACCACGCCGATCAGGCCCAGGGGCGCGACGCTGGCCACCAGGAACATCTTCTGCACGCTGTGCAACTGGATCATCAGGAAGGTCGCCATCAGGAACAGCATCAGCGGCACCACCTTGGCAATCGGCCCCTGGGCCTTGCCGCTCTCCTCCACTGTGCCGCCGGTGGCCACCGAGTAACCCACCGGCAACGCCGACGAGAACCGGTCGATGGTCGGCTTGAGTTGCTTGACCAGGTCGGTGGGCTGGATCTCGTCGCGCACCGCGGCCTTGATGGTGATGGTCGGCTTGCGGTCGCGACGCCAGACCAGCGGCTGCTCCAGCTCGTAACGCACGGTGGCGAAGGCCAGCAGCGGAATCGAGGTGCCGTTGGGGGTGACGATCTGCAGGTTCTGCAGGGTCTCCGGCGAACCGCGTTCGTTATCGTCGGCACGCCCGACCACATTGATCAGGTAAATATCGTCATGCACCTGGGTCACGGTGGAGCCGCTGACGATGCTGTTCATCAAGCGCGCCACATCTTCGGAAGACAGCCCCAGCTGCCGCGCCTTGTCCTGGGCGATGTCGATGCGCAGCACTTTGCCCGGCTCGTTCCAGTCGTAGATGATCTCGCCGATATGGCTGTTCTTATCCAGCTCGGTGGCCAGTTCGATGGCGTGCTTGCGCACCTGATCGATGTCCTTGCCGCTGACCCGGTACTGGATCGGCCGCCCCACCGGCGGACCCATTTCCAGGGCCTGCACGTAGCTGCCGATGCCGACGAAGTCTTCACGCAGACGCTTCTGCAGGCGCTGGGTCAGGGCCGTGCGCTGCTCCAGGCCTTTGCTGACGATCACCAACTGCGCGTAATAGGGGTTTTGCAGTTGCTGGTCCAGGGGCAGGTAGAAGCGGATCGCGCCTTCGCCGATGTAGGTGCTCCAGCGCTCGATATCCGGGTCGTCCTTGAGGGTCGCCTCCAGGCGATCCACGGCCAAGCGCGTCTCGTTGATCGAGGCGTTCTGCGGCAGGTTGAGGTCGACCAGGATTTCCGGGCGGTCGGAAGACGGGAAGAACTGGTTCTGCACGAAACGCATGCAAAACACCGACAGCGCGAACAGCAGCACGGTGATGCCGATGGCCCACCAGCGGTTGCGCATGGCCCACAGCAGGCCGCCGTTGAAGGCCCGGCCAACCCGCCCCGGTTCATTGGAGTGGGGTTTGACCTTGCTGCTGAGGATGTGAATGCCGATCACCGGCGCGAACAGCACCGCCACCACCCAGGACACCAGCATCGCCACCGCGATCACCGCAAACAGGGTGAAGGTGTATTCGCCGGCAGAGCTGGCGTTGAGGCCGATGGGCACAAAACCGGCCACCGTGACCAGGGTCCCGGTGAGCATGGGAAACGCGGTCGAGGTGTAGGCGAAGGTCGCCGCCTGCTCTTTGGTCTCGCCCATTTCCAGGCGCGTGACCATCATCTCCACCGTGATCATGGCGTCGTCCACCAGCAGCCCCAGGGCGATGATCAGGGCGCCGAGGGAGATGCGCTGCATGGTGATGCCGCTGTACTCCATGAACACAAAGACCATGGCCAGCACCAGCGGAATCGAGCAGGCCACCACCAACCCGGCGCGCACGCCGAGGCTGATGAAACTCACCACCAGCACGATCACCACCGCCTCGAACAGCGCGCTGGTAAAGCCGCCCACCGCCTCTTCCACCACTTCGGCCTGGTCCGAGACCTTGTGCACCCCGACCCCCACTGGGAGGTCGGCGGTCAGCTCGCTCATGCGCGCGTGCAGCGCCTTGCCGAAGTCCTGGATGTTGCCGCCCTTCTTCATCGCAATCGCCAGGCCGATGGCCGGCTGGCCGTTGAAGCGGAACATCGGCGTCGACGGGTCGACGTAGCCGCGGCTGATATCGGCAATATCCGCCAGGCGATAGAAGCGGTCATTGAGCCGCAGGTTGACCGTGGCCAGGTCCTTCTCGGAAGCGAACTGCCCCGAGGTACGCACGGAAATCCGCTCCGGCCCGGCCTCGATCACCCCGGCCGGGGTCACCGCATTCTGTGATTGCAGGCTTTGCAGGACCTGGCGCTGATCAATGCCCAGGGCCGCCAGCTTGCGGGTCGAGAAGTTCAGGTAGATGACTTCATCCTGCTCGCCGACCATCTCCACCTTGCCCAGATTCGGCACCTGGCGGATCTCGGCGCGCACCTGTTCCACATAGTCGCGCAGTTGCCGCAGGCTGAGGCCGTCGGCAGTAAAGGCGTAGATCGAACCGAACACATCACCGAACTCGTCGTTGAACCCGGGGCCCTGAATGCCCTGGGGGAAGTCGCCGCGAATGTCGTTGATCTTCTTGCGCACCTGGTACCAGATCTCGGGGATGTCCTTGGCACTGGTGGTGTCGCGCAAGTAGACGAACACCGTGGACTCGCCGGGGCGGGTGTAGCTTTTCACGTAGTCGAGGGAATCGAGTTCTTCGAGTTTTTTCTCGATGCGGTCGGTGACCTGCTTCAGGGTTTCTTCCTGGGTCGCCCCCGGCCAGCGGGTGGAAATCACCATGGTCTTGATGGTGAAGGAAGGGTCTTCCTCGCGGCCCAGGTTGAGGTAGGAGAAGACGCCCATCAGCAGCGCGACGAACATCAGGTACCAGACAAACGACTGATGCTTGATGGCCCACTCGGATAAATTGAAGCTCCCTTTCATCGCGGGGCGTCCTCGTCGATTTTGACTTTCTGCCCCGGTTTGAGGCTGTTGACGCCGGCGCTGACCACCCGCTCACCGGCCTTGACGCCCTTGCCGATCAGGGCCGAATTCGCGTCGCGACGCAGCACCGTGACCTCCCGTGGGGCCACGGTCTGGTTCTGGGTATCGATGACCCAGATCCGGGTCTTGCCGTCGACCTCCTGCACCGCCGACAGCGGCAGCTCGGTGCGCGGTTCGATGGCCGAACTGAGGCTGACGCTGATCGCCGTGCCCAGGCGGAAGCCATCGGGGGTCTCGGTCAGGGTCAGGCGTGCGCGGCGGGTGCGGGTCGCGCTCTGCGCCTGGGGTTCGATCTCGCGGACGATGGCCGTGGTGTTGATGCTCGGGTCCAGCTGCGCCGCGACCTTGAACACCACATCCGCCGGCAGTTGATCCACCAGGCTGGCTGGCAGGTCGATCACCGCTTCCTTGATGTCCGGGCGGGCCAGGGTCACCACTTGCTGGCCGGCGGTGACCACCTGGCCAGCCTCGGCGTTCCAGGCGGTGACCACGCCGCCGTGATCGGTGCGCAACTCGCTGTAGGTGAGCTGGTCCCGGGCCTGGCTCACCGAGGCCTTGGCCTGGGCCAGGGAGGCGCCGGTGGTTTGCAGATCGGTCAGGGCGATGTCCAGCTGGGCCTGGGCGCCCACCCCGCGATCGAACAGCTCCTGCTGGCGCCGGGCATTGGCCTGGGCATTGATCCACTGGGCCTCGATCCGCGCCAGGTCACCCTGGGCCGCGCGCAACTGGTTCTGCTGATCGGTGGGGTCCAGGGTCGCGAGCAGCGCGCCCTGCTCGACCTCGGCGCCGACATCCACGTTGCGATTGGCGATCCGCCCCGGCACACGAAACCCCAGGTGGGTCTCGTAGCGGGCCTGGATGCTCCCGGCAAAACGCCCCAGGCTTTCCTCGGACTCGGGTTTGATTTCAATCGACAGCACCGGGCGCACCGGCTCGGGCGCCGGCTCCTCCCTGGAGCAACCCGGCAACAGCGCCACGCTGCACAACAGCGCGGCGAACGGCAACGACAGGCGCATCATGGCTGGGCTCCCTGGGCTTTATCCTCGGCGGCGATCTCGACGAACATCTGCGGATGCAGCAACTGCCCGCCGGCCACCACTACTTTTTCACCGCCCTTGAGGCCTTCGCCGATGATCACTTTGCCGGTCAGGTAGCGCGCGACCTTGACCGTGTGCAGCTCGGTCTTGCCGTCCTCGCCCACCAGCCACACGGCGGGCTCGCTCAAGTTCTTGGTCAGCGCCGACCAGGGCAGCTCGACGCTGGCGGTGCCCGGCGCGCTGGCGGTGGCACTCACCACCGAGCCCAGGTCCATGCCCGCCGGCAACTCCTTGAGCGCCACCTTGACCTGCACCGTGCCGCTGTCGGCCGAAACCACCGGGGTCACCTCGCGGATGGTGCCGGTGGTCTTGACCTGGGGGTTGTCCAGCAGGCTGATGACGATCAGCGCGTTATCCGGCGGGGCCATCAGCAACGATTCATAAACGTTGAACACCGCGTCGCGCTCGCCGTCCCGCGCCAGGCTGAAAATCGGCACCGTGGCCTGCACCACCTGGCCGACTTCGGCCTGGCGCGCGGTAATGATGCCGGGGGCCTCGGCCACCAGCGCGGTATAGCTCAGTTGCTCGCGGGCATTGGCCAACTGCGCCTGGGCTGCGGTCAGGGCGCTCTGGCTGCTGCGCAGGGCGGCCTGGGCCGAGTCGTATTCACTTTGGCTGGTGTAGCCCTTGGGCAGGAGTTTTTGCTGGCGCACAAAAGCGGCGGCGGCCTGCTTGACCCGCGCCTGCTCGGCCGATACCGAGGCCGCGGCGGAGTCGACGTTGGTCTGCAGGTCCTTGGGGTCGAGTCGGGCCAGTACTTGCTGGGCTGAAACCCGGTCGCCGACATCCACTGCGCGCTGGATGATCTTGCCACCCACGCGAAACGACAATTCGGTCTGCACCCTGGCCTGGATATCGCCGGTAAGGGTCACGGAGGGGGCGAAGTCGCTGCTGCGCACTTCCATCACCCGCACGCGCGGGCGCTCCTTTTCCACGGGCTTTTCCGCACCACAGCCGCAGAGTAGAGCCAGCAAGCTCAACGCCACTACCCACTTCGATTCGAGACCAGCCATGCAGGCTCCTTTGCGTGATGCTGTCGTGCCAGTGACGTTACGACTGTGAGCTTAGAACAGGGTTCCATCGCTGCACGCACCGTGTTCACCGGGGTGAGGGAACATGCCCATACCGGCCTTTGAGCAAACCGCGACCTCAGGTTTTGCGTCCGCTGCGCGAGCGAGCGGGAGCAAGCTCCCTCGCCACAACCCTCCCTTTGCGCCAAATCAGGCACACTCCCCACCACGCAAAAGGAGACCCGGCATGCTCAAGACCCTGGCGGTGGCCAATTACCGCTCGATCAACAAACTGGTGATCCCGCTGGAGCGGCTGAACCTGATCACCGGCCCCAACGGCAGCGGCAAGTCCAATCTGTACCGGGCCTTGCGCCTGCTGGCCGAGACTGCCCAGGGCGGCGTGGTCAATGCCCTGGCTCGCGAAGGCGGCTTGCAATCGACCTTCTGGGCCGGGCCGGAAAGCATCAGCCGGCGCATGCGCAGCGGCGAAGTGGCGATTGAAGGCGGCGGGCCGCGCAAGAAAGTCACGCGCCTGCGCCTGGGATTCGCCGCGGAGGATTTCAGCTACGCCATCTCCCTCGGCCTGCCCGAGCCGCCGCCACCGCTGAACCTGTCGGCCTTCGCCCTCGATCCGGAAATCAAGAAGGAATGCATCTGGGCCGGGCCGCTGTATCGCCCGTCCAGCCTGCTGGTGGGTCGCGCCGGGCCGATGATCCGCACCCGCGAAGGGCGCACTTGGGACGTGATCGCGCAGCACACCGCGACCTTTGACAGCCTGTTCGATCAAGTCGGCAGCCTGCGCTCCTCGCCCGAGGTGTTGCTGCTGCGGGAAAGCATCCGTGGCTGGCGTTTTTATGACCACTTTCGCAGCGATGCCGACGCACCGGCACGCCAGCCGCAACTGGGCACCCGAACCCCGGTGCTGCACCACGACGGTCGCGACCTGGCGGCCGCCCTGCAGACCATCCTCGAAATTGGCGACCCCGAGGCGTTGCACCAGGCTATCGGCGATGCATTCCCGGGCGCACGGTTGCAGATCGCGCCGCTGCAAGGGGGGCGCTTCGCCATTGAGTTCTATCAGGAAGGATTGCTGCGTCCGCTGTCAGCCGCCGAGTTGTCGGACGGCACCTTGCGCTACCTGCTGCTGATCGCGGCGTTACTGACCCCGCGGCCGCCGACGCTGATGGTGCTCAACGAGCCGGAAACCAGTCTGCACCCGGACCTGCTGCCCGCCCTGGCGCGCCTGATCATCCGTGCCTCGCAACACTGCCAGGTGTGGGTGGTGTCCCACGCCAGCCGACTGATCGCCGCCTTGCAACAGGACCCCGAATGCAACTCCATCGTCCTGGAGAAGAACTTCGGTCAAACCGAAATCGTCGGCCAGGGCATGCTTGACGAACCGGCGTGGCATTGGCCGGATTAGACCCGTTGGGTGTCAGTTGGCATAGCGGCACAGCGCAGCCTCGCGGGCTCGGCAGCGGCTACAGGGCGGTGCTGTAGCC
>NZ_JBLZOM010000009.1:86063-208037 GCF_049199125.1 Pseudomonas sp. QD4
TATACGCCCGGTGGGGTGTCTGTGGCCTTCGCGCCCCCGCGCCCCCGCGGGGGGGCGCCCGCGCCAACCGGGCGGTGCTGTAGCCGCTGCCGAAGGCTGCGCTGGCCCTTGCAGGCGCCGCAGGGGCACCTGGAAAATCACCGCGCAGCACCGGCTACAGGGTTATTAGCCCTGCCATTTTCCGCCTTCGACGATCACGCTCTCGGGCTTGGTGTCGTCGCTCAGTTCCTTGCGCACATACTGGTCGTAGAGCTTGAGCAGGTATTTCTCTTCGCCCAGCTTGGCCAGTTCGGCGTTGACCCAGTCACGCAGTTCGATGTTGCCTTTCTTCACCGCCGGGGCGATGGGGGCTTCGTCACCGAGTTTTTCTTCCAGCACGCGGTAGCCCGGGTTCTGCTTGGCCCAGCTGAACAGCACCAGGTTGTCCTGGGCATAGGCGTCGCCGCGACCGTTGGCCAGGGCTTGCAGGGACTCGGAGTTTTTCTCGAACTTCAGCAGTTTCCAGTCCGGGTGAGTCTTGGTCAGCCAGATATCGGCGGTGGTGCCGGTGGTGACGATCGTGGTGCGGCTCGCCAGGTCGTCGAGTTTTTTCACCTCACTGCCATTCGGCACCAGCGCCTGCACAGCCACCTTGAGGTTGGGGTTGGTGAACTCCACCGCCTCCTTGCGCTCCGGGGTCACGGTCATGTTGGCCAGGATCAGGTCGACCTTGTCGCTTTGCAGGAATGGAATCCGGCTGGCCGGCTCGACCGCCACGAACTCGACCTTGTTCTCATCACCCAGCAGGTCCTTGGCGAAACGCCGGCCAATGTCGGTATCGAACCCCACATAACGTCCGGCCTCATCGACAAAACCGAACGGCGGCTTGTCGGTGAAGACCCCGACAATCAGCTTGTCGCGAGCCTTGATCTTGTCCAGGTAGCCGGCCGCAGGCGCAGCGCTGGCCGTGCTGGCCGCAGGCTTGGGGGCATCCGTGGATTTATCGCAGCCGGCCAGCAGGGCCAGGCCGAACAACGGCAGTAACAACAGCGAAGACTTGGCAGTTTTCATAAGCGCTCCAGTTCCTTTTCAGGTGCTTTTTTAGGCAGTGTTTCAACGAAGGAGAACTTCTCCAGGAACTGCTGCGCGCGTGCGGTCTGCGGGTTCGTAAAGAAAATCTCGGGAGGGTTCTGTTCGACGATGCGCCCGGCGTCCATAAACACCACGCGGTCGGCCACGGCTCGGGCGAAGGCCATTTCGTGGGTCACGATCAACAGGGTCATGCCGTCCCGGGCCAGGCCCTGGATCACTTGCAGCACTTCCTTGACCATTTCCGGGTCGAGGGCGGCGGTCACTTCATCGAACAACATCACTTGCGGGTTCATGCACAGCGAACGAACGATCGCGATGCGCTGCTGCTGGCCGCCGGAGAGCTGGCGCGGGAAGGCATCACGCTTGTCCAGCAGGCCGACGCGGGCGAGCAAGGCTTCGGCTTGTTCGCGGGCCTCGCGGCGCTCGCGTTTTTGCACCTTGAGCGGGCCGAGCAGAATGTTGTCGAGCACGCTCATGTGCGGGAACAGGTGATAACTCTGGAACACCATGCCGATCTGCTGCCGCACGTCGCGCCAGTCGGTGCCCTTGTCCAGCAGTTCCCGGCCATTGAAAGTCAGGCTGCCGCTGTGGGCCACTTCCAGCCCGTTGAGGCAGCGCAACAGGGTGCTTTTGCCGCAGCCGCTGGGGCCGAGGATCACGATCACTTCACCCGACTCGACCCGCAGGTCGACCTGGTCGAGCACCTGCTGCTCGCCGAAAAACTTGTTGAAACCCCGGAACTCGATCAGTGCGCTCATGCTTGCGTCCAGCGCCGCTCCAGCACGCGGGAAGCGGCCGACAGCGGGTAGCAGATAAAAAAGAAAAACAGAAACAGCGCGCCGTAGATCAACACCGACTCATAGGTGCGCTCGATGATCTGCTGGCCGACCTTGATCACATCCACCACGCCGATCAGCACCGCCAGCGAGCTGGTCTTGATGATCCGCGTGTAGACATTGATGGTCGGCGGCGTCATGCGTTTCAGGGCCTGGGGCAGCAGCACATAAATGAACAGTTGCGGGCCGGACAACCCGATCGACAAGCCCGCCTCACGCTGGCCACGGGGCAGCGAATGCAGGGCGCCGCGCACCACCTCGCCCACTTCGCTGGCGCCCCACAGCGACAGCACCAGTACCGCGCAGGTGAAGCTGGGAATGCTGATGCCGAAAAAGATCGGAAAGCCGAAGAACAGCAGGTACAGCCAGACCAGCACCGGAATCGCCCGGAACAGTTCCAGGTAGACCCGCAGCACGGCGTTCAGCCACTTGCTCGGCAGGTTGCGCAACACGCCATACAACACGCCGCCCAGGGTGCTGAAGGCGATGCTCAAAAAGGAAATCGACAGGGTTTGCAGCGCGCCCTTGCCCAGTTGCGGCAACGACACCCACAGCAACTCAAGACCCGAACTGGCCATGCTGGAGCCTCCTTTCCAGGCGGCTGAGCAGCAGCGACAGGGGCAAGAACAGCAACACGCAAATCAGCGTCAGCACGGCGAGCATTTCGTAGGTCTTGTAGTACAGCGCGATGTAACTCTTGGTGGTGTAGAGAATCTCCGGCACCGCCACCGCCGAGACCACGGTGGTTTCCTTGAGCAGGAAAATGAAATTGGCGAACAGCGACGGCAGGCTGAGGATCCCGGCTTGCGGCAGAATCACGTAGCGCAGCAGTTGCCAATGGGACAGGCCAATGGAGCGCCCCGATTCCAGTTGCGCCTGGGGCACGGCCTCAACACCGGCGCGCAGCACTTCGGTGAGGTAGGCGCCGCCGAGAAAGGTCATGGTGATGATTGCCGCCGCAAACCCGGAAATCTTGATCCCCAGGGCGGGCAAGGCGAAGTACACGAAGAACAGCTGAATCAGCAGCGGCGTATTGCGCGCCAGCTCCACATACAACGCCACCAGGCGCCACAGGTAGGGGGTGCGAAATACCAGGATCGTGGCGTTGATCAAGGCCACCAGCAGCGACGTGCAGATGGCAATCAGGCCGACCTGCAAGGTCACGCCCACGGCTTTGAGAAACGCCGGCAGGGTGCCGAGGATAAAGGCGTAATCGAGAGTCATTGAGAATCCTGAACGCCGCTGGGGTACAGCGGCGGCGGTGCGGTCCATGGGCAGTGGATAACCACCCGGCAAGTACCGACTTTAAAGGTATAAAAACGAGAATTTAAATACCGTTAAAGCATATTGATATCACCCAAAAAACTAACCCGCGAATTTGCCGGGCTGGCGCCGAGGGTCTACCGTTTCCGCCGTGGACGCCGGGGTGTCTTTTGCCCCGGCGCGCCTCAAGGAGACGCAGCCCAGGCTGCCCATCAGCCGCACAAGGACGTTGACCATGGCCGATGCCAACACCCCGCAGCCCCTCGATCCCCACGACCTGCTGAAATGGCTGACCGCCCTGCGCCGGGCGATGCAGGCCGGTTGCCCGACCCTTTCATTTGCCGCGCAGCCGGTGATGGCGACCACGCCTTCCAGCGGGCAATAAAAAACGCCGACGCTGTGGGAGCCGTCGGCGTTTAAACCTTGAAGGGGTTTGCTACTCCATCAGCGTAGTCGATCAGAACGCCGGCAATACGGCGCCGCTGTATTTCTTCTCGATGAACGCTTTGACTTCAGGGCTGGTCAGGGCTTTGGCCAGCTTCTGGATCGCAACGCTGTCCTTGTTGTCCGGACGCGCTACCAGGAAGTTCACGTAGGGCGAATCGGCGCCTTCAATCACCAGCGCGTCCTTGGCTGGGTTCAGGCCAGCTTCCAGCGCGTAGTTGGTGTTGATCATGTCCAGGTCAACCTGATCCAGCACCCGCGGCAGCATGGCGGATTCCAGTTCCTTGAACTTGAAGTTGTGCGGGTTCTTGGCGATGTCTTTTGGCGTGGCCAGGGCGTTTTTCGGGTCCTTGAGCTCGATCAGGCCGGCTTTCTGCAGCAGGATCAGGGCACGGCCGCTGTTGCTGCCTTCGTTAGGGATGGCAATGGTCGCGCCGTCCTTGAGCTCGGCCAGGGTTTTGACTTTCTTCGAGTAGCCGCCGAACGGTTCGACGTGCACGCCGATCACGGTCACCAGATTCGTGCCTTTGCCTTCGTTGAAGCTTTTCAGGTAGGGCAGGGTCTGGAAGTAGTTGGCATCCAGACGCTTCTGGTCAACCTGGACGTTGGGCTGGACATAGTCGGTGAAGACCTTGATTTCCAGGTCCACGCCTTCTTTGGCCAGGGTCGGCTTGATCAGCTCGAGGATCTCGGCGTGGGGCACCGGCGTTGCGGCGACGACCAGTTTCTCGCCAGCCTGAGCCAGGCCCGCGGTCAGAGCTGCCGCCAGTGCGGTGAACAACAGAACCTTTTTCATGCAGTGTCCTTAATGTGTCGTGAACGACGGCTTCAATGAGAGTGCCAGTGAAGTGCTATCGCTGGCGTGGAGCGGAAGATACCGAGATTTTTTATTCCCTAACAATATCTTTTATTCACGTTGTTATTCCATTTCGTTCATACAGCCTGGAAGGCTCAGCGCAGACGCTTGCACGCCTGCAAACCCTGGCAGGCGCCGGCTTTACCGGGGCAGAAGACTCTTCAGCGCCTCGCGATCAGCCGCCGTGCCACGCTCACTGATGCGCTGAACCAACTGCCGCACCTGCTCCAGGGGCGATGGCGCCGCCGGCAGGTTCAGGTGCTCCGGCAGGATCTCGTCGCCACTGCTCACCAGCAGGGCAAAGTGAATGACGTTCTCCAGTTCGCGGGTATTGCCCGGCCAACTGTGCTGCTCCAGTACCTGCTGGGCGGCCTCGCTGATCAGTGGCACCGGCAGGTCCAGGCGCTGGCTGTAAATGCCGAGAAAGTATTCGGCCAGGGATTCGATGTCGCCGACCCGATCCCGCAGCGCCGGCAGGTCCAGTTGGCCTTCGCCGAGGTAGCGGTACAGCCGCTCGTGGAACTTGCCGGCCGCCACTGCCTGGGCCAGGTCGATGCTGGTGGCCGCCACCAGGCGTACATCCACCGGGCTCGGTTGATGGGCGCCCACCCGGGTCACCTCGTGGTTCTCCAGGGCCGCCAGCAGCTTGATCTGGATCGGCAGCGGCAAATCGCCGATCTCGTCCAGGTACAGGGTTCCGCCGTTGGCCGAGCCGAACCAGCCGGCGCGGCTGCTGGCCGATCCGCTGAAACTGCCGCCGGCATAACCGAACAGCTCGGCATCGGCGTAGGTCGGGCTGATGGCGCCGCAGTTGACCGACACAAACAGGCCACCGCGATCACTGGCACGGTGGATGTGTCGGGCCAGCAGCTCCTTGCCGCTGCCGGTTTCACCCCGGATCAGCACCGAGACCGAACGCGGCGCCAGTTGCTCCAGCTCATGACGCAATTGCCGCGAACGCGGATCGACAAACACCAGGGCCTTGGCGCGAATGCTCAGCGGGCTCTTTTCGGCGTCGGGAAAGGTCAGCAGGGGCTGACCGAAAGACTCATGCAAACTCATGGCAGGCTCCCGCCCAAAACCGCCATGGGGCGGGGGCGTTTAACAAAAAGAAAGAATTCAGGCGCGACGCAGGGCGTGCTGTTCCATGCGGTTTTGCAGGCGATACAGGTAAGCGAAACCCTGCTCCCAGCGCAGATGACCGGACTTGACGTTGATATGCCCGGCACCGGACAGAATCCCGGCCTCGGCGCCCCAGTTGCGGGCCAGTTCGAGGGCACGCGGGGCACTCACGGCGCTGTCGTTGTCGGAGCTGACCACCTGGCTCGGGAACGGCAGCAGGTCGGTCGGGATCGGTGAAAAATTACGCAGCGCCGGCGCGCACGCCGGGCGCTCCACATCCGCGGGCGCCACCAGCAGCGCACCACGCACCTGGCGCAGCGCCGCCACCGGCGCATGGGCCGCCCAATGGGCCACGGTGATGCAACCCAGGCTATGGGCAATCAGGATCACCGGCGTGCTGTCGGCAGCAATCGCCTCGGCCAGGGCCGCGACCCAATCTTCACGGCGCGGCGTCAGCCAATCGGCCTGCTCCACCCGCGCACTGTTCGGCAGACTGTTCTGCCAATGGCTTTGCCAATGATCTTCTGGCGATCCTTGCCAGCCCGGCACAATCAGGTAGCGAATTGATTCGTTGCGCATGGGGAACTCTCCTGCTGCGTGTCTGTTCCCGAACGAGTATAGGGAGGAGTTTTATATTCGTTAAGGAATAAGAAGCTATTTATTAAGACCCATAAGGAATATGAGAAATCCAATTCATTGCCCCGGGCGGCGGGGTGGGGAATGGCCAGTAGCCAGGTGGAAGATGGGTGCCGTACAGGGCCAGCGCAGGCTCGGCAGCGGCTACCGGCGTTGTAGCCGCTGCCGCAGGCTACGCTGGCCAGCAGGGACGCCGCGCAGCATCTGCCAGACTCACAACCAAAACCCCCAGGCATAAAAAAAGGCCGCACCCTGCCAAGGAGACGGCCTGAAAAGTCGTGGTGTGTTGCTCGGGTTCAGCGCGCGGTGATCACCGACAGCTTGGTGATGCCCGCACGCTCGATGGAGGCCATGGCTCGCGCCACTTCGCCGTAGTTCACCCCGTCGTCCGCCTGCAGTTGCACGCGCACTTCCGGGTCTTTGGCTTTGGCTGCCTGGAGGTTGAATTCCAGCAGATCGGGCTGGATCTCATCCTTGTTGATGAAGAGTTTGCCGCTGCCATCGATGCTCACCACCAGCGGGTCTTTCTGCTCGACCGGGGCCACGGCCTCGGTCTTGGGCAGGTTGATCGGGATCGCGTTGGTCAGCAGCGGCGCGGTGACGATAAACACCACCAGCAGCACCAGCATCACGTCGACCAGCGGCGTGACGTTGATCTCGCTCAGGACCTCATCGCTGTCTTGGGTGGAAAAGGCCATATCAGGACGCCTCCTTCACTTTCTGTGCGCTGCCCTGGGCCACGGACTTGTGCGCGGCCGGGTGGATCAGCACGCGGAACGAGCTCTTCTGCGCCAGGCTGTAGAAGTCATGGGCGAAGTCGTCGAGGTCGGCGGCGGTCAGTTTCAGGCGGCGCAGGAAGTAGTTGTAGACCAGCACCGCAGGCACCGCGACCGCGATCCCAACGCCGGTGGCGACCAGTGCCGCGCCGATCGGGCCGGCCACGGTTTCCAGGCTGGCGGAGCCGGCGGCACTGATGCCTTTGAGGGCTTCCATGATGCCCCACACGGTGCCGAACAAGCCGATGAAAGGCGAGGTGCTGCCGATACTGGCAACCACGGCCAGGCCGGTTTCCAGGGAGCGGCGCTCACGCACGATCTGCTGGCGCAAGGCACGTTCCAGGCGGTCCTGGTGGTTGATCGCCTGGCTCAGGTCGGTGGCCTGTGGCGCCTCGCCCACCTGGATCGCCGCATAACCGGCCTGGGCCACGCGGGCCGCCGCGCCGGGCTGGGTTTCTGCCAGTTCAGCCGCCGAGTCCAGGCTGGAGGCGGCCCAGAACTGTTTGTGGAACTTGCGATCCTGGGCCTTGAGGCGGGCGAACTGCACGCCCTTGAGCAAAGCCAGGCCCCAGGTGGCGACGGAAAAAACCACCAACAGCCAGATCACCGCGCTTTCGATGGATTCGAGTGGAGATGCCAGTAACGTCATGATGTAGTCCCTCTGTGTAAGCGTTTAGCGCGAATGTTGGAGCCGGCTGGCCGGCGATAGCGGTGTGCGCGGCACACCGGATCAATGAATCTTGAAGTCGATGGGCACGCTGACCCAGCCGTCCTGGGCGACATCACCCTGCTTGGCCGGGACGAAGCTCCAGCGCTTCACCGCGGTCAGCGCCGCATCGTCGAGTTGCTGGCGACCGCTGCTTTTCTGAATCTGGATTTCCCCCGGCTTGCCGCTGGCCAGTACATGCACTCGCAGCAACACCGTGCCTTCCCAACCGCGACGCTGGGCCAGCGACGGGTATTCCGGCGCCGGGTTCTTCAAGTACGCGGCGTTGGCCGAGGCGGGCGTCACGGGGGCCGGAGCCGGTGGCGCGGGCGGTGCCGGAGCGGCAACCGGGGCCGCAGGCTGGGCCGGCGCTGGCGGTTGCTGGACCGGTTTCGGAGCCGGCTTGGGTTCAGGCTTGGGCACCGGTTTCGGCTTGGGTTTGGGCACCGGCTTGGGCGGTGGCGGCTTGACCGCCAATTCGTCCTCTACCGGAGGCGGTGGCTCAACCACGGGCTGCACCGGCTGCGGTGGCGGCGGCTCGACCACCGGCGGTGCCGGGCGTGAAAATTCGATGGTCATCGGCGGAATTTCCGGCGGCACGATCGGCAACACCGGGGTCGGCTTCTGGCTCACCCAGTAGATCACCGCACCGTGCAGCGCCAGGGCGAAGATCCCGAGCAGGATCGCCTCACGCCGGCGCAGCACACCCTTGGGCGTCTTCTGCAGACGCAGTTGGCCCAAGGGCAGGCGGTGCGGCCGGCCGAGGTCGACCAACTCACCGCTCGGTGCCTGGCGCCAAAGCACCTCTTGAGCACTGGCGGCGGTCTGGACATTGCCCATTGATTTACTCCCTACGGTCTTTTGCGAATAACCCGACAGCCGCGCCTTGTTTCCCCCGCGCGGCGGCGTCGAGGGCTGAATGATTGGCGCTTGAGGCTTATCTCTTAAAGTAATCTTTAAGGTTATGAATAGACCGAACAGGAATATAAGAACCGACCACCCTCGGCAAAGCCCCGTGCAGCAAGGGTTTGCGCCCAGGGGCAAAAACTCGATGCTTTACAGGCATGAAAAATATTCGCTAAAGGCATGGTTTTCGCGCGCCAGAATGACGCGCCAAGCCCTTCAGGGCTGCAACTGGTGGCTCTCGCACAGGTCCCGCAACTGGCTTTGCAGGGCCTTGCCGGCGCGACTCAGGCCGCTGTTGCCATACAGCGCCAGGCGCACGCCCTGGATATTCGGCAAGCCGCTGGCCGCTTCCAGAACCCGATGCCCGGCGCCCACCACCCGTACCGGCAGCAGGCTGATGCCAAGACCGGCGGCCACCGCCGCACAGACACTGGCCAGGCTCGCGCTGGAATAACCAATGCGCCAACGCCAACCGCCCGCTTCCAGGTGCTGGAGCATTTCCTGGCGATACAAACCGCCCACCGGAAACGCCACCAGCGGCAACGGGTCGCGACCAAACGCCGGGCTGGCGAGGCTGTCGACCCAGCACAAAGGCTCCGGCCACGAGGCCAGGCAGTCGTCGCTGTGGCCCATCTGCTTGACCAGCAACAGGTCGAACTCGCCGCGCTGGTATTGCCGGCGCAACTCGGGGCCCAGGCCGCTGGTCACCTCCAGGCGCACCCCCGGATAGTCGCGGCCAAAGCTCGACAACAGCGGCATCAGGCGTTCGGCGGCGAAATCCTCGGGCACCCCGAGGCGCAACACGCCCTCGCTTTGTTGATGGATCAAGACATCGGCGGCTTCCGCATGCAGGGCCAGGATGCGCCGGGCGTAGGCCAGCAGCCGCTCACCTTCGGCAGTCGCCACCACCCGGCGCTGGTCACGGTCGAGTAGCTGGCAACCCAGGCCCTCCTCCAGCCGCCGTACTTGCTGGCTGACGGTGGACTGGGTCAGGTGCAGGCGTTCGGCAGCGCGGGTGAAGTTCTGGCAATCGGCAACCGCGACAAAACTGCGCAACAACACGGGATCGAACATGGCCCAACCATTCCTGATGCCACTGCTTGGCATGGTTATATTTAATTTCAGAATACCTTGGGCGCTGACCATACTCCCCCCTCTATTGACCTTCAACGGAGGTTCACATGGCACTCAAGGTATCGCTCAAGCGCGGCATCCTGGCGGGCGGCCTGTTGCTGGCCGGGTATGCCCAGGGCAACGACCAGGCCCTGCTCGACGCGGTGCGCAGCGGGCAACTGCACGCTGTGCAGGACCTGCTCGAGCAAGGCGTGAACGTCAACGCCCGGGCACTGGACGGCAGCAATGCGCTGCTGCTGGCGACCCAGGCCAACCAGATCGACATCGCCCGGGCCCTGATCGCGGCCGGGGCCGACGTGAACCAGAAAAACCTGATCCAGGACAGCGCCTACCTGTTGGCCGGCGCCAGTGGCCGCAATGAAATCCTGCAACTGACCCTGGCCCACGGCGCCGACCTGCAGAGCACCAACCGCTACGGCGGTACCGCCCTGATCCCGGCCTGCGAGCGCGGGCATGCCGCCACCGTGGCCTTGCTGATCAAGGCCGGGACCGACCTCAACCACGTCAACCGCCTGGGCTGGACCTGCCTGATCGAAGCCATCGTGCTGGCCGACGGCGGGCCGGCGCACCAGGACATCGTCGCGCAATTGATCGCCGCCGGCGCCGACCTTGACCTGCCGGACCGCTCCGGCATCCGCCCGTTGCGCCTGGCCGAACAACGGGGCCAGAGCGCTATCGTCAAACTGCTGCGCGACGCCGGCGCATCGTGAAACCGCACAAGGAATCGAACCATGAATAACGATCAGCACTACCTGCAACGCGCCGTCGAACTGGCTCGGCGCAACGTCGAACAAGGCGGCCGGCCGTTCGGCGCGGTGCTGGTGCGCGACGGCCAGGTACTGGCAGAAACGGTGAACCGGATCCACCTCGACCAGGACCCCACCGCCCACGCCGAACTCCTGGCCATCCGCAGCGCCAGCCGCCAGCTCGGCCCGCGTCTGGAGGGATGCGTGATCTACGCCAGCGGCCAGCCCTGCCCTATGTGCCTGAGCGCCATGTACCTGTGCGGGGTATCGCGGGCGGTGTTCGCGGCGGCCAACGAGCAGGCCGAAGCGTTTGGCCTGTCCACCGCCGCCCTCTACGCCGAACTGGCCCTGCCCTTGAGTGAGCAGCGCCTGCCCGTCGAGCACCTGCCACAGGCCGCGATGGCCGGTATTTATCAGGACTGGAAAGCGCGCCATGACCCTCAGTAAACCGCGCCTGAACCAACTGGGCGGCTGGGCGCTGCTGGTCGCCCTGGGCCTGAACCTGCGGCCGATCCTCAGCTCCATCAGCCCGCTGCTGGGCGAGATCCGCGCAGCCACCGGCATGAGCTTCCAGAGCAGCGCCTGGCTCACCAGCCTGCCGGTGATTTGCATGGGCCTGGTGGCGCTGCTCGGGGTCCGCCTCGAAGCACGCCTGGGGGAACGTCGAGGGGTCGCGCTGGGATTGATGCTGATTCTGCTGGCATGCCTGGCCCGGCTGTTGATCGGTCAGGCGCCGGCGCTCCTGGCCACCGCGCTGTTGGGCGGAGCCGGCGTGGCCTTGATCCAGGCCCTGGTGCCGGCGCTGATCAAGCGCCAGTTCCAGCAGCGGGTGGCCCTGGCCATGGGCGTGTATTCGGCGTCGCTGATGGGTGGCGGCGGCCTGGCGGCCCTGCTCAGCCCGGTGGTGGCCGGGCACTTTGCCCATTGGCAGGCCGGACTCGGCGTGTGGTTGCTGCCGGCCATGGCCGCGTTGCTGCTGTGGTTGTGCGTACCCCTGGGCGCCGCGCGCAATCCGCAGTTGGCGGCCAGCGCCAGCCGCCTCTGGGGCAACCGTCGAGCCTGGCTGCTGGCGCTGTATTTCGGCCTGATCAACTGCGGCTACATGAGCATGGTGGCCTGGCTTCCGGCCTACTACCTGCAACAAGGCTGGAGCGCCACCCAAAGCGGTTCGCTGCTGGCGTTCATGACGATCTTCCAGGTGCTCGCCGCGCTGTTGATGCCGGCTCTGGCCCAACGCAGCAGCGACCGTCGCCCTCTGTTGGGCATCAGCCTCAGCGCCCAGGCCGTGGGCTACGTCGGCTTGGTGCTGTGGCCGCAGCAGGCGCCACAGGTGTGGGTGGCCCTGATCGGCTTCGGCCTGGGGGCGTGTTTTGCCCTGAGCCTGATCCTCACCCTCGATCACCGCCGCGACCCGCGCGCCGCCGGGCAACTGGCGGCCTTCGTCCAGGGCGTGGGCTTTTTGATCAACGCCGTCTCGCCGTGGATGACCGGCTGGCTGCGGGAGCTGACCGGCAGCTTCGTCAGCGCCTGGTGGGTGCTGACCGCCACCGTGCTCGGCATGTTGCTGCTGACCCGAGTCTTCAGCCCGGCGAGCTACCGGGAGCCGCAGCAGGCACCGGCACCGGCACTGCACGCCGTGCGCTGACTCAATCAGGCGCGAGGCTTTCCCAAGTCCCCGCGCCCCGCCTACAATCCGCGCCCGGCAACCCGCCGCGCTCGCAGCGAACGGGCACTGTCGACCTATCAAATAGCGGATGCCAGTGCTGACCATGGATTGGAATAGTTTTGCGATCGAACCCGGATCGACCGTCACCGACGCGGTGATTGCCCAGGTGCAACAGCAGCTGGGCGTGCTGTTGCCGGCGCTGTATCTGGATCTGGTCAGGTACGCCGACGCGGCCTCGCCCGAGGTCTCCTGCTTCAGTTACGACCTCGGCGAAACCTGCATCAGTGAATTCTTCACCTTCAGCGCCCAAGCCCAGCCCTACTCCCTCCTCTGGTACGCCCAACGCGTGCCCGGGCTCCCTGCCGGCTACCTGCCCATCGCTCGCGATGCCGGTGGCTGGTTGATCTGCCTGGACTTCAACAGCCCTTCGGTCGCGGTCGCGCTGTTCGACACCGACGCCCGACGCAGCCACTGGGTGGCTGCGCATTTTCCGGGGTTCGTTCAGTTGTGGCGCGAATAGTCCACGGCCTGCGCCCTTTTCACCGCAAGAGCACTGTCCATGGTCTCGACCCAACCCGAAGCAACATCTGATCCCGCTCCCCCGGTACTGACCGGGCGTGAGCTGGCAGCCTGGTCGATCAAGGCCATCAAACAACCCAGGAGAGACATTGTCCTGGGGCCCATCGTGCTGATGGTCATCGCCAGTGCCATCTGCCTGGGCGTGACCTGGAGCATGTGGGGCAGCATTCGCGAGAATCTGGACAGCCTGATCGCGATTTATTGCATCGTGTACGGCCTGTTTTTCGCGATGCTGATGATGGTCCGGCAAAAGACCGTATTCAATTACCGCCTGACCACCGACGGTGTCGAGGTCGAACAGTACCTGTACTTCCCGGACTGGGCGGCGCCGATGTTTCGTGGCACGGCACTGGTCGTTCTGTTGTTGTTTTTCGCGGTCGCCGTGTTCACAGGCTCGTTGCTGTTCCTGCTCGGGCCGGCGGCCATGGCTGCGATGGCAGCGTTGCGGTTGCTGAGCTGGAAAAACGAAGTCAAACGCAATGTTTCACCCTGGAGTGGGTTCAACCTGGTGATCCACGATCAAAAGCAGCACATGCTGGTGCTTTCTTTCCAGGACCAACCCGTCATCGGCCTGGTGCTGCGCTTCCCGGACCAGCATGCGCTCGAACACTGCCTCGGCCAGGTGCGCCCGCTCTTGACGCCGCCGGTGTTCTATCGCGAAGAGCCCTGGCCCTGGTGAGCGCGGACGCGCGCTGCCCCCTTCAATCGCTGTGAGGCTTCATCCATGTGGACTGCTTTTCTGGCCAACCACCCTCAGTGGCAAGCCGTGTTTACCGACCCCAACACCCTTCGCCACCTGAGCGTGGACTACGTGATGTTCAGGGACAACGGGGTCTGGATCAAAGTGATCGGCCAGATCATCGGCGACGGTTACCCGAGCAAATGGCACGAAAGGCAGTACAACGCCTACGGCTTCGACCTGTTGTTAAGCGCCGTCAGCGACGTTGAAATGATCGACTTCAACTTCTACGGCGCACTGAACATCACGGTGACCCGGCACGATAGCTATCACTACGTCCAGCTGGAGATCGGCCCCCACTGCAAACTCAACTGCCGCGCCCGAAGCCTGGAGGTCATCAACATCAAGGCCTACCACGACGACGGCGCTGTCTGAAACATCCCCGCGCCCATGACGGGCTGCGTCGGAACGCGGCCCGAGCTTAGCGGCAACGGCTACAGAGTGGGGGCGATGACGGCGGTTTCAGAGCGCGGGGTGTCCTTGGGCACCCAGTCGTAGCTGACCGGCAATGCGCGGTACACCCAGTTGCTCACGGCGTCGCTGCCCGGGGCCTTGCCCAGGTAAGGGCTGACGTACTCCCAGACGTTTTCCCCGCTGCGGGTGACCTGGAAGAAACGACCGTTCATGCCCTCATCGATCAAGGTATTGCCGTTGGGCAAACGCCGGGCGCTGCTGATGAACGAGCTGTAGAACGCCCAGCCCGGCTGCCTGGAACTGGCCGCGCTGTACTGCCAGACGATCTGCTGCGTCAGCGGATCGATCTCCAGCACCCGTGACCCGGAGATCAGCCCCAGGGGCACCGAGGGGTAACCGGCCGTGCCCTGGTTGTCGAACACCAGCAGGTTGCCCGCTCCCGGCAAACCGGCGGGGATGATATGGGCGTCATGCTGGCCGACAAACTGGTCCACCGGACGCGGCACTTGCCCGGCGGTTTTCGGGCTCAGGGTCGGCAGGTTCGGTCCCAGGCGCCACACCACCTTGCCGCTGTGCTTGTCGATAATGGCGATGAAATTGGCGTTGCGAGAATCCAGCAGCAGGTTGTCCGGAGCAAAGCGTTTATCCCCGGCATCGAACCAGCGATTGGGCCCGACCACGCTGAGGTTGTTGATATGCAGGTAGTCCGGGTCTTTACTGGCCCGCACCAGCTTCAACTGCTCGGGCGTGAAGCCAAATTCCTTGAGGTGTTCGGAAGCCAGCCACTGCCATTTGACCTGGCCGTCGGGGCTGACTTCATAGATCACATCGTCGATCACCTCGGGCACCTTGAACCCCGCCACCTTGTGCACCTTGTTCGCCAGCACCAGGGTGTTGCCATTGCTCAACCGCCGCTGATCGTGATGCTGCTGGGCCGCGCCGCCGGGCGCCTTGTCGCCCCATTGCCAGACCACCTTGCCGTCCCAGTCCAGCTCGCCGACGCTCTGGTTACCCAGGCCATTGCCGGCCGAGCCGAGCGGGCCCGGAGCCTTGTCACTCAGTTGCAGCAGCACCCGGCCACGCTCGCCACCCACCAGGTGCGGGTCGATGATCGCCGAGGGAAAGCCGGCCTGGGGCCAGGTCTTGACCTGATTGCCGTTCATGTCGATCAGGTGCGTCTGCTTGTCGGCGCCGCTGAAAATCACGTACTGGTTATAGGCCTTGGCCGGGTCGTAGCGAGTAACCCCGGTGGGGTAGACGCTGGGGGTGGCGAAGGCGCCGGCACTGAACATCAACAACAGCGGCAAAGCGACGGTGGCACGCAACATGGTGGAACTCCTGTTCAAGTTCATGGGCGCCGGAACACCCGGCGCGGCGTAGCGGAAAATCGGCAATCAGAAGTCGTAGCGACCGGTCACGCCCAAGGTCCGCGGCGTCCCCAGCAGGCCTTCGTAACCGCCGTTACCGCCGGTCCAGAGGGTGGTGTAGTAGGTCTTGTCGAAGGCGTTTTTCAGCCACAGTGAAACGTCCCACTGGCCCTGCTCGTAGTTGCCGCGCAGGCCGGTGGAAAGGTTGACCACTGCGTAACTGGGGATCTGCCCGTACTCGGAATCCTCGACGGTGCCTACCGCCTTGGAACGGAACGCATAACTGGCGGTGACGTACTCTTCGAGGCCGTTATCCAGGTTCCATTTGTATTCGCCGTTGGCGTTGCCGATCCATTTCGAGGCGCCGACCACCTGGTGGCCGCTGAGGTCGCATGAGGCCGGGGCGCCCGGGCGCAGGCTGACTTCAGGCGGGCACGGCGCATCCTTGTAGGACAGGTACCGCACATCGTTGTAAGAGCCGTTGAGGTTGAGGGTCAGGCCCCGCACCGGAATCAGCGTGCTTTCGACTTCCACCCCACGCGAGCGCACCGAACCGGCGTTGGTCAGGTATTGCACGCGGTTGCCATAGTCGTAGGCGTTGGTCTGGTAGCCGTTGACCTGGGTCCAGAACAGGTTGGCGTTGAGTTGCAGGCGACGCTCCCAGAGTGTGCTTTTGAAACCCAGTTCGGCGTTGTTCGCACGCTCGGTGCCGATCAGCAGCGAGTCGGCACCGGCGGTCGGCGCCGAGCCCACCGCCAGGTTGACTCCGCCGGATTTCTCGCCGTGGGACAGGGTGGCGTAGCCCAGCACATCATCGGTGAAGCGGTAGCTCAGATTGAGCAGCCCCGAGGGGCTGGTGCTGTACTGGCTCAAGTCGCCCGAGTCGTAGGCCCCGGCCCGTCCGCGTCGGGCCGTGGCTGCGGCCCCGGTGACGGCGGCACCGCCGAGCGGCGCATTGCGGCTGACCCAGGCGCTTTTTTCTTCATAGGTGCCCCGCAGACCGGCGGTGAAGTCCAGGCGCTCGGTGAGGTGCCAGGTGCCCTGGGCGAACAACGCAAAACTGTCGGTCTGGATATGCCCGTTGCCGATGCTGGTGACGTTGCTCAACGCACCGTTGGCGGTGCCGTTCCAGATGTCCGCCTGAGGCCCGTAGTAGCTGAAGGATTTGTTATCCAGGTCGGAACCGAAGTAGTAGGCGCCGAGCACGTAGTCGAAGAACCCGCCGCTGGGCGAGGCCAGGCGAAATTCCTGGGACCACTGTTTGTCTTCCACCGAAACCCCGGCGTTGTAGCTGGCCGGAACGTTGAGCCCATCGTCGTTGCGCGGGGTGAAATTCCACCAGCGGTAGGAGCTGACCGAGGTCAGGGTGAAGTCGCTGGGCAGGGTCCAGTTGGCTTCCAGCGAGGTCCCGCCCTGGAACACCGTGACGTGCTGGTCGTTGTCCAGGTTGACCTTGCGGTGCGAGCCGTTGACCAGGGTCGCGCCTGCCGCAGCGGCCCGCGACTCGTAGATATTGGTGCCGTTGATGGTCGGCCCGGTGCTGTACAGGACCCGGGTGCCGGCGCTGGAATCCTCTTCGTTGTAGTCACCGATCCAGCGCAGGTTGAAGGTCTCGCTGGGCTTGTACAGCAGTTGCCCGCGAAAGCCCTGGCGCGATCCACCGTTCAAGTCGTGGCCGTCGTGTTCGTTCTTGATGTCGCCGTCGCTGCGGGTGCGGTAAGCGGAAAAACGCCCCGCCAGCTCATCCGTCAGCGGCCCGGAAATCGTGCCCTTGGTCTGGAAGTAGCCGTCCTCGCCAAGGGAGCTCTCGATGCTGCGCTCCGGGGTGAAACTCGGCGCGCGGGTGCTGATGTTGATCACCCCGGCGGTGGTGTTCTTGCCGAACAACGTGCCTTGCGGACCGCGCAGGACTTCCAGCTGCTCGATGTCCATCAGGTCGAACACCGCCATGCCCGGGCGCCCGAGGTAGACGTTATCGATGTACAGCCCGACGCTGCCTTCCAGGCCATCGCTGGCCGGGTTGTTGCCCAGGCCGCGGATCGACACGCTGGACTGGCGCGCATGCATATAGGCGACGTTGACGCTGGGCACCAGTTGCTGCAGATCCTGGATGCGATACACCCGCTGGCTCTCCAGGGCCTGGCCCCCGATCACGCTCATGGGCGTGGGCACGCTTTGCGAGCTTTCTTCACGGCGGCGCGCGGTCACGGTGACGGTTTCCAGCTGGCCGCTGCCGGCCTTGGCCTTGCCGCCGGCGCTCTTGTCCACGGCCTGTACCGGGCTCTCGGCAGGGGCCTGGGTCTCGGCCGCCCAGCCCTGGGACCAACTGGCGCTGCCGGCCAGCAACAGGGCCAGCGGCAAGCGCTTGAGCCGCCGGGGCGAAGTGGGTGAAGCGAGGTACGACGGGCTCATGGGCGGCTCCTGATGAAAAAATATACAGGCCTGCATATTCTTTTAAGTTATTTATTTATGTTTTTACAAAGATTTACTGCATAAGAGATTGCCTTTATAAGGAGTCGACCTAATGCATAGCCAATGCATTTCCCCGATATTTTTTATGTGAAAAATGCATATCGACTTGCGCCAGCTCCGCCACTTCATCGCCCTCGCCGAACAGCGCAGCTTTGTCGCGGCTGCGGCAGCGGTGAACCTCTCGCAATCGGCGTTCAGCCGCAGCATCCAGGCCCTGGAACACAGCGTCGGGTGCCAGCTGGTGGACCGTGGACGCAAGGACCTGGCGCCGACCAAGCAGGGCCAGGTCCTGCTGGAACATGCGCGGCGCCTGGTCAGCGGCGCGCAGCAACTGGCCAATGAGATCGAACAGTTCAATGGCCTGGAGGCCGGCGAGATCCGTTTCGGCTGTGGTCCGGCGCCGGCGTCCGGCCTCATACCCCGGGCGATTGGCAGTTTTATCGGGCGCTACGCCAAGGCCCGGGTGCATTTCCAGGTCGATGACTGGCAAAGCCTGAGCAAGCGCCTGCTCAGCGAAGAGTTCGAATTTTTTGTCGCCGACACTCGGCACTTCGAAGCCAACCCGGACTACCTGACCCAACGCCTGCGCCCGCGCAAATGGCATTTCTGCTGCCGCGCCGGGCATCCGCTGGCGGGCCGGGACAGCGTCAGCGCCGCCGAACTGATGAGCTACCCGCTGGCCGTGACCATCCGCCCGCCGAACCTGCGCAAGGTCATCGTCGACCTGAGCGGCCGGCCGGACTACACGCCCAATGTCGAGTGCGAAAACAGCTACAGCCTGCTCGGCGTGGTCCTGCGTTCGGATGCGATCGGCATCGTCGGCTCCTACAGCGACGCGTTGCACAACGCCAAGGGCGAACTGGTGCGCTTGAAAATCGACGGCCTGGCCGATGACCTGGAAGAGCTCTACACCCGCTACGGCATCGTCAGCCGCGCCGGCTATCGCCTGTCGCCCCTGGCCGAGGCGATGATCGAGGAGATCAAGCGCACCGATGAACTGGACGAGGACGTGTACAGCCTGGACAACGTCGCGGTCTGATCCCGCTGCCAGGCGCTATGGGGCACTGGCGCATGCAGTTTGTGCATCAAAACTATTCAGCGAATGCGCTTGCTGACAGCCCCCCGCAACGGTGAAAAATCGACGCCTGTCTTCCCTTCGGTGAACCCCATGTCCAACCCTGCCCAGCCCTTGCGCAACGTGCTGTACATCATGTGCGACCAACTGCGTCGCGATTACCTGTCGTGCTACGGCCACCCCCATTTGCACACGCCGAACATCGACCGCCTGGCCGCCGCCGGGGTGCGTTTCAGCCGCGCCTACACCCAGGGCACCATCTGCGGCCCGTCGCGCATGTCGGCCTACACCGGGCGCTACGTCAGCAGCCACCAGGTGGCGTGGAATGCGGTGCCGCTGCCCCTGGAAGAACTGACCATCGGCGACTACCTGCGGCCCCACGGCATCCGCACCGCGCTGGTGGGCAAGACCCACGCCACGCCCAATATCGATGCCTTGCAGCGCCTGGCCATCGAACCGCAAAGCGTCCAGGCCGATGCCTTGAACGAGGTCGGTTTCGAGGCGTATTTCCGGCATGACGGGATCTTCCCCGACGACCCGCTGTTCGACGACAAGCGCGAATCCGCGCCCTACACCCACTACCTGCGCGAGCAGGGCTTTGACGGCCGCAACCCCTGGCACGACTGGGCCAATGCGGCCGAAGGCGCGAACGGCGAGATCCTCAGCGGCTGGAAAATGCGCAACGCCCATCTCCCGGCGCGGGTGCCGGAGCAGCACTCGGAAACGGTCTACACCACCGACCGCGCCATCGACTTTATCGCCGAACAGGGTGAGCAGCCCTGGTGCCTGCACCTGTCCTACATCAAGCCCCATTGGCCCTATATCGCTCCGGCGCCCTACCACGCGCTGTACGGCGCCGAGCAGGTGATCCCGGCGGTGCGCCCAGCAGCGGGCGAGGCCAGCGACCACCCGGTGTACGCCGCGTTTCGCCAGCATGAAGAGAGCCTCAATTTCTCCCGCGACGAGGTGCGCCTGAACGTGGTGCCGACCTACATGGGGCTGATCAAGCAAGTGGATGATCAACTCGGGCGGCTGTTTGACTTCCTGCAGAGCAACGGCCGCTGGGATGACACGCTGATCGTGTTCACCAGCGACCATGGCGACTTCCTGGGCGATCACTATCTGGGGGAGAAGGAGTTTCTGCTGGAGCCGGCGGTCGGTGTGCCGCTGATTGTGCGTGACCCGCGCGCGGCGGCGGACAGCACCCGGGGCAGCGTGGATCAGCGCCTGGTGGAAACCATCGATGCGCTGCCGACGTTCCTCGAGGCCCTGGGCTTGCCCGGCGCCGAACATCGCCTTGAAGGTCGCTCGCTGATCCCGCTGCTGCACGGCACCCCGACGGATTGGCGGCGCTACGCAATCAGCGAATATGACTACGCCTTCCAGGCCCCGGCACGGGAACGTCTGGCCCAGCCCATCGACCGCTGCCGGATGACCATGGTTCGCAGCGAGCGCTGGAAATACCTGGCCTACGATGGCTTCCGCCCGCAACTGTTCGACCTGCAGAACGACCCGCAGGAGCTGCACGACCTCGGCGCCGACCCGGCCTACGCTGCTGTGCGCGAAGAGCACTTGGGTTACCTGTTCGACTGGCTGCGCGGCCTGAAACGCCGCACCACCATCAGCCACGAAGAAATCGACCTGCGCGGCCAACGCTTCCGCTACGGCGAGCCGGAAACGGAAAAACTGGTGCAGATCGGCGTGTGGTAAACCCGGGGGGCGCCAAGGGGGGGCTGAGAAATCATGGTGTCGCTAAAGGCCGGCGCAGCCTCACCACAGCGGCTGGCCCCTGTAGCGAGGGAGCTTGCTCCCGCTGGGCCGCGAAGCGGCCCCAAAACCGGCACCGCATCCCGTCAGGCAGCACCGGATAGCAGGGTTGCGGCTGCTGCGCCTCGGGGCGCCGGCCAACCGAGCGGGAGCAAGCTCCCTCGCCACAGGACCGGCTGCTGCCGAGCAGTCCTGTCACGCCCCTCTGGTGGTCTGGCTGCGCTGTCCATGCACGCCCACTGGCACGTCGCCCTTGAGGGTCACGCGGCGCACGATGCGGTCCTGGGTACCGTAGTCGTCCACGGCGTAGTGCTGGGTCGAGCGGTTGTCCCAGATCGCCACGTCCCCAGCGGTCCAGCGCCAGCGCACGGTGTTTTCCAGGCGGGTCACGTGGCTTTGCAGCAAACCGAACAGGTGCGCCGAGTCGGCCTGGGAATAACCCTTGATGCGCTTCACGAAATGCCCCAGCACCAGGCTCTTCTCGCCGCTCTCCGGGTGCACGCGCACGATCGGGTGTTCGGTCTCGTAGACGGTGGAGGTGAACACCTTGCGGTAGCGCTCCAGCTTCTCCGCCGAGACATCCGGCTTGGCCGAGGCGTAGTCGTATTCGTTGCTGTGCACCGCCCAGAGCTTGTCCGCCAGCTCGCGCAGTTCCGCCGGGAGTTCGTTGTAGGCCGTGGCAGTGTTGGCCCAGACCGTGTCGCCACCGGCAGCCGGAGCGATCACCGAGCGCAGGATCGACGCCTTGGGGTAGGCCTCGACGAAGGTCACGTCGGTGTGCCAGGAGTTGGCGCGCTGGCCCTCGGCGCCGTCCAGTTCCAGCAGGTAACGGGTGCCATCGCGCACCGGCACCGTCGGGTGCGCCACCGGTTCGCCCAGCAGGTGGGAGAACGCCTCCTGGCTCTGGTCGTCGAGGTGACCCTGGCCGCGGAAGAACACCACCTTGTACTGCAACAGGGCCTGCTGAATGGCGTCCACGGTGGCGGGGTCAAGGTTGCCGGAAAGTTGTACACCACGGATCTCGGCGCCGATGCGACCGGCCACCGGGTGAATCTCAAGCGCATGAACAGCGGGTTTAACGGCTAATGCGGCATTGCTCATCGGGTACACCCTCATCTGACTGCTTACGGTTTGAGCCGCAGCGAAACAACGCTCTATCTATATTCAATTTAGATCTAATAGATATCTACATGCTTCGTTGACGGAATAAGAGCTTGCATTTAAAACCTCATTCCTCACTCGTCGCAAATGCCTTCGAGCTATTTTTAGGATGCCGCAAAAGCATATGGATCTACGCCAGCTGCGCTACTTCATCGCCCTCAACGAGCACCGCAGTTTTGTCCGCGCGGCGGACGCCATGGGCATCACTCAACCGGCCTTCAGCCGCAGTATCCAGGGGCTGGAGCAGGAGTTCGGCTGCGTGCTGGTGGACCGTGGCAACAAGGATCTGCGACCCACACCCGAAGGCCAGGTGGTGCTGCAACATGCCCTGAGCCTGGTCCAGGGTGCGGCGCTGTTGAGCAGTGAAGTGACCCAGATGACCAAGCTCGACGCCGGCGAATTGCGCTTCGGCTGCGGCCCGGCACCGGCGGTGAAGCTGGTGCCCGATGCGCTGGCCCAATTCACCTCGGCGCACCCCAAGGTGCGGATCTGCCTGGAAGTGGATAACTGGGAAAAACTCAGCCGCAGCCTGAGCCGTGAAGAGATCGAATTCTTTATCGCCGACATCCGTCATTTCGAGGCCGACCCGAACTTCCAGACCCAGGCCCTGACCCCCAAGCGCGGGGTGTTTTTCTGCCGGCCGGGGCACCCGTTGCTGGCCAAGGAAAGCCTGTCGACCAACGACATGTTCGACTATCCGCTGGCGACCACGCTGATCCCGCCAGGGATTCGCAAACTGCTGGCCAACCTCAGCGGCCGCATGGATTTTTCGCCGACCATCCAGACCGAGCATTTTCCGGCGCTGGTGAAAATCGTCCGCCAATCCAACGCCATTGGCATCGGCACGGCGGAGTCGTTTATCGAGGACATCGAGCAGGGCTCCCTGGCGCTGCTGCACTGGCGCAACCTGCCGCAGAACATCGAAGTGCTGAACGCGCGTTGCGGCATCGTCAGCCGCACCGGGTTCCGCCTGTCACCGGCCGCACGCAAACTGATCGAAGTGCTGGTGGCGGTGGACAAACAGGAACACAGCATCGCCGTCTGACCCCGTAGCCGCTGCCGAGCAACGCGAGGCTGGGCTTGGCCCTCAGCAGCACCGCACATCCATCTGGAACATCACGGCGCACATAAGGGCCAGCGTCCGAACGCGGCCCGAGCCTTCGGCAGCGATTACAAGCCTGCAGCCGTCAGTTGCGGCGCGACCCATTCGGTGACCTGGAACGGTTTGCGGATCAAACGTTCCTTGGCCGCCAGGTCCACCGAGCCCTGCAATTTGGCGAGGAACGCCGGATCCAGGTTGGAGGGGAAGAGTTCGCTGAGTTTCTGGTCATGCAAGTCCTCTTGCAGGATCACCGGCGGGTAGCTGGCCAGGCCCGATACCAGCTGGATATAGGCTTCCTTGTTGTCGTCGTCGGTCAGCCACTGCACGGCCTGCTGTTGCGCCTTGAGTAGCTTGGCCACCACTTCCGGGTGTTCGTCGACAAACTTGCCGGACCCCACCAGCACGCTCTGCACGCTGCCGGCGCCGCCCAGGTCCTTGGTGTTCAGCGGCAGCTCGGCGAGCCCCTTGATGCGCAGGGCCGAGAGCCCGGTGCTGCCCCACGAGGCGTCGATCTGCTTGGCCGCCAGGGCCGCCACGGCAGCGCTGAAATCGAGGTTGATCACCTTCAGGTCCTTCTCGCTCAGGCCCTGGCTGGCCAGGGCGGCGTCGAACGAAAGCTGGGTAGCCGTGCCACGAAACACCGCCACGCGCTTGCCTTTGAGGTCTTGCAGGGTCTTGATCCCGGAGCCCGGCTGCACCCCCAAATAGTGTTTGACCCCACGCGCCGAGGCGCTGAGCAGCCGGGTGTCGAGGCCGTTGGAGCGGCCGATGATCGCCGCCAGGTCACCCAGGTAGGCGAAATCCACCTGGCCGTTGGCGAATGCTTCGTTGATCACCGGACCGGCGCCCTTGAAGAAATTCCACTGGATCTTGATGCCCTGGTCAGCGAAGGCTTTTTCGTAGATCTGCTGCTCGCGCAATACGTCCACCACCCCGCCGCCGCTGTGCTGGGTGCCGGCGCTGAGGTCGGGCACGGCAATGCGGATCTCGGTCACGGCGGCGGCCTGGGCCATCAGCGGCAGGCACCCCAGGAGCCCCGCCAGGGCCGGCGCGGCGAACAGACTGATAACGCGTTTAAAGGGAAGGTTCATGGGTGCGGCTCCTGGTTGCACGGGCATTGAGGAGCAGAAGGTAGGCCCTGAGGGGATCAACGCTTAAATACTATAAATTCACATTTTAATAACAAAATCGAATAACCCGTTTAGAACGCCTGTCTGCGCGGCTTATGCATGAACAGCATCGAAAATATTCCTCAAATGCATTGGATGCTGAACAACGAGAAGCCTTAAATGGCTCCTCTTATCTCCCAATAGCATTGATAAGTTTTTTAATAGATCGCAAAAGAATATTCGGCCCGTGCAGAACCCGACAACGGAGGTCATCCATGGCCCGTGTTTCCCTTCTCAGTCTGCCGCTCGCGGCACCCGGCGCCAGCGCGCGGAAGATCTGGCCCACCCTCAGCCAGCGCCTGTTGCCCTGGATCGTGCCACTGGGCCTGTTTCTGCTGTGGTGGCTGGCCAGCCGCAATCAGTGGATGAGCGAGCAGATCCTGCCTGCTCCGTCTCTGGTCTGGAGCAGCGCCGTGGAGCTGGCCGGCGGCGAGCTCTGGAGCCATCTGGCGATCAGCCTGCAGCGATTGTGCTGGGGCCTGCTGGCCGGCATCAGCGCAGGCGCGATCCTGGGAGGCGCACTGGGTTTCAGCCAGCGCCTGGAACGCCTGGTGTTCCCCACCTTCAGCGCCTTGTCCCAGATCCCGACCCTGGCCTGGATTCCCCTGTTCATGGTGTTTTTCGGCATCGGCGAAGTGCTGAAGCTGGTGGTGCTGGTCAAGGCCATCGTGGTCCCGGTCACCCTGCACACCCTGGTCGGGGTGCGCGACGCCCAGCCCAAATTGCGCGAAGCCGCCGCCGTCCTGCGCCTGCCGCCGCACCTGCTGATTCGCCGCCTGGTGCTGCCGGCGGCGCTGCCGGCCTTCATGGCCGGGGTGCGCCTGGCGCTGGCCGCCGGCTGGACCTCGCTGCTGGCGGTGGAACTGCTGGCGTCCAGTGAGGGCATCGGCTACCTGATGGTCTGGGCGCGGCAGTTGTTCATGCTCGACATCGTCTTCGTCTGCATCCTGGTGATCGGCGTGATCGGCGTGGCCATGGATCGCGGCATCGGCGCCCTGGACCGAAAACTCCTGTACTGGCCACACCCGGCCACCGCAGAAATTCGCCGTGGCCCGCGCTATCAGGGCTGGCAGCGGCTGCAACCCTGGCTGTTGCCGCTGGCCCTGTTCGGTGTCTGGCAAACCGCGTGCTGGCGCCAGTGGGTCGACCCGGCAATCCTGGTCAGCCCGCTGACGGTGCTGCAAACCACCCTCAGCGGGCTGCTCGATGGCACCTTGCTCGGCGGCATGGGCCTGAGCCTGGGACGCACCGTTGGCGGCCTGGCCCTGGGCGGCGGCCTGGGGTTCGCCCTGGGCTTGCTCCTGGGGCTGTCGCGGATCAGCGAACGCATCCTCGGCCCGACCCTGGCCGCTATCCGTCAGATCGCGATTTTTGCCTGGGTGCCGCTGCTGACCGCCTGGTTCGGCCTCGGTGAATTGGCCAAGTGGGTGTTCGTCGCCCTTGCCGCGTTCTTCCCGCTGTTTATCGCCACCCAGCGCAGCGTCGCCAACCTGTCACCGCAACTGGCCGAGGCCGCCCAGGTGTTGCGCCTGAGCCTCTGGCAGCGCCTGCGGCGGCTGGTATTGCCGGGGGCTGCACCGGGGATTTTCGCCGGCCTGCGCCTGAGCCTGATCTACGCCTGGCTCGGCACCATCGGCGCCGAATACTTCATGCCCTCCAACGGCGGCATCGGCAGCCAGATGATCGGCGCGCAACAGCTGCTGCGCATGGACCTGATCATGGCCGGCATGCTGCTGGTGGGACTGACCGGCGCCCTGCTCAACCTCATTGGCCGACAGATCGAAATTCGCGCCACCCGCTGGAGACACGCATGAACGCACCCCTTGTCAGCTTCAACCATGTGGGCAAGTCCTTCGAGGTCGCCGGCGGCGAGTTCGAGGCGATTCGCGACTTCAACCTGGAAATCGCCGAAGGCGAATTCGTCGCCATCGTCGGCTCCAGCGGCTGCGGCAAATCCACCCTGTTGCGCTTGCTGATCGGCCTGGACACCGAGTTTCGCGGCGAGATCCGGGTCGATGACCACGCCATCCGCGGCATTGGCAGCGAGCGCGGCATCGTGTTCCAGGAGCACCGTCTGTTTCCCTGGCTCAACGTCGAGGACAACATCGGCCTGGGCCTGGTCAACGAGCCTCTGAGCGAGGCCCAGCGCAAAAAACGCATCGCCGATTTCATCGAACTGGTGGGCCTGCGCGACTTCACCCATGCCTTTCCACACCAGCTGTCGGGGGGCATGGCGCAACGGGTGGCCATCGCCCGGGGGTTGGTGGCCAGCCCGCGCATTCTGCTGCTGGATGAGCCCTTCGGGGCCCTCGATGCCCTGACCCGCCAGCAGATGCAGGATGAACTGCTGGCGATCCGCGAGCGGGCGAAAATCACCACTGTCCTGGTCACCCACGATGTGGAAGAGGCGATCTTCCTCGCCGACCGCGTGGTGGTCATGGAACCGCGCCCTGGGCGCATCAAGCGCGTGGTGCAGATCGCCCTGCCCCACCCGCGCCAGCGCAGCAGTTTCGACTTCCACCAACTGCGCGAAGAGCTGCTTCACGAGCTGACCAGCGACGACCACTACCAGGCGCCGACGCCGATACAGATCCGCGACCTGCCCCTGGCATCGATTGCCTACTGAGTAACCGCCTGCGGCAGGCCTTCACCCCGGCTGCCAGGGCTTGCCGAACAGTGCACGGGCTCGGCCAGCAGCCCGGGCCACAGCCGCGCCCAGTCACCGTCATGGCTCATGCCGGGGATGATGCGCACCTGGGTGCAGCGGCCGCCGGTGGCGTTGGCAAAGCGTTGGGCAATCGGCGCGGGCACGACCTTGTCTTCGCTGCCCGCGTAATGGATTTGCCCCAGGGTTGCGAGCAGCGGAGCGATGTCGATGGCATTCAGCGAATCCGGCATGGCCGAGACCCGGTGCAGGCGATTGACCTCGGCCATGTCCAGGTTGCCGGCGACGCTGCGCATCCAGGCAACATCATCGCGCCGGGCGGCAATCAGCGCGGCAACGGCCCCGCCTCCCGAATAACCCACCAGTTGGATCGGCTGCCCCGGCACGCGCACGGCGTACTGGGTCACGGCCTGGTTCATGGCCGCGATCACCTCTTCGGCGAAGCGCTTGCCGGTCCAGTAGGCCACCGCACACCGCGGGTTGGCCGAGGCCTGGGTGAACTGGCAGGGGCGGGCGAGGTACAGCACGTTGGGCGCCGAGTCGGCCGTCGCCAGGGCCAGCCCGAGGGCTTTGCGCGGCGTAGGGTCAAGGGAGGGCTGGCTGCGTGTACGCCAGGCAAACCCATCGCCCTCGATGTACACCGTCAGCGGCTGATCGGGACGGGTAATGCGGTAGAAACTGGTCAGCACAAAACCCTCGGTCTGCACCTGGGCCCGCTGCAGGCCGGCGGCCCGGGCCATGTCGTCGGCGTGCCGACTCAGCTCGGCGTTACTCGGCAGTTGCGTACAACCGCTGAGCCAGGCCAGCACCAGCGCAGCCAGCAACCCGCGCCCACAGGCCATCATCGAGGGGTGAAGCGGGAAAATCCAAGGTGGAGACATAGGTGCGGCGCTCATTACAGGCTCGTCGAGAAATAACGGCAGCCCGGCATTGTGCTTGAGTTTGCGAGCCGGAAGACACTGCAAACGCGCCACTGTAGCCGCTGCCGAAGGCTGCGCTGGCCGCATCGGGCACCGTCCATTCACCTGACGCCCCTCGACGGTCTCCAGGGCCTCGAGGGCTCGGCAGCGGCCGGGTATTCAGTCGGCTGGGGCTTGCACAAAGAGCGTGCCTGATTCCATTCTCTGGTTATCCCGGCCCGCTTCCTGCCCTGGGCCATTGCCCCGGGCTTTCGCCGCGAACGCCAACCAGTCGACCGGACGCGCCGTCAGCATGAGTGAACCCACCTCCCTTGCCAGCTGGACCCGCGCCTTGCGCAGACAACTCGATGCCCTGGGCCTCGACGGCAACGCTTTGTGCCGCGAGGCAGGGCTCGACCCGCAATGGATGGATGACCCCAACGCCCGCTATCCGCTGTCGGCCACCACCCGTTTGTGGGGGCTGGCGGTCACGGCCAGCGGCGATCCGGCCATCGGCCTGCGGGTGTCGCGGTTTGTCAGCCCGACGACCTTCCACGCCCTTGGCTATGCGCTGGTGGCCAGCGGCAGCCTGCGCGAGGTGTTCGAACGCATCGTGCGCTACCACCAGATGGTCAGCGACGCCCTGGTGCTGGAGCTGACGCGCAACGCCGACCGCTATCGCTTTGTACTCAAGGTTCCGCCCGGCAGCCCGCAACCGGCGGTGGAGGCCATCGACGCCTTTGCCGCGATCTACGTGCGCACCTGCCGCAACCGCCTGGGCCGCGACTATGCGCCATTGGCCGTGCACCTGCGGCGTCCGGCGCCCGTCGACTGCGGGCCGTGGCACAAGGTGTTTCGCTGCGACCTGGTGTTCGACGCCGCAGATGACTGCCTGGAGTTCGGCCTGCACGATTTCGAGCGCCACCTCGACGACACCCAATCGGAACTGGCCACCTCCAGCCAGGCCACGCCCCAACCCACCCTGGCGCAACTGCAACCCCTGACCTGGGAGCGCAAGGTACTCGGGGCCATCGAGGCCCAACTACCCGAAGGCGAGCCCTCCGCCGAACGCGTCGCCCAGGCCTTGCACCTGAGCCTGCGCAGCCTGCAACGGCACCTGGCGGACGAGGGTTGCCGTTTCGACACCCTGCTCAACGAATGCCGGGAAAACCTCGCCCTGCTCCACCTGCGCGACCCGCAATGCTCCCTGAGCGAAATCAGCTGCCTGCTCGGCTTCACCGACGCCAGCAGCTTCAGCCGCGCCTTCAAACGCTGGACCGGACTGACCCCGGGGCAGTTTCGCGATGGAGTGCGCTGACAACCCCAGGCCTAACGGTTCAAAGCGGTCGGTGCCGGATCAACCCGGGTTCAGGCTGCGCGCTACACCGGCAGACCAGGCAGCCAGCATCGCCTCGCCCATGCGCTGAAAGCCTGCGGGGCGTAGGCGAAAACCGAGCCCGCATCGGCTTGACCACGGCCGAGCGTGGCCGGGGCTACACGGATCGACAAGAGCTGGGGATCAGTCATGGAAACCGCGCTCTTTCAGGTTATCCAGGGTCGGCCGCTGCCGAGACCTGGGCACAGCCGTCAGTTCGTAACCGAAGCCATTGAGGATGGCTTCAACCTTACGGATTCCGATCTCGGAAACCGTATCGTTTTCAATGCCCGAGATGGTCGCCCGGCTCATGCCGTATTGCTGGGCTAACGCCTGCTGCGACAGTTTGTGCTCTTTACGCAACTGTTTGATCAGCTCGCCGAGTCTGTACATTTCGCCCCCAAATTGCATCGCATACAGTGCATTTTATGATTAAGGGCCAATACACACTGTATTTGATGCAAAAATATAGACTATTGCACCTGTTTGAATCCCAACTCGAACACCGTCCCGCCCTCATCGCTGCTGACCCGCACCTGCCCGCCGTGCAGCAGCATGATCGAGCGCACGATGGCCAGGCCCAGGCCGCCGGAGTCGCCGGGTTCGGCCCGTGAGGGGTCGACGCGGTAGAAGCGGTCGAAGAGTTTGCCCAGGTGCTGGGATGCAATGGGCGGGCCCTGGTTGTGCACTTGCAGCCAGCACAGGCCAGGCGTATCCACCCGCCGCAGGCTGATGGGCGAGCCGGGGTCGGCATGACGCACCGCGTTGGCCAGCAGGTTGCCCAGGGCCCGCTGCAGCAGTTGCTGATCGGCCAGCAACTGGCCGCACAGGGCGTTTTCCAGGCGGATCTCGCGGTCGTCGGCCAGGGCCTCGAAGTAGTCGCACAGCTCCTCCCCCACGCTCGCCAGCTCCAGCTGGCGCAGCTGAAGGGCGCGTTCGGCCTGCTCGGCGCGGGCCAGGAACATCAGGTTTTCCGCCATGCGCGTCAGGCGCTCGAACTCTTCCATGTTCGACGCCAGGACCTCCTGATACTCCGCCGTGCTACGCGGCTGGTTGAGCGCCAGGCCGTTGCTGCCCAGGAGGTTGTGCAGCGGGGTGCGGATTTCATGGGCCAGGTCGGCGGAAAACTGCGACAGGCGCTGAAAGCTTTCTTCGAGGCGCGCCAGCATGGCATTCAGGGCCTGCACCGGTTCGTGGAATTCGGCGGGGATGCCGCGGGTTTCGAGGCGTTTGTCCAGGCTGCGCAAATCGATGCCGCGCACCGACTCACTCAACTGACGCAGCGGCAACAGGCCCCGGCGCAGCAGCAACAGGCCCAGGGCGAAGGCCAGCGCGGCGCCCAACCCGACCGCCAGGCACAGGCGCAGGCGGTAGCTGGCGAGCATCTGTTCGCGCTCGCTGAGGACCTTGCCCGCAATCACGGTCAGCGCTTCGCCGCGCGGGCCCACGGCAGCACCGGCGAGCAGGGCCACGGCGGCGCCGTCGGTGGCTTGCCAGGTCTGCACGTCGCTGCGTTGCGGGCGCTGTTGCGCAGGGATCGCCGCCAGGGTCGGCAGGTTCTGCTGGCGCGGGTTGATGCGGATCACCGGCGTGCCATCGGCCGCTTCCACCAGCAGCAGGCTGTCCTGGTTGCCGAGCATGTTCTGGTATAGCCGGGGACGGGCTTGCAGGGCGTCCAGGCTGTCGCTGTCTTGCAGCAGGGCCCTGACCTGCTCCAGGCGTCCCAGCAGGGCCTGGTCGTCGCGCAAGGCGATTTCAGAGGCCAGGGAGCGATACAGGAACACCCCGATCACGCTCAGCACCAGGGCGCAGACGGCGGCAAACGCCAGCGCCAGGCGCCAGGCAATCGACCTAGAGCGCATCGTCCGGGGCATCCAGCTGGTAACCGACGCCGCGTACGGTGTGGATCAGTTTGGGCATGTAGGGGTCGTCGACCTTGGAGCGCAAGCGGCGCACGGCGACTTCCACCATGTTGGTGTCGCTGTCGAAATTCAGGTTCCACACCTGGGAGGCGATCAGGGTCCGCGACAGCACTTCGCCCTGGCGACTGGCGAGCAATTGCAGCAGGGCGAACTCCTTGTTGGTCAGGGCGATGCGCTGGCCTCCTCGGCTGACCCGGCGCCGCAGCACGTCGATCTCCAGGTCGGCAATGCTGTAGGACTCGGCCTCGCGCATCGGGCCACGACGCAGCAAAGTGCGGACCCTAGCCAGGAGTTCGGCAAAGGCGAAGGGTTTGAGCAGGTAATCGTCGGCGCCCAGTTCCAGGCCGCGCACGCGATCCTCGATGGCGTCCTTGGCAGTCAGGAACAGCACCGGCGTGGCGCCGCGCTGACGGATCAGTTGCAGCAACTGCCAGCCGTTGAGCCCTGGCAGCATCACGTCGAGGATGATCAGGTCGTATTCCTGCTGCTCGATAAAGTGCC
Organism: Pseudomonas sp. QD4; assembly: GCF_049199125.1. Taxonomy (NCBI): domain Bacteria; kingdom Pseudomonadati; phylum Pseudomonadota; class Gammaproteobacteria; order Pseudomonadales; family Pseudomonadaceae; genus Pseudomonas; species Pseudomonas sp. QD4. Next base: position 117,433 of record NZ_JBLZOM010000009.1, read on the forward strand.
GCCCGTCCAGGCCATTGAGCGCCACATCCACTGCAAAACCCGATTCACCCAGGCCTTTGGCCAGGAAGTTGGCGGTCTTGGCTTCGTCTTCAACAACCAGCAAACGCATGGCACACCTCAATATGGATGGGCACAGGCTAGGCGCGTTGTTCGCGCTTGCCCATTACAAACTTGTAATGCAACTGACGAGGTTCTGACGAAGGACGCTGGTTAAGGTGACGGCCTTCGCTTTCGGAGCCTTACCCATGATCTGCAAACCCCTTGTCTTGAGCCTTGGCCTGGGCCTCTGCGGCCTGGCTGTGGCCGCCCCGGAACTGCCCCGACACGCCGACCTCGACCTGCGCACTGCACGGCAATTGGCCGACGCCAGCCTGGCGCAGTGCAACGCGGTGGTCTCGGTGCTCGACCGTGGCGGCAACCTGCTGCTGACCCTGCGCGCCGATGGCGTCGGCCCGCACAACACCGTCGCCAGCCAGCGCAAGGCCTATACCGCGCTGTCGACCAAGACCCCGACCCGGCTGTTCGCCGAGCGCGCCCGCAACAACCCGGAGGCAGCCAACCTCAATACCTTGCCTGAGCTGTTGTTGCTCGGGGGCGGTATCCCGTTGTTCGCGGGCAGTGAGTTGGTGGGGGCGATGGGCATCGCCGGCGCCGGTGGCGCCGCCCAGGACGAAAGCTGCGCGCTCCAGGCAGCGCAGAAAGTGGGGTTGAGCAGCAGCCTGTAGCCGCTTCCGAGCAGCGCGAGGCTGCGCTGACCATAGGCAACGCCGGGGGTACTGCTGATACGGCGCGGCGATTGTGAGGGCCAGCGCAGCCTTCGGCAGCGGCTACAAATTTGATTTTTTATCCAATGAGGAATTTTTGAATGAATATTTTGCGTAATGCATTAGTCGCCGCAGCGCTTTGCGGTATTTCGGGCCTGGCCTTGGCGGCGGGGAATCCGTTGAGCGTGCATGTGCTCAACCTGGAGAACGGCCTGCCGTCGCCCGGGGTCAAGGTCACCCTGGAACAACAGGTGGGCCATGACTGGAAGCCACTGGCCGAAGGCACCACCAACGAACAGGGGCGCATCGCCGAGTTGTTCCCGGCCGGGCAGGCGCTGACGGCCGGTGAATACCGGGTCGTGTTCAAGACCGGGGAGTATTTCAAGCAGGCCAGGCGCGAGACGTTTTTTCCGGAGATTCCGGTGATCTTCGAGGTCAAGCAGACCGATCAGCACTATCACATTCCCCTGCTGCTCAGCCCCTACGGCTTCTCCACCTACCGCGGTTCGTAGCCGCTAGAGCCCGGCCTGGGCGCGCAGGGCCTGGGCGTCGAGAATCTCGATCTCGCCGTAGCCCAGGCGCAGGATCCCCAGGCTCTGCAAATCCTTGAGGATCTGGTTGGTGGTCTGCCGCGATAGCGAAAGCATCAGCGCCAACTGCTCCTGGGGCAGTTGCAGCACGGCCCGGGCCTGCTCGATTTCGCCGTAGCCGCTGGCCATGGCCAACAGACGGTGGGCGACCCGGGCCGGGGCGGGCAGCAGGCTCAATTGTTCGAGGTTGATAAAGGCCAGGCGCAACTTGTGGCTCATCAGCAGGGCGAACTGACGCCAGTACTGCGGCTGCTGGTCGAGCAAGGCCAACAGCGCCGCCTGCGGCACCTGCAACAGGGTGCACGGGCCGAGGCCATAGGCATCGTGGGTGCGTGGCTGGCCATCGAACAGGCAGATTTCGCCAAACCAGTGCGGCGCTTCCACCAGGCTCAGCAGCGCCTCCTTGCCCTGCTCGCTGACCGCACCGATACGCACCGAACCTTCCAGCACCGCATACAGCCCACAAGGTGGATCACCCCGCAGAAACAGCGCCTGCCCCGGTGCCAGACGGCGCAGGCGCGCGGCGTCGAGCACACTATTCTGTAACTCAAGGGGCAAGTGGCTGAACCACTGGCCACTCAGGAGGCGTTCGCGCCAGGCCTGCTTATCCATGAACACCTTATCCGGCAAAACCGCAGAGGAGTGTCGCCTAGCCGACAGAGCCCGGCGCACGGGCCGGGCATGATCAGGCAACCTTCAGGAGGAACAACAATGAAAAGCCTCGTCGACCATCTCAGTCAATACGCCGCCTACCATCGCGACCCGCGCAACATTGCCAGCCACTTTATCGGGATTCCGCTGATTGTGGTGGCGGTCGCGGTGCTGCTGTCGCGGCCGCAATGGGCAGTGGCCGGCATCACCCTGTCGCCGGCGGTGCTGCTGGCGTTGGCTTCGGCCTGGTTCTACCTGCGCCTGGAATGGCGCCTGGGCCTGTTGATGAGCCTGTTGATGGGCCTGTCGGTGTGGCTGGGTCATGCCCTGGCGGCGCAACAGACCCTGGTCTGGCTGGCCAGCGGCCTGGGGATGTTCGTGCTGGGCTGGGTGATCCAGTTTGTCGGCCATTACTACGAGGGGCGCAAACCGGCGTTCGTCGATGACCTGTCGGGGCTGATCGTCGGGCCGTTGTTTGTGGTGGCTGAGCTGGCGTTCCTGCTGGGGCTGCGCCAGCCCCTCAAACGCGAAATCGAACAACGGGCGGGCCCGGTACGCCGCCTGGCTGCCGGTGGCTCGGGGCACGCCTGACGCTCGCTCATCACACCGGCCCGGCAGCGACATCGCCGCCTGGGCCGATGTAGCGCTGACGGGTTCAGACGTTGGCGACTTTCTGCCAGACCTTGGGCTTGAAGAACAGCGTCTCGCCACGGGCCAGGCCGACCAGGCTGTCGTGGTCCTTCACCACTTCGGCCTCGATCAGTTCACTCTGGCCTTCGACCTTGAGCGTGACCCGGGTGGTTGCGCCCAATGGACGAATGTCACGCACTTCGGCGGCGTGGTGATCTTCGAGCTCCGAGCGCGACAGCGACACTTCGTGCGGGCGGAACAGCACGTGGTTGTCGTCCCCCAGGTGCAGGCGGTTGGAATCACCGAGGAAGTGGTAGACGAAGTCGCTGGCCGGGTTCTCGTAGACCTCGCCCGGCGAGCCGATCTGCTCGATCACGCCCTTGTTCATCACCACGATACGGTCGGCGACTTCCATGGCCTCTTCCTGGTCGTGGGTCACGAACACCGAAGTCAGGTTGATGTCTTCGTGCAGCCGTGCCAGCCAGCGCCGCAGCTCCTTGCGCACCTTGGCATCGAGGGCGCCGAAGGGTTCGTCCAGCAGCAGCACCTTGGGCTCCACCGCCAGGGCGCGGGCCAGGGCGATCCGCTGGCGCTGGCCGCCGGACAGTTGCTCGGGGTAGCGGTCGGAGAGCCAGTCGAGCTGCACCATGTTCAGCAGTTCATGGACCTTCTCTGCAATCTTGCTTTCGCTCGGGCGCTGGTTCTTCGGCTTCATGCGCAGGCCGAAGGCAACGTTGTCGAACACGCTCATGTGGCGGAACAGCGCGTAGTGCTGGAACACGAAACCGACGTTGCGATCACGCACGTCGTGGCCCGAGACGTCTTCGCCGTGGAACACGATGCTGCCGGCGTCCGGGGTTTCCAGGCCGGCGATGATCCGCAGCAAGGTGGTCTTGCCGCAGCCGGACGGGCCCAGCAGGGCCACCAGCTCACCGCTCTGGATATCCAGGTTGATGCTGTTCAGGGCCTTGAAGGCGTTGAAGTTCTTGCTGACATTACGGACTTCGATCGACATGTGTCATTCCTCCGCGGCGCTGGCGCGCAGGCGGTTAATACGATTTTCGCTCCACTGCTTAAGCAGCAGGATGAAGAGCGCCATGATCAGCAACAGGCTCGCAACGGCAAACGCGGCGACGTGGTTGTATTCGTTGTAGAGGATCTCCACGTGCAACGGCAGGGTGTTGGTCACCCCGCGAATGTGCCCGGACACCACCGACACCGCACCAAACTCGCCCATCGCCCGCGCGGTACACAGCACCACGCCGTAGATCAGGCCCCACTTGATGTTGGGCACGGTGACGTGCCAGAACATCTGCCAGCCGTTGGCGCCCAGCAGCCGCGCCGCCTCTTCTTCCTGGGTCCCCTGCTCCTGCATCAGCGGGATCAGTTCCCGGGCGACAAAGGGCACGGTGACGAAGATGGTGGCCAGGACGATGCCGGGCAAGGCGAAGACGATCTGGATGTCGTGATCCGAAAGCCACGGCCCGAACAGGCCCTGGGCGCCGAACATCAGCACGTAGACCAGGCCCGCGATCACCGGCGATACCGAGAACGGCAGGTCGATCAGGGTCACCAGGATGCTCTTGCCACGGAACGAGTACTTGCTCACGCACCAGGCGGCGCTGACCCCGAACACCAGGTTCAGCGGCACCGAGATCAGCACGGCGATCACCGTGAGTTTCAGGGCGGACAAGGCGTCAGGCTCGAAGATCGCGGTGAAGAACGCCCCCAGGCCCAGCTTCAGGCCCTGGGACACCACGATCAACAGCGGCAGCAGCAGGAACAGGGCGAAGATCAGCCAGCCGAGGCCGATCAGCACCAGCCGTGAAGACGCGCTGCCACGGCGTGCGGCGTTGGCAGAAGAGGCAGCGGAAATAGACGATTGGGACATGGTTCGCGCCTCCTTATGGTCGTTCGATGCGCCGCTGCAGCAGGTTGATCAGCAGCAGCAGGACAAAGGAAACCACCAGCATCAGCACGCCGATGGAAGTGGCGCCGGTGTAATCGTACTGGTCGAGCTTGACCATGATCAGCAGCGGCAGGATCTCGGTTTTCATCGGCATGTTGCCGGCGATGAAGATCACCGAGCCGTATTCGCCGACGCCCCGGGCAAACGCCAGGGCAAAACCGGTGAGCCAGGCCGGCAGCAGCGCCGGCACCAGGATATGGCGGAACACTTGCAGCGGCTTGGCACCGAGGCAGGCGGCGGCTTCTTCGACTTCCCGCGGGATGTCGGCCAGTACCGGCTGCACCGTACGCACCACGAACGGCAGGGTGACGAAGGTCAACGCCAGGGTAATGCCGAGCGGGGTGTAGGCGATCTTGAAGCCCAGGTAGGTGGCGAACTGGCCAACCAGGCCGGTCGGCGCGTAGAGCGCGGTCAGGGCGATACCGGCGACGGCCGTGGGCAGGGCGAACGGCAGGTCGATCATCGCGTCGATGATCTTGCGCCCGGGGAAGGTGTAGCGCACCAGCACCCAGGCCAGCAGCGTGCCGATAATACCGTTGATGATCGCGGCATACAGCGCTGTACCGAAGCTCAGCTTCAACGCCGCGAGCACCCGGGGCGCCGAGATGATGGCCCAGAACTGATCCCAGGTGAGTTGAGCGGCATGCACGAACATCGCCGCCAGTGGTATGAGCACAATCAGGCTGAGGTACACCAAGGTGTAGCCCAGCGTCAGCCCGAAGCCGGGTATGACGGGGGAGATACGACGCGACATAAAAGTCCTTGGTTTACGCGCAAAGCCCGGAAACGGATCCGGGCTCATTGCTCTAGCTATTGAGCGATCCCTGAACATCTTGCAGTGCCAGGGCTCGCCGCTGAAGGTTACTGCGCCTGGTAGATCTGGTCGAACACACCACCGTCATTAAAGAATTTCGGTTGCGCAGTTTTCCAGCCGCCGAAGTCCTTGTCGATAGTCACCAGGTCGAGTTTAGGGAACTGCTGGCCATATTTGGCTGCAACCTTCTCGTCACGCGGGCGGTAGAAGTTCTTCGCCGCGATTTCCTGGCCAGCCGGGCTGTACAGATGCTTGAGGTAGGCCTCGGCGATTTCGGTGTTGCCCTTTTTCTCGGCATTCTTGTCGACCACCGCCACTGGCGGCTCGGCAAGGATGGACAGCGAAGGCACCACGATGTCGAACTTGTCGGCGCCGCCGTCTTCCTTCAGGGCCAGGAACGCTTCGTTTTCCCAGGCCAGCAACACGTCGCCCTGACCGTTGTTGACGAAGGTAATGGTCGAGCCACGGGCACCGGTGTCGAGCACCGGCACGTGCTTGAACAGTTCGGTGATGTATTCCTGGGCCTTGGCTTCGCTGCCGCCGGCTTTCAGGCCATAGGCCCAGGCGGCGAGGAAGTTCCAGCGAGCGCCGCCGGAGGTTTTCGGGTTGGGGGTGATGACCGATACGTCTTTCTTGATCAGGTCGCCCCAGTCCTTGATGCCCTTGGGGTTGCCCTTGCGCACCAGGAACACGATGGTCGAGGTGTACGGGGTGCTGGCGTCCGGCAGGCGTTTCTGCCAATCGGCCGGCAGGGTCTTGCCGAGCTTGGCGATTTCATCGATGTCGCCGGCCAGGGCCAGGGTCACCACGTCGGCACGCAGGCCGTCGATCACGGCGCGGCCCTGTTTGCCCGAGCCACCGTGGGATTGCTGGATCTTGACGTTGTCGCCTGGGTGCTCTTTCTTCCAGAAGCTGACGAATTCGGCGTTGTAATCCTGATACAGCTCACGAGTCGGGTCGTAAGACACGTTCAACAACTCGTAATCCTTGGCGACTGCGGAACCGGCAAAAATGGCACTGGCAAGGGCGGCCAGCGCGTAACGGCGAATTGACGACATGATCAAGCTCCTGAAATTTTGTGTGTGTTGGCTTTTCTTATTGGCGCTTCAGGCCCGCATTCGTGACTGAACGCTCTTGATTCTGCTGGGGGTCATGGCTGACGCCCTCCGGTTGACCAGTCGGGCCTCTCTATCGGGAGAGAGGGTGACGCGGGGTTCAGCTGGGTTTGTTGCCGGGGTTTTGCAGGCGGAATTTTTCTTTGCGTTCGATCTGCACGACCTGGGCGTTATGCACGGTGATTTCCACCGCACCAAAGCGCAGGTCGCGCAAGGCGCTCTGGATCTCGCGCAAGATGGTTGCTTCGTCCTGGCCGTCAACGCTACGTAGAGATGCGCTCATGGTGCTGCTCCTGAATGGGATGTGCCTCGCAGTGGCGGCACTGCTTGTGGCGTGAGGGCAATAGTAGATAGGCGCGGATATTCTTAAAAATACTATTTAAGAATGTTTATATAACGAAAAGAAATTACCTGTGGCGACGCGGGTTTACCGTGGCCACTGCCGAACGCCGCGTTGGCCTCCCGCACCAACACCCCCACCAGCGCCGCCTGGCGGCAGCGGCTACAGAGGTGTAGCTGCTGGCCGGGGCACCAGGGCGAGGGAGTGGGTCAGTGAATTTGAGGGGCGCAGTTCCAATCCAGCTGCACCGCCGGCACCGGTCGGCCGAACCAGTAGCCCTGGCCCAGGTCGCAACCATGGTCGAGCAGGAAACGCGCCTGCTCCTCCTGCTCGATGCCTTCGGCGTGCACCTGCATGCCCATGCTCTGGGCCAGGGCGATGATCACCCGCGAGATCGCCGCATCGTCCTCATCCCACGGCAGGCCGGCGACAAAACCCTGGTCGATCTTGAGCTTTTGCACCGGCAGGCGCTTGAGCCGCAGCAGTGACGAATAACCGGTGCCGAAGTCATCGATGGCCAGGCGCACGCCCAACTCGCGCAGGCGATGCATCTGCTCAAGGGCGACCTCCGGATCATCCATCACCGCGCTCTCTGTGACTTCCAGCTCCAGAAAGGCCGGATCCAGCCCGGTGTCGTGCAGCACCTGCGCCACCTGCTGATACAACTCGCGGCGGGCAAACAAACGGGTCGAAACGTTCACCGCGATAAAAGACAGCACCACCCCGGCAGCCTGCCATTCGCACATCTGCCGACAGGCCTGCTGCATCACCCAGGCATCGATCTCGGAAATCAGCCCGGTACGCTCGGCAATCGGAATGAACTCGGCGGGCGACACCAGGCCGCGCTGGGGATGCTCCCAGCGCACCAGCGCCTCGACCCCGATCAGGCGGCTGCTTTTGAGGTCGTGCACCGGCTGGTAATACACCCGCAGCTCTTGCTGCTCCAGGGCGCGGCGCAGTTCGAAGGCGATTTCCACCCGCTGCTGGGCGTGGGCCGTCAGTTCCTCGGTGTACAGGGCATACCCGTCGCGCCCGGTACTTTTGGCCTTGAACAAGGCCGAGTCGGCATTGCGCAGCAGCTGTTCGGCGCTCAAGGCGTCGCTGGGGAACAGGCTGATGCCGATGCTGGCATTGATAAACAACTGATGATCGGCCAACTCGAAGGGCTCTTTCAGGCCGTCGATGATGCGTTGCGCCAGCGCCGCAGCCTGCCCGGGTTGCGGGCAACTTTCGGCGAGCACGGCAAACTCGTCGCCCCCCAGGCGCGCCAGGGTGATGCCCGGACCGAACATGTCCAGCAAACGCGTGGACACGGCCTTGAGCAACTGATCGCCGATGTTGTGGCCCAGGCTGTCGTTGATCATTTTGAAGTGATCCAGGTCGATCATCAGCATGGCGCAGCCGCGCTTGTGGATCTGCGCCGAAGCCAGGGCCTGTTCCGCACGGTCGGTGAACAGCAGGCGGTTCGGCAGGTCGGTGAGGGGGTCGTGATGGGCCAGGTGCGCCAGTTCGTGCTCGGAATCCTTGATCGCGCTGATGTCGGAAAACACCGCGACATAATGGCTGAGCTGGCCATGGTCATCGTGGATTGCGCGGATGGTCTGCCATTGCGGGTAGATTTCGCCGCACTTGCGCCGGTTCCAGATCTCGCCGCTCCACTCGCCGGTGTTCTTCAGGGACTCGAACATCGCCTGGTAGAAGTCCGCCGAATGGTGCCCGGACTTGAACATGCTCGGCATGCGCCCCAGCACTTCATCCTGCTGGTAGCCGGTAATTTCGATAAAGGCCCGATTGACGTGCACGATCAGGCCCTTGCGGTCACTGACCAGCACCCCTTCCCGGGTGCAGTCGAACACCGCCGCCGCCTGGCGCAGGCGCTCGCGATCCTCCTGCTGGTGACGCAGCCAGGTGTCCGCACCCAACAGGCGCAGCAGGCGCGAACGAGAGAAAAAAATCAGCGCGGTGCTGATCAGCACCCAGGCGTAACCGTTGATCCGTTGCCATCGAGCGAGATCGGCCGACTCATCGAAGAAACTGCTCAATAAATGACCACTGAGCTGTAGCCACACTACAGACAGCAATAGATAGAGCAGTGCTGCACGCATCGCATCGCGATAAGAAACCGGCATAAGGTCGTCAATGTCCTTACGAAAAGCTTGGAATTATAGAGGAAGAAACATCCCGCCACTCTTATCTGAAAGGGCGACTGGTTTTCTGTGCACGCTGAGTGATAATGCGACGGCTGTTTTTTTCTTTATCGAGGTCCCTATAGCCTATGTGGTACGAAGGTTTACTTGGCTTGTCGGCCTGGCAACTGGTGGCAGTCACCCTATTGATGACCCACGTAACCATTGTCGGGGTTACAGTCTACCTGCATCGTTATTCAGCCCACCGCTCCCTTGAGCTCAACGCCGGCCTGAAACATTTCTTCCGCTTCTGGCTGTGGCTGACCACGGCCCAGAACACCCGCGAGTGGACCGCCATCCACCGCAAGCACCACGCAAAATGCGAAACCGTCGATGACCCGCACAGCCCGGTGATCAAAGGCTTGTCCACCGTATTACGTAAAGGCGCGGAACTATACCGCGCAGAAGCGGAAAATCCTGAAACCCTGCGCATTTATGGCAAAAATTGCCCGGATGACTGGATCGAGCGCAAACTTTATTCACGTTATCCGCTGCTGGGCGTGGCCTTCATGGCTGCTATCGACCTGCTGCTGTTCGGCACCGCCGGCATCACCATCTGGGCCGTGCAGATGATGTGGATCCCATTCTGGGCCGCCGGGGTCATCAACGGCCTGGGTCATGCCGTCGGCTATCGCAACTTCGAGTGCCGCGATGCCGCGACCAACCTGGTGCCCTGGGGCATCCTGATTGGCGGCGAAGAACTGCACAACAACCACCACACCTACCCCAATTCGGCCAAGCTCTCGGTGAAAAAATGGGAGTTCGACCTGGGCTGGGCCTGGATCAAGGTCTTCAGCTTCCTGCGCCTGGCCAAGGTCCAGCGGGTCGCGCCGATCGCCCACCGGGTCGAAGGCAAGGGCCACCTGGACATGGACACCGCCATGGCGATCCTCAATAACCGGTTCCAGATCATGGCCCAGTACCGCAAGTTGGTGATTGCGCCCCTGGTCAAGCAGGAGCTGGAAAAGGTCGATCATTCGGTGCGTCATCAATTCCACCGCGCCAAGCGCCTGCTGTCGCGGGAAACCAGCCTGCTGGACGACCGCCATCACCTGCGCATCCAGAACATGCTCGAACACAGCCAGGCACTGAAGGTGATCTACGAAAAACGCCTGGCCCTGCAGCAGATCTGGCTCAAGACCAGTTCCAACGGCCACGACATGCTGGCGGCGATCAAGGACTGGGTACACGAAGCCGAGGCCAGCGGGATTCAATCGCTGCGCGACTTCGCCAACCAGCTGAAAACCTACTCGCTGCGCCCTACCACGGCCTGACCCCCGGCCCTTGCCACAGCACCTGCTGTGGCAAGGCGCTCTCCTCGCGGACAGGTCGATAGCCTCCCTGGCGACCGGCTTCAACTGAAAAATCCCCCGCGTACCGCCGGGCGGGCACACGCCGCCTCGCCACACGCGGCGGGAACTTAGCTCCGTTTCCCCTATCTCAAAGACACTTCGCCATCCAGGCGGGCCGAGACCTTTTATCAATTAATTCCCACACCAAAGCGTGAGCGCCTGCTGTGGCACAAGAAATAATTGATAAGGGGCCCCACGCAGTGGCCGTGTTCGAATGTCGAGCGGCGCACGCCCTTTGAGAGTTGTGCCGATGGTCAATAAAAATCTACAAGACTCATCCCTCCCGCAATGGCCAGAAGCCGCGCAAACCCTGATGGCGTTGATTCATGCCCAAGGTGAAGTGGCGCGCCTGACCGAACGCGAACAGCTGTTCAGCTCGTTGCTGGTCAGCGTCAATGCCGTGCTGTGGGCCTTTGACTGGGAAAGCCGCCAGATGCTTTACGTCAGCCCGGCCTATGAAAGGATTTTCGGACGCTCTGCCGGCCTGTTGCTCGCCGACTTCAATGAATGGCGCGACAGCATCTACCCCGACGACCTGGAATACGCCGAGCGCAGCCTGGCCCAGGTGCTGGAAAAGGGCGCGGTGGAAGACCGCGAATACCGCATCATCGATGCCGAAGGCCAGATTCGCTGGCTCAGCGACAAGTGCTTCATCAACCGCAACCCCGAGGCCGGGCAGCGAGTGATCATTGTCGGCATTGCCGAAGACATCACCGAAAAGAAGCACCTGGAAAACGAACTGCAACGCCTGGCCACCACTGACGTCCTGACCCAGAGCAGCAACCGCCGGCACTTCTTCGAATGCGCCAACCGCGAGTTCGACCAGGCCCGCAGCCAGGGCTCGCAGATGGCCTTTCTGTTGCTGGACATCGATGACTTCAAGGTGATCAACGACACCTACGGCCATCCGGCGGGCGATATCGTCCTGCAGCACATTGCCGAAAGCGGCCGCGCGGCCCTGCGACGGGGCGACCTGTTCGGGCGCATCGGCGGCGAGGAATTTGCTGCGGTGTTTCCGGGCTGCACGCCGGATATTGCCCGGCAAGTCGCGGAACGCCTGCAACGGGAAATCCAGCGCCTGAGCTTCGAGCATGAAGGCCAGACGTTCGGCATTACCGTCAGCCAGGGCCTGAGCAACCTCAGCGACGACGATGAAAACCTCGACAGCCTGTTCGCCCGCGCCGACGCCGCCATGTACCAGGCCAAGCGTGAAGGCAAGAATCGGATTGTCTCGGGCTGATGCCCAAGCCGCCCCCGACTTGCGGTGCCTCGCGCCGATGCGTCGGGGGATTTGCTAAAGTAGCGACCCCTTCCGCCTCCCTGTGCCCATGAACGAAAAGCAGCTACTCAAGCGCATCAACGGCAAGCAACGCGGCGGCTGCTTCCTGCAGCGTTTCCTGGCGTTCGGCTTCGGGGCGTTTCTACTGGGGATGGGCGTCATGCTCTGGTTCAGGAATGGCTTCGAACTGGCGGTGCCACTGCTGATCATCCTGTCGCTGCCGCCGCTGTACCTGGCGATTCTGGCGGCGGACGACACGGTCGATAGCTGGTTCAGCGTTCTCGAAATCTTTCGCTGAGCGCTCCAGCAGCAGCCCCTGGTGCTGATCAGCCTTTGCGCAGGCGCATCAACTCCGGCAGGCCGATCTTCAGCAGGCGCGCGGTCTTGCTTTTGGCGATGTCTTCAACGCCTTCTGACGGCCGCAGACGGGCCAGTTGGGCCGCCAGGTTCATCACCAGGGCTTCACGGGAATAAACCCCGCCACCGAGCTGATAGACCGAGGCGATCAGCTCACGCAACTCAAGGGGCAGGCGCCAGCGAGTGCGCAACGCCGAACCGTAGCTGGCGCCGAACTCATCCAGGGCGTCGCCGATTTCTTCCTGATCGTCCAACTCGCCGCCAGCCTGTTTCCACTCCTGCAGACAGCGCAGCAACGCCAGGTCGCCGAGGCGATGCAACATGCCGGCGCAATAGCAGCGCTCCTGGTCCAGGTCCAGCAGGCGCGCCAGGGTCCGGCCGTATTCCGCCGTGTGCAGCGACAAATCCCAGTAACGTTCGGCGTAGTCGGCCAGGGCCGGGGAGCTCAACCGTGCACTGCGCTTGAGCGCCAGGCCCAGAATCAGGTTCATGCTTTGCCCGGTCCCCAGGCGGTGCAGGGCCTGGGACAAGGTTTGCACCGCGCTGCCGTGATGCTGCGCGGCGCTGTTGGCCGCCGCGATCAAGACTGCGGTGATTTGCGGATCAGTGCGGACCTCCTCTTCCAGCAGCTTCAGGTCCAGGCCACCGGGGTTGAGGCTGCGCTTGACCGCCAACTGCACATCGGCCAACAAGGGCGCGCCATCAGCAATCTCGCGGCGCCGCTCAAGGAAATTCCACAGGGTCATGCCCGGCGCCAGCGCCGGCACCTCGCAGGAGACTTCCTGACCGGCATCGAGCAGCAGGTCCTGCAGGCGCTGGGTCAGGCCGTCCATGTTCAGGGGTTTGGTCAGGTAGGCCGTGGGCGCCAGGGGCAGGGCTTCACGTACGCTGGCGCTGTCGCTACGACTGCTCAGCAGGATGAACGGCAGTACCGGGTTGCGCCGGCGCTGGCGCACGCTGCGCAAAACACTCAGGCCATCGACACCGGGCAACTCCCAGTCGGCGATCACCAGGTCGTAGGCTTTTTCACTCAACAGCTGCAACGCTTCCTGGCCGTTGGCACACACATCCAGCCGAGCGTCGCAGCGCACATTCAATAAAACCTGCTTCAACAAATCACGCGACCACGGGTCTGCCTCGGCAATCAGCACACGCGGTACAGCGGGTAAATCCACAGCAGTCATGCAGCACGCTCCCAAAGCAATCCTTTGCACCTTAGTCAATGGGACGCCATCCATACAGCGTAAATACCGTCCGTCGGCCCTCAACCCATAAAAAAACCCGCCGAAGCGGGTTTTTTGTCGATCAGGTCACAACCAATCAGAGTTCCGAGAAGCACTCTTCAATGATGGCCAGGCCTTTATCCAGTTGCTCGTCCGGCGAGGTCAGGGGTACCAGAACCCGCAGCACGTTTCCGTAGGTGCCGCACGACAGCAGGATCAGACCCTTGTCGCGAGCCTTGGCCACCACCGATGCCACCGCGGCAGCGTTCGGCTTGTGGCTGTCGCCGTTTTCGAACAGCTCGACCGCGATCATCGCGCCCAAGGCACGCACTTCACCGATGACCGGGTACTTGGCCTGGATGGCTTTCAGACCGGTTACCAGACGCTCGCCCACTGCCTTGCAGCGGTCCAGCAGGTGCTCTTCCTCGAACACTTCCATCACCGCCAGGGCCGCCGCGCAAGCGATCGGGCTACCGGCGTAGGTGCCGCCCAGGCCGCCTGGAGCGATGGCGTCCATGTACTCGGCCTTGCCGCAGACACCGGCCAGCGGGAAGCCGCCAGCGATGGATTTGGCGAAGGTGGTCAGGTCGGCGGTAACGCCCATCTGTTCCATGGCGAAGAAGGTGCCGGTACGGCCAGCGCCGGTCTGCACTTCGTCGGCGATCAACAGAATGCCGTGCTTGTCGCACAGTTCACGCAAACGCTTCATAAAGGATTTAGGCGCGACGTAGAAACCGCCTTCGCCCTGCACCGGCTCGATGATGATGGCAGCGATATCACGCGGCTCGGCATCGTTCTTGAAGATGCGTTCGATGCTGGCGATGGAATCGTCATCGCTCACGCCGTGCAATTCGTTCGGGAACAGCGCGCGGAACACGCCGCCTGGCATCAGGCCCATGCCGGCCGAGTAAGGCACGACCTTGCCGGTCAGGCCCAGGGTCATCATGGTGCGACCGTGGTAGGCGCCGGTGAAGGCGATCACGCCAGCGCGGCCAGTGGCGGCACGGGCGATTTTCACGGCGTTCTCGACGGCTTCGGAACCGGTGGTCACCAGCAGGGTTTTCTTGGCGAAATCACCTGGCACCTTGGCGTTGATTTTCTCGCACAGCTCCACGTAAGGCTCGTAGGCCAGGACCTGGAAGCAGGTGTGGGTCAGCTTGTTCAGTTGCTCGGTCACCGCGGCGATGATTTTCGGGTGCACGTGACCGGTGTTGAGCACGGCGATACCGCCGGCGAAATCGATGAACTCGCGACCTTCAACGTCGGTCACGGTGGCGTTCTTCGCCGACTCGGCGAAGATCGGGTGAATCTGGCCAACACCGCGTGGTACGGCAGCTTCGCGGCGTTTCATCAGGGATGCGTTGGTCTTGCTCATAGTGTCCTCATTCACCGTCTTTAAAACGGTGTGGTTCAAGGGTTGCGGGGCGGGGAAGCGCCTGCGACAGCATGCGATGATCGACTGCCGGAGCGGTCCCGGGCCACCTTGAAAAGTGCGTTTTTACAGCTGCGCAAAGGGACAGCGCTCTCGTGCCCTTTGCGCTTGAAACCGGATCAGATACCCAGGCAGAGGTATTTGATTTCCAGGTAATCCTCGATCCCGTACTTGGAACCTTCACGGCCCAGGCCCGAAGCCTTGATGCCGCCGAAAGGCGCGACTTCGTTGGAGATTAAACCGGTGTTGACGCCGACCATGCCGTATTCCAGGGCTTCAGCCACACGGAACACACGGCCCAGGTCACGGGCGTAGAAGTAGGACGCCAGGCCGAACTCGGTGTCGTTGGACATGGCGATGACTTCGGCTTCGTCTTTGAAGCGGAACAGCGGCGCCAATGGACCGAAGGTTTCTTCCTTGGCCACGGCCGCGTTTTTCGGCACGTTGGTGAGGATGGTCGGCTCGAAGAAGTTGCCTTCCATCACCTTGCCGCCAGCCAGCAGGGTCGCGCCTTTGCTCAGGGCATCGGCGATGTGTTCCTGAACCTTGGCCACGGCCTTTTCATCGATCAGCGGACCGGTGGTGGTGCCTTCTTCCAGACCGTTGCCGATCTTCAGCTTGGCCACGGCCACTTTGAGTTTTTCGGCGAACGCGTCGTAGACCGAGTCCTGGATGTACAGGCGGTTGGCGCAGACGCAGGTCTGGCCGTTGTTGCGGTACTTGGAAATGATCGCGCCTTCGACGGCCTTATCCAGGTCTGCGTCGTCGAACACGATGAACGGCGCGTTACCGCCCAGTTCCAGGGAGACTTTCTTGATGTCCTTGGCGCATTCGGCCATCAGCTGGCGACCGATTTCGGTGGAGCCGGTGAAGGACAGCTTGCGCACGATCGGGTTGCTGGTCAGCTCGCCGCCGATGTCGCCGGCGCTGCCGGTAACCACGCTGAGTACGCCTTTCGGGATACCGGCGCGGTGCGCCAGCTCAACCAGGGCCAAGGCCGAGAATGGGGTTTGCGACGCAGGCTTGATGACCATGGTGCAACCGGCGGCCAGGGCCGGGCCGGCTTTACGGGTAATCATCGCCGCCGGGAAGTTCCACGGGGTGATGGCAGCGGTCACGCCGATCGGCTGCTTGATCACGATCAGGCGTTTGTCGGGCTGGTGCCCAGGAATCACGTCACCGTAGATGCGCTTGGCTTCTTCGGCGAACCACTCGATGAACGAGGCGGCGTAAACGATTTCGCCCTTGGCTTCGGCCAGTGGCTTGCCCTGTTCCAGGGTCATCAGGCGCGCGAGGTCGTCCTGGTTTTCGATCAGCAGCTCGTACCAGCGGCGCAGCTTGTTGGCGCGCTCCTTGGCGGTCAGTGCACGCCAGGCTGGCAGAGCGTTGTCGGCAGCTTCGATGGCGCGACGGGTTTCAGCGGCGCCCATTTTCGGCACGCTGCCGATGATTTCACCGGTGGCCGGGTTGTTCACTTTGATCGTCTGACCATTGTCCGCATCGACCCAGGCCCCATCGATAAAGGCTTGTTGGCGGAACAATTGGGTGTCTTTGAGCTGCATGTCGGCTTCCTTAACAGCACCGCGCAGGCGCGGGGCGAATTGTGATTGTTGAAAGGCGCCAACAGGTGGCTGCCGTCAGGGAATTCAATCACCGGGTGATGACAGAAAAAGCGCACAAAAGACACGCGCGCAGCGCAGCACCCAAGCGAGAGCGTTTGAAATCTCAAACGATCCTAGGGTCAACAGGGGTAAAGGACAATAGTCCGTTCGAAAAAAAGAACGAAAACGGCGCATTTGCCGAAAATTTCAGATCAGCGTGATTCCCAGCACCGATGCCAAAATGCCCCTGCGGCCCGGCAAGGCCCCAGGGGCGGGAAGCCGGACGCCCGACGCTGGAGATCCAGGCCCCTAGGATTGAAACGACTTGAGCAGCGCCAGCAGGCTCTTGAGGTCGTCGGGCGCCCCGGCCTGGGCCACTTTCTCGGTGCCTTCCGCGCCGGGTCGACCCACCAGATCATCAATCGACGTCAGCGGCTGCATAGCCGCAGTGCGAGCCGATAACTGAGCGTCGAGATTCGTCGCTTGAAGTGGCCGTGGCACCTCCTTGCTGGCCAAGAGTGGTGCGAGGTTTGCCTCGTTCGCCTTACGCCACGCATGCGGGTCAACGCCCTGCATAATCATCTCCATCACCTGTATGGCGTTTAGCGCTGGCCGGCCACTGGCCGCCAGCGCCCATCTGTACCGTTCCAACAGCTCCTGTTCATAACTCTGCAATGGGCGCTTCAGATACCTTTCGGCAACTTGCAGGAAGGCGGCCATATCATTTTCAGGGGTGTCTGCCATCGAATATTCCCTCCCAGGGTGGGGTGCGAAGAAACAAAGACTCGCAAGAATCAGGCGCCCAGCGGCACGTCGCTGCTCACGATCACCAAGGCGTCCTCTGTGGGGGCGAGCGGCGCGTCTTGGCCAGGGCCTCCAGGCATCTGCTTGAGCAACACCGCCTGGGCCGTCAGCGCCAGCTTGCTGTCGCCATCGAAGTAAGCGGCGGGCGACGGCGAGGCCAGCCCATGGGCCTGGTGGGTGTTCTGGATCAGCACGTCAGCGGCCTGCGGATTGACCAGGGAATCGGGCATATTTCTCTCCTTGATAAAGGGACTGTGCGACGGTGCCAAGACACAATGGCAACAGCCGGTTAAAAGTCGCCCAACGACTTTAGCGCAAAGTCAAAGCAGTGATGGCTATCTGCCTTTACCGCTGGTCGTCGGCCCAATAGGTGAAGAACAGCAGCACCTGCACACCCCGCCCCCACGCCCCGCGAGCGAAACAAAAACCGGCGTGGACGCCCCGGGCGGACATGGGTATGATGTCGCCCGCACTGCATCCGTAGCTCAGCTGGATAGAGTACTGCCCTCCGAAGGCAGGGGTCGTGGGTTCGAATCCCGCCGGGTGCACCAGATACATCGAAAAAGCCCCAGGTCTTATGGCCTGGGGCTTTTTTGTGGCCAGGGGAAACCAGCGGCATACGGATAGCCGTCTTTTTACCGCTTGCTCTGCACCGCACGTGTTTGACCGAGCATCTGGGCTGCGCCAGCCATCGTTCAAGCAAAGCCTGCGCGAACAGGCCGAACCGCTTGCCGCCCCCTCTTTTCAAGCTCTGCGCTGCGCCCTCTCGCGCAGCATGTTCAAGAAAATCTCCAACTCCCGACTCAGCGGCTCGTCCTTCCTCAGCATCACCCCGAACGGGCTCAACTGCTCTTCTATCTCCAGGTCCAGGGCCGTCAGCAAACCGGTGTGCACGTGATCGCGGACCACGGTGTCGGTGAGGACCAGGATCGCGTCGGTGATTTGCACCAGTTGCAGCATGGCGAATACCGAGGTGCATTCGATGACGTCACTGGGGGAGGCGACGTCGAGGCGGGCGAAGGCGTTTTCCAGGGCGACGCGGGCGGGGCTGGTGTCGGGTTGCAGGATCCAGGGCCAGGCTTCGACCATTTCCGCGAGGTTGGGGGCGGTGACCTGGGTCAGCGGGTGGCCGGCGCGCACGACCACGGCCAGGTGTTCGTTGCCCAGGGGCTCGAAGGCGAAGCGCTGACGGTCCTGGGCGTGGGACAGGCGCGCCACGGCCACATCGATACGGCGCTGGTCCAGCAACTCGCTGAGCTGGTCGCTGGTGTCGCCCATGATCCGCAGGCGCAGCAGCGGGTGGCTGGCTTTCATCTCGGCGATGGATTGCACCACCAGGTCCGGCACCGCGCCCATGATCGCGCCCACCGCCAAGTAACCGTAACCGCCGGCCTGGCGGTCGGTGAGGTCTTCGGCGCAACGCTCCAGGCCGTTAAGGGCGGCACGGGCGAAGCGCAGCAGTTCTTCGCCGAGGACCGTGGCGCGCATACCCCGGGATTGGCGTTCGAACAGGGTGCAGCCGAAGGCTTCTTCGATTTCCTGGAGCATGCGCGTGGTGGCCGGTTGCGACATGTTCAAGGCTTCGGCGGCGCGGTGCAGGTTCTGGCTGTTGCCCAGGGTCACCAGCATCAGCAGGTGCTTGTAGCGCAGGCGGTTGAACAGGCTGCGGGCGGTGATCGGCGTCGACATAAAGGCACCCTATTGTTGTTCTGATACCCGCAGGGTATCGCAATGCCCCAATCCCCTATTAGCTTTTGCGGGTCGGGTTTGTTATTCCGAAGCCCCCGACAATAACAATGGAGATCGCCTGTGAGCGCCCTCGCCCCCGCCGTCTATGCCGGCCCGATCATCGACTGCCACATCCACCTGTTCGATCCGCGCCGTGCCGAAGGCATCCCGTGGCCGACCCCGGCCGACAGCATTTACGCGCCTCATCTGCCCGAACATTACTGGGCCCTGGCCCCGGCCCATGGCATCACCGGCGCGATCGCGGTGGAGGCCAGCCCCTGGGTCGGGGACAACCGCTGGCTGCTCGAAACCTTGCGTGGCGATCCGCGGATGCTGGGTTTCGTCGGCAACCTGGACCCGGCCCACGGCCAGTTTCGCCAGGAGCTGGAATGGCTGGAGCAGGAGCCGCTGTTTCTCGGCTTGCGCTACGGCAACCTGTGGGACCGCGACTTGCTGACGGATCAGGACCAGTCCGGGTTTCTCGACAACCTGCGAGGCCTCGCCGCCAGCGGGCGCAGCCTGGACAGTGCCAACCCCGACGGGCGCCTGCTGGATGGCCTGTTGAAGCTCAGCGAGCGCCTGCCGCAACTGCGGATCGTCATCGATCACCTGCCCAACGCCACGATCGAGCCCGGCGAGGAGCGAGCTTTTATGCGGCGGATCGAGGAGCTGGCGCAGCGCCCCAATGTGTTCGCCAAGCTGGCGGAGATTCCGCAGGTTCGCGAAGGGCAATTGCGGCTCGACCCGGGGTTTTACCGGGAGCGGATCGATGGCCTGTGGCAGGCAT
Organism: Pseudomonas sp. QD4; assembly: GCF_049199125.1. Classification (NCBI taxonomy): domain Bacteria; kingdom Pseudomonadati; phylum Pseudomonadota; class Gammaproteobacteria; order Pseudomonadales; family Pseudomonadaceae; genus Pseudomonas; species Pseudomonas sp. QD4. Next base: position 137,055 of record NZ_JBLZOM010000009.1, read on the forward strand.
TTGGCGAGGACCGGTGTTTCTTTGGCAGCGACTGGCCGAACAGTGAGCAGGTGGCGGATTTCGACACCACCCTGGGCTTGGTGAAACGCTGCATCGCGCAGTACTCCCTCGCGGCCCAGGAGAAGTTTTTTTTTCGCAATGCGGCGCAGGCGTATGGCTTGAAGCTGTAGCCGCTGCCGAGGCAGCGGCTACAGGTGGCGGGTGGCGGGTGGCGCAATCGATACCTTGAGGGCATCAGTATTAAGTTTATTTGAATTAGTCAGCATCAATCCGCCTCCGTAAGCTCCCTCCCATGCACTTCGGCACGGCCTGCTCCCCGCAGGCGCTGCCCACCCTTTACGCCCCGATAAATCCAATAAGGAAACCGGCGTGATGAACAGCCCTACATGGTCTTGCCCACATTTCGCTGCGCCGTCGCTGCAGACGCGCCCTCCTTGCCCCCACCGACTTCCACGCCGCCACGGCTGACACCTTCAGCCCGGGTCTTCGACTTGCCCGCTGTTTGCCCCTTTGCCTTGCAGGAGAGCCTTATGAGCACACCGACCATCAAGCAGGTTCGCGCCTTCACCCTCACCGGAGGCGGTGCCGACTACCACGACCAGGCGGCCGGCCACTGGATCGACGATCACATCTCCACCCCCATGGGCCGCTACCCGGAATATCGCCAGAGCCGCCAGAGCTTCGGCATCAACGTGCTCGGCACCCTGGTGGTGGAGATCGAGGCCAGCGACGGCACCGTCGGTTTTGCGGTGACCACCGGCGGTGAGATCGGCGCCTTTATCGTCGAGAAGCACCTGGCGCGCTTCCTTGAAGGGGCCAAGGTCACCGACATCGAAAAAATCTGGGACCAGATGTACCACGCGACCCTCTACTACGGCCGCAAGGGCATCGTCCTCAACACCATTTCCGGGGTCGACCTGGCGCTCTGGGACTTGCTCGGCAAGATCCGTAAAGAGCCGGTGCACCAACTGCTGGGCGGGGCGGTGCGCGATGAGCTGCAGTTCTACTGCACCGGCGCCCGCCCGGACCTGGCCAAGGAGATGGGCTTTATCGGCGGCAAGATGCCCCTGCAATACGGCCCTGCCGAAGGCGAAGAGGGCCTGCGCAAGAACCTTGAGCACCTGGCCCATATGCGCGAAAAAGTCGGCGATGATTTCTGGCTGATGTTCGACTGCTGGATGAGCCTGGACCTGAACTACGCCACACGCCTGGCCAAGGGCGCCGCCGAATTCGGCCTGAAGTGGATCGAAGAGGCTCTGCCGCCGGACGATTACTGGGGCTACGCCGCCCTGCGCAAAAACGTGCCCAGCGGCATGCTGGTCACCACCGGCGAACATGAGGCCACGCGCTGGGGCTTTCGCATGCTGCTGGAAATGGGCTGCTGCGACATCATCCAGCCGGACGTCGGCTGGTGCGGCGGGATCACCGAGCTGATCAAGATCTCGGCCCTGGCCGATGCCCACAACGCCATGGTCGTGCCCCACGGCTCGTCGGTGTACAGCTACCACTTCGTGATCACCCGCACCAACAGCCCGTTCGCCGAGTTCCTCAACATGTCGCCCAAGGCCGACCAGATCGTGCCGATGTTTTCCCCGCAACTGCTGGGCGAACCGGTGCCGGTCAACGGCCGTATGCGCGCCTCGGTATTGGACAAGCCCGGCTTCGGCGTCGAGCTCAACCCCGAGTGCGCGCTGAACCGCCCTTACCCGCGCTGATCGAGGAGCCACGCCATGCAGACCCGTGCTTTTCGGATGAACCTCAACCCCGGTCAGGCGCAGGAATACCTGCGCCGCCACGATCAAATCTGGCCGGAGCTGGTGGCCTTGCTGCACGGGGCCGGGATCGAGGATTACCGAATCTTCCTCGACCCCCAGAGCCACGCCCTGTTCGCGGTGATGACCCACCAGGACGCCCACGGCCTGGACGACTTGCCCCGACACCCGGTGATGCAACGCTGGTGGCAATACATGCAAGACATCATGCCCAGCCATCCCGACGGCTCGCCGCTGAGCGTGGAGCTGCAACCGATGTTCGACCTGCCACGCCCTTGAACCGTGCCGGCGCCTCGGTGCCGGCCCTTATCGCTGATAAAAATAAGAAGGAAAGCGCAACGTGGAAATCATTTTTCTGGGAGTGATCCTGCACTTTATCGGCGGCTTCGCCTCCGGCAGTTTCTATATCCCCTACAAGAAAGTGGGTGGCTGGGCCTGGGAAAGCTACTGGATCACCGGCGGCCTGGTGTCCTGGCTGGTAGTGCCGCTGATTGCCGCGCAACTCACGGTGCCGGGCTTTGTCGAGATCCTGCGCAACGCCGACGGCGTCACCCTGTTCTGGACCTACTTTTTCGGCGTGCTGTGGGGCATCGGCGGGCTGACGTTCGGCCTGACCATGCGCTACCTCGGGCTGTCCCTGGGCATGTCGCTGATCATGGGCCTGACCTCGGCCCTGGGCGCGCTGATGCCACCGATCTACCGCGATCTGTTCACCGATGCCCAGGCCGGCACCTTCAGCGAAATGCTCGGCAACCCCGGTGGCCATTGGGTACTGATCGGCGTTCTGGTGTCGCTGCTGGGCATCGCCCTGTGCGGCCGCGCCGGGCTGGTCAAGGAGCGGGAAGTACCGGACAGCACCAAGTTCGAAAGCGTCAAAGAGTTCTCCCTGGCCAAGGGCGCCCTGGTGGCGCTGATCTCCGGGGTGCTCAGTGCCTGCTTCAGCTACGGTATCGCTGCCGGCCAACCCCTGGCCGAAGCCGCCATCGCCCACGGCGCCAACAGCCTGTTCCAGAACAACGTGACCTTTATGGTGATCATGTGGGGCGGCCTGACCACCAACGGCCTCTGGTGCCTGTGGCTGAACTACCGCAACCGCACCTTCCACAACTACACCGACCGCTCGACCCCGCTGCTGCGCAACTACCTGTTGGTGGCCACGGCCGGCACCCTGTGGTTCCTGCAGTTTTTCTTCTACGGTATGGGCGCCAGCCGCATGCACAACGACGCCAGCTCCTGGGTGTTGCACATGTCTTTCATCATCATCGTGTCCAACTTCTGGGGCCTGTACTTCCGTGAATGGCAGGGCACCAGCGCTCGAACCAAACAGGTGCTGCTACTGGGCATCGCGGTGATCCTGGCGTCCATCGCCATGGTTGGCTACGGCAATTACCTGGGCTGATCCCACTTCCAAAGGAGTCTCTTTATGTTGCTCAAAGACAAGACTGTCATCATCACCGGCGCCTCCCGTGGCATCGGCCGCGCTGCGGCCCTCGAATGCGCCCGCCAGGGTGGCCGGGTGGTGGTTGCCCACAGCGGCAGCGCCCAGGGCCACGAGTCCGCCGCGTCCCTGCTCAAGGAGATCGAGGCCTTCGGCGGCCAGGCGATCCAGATCGGCAGCGACGCCGCCGACCTCGACACCGGCGAGCGCCTGGTGGATGCCGCCGTCGAGGCCTTCGGCAGTGTCGATGTGTTCGTCAACAACGCCGGCATCTGCCCCTTCCACTCCTTCCTCGACATGCCCAAGGAGGTGTACCTGAAGACGGTGAACACCAATCTCAATGGCGCCTACTTCGCAGTGCAGGCCGCGGCCAACCAGATGAAACGCCAGGGCAGCGGCGGCGCGATCATCGCCGTCAGCTCCATCAGCGCCCTGGTGGGCGGCGGCATGCAAACCCACTACACGCCGACCAAGGCCGGCCTGCATTCGCTGATGCAGTCCTGCGCCATTGCCCTGGGGCCCTATGGCATTCGCTGCAACTCGGTGCTGCCGGGGTCGATCGCCACCGACATCAACAAGGACGACTTCGCCGACCCGGAAAAACGCGAGTACATGGTCAAGCGCACGCCCCTGGGCCGCCTCGGCGAACCCCATGACATCGCTGGGCCGATCGTATTTCTCGCGTCCGACATGGCCCGCTACGTCACCGGCGCCGCCCTGTTGGTGGACGGCGGTCTGTTCGTCAACCTGCAATAACCCAGGAGCCTCGCCATGCAGATGCCCCCTAACCGCTTCAAGGCTGCCCTGGCCGGCAGCAGCACCCAATACGGCTTGTGGGCCGGTTTTGCCACCGGCTACGCCGCGGAAATCGCCGCCAGCACCGGCTACGACTGGCTGCTGATCGATGGCGAACACGCGCCCAACACCGTGCCCAGCATCCTCGCCCAGCTCCAGGCAGTGGCGCCCTACGCCAGCGCGCCGGTGGTACGGGCGGTCAATGGCGACAGCAGCCTGATCAAGCAACTGCTGGATATCGGTGTACAGAGCCTGATGGTGCCCATGGTCGAAACCGCCGAGCAGGCGCGGCAACTGGTGCGCGCCATGCGTTATCCGCCCCACGGCATTCGCGGCGTCGGTGGCGGCCTGGCACGGGCAACGCGCTGGGACGGGGTGCCCGACTACCTGGCCACGGCCCATGAAGAGCTGTGCCTGATCGTCCAGGTGGAATCGAAACTGGGGGTGGAAAACGTCGCCGATATCGCCGCCGTCGAAGGCGTGCACGCGGTGTTTGTCGGCCCGGCGGACCTGTCTTCAGGTCTGGGCTTTCCCGGCAACCCCGGACACCCCGAGGTGCAGGCGCAGATCCGCACCGCCATCGATGCCACCCTGGCCGCCGGCAAGATCGCCGGCATCCTCGCGCCCTTTGAAGAGGACGCTCGCCGCTATGGCGAATGGGGTTGCCAGTTCATTGCCGTGGGCATCGATATCAGCCTGTTCCGACAGGCCGCGCTGAACAATCTGGCGCGCTATCGCGAGCCGGACGGCGCCCCGGCGACAGGCCCCTCCCGCACTTACTGAGCCGAACCTTTACGGGTCTGCCTGAGCAGGCCCGGGCTTTTTTTAAACATTCCGCGAACGGCGTGGCCACCACGTCGCGGATCACTGCGCCCGGAAATCCTCGCGCAGGGCTGTGCCCACAACAATAACAACAGGTAAATCCGCTCATGAACAAACACTTATCCGGGGCTGTACTGTGCTTGCTGGCCAGTGGTTTTTCCGCTGGTGCCTTCGCCTACGATGCCCTCGACGCCGAGTCGCCGTGGCTGCTGGGAGACTGGAACGGCCAGCGGCAAAAACTGGCGCAGCAGGGTTTTGACTTCACCCTCAAATACGTCGCCGAGCTGGGCTCCAACCTCGCCGGCGGTTATGACAGCAGCACCACGGCGCGGCTCAGCGACCAGATCATTCTCGGTGTCGACATGGACCTGCAAAAGCTCCTGGGCTGGCAGGACGCGACCTTGCGCATCGGCATCGGCGAACGCCATGGCAAGGACATCACCAATGACCGGGTGCACCACCCCGACGCCACCGGCATGACGTCGACCATGGAGGTCTACGGCGGCGGCAATGCCTGGCGCCTGTCGCAGCTGTGGTACGAGCAGAAGTTCTTCGAGCGCAGGCTGGCAGTGAAACTGGGGCGCTTCGGCCATGGCGAAGACTTCGACCAGTTCCCCTGCGAATTCCAGAACGTGACCCTGTGCGGCTCCCAGGAAGGCAACTGGAATGGCACCTGGAACAGCTTCCCCATCAGCCAGTGGGCGATCCGCGTGCGCTACCACTTCACCCCCGAGTTCTACGTGCAGGCCGGCGCCTATGACAAAAACCCCGGCAACGCCGAGCTGAGCAATGGCTTCAAGCCGTTTATCGCAGGTTCGGTGGGCACCAGCTTCCCGCTGGAAGCGGTGTGGAAAGGCCGGATCAACGACCTCTCGTCCGAGTACCACCTGGGTTACTACTACAGCGATGTCGACGGTCGCGACATGCTCAAGGACGCCGACGGCAACGATGCCGCCCGCAGCGGCCAGCCCTACAAAAAGTACCGCGACAACAGCGGTTGGTGGCTCTCGGCCCAGCAGCAGTTGACCACGGTGGAGGGCAACAACAAACGCGGGTTGAATGTGTTCACCAACATGACCTTCAACGACCCGGACAGCAGCATGATCGAGAACCTGATTCAGGTCGGCCTGATCTATCGCGGCCCGTTCGCCTCGCGCCCGGATGACACCATTGGTCTGGGCGCCTCGCGGCTCAAGGTCAACGACCGCTACAGCCGTAACGCTCAGGTGCTCAATGCCGACCACGGGGTGACGTCCATCGACGACGCACTCTATGTGCCGGAGCAAAAGCGCGAATACAGCTACGAGATCAACTACGGCTACCAGGCCACCCGCTGGCTGATGGTGCGGCCCAACCTGCAATACGTGAAGTACCCCGGCGGCGTGACCCAGACCGACTCGGCCGTGGTGGGCGGCGTGCAATTTATCGCCGATTTCTGAGGTGCAGTGATCGCGCCCTGCCGGCAGCCGGTTGCCGAAGCTGTCGTGGCGGGGCGCAACTTGCTACATTCGCGCCTTTCGCCAGAGGGCGCTGCATGGCCAGCGTCCCGGCCAGGTTCGCGCCGCCTCGCGCCGAGCCCGGACAGGAGGTCCCGATGCTGTGCCACCCCGGTTCCAACCAGCCTTACCAGCCGAGCCTGCGGCATTGGGTCAGCTGCTTTATGCGCTATGACATGCCCCCCGCCCTCGACGCCGAACTCAGCCGCTACAACCCCAACGCCGACGAAGACCGCGACTACCTGATCCGCCAGCATTGTCTGGCCCGCACCCACGGCGAGGAAAATTTTCGCCATCGGCGGCTGTTGGTGGAAGTGCTGCAAGAAGCCCTGGCCGACCCTGGCTATGACTTCCAGCACGTGTGGGAGGACGACGAAGACGACTTCGAAGACAGTCAGTGGCCCTCCACCTGGCCGGCCAGGATCGAAAACAGCCGGGATTTTTTCCAGCGCCTGCTGAACGCTGCCCAGGAGCTCTGGCGCGATGATCTGAGCCGCGCCAGCCTGCCGTCCCTGGCGCACTGCAGGGCCCTCCCCGAGCGCGACCTGGGCACTTACGACTGGCTGTTCGCCGTCGATAACCCCGCAGCCTGGAAAGCCGTATTCGGCATGGCGGCCAGCCCCTATGACCTGGCCACCCGGGGCCCGGTGTTTCAAGACGAACAACTGAGCCTGCACCTGGCGGGCGCTCTGACGCGCCTGACATCACGACCTTCCACCTGGCCGGACAGCCAGGCGCCGAGCCATTGCGCCCTGGACCTGAGGGTGCAAGGGATCAGCGACCTGGCGGTCAGCGGCACCCGCTTCGATGGCCGCGCCCGGACCCGAATCACCGCAGTGCCGGGCGGGTATTTTCTACAACTGAAGATCGGTTTCGACTGCCTGATCGAATGCGTGGCGCTGTCGGTCAGCATCAGCAACGTCCAAGGTTCACGCGAGGAACCCCGCCCATGAGCAACAATTTCGAAGATGCCCTGCAGCGCCAGGAAATCCCGCAGTTCTTTCGCGGACAGGGCCCGTACTTCACCCGTGATCCCGACTGGGGCGACCATATGTTCAGCATCAACTGGACGGATATTTTTCTCTACGTTCGCGACCATGCCGAAGGCGAGCAGCAACTGCGCGAGAGTTTCGAACTGTATGTGCACAGCCTCGAAGAAACCCTGGACGATGGCTTCAGCCTGCGGGAAAACCTCTTCGGTTATTACGCGACGCGCCTGCGCCGGGCACCGGACGGTTCCGACTGGCTGGCGGAACTGTCGCCGCTTTGCCGGCGGCGGATAGTCCAGCACCTGACGTGGTATCGCTGGCAACTGGAAACCCAATGGCAGCTGTACCCCAACCGTGGCCAGCGCATGCGGGAGGCCGGCTGCCCGCCCGAGTTTCTCGACTTGAAGAGTTCGCCCTACAACTAAGCATCGAGGGCCGTACAGGCGGGGCTGTCAAACCAAAACGCCGCGAGCGTGCTCGCGGCGTTATTACGTGTCGGTATCGGGGGCCGGGGGCTCCGCGCTACCGGGAGCCGGCAATGGCTCCCCTTCGTCATCTTCTGCCTCAGCTTCCAGACCGAAATCCTTGCGGCTCTGCTTGATCGCCTGGCGTATGTCATTGCCCTTGGTCGGGCAATTCAATAGTTTGGCGATGCCGTCGATACGTGGCGCCATGGCCAATCTCCCACTTTGCGGACCTGGGCTCGATAGTGCTCGCTTTCAGCGCCGCAGACCAATTTTTGCGCAGCCTTTTGCATCATGGCCGCTGCAAGTCCTGCAACCGAGCCTGCACGTCCAGCTGTGGATAACGCTTGTGCAAAGCCTCCAGACGCTGGTCAGCCTCCTTCACCTGCCCCGCTTCACGCAGGCGCAACACCTCCCGCAACTCGTCGTCCACCGACCGCACCGGGACCGCCGCCCGCTTGCTGAGCATGGGCTTGCCCTTGGCCTGATCGGCCATGGGCTTGGCTACCTGGGCCGAGGCCTCGTCGCTGAACATCTGGGTTTGGTCGCTGTACTCCCGGGCGGCGGGGCTGGCCGACAAACCGCCCATGGGCGCCGCCGGGCGTGGAGCAGGCGCAGACATCGCGCCCTGCACCATCGGCTCCGGCACGCGCTCGGCCAGCTCGGCGGGGGCCGGCTCGGCCATTTGCCGGGCCATGGGCGCAATGGGCGCGGAGGCGGGAGCGGGAGCCGGCGCGGGTGCCATGGTCGGCGTCGGGTAATGATCCGGCGAACGCTGGACCAGCACCAGGATCAAGGCCACGCCAAACAGGCTGGCGAACGCCATCTGCAGGCGCGGTTTCTGGCAGGCCTGCAACCAGCGCTGCCACAGGCTCGGCGCGGGTTTTGGCAGTTCACGCCGGGCGCTGGCCAGAATCAGTGCATCGAGGCTGGCCGGGGGCTCGCCAACGCTGTGCTGGCGGATGTGCTTGAGCATCTGTTCTTCGACAGAAGGTGGCGTTTGTCGGGCGTCAGTCATGTGAGTACCTCCTCGGCCAGGAGCCGACGCAGTTTTTTCAACGCATAACGGAAACGGCTCTTTACGGTTTCCAGCGGGGTTTGGGTGAGGCTGGCGATCTCCGGCAAGTCCAGGTCGCCATGGGCACGCAGCAGGAACACTTCGCGCTGGTCGGCCGGCAAGTCTTCGAGGGCCGCGTCGATGCGCTGCTGGTCACGGCTCAGGCTCAACTGTTGCTCCGGGCCCGGCGCGTCATCGACCTCACCGTGCATTTGCTCGTCGTAGCTGTCGTGCAACGGGTTGCGCTGCCCGTGCTTGCGCCAGTGATCGATCAGCCGGTTACGGGCGATCTGGTACAGCCAGGTGCGAAAGGTCGCCCGGCCCTGGGGCTGGCTGGTGCTGCGGATCAGGCTCAGCCAGGTGTCCTGGTACACCTCTTCGGCCAGCTCGGGCTTGTTGCACAGGCCCAGGAGAAAGCGGTACAGCCCCTGGCGATGGCGCTGATACAGCACCTCGAAGGCCGCCGGATCACCGGCGCGGTAGCGCGCCAGCAGCGCTTCATCGCTGCTGGCGGCGGAGGGTGGGTTCGCAGCCGCCATAGTGCTGATCAACTCCTGTTCGCTGCGGATCATGGTGTCATTCAAGTCGGCTCTGAATCTGGCTGTCGTCGCGCTGCGCGGCCAGGCCGGGTTGTGGGGCCTGAGTTTGCAGGCTTTGCGCCAGTTCAACCAGCTGCACGAACTCGCCGCGCAGGCCGTAATGGTCATCGCCCCGGGCGCCACGCGCCAGCTTCAGGGTGTCGTCGAGGCTGAAACTGCCGGTGTAGCGCCCGTCCTTGAGCTGCTGCGAGAACGCCGCCACGGCTGCGGCAAAACGCAGGTCGGTGCTGGCCGCCGCCAGCGTGGCAGGCTGGGACTGCGACATGATCGGGCGCTCGATCAAGCGGCTGCTACCGCCTTCGGGCGCCTTGTAGCGCACGCGCAACATCGCCAGTTCCGGGTTGTTGCTGCTCTCGCCTGCCGCCTTGCCCGAGGCATAGCGCAGGGGTTCGAGCCAGCCCTTCTCGCCCTTGGGCACGATTTCATAGAGCGCAGTCACCGTGTGCCCGGCGCCGATTTCCCCGGCATCGACCTTGTCGTTGTTGAAGTCCTCACGCTTGAGCGCGCGGTTCTCGTAGCCCAGCAAGCGGTACTCGCTGACCTGGGCCGGGTTGAATTCCACCTGCAGCTTCACGTCCTTGGCCACCACCGCCAGGGTCGAACTGAGTTGATCCACCAGCACCTTGCGGGCCTCGCGCAGGTTGTCGATGTAGGCATAGTTGCCATCGCCGGCATCGGCCAGTTGCTCCATCAGGTGCTCGTTGTAGTTATCCACACCAAAGCCCAGGGTGGTCAGCGAGACCCCGGTTTTGCGCTTGTCGGCAGCCATCTGCTTGAGGCTGTCGAAGTCGCTGATACCGACGTTGAAGTCGCCATCGGTGGCCAGCAGGATGCGGTTGATGCCGTCCTTGATGAACCCCTGGCGCGCCATCTGGTAGGCCAGCTCGATACCCGAAGCACCCGCCGTGGAGCCGCCGGCGGTGAGCTGCTCGATGGCATTGCGGATTTTCGCCTTGTCGCGCCCGGAAGTCGGTTCCAGCACCACCCGCGACTCACCGGCGTACACCACCAGCGACACGCGGTCCTGGTCGCGCAGTTGATCCACCAGCAATTTGAGGGTGCTTTTTACCAGGGGCAGGCCTTCGCGGCGGTCCATGGAGCCGGACACGTCCACCAAAAACACCAGGTTGGCCGGCGCCAGTTCGGCCACCGCGCGGTCCGAAGCCTTGATGCCGATACGCAGCAGACGGGTGTGGGGGTTCCACGGCGACGGTGCCAGCTCGGTGGTCACGCCAAAGGGCGAGCCATCGCTGGGCAGCGCGTAATCGTAGGGGAAGTAATTGACCATTTCCTCCAGGCGCACCGCGCCTTCGGGGGGCAGGCTGCCCTGGTTCAGCAGGCGCCGCACATTGGCGTAGCCGCCGGTGTCGACGTCGGCGCTGAAAGTCGAGACCGGTGCCTGCGCCACGCTGTGGATCGGGTTGTCAGGCTGGGTCTGGTACTGCTCGCGCGATTCATCGCGATAGCCGGCAGGCTGCTGATCGGCGGCCATCATCGGCGCCGTCATCATCGGCCGGCTCATGCTGCGCTTGCTGACCACCGCATCGGCCCTCAACGCTTCGCTCTGCACCTGCGGCGCAACCGGGATCGGGGCCGGAGCCGGGATCAATACCCCGCTCGGCGAGGCTGGTTCGGCCGCGGTGACATCCGGCTTGGAAGAAACGCCGCAACCGGCGATCGCCAACAACAATCCGGCGGCGAAACCCTGTGCGGCCGGACGAAGGTAGTGCAGAGGAAGGGACATGGGGGCTGACCTCGGGAGAAAAGTGATCCATTCCCCCCTTCAGACGAAGCCCCTGTGCAATTCGGGTTAAGCCCCGTGAAAATTTTTTCAGCGCACGTAGCGCCGCACCACGCTGCTGTTACGCAGTACATGGCCATTGATTTTCTCCAGCAGCTGGGCCCGTGTCAGGCCGGCCGGCAACGCGTCGGGCGCCAGGTCCAGGGCATAGATCTGGATCACATAGTGGTGCGCGCTGTCGCCAATCGGAGGGCAAGGGCCGACATAGGTGGTGGTCTTCTTGCTGTTGGTACCGCCCACACCTTCCAGGGTCGACTTGCTCCCGGCACCGGCGGCGATCTGCCGGGTGGTCGGCTTGATTCCGTAGTGCACCCAATGATCCACGCCCTGACCCTTGGCGCCATCCGGGTCGTGCATGACGATCGCATAGCTCAAGGTCCCTTCCGGCCCGGCGGTCCAGCTCAGCGCCGGCGAATTGTTGTGCCCGCCACAGCCCTTGGCATCGCTGGCACTGCCAGAGGTGAAGAGACGGTCATCGGTGACACCGGGGATATTCAGGGTAAAACGCTCCTGGGCCTGAACCGGCAGTTGCAGGCACAGCAACAGGGCACTGGCGGTCAGCCAAGTAGTGCGAGAAGCAAAGCGAGACATACACAAGCACCTTTATTACGCGGAGGGTCGGTGAGCTGAAGACTATAGCTTGCACGACCGGCCATGACCGTTCGTGCAGCGCACGGGGGGTGATTGAGCTTGAGGTGGGGGGTGCTTGTAAATGGGCAAGCACGGGATTTCATCAACGCGGCCGGGCGATCAGCCCTGGTGCGCCTGCACACCTCGCTCAATCTCCCCGGCCAGGCTCCTGGGAAGCGCTCCATCGACATAGCGCTGGGCGATATCAAAAGGGTCGACACTCAAGCCTGGCCGCGGCGGGTAGGAGAACTCACCGACCACATAGCGGGCAAAGGCCGTCGACCGGGGATCCTCATCCACCTGCCAGCAGCCGTCATAGGCCGTCAGCAGGTATTCGCCGATAAAGTAGCCAATGCGCGTGATCAACCAGATCCGATTGTGTTCTTCCACCTCCAAGTGGTTGAAGGAGCGCTCCAGCAGCGGCAGGAATTTCGCCGGTGCAATCAATACCTCGTAGGCATTCTCACCGCCAATGGCCTCGACAAACTGATGCAGCACCGGCAAACGCTCCGCCTTGAATACGGCAAACTCCGCCAGCCTGCGGGCCAATAGCGCGCTATCGGCTTCGTTTATAAACAGACCTGTCATCGCTGATTACTCTCCTGACCTGAGTGCATTGACCGGTAAATGCCGGGCCAGTTTCCGAGCCCGGTGTCGCACGTTCTGTGTCGGTCCGTTCTCGCTCAGGGTGTGCAGGGCTGCCTGCACCGTGGCGCAGCGGACGCCGTCCGCCGCCCATTGCAGGGCCCGGGTCGTCCAGTATTCGCTCGGGCTTAGCAAGCCGGTGGCGACCACCCGGGCAAAGGGAAAGTGCTCGCCAATGGCTTGGGGCAACCCATGCCGATCCAGGCCCTCGCTGAGCAGCGCGCGGACCTGCTCCAGGGGCATCTCCAGCAGCGGCAGCAGCGCCACCAGCGCCGCACCCTCGATGCAGGGCATAACCCGCTGGTCATGCACTTGCACCCAGGCCCCCTGAGGCGAAAGGCCGATGCCGACTCGCCCTTGGGCAAACGCGAAGATGGGCAACCAATCCAGGGCCGGGCCGGCTTGCGGCGCAACGGTGATCCAGGGCAGCGGCAACTGGCTGACAAAGGTCGCAAGGGCCGCCGGTAACTCATCGTGCATCTGCTTCATCCCTGGTTTTAGCGGGCAATAAAAAGCCCCGGGAAACGGGGCTTTTCAGCGTTCGGCGCATTGTGCCAAAGGGGCTCAGGCCTTGTCTTTGCCCTTCCCGTCTTCATCCGGCAGGTGGATGACCCGGGTCGGCGTGACGGCGGCCAGCGGCGGATGCAATTGGTCCTGCGGCTCGATGCGATAGAACTGGGTGGCAACGTGGCTGATGCCGCCCTCTTCGTCGTTGTGCACGACCATGGTGCCCGGCAGGCGGATGCGGGTGAAATTGTCTTCGCTGAGGTTGAAGGTTTCACTCAGGCGCTGATCATCCACCACCGGTGCCGGTAGGCGGGGCGGATACTTGCGGCTTCGTAGTTGTCGGTAGCGCGCCCAGCCGATCAGCAATGCGGCGTTGACCAGCGCGACCCAGAGGTAGATCTCCAGGGTGCTCAAGGCGTCGAGCAGGCTGACATCGATGCGCGGCCCGCCTTCATGGGAACCGACCAGCGGCAACAGGCCACGCACCAACAGGTACAGCAGGCCAATCCATGCCAGTACGGTGAAAAACACATCGACGACCACCAGGAACGGGCGTTGACGGGTTCTGATGATTTTCATCAGTTCACCTCCTCATCATCTATCGGCTTGATCCCGCGGTCGGGGCTGACCCAGCGCGCCCGTTTCTGATGTCTCCCGAACAGCACCTTGGGAAAACTGACCAGTGTGGTGAGCAAGCTGATGAACCAGAACACCAGGGGGTACCAGACCACCCAGAACATGGTCTTCCACAGGTCCTTTTCATATCGTCGGTCGATCAGGATGCTGACCGCGAACTGCATCAGGCACACCATTGCCAGCACCAGGCCGGTAAAGGCCGGCGGCAACAGGTGGTGCACGGCGATGGCCTCGGGCATCTCGATGAATTTGCCCACGGCCCAGAAGATCACCGACAACAGGAAGGTGAAGGCCCAGCCGGTGGACAGGCAGTAATCGAACAGCAGGGTCCACAGGTAGCGGTGGCGCCATTCCCAGATGCCGCGAATGTTCTTGAACAGCACCTCGGCGCCGCCCTGGGCCCAGCGCAGGCGCTGCTTCCACAGGCCGCCCAGGGTTTCCGGCATCAGGATCCAGCACAGCGCCCGGGGCTCGTAGAAGATCGTCCAGTGGTCCAGTTGCAGCTTCCAGCTGATGTCGATGTCTTCGGTGATCATGTCCGGGCTCCAGTAGCCCACCCGGTGCAACGCGGTGCGACGGAAGGCGACGATCACCCCGGAGACGGTGAAGACTTTGCCGAACACCCGCTGGGTGCGCTTGATCAGGCCGATGATCGAGGAGAACTCGCCGACCTGCACCCGACCGACCAGGGTCGAACGGGTGCGGATCCGTGGGTTGCCGGTCACTGCCCCGAGACGGGTGTTGTGCAGCATCGGCGCCACCAGGTACGCCGCGGTATTGGGCGCCAGCAACGCATCGCCGTCGATGCACACCAGGTATTCGCTGCGCGCAGCCACGGCGCCCATGCGCAGGGCCACGGCCTTGCCCTGGTTTTCCGCCAGGTGCAGCACACGCAGGCGTGGGTCCTGCAGGGCCAGGGCATCGAGGACCTGGGCGGTGTTGTCCTTGGAGCCATCGTTGATGGCGATCACTTCGATGTTCGGGTAGTGCTGGCCCAGCGCGGCATGGATGGTGTCGGCGGCGTTATCCCCTTCGTTGTAGCAAGGGATCAGGATGGTGATCAGCGGCTCGCCTTCCAGCACCGGCGGCAGGGTGTCTTCCTTCCACGGCCAGTGGCGCTCCCAGTGCAGCCAGTAGTACAGGCCGCCGGCGATCCACAGCCCCGACATGAACAACGGGTAGAAGAACACGAAGTCCATCAGGAACTGGCCCGTGACCAGGAAAATAAGGCCCAGCGGCACCCCGAGGACAATCGCCAGCACCAATAGGGCTAAGAGTCGATCGATCATGATTCAAGGGTTCCATTTGTTGGAGAGCGCGGGCCGAACTGTTTTCAGGTCCGGCGAGTTCTCAAGGAAGTTGTCCGGGTAGTAACCAAAGCTGGTTGCGCCCTGACGCTTGAGACGGCCCATCCAGTCAGCCATCTGTTCAGCGGAGATATCCGCCGCCGGTTTTGCCGCCCAATCCCGGGCCTGCAATTCAAACACCGTGCGCTTGAGGGCGCCCGGCCGTGCCTTGACCGTGGCCACCAGGTCTTCGAGCCAGGCCCCCGACTGGTGCACGTTTTTGCCCTCCATCAGCGGCATGGCCATGGGCGCGGTCCAGTCGTAGTTGGCCAGGAAGTTGTCGAGGTTCTGCGCGAACCAGGCCTCACTGTCGGGGTTGAGCATCGGCTCGGCGAACAGGTTGCGTGCGGTCTGCACCTGCGGACCGCGAATGGCGCGAACCTTGGCGGTCAGCTCATGGGTGAAATCGGTCAGGTAGCGGGTCTTGAACTGAGTCCAGCGCTGCAACGTGGCCGGGTCGGCGCGCAGGGCCGCGATCGAGCCGGGCAAGCCGTTGGCGGTATACACCCGCAGGGCGGCGGGGCTGGCGTCTTCGAAATCGGAAAGCACCGCGTCGTCGTGGTAGAGGATGCCGTCGACCGAAGTCAGGCGCGCCACGTCCTGGTAGATCTCGCCAATGACTCGCCGTACCTCGGGGTCGAACGGCGACAGCCGCTGGTATTGCTTGGGATCGGTGGACACCTGCCCGGTGGCCGGGTCCCAGCGGGTCACCCGTGGCAGCTTGGAGTCCAGAGCAAAGCTCAGCACCGGCATCCAGGCGAAGACTTTGACGTGGGCCCGGGTCCGCAGTTGCCAGGCCACGCGGTCGAAGATGTCGGCACGCACTGGCAGGTGGCGGTTGGGGAAGTACAGCGAGTGCACCAGGCCGTCACCCTTGGGGTCGGCGAAGGCTTGCAGGAACACGGTGTTGGCCCCCATGTCCGACATGCGCTGCACCAGCTTGCCGAGGTTGATCTCCTGCTGCGCCGGGTCGGGGTCGTAGACGTTATCCAGGTCCACGTGCACCACGCGCATCGGCGCGTCGGCCTGAACGCCGGTGATGCTGTTGGAGAAGTGCATGCCATCCGGGTCGGATGCCACCAGGAAACGCGGGCTGCTCATCAGGTTGTCGAGGGCATCGAGCCCATCGTCGAGGGTCAGGGCCATCTGGTAACCCTGGTCGCCGATGACTTGTAGCGCCGTGCCGTCAGCCACCCCATAGGGCCAGACCCAGACCCGTGGGTTGTAGCCGGTGACTGCGCGAATTTTCTTGGAGATGGTCGCTACGTCGTTGCGCAGGCGTGCCTGGAAGTCGGCCTCGCTTTCATAGCGGCCGGTGGTTGCATCGTAGCGCCGGGTGGCGGCTGCCGGTTGCAGGTTGCCTTGCGGGTTGGCCAACACGCCTTTGTGGCTGGCGTCGGTGTGAGCGGCGATTTCCACCAGCCCGGACTGGGAAATTTCGCGGATTTGCGCCCAGGTCAGAAACTGCGAACGCGGACGCATTTCACCGGCAAAGTCCACCTTCTGGTCGGCCGGGGTGTCGATCCATACACCCACCGGCGCCAGCAACGCGTGCCAGTTGTAGCTGCGCAGTACCGGCAGCACCCGGGTATAGAAGCTGGCATAGCCGTCGTCGAAGCTCAGCAGGATGGCCTTGGGCGGCAGCTCGGGGCCGCCTTTGCGCGCCGCCAGGATCTGGTCGATGGTCACCGGCCGATAGTTGTTTTCACGCAGCCAGGCCAGCTGTTCGATCATGCGCTCGGTGCGCACCGCCACCACCGCCTGATCGGGGTCGCGGTCTTCGACGTCGTGATAGGCGATGCCCAGGACATGGTTTTTCGGCCATGGGGCCTCATTGTCCGGCAGCGGGCGTTGGGCCGGCGGCACGAACTCCGGGGCTTTTTGGGCGCAGGCGCTGAGAATCAGGACTCCCAGCAGGAGGATGCAACGGGTGATCAGAGGCATCGTCAAACTCTTCTAGAAGCGATAGGTAAGGTCGAGAAGCAGCCGCAGGTCGGTTTCCCGATCGCCGTCGTAAGGCCGGTTGATCACACTCAAGTTGGCCCCTGCTTCGAACACGTCATTCCAGGTCACGCGCTGGCCGTAACCCAGCAGCCAGACGCCACCAGTGGAGTAGTCACGCTGGCTGTAGGTACCGGCCCCGGCCTGGAACTGCTGGCTCCACGAGGTTTCGTAACGGTGGTAGAGCACGTGGTTGACGTTGACCGTCGGCAACACGCTGAAGTCCGACTTGGGGTTGAAGTACGGCGTGTCTTCCTTGGTGTTGTGGCTGGCGCCGACTTCCAGTCCCAGATCGACCTGCACGTGGGGCGAGGCGTACACGCCCTCGCGACCGGTGAGCAAGGCTTCAAGGCGGTTGTTGCCATCGCTGAAGTGCGAGGGGCTCAAGGCCAACTTCCATTCGCGGCTTTCGTTGGCGCGCCAGCGCAGGAATGCACTGCCGCCGTTGGACGTGACATCGCTGTTCAGCGCCCGTAGTGGGGTGTTGGCCGACAGATATTCGAGGCTGCCGCCGTATTGCCAGTGATCGTCGATATCCCGCGCCAGCGACACTCGGGCCCCGAGCTTGTCGCCGTAGCCGTAGGAATGGTTGGAGACCTCGGCCTCCAGGGTCATGTCCCGGGTGCGTTGCTCTACGCCCAGGCGCTGCCAGCGATGGTGGCCGGTGCCTTCCTGGAAATCCCCGGTGGCGTAACCGACGCCGCCGAAGAGGCGCCAGTCTTCATTGATGGGCGGGCTGTAGAGCACGCTTTCGATGCCGAAATCCCGGCTCCCGGACACGGCCCCGGCACCATTGTTGCCACCGCCGTAGCTCTTGCCGCCGTAGGTCTCGACCCGCAGTTCGGCCATGTCGTGGACGTCCCGCTGGCGCGCCAGACGCTGCACCTGGCGGTTGTCCGGGAAGCGCTCCAGGGTGTCATCGGTGAGCGCGTCCATCTGCCGCCATTCCTGCAGATCCATCGCGGTGTGGCCCTGGGCGACCTCAAGGCCGATATCGCGCGGCACCAAGCTCTCGGTTTCCTTGAGCAGGCTTTCCGCACGGCGCGGCCAGTCCCGGGCCAGGTACAGATCGGCCTGGGCCAGGCGCAGGCCGGTGTTGCCCGGCGCCTGGTCGACCAGGGCCGCAAGCCGCTGTTCACTGTCAGGCAGGTCAGCGCTGTAGGTGCCGGACTGGGCCAGCAATTGCTGCGCGTCCATCCAGTCATCGTTGGGGTTGCCGATCGGCAGCCCCTTGAGTTCAACCCGTGGCCGCTGGCTTTGCGCCAGGTCGCTGGCGACCTTTTGCGCTTCTTCCGGGCGGTCGCTTTCCAGCAGCGCGTAGTACAAGGCGGTGCTGTCTTCGACCTTGTTCGCACTGTCGGCATCCGGCGCCGCCAGGACCTCGCGATACAGGTCGCTGGCGATTTCCGGCTCGCGCTGATCAAGGAAGGACGCGGCGACCCAACGCATGGCGTAGGTTGGAATGGTCACGCCCTCGGCCACCAACTGGTGGTATTGGCGGATCACTTCGTCGGTGCGCGAGCGATACCGCAGCGCGCCCAGGCGATCGATGCGCCAGCGGGTCACGTCTTCCTTGGCTTGCGGGTCCGGAGTCCAGGTGCCGAGCAACTGGTCGTAATCGGCCAGGGCACGGTCGGCGATGACGAAGCGTTCTTTTTCACTGCGGGTGGCAAACTCGGCCAGGCGCACGCGCTCGGCCGCCACGTCGCCTTCCAGGCGGCGCTGGGTCACCGGATCGAGCAGCCCGGGGCGCTGGCGAGCCAGGCGCAGGGCCGGCTCCGGCAAGCGTGCCCGCTGCAGGGCGACAATGTATTCACGGGCGACTTCAGGCTTGTTGCCGGCGCGGACAAACGCCTGGTCGTATTCGAACAAAGCATCATAGGGCGCGCCCGAACGGGTCAGCGCGTAACCCAGTGCCAGGCGGCGCGCCGGGTCATCGGGCTTGGCCGCCACCAGGGCTCGGGCCCGGGCAACCGCCTCGGCAGGCTGGCCGGCATCGGCCTGGGTCATGGCCAGGCCCAGTTGCAGGTCGGCGTTTTGCGGGTCGCGCTCCAGGGCCTTACGGTAGACCTGGGTCGCCGAATCCCAGCGTTTGAGGTTGCGATAGGCGCGAGCCGTGGCGGTCAACGCCTGCACCGGCAATACCCGGTTGCGCGCCTGATGCTCATAGACGTCCACCACCTCTGAATCGAGGCCGGCCCAACTGGCAATTTGCAGGTGGTCGCTGACCAGCCCATTGGTCAACTGATCGGGCGGTACGGCGCGCAGATGGGTCAGGGCCGGAGCGTAAGTACCGGCCCGCGCCTGGATAATCAGTTGGTCATAGGCCGCGTCGGCAAACGCCAGGGTCGGCCAGAGCAACTGGCTGCACAACGCCAGGCGAAACAGCGGTCGCAAACCATAGAGGCGAACGGGATGAACAATAAACGGCATTTCGTCAGCATCCTTAATGGCTAGCCGAGGTCTTGCGCCCCCTGCTGGTTACGCGCCGGAAAGCCGGAATCAGAAGATCCGGCTAAATCTTTTCGAGTGGATTCTTTCACGCAAGGTTAGACGAGAATTTGCAGCGCAATATTTATTCAGATTCATTTCCCGCCCAAGGTTTCGGAAATTTGAACCCGTTGGGTTTTCCCCAAGAGCTCAAGCCCGGAGTTTGCGGATCGCCATCAGGCTCCAGACATTTTTTGCACGCACAGCAAAACGCCCGATCCTGTTAGAAAACAGGCGTCGGGCGTCAGGTTGCTACAACGTTGTCGGCCGGCGGTGACCGACCGAAGCGGGCTTAGCGAAGGGCGCCGGCACCACCGGCTTTGCTCATGACAAAACCGATGAACTGCTCAACGCTCATCTTCTGGCCGTTGAAGTCCACCTGGTTATCGGCGTAGTGCAGCTTGGAGACGATATCGGTGCCTTCCAGCTTCGCCAGTTGCGTCCCCAGGGCCATGCCGCTGACCATTTCTGCCGCCATGTTGCTCTGATCGGCGATCAGCTTGGCGTCGGTCTGGCCATCCAGTTGCGCCTGCAGCGCCGCCACATCGGCAATCATCGGCTTGGACAGTTGCAGGTTGGCGTCCAGCAGGCTGATCAGTTGCTTGCCCAGTTCAGCAGGCGGCAACTCAAGGTTCTGCGGCTTGGCCAGGTGCAGGCTGAGGTTGAAGCGGCTCTCACCGTTGGCGGTCTTGAACGAGAAGTTTTCCAGGGCGAGCTGCGGCTTGGATTCCAGCACCTTGTTCACCGCGCTGCGCACCTTGGCCTCTTCGGCCTCGGTCATTTGCAGCTCCGGTGCCGGTTCGCCATTTTCGGCGGCGGCGGTGGAAGCGGCTTCGTAGGGTTGCAGCTTGGTCTGATAAACCTGCACCAGGTCCATCAGAGACTGGGTGTCGAGGTTCTTCATGCTCCAGGCCATCTGCGCCGAACCGATGTTCTTGCCGTCGAAGTTGATCTCACCCACCTTGTAATCGGCGCGGCCGCCCAGGGTGGTGCCGGTTTCTTCGCTGGAGGTCTTCTGTTCGAAGTTCTTCAGGGTCAGGACCGATTTCTTGTCGCCAAAGGTGGCCTTGGTGCTGGTCAGCTCCAGGGTGTTCTGGCCCAGGTAGAAACCGAAACTGCTTTTGTTGAGGTTGCTGGCCAGGGTCAGGCCGTTCAGCTCGACCAGTACCGGTGGCTTGTCCGCCGGGCTCAGGAGCAGCGTGAGGCTGTCCATGTAGCCGTCGACCTTGACCTTCTGGGCCTCGGAAGAACTGTCGACATTCAGGTTCAGGCCGGAAAACTTGAACTTGGTGTTGTCATCCAGGGCGATATCCAGCGGCAGCAGCTCGAGGGTGCCGTTGGCGGAGCGGTCGTAACCCATGTTGACCAGGCCTTTGAGCGGCGATTGGCCATTGGCGGCGGCAAACCATTTTTCGGTCTGCGGGTTCTTTTCCAGCTCGTAGTGACTGGTGGCCATGACCGGCAGCCACTTCAGGCTGATCAGGCGCGAGAACGGCAGCGGACCATGTTCGATATGGTCGACGAACAGCAGCTCGGCGTTGCCGTTGAACAGCTCGCCTTCGCCCTTGAGGCGGTAATGGGCGGTGCTGGTGAACAGCTTGCGATCGAGGGATACCAGCTCCAGGGTCGCGCTGCCGTTGGAACCGACCATTGCGGCCTGCAGTTCCTTGTTGGCATCGGCGATCGAGGTTTGCAGTACACCTTCGAGCTTGGTGCCGGTGTACCAGGCGCCGCCGGCACTGATTGCACCTACTGCGACGACGATTCCTAACAGTACGCCTGCTGATTTATTCATGTCTGACCCGATCAATATCCGTTGTTTGAAGGTGTGGTCGTCTTCCCTGAACCCATGACGGGTTGCGGCTCGACTTCGCGTAAAGCGGGCGAAGATTAGCATTGGCGGCGTCCGGCGACCCAGCCTTTGCGTGTGAAAACTCGTTAATCCGTGAGCCAGGGCGCATTCATGGGACGAACGGGCGTGGCCATCCACGGCGGTTTGGCTTGGTTTTTTGTGGGCCTGCAAAGGCCAGCGCAGCCTGGCGGCGGCTACAACGGCTCAGGAGTATTCGATTTCCAGGGCGTCGAGCTGGTGGTCGAAGCTTTTGAGGCGGGCGCTCCAGGTGTACACCAGCACTTCGAAGTCGCGATCGATCACCGCGCCGCCCGGGGAATCACCTCGCGGGTCGCAGAAGTCCAGTTGGTAGCGCTGGCGGGCCATGGCGGCGGCGACGTCGGAGAGTTCCCGGGCGTTGTTCAGCCAGTGCCGGCCGTCGGAGGATTGGCGGTCGAGGACCACGCACTGTTTCTTCAGGGCTTCGAGGCTTTTTTCCAGGGGGGTGCCGGTGAGTTCGCCCATGACTTCCTGGAAACTGCGCCCCGGCTGCCAGTAGCTGCCCCAGAAATAGCGATCGAACACGGTTTCGACCCGACGCAGCGCGACCTTGGTGTCCCAGATCACCACCAGGGTCTTGCTCTGTTCCAGTTGTTTTTTCTTGAGCCGCAGGCTGCCGAGCGAAGCCCAGGCCACCACCACGATTGCCAGTACCGCGATCAGCGCACTGGCGCTGTCGAGGAAGACCATCGCCTTGTCGATCTGGTGGGCCAGCATGATGCCGTAGAAGTAAGTCGCAGAGAGCAGCAACAGCGCGCACAGAACGCACCAGAAGCCGGGAGCATAAGGGTTTTTCATTATTGGAATCCCCATGACCATCACGTGCTTGAGCCGTGGACGGGGGCGCTCTTGAAAGGCGCTCGCCCAACAGCTCAAAGCATAGCAACGGGCTCAGGGTTTGCTGGGCGGCGAGCCTTGCGTTCGTCCGCTTTCCCAACCACCGCCCAGGGCCAGGAACAGATCGATCTGGCTCATGGCGACCTGGGTGTTGGCCGAGGCCAGTTGCGCGCGCATATCGGTGTAGGTCCGGGTGGCTTGCAGGTCGGCCAGGAACGACGCACGGCCGGCCTGGAAGAAGCGGTGGGTCTGGTCCGCCGCCTGCTGCGCCGACACTTCGGCATCCGCCAGGGCGTCGCGGCGTTGCAGTTGGGCACTGTATTGCGCCAAGCCGGTCTGGGTTTCGCGGATGGCGTTGAGCACCACCCCGTCAAAATGCGCCAGGGCACCCTGACTCACGGCTTCGGCCTGATGAATACGCTGGCGGGCGCCATTGAACGGCACGCTCCAGCTCAACAGCGGGCCAAAGCCCCAGCGGTTGGTGGCGGGCTTGCCGAGGTTTTCCAGGATGCCGACCGTGCCGACGGTGGCGCCGATGCTGATGTCCGGGTACAGCGCGCCGGTGGCCACGCCGATGTCGGCGGTGGCGGCCGCCAGGCGGCGTTCGGCCTGGCGCACGTCGGGCCGGCGCTTGAGCAGGGTCGCGCCGTCACCCACCGGCAACAATTGCGCAATGTGCGGCAGCTCGGCGCAACTGCTGGTACCGGCGGGCAGTTGGTCCAGGGGTTTGGCCAGCAACATCGACAGGCGGAACAGCCCGGCCTGGCGCGCCGCTTCATAGCGCGGCAATTCGGCGCGCAATGACTTGAATTGGGTCTGCGAGCGGGTGACCTGGGTCTCGTCACCGCGTCCCGCATCCCGCAGGCGCTGGGTCAGCTGGGTGCTCTGGGCTTGCAGGTCGAGGGAATGCTCGGCGATCTGCCGCTCCTCGTTGGCCGCGCAGATTTGCGTATAGGCCCGGACCACGTCGGCCACCAGGGTGATGCGTGCGGTGTCGGCCGCGGCCTGGGTTGCGTCGGCATTGGCCTTGGCCGCCTCGATGCCTCGCTGCAGGGTGCCGAACAGGTCGAACTGATAGGAAGTGCTGATCGCGATATCACCGACATTGGCCACCGGCACCTTGCCGGCCTGAAGGAAGGCTTCGCCCGACTCCTGCAAGCGCTGCGCCCCCATCTTCACCCCGCCGCTCCAGCCGCCAGCAGCCTGGGCCTCATCGACCTGGGCCCGGGCCCGCGCCAGGTTGGCCGCGGCGACCCGCAGGTCGGTGTTGGAGGCCAGGGCCTGCTGCACCAACTGCTCCAGGCGCGGGTCCTGATACAGGCGCCACCAATCGCCGGGCACCGGCGCGGAAACCACATCCGCATCCTTGGCCGCCAGTTCACCTTGCAAGTCGGGACGCTGCAGCGCGGCGTCCGCCGGCAACTGGTAGTCCGGCCCGACCATGTGGCAGGCCGAGAGCAGCAGGCCGAACCCGGCCAGGGCCAAACGCGCCGCCGTGTTCATTGCCCGGGCTCCTGCTGCGGTTTGCCCTGGCCATCGATGATCGACACCGTGGCGGTGCGCCCGGCGATCATGCGGAAATCCGCCGGTACATCGTCAAAGGCGATGCGCACCGGAATCCGCTGCGCCAGCCGCACCCAGCTGAAGGCCGGATTGACGTTGGGCAGCAGGTTGGAACCGCTGCTGCGGTCGCGGTCCTCGATACCGGCGACGATGCTTTCGACATGCCCGCGCAACCGTGCACGGTCACCGATGACCCGGATGTCGACCGCCTGGCCGACATGGATACCGTCGAGCTTGGTCTCTTCGAAATAACCGTCGATGTGGAAGGAGTTGCTGTCCACCACCGACAACACCGGGCGCCCGGCGGTGACGAATTCCTGGGCCCGCGGCGCACGGTCGTTGACGTAACCGTCGACCGGGCTGCGGATCACCGAGCGGTCGAGGTTCAACTGCGCGCTGTCCACCGCCACCAGGGTTTCGGCCAGGGCCGACTGGGCACGGGCCACCCGCGACTGGCTTTCTTCCAGTTGCTCGCGTGGCACCAGGTTGCCCAGGCCCTTGTTGCGCCGGGCTTCACGCTGGGCCTGGTCGAGGGTTTCCTGGCGGTCGGCGAGGGCCGCCCTGGCTTGGCGCAGGGCCAGCTTGAAACGGTCTTGGTCGATGCTGAACAGCACCTGGCCGCGTTGCACCAACTGGTTGTCGCGCACCTGGACCTGCTGGATCAACCCGGACACATCCGGCGCGATCTGCACGATGTCGGCGCGAATATGCCCGTCCCGGGTCCAGGGCGCGAACATGTAGTACATCACCATGCGCCACACCACCACGACCGCGAAGGTCACCACCAGCAAGGTCAGGACTACGCGACCGATGGTCAATAAAGGTTTTTTCATGTCATCAGGTATCGACTGAGTGAATCCACCACGCCGAGCAGCAAGGCGTAGAGACCCACGTTGAACAGTGCCCGGTGCCAGACCAGGCGATAGAAGTGCATGCGCGTCAACAACCCGTGCACCACCAGGTACAACACATAAGTAATGCCCATCAGCACCAGCAGCGTGGGCAGGAATACCCCACTGATATCCAGATCACCGATCATAAAGGCGCTCCATCGATGCCATGGGGAAGCGGTTCTTCAAGCTCGCCGCCGCCGACGAATTCCACCCCCGGCAGCAAGGCCAGGCGCAGGCCGCTGAGGGCGTGCAGCAGATGCAGGCGCGTTTCGTGGTCGTCCTGGGCCTGAGCGTTGAGGGCGCGCCGGGTACGGTCCAGGGTCATCAGCAGAGCACTGGGCGCCGGCAGGCGTTCACCGGCCTTGAGGCAGGCCTGGAAATACGCCCCGACCTCGGCCACCACTTGCCGCACCAGTGCCTGCGCCGAACCCTGCACCCGTGGCGAATAGGCCAGCAGGTCGAGGAGATTCAGCGCCACCCGCAGTTCGCGCAGGGCGACGCCGGTGTCCTGGCCGGTCATGGCCAGTCGCGGCAGGTGCTGCATCAGTCGGTCGAGCATTTGCGCCCCCAGGTGCCGATGCTCGGCCAGGGTCGCCGGCTGCGTCAGGCCGACAATGTCGCGCCAGCTGAAGCGCGTCAGGCGCTTGGCCGCCAGCTCCGAACCGAAGGGCCGGGCAATCAGGGTCCAGACGAAGGCAAACAGCAAGCCCATGGGCCCGGCCAGGTTGGAGTTGGCGAAGCTCAGGAAGTCGGCGTCGTAGGCGCCCTGGATGCTGATAAAGGACGAGGTGTTGACGATGGTCAGCAGCATGCCGAGGTAAAAGCGCGGCTGTACCGTGAGGGTTCCGACGCAGATAAAGGGCACGGCAAAGGCCAGCACCAGCATCGGGAAGTCATGCAGGTTGGGCAGGATCAGGAACAGGTAGAGGCTGGCGAACAGCACCGACATCGCGGTCCAGAAAAAGAAGCGGTAGATCTGCGGCGCCGGGTCGTCCATGGAGGCGAAGAAGCTGCACGCCACCGCCGCCAGGATCACCGCGCTGCCGCCGTCGGTCCAGCCCAGCAGGATCCACAGCACCGAGGCGACGATGATCGCGGTGATGGTCGAGACCACCGAATACAGCATCAACCCGCGATCGAGAAACGGCGTCAGCCGGCCCAGGCGCCAATGCCGGTAGACCGCGCGCCAGGTGTCCTGGCTTTCGCATTGAATGGCGTGTTGCAGGCTGCGGCAGTCCTGCCACAGGTCGATCCATTCGCCCAACCGATACAGGGCGTTGGACAGCAGCAGTTGGCGTCGGTCATCCAGCGCTTCGGCGCTCGGCTGCAAGGCCTCGAGCTGATTGCGCAGCGCTTGCCAGCGCTCCACCGAGGCACCCGCTGCCGTGTCCTGCAACCACGCATTGGCCTGTTCCAGCAGCGGTGCGAACTGCGCCACCAACTCCGGAGTGCGTCGTTCCAGGGCATAGAGCGCGTCATCCAGGGCGTCCACCACCGGCAGCAGGTGGATCATGCGCCCCCGCAGTTCCTTGGTGTTACGCACGGTCTGTGGCCGCGCGCCTTCGTGGGGCAGTTGGCCAATCATCAGCTCCAGGCTGTTGAAGGTGGCGACCATCGAGCCGCGCAGGGCGCTGACTTCCTGCGGGTCCACGGTGCGACTGAGGAAACGCTGACTGTAGGTGGACGCATCGGCAAACCACTTGCCGGCCGCGTCGACAAACACCGGGGCCAGGCGCCGCGGCCAGAACATGCTGCCGACCACCGCGGCGCAGACAATGCCGAGGAAGATTTCCTCGGTACGCGCCTCGGCCACGTCCCACACCGCCAGGGGGTTATCCACCACCGGCAGGGCGATCAGCGGCAAGGTGTAGCCAGCCAGCATCAGCGCGTAGCTGTTGGCGGTACGCAGGTGCAGGGACAAAAACAGCAGGATGCCGGTCCACAGCGCAATCACCAGCACCAGCAGGTAGGGGCTCTGCACGAACATCGGCACAAACAGCACTGCCGCCGCCGCCCCAAGCAAAGTGCCGACCGCGCGGTACAGCGCCTTGGAGCTGGTGGGACCGACAAAGGGGCTGGAGACGATATACACGGTCGCCATGGCCCAGTAGGGACGCGGCATCTGCATCAGCATAGCGATATACAGCGCGATCATCGACGCGGCGAAGGTGCGCGCGCCGTAGAACCAGTCCCGCGCCGGCGGCATGCCGGTAAAAAATCCGTTCAAGAAGCGGCCACCGGCAAATGGGTCGCCGACTCGAAGGCGCGAATCACCCGCAGCGCGGCCTCAAGGTCCCCAGGCGCGATGCCGTCCAGCACTTCGCGACGCAGGCGCGCCAACTCCACCTCCACCGCCTGCACCAGTTCGCGGCCACTGGCGGTCAGGCTCAGGCATTTGGCGCGGCGATCATGGGCGTCTTCGGTGCGACACACGTAACCGGCCTTGCACAACTGATCGAGCAGGCGCACCAGGGACGGGCTCTCCATCCCGGCGGCATGGGCCACCGTCACCTGACGCACGCCCTCGCCCAGGCGCCCGATCATCAACAACGGCACGGCGCAGGCTTCGGAGATTCCATAGTTGAGCAGCGTGGTCTGGCAGATCCGCCGCCAGTGGCGCGAGGCGACCACCATGCCGCTGCTGATATTCATCTGGAGCGCATCGAGATTCTGGGACAAGGGAGGATTCGCACACTGTTAGTTTGCTAACTATCAATATGACATTGGCGGATATTTTTGGTCAAGTTTTGATACAAACTATTCCTGGCGACCGCTATGGGTCCGTGCACAAGAAATGACTCAGCGTTTTTTGGCTCGCTCGTAAACCGTGCCGCGTTCACGCTTGCCAACCGCCACCACGGAAACCACCACCCGTTCGTCTATCACCTGGTAAACCAATCGGTACCCGGAGGCCTTCAATTTGACTTTGTAACAGTCAGGCATGCCATGCAGCGCATCGCCAGGCACTCGCGGGAACTGCACGCGCTCCACGAGTTTCTTCTTGAACTGCTCACGCAGCGTATGCCCAGCTTGTTCCACTCTTTAAGCGCAGAAGGCAGGAACTCAAGCTTATAAGTCATCCAGACTTACCGATATCGGGGTCTCCTGGCTGCGCGCCCGTACGATTTCCGCCAGTTCCAGATCATCAAGCCGCTCCATCATGGCCTCGAAAACATCAGCCGGAACCATGTAACCCATGACCCGGTTGTGGTTTAAAACCGCCACCGGACCACCCTGGGCGCCACTGAGCACAGCAGAGGGGTTTCTCTTCAGTTCCGACACACTGACGGCTTTATCAGCCAACACACTTTGCATAATTAAGACCTCAAATTAGTACCTAATTCTGGTCTAAATTTCGCATAGTGACAAATGTGCCCTTTCTACCCCCCACGCCCCTTGCGCAACAACACATCCAACTGATCCACCACCTCCGCCCAATCGGCATCCTCCAGCACTTCATCGCGCAAAAAGTCCGCCTGGCTGCGGGACCAGAAGAACGCGTCCGCCAGGTGCAGCTCGGGCTTGAGCGGCGAATGGGTGGCGATAAAACGCTCGATGCTGATCGGGTCGTCGGGCAGGCCGAGCTGCTTGAACAGCGCCGGCAGGCTGTGGGTCGGTGACTCCATGGAGGGCTCCTGGATTGGCCGGGGTAAAAAGCGCCCGGGCCGGTTAGTGGCTGACCTCGCACACCTCGGCATGGGGCACCATCTTCAGGTACTGCTCCATGCTCATGTGCACCAGGTTGTGGTGATTGCCGGCTTCGACGTAGATGTCTTTCTGCCGTGTCAGCAAGGGGTCAATGACCATGTCCAGGCCGTAGGCTTCGCCGAGGGCCGGCACGGCGCCCCGTTCGCAGTCCTGAAACAGATGGGCCAGGGTGCTTTCGCGGGTGATCTGCCATTCGCCACTGCCGCGGACCTTGCTCAGGTCCAGGTGCCGGCTCGCAGGCAGGACCGCCATCAGGTAATGCCCATGGTGGTCGTCGAGGACCACCGATTTAGCCACCCGCTCGGCGGGCACCCCGGCCACTCGCGCGGTCTCCAGGCTGCTGGCCGAATGCGGGTGAGTCACCACATCAAATTCGCAATGCGCCTGCTCCAGGCTGCGTTGCACGGTTTTTGCCATACGCATGCTGCACCTCGGTGTCCGCCACAGGGTTGCCGGACTTGGGTTGACCACCTGTTGCTCACTGCACCTGAGTCTAGGTCGCGCCAGGGGTCGCCACCACCGCCCGGCCGATTAACTTCCCAACGGCACCCGCCGTGCAGGGCTGCACGATTCGGGCGCCCGCTTGCTCAACTAGACTCAAGCACAAGGCCAGCGAACGGATGGACGTCCCGGTGCATGACTCTCCAGGAGGGTCATATGAACAGAGGTGGATGGCGGGCAGTGCTGCTCGGGTTGCTGATCGGTCTACCGGTCGGGCCGGCCTGGGCCGTGGACCCGGTGGTGGTGCTGACGCTGAACGATGTGATCAGCCCGGCCAGCGCCGACTATGTGCTGCGCGGCCTGGACCGGGCCGCCGCTGAACACGCGCAACTGGTGGTGATCGGCATCGACACCCCGGGTGGGCTCGACACCTCGATGCGCGCAATCATCAAGGCCATTCTCGCCAGCCCGGTACCGGTCGCCAGTTTTGTCGCCCCCAGCGGTGCGCGGGCGGCCAGCGCCGGGACCTACATTCTCTACGCCAGCCATATTGCCGCCATGACCCCTGGCACCAACCTGGGGGCCGCCACCCCGGTGCAGCTCGGCGTCCTGCCAGGGTCCGCCAACCCGCCGGCCGCACCGCGCAGCGACAAAGCCACCACCCCCGACCCCGCTGTCGACAGCCTGACGCACAAGCAGATCAACGATGCCGCGGCCTATATCCGTGGCCTGGCCCAATTGCGCGGGCGTAACGCCGAGTGGGCCGAGAAGGCCGTGCGCGAAGCCGTCAGCCTGCCGGCCGAAGAGGCCCTGAAGATCAAGGTGGTGGACTACCTGGCCGACGATCTTCCGAGCCTGCTCAAGCAGTTGGATGGCAAAACCCTCAACGCCGCGGGGCAGGCGGTACAGCTGCATACCCTGGGCGCAGCGCTGACTCACCATGACCCCGACTGGCGCACCCAACTGCTGTCGCTGATCACCCACCCCAGCGTGGCGATGATCCTGATGATGCTCGGCGTCTATGGCTTGTTTTTCGAATTCGTCAGCCCCGGTACGGCGCTGCCCGGGGTGCTGGGAGGCATCTGCCTGTTGTTGGGCCTGTATGCCCTGCAGTTGCTGCCGGTGAACTATGCGGGCGTAGGACTGATCCTGCTGGGCATCGGTTTTATGGTGGCCGAGGCCTTCTTGCCGACCTTCGGCGTGATCGGCTTCGGCGGCATCGTCGCCTTTATCGCCGGCTCGGTGATCCTGATGGACACCGACATCCCGGGTTATGGCATCCCGCTGCCGCTGATCGTCAGCCTGGCGGTGCTCAGCGCCGTGCTGCTGGTGGCCCTGGCGAGCCTGGCACTGCGCACGCGACGCAAACAACCGGTCAATGGCGATGCTGGGCTGGTGGGCAGCGTGACCCCGGTGACCGCCGCAGACATCGACCAACCCTGTCACGGCTGGGTCCAGCTGCAGGGCGAATATTGGCAGGTCCTCGGCGCCAGCCCCTTGCACACCGGGCAAGCGGTGCGCGTGATGGCCCGCCAGGGCCTGTATCTGCACGTCACAGCGGTCGCATCCGCGCCGCGAGGAGAATGAGATGGGCCTGGAAATAGGTGTCGGGGCGCTCGTGGCGCTGCTGATTGTGCTGCTGGTGTCGACCTTTCGGATCCTGCGCGAATACGAACGCGGCGTGGTGTTCCAACTCGGGCGCTTCTGGCAGGTCAAGGGGCCGGGGCTGATCCTGCTGATTCCAGTGGTGCAGCAGATGGTTCGCGTCGACCTGCGCACCGTGGTGCTCGACGTCCCGCCCCAGGACGTGATCACCCGCGACAACGTCTCGGTCAAGGTCAACGCGGTGCTCTACTTCCGGGTGCTGGACCCGCAAAAAGCCATTATCCAGGTCGAGGATTTCCTCATGGCCACCAGCCAACTGGCGCAGACCACCTTGCGTGCGGTGCTGGGCAAGCATGAGCTGGACGAACTGCTGGCCGAGCGCGAACGCCTGAACATGGATATTCAGCAGGTGCTCGACGCGCAGACCGACGCCTGGGGCATCAAGGTGGCCAACGTCGAAATCAAACACGTCGACCTCAATGAATCCATGGTCCGCGCCATCGCCAAACAGGCCGAAGCCGAACGCGAACGCCGGGCCAAGGTGATCCACGCCGAGGGCGAGTTGCAGGCCTCGGAAAAACTCATGCAGGCCGCCGAAATGCTCGGCCGCCAACCCGGCGCCATGCAGCTGCGCTACATGCAGACCCTGAGTTCGATTGCCGGTGACAAGACCTCGACCATCGTCTTCCCGCTGCCGATCGAACTGCTCAAGGGCATGGCCGACCTGTCCTCAAAACCCTGAACCCGCAGCGCGGCCCCGAGCCTGCGCCGCGCGCAGGCTTTCCAGGCGTGCGTAAGGCCCTCGGGCCCAACGCTCCACCTGCTCTCGCAGCAGGGGCGAGGCCTCATCGCGCTTGCTCGCGCCGTCGGCCACAAACACCTGGTCGGGCTGCTTGGCATGTTGTTCAACCCTGGAAAAAGCCCGCGCGCACTGCTCGGCGTCGAGCCCGAAAAACAGCGCCAGACGCCCGGCCATTGCCTGGGGCAGCTCGCTGTAATTGACCGCCAGCCCCTGGAACTCGACGCAGCGCTCCAGCCCCAACTGCAACAGCCGCCCCAGGCGTCGGGCGATAAACGCCTCGCGCTCGAAACCGCTCTCGGCATCATCCAAAGCACTGGGCCCGATCAACCCCGGCACCATGTGCATGCCGCTGCGACGCAGATGAGAGACAGCAATTTCCAAAGGCTCGCGGTACACGAACAACCAGGGGGTCGTGGCAAAGCAGCGGCGTAGCAAGGGCAGCTCACCGATGTTCCAGGCATCGAGCTTGATCACCAGGCGCTGCTCCACAAAGCCCCGGGCCTGGCCATAGGCACTGATCAGGCCCCGCAGCGCCGGCACCAGGGTGTCGGCCGGCAGCCCGCTGCGCAGCAGGCTATCGAGCGGCGGCGGTTCGCTGATCACGGTGCAGTGATCGAGCGCCGCCAGCATCTGGCTGATCAGGGTCGAACCGCAGCGCGAGGCGTGGCAGATAAAGGCCTGGGGCTCACACCCCGGGCTCTCGGCCTGCCATTGGCTGAGGGTCGCCAGTGGCGTCTCGCGCCGAAACGCCTGGTTGAACGGCAAGCGCAGCGCCGCATCCACCGCCTCGCGGAAAAACGGCTGGTGCAAGGGCGTATCGCCAAACCAGCACCAGTCGACCCGCCACTGACCCTGGCGCGCAAAAATACGAATCGGCAACCAGCCGTGCAGGTTCAGTGGCTCCATTGTTCATTCCATTGACGACGACCCTGGCGCATCGCCGCGCGCACCTGGTCGGCGTTGATCTGCAGCCCGTGCTGCGCCGCCAGCGCCAGGGTATGGGCGATAAAGGCTTCGCCGTCGGTCAGCGCCTGCAGGCTTTGGCACAGCGATGGATGCTCCTCCAGCAACTGGCGAAACTGAGTGAATGCCGCCGCTGCCGCCCCTTCTCCGGGGGCCGGGGTCGTGGTGCAACCGGCGGCGATGGCCTGACTCAACCAGGGACCGGGGCGGCAATCGAGCACCAGATGAATCCGCTCACTGCAGTCCCGGTTGTCCACGCTGTGGGGCCGTGACAGGTCGAGAAACCAGCATTCGCCAGCGGCCAGCGGCATGCGCTGGCCATCGAGCATAAAGTCGACCAGCGGCGGGCTGAGCAAGGGGATGTGCAGGCGCAAGTCAGCCTCGGGCCCGGCCAGATCGTAGTCGCGGTGCTCAAAGATGCGGCTGCCCGGTCCCACCCGCAGCAACCGCGCCGAACGGATTTCCAGCTCCAGCTCGCACAAGGCCTGCTGCCAGCGCGAATCACGCTGCCACGGCGCGCGCTCGACCGCCGCGCCCTGCCCTGGCGCCAGTTCTGTGAGGGCATCCTGCGGCGCAATCAGCGCGACGCCGCTCCAATCCCCCTGGTAATACTCGGCGTTGAAATGACCCTGCCATTGCTCGGGCCTGATCTCGGCCAGGGCTTGCAACAGTAGGGGTAGATCCAGGCTGACCGGCAAACGCGCATACGCCACTCGACTCATGGCTGGGGCAACACCCGGCACTCGCCCAGCCAATCCAGCAGCCGAGCCACGCAGGTTTCGACCGAGCCGTGGCCGGTGTCCAGCTCGAGCGCCGCGGCAAGCGGCACCTCATAGGGCGCGGAGACTCCGGTGAAGCTTGCCATCTCGCCACGCCGCGCGCGGGCGTAATGGCCCTTGGGGTCGCGTTGCTCGCACACCGCCAGGGAGGCGCTGCACCAGACTTCGTAATAGTCCTCGCCCAGGCGCTGGGCGAAGAGTTCGCGCAGCTCGATCAGGGGCGCAATCATCGCCATGATCACGATCTGCCCATTGCCCACCAACAACGCCGCCAGTTCACTGGCCCGGCGAATGTTTTCCCAACGATCGGCTTCGGTAAAACCCAGGTCGCGATTCAGCCCGCCACGCAGGGCATCGCCGTCCAGCACCAGGCTTTGTACGCCACGCGCGAACAGCTCGGCGTGCAGGGCCTGGGCCAGGGTCGATTTGCCCGCCGCCGGCAACCCGGTCAGCAGGATCGCCGCACCACGATGGCCATTGCGGGCCTCGCGGCGCGTACGGCTGATGCTGGCCGTGGGTGCCTGCAGGTCACGGCTGTCGGGCATGGGCCACCGGCACCGCGATATTGCCCGCGGCCCACTCGGCTTCCCGGCCGGCCAGGGCGCTGGCGATGGATTGCACCTGGGTCGACTGCACCTCATCCGGCAGCGGGTCGAGACCGGCGCTGGCGAAGATCTGCCCATAGGCGTTACGCAGGTCGGCGTAAGACAGATCGCGACGCAGGTCAGCCTGCAGGGTGTTGAGCTCGCCCTGGATCAGGTCCAGCTCGCCCAGGCCGTTGGCCTGATAACGATTGCGCAACTGGCCGACGATCTGCCCGTCGATATTCGACAACTGCTGGTTGGTCTTGAACTGGCGCATGGCTTCACGGTAGTTGGCGTTGGCCACGTAAAGCTGGGCCATCACCGCGATCGACATCGCCTGACGCCGCGCGGTGGCCACTTCTTCACCGGCCTTGGCGACGTTGATCGCCGCCGGAGCGGAGATCACGTTGAACAGGTTCCAGGTGACCTTGACCCCATAGTCGGCCCACTTGTCATTGACCAGGAATGAGTTGCTGTCGTAATGCCCGCCTGCGGAAAACTCCAGGCCCGGCAGCAAGCGCAGCATGGCTTTGCGGGTTTCCGCCGAGCTGATGCGGCTCTGGTAGTCCTGTTCGCGCAACTCCGGACGGCTGGCCAGGGCCTCCTGTTCCAGCACGGCCATGTCGACCTTGAGCTCGGGGATCGAATAATCATCCGCGGTGGCCAAGGTCAGGGGGGTGCCCAGGGGTAGGTTGATCAGGGTCGCCAGCTCGGTCTTGGCCAGGGACAAGGCACGGCGCTGCTCTTCGAGCTGGCGTGTGGCTTCGATCAGCGAGCGCTGGTAACCCAGTGCCTGCACCGGGTCGCCGATGCGCTGCTCACTCATGCTCTGGCTATTGCCCCGGGCCTTGTCGACCCGCGCCATCAGGCTGTCGATCTGACCCAGCAGACGCTCGGCGGCCACCGCTCGCCAGTAGGCCGAGCGCACGTCCTGGACGATGGTGTTGATCACCTTGCGCCGCCGCTCCTGGACGATCAGGCGTTGGTCGCCCTGCTGTTTGGCGCTGATGTAGCTGACGCCGAAGTCGAGCACGTTCCAGACCATGGTCAGGTCGGCGACATTGCGGTCGCGGTCCTGGGAGGTCGAGGGTTCCAGGGACTGAGTGCCAGTGCGCACACTTTCGCTGCTGGAGGCGCTGATGTTGTTGCGCCCGGCGTAGCCGGCGGAAAGCGCCATGCGCGGCAACATGTCGAAGCTGGCCAGGTCCAGCTGTCGCTTGGCCAGGGCCTCCTCCATGATTTTCAGGCGGCCTTCGAGGTTGTACTTCACCGCGCGGGCCATGGCCTGGTGCAAGGTCAGCGGGCCGCTGAGCGGCTCCTGGTCCTTGTACATGCTCGACAGGTCGCTTTTGGCGCGCTGCTCGCTGACGCTGCGTTCGATGGGGTCACTGGTGACCGCACAACCACTCACTACCAGCGCCAGCAGGCTGACGCTGAACAACTTCTGACTGTTTCTCATCCCTGAATCGCCCCTGGGAACCGCATTGATTAAGTGAGTTTCAAGCCTGCATTTCGCTGATGCCGGCCTGTTCAAAAGCAAAGGTCAGATCGTGGATCTGCCGTTGTTCGTTGTCTTTGAGTTGCTGCAATTGCTGGCCCAGCGTCGGCGCGCCGAACACCCCGCGCAGGCCCTGGGTCGCATCGCTGCTGATCGAATGCTTGCCGAAGGCGTTCAGGGAATCGCTTTGCGTGCCCGAACCCTGATTGAACAGGCTCGACAGAGTACTGCTGCCGAACATCCCGCCATCGCCACCGCCAAAGCCGAGGAAGCCGCTGCCACTGCCATCGCCGCCGCTGTCAGTGCTGAACACCTGGGCGATGAAGCTCGGGGCCAGGGCGCCGTTGTTGATGAAAATACTGCCGATCGGCGGCAGGCCACCACCACTGGTGCGTTGCTCGAACAGCGGCGGCATCACCAACGGCGAGCCCAAGTCGCCGCTCGGCGGGCCAAAGATGATCGGTTGCAGCGGGACGTTGGACAGGTCGGGCGGCGCCACCGGCTCGCTGACCCGGAATTCTGGATCGCCGACCTGGGACACCGGATCGACGGCCACGGGCACCGTGCTCACCGAATAATTGTTGGAGTTGGCAAAACCGCTACCGGCGTTGCCCGCCAGGTCGGTGTAACTGCTGTTGTCCAGGCTGATGAGGTTGCTGGCGTCGGTCAGGTTGGGCGTCGGGGTCAGGGTCGCGGTCCAGGTCTTGCCGCCATCGCTGCTGGCCAGGTTGGACAGGGTGCCGTTGGCCACGCTCAGGTCCGACAGGTCGAAACCGGTGACGGCTTCGCTGAAGGTGATGGTCACGGTGGTGGTTTGGCCGGCAGTCAGGCTCGGGTTGGCGACCACAATGGTGGCGCTCGGCAGATCGGCATCGACTCCATAGTTGTTGGAGATGGCGATACCCGAGCCAAGGTTACCCGCCAGGTCAGTGACCTGACTGGTATCGAGCAGCACCAGGTTGGTAGCGTCGGTGACGCCAACCGTCGGGGTCAGGGTCGCGGTCCAGGTCGTGCCGCCAGCGACGCTGGCCAGGTTGGACAGGGTGCCGTTGGCCACGCTCAGGTCCGCCAGGGAAAAACCGCTGACCGCCTCGCTGAAGGTGATGGTCACGGTGGTGCTCTGGCCGATGCCCAGGTGCGCGTTGGCCACCGAAATGGTCGCCGTCGGACGCTGGGTGTCGATGCTGTAGTTGTTGGAGTCGGTGCTGCCGCTGCCAGCGTTGCCCGAAGCGTTCTGCACGCCGCTGTTATTGAGCGTGATCAGGTTAGTGGTGTCCGTGACATTGCTGCCCGGGGTGAGGGTCGCGGTCCAGGTGATGCCACCATCGCTGCTGATGACGTTGCTCAGGGTGCCGTTGGCCACACTCAAGTCTGAGTTGTCAAAACCGCTGACCGCCTCGCTGAAGGTAATGGTCACCAGAGAATCGCCACCGGCCAGCAACGCCGGGTTCGCCACCACGATGCTCGCGGTTGGCTGCAGCGTCTGGACGCTGTAGTTGGTCGAGTTGGTCACACCAATACCGACGTTGCCGGCCAGGTCCTGGACCCCGGTGTTGTTCAGGGTGATGAGGTTGCTGATGTCACTCACGCCGCTGGTCGGGGTGAACGTCGCGATCCAGGTAGTGCCGCCGTCGCTGCTGATGAGGTTGCTCAGGGTGCCATTGGCCACGCTCACGTCGGTGTTGTCGAAGCCGATCACCGGCTCGCTGAAGGTGATGGTCACCTGCGAGGTTTGCCCCGCCAACAGCGCGGGATCGGACATCACAATGGTCGCGGTCGGACGCAGGCTATCGATCACATAGGCGTTCGAGCTCACGCTGCCGTCGCCCGCATTGCCGGCAGCGTCGGTCACGCCACTGCTGTCCAGGACAATGTGGTTGTTGGCCTGGTTGATGCCCCCGACCGGGCTCAGGGTGGCGGTGTAGGTGATGTTGTCGCTGGTGGTCAGGCCGCTCAGGGTGCCGTTATCGACGATCAGGTCGCCGAGGTCAAAACCGCTCACGGCCTCGCTGAAGGTGATGGTCACCACGGACGAACCGCCGACTCCAAGGTGATCGGTGGCCACCACCACGGTGGCGGTCGGACGCTCGGTATCGACCGTATAGTTGTTGGACACACTGCTACCGACGCCGACATTGCCGGAAACCGTCGCCTGGACCCCACTGTTGTCGAGGATGATCTGGTTGCTGGCGTCGGTGGTATTGCCGCTCGGGGTAAAGGTCGCCGTCCAGGTGATGCCGCCGTCGCCGCTGGTCACAGCACTCAAGGTGCCGTTGCTGATCGTCAGGTCGGCGTTGCTGAAGTCGGTCACCGCCTGGTCGAAGGTGATGGTCACCAGCGAGGTTTCGCCGATGCCCAGGACCGGGTCCGAGATCACGATGGTGGCGTTGGGACGCACGGTATCGATGGTGAAGTTGCCCGAGTTGGTCGTGCCCGTACCGTCATTGCCAGCCTGGTCCTTGACCCCGGCGTTGTTCAGGCTGATGAGGTTGGTGGTGTCACGCACGTTGACCGTCGGGGTGAAGGTCGCGGTCCAGGTAATGCCGCCGTCGATGCTGCTGACTGCACTCAGGGTGCCGTTGGGCACGCTCAGGTCGTTGTTGTCAAAACCGCTGACCGCTTCGCTGAAGGTGATGGTCACCAGCGAGGTACTGCCCGCCGCGAGCGCAGGCTCGGCGACCAAGATGGTCGCGGTTGGCAAGACGGTATCGACCGTATAGCTGTTGGACGTCACAACGTCGACGCTGGCGTTGCCGGCGCTGTCGGTGAAGTGGCTGTTGTCGAGGGTAATCACGTTGCCGCTGCTTTCAACCCCGGCATTCGGGGTCAGGGTCGCGGTGAAGTGGATGTTGTCGCTGGTGGTCAGGTTGCTCAGGCTGCCATCGGCCGCCGACAAGTCGGCCAAGGTAAAGCCGTTCACCACCTCACTGAACGTGATGTTCACGGTCGAGGTCAGCGTGTTGTTCAGGGTCGAGGTGAGCACGCTGATCGTCGCGGTCGGACGCACAGTATCCACCGCATAATTGTTGGAGTCGCTGCTGCCCACACCGGCATCACCACCGGCGTTGACCACCCCGGTGTTGTCCAGGGTGATCAGGTTGCTGGTGTCGGTGACGCCACTGTCCGGGGTGAAGGTCGCGGTCCAGGTCAGGCCGCCGTCAGCGGAACTGACCGCACTCAGGGTGCCGTTGGCCACGCTCAAGTGAGCATTGGTCAGGCCGGTCACGGCCTCGGTAAAGGTGATGGTGACCGTGCTGGTCTGGCCGACGCCCAGTAGGTTGTCTGCTACTACCACGGTCGAGCGCGGCCCGGGGATGTAGTTGGTGTCAGAGCTGCCGCCATCGTTGTAGATGCCGTTTTCGCCCTGCACCACGGCGCCGAGGTTACCGCCACTGGACTTGCCGCCCGCCCCGCTGACGCCGACGTTGCCGGTCATCGCCAGGCTGTTGGCGGCGGTGATCAATACCGCGCCCTTGTTCCAGATCGCACCCACACCCACACCGGCTGCGCCGCCATCCAGACCATTACTGCCACTACCACTGCCGCCGCCTCCGCCGCCGCCCGCGCCGAGGTTATTGCTGATGACCGACGTACCCACCACGGTGAGCTTGGCACCCGCGGCGTTGTAGATGCCACCCGCCGCCGAGCCGCCGGTGCCGCCCACGGCGTCCCAACCAGAGCCGCCACCGCCGCCGCCAATCGACAGCGTGCCGTTGCTGGCGGTACCGCCATTGCCACCGTCGCTGTAGCCAAACGTGCCGACCCCGCCCTGGCCGCCCACCGCGGAGCCGCCTCTGCCGCCCATATCATCCACGGTGTAACCACCACCGTTACCGCCCGTGTTGGCCGTGCCTGGGGTGCCTGTGTAAGTGCCACCGCCCGCGCCGGCATTACCACCGGCACCGCCGACTTTCCCGCCGATACCGCCGCCGCCACCACCGCCGCCGCCCACGTTCAGACCGTCCACGCCGCCGCCACCGCCGCCGCCGGACGCCGCGTTTGCGGTCACCGTGACATTGCGCAGGGTCAGATCGCCAAAGTTGCTGATGCCGGCGCCCAGGGCGTCATTGGCCTCCAATGCGTTGCCACTGACGCCACCGGTCGCAGCGCTCAAGCCTCGGGTAATCACCAGACCGTCGAACACCACCGTGGTCCCGGCGTCGACCTTGATCACGCTGGTCTTGTACTGGCCGTCGAGAGTGATGTCGGCGGTGCCGTCATTGTCCAGGTCACCGTCGAGGGTGATGCTCTTGCTGACTTCCAGCAGGGTATCCAGCCCTACGGTGCTGCCGCTGAGGGTGTCTTTGAAGGTCACGATATCGCCGTTCTGCGCGCTCGCCAGTGCATCGCGCAACGAACCGCCGCCGCTGTCATTGAGGTTTTGCACGGTGATCGTGGCCAGGCCCCAGTCGTACCCGGCCATGGCCTGGCTGGACAACGCGTTGACGCTTTCGATGCTGCCGGTGGCGATTTCCAGGGTCCAGTCGCCGCCGATGCCGGTGCGATTGGTGGAGGCGGCAATGTCGCGCCCGGTGAGTGCGGCCAGGGAGTCGACAAAGCTGATGCCGCGCTCGCCCTGGGCGGTGTTGCAGGCGTAGATCAGGATATCGCCGCCGACGTTCATGTCCTTGCCGATCTCGGCCAGCACCGCGCTGCGCTCGGCGACGTTGTCCGCCGACAGGTAGCTGTTGCCCAGCCACAGGTCGCCGGCATTGCCGTGGGCGATGATCTGCACCGAGCTGACGCCCTGGTGCTGGTCCAGGTAGTCGGCGATCTGCTGCAGGCCGTCGCGGGTCGCATCCAGTTGCACCACTTGGGTGCCGGGTGCCACGTCCTTCAACAGTTCGGCGGAATCCTTGACCCGGGAGTCGACGAACACCACGGTCTGCCCAGGCACCGCGTTGGGTGTGGCGGCCAGGGGCGCGTCAGCCTGGTCATGGCTGTCACCGGTGCCGGCAGTGGCATTTGCATTGCTGCCGGTGGCCGGATGGTCGGCCGAGGCCGGGGTCTTGGCCGCGTCTGCGCTGGGGTCCGCCGTGGCATGGCTCTCGGGTTGCGCCGCATCCGCGACGGTGGCCGCAACAGCGCCGTCGAACAGCATGCGCGGTTCAAGGGACATGATCAGTGGCGAAGCCATGGCTCTGGCCCCCTGGGTTACCCGCGACTTGCCTTTGCTCCACCACATGCTGCTCACCCGAACTCGAACGTTTACCAAAGGGGAAATAAAAAACCGCGATCAACTGATAGCGGTTTCGGCCTTCATGCGTATGACATTAGCTGCGCTGGCCGAGCCGTCGAGCCAGAAGGACAGCTTGGAATACTGCTCAAACAGATCAGGCGGCAGGATGGTGCGCCGCGATTGCAGGGCCACCCTGGGCTTGACCTTGTGCAAGCCGGCCACGCCCAGGGCTTGGTCGAACTCCGGCGCATCGTAGGCCAGGTTGTCGAAGTTATGCTCGAACCAGGGCTCGCCAATAAAGTCGTAGACCAGGCGCATGACCCGCTCCGGCGCCTGGCTCAGCAAGTCGTAGTCGACGATCAGCAGTGAGTCGGCGTGCTCGCCGTAGTACGCCTCTTTCAGCGCCGCCCAGGCAAACCCCACCAGGCGGTTGCGCTGGGCCAGGGTTTCGACCCGGCTGTAGACGGTGTTGCGCTCGATATCGTCATTGAACAGTTTGGTGTTTTCGAAGGGATTGGCCCGATACAGGCGCTCGATGCTGTCCATGACCCAGGCCACGTTGCGCACACAGGCAATGACTTTGCACTGGGGAAACAGGTCGGTCAGGGCCGGCAGTCGCGAGCACCATTGGCGATTGGTGTCGAAGATCACCGGTTTATCAGCCTTGTCGGCGTAGTAGGAGTCGAACAGCCCGCCGAGCAGGCGGCGGCGCATGGCGGTGTCGATCACCGAACCGAATTCGCTGCCGGCGCTGCACTGGCCGAGGACGCTGGCGAACAGCGACCCAACCGGGCTGGTCATGCCGGCATGAAAACGCGGATTTTGCAGAAGAATGGCAGAGAGCAGGGTAGACCCTGAGCGCGGCAATCCGGAGATAAAGTGGAAACTCGGCAATCCCTTCACCTGCAATCAAGTCCATTTTGTAGGACAAATCGTAGCCTAAGGAATTGCTTCTAACTAGTAGTATTTTGATATCAATGAGTGGGGTTTTAAGTCGGAAAAAAACCATGAACATGGGTTTTTTTAGAAACCTCAGACTGACGGCTCTATACCGGCCCTCCCAGCCTCAGCGCAGGCTACAGGCCGCACCACAAGCCTGATATAAAACCGCCTGGGTATCGCCTCCCGCATGCTGGTCAATTTTTCGCCAACCGCTTGGAATGGCCGGGAACTCGTCCGGCGCTTCCCGGCTCATCACCAGCCAGACCCGACCGTTGCCCGGGGGCAGGTCTTGCAGATGGTCGAGGTAGACCCCGGCGCTTTCATCGATCAGCGTGCCAAAGCCGTAGCGGTTGGGCCGGGTCGACACGCCGGCGGCGGTGGGCGGCGTATACAGCCTGGGGGCGGTCGCGCTTTTGTCGTAGTAGCCCCAGGTGAGGTACCAGAACATATCGCCAAGGACCACCTGGTCGCCCGCCAGGGTATGGCGGTTCATGTAGGCGACCATGTCGTTGAACTGGTCGCCTGCGTCCACCGCATAGTTATTTTTCAGCCCCACGCCCTCCACGGCCAGCACCGCCAGCAACAGGAGCAGGGCCAGGGCCTTGCAGCGCCGGGCCAGGCGGTCGATGCCCAGCGCCAGGATGATCGGCAAACCCAGCGCTGGCACGGTCAGGTAACGCTCGATAAACACCGGCGAGGCAAAGGACACCGCATACAGCACCAGCAACGGCAGCGCGCTGTAGAGCACCACCAGGGTGGCGAACCTGTAGCGGCTGCGGTCGGTGCAGACCACGTACACCATCATTGCGCCCAGCACGCTGGGCAGGCTCAGCAGCAGCCACAACGGCATGCCTTCGGCATCGTCCTGGGCCATCAGTTGCCACAGCATCGACGGCAATGAACGCAGTGTAACCGCCGGCTCCCAGCCAACATCGCCCCCCACCTCCAGGGCATCCATGTGCAGCACCAGGTCGATCAGCCCTGGCAACCACGGCAGGAACAGCAGCACGATCGCCACGTTGGCCAGCCACCAGTCGCGGCGAGAAATATAGCGCTGGGCGCCAGCGCAGGGGGCACGCAGCACCAGCAGGTAAGCCCAATGGGCCAGCACACAGAGCGCGGAAAAATAATGGGTGTAGAACGCTGCCGCCATCAGCAGCGCATAGCACACCAGGTAACGCCGCCGCTGCGGCGCCCGCACCCAGTACAGCAGCGCCAGGGTCGCCCCCAGCAGCCACACGCCCATCAGCGAATACATGCGTATTTCCTGGCTGTAGCGCACGGCCGTGGGCAGCAGCGCCAGCAACAGACAGGTAAGCATCGTGGCCCGGCGGCTGGCGATCAGGTGCGCCAGCCAAGTGCCGAGGAACACCGTAATCACCCCCGGCACCGCGCTCATCAGGCGGATCGATTCGATGGAGTCGCCGAACAGGCCGCTCCAGCCCCGCAGCAGCATGAAATACAGCGGCGGATGCACATCGTGGGCCGCGTGGAACCAGATCCCGGCCAACGGGTACTGGGCCAGCAACAGGCTGGAGCCCTCGTCGCCCCAGATCGCCGCAGCCGTCAATTGATACAGGCGAGCGCCCAGGGCCAGGGCCAGCAGCGGCAGCAGCCACGGGGCGCGTAACAGTTCTGGCAGCGCTCGCTCAGCCGCGACAGATCGCAGCTTGGCGGCTTCATCATTGCGCGCAACGCCCATCAGCATCCTCTAGAAATCGACCTGAAACAGGTGGCGCGCTGAGCGTAGGCCGGCGCGCGAAAGTAATGGCTATTTGACCCCACAAAAACCTGAACGCAAAACCAGACAAAGGTCTACGCTTGCTGG
This sequence comes from Pseudomonas sp. QD4, assembly GCF_049199125.1. NCBI lineage: Bacteria > Pseudomonadati > Pseudomonadota > Gammaproteobacteria > Pseudomonadales > Pseudomonadaceae > Pseudomonas > Pseudomonas sp. QD4. Next base: position 180,056 of record NZ_JBLZOM010000009.1, read on the forward strand.
CGGTGCGCTACAGACCCGTAAAGGCCACTCACCTGGCCCGCTGTACAACGGGCGCCGCACCTCACTCAACGCAGCGCAAGGACTAGGATCTATGGAAGCGTTTCTCGGCAGTATCCAGATGTTCGGCTTCAACTTTGCCCCCAATGGCTGGGCATTGTGCAATGGGCAGCTAATCGGCGTCGCGCAGAATGCGGCGCTGTTTGCTCTGCTCGGCACCTACTACGGAGGCAACGGCCAGACCACCTTAGGCCTGCCCAACCTGCAAAGCCGACTGCCCATGGGGATGGGGCAAGGGCCCAGTCTGTCCGCAAGGGTCATCGGCCAGATCGGCGGCGTCGAGCGCTTGAATGTCTTGACCAGTAACGTGCCAGCCCAGGCGATTCCGACTAGCGGGCTGACCGTCACCACCACCGTCAACCTGGCAAACGTGCCCAGCAATCCGCTCACCGCCCCCACCCCGGCCAACGCCTACATCGGCGCTTCTGTCTCCAGTGGCCCCCCTTCAGCAGCGATTTTCTCGGACCAGCAAGGTGCCTCGCCAGTCGCGCTCAAGGGCGCCAGCAGCAGCATCGGCGGCACCCTGAGCACCGTCGGTGGCAACGTGCCGCTGGAAGTGAGCAACCCGTTCCTGGCGGTGAACTTCAGCATTGCCTTGCAAGGGATCTTCCCTTCACGCAATTGATCCAGCCGCTGGCCGGAGCCTAGTGCTCCGGTTAGTGGTTTTTCAGGAGAACCTCAATGCTGCAACAGGTTTGCAACGAACACTTCCTGGCACTGGTGAACCAGCCGTGCCCGCTGTACCTGCCCGACGGCAGCCCGTTGCCGGTGCAAGTCGAAGCGGTGGTGTCGCGCCCGCAATCGCGCCTGCCAGAAAACACCCGCATCCCGTTCAACGTGCAGTTGCGCAGCCTGCAACCGACCGATTTTGTCGATGGCCTATGCGCCCTGGAACTGCCGCAGTTGGGGCGCGTGGAAGCGATTTTTGTATCCCGCGAGCCAGCGCTGGGTCGTGACCCGGCCCAGGGCTACTTCAACATCATCTTCAACTGACCCCCGGGTACCACACCAGGCGCTCGGCGCCGGGTGTGCTTTCCTCGACCCGAAACCCCAGCGCCAGGTAATGCTGGCGCGCCTGGGGGTTGCTGGCCCAGACCACCGTCGCCACCGGGCAGCGCACTTGTTCGGCGGCCTTCTGCACCCCTTGCAGCACCGAGCGGCCATAGCCCTTGCCCCGTGCCCCGGGAATAAACGCCAGGTACAGCACGCGGATTTCATTGGGCCCGAAATCGGCACTGAGCACGCCGATCGGGGTGTCGAGCTTTTCCACCACGTAGTGAATGGCGTCGGGGAAGTTGTCACCGATGCCCCGTTCCTGCACCAGAAACTGCTGGGCCACCACCTGCGCCACCACCTCGGGCTCGGCGTCGATCAACTGCAACTCGGGCCGGGCCGACTGGTAAAGGCTCTGCATAAAGGGCCCATCCGTGGGCCGTGAAGGGCGCATGGATAACCCGGCGGCGGACGAACTGTTCAACATCGGCTGTACTCCCTCAATCCCGCACTCACTAAAAACCGCTTTCGCGCACGCCAAGCGCCGCCATGCGCCGCCAGGCCGTGCCCAGTAATGATTCGCCGCGCCCTTGCAACACCGCCACGCCGCGCAGCGGATGGCTCGGCGTCGGCACCTCTGCGAGCAACTTCAGGCGTGCACCGTATTGCGCCTGTACTGGCTCGGGCCGGCGGTTCTCGTCGCGGCGCACGGCAATCGGCCCGTGGTGGTCGGAGGTCAAGGCCTCCAGGTCGATAGTGGCCACGCCATTGACGTCCACATCCAGCAACTCCAGCGGCCAGGCCGGGCGCATCGGGTCATCGGCGATAAACCGCCCACGGGCACCCGGCGCGACCCGCCACAAATCTTCTTCAGCCAGGTAACCACGCACCCGGGTGCCGCCCTCGACAATCCGCGCCAGTGGCTCGCGGGTCGACACCCAGCGCCCGGCCACCAGTTGCGGCATCAGGTCCCGTACCTGACCAGCCTGGGGCGCGCGCAACAACAAGCGCTCACGCCGGGCCTGCAAACCACGGTACTCGGCCACCGCCTCGGCCAGTCGCTGCTCAAGCACGCCGACATCCGCCGCCGTTTCACTGCGCCCGGCCTGGCGCCGCATCTGCAATTGCAGGATGTCGATTTCACGCCGCACGATCACCAGCCGCGAGTCGACGTCCGGCGACTCCAGCTCCACCAGCAGCGCGCCCTGGGCCACGCTCTGGCCATCCTCGACCAGCACCTGCTTGACCCGCGCCGCCACCGGCGCATGCAACGCCGTGACGCGCCCGGCCTCGAGCATCGCCGGCACTTCGACGCTGCTACGCCAGGGCACCGCCAGCAGCAGCACCAGCGCCAGCAGGCCCAGACCAGTGAGCAGCACACGCGGGGTGTAGGCCTGCTCGCGCCGGGCCCACCATTGATAGCCTTCCTTGCAAATCGGCAAAAAGATGAACCACACCAGCTCCACCAGCATCAGGAAGATGCCCAGTAATTTGAAAAACAGGTGATACACCGCCAGGGCGATCCCGAAAAACAGCGCTGCACGCCACAACCACGAGCCATACCCCCACCACAGCAGGCGCCGCTGCATCGCCGGCGACCAAGGCTCGGGCGCCGGCTGGCCATAGCCGAACAGCACCTCGCGCAGGTGCCAACGGCACAGGGCAAAGGCCCGGCCTTGCAGGTTGTCCACTTCCCACAGGTCACTGAGCAGGAAATAGCCGTCAAAGCGCATAAAGGGGTTGAGGTTGATCAACAGGGTGGTGATCCACGTGGCACTGGCGAGCATGAAGGCCGCGGTGCGCGCCGGGCCGTCCGGCAGCAGTGACCAGGCGAGCAAGGCGATGCAGGCCAGCAGCAATTCGGCGAGGACACCACCGGCGCCGATCAGCAGCCGCGCGCGACGGTCATTGACCCGCCAGGCATCGCTGACGTCGGTGTAGAACATTGGCAGCAGCACCATAAACGCCACGCCCATGCTCTGTACCCGGCAGCCGGCGCGCTTGGCCATAAAGGCGTGGCCGAACTCATGGCACAGCTTGGCGAAAAACAGCGCCGTGCCGAATGCCAGGGCCCCGCCGAGGCTGAACAGGTGGGGGAAGGTCGCGAGAAAGCGCTGCCAGTCCCGGGACACCAGAAACACCCCAAGCCCCAGCGTCAGCGGCAAGCCGTAGCGCAACAGACCAGGCCCCAACCTTTGCAGCCAGGGCCAGGCGCGATTGAGGAAGGCATCCGGGCGCCATAACGGAATACGAAAGAACAAATACTGGTGCAACAGCACCTGCCAAAAACTCTGGCGTTGCGCCGCAGCCTTGTGGCTGTAGCTGGAACGCTGCTCCGGGTCCAGGGCGCTGATCAGGTCATGGGCCCGCAAAAACACCAGCAGTTCGTCCAGCTCGCCCTCGCCAAGCGCCAGGCCGGGCTCACGGTTGGCCGCCTGCAACACCTGCTGCGGGTCGCCCAGGGCCCAGTGCCGCAACAAACGAATCGCCGCCGTGCCGAGCTTGAAATAACGCCCGCGCACCGGGTCGGCCAGGGTCCAGCGCGGCGAACCATCGCGGGCTGGGGCGGCAGCCGAAAGCTGCAAGTCGGCGCGCAGGCCCGGCAGGTTCATTACAGGCCGACACTCTGACGCAGGCCAGCCAGGGGCCGGCGCAACAGGTACAGCGCCAGCGGCGCGCGCTCGCCAAAGATCTTCGCCGTGCCGCGCAAACCGATGCGCGGCGGCGCCTGGAGAAAGCTCGCGTCAAGGCGGTAGGCCAACTGCCCGCCGGCCGTAGGTTGCGCCTCATAGGCGGCGTGCTCCAGGGTCGCCAGGTGGCGCTGCAACGGGTCGCTGTCGAGAAACAGTGCGACTTCGGCCTGGGGCTCCAGGGCAATCGCATCACCCACCGCCAGTTCGATACGCAACTCAGCCTGGTTCGGGTCGGCAATTTCCATCAGCCGCTCGCCGGTCTGCACCGGCTTGCCGGTCCAGCGTTCGGCGTCGGCAAACACTGCGATACCGTCGCGTTCGGCGCGCACTTCGCTGCGTTTGAGCAGCTCTCGCGCGTAATCGCGTTCGGCGCGTTTCTGTTCGACTCGGGCCGCCAGCAGGTCGAGCTTCGAATTCGATTCCGCGTCGGCAAAAGCGCGCTGGGCGTTGGCCTTGAGCTCGGCCTCGGCCACGCCCAGAGCCCGCGCCGCAACGTCAGCCTGAGCGGTGAGGGTGGTGCTTTCAAAGCGCAGCAGCAGATCGCCGGTCTTCACACTCTGGTTGGGCTTGACCAAAAACTCGGCAATCACCCCATCCAGCGGCGCCGCCACCACGCGCCCACCCAGGGGCACCACTTCGGCCGGCGCCAGCACCGACTGGCGCACCGGGATCAACAGCCCCAACAGCACGATGGCCGCCAACAGCAACTGGCGTTTGCGGGTCCAGCGCAGGCGCCACGGCTGGCGCGGGTGCAGGGCCCCCCAGGCATGGCTGTAGGTATCGCCCAATTGCGCCAGCAGCACTTGTTCGGCGGGGCTCCAGGGGGTGTCCCGCGCCAGCCACAGGCCACCGAACACCTCGCCCTTACGGTCGAGCAACGGCAGCCAGAACACCTGGGCCGCCGACAGGCTTTGCCAGTCGGCACGCAGCGCCTCGTTCAGTGCCTCGGGCGCCACCACCCGCGCCTGTTGCGACTGGTTGAGCTTGGCCAACTGGGCCACCGCCTGCTCGACGAACGCCACAAACGGCGCATTCGGATCAAGGCTGCTGACCCCGGTTACCGCACGTACCTTGCCGGCAATCAGCAGCGCCGCGTGGCGAAAACCAAACAGCGCCTGGCCGTCATTGACCAGGCTGTAGGCCAGTTGATCGAGGGTCGCGGCGGCGCGGGTCTGCCGTTCGAGGTCGAGAAAGCGTGCGAACACCTGCTCCGCCGAGGCCGTCAGCGGCGCGTTCATTTAGGCTCCGCGAACCGTGCCGTGCCGCTCATGCCCGCCAGCAGCCCCGTGGCATTGGGCAATGTGGCCACCAGCAACAGGGTCTGGCTGCCTTCATCGATGCGCGCGCCCAGGCGCTTGACCGTGGCGGTCAGCGGTTGCCCGGTTTCATCGGGAACAAAACTGAAGCTCTGCCCAGGCTTGAGTTTGTCCATCCAGCGCGAAGGCACCAGCAGGTGGATTTCCAGGGTGCGGTTGTCGACGATTTCCATCAGCGGCGAACCGGCAGCGACGCTCTCAAAGCGCTGCACCTTGCGTTGCACCACCTGGCCGTCAAAGGGCGCGACCACGCTGCAACGCTTGACCTGAACCTGATAGACCTGGGATTGCGCCTGGGTTTCAGTGAGCTTGGCCTCAGCCCGCGACACCTCGAAGCGGCCCACGGAGTTGAGCGCGGCCAATTGCTTGTTGTGCGCCAACTCTTCACTGGCGCCGCGGCTCGCGGCTTGGGCGGCGTTGAGCTGGGCCTGGTAGGCCGAGCAATCAAAACGCGCCAGGACCTCGCCCTTTTTGAACGACTCACCTTCACTGAAGGGCAGTTCAACAATGCGCCCGGACAGCTCGCTGGCCATCATCGCCTGGTCGCGGGCCCGCAACACGCCACGCGCCTCACTGCTGGACGAAGCGCTGGCGTCCGCCGCAGGCACGCTCAACAGCGGGTCGTCGGTGACAGGCGTTTGTGCTTGTGCCAGGCATGCCAAGCAGGTCAATCCGAATCCAAAACCACGTAAACGCCGCATAACCGTTACTCCCTGTCGGATGGGCGGAGTCTACGACAGCGCGGATGAGCGTCAAGCAAAACGCCATCATCTTTATCGAACAACTTCCGCCATTTCAGCCCGCTAGCTCTAGCTCGGGCCTGTTACCTACGAACCTGAAAAAGGTTAGCTGACATCAATACGCCAGCCAGTAGGTGCGCCCCAAGCGCTTCTGTATGATCTGCGCCACTATCGGGTTACCGCACTCCGTGCTTTCGGGATTAGGGACAATTCATGCGTATCGGTTTTCTGTCATCTGTGTCACTGGCGCTTGGCGCCGTCTGCGCGACCCCGGCCTATGCCAGTTTCGACGAATCCATATGCGAAGTGCTCTGGACCCCGCAAGGCAGCGGCGCCTGCAACAGCGTGCCGTTCCTGAGCCCGAACAACGACAGCCGGACCAACCTGCGCCTGCTGATGTCCGATCAGGGCACCCTGCCCCTGAGCCCTATCGCCCTGAGCAACAATGACCTGCAAGCCGGCTACGGCCCGGTGCCGTTCGACCTGATGCGCCTGGACCCGGAGCCAGAAAACGCCACGCCCGCCGCACAGGATGCGGTGGTCGCGCGCCTCGACCAGCAACTGGCGCAATTGGAGTTGCCGGCGGTGGCCACCCTGGATCAGCGTCCGCACTTTATCGAGGGCGAAGGCAACCGCTGCCGCAGTAACAACCTGGAAAGCGCCAGCGCCTTTATCGGCCAGTTGCTCGACACCCCGCAACTGTCGACGCAGGAACGCAGCGACCTGGCGGGCGAGCGCATGCAGATGCTGCAAGTCTGTGAGTGGGAGGCCGGGAATGCCGAGGTCCTGATCGAAGATCAGCACTTCTCTGCAACCGGCAAGGCCTTCGCCAATTACCTGCGGGGCGCCGCCGAGTTCTACAGCGGCCGCTTCGACAAGGCGACCCAGCGTTTCGCCAGCCTGACCGACAGCCCCCAGCCCTGGCTCAAGGAAACCGCGCTGTACATGAGCGCGCGCATCCCACTGAACGCCGCGCAAGCCGACACGTTTGATGACATGGGCCTGCCGGACCTGAACAAGGTCGATCGGCCCAACCTGCAATTGGCCGAGCAGAACCTGGAACGCTACCTGGCGGCCTACCCCCAGGGGCACTTCAGTGCGTCGGCCAAGGGCCTGCTGCGCCGGGTGCACTGGCTGTCCGGCGATGACCGCAAGCTGGCCGAGGACTACAGCTGGCAACTGCTGCACGCCACGCCCGCGCAACGCAATATCAGCCTGCCGGAGCTGATTCAGGAGACCGACAACAAGCTGCTCGGCACCGAGGCCCCGGATATCCGCACCCCGCAGTTGCTGGCGGTCGAGGACCTGAGTCGCATCAGCGCCTACCAGGGCACCTTCAACCTCAAGCAGCTCCAGGCGCAAAAGGCCGTGTTCGCCGAACAGCCGGCCCTGTTCGACTACCTGCAGGCGGCGGCCTACCTGAACCTTGAGGACAAGCCGCAGCAGGCCCTGGCGTTGTTGCCAGGCAGCGTGCCCGCGCAACTCGATTACTTCGCCTTCAGCCAGCAGGTGCTGCGCGGCCTGGCGCTGCACAAGACCCAGGACTGGAAGGCGGCCGAAGCCCTGTGGCTGGAGCTGCTGGGCAAGGTCAAGCAACCCTTGCAGCGTGACTACGTGGAGCTGGCCCTGGCCTGGAACTACGAGTTCAGCCAGCGTCTGGACAAAGTCTTTGCCGCCGACTCGCCGATCAAGACCCCGCAACTGCGCTATCGCCTGCAACGCCTGAGCGCCGACCTGCCGCTGCTGCGCCAACAGGTGACCCAGGGCGTGGACGCCGGCGAACGCGACAGCGCCCTGTTCGTGCTGCTCTACAAAGAGCTGTTGCGCGGCCAGTACGCAGCCTTTGCCGAAGACTTCAAGCGCATGCCCGCCAGCCCTTCGCCCGACAAGCTCGGGGTCGGCATCGGCTACTTCTACGACAGCGGCAAGCCACTGGCGATGTTCAACTGGCAGGGCGAGCCGGGAGAGTCCGGCTACGGCTGCCCGAGCATCGCCGAGATCGCCGCCGTGTTGCAGGCCAACAACCAGCAGCCCAAGGGCCTGAACTGCCTGGGCGAGTTCATTCTGCGCAACGGCCTCGACCATTCGCCGCTCGATGCCGCGCCGTACAAGGGCGAGCTGGGCTCAAGCGGTATCGACGCCAAACCGGCAGTGTTTTCCCGCCATGACGGCTATCGCCAGGTGATCGACAACCAGCACGCGCCCAAGGACGATCGCGCCTACGCGCTGTTCCGCGCCATCAAGTGCTACGCGCCCTCGGGCAACAACAGCTGCGGCGGCACCGATGTCGAGCCGGCGGTGCGCAAGGCCTGGTTCCGCCAGATCAAGGGCACCTACGCCGATACCCAGTGGAGCAAATCCCTGCCGTATTACTGGTAACCCATGAACGCTCTGTTGCGCGCTGGATGGCTGCTGGCCGTATTGATCAGCAGCCAGGCCTGGGCCGCGGTCGACGCCGGCGACTATGACGCGTTCTGGTTATGGAGCGGGGTCAAGCCGCAGCCGGTGCTGGCCCAGGCCAAGAGCCTGTACATCCTCCAGGGCCAGATCAGCACCTCGCGCCGCCAGCCGGAACGCGGCGTGCGCCTGATCGCCCAGGGCGTCTCGGTGCCGCGCCTGACTCAAGGTGAAGTGTGGGTGGTGTACCGCGCCCATACCCTGCGCTGGCCGGAGCCGATCTACGCCCAATTGCTGGGGCAGGTGCAACGCTGGCAACAGGCGGGCAACCCGGTGGTCGGGATCCAGATCGACTTCGACGCCGGCACCCGTTACCTGGAGGAGTACGCCGATTTCCTGCGTGACCTGCGCCAGCGCCTGCCACGGCAGTACCGCCTGAGCATTACCGGACTGATGGATTGGGGCAGCAACGCCGACCCGCAAGCCATCGGCCAGCTCAAGGGGGTGATCGACGAGGTGGTGGTGCAGACCTACCAGGGCCGCCACAGCATCCCCAATTACGCCGCCTACCTGCCGCGCCTGGACCGCTTGGGGCTGCCGTACAAGGTCGGGCTGATCCAGGGCGGTGCCTGGACCGAACCCGCTTACCTGCGCGATAGCCCCTGGTTCAGGGGCTATGTGGTGTTTTTGCAGAACTAGGGCTGTTTTTTACCAGTCGTAAGTCAGGCTCGAGACCACCGTGCGCCCTTCGCCGTAGTAGCAGTCCAGCTCGGTCCGGCACAGGTCGACATAGGTCTTGTCTTCGAGGTTCTTCACGTTCAGCGCCAGCTTCACGCCCTTGAGCTTGAACGGCGAGCGGTTCAGGTCATAGGTCAGCGCCGCATCCAGTACGGTGTAGGACGGAATCTGGAACGCACCGGCGTAGTCATCGCCGTAATTGCCCTTCACGTAGCGCACCCCCAACCCGGCGCCCAGGCCGGCCAGCGGCGTATCCCCGAGCAGGGTGTAGTTGGCCCAGGCCGAGGCGGTCAGCGGCGGGCTACCGGCCGGGTGCCGACCTTCGCGGCCGGAATCGTCCTTGGTGTACTTGATGTCGTTGCGCGACACCGAAGCGATCACGTCCAGGGATTCGCTGAGGGCCGCCTTGGCCTCCAGCTCGATCCCACGGGAGCGCACCGCACCACTCTGGTCACTGAACGTGCTAGCGGGAATGGAGTTGAGCACGTTCTCCTGGTCCAGGTGGTAGACCGAGAGCTGGACGAAACTTTCCTGCCCCGGCGGCTGGTACTTGAGGCCCACTTCATACTGCTTGCCGGTGGACGGCTCGAACGGGCTGCCGCCCTCGGCGGTGCCGCTCAACGGCATGAACGACTCGGAATAGCTGACAAACGGCGCCAGGCCGTTATCGAACAGGTAGACCAGCCCCGCACGGCCGGAGAACGCCTGGTCCTTGCTGCTGCTGTTCTGCTTGGTCAGCACCACTTTGTTGTTGGTCTCGGCCCAGTCATAGCGGCCGCCGAGCACCAGCACCCACTGGTCGAGCTTGATCTGGTCCTGCACATACAGGCCGGTCTGGGTCACGGTGTTGTCCCAGCGATACAGCCCGTTGAAATTGATCGGCGTGCCGTAGGTCGGGTTGTACAGATCGATGATCGGGTTGGTGCGGTCGTACTTGCCGGCGAACTGGCTGTTGGAGTGGTAGTAATCCAGGCCCACGATCAGGGTGTGCTTGAACGCCCCGGTGTCGAATTCGGCCTGGGCGATGTTATCCACCCCTACCACCTTGTTGTGCTGCTTCCAGTCGACACCGAAGCGGGTCATGTAGCGCTGGTCATTGGCCCCGGTCAGCGGGTTGGCGACAAAGCTGTAGCCGTGCAGCGGCGCGCGGTAATGGTCGTCGACATCGGCGTAGCGCACGTTCTGCTTGAGGGTCCAGACCTCGTTCAGGCGATGGGACAGTTCATAGCCGAGGACGAACTGATCACGGTCGTAGGCGTTGACTCCCGGCTCGCCAAGGAACAGGTCGCGGCTGATCTTGCCGTTGACCGTGGGCACCAGGGTGCCGATGCGCGGCAAACCCTGGGCCTCGGGCACGTCGTTGTCTTTCTGGTATTGGGCGAACAGGGTCAGGCTGGTGTCTTCGTTGGGGCGCCAGGTCAGGCTGGGCGCGATGAACTGGCGTTTCTGCTCGACGTAATCGATCGGCGAGCCGCTGTCGTTGGCCAGGGCGGTCAGGCGATAGAGGAACTGCCCCTGTTCGTCCAGGGGACCGCCCAGGTCCAGGGCCAGGCTTTTGTGGTCATCGCTGCCGCCTTCGAGCACCACCTGATGCAGGGGCGTGGCCGTGGGGCGCTTGCTGACCATGTTGACGATGCCTCCGGGCTGGTTCTGCCCGTACAGCACCGACGCCGGGCCCTTGAGCACTTCGATGCGCTCCAGGGAATAGGGCTCGATCTGCAATGCGCCACCGGTACTGCCGCCGCCATAGGGCAGGTGCAGGCCGTCCAGGTACAGCGGGGTCGGCGTGAAGCCGCGCGAGGTCGGCTCATCGAAAATCTTCACCCGGTCGGCGAAGCCACCGCCGGTCATGCCCGGGGTGTAGCGCAAGGCTTCAGTCACCGTTTGCGCGCCACGGGCCTTGATCTCGGTGGCGGTGACCACGTTGATCGTCTGCGGGATCTCCACCAGCGCCGAGTCGGTCTTGCTGCCGGTGGCACTGCGCTTGGCGACGATGCCCTGCACCGGGCCCCAGGCGCTTTCCTCGACCTGAGGGGCGCTGACCTGGGTCGCGCCCAGTTGCAGCGGACCGTCCGCCGGGGCCGGTTGCAACATCCAGCCACCACCCGCTTGCAGGGCCTGCAAGCCGCTGCCCAACAGCAGGCGTTGCAGGCCCTGGGCCACGTCATAGCGCCCTTGCAGGCCGGCGCTGCGCTTGCCCTGGGTCATTTGCGCATCCACCGACAACAGGATCCCGGCCGCACTGGCAAATTGATTGAGGGCCTGGTCGAGGCTGCCGGCGGCGATGTTGTACTGGCGCGACTCGCTCTGGCTGGCCTCGGCGGCCTGGGCCACACAGGGCACCAGCGGCGCGACCGCCAGCAGGCCGGCGAACAGGCCATGGCGCACGGCAGCGCTCAGGGTTTGGGTGGACGGTGACGGTTGGTAAGGCATTCCGGAACTCCCCATGAGAATGCGTCTTGATCGGCTTTCAACAGCTATCCCGAACCAGACGACAAAATCGACAAGGGGCCTGCAGTTATTTTTTTGCGGGGGTCACACCCGGGCCTTGAGCGTGACCCAGTAACGGGTCACGGCCTGGGCCCGCACCGGCAGCGAGCGCTCCAGGGCGGCAAGGATCGCGTCGCTGTCATTGAGCGGAAATACCCCGGTCAGCAACAGGTGCGCCACCTCCTCGTCACAGCGCAATACGCCCGGGCGATAGCGCGACAGTTCGGCGATGAACTGCCCCAACGGCTGGCGCTCGGCAATCAGCCGGCCCTGGCTCCAGCTGCTGGCATTCAGGTCCAACGGCTGATTGGCCGCGACCTGCCGGGCGCTGAACCACAGGCTGTTGCCGGCCTCCAGGTGCACGGGCTGGGCGTTGCGCGGGCTGATGCGCAGCGCGCCTTCGAACAGCCCGACCCGGGTCCCGTTGTCGACATCGCGCACGGTAAAGCGCGTACCCAGGGCCTGGATGTCGCCGGCATCGGTTTCGACAATCAATGGCCGCGAGGCATCGTGGCCGCTGCTCAGCTGGATCTCGCCGCTGATCAGGCGGATGCGCCGCTCCTGCGCGCTGTAGCGCAAGTCGACGGCGCTGTTGCTGTTGAGGTCCAGGCGCGTGCCGTCGCTGAGGGTCAGGTGGCGAATCTCGCCGGTGGCGGTGCGCTGCTCGGCGAAAGCGCTGCGCCAGGGCTGGCTGCCCTGCACCAGGTAGCCACTGCCACCGGCCACCAGCAACAGACCCAGCAGCTTGAGCGCCGAACGTCGTTGCGCATCCGGCACATCGCGCAGCACCGCGCGGGCGCTTTCGGCGGGCACTGCGCCCAGGGTCTGCTGCAACTGCTGCAGGCGCTGCCAGGCACGCTGGTGCTCGGGATCGGCGGTTTGCCAGCGGGCGAAAGCCTGGCGCTGGGCCGGATCCATCTCCCCGCCCCAATGCAGCATCAGCCACTCGCTGGCCTGCTCGACGATGGACGGGGCAATCGGCGCGTCGTGGCGTTTCATTCTTCGTAGATGACCTGATAGCAGGCCTGGATGGCGCGGATCATGTACTTCTGCACCGAACTGACCGACACCTCCAGGCGCTCGGCGATGCAGGCGTAGCTCAGGCCTTCGAACTGCGAGAGGACAAAGGCCTGGCGGACTTTTTCCGGCATGCGATCGAGCATGGCGTCGATCTGCATCAGGGTTTCGAGAATCAGCGCGCGGGTCTCCAGCGACGGCGACTCCGGCTCGGGCAGGTGGGCGATGCTTTCCAGGTAGGCGCGCTCGATGCGCAAGCGGCGCCACTGGTCGATCACCAGGTTGCGGGCAATCTGCGCCAGGTAACTGCGGCTTTCCAGTGGCCCGGGAAACCGCCCCGAGACCAGCAGCCGCAGAAAGGTGTCCTGCGCCACGTCCGCCGCGTGCTCACGATCCCCCAGGCGCTTGCGCAGCCAGCCTTGCAGCCAGCCGTGATGATCGCGGTAAAGGCGATGAACCTGCTCTTTGCCGTCAGTCGTTGCTTCCATGAAAGGAACCGCACACGTGATTGAGAGCAATTATCATTACACTTTTTTATATCTCCAGGCAAAGCCCGTCTTCAGCGGGAGGCTTGCGCGTCCGCCAGCGGATACACCGATTCCCAGCCGCCGCCCAGGGCCTTGTACAGGCCAACCATGGCCAGCGACACGCCGGCCGAGCTTTCGACCCACTGTTCTTGCGTGGTCAACAACGCGCCTTGCACGGTCAGCACGTTGACGAAATCCACCACCCCTTCAACGTATTGCTGCTGCGCGGTGCGCAGGGCGATCTGGTTCTGGTGCACGGCCTCGGCCAGGCTGTCGCGGCGCAGTTGGCTGGCGTTGTAGCGGGTCAGTTGATCATCGATTTCATGCCAGGCACGGAGCACGGTCTGCTGGTAGGCCAGGGCCGCTTCCTGCTGTTGCGCCTCGCGCAGATGGAGCATGCCGCGCAGGCGCCCGCCGTCGAACAGCGGCAAGCTGAACTGCGGCCCGATGCCGAACTGGCGTGAACCCCAGGAGCCGAAATCCGAAAGCTGCATGGCTTGCGAACCGAGGCTGCCCGACAGCGTGATGCGCGGGTAGAAATCGCCCTCGGCCACGCCAATGCTGGCGGTGGCGGCATGCAGCCGGGCCTGGGCCTGGCGGATATCCGGGCGCCGTTGCGCCAGTTGCGACGGCAAGCCGATCGCCACCTGACGCGGGGTTTGCGGCACCGGGGCGTCGGCCGCCAGTTCGGCGTGCAGGGCCTGGGGCGGCTCACCGAGCAGCAGGCTCAGGGCGTTGATCAACTGCGCCTGCTGTTGCTCCAGGGCCGGCAGCCGGGCTTCGATGGTTGCCACCTGGGCCGCGGCTTCGGCAACGTCCAGGTCGGTGGCCACGCCATCGGCCAGGCGCAGTCGCGAGAGTTGCAGGCTGTGCCGCGCCACCTCCAGGTTCTGCTCGGTCACGGCCCGGGTACTCTGAACCCCGCGCAGCTGGATGTAGTCCTGGGCGGTCTCGGACAGCACCGACAGCAACACCCCGCGCCGATCGTTTTCCGCGACCTCCAGGGTGGCGTCGGCGGCTTCGGTTTCGCGCCGTACGCGACCCCACAGGTCCAGCTCCCAGGACGCCGAGAAGCCGGCGTCCCACAGGTTGAATGCGGACTTGCCGCTGTTTCCCGACGGATCGTTCAAGCCTTCGGCGCTGTTGCGCTTGCGCCCGTAGCTGCCGTTCGCGGCGGTGGTTGGATAGTGATCGGCGCCGATCACCTGGCGCGCTGCGAGGCTCTGCGCCAGGCGGCTGGTGGCCAGTTGCAGGTCGAGGTTGTCGCTCAGCACGCGATGGCTCAGGGCCGAGAGCTGCGGGTCGTGGAACACGTCCCACCAGCGCTCATCCATGTCGCGGCTGACCGCCTGGCTGGCGGCGACTTTGTCCGGCACGGACCAGGCACTGACCTGCTGCGCCTGGGGCGGCTGGAAGTCCGGGCCGACACTGCAGGCGGCCAACGACAGCAGGCTCAGCGCCCACACCGAGCGAACGCCGGCCTTGATGCGATGGCCCTGGCCTGAATCGCGGTTTGGGGAATGGCCCATCATCGCTGCGTCACCTCGCGCACCCGGGTGCCATTGCCCAGGGTGTCGATGCTGGCTTCCACCGACATCCCCACCCGCAGGCGCTCGGCCAGGGCCTGGCCCGGGTCGAGGACGATTTTGACCGGGATGCGCTGCACCACCTTGGTGAAGTTGCCGGTGGCGTTGTCCGGCTTGACCGAGGCAAAGGTCACGCCGGTCGCCGGGGCAATGCTCTCGACCCGGCCATACAGGGCTTCGCCGCCGAGGCTGTCGACGCGCACCTGCACCTCTTGCCCGGGCTTGACGTCAGTCAGTTGAGTCTCCTGGAAGTTGCCCAGCACATAGGCCCGTTCCAGGGGCACCACGGCGAGGATCTTGCTGCCCGGGGTGACATAGGCCCCGACCCGCACCGCGCGCTCACCGACCATGCCGTCCACCGGGGCGACGATGCGCGTGTACGACAGCTCGTAGCTGGCCATTTCCAGCGCCGCCTGGGCCCGTTTCAAGCCGCCTTCGGCCGCATCGCACTGGGCCGTGAGGATCTCCACCTGCTTGCGCTCGGCCGCCAGCACCGCCGCGGCATTGGCCTGCCGGGCACTGGCCTGATCGATGCGGGTCCTGGCTTGCTGGGCATTCTGCACCGTGCCGGCACCGACACCGGCCAGGTGGTTGTAGCGCGCCAGTTCATGCTCGGCGAAGGCCATTTCCGCCCGTGCCGCCACCAGCGTGGCCTGGGCCTGGGCGATCACTGAACTCTGGCGCTCCAGGGTCGCCCGGGCGTTTTGCAGTTGCGCCTTGGCCATCAGGGTGTCGGCATCGGCGGCCTGGGCGGCGGCCCGCAGGTCACGGTCATCGATCAGCGCCAGCAACTGCCCGGCCTTGACCTGCTGGTTGTCCTCCACCAGCACCTCTTTGATAAACCCCGCGACCCTGGGCGCCACCAGGGTGTAGTCGGCGGCGATGTAGGCGTCGTTGGTGGTCTGCTCGGTCGCCTTGCCGGTGACCAGGTAGATCAATGCGCCGAGCACCGCGACCGCGGTCACGCTGACGGCAACTTTGTGCTTGATATGAATCGTCATAAAAACCTTCTGTCTCGTTGAGCGTTCAAGTGGGCGCGCGCGGCGGGTAGACCCGCGTCGGCAGCCAGAAAATCAGCAGGATCAGCGCCGCGGCCAGCCCTGCCATGCAGTAATAAAGATCGATCGAGGTCAGCACCACGGCCTGCTGGTGCAGGCGCTGGGCCAGACCGGCGACGCCGCTGTCGACCAGGGGCGAATTGCCCAGGCTGTCCACCAGCATGGTCGAGTGAAAATGCAGGCGGTGGGTGGTCAGGACGTCCAGCACGCCGGTGGCGATCACCGCCGACAAGCCCTTCACGGTGTTGAACCAGGCCGAGGCAAAAGGCCCCTCGATGGGCTGGATACTGCCGGTGGCCAGCATCAGCAACGGCAGCACCGCCATCGGCTGGCCGAAAATCTGCAGCAGTTGCAGCAGGTAGAAATTGTCGCGGTTCCACACCGAGGTCAGCTGCGTCCCGCCCAGGCACGACAGGACCAGCATCCCCAGGCCAATCCCCAGCACCCAGCGGCAATCGACCCGGCGCAGGTTGCACAGGGCCGCCACCAGCGGCAGGGCAAGCAACTGTGGCAAGGCCATGACCAGCATCACCGGCGCGGTTTGCAGCGGGCGGTAACCCTGGACCTGGGCCAGGTAGCTGGAGGGGATGATGATCACCGCCGTCAGCACCACCAGCACCCCGGCCAGGGTCAGCAGGGCAAACGACAGGTTGCGGATGCCCAGCATCTGCAACTTGAAGAACGGGATCGGCTGCGACCATTCGTTGATCAGAAACAGCACCAGCAACAGCAGGCCACCCCCCAGCAACAGAGTGATCAGCGGCGAGGCGAACCAGTCCAGACGGTTGCCTTGCAGGATGCCGATCACCAGCATGCAGATCGCCGGGAACCCCAGTAGCAGGCCACGCCAGTTGAACTGCTTGCAGCGCTCCAGGCGCAGCGGGTCCTGGGGCAGTCCGTAGGCCACCGCCGCCATGGCCACCAGGCACGGCAGCACCACTTGCCAGAACGCCCACTGCCAGCCGACATACTCGGTCCACAGCGCTGCAAGCGGCGTGCCCAGGCTCGGGCCGAAGGTGGCGGTCAGGGCATAGCCGGCCAGGCCGTACAGCTTGACGTTGGGCGGCAGGAACCGCAGGGCAACGGTCATCAGCATCGGCGGCAGCGCGCCGCCGGCCAGACCCTGCACGGTGCGCAGCAGCAACAGGCTGGGGTAGTTGGGGGCGAACGGGCAGAGCACGCCCAGCACCGTGAACAACGCGATGGCACCGAGGGTGAAGCGCCGCAGGGAAAACGTCACCGAACACCAGGGCGCGAAGGCCATGGCCGCCACCGAAGTCGCGGTGTAACTGGCCACCAGCCAGGTGCCTTCGTCGTAGCCGATGTACAGCGCGCCACGGATATCGGCCAGGGCGATCTTGGTCACCATCTCGTTGAGGCCCGAGACCAGCACCGCCAGCAACACACCCACCAGGCCGATAATGATCCGCGGGCCGAACACGGGCGGGGCAACAACTGCCGGCTTGCTGGTGGCTGGCACGCCCGCAGGCGCGGCAACAGCGAGGGAACTCATGAAAGGTACAACTCCGGACAGGAAATACCGGAGCAGTTTAGGCAGCCCGACTACTGACGAAAACTGACTTATCGACAGCTTATAAGTGCACCAGACGCAACTATCCAAGCATCAGACGTGCCCTGTCAGCTCGGCTGCGCCGCCAGCCATGTGTCGCTGCAGGACGCCTTCAGAGTTTCGCGGAACCATTTATGGGCCGGGTCCTTGTCATAGCGCGGGTGCCAGGCCTGGGTCAGGACCAGGGTCGGCAACGGAATCGGCAGCGCAAACGAACGCAGGCGCAACCCCAGGCGTTTCACGCTAAGCAGGGTTTCCTTGGGCACCGGCAGGATCAGGTCCGAATCGGGCAGGACAAACATCGCCGCATGAAAGCTCGGCGCAATCAGCGGCACCCGGCGTTCCAAGCCCAGGGCGCTGAGGGCCGTATCGATCGGCCCCCGGGCAAAACCGCGGCGGGACATGCTGATATGGGGAAAGGCGGCGAAGCGCTCGGCGGTGATCTCTTCGTCGAACAAGGGATGCCCCTCGCGCACCAGCCCGACAAAGGTGGTGGAGAACAGGTTCTGCACCTTGACCTCCGGGGTCAGCGGACGCGTGTTGCTGATGCGCAGATCGATCCTCCCCTCGCGCAGGGCTTCGTCGTCGCCATCGCCTTCCGGCACAAAGCGCAGCTCGCACAGGGGCGCCTGGCGCTCCAGGGTGTCGATCAACCGACCGCCATACACCCCGACAAAAAAGTCATTGGCGCGCACATTGAAGCGCCGCTGCAAGGTACTGAGGTCCACCTGGTCCCCGGAGCGAAACACCAGCGAGGCCTGCTCCACCAGGTCCCGCACCTGAGCGCGCAACTCCAGGGCCTTGGGCGTGGGCACCAGGCCGCGGCCGGCGCGGACCAGGATCGGGTCGCCGAGGGCCTCGCGGATCCGGGTCAGGGTCCGGCTCATCGCTGCCGGGCTGAGGTTCATGCGGCGTGCGGCACCGACCACGCTGCCTTCGTCGAGCAAGGCATCGAGGGCCACCAGCAGGTTCATATCCGGAAGTTGCATGCTGAGCACTCATGGCTGATGTGAAATGATTGCCGCGCAATCCTAGCAGCCTTGCCCGCAGCGGCAATGCGCAAGATCAAGGCCAGCAGCGTTGCCCGCGGCATGGTGTGCAGCAAACGCTAAACTTGAGCCTATCCACGGACTGTTTTTACCCCGGTGCTTGAGCATCACCGCCGCTTCAAAGGAGAATCCCGCGCCGCGCGCCGCTCGCTCCTTGCGGCGCCGATGCTTTGACAAGCCTTGCAGCACTATCTAGTGTGCATTGGATCCAATTTATAGAAGTAGAGACACCCAAACGTGACGAAAAAACCCGGCATCCTGAGCAAGATCGAAGTCAGCGGGCCCATACCTGCCCATCTGGCGCGCTCAGTGATCGAAGAAACCCTGCGCGCGGCGATCCTCGATGGACGCCTGCCCAGCGGTGCAGCGTTGCGCCAGCAGGATCTGGCGGACCTGTTCGGGGTCAGCCGCATGCCGGTGCGCGAGGCCTTGCGCCAGCTTGAAGCGCAATCGCTGCTCAAGGTGGTGCCGCACAAGGGTGCGGTGGTGGCCGCGCTGATCGACTATGACGCCGTCGACACCTACGCCCTGCGCCTGCTGCTGGAAAAAGAAGCCCTGCGCCTGTCGATCCCGTTGCTGGAGCCCCAGGACATTGCCCTGGCCCGCAGCTACATCGAGGCCCTGGAAACCCAGACCGATCACGCCGAACTCGGCCGGCTCAACCGCTTGTTCCACATGGCGCTCTATCACAAGGCGCCCAACCGCAAGCTGCTGAACCTGATCGAACTCGAACTCAATGAAGAAGAGCGCTTCCTGCGCTTTCACCTATCCTCCATGGGCCTTGGCACCCTCACCCAGGATGACCACCGGGCATTGGTCGATGCCGCGAGCGATAAAGACATCGAGCGCGCACTGGGCATCCTCGAACGGCACCTGGAAAGCGGCGCCACCACGATCAGGAATTACCTGCAACAACGGGAGGCATGAGCCCACCCCGACACCGCGCACCCGGCGCGCCCTTCAGGATCGACAGGGCGAACCCCGGCGCTTCTCAGGTGCACTCACGGAAAACCGTCACTCAGGCTTAAGGAAGAGCTGTGAATATCAACAATAAGAAATGGACGATGGTGATCAACTCCGGGCAACCCAGCGGCATCCGCCTGATCTGTTTTCCCCAGGCCGGCGCCGCACCGGAACAACTGCGCAATTGGTCCACCGGACTCGACGACCATATCGAACTGGTGGTGGTGCGCCTGGCCGGGCACGGCGTGCGCCGCGACGAAGCACCTTGCGCCAGCTGGCCGGCGTTGCTCGAGGAGGTACTGGCGGCGCTGCAACCGCTGCTCAGCGAGCCTCACGCACTGTTCGGTCATGGCCTCGGCGGGCTGCTGGCCTACGAAACGGCCAAGTACGCCCAGGCCCATTTCCCCGGCCAGACCCAGCATCTGTTCGTTTCCGGTTGCCGCAGCCCCGACAGCCCCGCCGGCCGGCCATTGCTGCATTCGCTGCCGACTCCGGCGTTTCGCGAAGCGATGCTGACCCTGGGCGCCACCCCTATCGAAATACCCCGCGACGCAGCCGACCAGCAGCTGTATGAGGCCCTGCTGCGCAATGACCTGAAACTCTTCGAAACCTGGTTCGACACCTCCAGCGGCAGCCTCGAAGTGCCCCTCACGGCCCTGTACGGCAGCGAAGACCTGCTGACCCCGGCCAGTCGCATGGTGAACTGGCGCGAATTCACGCGCCGCGAATTCGAGTTGATCGAAGTGGCCGGCAATCACTTCTTCATCAAGTCGCAACGCCAGCGCCTGCTGCAAGTGATCAACACCCACCTTGGGCTGCTGAGCCCGCAATCGGCACAACCTCTGCGGCGCTCGGCGCTGATGCACTAGTTTTCAGGCAGAAAAAAGCCCGCTCTGCATCACTGCAAAAGCGGGCCTTGGCGTGGCACCGGGGTGCCGCGATCAGATCTTGAAGCTGTCCACCAACTGTTTCAAACGGCTGGCCTGCTGCGACAGGGCATCGCAATCCTTCAGGGTTTCGTTGAGGTTGGCCACACCCTGCTGGTTCAGCAGGTTGATCTGGTTGATGTCGACGTTGAGGGTTTCAACCACGGCGGTCTGCTCTTCGGTCGCAGCGGCCACCGACTGGTTCATGCCGTCGATTTCACCGATACGCTGAGTCACGCTGACCAGACGGGCACCCGCCTGGTTCGCCACTTCAACGCTTTCTTCGCTGGAAACCTGGCTGGCGTTCATGGTCGAGACCGCCTCGCGCGAACCCACTTGCAGCGAGGTGATCATCTTGTGGATCTCCTCGGCCGATTCCTGGGTCCGGTGCGCCAGGTTGCGCACTTCATCGGCAACCACCGCAAAACCGCGACCGGCTTCACCGGCACGGGCCGCTTCGATGGCAGCGTTGAGCGCCAACAGGTTGGTCTGCTGGGAGATGCCCTTGATCACATCCAGAATGTGCCCGATGTTGTCGGTGCTGGCATTCAGGGTCTCGATCTGGGTGCAGGACAGGCTGATCTTCTGCGACAGCTCGGTCATGGCCAGGATGGTTTTCTCCACCACCTGACGCCCGTCATCAGCCTGCTCGCTGGCACCGCTGGCGTGTTGCGAGGCATCGGCCGCGTTGCGTGCAATTTCCTGAGTCGCCGCGCCCAACTCGTTGATCGCCGCCGCTACGCTGTTGGTGCGGGCGCTCTGCTCGTCGGAGCCGATGATCGAGGCGTTGGACGACGCCATCACGCGCTGGGACAAGTCATGCACCTGGCGGGTGGCCGAGGACACTTCGGAAATCGACGCGTGAATCCGCTCCACGAACTGGTTGAACGCCCCGGCTAATTCGCCGAACTCATCCTTGGTCACCGACACCAGGCGCCGGGTCAGGTCGCCCTCGCCCTGGGCGATATCCTGCATGGCGCGGCCCATGGTGGTCAGCG
This sequence comes from Pseudomonas sp. QD4, assembly GCF_049199125.1. NCBI lineage: Bacteria > Pseudomonadati > Pseudomonadota > Gammaproteobacteria > Pseudomonadales > Pseudomonadaceae > Pseudomonas > Pseudomonas sp. QD4. The sequence continues at coordinate 201,174 of NZ_JBLZOM010000009.1, forward strand.
GACGCATCAGGACCTGGATCAGCAGGCTCAGGAAAATGGCAATTGCGCCCACCGCGACAAACATCGCGATCAAGGCCGAAGTACGGAACTGGCTCAGGGGTGCATAGGCTTTGTCTTTGTCGAGGGACAGACCGATGTACCAATCGGCATTAGGCAGCCCGGTCACCGGGGTGAACGAGAGGATCCGATCCTGCTTGTTCAGCACCACTTCCTGGTTGCCTTTTTCGATGCGTACGTTGGAGCCCGGGTAGATGTCCTTGAGGTTCTTCATCACCTGGTCTTTGTCCGGGCTGACGATCACCTGACCGTCGGCGCTGACCAAGAACGCGTGGCCCAGGCCACCGAAGTCCACCGAGTTGATGATCTTGACCAGGGTTTCCAGGCTCAGGTCGCCACCAACCACACCGAGCAACTCACCCTGCTTCTTGACCGGCATGGCGATGGTCACCACGAGGCCGCCCACTGCCGCCATGTAAGGCGGGGTCAACATGGTTTTATCCGCCGCGACCGCCTGTTTGTACCAGGGGCGCTGACGCGGGTCGTAGCCATCGGGCATCTTCGCGTCGGGACGCTGAGTGAAGACGCCATTGGCCTGGCCAACGTAGGTGAACTGGAAGTTGGAGGTGAAGGCAGGCTGGTCGACCAGCCCCGGAAAGTCTGCGTTGCTGCCTTGGTGAGCGACGTTCTGCGCCAGGTTCTCCAGGACCAGGATCCGCCCGCTCATCCAGTTCTGCACGCTGCTGGAGGTCAACTCGCCCGCTTGCTCGATCGAGGACTCGAGGTTTTGCCGGATGGTATTTCGCTGCAGATAGTCGTTGTACAAAGTGAACAACGCAAAAGCCAGAACCACTACGCCAGAGGCGGCCAAAAGGATTTTATGGCTGAACTTTAGATTCATGTCATGGGACTTCTTATGCCGAAAGGGGGGATGCGTCCGGAATGCAACATTCCATTTAACAGCGCAGGCAATGTTCTGTGATCGCTCTACTTTGGTGCACGCATTTCTCACCAGTCTGTCGGCATCAATCCGAGAACCCTTAGCGATTTATCGAAAATGCACGTTAGTTCCAGCAGAAACCCGCCGAACGGCGCTTTAGAGCCTTTGCTCGGTATTTTTCGATGCCGGTTGGTCGAGCCGATATTGCCAAATCGCCAGACCATGAAAGACAATGCGACCGATTATCATTTGTGACATGCAGGCCGTACCTCAATGTCATCATCGCCGTTCGCCGTACAGACGCTTTACCGCCATCACCACGGCTGGCTCAACAGCTGGTTGCGCAGCCGCCTGGGCAACGCCGCCGATGCCGCGGACCTGGCCCAGGACACCTTCGTGCGCCTGTTGCAGCGCGGCGAACGCCTGGAGCTCAAGGCACCTCGGGCCTTTTTGCGCACCATCGCCCGTGGCCTGGTGATCGATCACTGGCGTCGCGAAGAAATCGAACGCGCCTACTTAGAAACCATTGCCCACCTGCCTGAAGCCCAGACCCCGAGCGCTGAATCGCGGGCGCTGGTGCTGGAGCTGCTGGAAAGCATCGCGCGCATGCTTGAAGGGCTGAAGCCCAAAGTGCGCAAGGCATTTCTGCTGGCCCAGTGTGAAGGCCTGACCCACAAACAGATCGCGCAACAGATGGATATTTCTGTGCGCACGGTCGAACGCTATGTCGCCGATGCGCTCTATCACTGCTACCTGCTGCGCTACGAGCCTTGAGCACCATGGACACTGCCTCGATCACCCCGCGCTTGAACAAACACCCCGATCAACTGGTGGTCAGGCAGGCCATCAATTGGCTGCTGCGGCTGCGCAACAATGCCGGCAACACCAAGCTGCAACAGCAGTGCGAGGTGTGGCGGGCGGCGCATCACGAACACGAGCAGGCCTGGCAGCGGGTGCAGTCGCTGCAGCAGGAGCTCAGCGCCAACCTGCAAGCCGTACCCGGCGCCCAGGTGGCGCTGCAGACCCTGGAAAACAGCAGCCAGCGCCTGGGTCGACGCCAGGCGTTGAAGCTGCTCAGTGGTGCCATGCTGATGGGCACGGCGGCCTGGCTCGGCAAGGACCTGGTGGGCTGGCAACAGTGGACGGCCGACTTCGCCACGGCCACCGGCGAGCGACGCAGCTTCCAGCTGCCTGACGGCACGCGCCTGGAGCTCAACACCGACAGTGCGGCCGACCTCGACTTCAGCCCGCAGCGGCGCCTGATCAGCCTTGCCCGCGGCGAGATCATGGTTACCTGTGGCGCCGATTCGCAGGTGGCCAATCCGCGCCCGCTGATGGTGCAAAGCCGTCATGGGCAATTCGAAGGGATCGATGCGCGCTTCATCGTCCGCCTGGAGGGCAACTGCACCCGGTTGAGCGTGACCGCCGGCCACGTCGCCATCCATACGCCGACCACCGCCGGCGGCCTGCCGGCCATGGTCCAGGCCGGGCAGAGCTACCTCATCAGCCATTCCCAGGCGCAACAGGCACCGGCGCTGGATATGGATGTGGGGGCCTGGGCCGAGGGGCTGATCGTGACGCGTAATATGCGCCTGGGGGATTTCCTGCAGGAAGTCGCACGTTATCGCCATGGCTACCTGGGCTGTTCGAGCGAGATTGCCGACTTGCGCCTGTCCGGGGTCTTCCGCCTGCAAGACACCGACAAGTTGCTGGCGATCCTGCCGCAAACCCTGCCGGTGCGCCTGCGCTATCGCACCCGCTGGTGGGTGAACCTGGAGCGAGCGGTCTGATCGATCAGACCGTGCATTTTTTTTGGCGGGTTTTATCCGCAAGTCCGGCTTAGTCAGTAAGCACTTCAATCTGCCTTCACCGACTTCAACGGAAACCATCATGACTGCCCGCGCCACCCCTGACTGCCATCTCGGACACTTGCGAACTGCAACTCCCCCCAAGGCACTGCGCCACGCCATCCGCGCCGCACTCTTGTGCTCGGCCCTGGGCCTGGGCGCGCTGCCGGTCGTGGGCCACGCGGCCGATGCTGCCCTCAGCAGCCAAAGCTACAACATCGCCCCAGGCGCTTTGAGCGACGTACTCAATCAGTTCGCCCGTCAGGCCGGCATCACCTTGTCCACCACCCCGGCGCAAACCCAGGGTCGGCAGTCGCCGGGGTTGCAGGGCCAGTACTCGGCGGACCAGGGCCTGCAGCAGTTGCTCAATGGCTCGGGGCTGGAGGCCGTCAGCCAGGATGGCAGCAGCTACATCCTGCGCGAGCCACCTGAAACCGGCGCCTTGTCGTTGCCGACCACCGACATCAAGGGCTTCGCCCTGGGCAATGCCCTGGGCAGCATGGAAGGCTACAACGCCACCCACAGCCAGGTCGCGACCAAGACCAGCACCGCCCTGCTTGAGACCTCGCAGAGTGTCTCGGTAGTGACCCGCGAGCAGATGGACGACCAGGGCTCACAAACCGTGGCCCAGACCATGCGCTATACCCCCGGCGTACTGACCAACCCCTACGGCGCCACACACCGCTTCGACTACGTGGCCATGCGCGGCTTCAACGACGGTTCGGTGGATAACATCTACCTCGATGGCCTCAAGTCCATGGGCGACAGCGGGACCTACAGCACCATGCAGGTCGATCCGTACTTCCTTGAGCGAGTGGACATTCTCAAGGGCCCGTCCTCGGTGCTCTACGGCCGCAGCTCGCCGGGTGGCCTGGTGGCGCTGACCAGCAAGCGACCGCTGTACGAGCCCTACCATCAGGTACAAGCCACGGTAGGCACCCAGGGCCAGCGCGGCGTGGGTTTCGACTTCAGTGGCCCGGTGGATGACGACAAGCGCATTGCCTATCGCCTGACAGGCCTTGCGGACAAATCCGACACCCAGTTCGACCACGTCAAAGAAAAACGCTACGCCCTGGCCCCGACCCTGAGCATCGACTTCAGCGAAGACACCTCGCTGACCCTGCAAGCCTATCTGCAACATGACCCCGATGGCGGTTATCACGGGGGGGTCCCGGCGGATGGTGCCCTGCACCCGCACAACGGGCAGCGGATCTCCGAACACTTCTTCGACGGCGAGCCGGGGCTCGATCGTTACAGCCGTGATCAGCAGTCGTTCGGTTACCAGTTCGAACACCGGTTCAACGATGTCCTGACCGCGCGGCAGAACTTCCGTTACCTGGATTCGACGGTCAAATCCGATCAGATCTATTCCCTGCGCACCTGGGGCGGCCCCAGCGGAAACGAGCTGAACCGCTACTATTCCGGCGCCGATGAAAAACTGCATTCGTTCATCGTCGATAACATGCTCCAGGCCGAATTCCTTACCGGCGCGGCCAAGCACACAATGCTCCTGGGCGTGGACTACCAACGACGCAAAACCGTGGTCGACTGGCGTACCGGCAGTGCTTCGAGCCTCAACGCCTTCAACCCGCAGTACGGCAACACCAGCGTGCAATACGACCCGCCCACCAGCTACCTGCGCCGCCTGCAGCAAACCGGGTTGTACATGCAGGACCTGATCGAGCTGGATCAATGGCGCTTCTCCCTCGGGGTGCGCCAGGACTGGGTCAAGACCTCCAGTGAAGACCGCATCAACGAAGGGCCGAAGTCCACCGACACGCCGAGCAAACTCACCAGTCGTGCGGGTGTGCTGTACCTGTTTGAAAACGGCATCGCGCCCTACATCAGCTACTCCGAGTCCTTCAATCCGAACTCGGTGACCGACCAGACTGGCAAACCTCTGGCGCCGACCGAGGGCACCCAGTGGGAAGCGGGTATCAAGTACCAGCCGCCAGGCACCGAGAACCTGTTCACGGCATCGGTGTTTCGCATCGAGCAGGAAAATCTCGCGTCGAAACAGCCTCAGGAGGACTTCTTCCGCCCTGTTGGCCAAGTTCGCTCCCAAGGCCTGGAACTCGAAGCCCATATGCAACTGAGCGACAACCTGAAAGTGCTCGGCAGTTACACCCTGACCGATATCGAATATTCCAAGACGATGCCGAGCGCCTTGAGAGGCAGCACCCTCGACAACAAAGGCAACTCGCCCACTCAGGCCCCGCGCCAGATGGCGTCGCTGTGGGCCGACTACAACTTCCGCCAGGGTGCCCTCGATGGCCTGCGCCTGGGCGGAGGTGTGCGTTATGTGGGGTACAGCTGGGCTGATGCGGAAAACACCATGAAGGTGCCGGCCTACACCTTGTTCGACGCATCGGTCGGTTACGACCTGGGCAAGGTCGGGCTCAAGGGCCTGGACGTGCGCCTGAATGCCAACAACCTGACCAACGAGAGCTACATCGCCTCCTGTGCCAGCCTGGGCTATTGCTACATGGGTGAAGAACGCAACGTCGCGGCGACCCTGAGCTACCAGTTCTAATCATTGTCGGTTCCCCCAAAGCCAGCGCCTGAAACCAGGCGCTGGCTTTGTCGTCTCTACGGGAAAATTCCATGCGCGCATTTCTGGTTCTACTGCATCGCTACATTGGCCTGGCCACTGCCCTGTTCCTGCTGCTGGCCGGGCTCACGGGGAGCATTCTGGCGTTTCATCATGAACTTGATGAATGGCTCAACCCGACCTTCTACACCACCCCGAGCCAAGGCCAGGCGCTGCCACCGGGTGCCTTGGTCGACCGGTTGCAGGCACAACATCCTCGGCTGCAGGTCTGGTACATGGAGTACCCGAGTGAAAGCGGGCATACCGCATTGCTCGCCGCCGTGCCCCGGACCGATCCGGCCACCGGCAAACCCTTTGCCGAAAGCAATCAGGTGTTTTACCTCGACCCGGTGAGCGGCGAGCAACAAGGCCAGCGGGAATGGGGCGCGTGTTGTCTGCAACGGGAAAACTTCATCCCGTTCCTCCTGGAGTTTCACTACACCCTCTCCCTGCCGGGCAATTGGGGGTTATGGCTGATGGGGCTGGTGGCCTGCGCCTGGGTCATCGATTGCCTGGTGGCCCTGCTGCTGACCTTGCCGCGCGGACGGCCGTTCTGGCGCAAGTGGTCGACGGCCTGGAAGATCAAGGGCGGGCATGCCTACCGGCTCAACTATGACCTGCATCGCGCCGGGGGCCTGTGGTTGTGGCTGCTGCTGGTGCCGATCGCCATCAGCAGCGTGGCCATGAACCTGCCCAGTCAGGTGTTCAAGCCTGCGGTGTCACTGTTTTCCGCGGTTGAGCCCAGCGTGTATGAGGCCCGTGGGCGGCTGCCGGCGACGGAGCTGGGGGTGACCCAAATCAGCTATCAACAAGCCTATGAGCGCGCCCTGGAAGAAGGCCGGCGCCTGGGTTTGAAAGCCGCGATCGGTGAGCTGTATTACAGCTTCGAGTACAACTTCTACGGGGCCGGTTTCGGTCAGCACGATACCGAGGCCCATGGTAAATCCTGGCTGTTCTTCCACGGTACAGACGGGCGCTTGCTGGGCCAGGAAATCGCCGGCCAAGGCACCCTCGGCGAGCGCTTTTATCGGCTGCAACTGCCGATTCACGGCGGGCGCATCATCGGGTTGACCGGGCAGATCCTGATTGCCGTATTGGGCGTATTGATTGCCGGGCTGTCGCTGACGGGTGTCTACATCTGGTGGCGCAAGTTGCTTGCGCGCAGAAGCGCCAGGGCTCGTAGGGGTTGAGCTAGCGAGCTGTCCAATACGGGTTGAGCCTGTGTCGAAGCCGGCTACAAGCGGCTTCGATAGACGCTACTAGTGATCCTGAAGTAAGGCTTTGCCCGCCATGGGCCACGTGCTCAATCGCGCCTCAGGCTTTAACTCGCACAAAAACAAAACCCCTGATTGCGTTAGCAATCAGGGGTTTCGGAATTCAATCTTGACGATGACCTACTCTCACATGGGGAAACCCCACACTACCATCGGCGATGCATCGTTTCACTGCTGAGTTCGGGATGGGATCAGGTGGTTCCAATGCTCTATGGT